>JADJTM010000001.1 GCA_016711205.1 Micropruina sp. | reverse complement strand
GCAGCGTGCTGTTGGGGCTGGTCGCCGCGTGGGCCGGCACCCTGATCGCGATCAGGATGTCGCCGTGATCGCGCTGCTGGTGGCGCTGGCCGGCGGCCTGGGTGCTGCGGTCCGGTTTCACACCGACGCCGTCATCGCCCGGGTGAACCCGCTGCCGATGTCGATCGGCACACTCGCGATCAACACCGTCGGCTCACTGATGTTGGGGCTGTTCAGTGGCTGGGTCACCTTTCATTCCGGCGCCGAGGAATGGGTGAGCATCGCCGGCACCGGTTTCTGCGGCGGCTTCACCACGTTCAGCACCGCATCGGTGGAGGGCTGGCGACTGCTGCGGGCCGGACGACCCACTGCAGCGGCGCTCCACGCCGGTGGGGGACTGCTGGCGGGTGTGAGCGCCGCATTCCTGGGCCTGTGGCTGATGGCGCGCTGACCCGCCCTCGATTGCGGCGGCGTTGCGCGCAGCGAGGCTCACTGCGCGCGGACGTTTGCCGCGCACCGACGGCCGCGCGACGAACCCCTTGACCCTGCCCGTGGCGCTGCGCCACCCCTGTAGCCTTGCCCGGTGCGTGACGTTGTGCTGCTGGGCAGTACCGGTTCGATCGGTTCCCAGACCCTCGAGGTGATCGAGGCACATCCCGACCGGTTCCGCGTGATCGGGCTGTCGGCCGGCGGCGCGCACCTCGACGCCCTGATCGCGCAGGCGAACGCGTTCACACCCGACGTGGTCGCCGTCCCGACCCCGGCGGCCGCGGCCGCCCTCGACGGACGGCTGCCGCCCAGTACCGCCGTCTGGACCGGCCCGGACGCGTCCGGTCGCCTCGCCGCCCTGCCCTGCGACGTGGTGGTCAACGCGATCACCGGCGCCGCGGGCCTCGAACCCACCCTGGCCGCCCTCGCAGCCGGCAACACGCTGGCGCTGGCGAACAAGGAGTCGCTGGTGATCGGCGGCGAACTGGTCACCTCGGCCGCCCGGCCCGGGCAGATCGTCGCGGTCGACTCCGAGCACTCGGCCTTCGCCCAGGCCCTGCGCGCCGGACGCTCCGACGAGGTGCGCCGGCTGATCCTGACGGCCTCCGGTGGCCCGTTCCGCGGCCGCACCCGAGACCAGCTCACCGACGTCACCCCCGATCAGGCGCTCGCCCACCCCACCTGGAACATGGGCCGGATCATCACGATCAACTCCGCGACGCTGATGAACAAGGGTCTCGAACTGCTGGAGGCCGCCCTGCTGTACGGCGTCGACCTGGACGCGATCCAGGTGGTCGTCCACCCCACGTCCGACGTGCATTCGATGGTCGAGTTCCACGACGGCTCGACGATCGCCCAATGCTCGCCTCCCGACATGAAGCTGCCGATCGCGCTGGCCTTGAACTGGCCCGAGCGGCTGCCGGGCGCGTGCCGTCCGTTCGACTGGAGCCGGCCGATCGACTGGCACTTCGAGCCGCTCGATTCGGACGCTTTTCCCTCGGTCGAACTGGCCCGCCGCTGCGGACGCGCCGCGGGCACCGCCCCCGCCGTCTACAACGCCGCCAACGAGATCTGCGTTGACGCCTTCTGCGACGGTCGGCTCGGGTTTCTGGGCATCGTCGACACCGTCACAGCGGTCGTGGACGAGCACCTGACCGGGGACGCGAACACCGCCGGGTTGAGCGTCGATTCGGTGCTCGCCGCCGACGCGTGGGCCCGCGGGCGGGCCGCCGAACTGATCGAGGTCGCCCGATGAACGCCCTGGTCACCGTGGTCTTCGCGGTGGTGTTCTTCGGCTGCATCCTGCTGTCGATCGCATTGCACGAGATCGGCCACATGCTGCCCGCCAAACGCTTCGGGGTGCGGGTGCCGCAGTACTTCGTCGGGTTCGGGCCGACCATGTGGTCCACCGTCCGCGGCGAGACCGAGTACGGCGTCAAGGGGATTCCGCTCGGCGGCTTCGTCCGGCTGCTCGGCATGTATCCGCCCGGCCAGAAGCGCACCGGCGAGGGCAACCGGCTGACCAGGTTCGCCGACGGCGCCCGCGCATACGAGTGGGAAGAGATCACCCCCGACGACGTCGCCAACGAGCGGTTGCTCTACCAGAAGAAGACGTGGCAGAAGCTGATCGTGATGGCCGGCGGCCCGATGATGAACGTGCTGATCGCGTTCGTGCTCTTCTGGGCGATCCTCGGCCTGCACGGCAGCTACCAGGCCCAGCCGACGGTCGCGCAGATCCAGCAGTGCATCGTGCGCGAGAACCAACCCGCAGGCACGCCGTGCTTCATGCCCGACACACCGGCCGCCGCGTCGGGCATCCGGCCCGGCGACACCGTGGTGGAGTTCAACGGCGTGCCGATCAACGACTACGCCCAGTTGCAGGCGCTGATCCGGGCGAACCTCGACGGCGAGGCCCGGCTGGTGGTCGAACGGGCCGGCCAGCGCGTCGCGCTCGCCCCCGTCCACACGGTGATCAGCGGCGTGCAGGACAACCTCGACCCAAGCAAACGCATCGCGGCCGGCTGGTTCGGCATCACCCCCACCACGGTGCTGGTCAAGGGCGGGCCCTTCGAGACCGTGCAGCAGATGTGGACGATGACCACCCAGAGCGTGGTGGCGATCATCCAGTTTCCGGTCAAGGTGTACAACGTGGTCGCCGACCTGGTGCAGGGCAAACCGCGCGACATCTACGGTCCGCTGAGCATCGTCGGCGCCAGCCGAGCGGCCGGTGAGGTGGTCGCCAACGACACCATCACGGTCACCGACAAGCTGGTGCTGTTCGGCTCGCTGCTGGCGTCGGTCAACCTGTTCCTGGCCCTGTTCAACTTCGTTCCGCTGCCTCCGCTGGACGGCGGGCACATCGCCGGCGCCCTGTGGGAATCGGCCCGGCGCGGCTGGGCGAAGCTGTTCCGGCGTCCCGACCCAGGGCACTTCGACACCGCGCAACTGCTGCCGGTTGCCTACGCGGTGATGGGTTTCCTGATCCTCAGCGGCGGGGCGCTGATCGTGGCCGACATCGTCAGCCCGATGCAGCTGTTCTGAGCGCGCTCGTGGTGGGCCACCCCCGGCGAGCCGTCCGATGACGGCACCGGTCACGTTCCTGGCGATCGGGTCGCGCGGCGACGTCGAGCCGCTGGCGATCCTGGCCGCAGCCATGGTGGCCGGGGGACGCTCCGCAACCGTGGTCGCCGTGGACGAGTACGCCGACCTGGTGCGCGGTTACGGCGCCGGCTTTCGTGGCATCGGCCCGGCGATGCACGAGGTGCAGCGCATCGGCAGCGGCTGGCTCGGTCGCCTGTCGCTGCGGACGCCGCTGGCTCAGCCGATGCTGCTGCGCCGGTGGCTCACGGGGCTGGCCGAACCGCTGGCCGACGCACTGGACGAGGTGGCGGCCGGGTCACTGGTGGTCACCGGCGTCGCCTCGCGCGATGCCGCCCTGGCGCTGGTCGAGCAGCGCGGCTGCCTGATGGCGACAGTGCTGCACACCGCGGTGCTGCCGACCGCCCAGCGCGAGAGCCACGTCGAGGGCCGCTGGTTCAGTGGTCTCCGCAGCCTCGACCTGGCGTTCGCACGACGTTACTGGCACGCGGTTTCGGGACTGTCGCGGGCCACGTCCTCGGTGTTTCGGGCAGCACACGGACTGCCGCTGCACGGCGATCGGGCGGTGAGTTCCGCCGCCGATCAGCATCCGGTGCTGCTGGCTGCCGACCGGGTGCTGGTGCCCCCGGCGTCCGACTGGCCGGGCACGGTGGTGCAGACCGGCGCGATCCGCCCCGTCGCTGCCGAGCCGCTGCCACCCACCGACCCGCTGGCCTCGTTTCTGCGCGCCGGGCCGCCCCCGGTGTACTTGGGCGTCGGCAGCCTCACCGACGCCGGCGGCCGGCGCTGGCTGGGCCGGATCGTGGCCGCCGCCCGGCGCTCCGGACGACGGGTGCTGACCCGCCCTGACCGGCGACGAACCGGGGTTGGTCGACGATCTGGTCTGCACCATCGGCCCGCTGCCGCACGATGCGCTGTTTCCGCGGCTGGCCGGGGTGATCCACCACGGGGGAGCCGGCACCACTGCGACGGCCATGCACGCCGGCGTGCCATCGGTCGCGGTGCCGGCGGCTTTCGACCAGCACTATCACGCCCGCCGACTGCACGCGTTGGGCGTCGGTCCCGCTCCCGTTCCGCTGCACGCGCTCAGCGTGCCCGGCTGGCGGGACTGATCACCTCCGTCGGCAGCGGAGGTTACGCGGAGCGCGCGGCCCACGTCGCACAGCAGGCCCGCCACGACGACGGCACCGCGGTCACGCTCGCCGAACTCGTCCGGCTGGCCTGAACACCGTCCGGCCACGTCGTTCCGGCGTCCGGGATCGCGCCCGACGCCGACGGGGTGCGATTTCCGATGCCCCGGCACGCCGTCCGGTGTTCGGTACCCACGGACGGCAGCGCGCTGCGAGACTTGCGTGCATGCGCCGCATCGTCCAGTCCAAGAAGCTGCAACACGTCCGCTACGACGTGCGGGGTCCGATCCTGGTCGAGGCGCAGCGGCTGGAGGCCGAGGGCCACAAGATCCTCAAGCTCAACATCGGCAACACCGCCCCGTTCGGGTTCGATGCACCCGAGCGAATCCTGGCCGACATGGCACACCACCTGCCGCACTCGCAGGGCTACTCCGATTCGCGCGGCATCTACTCGGCCCGCACAGCGGTCATGCAGTACTACCAGTCCAAGGGCCTGACGCGCACCGGCGTCGACGACGTCTACCTCGGCAACGGCGTGTCCGAACTGATCATGATGGTGCTGCAGGCATTGCTGGACAACGGCCACGAGGTTCTGGTTCCCGCCCCCGACTATCCGTTGTGGACGGGCGCGGTGTCGCTGTGTGGTGGCACGCCGGTGCACTACCTGTGTGACGAGGGCAACGGCTGGAACCCCGACCTGGCCGAGATCGAGGCCAAGGTCACCGAACGCACGCAGGCGCTGGTGATCATCAACCCGAACAACCCCACCGGTGCGGTCTACAGCGAAGAGACCGTGCGCGGCCTGGTCGAGATCGCGCGCCGGCACGACCTGGTGGTGCTGGCCGACGAGATCTACGAGAAGATCATCTTCGACGACGCCGTGCACCACCACGCGGCCCACTTCGCCCACGAGGACGTGCTGTGCCTCACCTTCTCGGGTCTGTCCAAGGCCTACCGGGTGTGCGGCTACCGGGCCGGCTGGGTGATGATCTCGGGTCCCAAGCACCTGGCCAGCGACTTTCTGGAGGGGCTCACCCTGCTGTCGAACATGCGCATGTGCCCGAACGTGCCGGCCCAGCACGCCATCCAGACCGCACTCGGCGGCTACCAGTCGGTCAACCAACTGGTCGTGCCGGGCGGACGCTTCTACGAGCAGTCCAAGCTGGCCTGGCGGCTGCTCAACGAGATTCCCGGCGTGAGCTGCGTCGAGCCGGCCGGCGCCCTGTACTGCTTTCCACGGCTCGATCCGGCGGTGTACCCGATCGACGACGACGAGGCGTTCGTGATCGACCTGCTGCGCACCGAGAAGATCCTGGTCACCCACGGCACCGGGTTCAACTGGCCCGAGCCCGACCACTTCCGGCTCGTCACCCTGCCGGACGCGTCCGTGCTCACCGAGGCGATCGGACGCATCGGCGACTATCTGGCCACCATGCGCGGCTGACCCCCCGACCTGATCCCGCCCCGACCTGATCCCGCAGTGCGGGCGGGATCCCGCGGGCCCACGCCCGTCCGTCCGCGCGGGTAGGCTGTCGGCTGGCGGTCGCAAGGCCGCCGGACGCTGTCGAACGAGGAGTCCATGACCGTCAACCTGGGAATGCCCGCCGCTCCGCCGCCCGTGCTGGCGCCCCGCCGTCCGACCCGGCAGATCACGGTCGGCAAGGTGCTGGTCGGTGGCGACGCACCGGTCTCGGTGCAGTCGATGACCACCACCAAGACCACCGACATCAACGGCACCCTGCAGCAGATCGCCGAGCTGACCGCGACCGGGTGCCACATCGTGCGGGTCGCGGTGCCCAGCCAGGACGATGCCGACGTGCTGCACATCATCGCCAAGAAGAGCCAGATCCCGGTGATCGCCGACATTCACTTTCAGCCCAAGTACGTGTTCGCGGCGATCGACGCGGGTTGCGCGGCCGTCCGGGTGAATCCGGGCAACATTCGCCAGTTCGACGATCAGGTCAAAGAGATCGCGCGGGCGGCGTCCGAAGCGGGGGTGTCGATCCGGATCGGCGTCAACGCCGGCTCGCTGGACAAGCGCATCATGGACAAGTACGGCGCCCCCACCCCCGAGGCCCTGGTCGAGTCGGCGCTGTGGGAGGCCTCGCTGTTCGAGGAGCACGGTTTCCGCGACTTCAAGATCTCGGTCAAGCACCACGACCCGGTGATCATGGTGCGGGCCTACGAACTGCTCTCGGACGCCTGCGACTACCCGTTGCACCTCGGCGTCACCGAGGCCGGGCCGGCCTTTCAGGGCACGATCAAGTCATCAGTCGCCTTCGGGGCGTTGCTGGCCAAGGGCATCGGCGACACCATCCGGGTCTCGCTGTCGGCACCGCCGGCCAAAGAGGTCAAGGTCGGCATCAAGATCCTGGAGTCGCTGAACCTGCGGCCGCGGCATCTCGAGATCGTGTCGTGCCCCTCGTGCGGACGGGCTCAGGTCGACGTCTACACCCTCGCCGAAGAGGTCACCAAGGGTCTCGAGGGGCTGCAGGTGCCGTTGCGGGTCGCCGTGATGGGCTGCGTCGTCAACGGTCCCGGCGAGGCCCGCGAGGCCGACCTGGGTGTCGCGTCCGGCAACGGCAAGGGCCAGATCTTCGTCAAGGGCAAGGTGATCAAGACCGTCCCCGAGGACCAGATCGTCGAAACCTTGATCGCCGAGGCCAACCGGATCGCCGAAGAGACCCCCGAGGGGTCGCCGGAGGGCGCTCCGATGGTCTCGGTGAGCTGAGCCGACTTCGATGCGGGCGCGGGCTCTCGGCACGCGCGACGCGCCGCTGGTCCGCACCCTGTTGGCGGCCGATCGGGTGGCCAACGTCTTCGTCAGTTCGCGCGTCGAGGTGGGCCTGCTCTGGCCCGGCTCACCCGCGACGCTGTACGGGTGGCCGGCCGACCAGCCGCGGCACCTGCTGCACGCCGGCTCCAACCTGGCGCCGGTGTTCGGTCCCTGCGACGTCCGCGAACGTGACCAGGCGCTCAGGGCGTTCGCGGACGCGATCGGCACCCACCGCTGGTGCCAGGCCATCGTCGGCGAATCGGGCGTCACCCTGGCACTGCACCAGCTGCTGTGCCAGCGCGGACGCAGCTACGCCACCCAGCGTGAGGTACGAGCCCGGCAACCCTTGATGACCGCGCGCGCGGTGCCCGCGTCCGTGCCGCAGGCCCCCGTGCGGCAGGTCACCATGGACGACTTCGACAGCTACTTCGACGCCGCGGTGGCGATGTACACCGAAGAGGTCGGCGTGGACCCGCTGAGCGGGGGCGGACGGGCCGGCTACCGCGCCCACTGCCAGAGCCTGGTGCACACCGGACGGGCCTGGGGCATCGTCACCGACGGACGCGTCGTGTTCAAGGCGGACGTCGGGGTCAGTTGCGGCGGGGTGGCCCAGGTGCAGGGTGTGTGGCTGGCACCACACTTGCGCGGCCAGGGGCTGGCGGCGCCGGCGATGGGCACGGCCACCCGGCTGATTCTGGAATCCCACGACGTGGTGTCGCTGTACGTCAACGACTTCAACACCCGCGCGGTGAAGACGTACCTGCGCACGGGATTCACCATCGCCGGCGAGTTCGCCACGGTGCTGTACTGACGTTCGGCTTGCCTGCGAGGGGGCAGGACCGGTGCAACATCCCGTTGACGCCGATCGTCCGATTGCGCTCGCGCGTGGGGTCAGAAGCGTGTTGGAGCCGTAGTCCCGGGCACGCCGTGCGGCGCGTCCGTCCGTCTGGCCAGCCAAAGCCACAGTGCGAACGTGACGCCGCCGGCCACCAGCATCATCAGTCCCATGCCGGTTCCGTCGAGGATTCCGCTCACGTAGAGCGGCATCGTTGCGAAGAGCGCGAGATGGTAGAGCAGGCCGATTGCGATGAAGCCCCACAGCGTCGAGCGGCGCAACACCGGAGGGTCCCCTCCGGTGAGTCCCACGAAGGCCCAGACGACCAGCGGCACGAAGAGCAGGAGTGCGGTCACAAAGCCCGCCTGGATGCTTCTCAGTGCAATGGCGCCAGGTAGGTGGGTGAGGCTGTTGATCGCCTCAACGCCGATCATCGCGAAGGCCAGCGCGGGGTATCTGCGGCTCAACAGTGCCGCCGCGGGACCCATCACCCAGACCAGCGACAGGTTCACGCACACGAAGAAGAGCCAGCCGGGCCTGGAGCCCATCAGCCCTGCGACCACGTCCGGGAACGAGAGCGTGGTCCCGGTGAAGTCGAGGCCGTATTCCTCGACGTTGTGCAGCATGTAGGCCACCGCAGCCAGCCAGGCGATCCAGGTGGGGTCCCGCCACCGCGACCGGGTTGGGTCGGCCTGCAGCCATTGCGTGGCGAACAGCAGGATGAGCAGCACGATCGCCGCCCCGAGGCCCACCCAGGGCCACACCGTCATGAACCAATCGAGTCCCATGGACGCTCCTACCGGGTTGTCTGCGTAGCCACCTCACACGATAATCGGCCACTGTGGCTAAATAAACGGCCGGATGGGTCGCTGGTGACCGATTAGTGGCTCAGTTGGAGGAGAAGGCAATGGCTCGCCCGAGATACACAGCCGAGGACCGCACCGCCCGAGAGAAGCTCGTGGCCGCCTTCTGGCGACTGCTTGCGCTTGGGCCCTACGCCAAGCTGACGGTGCTGGAGGTCGTGCGAGCGGCAGAGCTGAACAAGAACACCTTCTACTACCACTACTCGGGCATCGATGAGTTGGCGGAGGAGGCCGTCCAAGCCACCCTTGACCCGAAAGCGCTGCTGGCCGCCCTGTCGTCCGTGAGCATCGGCGACGCGGGTGCCCCGGCCAGCAAGACCGCCCTGGACGCCAACCTCGATCGGCTCTGCCTGGTTGCCGGCGAGCACAGCTCGGCGGCGCTTCGACAGCTTCTCAAGGACGCTCTCCGGGGCGCCTGGTGCGAGGCGCTGGGCATCGACGATGGGCAGCTCACCCTGGAGCAGCGGATCGGTTTCGAGTTCGCGCTGGGTGGCGTGCTGGAGGTGATGGCGTATCGGTCGCGTGTCGCGACCCCGTTCAACTTCGCCGTTGCGGCCGGAGTGCTGGTGCGCAACGGAGTCGTGGACGCTGTCTTCCGCACGATTCGGCCTGCGGCGGCAACCACACGAGCTCATGCCGACTCCGCCCAGCACGCAGAGTGAACCGGCGTGGTGGGCCGCGACGCTCGTGCGGCGCGGGGGCTCACCGCAGGCTGGCCCAGTATGGTCAGCAGGTGGCGATCCGCTCTGCCGGGCGTTTGCAGGCGAACGCCACCGTGGGGCACGGGTGGCCGTGACCCGGCTTGAACCTGATCGGAGACCGTGACATGGAGTCAGCCATCCGCTGGGGCATCCTCGGAGCCGGCGGCATCGCCGCCATCTTCACCGAGAACCTGCTCGCCGAAGGGTTGCCGGTGCAGGCGGTCGGGGCCAGGGACGGTGCCCGGGCCCGGGCCTTTGCCGACCGCTTCGGCATTCCCACTGCTCATCAGGGCTACGACGCCCTGGTCGCCGACCCCGAGGTGGACGCCATCTATGTGAGCACCACGCACAACTTTCACGCCGAGCACGCCTTGCTGGCCATCGCGGCCGGCAAGCCGGTGCTGGTCGAGAAGGCGTTCACCGTGACCGCCGCCGAGGCGCGCCGGGTTGCCGACGCCGCACGCGCCGCCGGGGTGTTCGCGATGGAGGCCATGTGGACCCGCTTTCTGCCCTCCACCGACTTCGTCCGCGCGCGCATCGCCGACGGATCGATCGGTGAGGTGCGGGCCGTGATCACCGACCACAGCCAGCATCTGAACGCCGACCCCAAGGGCCGGCTGCACAACCCTGACCTGGCCGGCGGTGCCCTGCTCGACCTCGGCGTCTACAACGTGTCGTTCGCGCTCGATCTGCTCGGCGCGCCGTCCGAGATCGTGGCGCGGGGCAGCCTGACTCGCCACCGGCGTGGATGCCGAGGTGTCGTTCATCCTGACCCACGCCGGCGAGGCGCGCTCCAACGGTCACACCACGATGCTCAGCGCCGGCCCGTCGCGGGGGGTGGTGATCGGCACCGACGGCTACCTCGAACTCGACGGTGCCTTCTACAACTGGACGACGGTGCGCCGCTACAGCGGCCGGCAGCAGCTGGTCGAGACCTTCGAGCCCGACCGCACCTCGCGCGGCATGCACTTTCAGGCCCTCGAGTTGCAGCGCTGCGTCCGCGAGGGACTGACCGAGAGTCCGCGGCTCACTTTGGACGATTCGATCGCCGTGATGACGGTGCTGGACGAGCTGCGTCGCCAGGTGGGCTGCGTACTGCCCCAGGATTGATTCTGAAATCCTGACACTCGCGCGACCCTCACCCCGCGACACGCCGGCTACCCACGGCACTGCCCCGGGTGATTTCAGAAACCTCGTGGCCCGGTCGATCAGGCGACAGAAGTTCGGATCGTTCATGCGCTGTCGGTCAGCACGAAGATCAGGCCGACGACCGCCACCAGAACGAGCATGGCCAGCGCGAGCACGTGGACGCGTCCGTCGGGCAGGGGGGACGTCGAACAGGGTTTGGTTGGTGCGCCGCAGTCGGCGGCTGTGCGCCACCGTCAGCGCCGCCGCCGTCGTGGCGCCCACCACGGCGACGATGTAGCCGAGCGTGGCATGGGTCTCGATCAACATCCGGGCGCTCACGAGGGTGGCCGCGAGGCCCGCCAGGTTGACCCGCTGCCAGGCCAGGGACGTACGCTCCGGCTGCAGCCCACTGTTCCACGGCCTCTGCCGATGCTGGCCAGGATCGTCCGGCGTCATCAGCCGACCAGGCTGAAGGCGGCGAGGCCGGCGATCAGCAGCAGAATCACCGACAGCACGGGCAGCGCCGAGGGTGCGGCCAGCGGGGTGCCCAGCCGCATGGCTCGTTCGTTGCGGGCCCACCGTCCGAATCCGGTGAAGCCGCAGACCACTCCGCAGCACAGCATGACGATGGCCGCGATGGTGAACCGCCTGCCGGTCTCGGGGGCGAAGTGCGCGAGGGCGGCGATGCCCAGTCCGGCGGTGACGAAGGCGAGCCCGGTGCGGATCCAGGCCAGGAACGTGCGCTCATTGGCGAGACTGAACCGTGGATCAGGCTCATCCCCGTCGCCGTAGACCCACGCCGGCCAGCGGGGGGTGGGCGGCTGGTCGGGCATGCTGCAGAGGATACGACGAGCACGGGTGCCCTGGGACCTGCCGAGCCGTAGACTGCGCGCACCGGGGGGAGGACGCAGGTGAGTCAGAACGGATCGGTGCCGGGCGAGAACGGGCGGGACGCCCAGCAGCCGCACCAGCCACCACAGAACTTCGGCAACCAGCCCGGCGGCAACCAGCCCGGCGGCTGGCCGCCGCCGACCCCGCCGCAGCAGCCCGGGGGCCAACCGTTCACCGGGGCCACGCCGCCGGTGCAGGCCGGCTGGGGCCAGCCGCCGACGGGCCAACCGCCCACCGGCCAACCTCCCGCCGGCCAACCGCCGACCGGCGCGCAGCTGACCGGCGGCACGTATTCCGCTCCGCAACCGAGTTGGGGTCAACAGACCCCCGGGCAGCAGCAACCGGGTTGGGGTCAGCAAGAGCCGGGCCAGCATCCGCGCGGTCCTGGGGGAACGCAGCCACTGCCTGCCGCCGGATGGCAGCAGGGCAGTGTCCCGTTGGCCGGCACCCAGCAGGGCAATGCATACGGCGGCCCGCCACCGGGCTCCGCCGGCTACGGCACGCCGCCATACCCACCAGCAGGTTCGAGCGCGCCCTACGCCGGCGCACCATCCGCCGATCAGGGCTGGACGCAGCCGGGCCAGCAGCCGTCCACGGGGTGGAGCCAACCCCTCATGGGCGCTCAGCAACCGCCGGCGGGGTGGACGTCTCAGCCGGGCGCGTCGGGCCAGCCGCCGTGGAGCTACCCGCCGTCCGGCCAGGGTGGGCCGAACCAGCCGCGACGGTCCAACAAGGCCGTGCTCGGGGTGGTCGGCGGTGTCGTCGGGGTGGCGCTGATCGGCGGTACGGCGCTGGTCGTGCAGCGCGCCAACACCACCACCCCGACACCGCAGCCCACGGTGTCGGCCTCGAATGCTCCAACCGTGCCGGCCGCGCCGAAGCCGTCCGATCTCGTCACCGCGTACCTGGAGGCGCTGGGCAGCGGCGACTCCCAGGCCGCGCTGAGCATGGCTGCGGTGGCGCCCACCGACACCACCATGCTGACCGACAAGGTGTTGGCCAAGACCACGGCCGGCAAGCTGAGCGACGTCTCGGTGCCCGAGGTCAGCGACGAGAACGCCACCAGGGTGAGCGCCAGCTACTCGCTGAACGGCAAGCCGGTGAGCACCACCTTCGCCGTGACCAAGGTCGCCGGGGTGCTGCGGCTCGAACGGGTCTCAGCCGACGTCGACGTGTCCTCGGTGTCCAATGTGGCGGTCACGCTGGCCGGCCAGCGGCCGGGCTCGGACGTGGTGTCGCTGTTCCCCGGCGTCTACCCGGTGGCATCGGCCAACAAGTACTACGCGGTCGCCACCAAGGCGCTGACGGTGTCCGATCTGCAGGATCTCACTCCCTCGACGCGCAACGCGACGCTGAGTTCGTCCGGCAAGTCGGCGATCGTCAAGGCGGTCAGCGCCAAGTACGCGTGGTGCCTGAAGCAGAACTCGCTCAAGCCGTCCGGCTGCGCGCTGTGGGTGCGCAAGCCCTCAGGCGTGACCCTGCGCATGAGTTCGGTGTCGTACCGCACCACCAGCGGGGCCCAGTGGTCCAAGGCGAAGCCCAAGCTGCTGACGGTGGGTGTGGTGGAGGCGGTGGCGCGCACCAAGGTGCGCTTCAACGTGCGCGACACCACCGGACGCCTGTGGTTCGTCACGCTTCCGATCGTGGGCTACCGCGCGCTGCTCGGCAACGGCAGGGTGACGGTGAACTTCTACTGACCCGGCCACCCCCCTGGAGGCGCGCCCCGCGTCAGTCGTCCGGACCCTCGTCGTGCAACTGGTCGATGTAGCACCAGCGCCAGTGCTCGCCGGGCTCGATCGAGCGCATCACCGGGTGCCCGGTGCGCCGAAAGTGCAGGGTGGCGTGCTTGCCGGGTGAGGAGTCGCAGCAGGCGATGTGCCCGCAGGTCAGGCACATGCGCAGCTCAACGGGCTCCTCACCCAGCCGGACGCAGTCCTCGCATTCGCCGTGCGCCTCGAAGTCGACCTCGGCCGGCGCCTCCTCCAAATGGACGCAGGGCGCGTCCCCGTCCACGCGGGGCGGGGCCTCGCGCACCTCGCGCTCGCGGTCCTCGCGGGTGACCAGGGTCGCTTCTTCGGCATCCAGTTCGCCGAGCAGGGTGCTGAGCACCTCGTGGTCGGCGAACCCCCGGTCGCGGATCTCGAGCAGCTTGGCCCGCTCACCCGCCATCGCCGCCAGCCGCAACCGGCGGTAGGCCATGGCGCTGCTCTCTGAGCCCTCCTTCGCCCGGCCGAGCCGCTCCCACTGCAGGTTGATCCGGCGCTTCGCCAACTCCTTCTGCCGGGTCACCAGCTCGGCGTCGTCCGGTCCGGCGGCGGCCTTGAGCGCCACCACACCGGCCGTGATCGAGCGCTGGGTCACCATCGCCTCCTGCAGGGCGTCCTCGCGCGGATCGGGTCCGCGGACCCGCAGCCACCGGGCCAGCAGCGGCAGCGTGAGGCCGTGGATGAGCAGGGTGCCCGCCACCGTCACCAGCGCGATCAACAGCAGCACCGGACGCAGCGGTGTGTCGGCCGGCAGAGTCAGCGCGGCCGCGAGCGTCACCACCCCGCGCATGCCCGCCCACGCGATGATCGCCGCCTCGCGCCATGACAGGGAACGATGCCGCCGGCTCAGAAAGGGCCGCACCGCCATCACATAGCCGATGCGCAGCGCGATCACGGCCAGCAGCACCGCGCCGGCCGCGAGAGCGATGGTGAGGTTCGACACCGGATACTCGGCGGCCGACTCCAGGATCTGCTGGGTCTGCAGGCCGATCAGCAGAAACACGGTGTGCTCGAGCACGTACTGGATCGTCGACCAGTTCATCCAGGTCGCGACCCGGGCCGGGGCCGAGCGCATGCTCGGCGTGACGTGGCCGACGATCAGGCCCGCCACCACCACCGCCAGCACCCCCGAGGAGTGCACCGCCTCGGCCAGCGCGTAGGCCGCGAACGGAATCAGAAAGGTCAGCGTCGTGCTCATCACCGGCTCGACAAGCACCCTGAACAGCGCGATCGACACCATGGCCACCAGCCAGCCCGCCAGCGGGCCGACGATCACGGCCAGGGCGAAGTCGGTGCCGACCTCGGTGAAGGTGACGGTGGCGCCCAGGGCGGCGACGGCCGTCCGTAGGGTGACCAGGGCGGTGGCGTCGTTGAGCAGCGATTCGCCCTCGAGAATCGTCACCACCCGGCGGGGCAGGCCGGCGCGTCTGGCCACCGCCACGGCGGCGACGGCGTCCGGCGGGGCGACGATCGCGCCGATGGCGAAGGCGGCCGCAAAGGGCACCGGCAGCATGCCCGTGATCACCAGGGCAACACCCAGCGCGCAGAACAGCACGAACCCGATCGACAGCCAGCCGATCGCCGGCAGGTTGTCCTTGAAGTCGACCAGCGAGGTGTTCACGGCGGCGGCGTAGAGCAACGGGGGCAGAAAGCCGAAGAGGGCCATCTCGGCAGTGAGTTCGGGCAGCGGAACCCACGGCTCGTACGACGCCACGGCACCCACCACGAGCAGCAGCAGCGGCGCCGGGATCGGCAGCCGGCGGCCCAGCACGGTGACCAGCAGTACGGTGCTGACGCAACCGACCACCAGCAGCAGTATCTCCATGCGGCCCTCCTGAGTGCGACGCTCGCCCATCCTGCCCGTCGCGGACGGTGGCCGCGCGCGCGTCCAGCGTGGGTGGGTGCCCGCCGGATCACTGGACGGATACCCCGCCACTCTCACCGTGGACGGTGAAAGCACCGGCGGATCCGTCCACTGGGCCTGATGCCCGACCCCGTGGACGGTGAGGTGCCGGGGGATCCGTCCCATGGGTCTGATGCCCGCCCGCTGCGCCCACTGGGTCTGCAGGGCCATCGGTGCCCGATCGAGTCGGCACGCCGACCGGGGCCACGACGGGTCGTTCGACCGGGCAGGACGATGCGAGCTGCGGGCCCGGGGGGCCGCGGAACGGTGAGGCCCTTGGGCGACACGCCACTAGGCTGACCCCTGCTCGTCCGTCAAGAGAGGTACCACGTCACGTGATCACCCGCCTGTCCCAGTTGTTCGTCCGCACCCTGCGTGAGGATCCCGCCGACGCCGAGGTCGCCAGCCACCGCTGGCTGGTCCGCGCCGGCTACATCCGCCGGGTGGCGCCCGGCATCTACAGCTGGCTGCCGCTGGGGTTGAAGGTGCTCGCCAAGGTGGAGCGCATCGTCCGCGACGAGATGGACGCCATCGGCGCCCAAGAGGTGCGGTTCCCCGCCCTGCTGCCCCGGGAGCCCTACGAGACGACCAACCGCTGGAGCGAGTACGGCCCCAACCTCTTCCGGCTCAAGGACCGCAAGGGCGGCGACTATCTGCTCGGCCCGACGCACGAGGAGATGTTCACCCTGCTGGTCAAGGACCTGTACAGCTCGTACAAGGACCTGCCGCTGACGCTGTACCAGATCCAGACCAAGTACCGCGACGAGGCCCGGCCCCGAGCGGGCATTCTGCGCGGCCGCGAGTTCGTGATGAAGGACTCCTACTCCTTCGACGTGGACGACGCGGGCCTGGAGGCCAGCTACCAGCGGCATCGCGAGGCCTACATCGCGATCATGAACCGGCTGGGGCTCGAGTTCGTGATCGTGCAGGCGACGTCCGGAGCGATGGGCGGTTCGGCCTCGGAGGAGTTCCTGGCGATCGCCGACTCGGGCGAGGACACCTTCGTCCGCTCACCGGGCGGGTATGCCGCCAACGTCGAGGCGGTCACGGTGGTGGCGCCCGAGCCGCTGGACTACGCCGACGTGGGCGCACCCCAACGCATCCCGACCCCGGACACCCCGACCATCCAGACCCTGGTCGACCGGGTGAACGCCGAGTACCCGCGCGAGGACCGTCCGTGGACGGGGGCGGACACGCTGAAGAACGTGGTGTTCACCCTGCTGCAGCCAGACGGCAAGCGGACGGCGCTGGCGATCGGGCTGCCCGGCGACCGCGAGGTCGACCTGAAGCGGCTGGAGGCGGCGGTCGCGCCGGCCGAGGTGCTGCCGTTCGGCGACGAGGACTTCGCCGCCAACCCCGCACTGAAGAAGGGCTACATCGGCCCCGAGTCGTTGGGCGAGAACTCGGCCGCCGGCGTGCCGTATCTGGTCGATCCGCGGGTGGTCACCGGCACCCGCTGGGTGACCGGTTCGAACGCCTACGACACCCACGTCATCGACCTGGTCGCCGGCCGCGACTTCACCCCCGACGGCGTGATCGACGTGGCCGAGGTGCGCGAGGGCGACCCGGCGCCGGACGGCTCGGGCCCGCTGTCGCTGGCCCGCGGCATCGAGATGGGTCACATCTTTCAACTCGGCCGCAAGTACGCCGAGGCGCTGGGCCTGAAGGTGCTCAACGAGCAGGGCAAGCTGGTCACCGTCACGATGGGCTCCTACGGCGTGGGGGTCTCGCGCGCGGTGGCGGCGGTCGCCGAATCGAGCTCGGACGAGCGCGGGCTGGTCTGGCCGCGTGAACTGGCGCCGTTCGACGTCCAGATTCTCGCCACCGGCAAGGACGCCACCGTGTCCGACTTTGCAGAGAAGCTGGCGTTGGAGCTGTCGGCGGCCGGTGTCGAGGTGCTGCTGGACGACCGCAAGGCCAGCCCGGGGGTCAAGTTCACCGACGCCGAGATCCTCGGCATGCCGACCGCGGTCGTCGTCGGACGGGGTCTCGCCGACGGCCTGGTCGAGGTGCGTGACCGCGCCACCGGCGAGCGCACCGAGCTGCGTGCGGACGAGGCCGCCGAGCAGTTGATCGCGCTGCTGCTGCCGTGATTCCGTCGACCGCTGGTCGAGACCAGTCGGCCGCCGGACCATGATCACCGGCTTGGAGCTGCCGCTGCTCACGCTGGTCCTGCTCGTGCTGGCCTCGTTCTTCGCCGGCTGGGTGGACGCGGTGGTGGGCGGCGGCGGCCTGATCCAGCTGCCGGCGCTGCTGATCGGGCTGCCCTCGGACACCCCGGTGGCGACCATCGCGGGCACGAACAAGGTGCCGTCGTTTCTGGGCACGCTGACGGCGAGCGCCACCTACCTGCGCACCATCCGGGTCGACTGGACGCTCGCGTGGCCGTTGCTGGTGCTGGCGGCGGCCGGCTCGTGGTCGGGCGCCCAGCTGACCCACTTCCTGCCCCGGCAGCACTTCACCCCCCTGGTGCTGTTCGCAGTGGTCAGTGTGGGCTGGTACACGTGGCGGCGTCCGCACCTGGGGTTGCACAGCACCCTCAAGCACGCCGGCAACGATGCCCGGCTGCGGATGGCCCTGATCGGGCTGGTGGTGGGCCTGTGGGACGGCTTCATCGGCCCGGGCACCGGCACCTTCTTCGTCATCGCGCTGGTGTCGGTGATCGGCTACGACTTCCTGGCGTCCAGCGCCCTGGCCAAGGTGGCGAACCTGACCACGAACGCGTCCGCGATCGTGGCGTTCACGATCACCGGCAACATTCTGTGGGGACTCGGCCTGGTGATGGGCCTGGCCAACCTGACCGGCGGCTACCTCGGTGCCAGGACGGCGCTGAGCCGCGGCAACGGCTTCGTCCGCACGGTGTTTCTGCTGGTGGTCGGCGCCCTGGCGATCAAGCTGGCCTGGGACACCTTCTGGACTTACTGGCCCTGAGGGCATGGGGGCCACGGAGACGGGGCGACCGATAATGGGGGACGGTTCCTTTCCCGTTCACATCCGACGGACCTCGGTTGATGAGCTCATTCGCTGGCTGGTTCTTTCGCGCCGAACGGCAAAGGAACCGTCCCCATTACCAGTCGAATCCGACTAACCTCGGTTGACAAGCTCATTCGCTGGCTGGTTCTTTCGCGCCGAACGGGAAAAGAACCGTCCCCATTACCCGTCGGAGGCTCAGCTCGGCCAGCCGGGCCAGCGCAGCGCCGTACCGCCGAAGGCGACCAACACGGTATTGGACGAGGCGAGGGCGTCCACCCCGATCCGGCGCTCGACGGCCTCGGACGTGCCCGCCAGCCACGCTCCGAAAACCGGTAGAGCCGCGGTCTCGGTCTGCACCGCCAACGCGAGGGCGCCCGCTCGGTTCTTCGCCGGACGAAGCTCATACCCGATCGGCGGCGGGCCGGCGGTCGCGCCCGGCGAGAGGGCGAGCACCTGGTCCCGCAGGCCTCGCCACGCCTTCAGTCGTTGCTGCAGCGCATGCTCGTCGCCCGCCGTCAGCTGAGCAGCCAGGGCCAGCTCGTAGCTGTAGGCCGCCTGCAGGCACAGGGCGAGCACCTGGTCGCGCCCGGTGGACGTAAGGTCGGGGGTCAACTCGGTGCCGTCGTCGCCGCGGTGCGCCAGACCGGACGGCAGCCGCGTCGCCATCGTGCCGCTGAACGCTGCCAGCGATGCCCACAGCAGCGCGGCCGGTCCGCCGGCCGGCAACGCCCGGGCCCGGTGCTGCACCTGCAGCTTGAGCAGCAGCGTCGACAGCGTCGCGTAGGTCGCCTTGGCGCTCGACTGGGTCACCTTCGCCGCGGACGGCAGGGGCGTGGTCACCCGCTGGCGCCTCGCCGGGTCGCTCGACAGCACCACCTGGCCCTGCAACTCGACCGCTTCGACGAACCATTCCAGGCTGCTCACCTGGCGCCGGCTGAGCTTCCAGCTCTCGGCGGAATCCAGCAGGTGGCTGCTCAGGGCGATCAACCGCGCCAACTGGGCCGGTACATCCGGGGCGGCCTCGATGGGCAACGGCGTGGGCGGATTCCACGGCAGCGTGACGTTGACCACCGTGCACCCCGCCAGCGTCCACGCGCCCAGACCGAGCGTGCCACCGAGCAGCAGCGCCCGACGTCCGATCACGCCCCGACGCTACCGGCTAAACTCCATGAACGGCCCCCGGCCCACAACTGCACCGAAAAATCGCATCGAGGAGGAACGCCCCATGGATCCGGCAACCATCACCTCGCTGGTCGCCCCCAGCGTCACCTCCTGCGGTCTCGAAGTCGACCGGGTCGAGGTGCTGCCCGCCGGTCACCGCAAGGTGGTGCGCATCTTTCTCGACGGCGACGGCCCCAAGGGCCGTGGCCCCTCCCTGGACGAGATCGCCACCGCCACCCGCGCCATCAGCGCCGCGCTGGACGATGCCCCCGCCATGGGCACCCACCCCTGGACCCTCGAGGTCAGCTCGCGCGGCGTCAGCCGTCCGCTCACCGAAGAGAAGCACTATCGACGCAACGTCACGCGCCTGGTCACGCTGCAGACCCCGGACGGCGAGCGGACCGGACGCATCGTCGCCATCGCTGAGGGCCTGCTCACCCTCGACGTGGACGGCGCCCAGCAGACCCTGCCGCTGGCGCAGGTGGCCCGCGCCCAGGTGCAGGTCGAACTCAACCGCCGCCTTGATGACGAAGAGGAGTGACCGATGGACATCGACATGGAGGCCCTGCGCGCGCTGGAGCGTGACCGCGAGATTCCGATGGCCGTGCTGATCGGCGCGCTCGAGGACGCGATGCTGAACGCGTACGAGAAGACCGACAACGCCGTGCCGGGCTCACGGGTCGAACTCGATCGCAAGAGCGGCCGGGTCACGGTGTTCGCCCCCGAGACCGACGAGGAGGGGCAGAGGATCGGCGAGTACGACGACACCCCCGCCGGCTTCGGACGGGTCGCCGCCACCACCGCCCGGCAGGTGATCTACCAGCGCATCCGGCAGGCCGAGGACGACCGCAAGTACGGCCACTTCTCGGCCGTCGAGGGCGACATTCTGCTGGGCGTGGTGCAGCAGGACCGTGATTCGCGCACCGTCCGGGTCGACCTGGGCAGCATCGAGGCGATCATGCCGCAGGCCGAACAGGTGCCCGGCGAGGATTACGCGCACGGCAAGCGGCTGCGCGTCTACGTGGTGGCGGTGCGGCGCGAACTGCGCGGCCCTCAGGTGGTGGTCTCGCGCACCCACCCCAACCTGGTGCAGAAGTTGTTCAAGCTTGAGGTGCCCGAGATCGAGCAGGGCATCGTCGAGATCAAGGCGATCGCTCGCGAGGCCGGCCACCGCAGCAAGATCGCGGTCATCTCGCACAACCCGGACGTGTCGGCCAAAGGTGCCTGCATCGGCCCGATGGGGCAGCGGGTACGCGCCGTGATGCACGAGTTGAACGAAGAGAAGATCGACATCATCGACTACTCCGACGACCCCGCGGCGTTCGTCAAGGAGGCGTTGTCGCCAGCCAAGGTTTCGAAGGTGATCGTCACCGACGCCACCGCCCGGGCCGCCCGGGTGATCGTGCCCGACTACCAGTTGTCGCTGGCGATCGGACGCGAGGGACAGAACGCCCGGCTCGCCGCCCGGCTGACCGGCTGGCGCATCGACATCCGCTCCGACACCCAGGCCGAGTAGGGGGTGTGCCAACAAGATGTGAATCAGGGCACCGCAGACGGTGCGCAGACTCACTCTGTCTTTGGCCGGTCGATGGCAACGACCCGGCACCACCTACGAGGTGGATGCCGGGTCGCTTCACGTGGGGCCCGTCGGAGGGGATCAGGGGCTCGATCGCGGACTTCGGCGATGACGGCTCGGCCGGCGGGGGGTCTGTGGGGTCGGGCGGGCGTGGTGGTCCCGGTCAACACGCGCCGTGCAGGGGCTGAGAAGCGTCCGCCGCGTTGGTCAGGTCGTTGCCGCGCCGCGCGGTCACCCGGTCAGGCGGTCGCGGACGCGCTGGGCTGCGGTGAGGCGGTCGTGGAGGAGCGGCCGGCCTGCTGCTCGGCGCGCACCTCTTGCAGCGCATTGGTGACCTTCGCCTCGTCGATGCCGAGCTTCTCGGCGATCGCCTTGGCCAGGGTGGCGTCCATGCCCGAGCGATCACCGCCCGTGGACGGGCGCGCGCTCGGCTGAGTGCCGTCGCCGGGCTGGTCGGCGTCGGAGGGTGGCTGTCCGCCGTCCGTCGGCCGGCCGCTGGGTGCACCGCTGGGCCGGGTGGCGCCCATCACCGCCTGGATCGCCTCGGTGATCTTGGTCTCGTCCGCATCGAGCTTCTCGGCCAGCGCGGACGCGAGTTCGCTCGTGCCCATGCCGCCGCCACCGCCCCCACCCGGGCGCCCGCTCTCGGTACTCTGGGCCGTGGGCACCGCCTGTGCGGTGTCGGAGCCACCGCTGCTGCTGCCGAGCGCGTAGGAGACGCCGAACACGGCGCCCGCCGCGATCACGGCCCCGCCGATCGCCAATCCGGTCTTCTGCTTGTTGTCCATCCGTGGTGTGTCTCTCCTGGTGGTGTGGCCGTATCGCCTGTTGATCACCAGTCAGCCGGACCGGGCTGGCAGGGCGCTGGCGCCAACCTGTGCGGCATCTGTGAACCCGTCCACCCACCCTCGCAGTGACCCGCCGAAGCCGCTCACCGCATCCCAGCAGGACCCGCCGGCGGCCCAACGACTACGCTGAACGGCGATGTCCAACGAGAACCGACCACCGCGTCGTCCGGCATTCCGCGACCCGGCCATGCTCGAACTGATGGGGGAGGGCGACGATCCGATCGCCCGGCTGCACGCTGCGCACGAGACCGCGCGGGTGCTGCTGCACACCGGACGGGCCGGCGACGACCCGTCCATCACCATGCGGTTGATGGAGATCGTCGACGAGATCGGCATCTCGACGCTCGCCGACCTGTGGTCGTCGCGACCGCCACGCAGCCTGCCGGGCGCGCTGTGGCGGCTGTACTTTCTACGCGAGTGGATGCGTACCGATTCGGACGGGGTGGCGCGCGCCTATTCCGCGGGGGTCCGGTTCACCGAACCGAATCACGTGGTGGCCGGTATCGACCCGCCGACGCCCGCCGACGTCCGCCGGGTCGCCGACGACATTCTGCGCGGGGCGTTCGAGGGTGATTTCGCGGTCGCCCTGGAACGGGCCGCTGCCCTGAGTGCCGTGACCTCATCGGGGACGTCCGAGATCGCGGGCCACGAGGCGTTGCTGCGTGCCACGAAACTGCAAGAGATGGCGGCCGACCTGACCGCGGCCGCGGCATTGTGGCGCGAGGGCCGGCTCAGCTGATCGAGGCCTCGGCACCGGCGCGGGCACTGCCGAGGGTCCGGCGGGTTTGGGTCAGGGCTTCCGGGGGCTATATTCGTGCTCGGCGCCGGACTGCGGTAGCCCCGGGCTCCAACACTTGCCGCTGCGAGCGGCCACGCGCCGAGAGGCGCTCCCAGTCCGGCGCCACTCACCCTTCCAATGCGCCCGCCGTGTGCATCACCGCAAGCAGCCAGACACGACTGAACCCGGCCGTCGGGGGGATGACGGCCGGGTCGGGAAAGAGGAATCAGTCGATCTCGTGCTGCCAGTGACCACCTCCGCTCCGCTATGAGTACTGCTCGATGTCTCTACCGAACTCCTCGACGCTGGGGGCACTCTGGACGTCGGCTGTGCACGCACTGTGAGTGCTGACCGGTAGCCTGAACGGGCTATGACATCGCCCCAACGCATGTGCGCCGGCTGCCGCGAGCGGGCCGACAAGCGCACGCTGATCCGGCTGGTCTGGAACGGCGCAGACTCCGTCACGGTGGATCAGCGTCAGCGGCTGCCCGGACGGGGCGTCTATCTGCACGCCCCGTGCGCCGAACGGGCGCTGAAAACCCGGGCGATCGCGCGGGGACTGCGCCGCACCCTGGACGGGGCCGCACTCCGTGAGGTGCTGACCGCGTTGGCCGCCCGTCCGGACGAGCCCTCGGTTGGGTGAATCGAGGGCTGCGGCGATACACTCGTGGGTGCGCCTCCGCCGATCCGGTCGGATCCCAAACCAGAAAGTGGGCTCACGCTCATGACCACTCGATGAAAACCTCGAAATGAGCAACAACAACTAACTGGCCTGCGCACCTCGCGGGCCTGAAGGAG
Source organism: Micropruina sp. (assembly GCA_016711205.1). Taxonomy (GTDB): domain Bacteria; phylum Actinomycetota; class Actinomycetes; order Propionibacteriales; family Propionibacteriaceae; genus Micropruina. Next base: position 1,799,671 of record JADJTM010000001.1, on the reverse strand, counting down.
AGTAGTGGCCAAGGTCCGCGTCTACGAGCTTGCGAAAGAGCTCGGACTCGAAAGCAAAGATCTTCTGAAGAAGCTGAATGACATGGGCGAGTTCGTCCGCTCGGCTTCTTCCACCATCGAACCGCCGGTCGTACGGCGGCTCAACGAGCGCATGTCGTCAGAGAAGGCGGCCAGCGCCCCCGCTCAGGCAACCCCCAAGGCACCGGCAGCACGGCCCGATTCCGGCCAGCGTCCGGGTGCCCAGGCACCCGCCGCCGCGGCGGGCTCGGCTTCGGCCGCCCCGGCGACCACGTCCACGACGCCCGCCGCGCCGCGCCCGGGTGCTCGTCCCTCGGCTCCGGGCACCGCGCCCGCCGCCGCGGCCCCGGCTGCTCAAGCAGCCGCCGCCCAGTCGACCAGTTCCTCGGCCCCGGCCGCACCCGCCGCTCCGGCCCCGGCCCCGGCCGCCCAGGCGGCTCCCGCCCCGGCCCCGGCCGCCCAGGCGCCAGCTGCATCTGCATCGGCATCAGCCGAGGCCACGGCAGGGTCCAGCGACGTCAAACCGTCCACCCAGCCGAGCCCGCGTCCCGGCACCACGCCACAACCGCGGCGAGGGCACCGGCACCGGCACCGCGCCGGGCGGGCGTCCTGACGCTCGCCCGGGCGCTCGTCCCGGTGTTCCCGGAGCGCCGCGTCCCGCGGGTGCGCGTCCGGGGGTTCCCGGCATGCCACGTCCGAACCCGGCCATGATGCCCCGCACGGCCAACCCAGGCCTCGGTGGCGGCCAGACCCGCACCGGCGGCGGTGGCCGGCCCGGCTTCGGCGGGCCGGGCGCTCGTCCCGGTGGCGGTGCCGGACGTCCCGGCGGCGGCTTCGGCGGCAACGCCGGCCCGGGCCGCGGCGCTCCCGGCGGTCCGCCCACCGGTGGCGGTGGACGCGGCCGTGGTGGCCGCGGTGGTTCCGGCACCCAGGGCGCGTTCGGTCGCGCCGGCGGTCCCGCCAAGCGCGGCCGCAAGAGCAAGAAGCAACGCAGGCAGGAATTCGACCAGATGGAGGCGCCGTCGATAGGTGGCGTGCGGATCCGGCAAGGTGACGGATCGACGGTCCGGCTCCGGCGCGGTGCGTCGCTGTCCGATCTGGCCGAGAAGATCGGCGTCGATCCGGCGTCCCTGGTGCAGGTGCTGTTCAACCTGGGCGAGATGGTCAACGCCACCCAGTCGGTGGCCGACGACACGCTGCAGGTGCTGGGTGCCGAGCTCAACTACACCATCGAGGTGATCTCGCCCGAGGACGAGGACCGCGAACTGCTGGAGAGCTTCGACATCGAGTTCGGTGAGGACGAGGGTGGCGAAGAAGACCTCGCGCCGCGTCCGCCGGCCGTCACCGTGATGGGCCACGTCGACCACGGCAAGACCAAACTGCTGGACGCCATCCGCAACACCAACGTGGTCGCCGGCGAGGCCGGTGGCATCACTCAGGCGATCGGCGCCTACCAGGTCGCCACCGAGGTGGACGGCCAGGAGCGCAAGATCACCTTCATCGACACCCCGGGCCACGAGGCGTTCACCGCCATGCGTGCCCGCGGTGCCAAGTCGACCGACATCGCCGTGCTGGTGGTGGCCGCCGACGACGGGGTGATGCCGCAGACCATCGAGGCGCTCAACCACGCCAAGGCGGCCGAGGTGCCGATCGTGGTGGCGGTCAACAAGATCGACAAGGAGTCCGCCGACCCGACCAAGGTGCGCGGCCAGCTCACCGAATACGGCCTGGTGCCCGAGGAGTACGGCGGCGACACCATGTTCGTCGACGTGTCGGCGACGGCGCGTTCCGGTCTGGACGAACTGCTCGAGGCGATCGTGCTGACCGCCGACGCGTCGCTCGACCTGCGAGCCAATCCCGACATGCCCGCGCAGGGTGTTGCCATCGAGGCGCACCTCGACAAGGGCCGCGGTCCGGTGGCCACGGTCCTGGTGCATCGCGGCACGCTGCGCACCGGTGACTCGATCGTGGCCGGTCCGGCCCACGGCCGCGTCCGGGCGATGATCAACGACCAGGGCGAGCAGGTCACCGAGGCACCGCCCTCGATGCCGGTGCAGGTGCTCGGCCTGACCTCGGTGCCTGGTGCCGGCGACAACTTCCTGGTTGTCGAGGACGACCGCATGGCCCGACAGATCGCCGACAAGCGTGAGTCGCGGCAGCGGGCGGCAATGCTGGCCAAGACCACCCGGCGCAAGACCCTCGACCAGTTGTTCGAGCAGCTCGAGAAGGGCGAGACCCAAGAGCTCAAGCTCATCCTCAAGGGCGATTCGGCCGGTTCGGTCGAGGCGCTCGAGGACGCGTTGGCGGCTATCGACATCGGTGACGAGGTCAGCCTGCGGGTGATCGACCGCGGTGTCGGTGCGATCACCGAGACCAACGTGTCGCTCGCCGAGGCATCCGATGCGGTGATCATCGGCTTCAACGTGCGGCCGCAGGGCAAGGCCACCCAGATGGCGGATTCGGCCGGCGTCGACATCCGTTACTACTCGGTGATCTACGCCGCCATCGACGATGTCGAGGCAGCGCTGAAGGGCATGCTCAAGCCGATCTTCGAAGAGAAGGTCAGCGGTCAGGCGCAGATCCGCGAGATCTTCCGCTCGTCCAAGTTCGGCACGATCGCGGGCTGCATGGTGATCGACGGGTCGATCCGGCGCAACAACAAGGCGCGGCTGATCCGCGACGGGGTCGTGGTCACCGAAACGTCCATCGCCTCGCTGCGGCGTGAGCGTGACGACGTCACCGAGGTGCGCGAGGGGTTCGAGTGCGGCATGACGCTGTCCAACTACTCCGACATCAAGATCGACGACGTGATCGAGACCTTCGAGATGGTCGAGAAGCCGAGGGACTGACATGGGTAACCCGCGCTATATCAAGGTGGCCGAGCAGATCAAGGTGATCGTGGCCGAGATGCTGGAGCGGCGGATCAAGGATCCCCGCCTCGGCTTCGTCACGATCACCGACGTCCGGCTCACCGGCGATGGTCGCGAAGGCACGGTGTTCTACACCGTGCTGGGTGACGAGCAGGCCCTGGCCGACACGGCTGCGGCGCTGGAGTCGGCACGGGGGCTGATCCGTTCCACGGTCGGCAAGCAGTTGGGCATGAAGTTCACCCCGACGATCGCGTTCGTGCTGGACGCGGTGCCCGAGACGGCCACGCAGATCACCGAGGCCCTGGCCCGGGCCAAGGCGGCGGACGAGGCGGTGGCGGCCCAGGCGGCCACCGCGTCGTACGCCGGCGACGCCGACCCGTACAAGAAGGCGGACGACGAGCAGGACTGAGGGACTTGCCCGCGACCGTGGCGGGCGGGTGCGTGCCGGACGTCTTCGGGCAGGCGTGGTTCGGTCAGGTGCAGGAGCGTGCAAGATGCCTCTGGCGCTCTGAACCGGGGCAGCCGTTCCCTGCGGTTCTCAACCGCCACTACCCTGAGCGGGTGAGTGACAGCGGCATCCTGGTCGTCGACAAGCCGACCGGCTGGACCTCGCACCAGGTCGTGGGGCGCTGCCGCCGGCTGCTCGGCACTCGCAAGGTCGGTCACGCCGGCACCCTCGACCCGATGGCGACCGGTGTGCTGGTGATCGGCGTCGGCCGCGGCACCCGGCTGCTCGGCCACCTCGCCCTCACCACCAAGACATATCGGGCCACGATCCGGCTGGGTCAGGCCACCAACACCGATGACGCCGACGGCGAGTTCACCGCCGAACGTGGAGCGTCCGGCGTCAGCGACGAGGCGATCGAGGCGGCGCTGCGGCCGCTGCGGGGCGACATCGTCCAGGTGCCGTCTAGCGTCTCGGCGATCAAGGTGAACGGTCAACGCGCGTATGCCCTGGTCCGCAAGGGCCAGGACGTTCAGCTGGCCGGCCGACCGGTGAGCGTCCAGCGGTTCGAGGTGCTGTCCCGCCGCGACAGCAACGCCGGCGACCTCGCGCTGGTCGACCTCGACGTGGTGGTCGACTGCGGTTCGGGCACCTACATTCGGGCCCTGGCCCGCGATCTGGGGGCCGCGCTGGGCACCGGCGGCCACCTGACGGCGCTGCGCCGCACCCGGGTCGGTGGCTTCGACCTCACCGAAGCGCTCAGCCCTGAACAGCTGACCGCCGAGCAGTCACACCGTTTGGAACTGATCGGGCTCGCCGAGGTGGCCAGGCGCAGCTTCTGCGTCGTCGAACTAGGCGACGAGCAGGCCCGCGACGTCGGCTACGGACGTCCCCTGGCGCTCACCCTGCCCGCCGACCCCACCGCCCTGCTGCACGGCGATCGGCTGCTCGCCCTCTACCGTCCGGACGGCGGTCGCGCCGTCCCGCTGGCCGTGCTGGTCTAGTCCAACCAGCGGGTATCAGCGGGGCACGGCGCATCCTCTTGCGGGGTGGCTCGAACAACCGGGCCCCACCCAAGGAGGCGGCATGCCCAACGAAGAAGTCGATGCGAAGCTGGCGAGCAACTTCGCTCGTGCGATCGACTTCAAGGCGATCGGCGAGACGGTCAGCGAGCTCGGCGGAACGCTCTACGACGACGACGGCTGGATCCGCTGGTGCGGCAGCGACTTCCGGCTGTTCAAGTGGCGCGGTTTCGACCTGCACGACGACCTGATCAAGGAACTCACGGTCAACCTGCGCGAGCTGAACACCAAGCTCGGGGCCGGCCGGATCGGATGACCTGCACGCTCACCTCGCCGGCCGGGTCGTCGACCAGGCCGGCGCCGTCCGTCCAGCCGATCGAGGCCGGCTGGATCGACCGCGGTCTCGACATGTGCGAACGGGCCCTGGACGTCGCGCTCGCCACCGATGATGCCGCGCTCGCCAAGGCCGGTGCGAGCGTGGCCAAGGTGGTCGCCGAGTCCGCGATCCTGCTGCGCATCCTGCATCCGCACCATCGTTCGGACGCCTCGGTGCGGCTCGCCGCCCGACTCGCGCAGGTGGCCGTCGACCCGCGAACCCTCGCGGCGCTCGCCCTGCACGCGTCCGCCTCGTTCGAGCTGGCGGTGCCCTATCTGGTGCTGCACGAGCAGCATCGGTCCGCGCGCGTGGACGCCCTGCTGCGCACCGCTTTCGCCGCCCGCGCCGCCCAGGGTCGTGAATTGCACCCGCACCGGCGACTCGAACGGCTGTGGCTGCTCGGCATGCTCACCGGACGGCGCGAGATCACCTCCGACGACGTTGCGGGGACGGTGCTGGCCCACGAGATCGACCTGTTGCACGGCACCCGCGACGACCACTACGCCTTCACCCATGCCCTGATGTACGCGACCGATTTCGGTCGCGATCCCGGCGGCGTGCCGGAGGCCTGGAAGCCGCGGCTGATCGCGCAGGCACGCTCGGCGCTGGCCGGCGCCCTGGATGAGGACGACTACGACCTGGCCGGGGAACTTTTGCTCACCTGGCCGTTTCTGGCGGTGCCCGCCGGCCCGGTCGAGAGTGCTGCCCTGGCGGTGGTGCGCGACGTCGCGAAGGCCGTGGGCACACTGCCGTCCCTGACCCTGGGTCTGGCCGACGGTGCCGCCGGCCTGGACGAGGGCGACGCCGTGGTGCTGTCTACCTATCACACCAGCTTCGTGTTCACCGCGCTGGCCGCGCTCGCTCCGCTGGTCGACTGGCAGCCCCTCGCGCCCGGCTCGGCATGCACTCCCGGTGCCTCCCTGGCCGACCGGTGGCCCGCGGGCGGACGCCGTCCGGGTTGGCTGACCGTTCCCGCAGCCGAACTGCCCGCCGATCCGTTGCCGCTGGAGGCGGGCTTGCGCCGGGCCGTCCGCGAGCATCGGCTGGCCGAGGTGGCGGAGCTGCTCAGCCAGCCGGGAACGCCCGCAACGCCGCTCACCCGGCAGGCACTGGACCTGGTGGAGCGGCTCAGCCTGCTCTGACCGGTGCCGTGCCGGGCGGTGATCAGGAATGGGGGACGGTTCCTCATTCCTGATCACCGCGAGAACCGTCCCCGATTCCTGATCACCGCGAGAACCGTCCCCTATTCCCGCTCACCGCGAGAACCGTCCCCGATTCCCGATCACCGCGATCACCCCGATTCCCGATCCCCCGGGGGCTACATTCCCGGCACCGGTAGGGCAACTCGTCCATGCCGTCCCAGGGTGCAAGGGTGCACCCTTTGGGGTGAGGGCCTTGTCGCGGCAGGTCCAGCGGATGCACTGTTGGTCATCGATCCGACGGAGGTGCGACGTGTCAGCCACTGAAACAACCGAGCGTCCGAACGAACTCAAACGGGTGATGGGCCCGGGCCTGCTGCTGCTGTTCATCGTCGGCGACATTCTCGGCACCGGCATCTACGCGCTCACCGGCGTGGTGGCCGCCGAGGTCGGTGGTGTGGTGTGGCTGCCGTTCCTGATCGCGTTCGTGGTCGCAACCATCACGGCCTACAGCTACCTGGAGCTGGTCACCAAGTATCCGCAGGCGGCCGGCGCCGCGCTCTACACCCACCGCGCCTTCGGCATCCATTTCCTGACCTTTCTGGTGGCGTTCACCGTGATGACCTCGGGCATCACCTCCGCGTCCACCGCCGCCCGCGCGTTCGCCGAGAACCTGCAGAAGGGTTTGGGCCTCGGGACCTCCGATTGGGTGACGCTGCTGGTGGCCATCGGGTTCATGCTGCTGATCGGGCTGGTCAACCTGCGCGGCGTGGGTGAGAGCGTCAAGGCCAACGTGGTGCTCACCTGCGTCGAACTGTCCGGTCTGCTGCTGGTGGTGTTCGTGGCGGTCTACGCCATGTCGCAGGGTCGCGCCGACTTCTCCCGGGTCACGGTCTTCGACACCCCTGCGGACAAGGGCATCTTCATCGCGGTCACCACCGCCACGTCGTTGGCGTTCTTCGCCATGGTCGGCTTCGAGGATTCGGTCAACATGGCCGAAGAGACCAAGGAGCCCTCGAAGATCTTTCCGCGCATCATGCTGACCGGGCTGACCATCACCGGGGTGATCTACGTGCTGGTCTCGGTGTCCGCGGTCGCGCTGGTGCCGGCCGGCGAGTTGTCGAAAGCGGGGGCGACGCCGTTGCTGCTGGTGGTGCAGACCGGCGCCCCCGACCTGCCGATCGGTGCGGTATTCCCGTTCATCTCGATGTTCGCCGTCGCCAACTCGGCGCTGATCAACATGCTGATGGCCTCCCGACTGCTGTACGGCATGGCCAACGAGGGCGTGCTGCCGCCGATCTTCGGACGGGTGCTCGAACGGCGCCGTACCCCATGGATCGCGATCGGCTTCACCACCCTGCTGGCGGTCGGCCTGATCACCTTCGTCGGCCAGGTGTCGCAACTGGGCGGTACCACGGCCCTGCTGCTGCTCGGGGTGTTCACCCTGGTCAACATCTCGGTGCTGGTGCTGCGCAAGGACAAGGTCGAGCACGAGCACTTCACCGCGCCGAGCTGGCTGCCGATCGTCGGTGCGTTGAGTTGCGCCTATCTCGTCGGGCCATGGACGGGCCGCTCGCTCGAGCAGTACGGCATTGCGGCGGTGTTGATCGGGATCGGCGTGGTGCTGAGCGTGGCGATGTTCCTCTTCAACCGCCGTCAGCACAAGCCGATGCGCTTCGAGCACCCTGACGAGGATCTGCGCAGCCGGGGACCGCGCAACTGATCCGGCGCGAAACTGCTTCCCACCGTCGCCGAAGGGCCATATTCGACGCTGCGACCGTCACACAGCGCCGGTGCGTTCAGCCAGCAAGCAGGGCCAACTCGCGGCTGAGTTCACCAGCGACGAGCGCCGCATCGAGTGCGTCCGCGTCAGTGTGGATGCAGCACGCGAGCCGCCCGCGATACGACAGCGCCGACACCCCCAGGCGCACGTTGCCCTGAATGGGGGTCACGGGCCAGGCGTGCAGCAGGGGCGCTCCGCCGATCGCGAGGCCGGTCGCCGGGCCGCGGACGTTGGTGACGAACATCACCACGAACCGTTGACGCCGAGCCAGCCGGGCGAACACCCGGGACCCCCACCGGGTGCGGGTGAGCTCGAACGTGCCGGACGCGCGGGCCTCGTTCTTGGCCGCCCGCGTCGACTGTGCGATACGGGCGAGGCGTTCGGTGGCGTCGGGCTGGTCAGTGGGCAGTTCGACCATCATCACGCCCACCGCGTTGCCTGATCCCGCCCGCTCCGGCAGCGACACCGGAACGCTGGCCGGCAACACCGGCGGAACCGGCTGGCCCCGGGCGCGCAGACCGGCGACGGCGGCGGCAGCCACCGCCGCCAGCAGCGCGTCGTTGACCGTTCCACCGGCGCGATTGGCGGCCTCCGCGAGTGGGGCCAGATCCACCTCGGCGAAACCGACGCCACGCGACGAACCGATCGGCCCCAGCAGCACCGTCGCTCCGACCGAGCCTCGCACCATGGCAGCCACGCGCGCGACACCGGTGACGAGTTGCCGCCACCCGGCACGCCGCGCTCGGACGTGGGTCGGCGGGCCGTCCGATGCCGCAATGGGCGGGTGCGACGGCGAGGGCTTGGAACCGAACAGCGCCTCGGCCAGGCGTACCGCGGCCACGCCGTCGGCCAGCGCATGGTGGGCACGGAACACGAGTCCCGGAGGCTCGCCGGCTGCGCCCGGTACGACGAGCAGTTCCCATCGCGGACGGTCGGCCGGCAGCGGCCGGACCATCAGGCGCGCGCAGAGCCCGGTGAGGTCACCAGGCGGCGAACCCGGATCGGCCAATCGGACGTGCCAGACCAGGTTCGGCTCGCACGGTTGCCATACCAGCCGTCCGGCGTGCGTGACGATGCGCCGCGACAGCCGCGCGAGTTCGGGTGCCGACGCATCGCGCAGCCGCGCGTCGATGTCGGCGCGCAAACTTGTCCAGATCGAGGCTGCCGTCGGATCCCACGAAGCCCCCGGCGCCCAGGATGCCGGCCAGCAGGAAGACGTTCACCTGGTCGGTGGCATCGATGGTCACATTGGAGGCGTCGGCGGCGCTCAGGCGCTCACCAGGCCTGGAGACATTCACCTCGCTCCGTTCTCCGTGTCGGGATCCAGCCGCCGGGGGTGCGCGCCGTCCACGGGCGCCCCTCGGCGACCACCGGTGGCGCGATGGGCGTCCCGGTCAGGCCGGACGGGTCTTTGGTGCGTTCTTCGCCGTGAAACCGGGGTCGGTGACCACCAGATCGCCCAGTGCCTGATCGATCGCCGCCAGCACGTCGGCGGAGAGCTTCACCCCCGAGGCCGCGGCATTCGCCGTCACCTGCTCGGGACGCGAGGCGCCCACGATGGCGCACGCCACATTGTCGTTGGCCAGCACCCAGGCCAGGGCCAGTTGCGCCATGGTGAGCCCCAGATCGGACGCGATCGGCTTCAGCTTCTGCACCCGTTCGAGAATGGCGTCGTCCATGAACCGGCTGATCATGTTCTTGCCACCTTTCTCGTCGGTGGCCCGTGAGCCCTCGGGCACCGGCTGGCCGGGCAGGTACTTGCCGGTGAGCACCCCCTGCGCCACCGGTGACCACACCACCTGCGAGAGGCCGAGCTCGCGGCACGTCGGCACCACCTCGCCCTCGATCACCCGCCACAGCGCCGAGTACTGGGGCTGGTTCGAGATCAGCTGCACACCCAGGTCAGCGGCCAGCGCATGGCCGGCCCGGATCTGCTCGGCGGTCCATTCGCTGACGCCGATGTAGAGGGCCTTGCCCTGACGCACCACGTCGGCGAAGGCCTGCATGGTCTCTTCCAGCGGCGTCTCGACGTCGAAGCGGTGCGCCTGGTAGACGTCCACGTAGTCGGTCTTCAGCCGGCGCAGCGAACCGTTGATCGATTCCAGAATGTGTTTGCGGCTGAGCCCGACGTCGTTGTGACCGCCCGGACCGGTCGGCCAGTACACCTTGGTCATGATCTCGAGCGATTCGCGCCGCTCGCCGGTCAGCGCTTCACCCAGTACGCTCTCGGCCTTGGTGTTGGCGTAGACGTCGGCGGTGTCGAACGTGGTGATGCCCACGTCGAGCGCGGCCCGCACGCACGCCAGGGCGGCCTCGTTCTCGACCTGCGACCCATGCGTCAGCCAGTTGCCGTAACAGATTTCGGAGATCTTCAGCCCCGAACGACCCAAGTAGCGGAATTCCATGCGTCCATCCAACCACTCGCCGGCGACAGGTTTCTTTCGCGCTGACTCGCTGGACCGTGGGCCACCAGCGTCTGTCCTGATGTGCGTCGTCCGGGCGGAGGTCTCGTGCGGCCGAGGCGGCTCACCGGGTCAGCTGTCGACCGAGCAGAACGCACCGGGGCGCCGTCCGGGCGTCGCGCCGCGGGCCAAGGTCGGTGGTCGCGGTACTAGGGTGGTCCACCGTGAGCGAAACGGTGGTGGTCATCGGCAACTTCGATGGCGTGCACCCCGGGCACGTCGAAGTGCTCGTCGAGGCGCACGCCCGCCGTCCGCAGCTTCCGCTGGTGGTCGTCACGTTCTGGCCGCATCCGGTCAGCGTGCTGCGTCCGCAGGTGGGGCCGATGCTGCTCACCGGCCTGGACGAACGCATCGCCCTGCTCAGGCAGGCGGGGGCCGACCGGGTCGAGGTGATCGACTTCACCCCCGCTTTCGCACTGCACACCCCGCAGCAGTTCGTCGAAGAGGTGCTGCTGCCGCTCCAGCCATCGCTGATCGTGGTGGGGGAAAACTTCCACTTCGGCCACCGCGCGTCCGGCAACGTCTCGACCCTGCAGGACCTGGGCGCCGGACGGTTCGAGGTCGAGGCCATGCGACTGGTGCGGTTCGGCGATGAGGAGACGTGTTCGACGGTGATCCGGCAGGCGCTGCTGCGGGGCGACGTGGCGCATGCCGCCGAGCATCTGGGGCGTCCGTTCCGGTTCAGCGGGGTGGTGCGGCACGGCGATCACCGGGGCCGCGAACTTGGCTTCCCGACGGCGAACCTGCCCGTCCCGGCGTTGCTCGCCTGCCCCGCGGACGGCGTCTACGCCGGCCGGCTCACCCGGCTGGACGGGCGCGACGCCCACGGTGAACCGCTGCCGCACGGGGTGCAGCCGGTCTCGTGGCCGGCAGCCATCTCGGTGGGCACCAACCCGACCTTCGACGGCGTGCAACGCCGGGTCGAGTCATACGTGCTGGACCGTTCCGACCTCGAGCTGTACGACGCGCCGGTGGCCGTCGACTTCGTGGCCCGAATCCGCGGCCAGGTGCGCTTCGAGGGCATCGACGCGCTGATCGTGCAGATGACGGACGACGTGCGTCGTTGCCACGAGATTCTGGGCTGATCGGGCTCAGCCCTTGCGTGCCGCCTCCCTCGGGCGCAACATTGCTGCATGACGTGGCTGGTCGCCCTGTCCGCCGTGGGTGCGCTCATGGCGGTCACAGTGGTGATCTGCCGTCCCCCGCGGCGCACCAGCACGATGCCTTTCGACGAGACGGCGCCGGAGCAGTCGCACCTGGGTTTGGCCGATTCGGACGCCCGTGAGCTGATCGACCTGGGACGACGCGTCGAGCAGGAGTTCGGCCTGGTGCCGGTGCAGATACTCCTGAACCGGCTGGGCAACGTGACCCGTCGCCATGTGCCGCTCCGGGCGATCCGGCCGGGCCCCTCGAAGGGGCTGGCCCGCATCTGCTTCGCGGACGGCACCACGCTGCAGGTGCGTGGCCGCCACGTCGGCGATCTGGGCCAGCTGGCGGTGACCGCGCTCACCCAGAAGGGGTGGCTCTCGGACTACCGCCCGGAGCAGAGCCACGTGGTGCTCGACCTCGACTGGCACCGGGGTCACGTCTCGGTGCTGGCGGTCGGGCTCGACCAGGCCGACTGACCGGCGGGACGGGGCCCGTCCATCTGGCGCTCGCCTAACTATTTGCCGCTCGCGAAGCTCCCCCGCTGTCAACCTGGGGGTGAGACAGTTCGCGAGTGGGAGGGCAGGGCGTGGGTCAGATCAGTGTGGAGCCGGGGATGTCGGCTGGGGGGCATCGACGCTTTTCGTTGGAGTTTCGGGTGGAGTTCTTGCGCGCGTGGGATGGGTGCGTTGAGCGGGGTGCGAAGACGCGGCTATTGCGGGAGTACGGACTGGATCGGAACACCGTCTATGCGTGGGTGCGGGCGCGGGATAACGGCGAGCTGGAGCAGTCTCAGCAGCGGGTGGCGAGCCGCTCGGATGTGGGTCAGATGCGTGCCGAGTTGGCTCGATTGCGGGCCGAGAATGAAACGCTGCGGCGCAAGACCGCTCAGGCCGAAGCGGCAACCGAGATCCTGGGAAAAGCGTTCGAGCTCTTGGAGGGATCACGACGAGCTCGGAACCGGATTCGCAGATCCCGCCGGCGTTGATGTCCGCGACCGAGTACGCGTCATGGCTGAAGCGGCTCAAGTTGTCCTGACCGACGCGGTCTCAGCGCTGTCAACGACGGCGGGCTGGACGATTAGCCGAGCCTGTCGTGTCACTGGCCTGCCACGCGCCTCTTTCTATCGGTTGACCAGGGGTTATTGTCACGATCGGCGGGTGCCGGAGCCGGTGCCGCATCGTGACCGGCACCAGCCGGCGGCCCTGGCCGAGGCCGAGCGGGCCCAAGTGATCGAGTCGCTGGTGGCGGATGAATACGCCGAGCTGTCGGTCGTGCAAACCTATTGGCGCAGTTTCGATGCCGGGCAGGTGAGCTGTTCGCAAGCCACGTTCTACCGGATCGCCCGATCCGAGAACCTGGTCGGGGATCGCCGCCGGCAACGGAGCCAAGGCAGCGGATCACGCCGGAAACGGCCCGCTCCGACCGCGCAGGCGTTCCGACCGAACCAACTGTGGTCCTGGGACGCGACCGAGTTGTGCGGCGGCCCAGAAGGCCTCGAGTGTTACCAGTTGATGCTGATCCTCGACGTCTACTCTCGCTTCCCGACCGGCTGGCTGATCGAACCCACTACCACCAGCCACGCCGCCAAAAGGCTCTTCCGGCGCGCGTTCCAGCAACACGGCCACGTGGATGTCGTCCATGCCGATAACGGCTCCGCGATGCGCTCAGCCGACCTGGCCGGCGTCTTCAACGACCACCACGTCACCGGATCGTTCTCCCGTCCGCGCGTCAGCAACGACAACCCGTTTTCCGAATCCATGTTTAAAACCATCAAATACGACATCGACCACCCACCCCGGTTCGATGACATCGACCACGCCCGCGCCTGGACACAAGCTTTCCTCGATCGATACGCCAACCACCACAGACACTCCGGCATCGGCTACTACACCCCGGCTGCCGTCTACCACGGCACCGTCGCCACCGACCAAGCCCGACGGCAAGCACAACTCGACGCCTACCACGCCGCACACCCCAACCGCTTCCGACAAGCACCCCGAGCCCCCACCGTCGGACCCACCGGCATCAACACTCGCGAACTGTCCACACCAGGTTGACAACTTCGGAGCTTCGCGAGCGGCAAATAGTTGGCCGAGCGGAATGCGTCCGGCCGCACCGGGGGCAGCGAATCTGAACAGTCGCAGCGCGCCGGTCGTGTGATGAGGGCATGGAGTTCCATCCCACCCGAGAGCTGGTCGGCAACGACCTCGATTACGCGCGGATCGCACGCAGAGTCGGTGCGGGCGACCTGGTCAGGGTGCGGCGCGGAGTGGTTGCGCCGGCCGCTGAACTGCAGCCGGGTCAGCGGTTACGACGAGCGATCGAGGCAACCGCGCTCTACCTGAACGTCGGCACCTGGTTCAGTCACCGATCGGCGGCCCTCATCCACGGTCTGCCGACCCTGGCGTCTCCGCTGACGCTCGTCGAGGTGGTCAGAACGTTCGGCGGCCACGGCAACAAATCCGCGCACGTGCATGCGCGGGCCGCCTCGCTGACCAGCGAAGAGGTCGTCTTCGTGGACGGGCTGCCGGTCACCTCGCTGCTTCGAACCGTGGTCGATCTTGCCTGCACCGTGCCCTTCCCCGAAGCGGTCATGATCACCGATGCGGCGCTGCGTGCGGGGGTGGATCGAGAGGCGTTGCTCGCCGCGGCGTCCGACCGGTACGGCTGTCGCAAGGCCGAACGGGCGATCCTGTTCGCGGATCCGCTCAGCGAGAGCCCACCCGAATCCGAGAGTCGGGCTCGCATCGTGATGGCGGGACTGCCGGTGCCCGAGATCCAGGCGCAGATCTTCTCGGCTACGGGCGAGTTCATCGCCCGAGCGGACTTCCTGTGGCGTGGCAAGAGAGTCGTCGGCGAGTACGACGGTGAGGGCAAATACGACGGTGAGTTCGGGGTCTCGCCCGTCGTGGCGGTCCGCAACGCGCGTGAGCGGCAAGCGGCGCTCGAGGCGCAGGGGTACTTCGTGCTGCGGTGGGGCAAGGACGTGCTGCGCCAACCCGGTGAGCTGGAGCGGCGAGTCCCACATACCTTGGCGATGCGTCCCTGGCTTCCGGCGGGCACGTAGCAGGGCGCCCGGTTGCACGCCCAACACAATTGGTGCTCGTCCAACTACTTGGGGCTCGCCAAGCTCCGCGAGCGCCAAATAGTTGGGCGAGCGGTACCTCGGCGGGTGCTGCGGGGTGAGGGGTGCGGCGATCGTGCGGACGCGCGGACGAGCGGACGCGCCGGCCTACCCGCGCAGCAGTCGCAGCGACTTGCGGTAGATGGCGTCCATCTGTTCGCGCGAATGGGTCGCGCCCAGGCCGTCCACGTACTCGTAGGTGGTCAGGTGGTGGTCACCGGTGGGGGTGTAGTCGAGGGAGATGTACATCGGAATGGCCGCCGCATTCTGCGGATCGACCCGAAGAAAGATCTCGTCGAAGCCGAGGTCGAGCGCCTGCTCTTCGAGGTAGCGGGTCAGGGCGCGGGCGGCACCCTGCCGGCGGTGCTCGGGGTAGACCCACAGGCTCTTCAGTTCGGGCTGCAGCAGGTTGTCGCCGCGGCAGTCCAGCACGCTGGTGCCCAGCAGTTCGGAGTCTCGCAGGGCCAGCGCGAACAGGTAGTCGCCCTGCTGCTGGCGCTGGTAGTGACCATCGGCGTAGTGCGCATTCGGATGCGGCTCACGCCGGCTGAGTGCCGGAAGGTCCTCTGCCGTGCACAGCCGAACCGACATGGGCTCCGTCATGGGTACCTCCACGGGTCGAGGGGTGTGCTGCGATGGCTCATCTTGCCAGACGTCCGCAAGCCTATGGCCGGGCGCAACCAGGCCGCAGCGGCTGGCCGATTGTAGTCTCGCGGACGGTGCGTGGCCCCGCGCCATGAAATACTTGGCGTGCCCAAACCCCTCCGTTCCAAAGGACGTTCCATGCTTCTGCCGCGCGTGATCGTCGGCCTCACCGCCTCTCTCGCCCTACTCAGTGGGTGCAGCGCCGCCGCGACCACCACCACCACAGCCGCACCGGCAGGTACCGCCGCATCACCGGCCGCTCCCGCAGGTACCGCACTCACCCCCGACGCGTTCGTCGAGAAGGTGACGACGGCGATGCAGTCGGTCACCAGCTACACCCTCGACATGACCACCACCACAGGGGGCAAGAAGACGACCATGCAGGGCGTCGTCAAAGCCGATGCCGGGCGCACCACCGCCATGCACATCACCATGGGTGGCGAGACCGCGACCGAGCTGATCATGATCGACGGAAAGTTCTTCATGAAGGCTCCGACGGGGTGGGTGAAGATGCCCGAGAGCGCCACCCAGTCGATGGATCTGTCCCAGACCGACCAGACCCAGTGGATGCGCGACAACAAGGGAGCGATCGCCAAGGTCGAGTTGGTCGGCTCCGAGGCCATCAACGGGGTGCAGGCCGACCACTATCGGATCGATCTCGACCTGTCGAAGGTGGCCGGTGCCAGCGCGTCCGCCGCCAAGATCACGAACTACGAGACCTGGCTCGACTCGGAGGGCCGCATGGTGAAGATGCTGATGAGCACGGAGGTCAGCGGCACCTCCACCGAACTCGAGATGCTGGTGTCGAAGTACAACGAGCCCGTCGAGATCACGGCCCCGGCCGACTACACCGAGATGCCCGGCTGAGCGTCGGTTCCGACAACCGTTGAGGAGCCCCGCTCACGATCGAGCGGGGCTCCTGGCCGTTGTGCGGTGGTGCGGCGAGCCTTCGATGGACGCCGCTCAGCCCGGTTGCGTCCCAGCGTTCAGCTGAGTTCCTTCAGCTGCGTGATCACGTCACCCACGGCCTGCTGGGCGCTGCCGTAGAGCATCGTGGTGTGGTCGCCGTAGAACAGGGCGTTCTCGATGCCGGAGTATCCGGCGCCCCGGCCACGCTTGATCACGATGCAGTTGCGCGCCTTGTCGGCGTCCAGGATCGGCATGCCGAAGATCGGGGACGACTTGTCGGTGCGGGCCACCGGGTTGACCACGTCGTTGGCGCCGATCACCAGCGCCACGTCGGTCTGCGGAAACTCGGCGTTGATCTCTTCCAGGTCGAAGATCTTCTCGTACGGCACGCCCGCCTCGGCCAGCAGCACGTTCATGTGGCCGGGCATCCGTCCGGCGACCGGGTGGATCGCGAACTTCACCTCGACGCCCTGCTCTTCGAGCAGCTTCGCCATCTCCCACACCTTGTGCTGGGCGCCGGCCACGGCCATGCCGTAGCCCGGAATGACCAGAACCTTCTCGGAGTAGCGCATCAGCGCGGCGGCGTCCATGGCGGTCATCTCGCGCATGCTGCCCTCGATCTCGCCGCCGGCCTGCGCCTCGCCGGTGATCGGGGTGAACAGCACCCCCAGGATCGGACGGTTCATCGCCTTGGCCATCAGCTGCGTCAGCAGCGTGCCGGACGCGCCCACCACGATGCCCGCGATGATCAGCGTCGGGTTGCCCAGCACGTAGCCCTCGAAGCCGACCGCCAGACCGGTGAACGCGTTGAGCAGCGAGATCACCACCGGCATGTCGGCTCCGCCGATCGGCATGGTCAAAATCACGCCGAGCGCCAGCGACAACACGAAGAACAGCACCAGCAGCAGCGGGTTGGCGGTGCCCACCCCGACCGACGAGATCACGATCCACACGCCCAGGGCGATGGTGAGCAGACCGAGCGCGATGTTGATCAGGTTCTGCCCGGGCAGCCGGATGGCCTTCTTCATGATGCCCTGTAGCTTCAGGAACGCGATCACCGAGCCGCTGAACGCGACCGAACCGATCAGCGAACCGAGCACCGCCAGGGTGCCCACCACCGGGCCGTGCACCTCGGCACGGGCGAACTCGACAGCGGCGATCAGGGCCGCCGCGCCGCCGCCCATGCCGTTGTAGATGGCGACCATCTGCGGCATGTCGGTCATCTTGACGACCTTGCCGGCCCACCAGGCCACACCGCCGCCGAGCACGATCGCGACCAGCATCAGCGTCAGGTTCTGCATGCCGGGGATCAGGAACGTGACCAGCGTGGCCAGCACCATGCCGACGCCGGCCCAGGCGATGCCACTGCGGGCCTTGACCGGCGAGCTCATCGCCTTCAGCCCGAGGATGAACAACACCGCGACGACGAGGTACACCCCGTTGACGAGCCACATCATGGTGATCAGGCCCCCTGCTTGCCGCTGGGCAACTCGCCGGGCTGTTCGCCGCCGGGCAGCTTCTTCTTCTTGGGCGCGAACATGGCCAGCATGCGCTCGGTGACCACATAACCGCCGGCCGCGTTCGCGGCGCCGAGCAGCACGGCGAGGAAGCCGAGCACGATCTGCAGCGGAGTTTCGGCGTGGCCCAGCGCGTACATGGCGCCCACCAGCACCACGCCGTGAATGAAGTTTGAGCCTGACATCAGCGGGGTGTGCAGAATCACCGGCACCCGTGAGATCACCTCGTAGCCGACGAAGGCTGCCAGCATGAAGATGTACAGATACAGCAGGTCGGTCATCGCGTCACGCTTCTCCTCATTCGCAGGCCCCGAAGTGGGGTCACCGGCCCATCTTCGGGTCGCACGGTCTCGGCATCGTCGTCACAGCCCCAGCACCTGCTTCACCAGCGGGTGGACGACGGCGCCGTCCAGGCACAGCGCAGTGCCGGCCACCACCTCGTCCGAGGTGTCGATGCGGATCGAAGCGTCGATGACCATCGGGGTGAGAAAGTTCAGCAGGTTCTTGGCGACCATCTCGGAGGCGTGCACCGGCATGCGGCTGGGCAGGTTGACCGGGCCGACCACATGCGCGGGCCCGACCCGCACCTCGCTGCCGGCCACCGTGCCGACCACGTTGCCGCCCTGTTCGGCGGCCATGTCGACGACCACAGCGCCGGGACGCATGGCGTTCACCATCATCTCCGAAACGATCTGCGGGGCCTTCTTGCCGGGCACGGCGGCGGTGGTGATCAGCACGTCGCACTGGGCGATGGCCTTGCCGAGCTTGGCCTCCTGGGCGCCCTTCTCGGCCTCGGTGAGCTCGCGGGCGTAGCCGCCCTCGCCGGCCGCGCTGACGCCGGTGTCGACGAACTTGGCGCCCAGCGACTCGATCTGCTCTTTGGTTTCGGGACGGACGTCGTACCCCTCCACGATCGCTCCCAGCCGCTTGGCGGTGGCGATGGCCTGCAGCCCGGCGACACCGGCGCCGATCACCAGCACCCGGGCCGGCCGGACGGTGCCCGCGGCGTAGGTCAGCATCGGGAAGAACTTGGGGGCGCGGGCGGCGCCGATCAGGGCGCACTGGTAGCCGGACGCGGCACCCTGTGACGACAGGATGTCCATTGACTGGGCGCGCGAGATGCGGGGGAGCAGTTCCATCGCGAACGCGTTCACGCCCCCGGCGGCCAGCGCCTGCACGCGGGCGGCGTCCGCGAAGGGCGACAGGGTGCCGATCAACACCGTGCCCGGACGCAGCGCGGCGAGCGCCTCGGCGGCGGGCGGGGCGCCGATCGTCCAGACGACGTCCGAGCCGGCCATCACCTCGGCGGTGGTGTCGACCCAGGTGACCTCGCCCAACTCGTGCTCGGTGATGTTGGCGCGGGCCGTGGCGCCGCGCTCGATCAGCAGGGATGCGCCCAGGGCCCGCAGCTTGGTGGCCACATCGGGAACGATCGGGGTGCGCCGTTCGGCGGGGTCGGCACTGACCGGAATGCCGAGGACGAAGGCCATGGCTCTGGCTCTCCTTTGACGCTGGACGTGGTCTCCATCCAACTCCGTGCGGGGTGCGTTGTCACCTCACACGCCTGGTGTCCGCACAGTGGACGGAGCCGTCTCGCATGACCCGCGCGGCGCGTGCGTCCCAGAAGTGACCGCACGCGCGGCAATGAAGTGGGCGGGGGCAGGTCGCAGCCGGGTCGTTTGCGCGGCAGAAGCCGACTGACCCGGCGCGCGGCGGGAGGCTCCCCAGCGGTGGACCGACTACGCTGCGCTGGTGGATTATCGCGTCGCTGACCTGAACCTGGCCGACTTCGGGCGAAAAGAGATCGCCCTGGCCGAACACGAAATGCCCGGCCTGATGGCCATGCGCGAGCGCTACGGCGACTCCAAGCCGCTGGCCGGGGCCCGTATCGCCGGATCGCTGCACATGACCGTGCAGACCGCGGTGCTGATCGAGACCCTGGTCGCGCTGGGCGCCGAGGTGCGCTGGGCGTCCTGCAACATCTTCTCCACCCAGGACCACGCGGCGGCCGCGGTGGTGGCCGGTCCCACCGGCACCGTCGAGAACCCGCAGGGCGTGCCGGTGTTCGCCTGGAAGGGCGAGACCCTCGATGAGTACTGGGCCTGTACCGAGCAGATCCTCGACTGGGGCGAGCAGCGTCCGAACATGATCCTGGACGACGGCGGCGACGCCACCCTGCTGGTGCACAAGGGCGTCGAGTTCGCCAAAGCCGGGGCCGTGCCCGAGGCGGGCCCTGGTGACACTGCCGAGTTCGGGGTGGTGCTGCAGCAGCTGCGCTCGTCCACCCTCGACTGGGTGGGCATCAGCAACGCGCTGCTCGGGGTCACCGAAGAGACCACCACCGGAGTGCACCGGCTCTACGAGATGGCCAAGCAGGGGGCGTTGCTTTTCCCGGCGATCAACGTCAACGACTCGGTGACCAAGAGCAAGTTCGACAACAAGTACGGCATTCGGCACTCGCTGATCGACGGCATCAACCGCGGCACCGACGTGCTGATCGGTGGCAAGACCGCCGTGGTGTGCGGCTACGGCGACGTCGGCAAGGGCGCTGCCGAGGCGCTGGCCGGCCAGGGCGCCCGGGTGATCGTCACCGAGATCGACCCGATCTGCGCGCTGCAGGCCGCCATGGACGGCTACCAGGTCGCGGTGCTCGACGACGTGCTGGGCGTCGCCGACATCGTGATCACCTGCACCGGCAACCGCGACGTGGTGACGGTGGACCAGATGGCCCAGATGAAGCACCTGGCGATCGTCGGCAACATCGGCCACTTCGACAACGAGATCGACATGGCCGGGCTCGAGGGCTACCCGGGCATCGAGCGCATCGTGATCAAGCCCCAGGTCGACCGCTGGACCTTCCCCGACGGCCACTCGATCCTGGTGCTGTCCGAAGGCCGGCTGCTGAACCTGGGCAACGCCACCGGCCACCCGTCGTTCGTGATGAGCAACTCGTTCACCAACCAGGTGCTGGCCCAGATCGAGCTGTACACCAAGCCGGAGGAATACCCGATCGCGGTCTACACGCTGCCCAAGGAGCTGGACGAAGAGGTGGCCCGGCTGCATCTGGACGCGCTCGGTGCGCGGCTGACCACGCTGTCGGCCGAGCAGGCGGAGTACCTGGGCGTCGAGTTGGACGGCCCGTTCAAGGCGGATTCGTACCGCTACTGACGCGTCACGCCAGCGTGGTCAGGATTCGCTGGAAGTTGGCCCGGTACTGGTCGTGGATGCTCGCACTGGTCACCCGCAGCAGCGTTTCGTCGTTGTCGCGCAGCGACCCGTAGCTGAAGTTGTGGCTGCCGGTGAACACCACCTTGGTGTTCTTCCTGCCGGCGTAGCCGCCCTCGATCAGCAGGTGCTTGGAGTGGATCAGCCGGCGCTTGGGCTGGGCCGCGGTCGCCGGCCCCGCCACGAACAGCCGGATCCGTCCCCCCGGGTTGGTCAGCGGCACCTGCAGCGTGGCCACCACGGCCGCTGATTGGCTGCGGTAGGGCTCGAACTGGGCAGGTTCGTCGTAGGCGACATCGACCAAGCAGCCGCGGTCGGCCAGGTACCACAGAGCCGCCGCGACCTCGACGCGATAGAAGTCCTTCATCGCGACGCGCACGATCGTTCGTCCCTTCGAACCGACCGCGGTGTTGCCGCTGCAGGCCACGTCCGAGCTCAGCGTCTCGGCAACCGGGTCGCCGGCGATCATCGGAAAATGCCAGGCCGTGGCGCTGCCGCTGGTCGCGATTCGTCCGTAATGGGACGACGGCTGCTGCGCCCACAGGTCGTTGAAGTAGGCGAGGTAGTCGAGGTAGAGCCCGCTGTTCACCAGGACGACCGCGTTGTTCCAGTACGCCACCGAGTTGGTCTTGTTCAGGTTCGCTGATGACTGCACCACCACCCGCGCGCTTCCGTCGGTGCGTGAGAACAAGAAGAACTTGTTGTGGTTGTTCGACCCCGGATGCGCGTTGCCGATGCAGCCTCGGCCGATGGGGCAGAACGACACCGTGAACTTCGGATATTTGCGTGCCAATGCACGGAAGTAGTCCGCGTAGTGCGTCGATCCAGGTTCGAGGGTGTTGTCGCTGTCGAGCAGCAGTTTCACGGTGACGCCGCGCTTGGCCGCCCGTACCAGGGCGTCGATCGTAGCCTGCTCGCCGCTGGAATAGGTGTACATGGCCACCCGGATGACTGCACCCGATGACTTCTTCGTCCGGCCGGGAGTCGTGTCGATCAGGGAGCGGATCTTCTTGCTGATGGTGTACTGCTTGGAGGTCACCAGCGGATCGTTGAAGTAGGCCCGGCCGGTGACTTTGGCTGTGGCGGACGGCGAGGGCACCACTGCGAACAACGCGGCGAGAGCGAGACCGAGCAGCATGTGAAGCGTGCGAGATGACCACATGGGTGCTCCAGTCGGGGGCGGATACCGTCGTGGCGACAACTTGTCGCAAGCGGCCAATCTAGCGGCTGGACCAGCCGGATTTCTGCTGATCGGCACGCTGCGGTAAAGTACGTGGTTGGCGTTAGAGCGCCCGCGGACTCGCAAGAGCAGCCCAGCGAAATCCAACCGGAAATCGTGCCATTGGCAGGGGTGCGCCGCGCAACGGGAAACCGAGAGGAGAGCAGCCGCCTTCATGGACGCTGATCTGAAGAAGAAGACCATCGAAGAGTACGCGACCAAGCCGGGTGACACCGGGTCGCCCGACGTGCAGATCGCTCTGCTCACCCGTCGGATCGCCCACCTGACCGAGCACCTCAAGGTGCACAAGGGCGACCACCACAGCCGCCGCGGCCTGCTGCTGCTGGTCGGCCAGCGCCGCCGGCTGCTGAACTACGTCGCCAAGCAGGACGTCGAGCACTACCGCGAACTGATCGCGCGGCTCGGCCTGCGCCGCTGACTTCGACAGGGGAGTGGCTTTCGCCACTCCCCTGACCACTTTCCGCCGGTCGAGCTAGGGCGAGACCAGCGCACAACTGAACAACCAACCACCGTCCACCGCGCGACAGCACGTGAATCCTCGGTCCTCGGTAGTGGCTTTCGGGTCTTTCAACCCCGCGAGCCTCGATCGAAGACCGGGTTCAACCGCCCCGCTGGTGCACAGCCGAAAGTGGCCGTGTCGCCGCAGCGGTGGTCACACCCGAAAGGAGTCCCCATGGAGGGACCTGATCTGCAGTACACCGAAGCCGTCATCGACAACGGCTCCCATGGTCGTCACGTCGTCCGGTTCGAGTCGGGCCTGCTGGCCCGTCAGGCCAACGGCAGCGCCGCCGTCTACCTGGACGGCGACACCATGCTGCTGTCCGCCACCACCGCGTCCAACAACCCGCGCGACGGCATCGACTTCTTTCCGCTCACCGTGGACGTCGAAGAGCGCATGTACGCCGCCGGCCGCATTCCCGGCTCGTTCTTCCGCCGCGAAGGACGTCCCGGCGAGGCCGCCATTCTGACCGCCCGGCTGTGCGACCGTCCGCTGCGTCCCTGCTTCGTCAAGGGCCTGCGCAACGAGGTCCAGGTCGTCGTCACCGTCATGTCGCTGAACCCGGACGTGCTGTACGACGTACTGGCCATCAACGCCAGCTCGGCGTCCACCACCCTGGCGGGCCTGCCGTTCACCGGCCCCGTCGGCGGCGTGCGCGTCGCCCTGATCGGCAACGACTGGGTCGGCTTCCCGAGTGTCAAGCAGCTCGAGGACGCCGCCTTCGACATGGTGGTGGCCGGCCGGGTGCTGCCTGATGGTGACGTCGCGATCATGATGGTCGAGGCCGAATCCACCGAGCAGACCTGGGATCTGGTCCGCTCCGGACGCACCGCCCCCACCGAAGAGGTGGTGGCCGCCGGACTGGAGGCGTCCAAGCCGTTCATCAAGGCACTGTGCGACGCCCAGGTCGAGCTGGCCGCCCACTTCCCCAAGAGCGTCGGCAACTTCCCGGTCTTCCTCGACTACCAGCCGGACGTCTTCGAGGCCGTCGCTGCGGCGGGCACCGAGCGGCTCAAGAACGTCATGACGATCGTCGGCAAGAGCGAGCGCGAGGTGTCGACCGAGAGCCTGCTCGCCGACCTGCGCAGCGAACTCGGTGGCCGGTTCGAGGGCCGCGAGAAAGAGATCACTGGTGCCTTCCGGGCACTGACCAAGAAGGTCGTGCGGCACAAGACGCTGACCGAAGAGATCCGCATCGACGGTCGCGGGCTGCGCGACATCCGCACGCTGAGCGCCGAGGTCGGCGTGCTGCCCCGGGTGCACGGTTCGGCGTTGTTCATGCGCGGCGAGACCCAGATCCTGGGCGTCAGCACGCTGAACATGCTCGACATGGAGCAGAAGATCGACAGCCTGGCGCCCGAGAACACCAAGCGCTACATGCACAACTACAACTTCCCGCCCTACTCCACCGGTGAGACCGGCCGGGTGGGTTCGCCGAAGCGGCGCGAGATCGGCCACGGTGCGCTCGCCGAGCGGGCGCTGGTTCCGGTGCTGCCCAAGCGCGAGGAGTTCCCCTACGCGATCCGTCAGGTCTCCGAGGCGCTGGGCTCGAACGGTTCGACGTCGATGGGTTCGGTGTGTGCGTCCACGCTGGCGCTGCTGAACGCCGGCGTGCCGCTGAAGGCGCCGGTCGCGGGCATCGCGATGGGCCTGATGAGCGACGAGATCGACGGCCAGACCCGCTACGTGGCGCTGACCGACATTCTCGGCGTCGAGGACGCGCTGGGCGACATGGACTTCAAGGTCGCTGGCACCCGTGACTTCGTCACCGCCCTGCAGCTGGACACCAAGCTCAACGGCATTCCCGCCGACGTGCTGGCCGGTGCGCTGCTGCAGGCCCGCGACGCCCGGCACACGCTGCTGGACGTGATGGGCGAGGCGATCGACGTGCCCGATGAGATGTCGCCGTTCGCGCCGCGGATCATCACCATCAAGATCCCGGTCGACAAGATCGGTGAGGTGATCGGCCCCAAGGGCAAGATGATCAACCAGATCCAGGACGACACCGGCGCCAACATCAGCATCGAGGACGACGGCACCATCTACATCGGTGCCGACAACGGCGAGGCCGCGGACGCCGCGCGTTCGATGATCAACGCGATCGCCAACCCGACCATGCCCGAGCGTGGCGAGCGCTACCTCGGCACCGTGGTGAAGGTGATGAACTTCGGTGCCTTCGTCTCGCTGCTGCCCGGCAAGGACGGCCTGCTGCACGTCACCAAGCTGCGCGCGCTGAACAACGGCCAGCGGGTCGAGAACGTCGAGGACGTGGTCAGCGTGGGTCAGAAGATCCAGGTCGAGATCTCCGACATCGACGATCGCGGCAAGCTGTCGCTGATCCCGGTGGTCGAAGACAAGGTCGACGCCGAGAGCTGACCTCTCGTCGCACACGACACCGATGGCCCCGGACGGAGACGTCCGGGGCCTTCGTTCGTTGCGGACGGGGGGTGGCCCGCCGTCCACACCCGACTGGACGGTTGTCCCACGACTTTCACCGTCTACGCCGAAACCGGCGGGATATCCGTCCAGTGGCGTTGGGTGCGTCCGCCCCGACCTGGTCGGCGTCGCGCCATCCTCCGCTAGGCTTCGCGCTCGTGACCGACGACATCACGGTTTTCTCAGGTTCGGCCAACAAGGCGTTCGCCGAGGAGGTGTGCGACCTGCTCGGCATCGAGCTCACGCCGTCGCAGACCACCCGGTTCAGCAACGACTGCCTGCAGGTGCACCTGGACGGCAACTGCCGCAAGCGCGACGTGTTCATCGTGCAGCCGCTGGTGCCGCCGGTGCAGGAGAACCTGGTCGAACTGCTGCTGATGCTGGACGCGGCGCGCGGTGCGTCCGCCGGGCATCTCACCGTCGTGATGCCGCACTACGCCTACGCCCGCAGCGACAAGAAGGACGCCCCGCGCATCTCGATCGGCGCCCGGCTGGTGGCCGATCTGCTGCACAAGGCCGGTGCCCAGCGGGTGGTCACGATGGCGCTGCACTCGCCGCAGGTGCACGGCATGTTCGAGATGCCCGTCGACCACCTGAACGCCAACCACGTGATCGCCGAGCACTTTCGCAACAACGGCGACCTGTCGAACACCGTGGTGGTGTCGCCCGACTTCGGCAACGTCAAGGAGGCCAACCAGTTCGCCCGGCTGCTCGATCTGCCGGTCGCGGCCGGGGCCAAGCGCCGGCTGACCGACGACCGGGTGGTGATCGACAGCATCGTCGGCGATGTCGCGGGCAAGGACGTGATCGTGCTCGACGACGAGATCGCCACCGCCGGGTCGCTGGTCGAACTGTTCGACAAGCTGCGCGAGGTCGGCGTCAACTCGATCTCGGCGGCCTGCGTGCACGGGCTGTTCACCGGCCCGGCCGTCGAGCGGCTGAACGCTCAGGACGACCTCAAAGAGATCGTCTGCACCAACACGGTGCCGCCCCGGGTCGCCGGCGACCTGCAGAAGCTGACCGTGCTGACGGTGGCGCCGCTGTTCGCCGAGGCCGTCCGCCGGATCAACAGCGGCGAGTCGATCTCGTCGCTGTTCGACGCGCCCTGAGCCTTCGGCGGCGGCATCGATCCGCCGGCCCGCCCGCACCGAAACGGCCAGCCGCAGGGCCGGGCCCCATGAGCGTCCGCGGCGGCATCGATCCGCAGTCACTAAGGTGGCAGCAGTCCCGCTGAGCCCGGGTAGCCGTTCGCGCCGCGACCAGGAGGATCGATGAAGGTAGCCGTTTTCGGAGCCCGCGGACGCATGGGCGCCGAGGTCGTCCGGGCCGTCGAGGCCGCCGCGGGGCTCGAGCTCGTCGCGGCCGTGGACGTCGGGGACGACCGCACGCCGGTCGAGCAGGCCGAGGTGGTCGTCGACTTCACCCACCCGGACGCCGTGATGGGCAACATCGCCTGGTGCCTGGAGCGCGGCATCGCCGTCGTTGTCGGCACCACGGGCTTCACCGATGAGCGGCTGGCCACGATCAGGCAGCAGGCCGAGCAGGCCGGCGTCGGAGTGCTGGTCGCAGCCAACTTCTCGATCGGTGCCGTGCTGATGATGCACTTCAGCGAGCAGGCCGCCCGGTTCTTCGAGTCGGTCGAAGTGATCGAACTGCATCACCCGAACAAAGCGGACGCTCCGTCCGGCACCTCGGCGGCGACCGCCGGCAGGATCGCCGCCGCCCGTGCAGAAGCCGGTCTCGGCCCGGTGCCGGACGCGACCACCTCGTCCCTGCCCGGTGCGCGGGGCGCCGAGGTCGGCGGCGTCCACGTGCACAGTGTGCGGCTGCGTGGCCTGATCGCTCACCAGGAGGTGCTGTTCGGCGGTGAGGGGGAGACGTTGACCATTCGTCACGACTCGCTGGACCGGGTGTCGTTCATGCCCGGGGTGATCGCAGGGGTGCGCGCGGTGCGCGGCCGGCCGGGCCTCACCGTCGGCATCGATTCGATCCTCGGCCTGTGAACCGCCGGGCAGCCGGAAAGTCGAGGACGTGACATGAAGGCGTTGCGCAACATTCTGATCGTGATGCTGGTGGTGGTCGCATTACTGGTCGGTGCCGAGTTCGGGGTGCGCGCACTGGTGCAGTCGCAGGCGCAGCAGGGCCTCGCGAACGCAGACCTCGACCTGAAACAGCCGACGGTGACGCTGGCCGGCGGATCCGTGCTCGCCGCCCTCGCCCAGGGCCGGTTCGTCGACGTCTCGGGTACGGCCGCGTCCGCCACGGTGCCCTTCGAGCAGCACGCGGTGCCCGTCACGGCGATCACCTACCAGGCGTCCGACATTCGGCTGGTCAGCGCCAGTGAGGCGGTGATCGGTCGGGCCGACCTGACCGGCACGCTGGGCTATGACGCCCTGAGCGAGGTGGCCGGGCTGCCCGTCGCCCACGGCAACGACGGACGCGTGCTG
Source organism: Micropruina sp. (assembly GCA_016711205.1). GTDB lineage: Bacteria > Actinomycetota > Actinomycetes > Propionibacteriales > Propionibacteriaceae > Micropruina. The sequence goes on along the minus strand of JADJTM010000001.1, from coordinate 1,772,365 downwards.
GTCACCTACACCGTCGACATCCTGGGCTTGAACTCCCTCAAGATCGGTATTTCGGCCGTGCCCCAACTGGACGTCGCCGAGCAGCAGGTGGATCTCGAACAGTCCCGCATCGACGTCGCGGGCGTCGCCATCGCCGAAACCGTCGCGCAGCAGATCATCGAACGGGTGGTGAAACCGATCTCCCTGGCCGCGGACGACAACATTCAGGTCACCGCGATCGCGGTCCAGCCGGAGGGCCTGGTCGTCGACCTGACCGCCACCCAGCTACCCGTCCGCCGCTGACACCCGACTCATCACGACCCCACTTTGGAACCGAACAGGACAGGCCCATGTCGATCGCCGACTTTCCCCGCTACCCGCTGACCTTCGGGCCGAGCCCCGTCCAGCACCTGAAACGGCTCAGTCAGCACCTCGGCGGCGCGCAGGTCTGGGCCAAGCGCGAGGACGTCAACAGCGGCCTGGCGTTCGGCGGCAACAAGGTGCGCAAGCTCGAATACATCGTGCCGGACGTGCTCGCCACCGGTGCCGACACGCTGGTCTCGATCGGCGGATACCAGTCCAACCACACCCGGCAGGTGGCGGCCGTTGCCGCGCATCTGGGCCTGAAATGCCGGCTGGTGCAGGAGAAGTGGGTGCCCTGGGACGACCCGGTCAACGACAAGGTCGGCAACATTCTGCTGTCCCGCATGATGGGCGCCGACGCGCGGCTCGACCCGTCCGGCTTCGACATCGGCCTGCGCGACTCGTGGAAGGACGCGCTGGCTGAGGTCGAGGCCGCCGGCGGCCAGCCCTACCCGATCCCGGCGGGGGCCTCCGAGCACCCGCTCGGCGGGCTGGGTTTCGCCAACTGGGCCTTCGAAGTGGCCGAGCAAGAGAAGCAGCTCGGCGTCTACTTCGACACCATCATCGTGTGCACGGTGACCGGCTCGACGCACGCGGGCATGATCGCCGGCTTCGCCGCGCTGGAGGATCTCACCGGGGTGAAGCGCCGGGTGCTGGGCATCGACGCCTCCGCGACACTGGCCAAGACCCGCGACCAGGTCGGACGGATCGCGCGGCACACCGCGGAGCTGATCGAGCTCGGCAGGGAGTTGCGCGACGACGAGATCACCGTCCTGGAGGGCTGGGCGGGCGAGCTGTACGGCATTCCGGTCGAGTCCACGATGAACGCCATCGCGCTGGGTGCCCAGCTGGAGGCGATGATCACCGACCCGGTGTACGAGGGCAAGTCGCTGGCCGGCCTGATCGACCTGGTGCGCTCGGGTGAGATCGCCCGGGACTCGACCGTCTTGTACGCGCACCTCGGCGGCCAGCCGGCGATCAACGCCTATCACTCGCTGTGGACGTGACCCGCGACCATTCTGAAATCCTGACACCAGTCGGGGTGTCGGTCGGCGACACGCCGGGTTCGGCGCTCACTCAGACGGGTGATGTCAGAACGCCCGGGTTCGGTACCTCGTCGCCGGCGCGTACCGGGCCGGGCGGCGTGCCGTCACCGAACGGACGGCCACCCAGCGCCGCGCGGCCGTGCTCGGTCAGCCAGCCGGAGAGGTCCGGCCCCTTCGGCACGATGCCGAGCGGGTTCAGGTCGCGATGCACGATGTAGTAGTGCTGCTTGATCTGCACGAAGTCGACCGTGTCGCCGAAGCCCGGGGTCTGGTACAGGTCGCGGGCGTACCCCCACAGCGCGGGTAGTTCGGCCAGCTTGCTGCGGTTGCACTTGAAGTGCCCGTGGTAGACGGGGTCGAAGCGCACCAGGGTGGTGAACAGCCGCACGTCCGCCTCGGTGATCGTGTCGCCGATCAGGTAGCGACGGGTGCTGAGCCGGGCTTCGAGCCAGTCCAGCGCCGTCCAGAGCCGGTCGAAGGCGGCGTCGTAGGCTTCCTGGCTGCCGGCGAATCCGCACCGGTAGACGCCGTTGTTCACCTCGGTGTAGATCCGCTGTATCACCTCTCGCTGCTCGTCCGCGTGCTCGGACGGCCACAGGTCGGGAGCGCCCTCGCGCTGGTGGGGCCTCCACTGGGTCGAGAAGTCCTCGGTGAGCTGCGCGAAGTCGTTGGTGACCACCTCGCCGCTGGCGATCTCGACCATGGCCGGCACGGTGATGCCGCGCGGATAGTCCGGAAACCGCTTCAGGTAGGCGTCTTTGAGCCGGTGGATGCCCAGCACCGGGTCGACGCCGCCGGGGTCGAGGTCGAAGGTCCACGAGTCGGCGTCGTGGGTGGGGCCGGGCAGGCCGAGCGAGAAGGCGTCCTCGAGGCCCAGCAGGCGGCGGACGATGATCGCCCGATTCGCCCAGGGGCAGGCCCGCGCGGCGATCAGCCGGTAGCGGCCCGGCTCGGCGGGCCACTCGTCCGGACCCTGTGGCTCGGCCACGATGCGGTCGTTGATGTAGCGGGTGTCTCGCGTGAACTCTTTGCCCTCCGTGGAGTACACACCGCCACTGACGTGCTCGACCTGGTCATCGCTCATGCGTCCCACCGTAGGCGGGCCGGTCGGGCGAGAGCCAGTGGCGTCACCAGAGGCGCAGATCCTTGGCCTGCTGGGTGAGTTCGTCACGAAAGGCCGGGTGGGCGATCTCGATCAGGGATCGGGTTCGGTCGCGCACCGAGCGTCCACGCAGCCGCGCGACGCCGAACTCGGTCACCACGTGGTCGACGTCGTTCTTGCCGGTGGTGATCGGGGTGCCGGGGCCGTGACCGGCGACGATCCGGCTGATCGTGTCGCCCTTGGCGGTGGCGGGCAGCACGATGATCGACTTGCCGCCCCGGGAGGCGTTGGCTGCCCGGACGAAGTCGACCTGGCCGCCGGGGCCCGAGAACGGGCGCCGGCCCAGCGATTCGGAGGCGCACTGGCCGAAGAAGTCCACCGCGAGGGTGCCGTTGATCGAGTGCAGGTTGTCGTTGCGGCTGGCGGACGCGGGGGCGTTGGTGTAGTCGACGGGGTGCAGCTCGAGGTGCGGGTGATGGTCCATGAACTCGTACAGCCGGGCCGAACCAAGGGCGAACGTGGCGATCATCTTGCCGGGGTGCAGGTTCTTGCGGGCGTTGGTGATCACCCCGGCCTCGATCAGCGACAGGGTGCCGTCGCCCAGCATCTCGGTGTGCAGGCCCAGGTCGTTCTTGGTCATCAGGTGCTTGACCACGGCGTCCGGAATGCCGCCGATGCCGATCTGCAGCGTGCTGCCGTCGGGAATCAGTGCGGCGACATGCTCGGCGATCGCGACCTGGGTGGGCCCGATCACCGACGGTGCGAGCTCGACCAAGGCGGTGGTGCCGTCCACCACGTGGGTGACCTGATCGATGTGCACGTGGCAGTTGCCGTAGGTGAACGGCAACTGTGGGTTCAGCTCGAGCACCACGGCGCGCGCCTTCTCGATGGCGGCCAGGGTGTAGTCGGTGCTGACGCCGAGCGCGAACAGGCCGTCCGCGCTCATCGGCGACACCTGCGCGAACACCACATCGCACGGCATCAGCCCTTGCCGGATGAGCACCGGAACCTCGGAGAAGTGGGCGGGCACCCAGTCGATCCAGCCCTCCTCGGCCCCGGCGCGGGTGGCCGCCCCGAGAAACGGCGATGAGTGCCGGATGTGGCCGGCGTGGGCCTCGCTCAGGTACTCATAGCGACCCAGGCCGAGCAGTTGCGACACCACGACCCCGCGCAGGTGCTCGCGGCGCTCGGACAGTGCGGTGAGCAGTGCGGGCGGTTCGCCGGCGGCGATCGGCACCACAATGGTGTCGCCGTCACGCACCACCTGCACGGCCGTGGCCGGATCGGTGCGCAACCGGTCGAGTTGCTGCTGATGGGACATCCTCGTCCTCCTTCGTGGTGGCGCTCGGCCTGCCGTGTGGTGTTCAACCCCAGCGTGGCGGATCAACCGCAGGGGTGCCGTCGAACCCGACACAAATCACACCGAAGAGCGCGCCTTGATGTCGGTGTGCAGCCTGATCAGCTTCAGCCGGACGCGGTCGTCGTCGGTACCTACCTCCTGGTGGCTGCCGTCCGGGGCCCAGCCCGCGTCCACCAGGAAGCCGCGCAACACGTCGTCGGTCGAGCGAACCCACCAGGTGGCGCGCTCGAAGCCGTCGGCCCGCAGGGTGTCGACGCAGGCGTTGAGCAGCCGGGAGCCGTGGCCGCTGCGCTGCGCCTGCGGGTCGATGGTGAACTCGGCCACCAGGCCGTCCGTGCCCGGTTCGGCATCGGCGTCGGCGCTGGGTCCGAGCGCCGCGAACCCCACCACTCGCTCGTCCGCGATGGCAGCCAGCACCCGGAACTGCGCCAGCGGCGGTCGGACGATGGCCGCATGCCACGAGGCGGTCATGGCCTCCAGGTCGACCTCGGCCAGCACGGAGTCGGCGAGCTCGGCCGGCAGTTGCTGCACCCAGCCCCGGCGCTGGATCGCCGCGAGCTGCGCAGCCTCGGCGGGGAGGGCCAGTCGGACGGAATCGGCGAGCACCGCCTCAGCCTAACGGTGGTGCGCGCTCCGCGGCCCGCGCCACCCGTGGCGGCGGGAGGGTCCGAGAATCGCACGGCAGCCCGGGCGACCCGCCCACCGGTAGGCGTGTCCCTTCGCCTGGCGTGCAATTCTCGTGGATTCGGTCCCGGACCGGCCAGGCGAATGGCCGGGCAACGGTCGGGCGGCCACGCACCACTAGGGTGAGCGTGTGCGTGACATGTTGAAGACACCCCCCACCCTCGCCCCCGACACCTTGCGTGTGACCCCGCTCGGCGGCCTCGGCGACGTGGGCCGCAACAGCACCACCTTCGAGATCAACGGCCAACTGCTGATGATCGACTGCGGTGTGCTGTTCCCCTCCGACGACCATCCGGGCGTGGACCTGATCCTGCCCGGCCTCCATCTGATCGAAGACCAGCTGGACGACATCCAGGCCCTGGTGCTCACCCACGGCCACGAGGACCACATCGGCGCCGTGCCGTACCTGTTGCGGCGGCGGCCGAACATTCCGGTGCTGGGCTCGCGGCTCACCCTGGCGCTGCTGCGCGAGAAGCTGAAGGAACACCGGCTGCGCGACGTTGATCTGCGGGTGGTTGCCGAAGGCACCCGTATCAAGGTGGGCGAGTTCGACCTGGAGTTCCTGGCTGTCAACCACTCCATTCCGGACGCGCTGGCGATCGCCCTGCGCACCTCCGCGGGCCTGGTGCTGCACACCGGCGACTTCAAGATGGACCAGCTGCCGCTCGACGGCCGGCTCACCGACCTGCGCGGCTTCGCCCGGCTGGGCGAAGAGGGCGTGGACCTGTTCATGGCCGACTCCACCAACGCCGAGACCCCGGGCTTCACCACCCACGAGCGCGACATCGAACCGGCCATGGAGCGCGTGTTCGGCTCGGCCAAACAGAAGCTGATCGTGGCCTGCTTCGCCTCGCACGTGCACCGCGTGCAGCAGGTGCTGGACGCCGCCGTCCGGCACGGTCGCAAGGTGGTCTACGTCGGACGCTCCATGGTGCGCAACATGACCGTCGCGCAGGAACTCGGGTACCTTCGGGTGCCGCCGAACACCCTGATCGAACTCAAGCAACTCGAGAACTACCCCGACGACAAGGTGGTGCTGGTGTCGACCGGGTCACAGGGTGAACCGCTGTCGGCACTGTCGCGCATCTCGAACCACGAGCACCCCGTGGTCACCGCAGGGCCGGGCGACGTGGTGCTGCTGGCCTCGTCCCTGATTCCGGGCAACGAGAACTCGGTCTACCGGGTGATCAACGGGCTGGCCCGCAACGGCGTCACCGTGGTGCACAAGGGCAACGCGCTGGTGCACGTGTCGGGGCACGCCTCGGCGGGGGAGCTGCTCTACTGCTACAACCTGATCAAGCCCCGCAACGCGATGCCGGTGCACGGCGAGATCCGGCACCTGATCGCCAACGCCGACCTGGCGGTCGCCACGGGCGTCCCTCGGGATCAAGCGATCGTGGTCGAGGACGGCGCCGTGGTCGACCTGGCCAAGGGCCGCGCGAAGGTGGTCGGACGGCTCGACTGCGGCTACATCTTCGTGGACGGCTCCACGGTGGGTGACATCGGCGATGCCGAGCTGAGCGACCGCAAGATCCTGGGTTCGGACGGCTTCATCAGCGTGGTGCTGGTGGTGAACCTGCATTCGGGCCGGCTGGTCAGCGGCCCCGACATTCACGCCCGCGGCTTCGTCGAGGACGACACGGTGTTCGAAGGCGTCAAGGGTGAGATCGCCAAAGCGGTCGAGCAGGCGATGGCTGACGGCGGCGAGGACGTCCGAGGCCTGCAGCAGGTGGTGCGGCGCATCGTCGGACGCTGGGTCAGCAACACCTACCGGCGCCGTCCGATGATTCTGCCGGTGGTGGTCTCGGCCTGAGCGTCGCTCTCGATTAGGTGCCTCGCGAGGCGCTCGGGTATTATTGGACGGTCCCTGTTGGGGCCGATCCCAAGCAATCGAGGAGTTACCAGTGGCTGCCGTGTGTGACATCTGCGCCAAGGGCCCAGGCTTTGGCCACAACGTGCCCTGGTCGAAGAAGAAGACCAACCGCCGGTGGAACCCGAACATCCAGCGCGTGCGCGCCGTGGTCGAGGGTGCCCCCAAGCGGCTCAACGTGTGCACGTCGTGCCTGAAGTCCGGCAAGGTCACCCGCTGACCTGACCGGCATGCTGAGAACCCGCTGCGGCGGGTTCTTTTGCTGTCCGGACGATGTCGTAGACGGGCGCGCGCTGACGTGCGGACCGGCCGTTGCCGCCGGCCGTTCGGATCCTGTCGGAGGCCCCCATTAGGCTTCCGCCCATGGTGACGTGGCGCACGCAGTCGTTCGGCGAGCTCAACGCTCCGGTGGCCGACGTGCTGGGCGCCCGCACCGCCAAAGACCTCGAGAAGCTGCACATCCACACCGTCGGCGACCTGCTGCGCCACCTGCCCCGCCGGTACCTCTCCGGCACCGAACTCACCGAACTGGCCACGCTCACCGAGGGCGAGCACGTCGCCGTGATGGCCAAGGTCAGCCGCACCAACGTGGTCAACGGGGGCCGCAACCGTCCGAGCCGGCTCGAGGTCACGCTCACCGACGGCCACGGCTACTTGGCGGTCACCTTCTTCGGCCGCGAACACCTGGTCGAGTACTGGCAGCGCGAGCTCGGCAAGGGCGTCCGAGGCATCTTCGTCGGCAAGGTCGGCCGGTTCCGCGACAGCCTGCAGCTCACCCATCCCGAGTTCGTCATGCTCGACGCGTCCGGGTCCATCGTGGGGTCGTCCGAAAAGAAGCAGCTGATCGCCACCATGAGCCGCAGCGCCCTGGTCGGCATGTATCCGGCCACGGCGAAGCTGCCCACCTGGAAGGTCGCCGAATGCTGCCGGCTGGCGCTGGCCACCCTCAGCGGCGCGGACGACCCCTGGCCCGAATGGGTGCTCGACGCCGCGGACGTGATGCCGCTGGCCGACGCCTTCGCGGCGGTGCACCAGCCGCGCTCCCTGGCCGAGGCGCAGGCGGGCGCCGAGCGGCTGCGGTTCGATGAGGCGTTCGCCACTCAGCTCACCATGGCCTATCGCCGGGCGGACGCCTCCACCCACACCGCGATCCCGCGCCGGGCCACGTCCGATGGCCTGCTGGCCGCGCTGGACGCCGGGCTGCCGTTCACGCTCACCGAGGGTCAGCAGGTGGTCAGCGACACCCTCTTCCACGAACTCGACCGGGCGCGTCCGATGCAGCGGCTGCTGCAGGGCGAGGTCGGCTCGGGCAAGACCGTGGTGGCGTTGCGGGCCATGCTCGCCGTTGTGGACGCCGGCGGCCAGTGCGCGCTGCTGGCACCCACCGAGGTGCTCGCCCAGCAGCACTACGCCACGATTCGCGCCCTGATGGGCGACCTGGCCGGCGGACGGCTGCTCGGCTCACCCGAGGTGGCCACCGACGTGGTGCTCCTGACCGGCTCGCTGCCGGCCGCGGCCAAGCGGGAGGCGTTGCTGCGCGCCGCGTCCGGTGAGGCGGGCATCGTGATCGGCACCCACGCGCTGCTGCACGACAAGGTTCAGTTCGCCGACCTGGGCTTCATCGTGATCGACGAGCAGCACCGGTTCGGGGTCGAGCAGCGCGGGGTGCTCAGCGACAAGGCGTCCGCCCGGCCGCACGTGTTGGTGCTGACCGCCACGCCGATTCCCCGCTCGGTGGCCATGACCATCTTCGGCGATCTGGACGTCTCCACCCTCGCCGAACTGCCCTCCGGCCGGCAGGTGGTCGGCACGGTCGTGGTCGATGCCAAGCGACGTCCCGGATGGGTGGAGCGGGCCTGGCAGCGGGTGGTCGAAGAGGTCGGGCAGGGCCGGCAGGTGTTCGTGGTGGTGCCGCGCATCAAGTCCAGCGACGACGGCATGGGGGTGGTCGACCTGGCCGCCGAACTGAGTGCGGTGCACCTGGCCGGGTTGCGGGTCGGCATGCTGCACGGCCAGCTGCCCAGCGACGTCAAAGAGCAGACCATGGCGGCCTTCGGAGCCGGCGACCTCGACGTGCTGGTCGCCACCACGGTGATCGAGGTCGGCGTCGACGTGCCGAACGCCACCATGATGGTGATCTGGGACGCCGACCGGTTCGGCATCTCGCAGCTGCACCAGTTGCGCGGACGCATCGGACGAGGCGCGCACCCCGGGGTGTGCCTGCTGATCTCGTCCGCCCTCGACGACCGGACGATCGAGGATCGCCTGGGTGCGGTGGCCGCCACCACCGACGGCTTCGCGCTGGCCGAACTCGACCTCGTGCAGCGCCGCGAGGGCGACGTGCTGGGCGCCGAGCAATCGGGTGGACGATCCAGCCTGCGGCTGCTCAGCGTGCTCGAGCACGCCGAAATCATCGGCATCGCCAAAACGATTGCCGCCCAGGCCGTGCAGCGCGATCCGGCCCGCACCACCCCGGGCTTTCAGGACGCGGTCACCTCGATCGAACAACTGGCCGCGGGGGACTGGCTCGAACTGAGTTGAGCTGGGGACTGTGTCATCCCGGCGGACGCCGGGATCTCGCCACGTCATCCCCGCTCTCGCCACGTCATCCGCGCTCTCGCCCCGTCATCCGCGCTCTCGCCCCGTCATCCCGGCGGACGCCGGGATCTCGGGCGCTGTAGGAGATCCCGGCATTCGCCGGGATGACGAAGGCCGCGACGCGGCAGCGGGATGAGTCCCCGTCATGCGGCGGGATCTTGGCTTCGAGCGGGCCTGCCGTCATCCCGGCGGACGCCGGGATCTCGCCCTCATGCTGCGGTGAGTCTCTGATATCCCGACACCAGCGTGGGCGTCGGCGCGCGACGCGCCGGGTTCAGGCGCCACTGCCACGGGTGATTTCAGAAAGTGGTGCGCTGTGAGCGCGCGGGCGTGTCCGCCGGCGGGCTCTGGCACGATGACCCGGTGACTCTGATCGCCGCCGCGGACGGCTCCGCCCTCGGCAACCCCGGCCCGGCCGGTTGGGCCTGGTACATCGATGCCGGCCGCTGGGCCAGCGGCGGGTGGCCGCACGGCACCAACAACATGGGGGAGCTGACCGCGGTGCTCGACCTGCTGCGGCAGACCGCCGGTCTCGACGACGACCTGCTGATCTACTGCGACTCCCGCTACGTGATCAACTCGATCACCCAGTGGATGCCGGGCTGGAAGCGCAAGAACTGGCGCAAGGGCGACGGCAAGCCGGTGCTCAACGTCGACATCATGAAGGCACTGGACGAGGCGCTGCAGGGCCGGCGCGTCCGGTTCGAATGGGTCAAGGGCCATTCGGGGCATCCGCTCAACGAAGAGGCCGACCGGTTGGCCAATGCCGCCGCAGTGGCGCACAGCCAGGGCCGTCGGCCGGTGGCGGGGCCGGGCTTCGTCGTCGACCCGTCCGAGCCGGAGCCCGTGCCCTCCGCCGGCAGCCCTGCCGAGGCGACCACACAACCGGACCTCACGACGACCCTGCCGCCTGCTCCCGATCAGCCTTCATCGCCGTCCACCCAGCCGGCCGAGGCACCCGCGCCGGCACGCTCTGCTGCCTCCGGGGTGCCGGACGAGTGGTACGACGCCGACCTGTTCTCGATGGAGCCCGAACCGGCCGACGACGAGCACGTGATCGCCCTGGAACGCGCTCTGCTCAGCGATGAGCTGCGCGCCGACCCCGCCGCGATGGCCGGCCTGCTGCACCCCGATTGGTACCAGGTCGGGCTCTCCGGACGGCTGTGCGCCCGCGCCGACCTGCTGGCCGACGTCGCGCCGCTGCCGCACCCGGTCGACCTGCAGGTGGTGCGCGTCGAGCGCATCGCCGAAGACGCGTTGCTGCTGCTGTGGCGCACGATCGACGAATCCGGATCGGCGCTGGGAAGTTCGCTGTGGGTGCGCGCCGGCGGCGACTGGGTGCAGCGCTTCCAGCAGGCCACTGCCGAAGGCTGAAGCGCGGGTCGGCCTCATCGCTATCAGGCGGAGGTCACTCCGTGGTGTAGTCCAGGTCACGCTCGGGTTCGTCGCCGAACATGAACCTGCGGCCATCGATCTGCTCGACCGTGATGCGAATGAAATGCGTCTTGACGGTGGGTACCCACGGTTGCAGGGGCAGGCGCTCGACCCGGGCGAGCTCGTCTGAGTCGCTCACCTCCTCGGCGTGGCCTTTCACCACCACGCTCCAGCCGGTGCCGGCGTCCCACTGATCAACCTCGAAGGCGACCCCGGCGTTGACGATCAGCTGCAGCAGCTTGGAGCCTTCGGCGGTGCGAAAGACCACCGTCTGACCGTCGAGCACGAAGTTGACCGGGAAGATGTCGGGCTGGCGTTCGATCACGGTGGCGAGGCGGCCCACCTGCGCGCTGCCGAGCAACTGCCAGGCTTCGTCCTCGTCGAGTCGGGTGACCGGGGATTGGGTAGGCATCCCCCATTGTGGCACCCGGTGGCCGGACGAGGGTGGGCTACCGTCAATCCCATGTCGAGGATCATCGCCGGTAGTCGCAAGGGCCAACGGCTGCTGACTCCCAGTGGGGACGCCACCCGGCCCACGTCCGATCGGGTGCGTGAGGCGGCCTTCGGGGTGCTGGCGTCCGAGCTCGGACGGGTCGGCGACCCCGCGTCCATGCTGCAGGGGTGCGCCTTTCTGGACCTCTACGCCGGCTCGGGCGCGGTGGCACTCGAGGCGGCCAGCCGCGGTGCGGCGCCCGTGGTCGCGGTCGAGAAGGAGCGCCGGGCGGTCGAGGTGATTCGGCGCAACGTGCAGCAGACGGGGCTGAAGGTGCGCGTGGTCGCCTCCGGAGTGGACGGGTTTCTGGCCGGCGAGCCGACACCGTTTCGGCTCTGCTGGCTCGACCCGCCCTATCAGCTCGGCAACGACATCATCGCTGCGGTGGTGGCCCGGCTGGCGCAGGGGTGGTTGGCCCCGGACGCCATCGTGGTCGTCGAGCGGGCGCATCGCAGCGGCGCGTTCGACTGGCCGGACCGGTTGGGGGATCGCTGGCATCGTCGCTACGGTGAGACGACCTTGTTCTTTGCGACGGAAGGTGTGGCATGAGGGCCGTCTGCCCGGGCTCGTACGATCCGATCACGCACGGCCACGTGAACATCGTCGAACGGGCCGTGGCTCTGTTTGACGAGGTGATCGTCGCCGTCGGAGTCAACTCCGTCAAGAAGTACCTGTTCGACACCGACGAGCGGGTGCAGCTGGTGCGGGCCGCCACGGCGCACCTGCCGCGGGTACGGGTCGAGGTGTTGACCGGGCTGCTGGTCGAGTTCTGCCGGCAGCGTGACGCCGGCTTCGTGGTGAAGGGCCTGCGGTTCGGGTCCGACTTCGACTTCGAGTTGCAGATGGCCCACATCAACCACACGCTGACCGGTCTGGAGACCGTGCTGCTGCCGGCTTCGGCACAATGGGGCACGTTGTCGTCCACGATGGTCCGCGAGGTGGCCTCGCTCGGGGGCGACGTGAGCGCCTTCGTGCCCGACGCGGTGGCCCGATCCATCGAACAGAAGAGGACCCACCATGGCTGAATCCACCGCCGCCCACCTGGACGCGCTGCAGACCCTCATCCAGCAGGCGAAGGCGGTGCCGATGTCGGCCTCCTGCATGCTCAACCGGGCCGAGGTGCTCGGCGTGATCGAGGCAACGCAGGCGTCGCTGGCCGACGAGTTGGCCGCCGCGAAGGCAGCTGCCAACGCCAGCCCCCCGGCGATCGAGCGGGCCGAGGCGCAGGCCGCGCAGATCGTCGGGGCGGCTGAGCAGAAGGCGGCGTTCCTGGTCGATTCCAGCGAGGTGCTGAAGACCGCCCGCGCCCGGGCCGCCGAGTTCGAGGCCACGGCGATCGCCGAGGCAGCGGCGCTGCGTCGCGAGGCGGATGTCTACGTGGACGGCCGTGTCGCAGCCATGGAGGCCGGCCTGCAGAAGCAGCTCACCCAGATCCAGACGATCAGGGCCCGGTTGGCCTCGCGCTCGGGCCTGGACGGCGACGAAACCACGACGCTGCCCAAGGTGACCGGCTGAGTCCCCACGGGCACGATTGGCGCCGCCGCAGGCTGGCCGGTAAAGTGTCCCTTCGGTCATGACTATGTATCGCCATCCAGATCCTCGCTCCGGGCTCGTCCTCGACACCCATGAGCTGGGACGACGGGTCGGCGCCATGAAGACGATCCAACGGGTCGCCGAGGCGCCGTCCGGCATCGGCATGGACGTGATCGGGGTACCGCCCGGTTCTCCCGTCGCTCTCGATCTTCGGCTCGAGTCGGTGGTGGAAGGGGTGCTGGTCACCGGAACTGCCGTGGTTTCTTTGCAGGGTCAGTGTGCGCGCTGCCTGGAGCCGATCGCCTCGCCCGAGGAGGTCGACCTTCAGGAGCTGTATCTCTACCCCGACAAGGAACCCGACGATGACGAGGCCAGCCGTGTCGAAGGCGAGCTGCTCGATCTCGAGCCGCTGCTGCGCGACACCGTGGTGCTCGACCTGCCGTACACACCACTGTGCCGGCCGGATTGTGCAGGCCTGTGTCCCGACTGCGGGGCCGACCTGAACGACGATCCGGAGCACCGGCACGACGACCGCGTCGACCCTCGCTGGGCCGGCCTGACCGGGTGGACTGCAGACCCAGACGACGACGAGGCCGTATCGGCCGAGAACAAGGAGTGAGCCGTGGCCGTCCCGAAGCGCAAGATGTCGCGCAGCAACACCCGGCACCGCCGTAGCCAGTGGAAGGCGTCGGTGCCCACCCTGGTCACCTGCGCCAACGCCGCCTGCCGCGAGAAGCACCTGCCGCACACGGCCTGCCCGGCCTGCGGTCAGTACGGTCCGCGTGCGGCCCGCCGTCAGATTCTCGAACCCTGACGCCGGCGGCCATGAGCCGCGTCCATGAGCTACTCGCCGAGCTGGGGATCACCATCGATCCCCAGCTCTTCGAGCTTGCCCTGATCCACCGCAGCTACAGCTACGAGAACGGCCAGATACCGCACAACGAGCGGCTGGAGTTTCTCGGCGACGCCGTGCTCGGCCTGGTGATCACCGACCATCTGTACCTACGCTTCCCCCTGCATTCCGAGGGCCGGCTGGCCAAGTTGCGGGCCGCCGTGGTCAACGCCAATGCCTTGGCGGACGTGGCGCGCAGCCTTGAGTTGGGTGCCCTGATCAAGCTCGGCAAGGGCGAGATCACCACCGGCGGCTCGGACAAGTCCTCGATTCTCGCCGACGCCTTCGAGGCAGTGCTGGGTGCCCTGTTCCTCAGTGCCGGACGCGACGCCGCCGACCTGTTCGTGCACACCCTGTTCGACCCGCTGGTCGAGGCCGCCGAAGGGCTGGGCGCCGGCCTGGACTGGAAGACCTCCCTGCAGGAACTGTGCGCCGAGCTCGAACTGGGCGCACCCAGCTATGCCGTCACCGAGTCGGGCCCCGACCACGACAAGCGCTTCGCCGCCGTCGCTTTGGTCGGCGAACTGACCTTCGACGCCGCCCCCGGCCGCAGCAAGAAGCAGGCCGAGCAGGGTGCCGCCAAGGCCGCCTTCGGCAGCCTGAGCGAGTAGCTGCGCCGGCCGGTGGCACAATCGCGGGGTGCCTGAACTACCAGAGGTCGAAACCGTGCGGCGAGGGCTGGCCGCCATCGTCACCTCGCGACGCATCGACCGGGTCACGGTGCTGCACCCACGTCCGGTGCGCAGGCATGCGGGCGGTCCGGACGATTTCGCGCTCACGCTCGCCGGCCGCACCTTCGCCGAGCCGAAGCGGCGCGGCAAGTACCTGTGGCTGCCGTTCACCGACGGGGACGCGCTGCTGGCCCACCTGGGCATGAGCGGCCAGTTCCGGCTGGACGAGGCCGAGGCGCCCCTGCTGCCCAACACCCGGGTGCTGTTCGACCTGGGTGCGGGTTTCGAAGATCCCGGCGTCCGCCGGGATGACGCGGAGCGGTGGCGGGGGCCGGGGCCCCCCGGGGGCGCCGGGGGCCCGTCTCGCCGGGTACGCCCCCGTCGTCGTCCCCCGGCCAGGCCCCGTCATCCCGGCGAACGCCGGGATCTCGTGACCAGCTCCGCTTCGTCGACCAGCGCATGTTCGGCGGACTGTCCCTGAGCCCGGGCGGCGCCGGACTGCCCGCCGAGCTCGCTCACATCGGCCGCGACCCCTTCGATCCCGAGTACGAGCTGGCGTCGGCCGTCCGCACCATCCGCGCCAAGCGCTCGGGCATCAAGCGGGTGCTGCTCGACCAGAGGTTGGTGAGCGGCATCGGCAACATCTACGCCGACGAGGCACTGTGGCGGGCCCGCCTGCACTACGGCCGCCCGGCCAACACCCTCAGCGCCAAGCAGGCCAGGGAGTTGCTGACCGCAGCGCACGACGTGATGGTCGAGGCGCTCGGTCAGGGCGGCACGTCGTTCGACTCCCTGTACGTCAGCGTGAATGGCAGCTCCGGCTACTTCGAGCGCTCCCTGGCCGTCTATGGACGCGAGGGACAGCCCTGCCTGCGCTGCGGGCGTCCGATCGTCCGGGAGGCGTTCATGAACCGGTCATCGTTCCGCTGCCCGACGTGCCAGCGCCGTCCACGCCTCAGCGCCCGATAGGGTGCCCCTCGTGAGTTCTGCCGGGTCGTTCGTTCAGCGCTATGCCCACGTCGGTCGGCAGTTCATCAAATTCGGCCTGGTCGGCGGCGCCGGCGTCGTGGTGAACATGATCGTCGCGATCGTGATGAACAAGCTCAACGGCGGCACGGCCAACGCTCAGAACATCCTGTTCACCATTCCCGGCACCCCGTTCAACTTCCGCTTCACCACCCTGGTCTGGATCGTGGCGTTCCTGGTGGCCAACCTGTTCAACTTCGTACTAAACCGGCATTGGACCTTCCGGCACGGGCAGAAGGCGCCGTGGCTGAAGGAGTTTCTGCCGTTCCTGGCGGTGGGCAGCGCCGCGGCACTGGCCGGCATCTTCATCAAGATCGGCTTCACCAACCCCACCTCGCCGTTCTACCTGCCCGAGCCCTGGTTTCACGAGAACGCCGGCCTGCAGTCCCGCGAGTACTGGGCGCAACTGCTGACCATCCTGATCACCATGCCGATCAACTTCCTGGTCAACAAGCTCTGGACGTTCCGCCACGTCCGCAACCAGCACGCCGAGTCCCTGGCCGGCACCCGGTAGGCCCATGCATCTGAAGTCCCTCACCCTGCGCGGGTTCAAGTCGTTCGCCTCCACCACATCCCTGGCGTTCGAACCGGGCATCACCTGCGTGGTGGGCCCGAACGGTTCGGGCAAGTCCAACGTGGTGGACGCACTGGCCTGGGTGATGGGTGAGCAGGGCGCCAAGTCGCTGCGCGGCGGCAAGATGGAGGACGTCATCTTCGCCGGCACCTCCGGACGGGCGCCGCTGGGTCGCGCGGAGGTGACCCTCACCATCGACAACACCGACGGCGCGCTGCCGATCGACTACACCGAGGTGACGATCAGCCGCACCATGTTCCGCTCCGGCGGCTCCGAATACCGGATCAACGGCGACACCGCCCGGCTGCTCGACGTGCAGGATCTGCTGTCGGATTCGGGCATCGGCCGCGAAATGCATGTGATCGTCGGGCAGGGCCAGCTCGACTCGATCCTGCAGGCGACCCCCGAGATCAGGCGCGGTTTCATCGAAGAGGCGGCCGGGGTGCTGAAGCACCGAAAGCGCAAGGAGAAGGCGCTGCGCAAACTGGAAGCGACCAGCGTCAACCTCAACCGGTTGAGCGACCTGCTGGCCGAGCTGCGCCGCCAGCTCAAGCCGCTCGGACGGCAGGCCGAGGTGGCCCGCAAGGCGGCGGTGATCCAGCTCGACCTGCGGGACGCCAAGGCGCGGCTGATGGCCGACGACTACGTCCAGGCCAGCCTGGCCCTCGAATCCGAACTGGCAGCCGAGGCCGACCTGTTGGTGCGCCGGCAGGCGATCGAGACCGAGCTGGACGGTGCGCGCGCCGCCGAGGCCGAAGCCGAAACGGTCAGCCGAGACGCGTTGCCGCGGGTGAACGCCGCGCAGGACACCTGGTACGGACTGGCGGGGTTGCGCGAGCGGGTCTCGACCACGATGAGCATCGCCGGCGAGCGGGTACGCAACGCGCAGGCGGCCGGCGACGGCGATCGTCCGGGTCGCGATCCCGAGCTGATCGAACGTGAGGCCGCCGAGATGCGCACGGCCGAAGAGGCGCTCGCCGGCGAGGTGGCGGCGGCCGAACAGGGGTTGTCCGCCGCCACGCAGGCGCGGCAGGCGTCCGAGTTGGCCCACGAGCAGGCCGAACGCACCTTCACCGCGCAGCAGCGGGCGATCGCCGACCGCCGCGAGGGACTGGCCCGGCTGACCGGCGAGGTGAACACACTGCGCAGCCGAACCGAGGCTGCCGGCTCAGAGATCGACCGGCTGACCGGTGCTCGCGACGATGCCCTGAACCGGGCCGACGAGGCCAAGCATCGTTTCGCCGCGCTCGAAACCCGGCTGTCCGGGGTCAGCGAGGGCGAATCGGGACTGGACGAGGCCTACGAGCGCACCGCTCTACACCTCGAAACCATCGAAGCGGCGATCGGCGACGTGCAGCGCGGCGAGCAGAAGGCGCTGACCGAGCGGGCGTCCCTCGCGGCCCGGCTGGACGGACTGGCGTTGGGCCTCGAACGCAAGGACGCCTCCGCTGCGCTGCTCGCGGCCGGCGGGTCGATCGGTGGGCTGCTCGGCTCGGTGGCCGCGCTGATCGGGGTGCAGCCCGGCTACGAGGCCGCGGTGTCCGCCGCGCTCGGATCGGCCGCCGACGCCGTGGCGGTCGCCGGCCTGGACGCCGCCGTCACCGCCTTCGGCCACCTCAAGGCCGAGGATCTCGGACGGGCCGGGCTGCTGTTGGGCGGGTCGTCCGAGCCGGACCAGAAGCCCTGGCCCGCGTTGCCCACCGGCGCGGTGTGGGCGATCGACGTGGTGACGTGCGATGCGGACGTCCGGCCGGCCCTGGTGCGGCTGCTGCGCAAGGTCGCCGTCGTGGACGACCTGGCAGCCGCCCGTGCGCTGGTCGCCGAGTTGCCGGACCTGACCGCCGTCACCAATGACGGCGACATGCTCAGTCAATGGTTCGCCTCGGGCGGTTCGTCGGCCAAGCCGTCGCTGATCGAGGTGCAGGCCGCGATCGACGAGACGCAGGGCCGGTTGACGGCGGCCCAGGCCGAGGTGGAGCGCGCCCGGTTCGCCCTGGCCCAGCACGAGGCCGAGCGGCAGCAGGCGCAGCAGGCGGCCGAGGCCGCCCTGGCCCGGCTCTACGAGTCGGACGCCCAGCACGCCGCGCTGGCCGAAGAGTTGGCCGCCCTGAGCCAGACCACCCGCTCCGCGCAGGCGGAGGCCGAACGGCTGGCGGCGTCCATTGCGTCGGCGCAGGCCACCCGTGAACAGAACCGGGTGGCGCTGGCCGCGTTGGAGAAGCGGCTCGAGCTGGCCTCGGCGCAGACCGGTGTGGTCGACGTCGACCCGGGGGAGCGGGACCGGTTGAGCGATCTGGCGCGGGCGGCCCGCGCCGCCGAGATGGAGGCCCGGCTCGCGCTGCGCACCATCGAGGAGCGTGCCCGGGCACTGGCCGGACGCGCCGATTCGCTGCAGCGGGCGGCGCAGGCCGAACGCCAGGCCCGGCAGCGGGCCGCGGCCCGGCGTGAACAGTTGCGCCGCGAGGCCGAGGACGCCCGCGCGGTCGGCATCGCCGCGACCTGGCTGCTGGCGCGCGTGGAGGCGTCCCAGGAGCTGGCCGCCGCCGAAAGGGGAGCGGCCGAAGCGTCCCGTGCGCAAGCCGAATCGACGCTGGCCGAGGCCAGACGCCGCGGTCGTGAGCTGGCCAAGCAGTTCGAGGAACTCGTCGACTCCGTGCACCGCGACGAACTGGCCCGCACCGAGCAGCGGCTGCGGCTGGAGGCGCTGGCCGAGAAGGCGCTGGTCGAACTCGGCCTGGACGCCGACGTGCTGGTCGCCGAGTACGGCCCCGATCAGCTGATCCCGGTGCTGGCGGGGGCGGACGGGGCGGCGCTGGGGCCCGATGACGAGCAGCCCCGGCCGGTGCCGTTCGTCCGGGTGGAGCAGGAGAAGCGGCTGCGGGCCGCCGAACGCAACCTGGGCGTGCTGGGCAGGGTGAACCCGCTGGCGCTGGAGGAGTTCGACGCGCTGCAGGAGCGGCACGCCTTCCTCGCCGAGCAGTTGGACGATCTGCGCAAGACCCGGGCCGACCTGGCCGACATCATCGCCGACGTCGACACCCGGGTGCAGGAGGTGTTCGCCGAGGCCTTCGCCGACGTCGAGGCCGCCTTCGAGCAGTCGTTCGCCCGGCTGTTCCCCGGTGGTGAGGGACGCCTGGTGCTCACCGAACCGGGCCAGTGGCTGACCACGGGCGTCGATGTCGAGGCGCGTCCGGCCGGCAAGAAGGTGAAGCGGCTGTCGCTGCTGTCGGGTGGCGAGCGGTCTTTGGTGGCGGTGGCGTTCCTGGTCGCGCTGTTCAAGGCGCGGCCGAGCCCCTTCTACATTCTCGACGAGGTCGAGGCGGCCCTGGACGACATCAACCTGGGCCGGCTGCTGCAGATCTATGAAGAACTACGTGAGACCAGCCAGCTGCTGGTGATCACCCACCAGAAGCGCACGATGGAGATCGCGGACGCCCTCTACGGCGTCACGATGCGCTCCGACGGCGTCTCGGCGGTGATCAGCCAGCGGTTGCGCGACTGAGCAGGATTGGGGGACGGTTCCTCATTCCTGCTCACCGGTCGGTGCCCTCGCGGGTGAGCAGGAATCAGGAACCGTCCCCATTCCTGCTCGCGGATTCACCATCGAAACGTCATCAGGCGGCCCGACGCGCAGGATCCAGCGGGCCGCATGCGGCATACTGGACGCGTCCCGTCCGGAAGGCTGATCGTGGCTGTCGCACTGCTCGTCATGGTGGTGATTCTCGCCGTCGCGATCGGCATCGTCGCCATCGTCGCCATGGGCATCCAGGGGGCGGGTCGCGAGAAGGTGCCGGAGTTGGCCAACGTGATGGCCGAGACGGCTCGCCACCTCAACGGCGACGCCGAACCTCCCGGCCGCCTGGTCGAGTTCTTCGAGGAGATTCCCGACGTGCGGCGCGGATCGTCCGCCAAGTCGGCCAACTCGCCCAAGTAGCGGACGCACCTTCTGCTGTGCGTCACCCCGCGGCTGCACTCCGCCGTCTCGCCTCCCAGCACCATCGCACGGTGACGCAGGGGCGGGGCGAGCAGTCCGCAGCCAGGGTCCAGACCCTCGCCGGCGACCCGTCACCGTAGGCTGACCGGGTGGACCTTCTTCAACTGCTGATCATCGGCATTCTCGGCTTGGCCGTCGTGGTCGCGGGCACCGTCTTCCTGGCGCGCCGCCGGGCGTTGCCGCCGGCAACCAAGCCTGAACTGCCCGCCCGGCCGACCGCTGAACCGACAGCCCCGCCGGCTGAGCCGGGCGAGACGCCCGCGTCCGAACTGCCCGCGGTGCCCGCACTGGAGCGTCCCGAGGCGCCCGCGACCCGGATGGCCCGGCTGCGCCGCAGGCTGGCGGGCAGCAACAACCCGCTGGCACGCGGGTTGTTGTCGATCCTGTCGTCCGACCGCTTGGACGCCGAGGCCTGGGACGACTTCGAGGCCACGCTGATCACCTCCGACCTCGGGGTCGGGCCCACCCAGCAACTCACCGAGGCGCTGCGACACGAACTCGCCATCGACGGGGTCAGCGACCAGGCCTTGGCCAGGCAGATCCTGCGCACCGAACTGCTCAAGCTGGTCGATCCCGACCTGGACCGCGAGCTGAAGGTCGACGGAGCCGACGGCAAGCCCGGCGTCGTGCTGGTGGTGGGTGTCAACGGCACCGGCAAGACCACCACGATCGGCAAGATCGCCCGGGTGCTGGTGGCCGAGAACAAGACCGTGGTGCTGGGCGCCGCCGACACCTTCCGTGCCGCCGCGGCCGACCAGCTGCAGACCTGGGGCGACCGGGTCGGCGTGCCCACCGTGCGGGGGCCCGAGGGCGGCGATCCGGCCGCGGTGGCCTATCAGGCCGTCCAGCGCGGGCTCGACGACGGCGCCGACGTGGTGGTGGTCGACACCGCCGGCCGGCTGCACACCAAGACCGGCCTGATGGACGAGCTGGGCAAGATCAAGCGGGTGATCGAGAAGCTCGCCCCGGTCACCGAGGTGCTGCTGCTGATCGACGCCACCACCGGCCAGAACGGGCTGATCCAGGCGCGGGTGTTCGCCGACGTGGTCCAGATCACCGGCATCGTGCTGAGCAAGCTGGACGGCTCCGCCAAGGGCGGCATCGTCGTGCAGGTGCAGCGTGAGCTCGGCGTGCCGGTGAAGCTGATCGGCCTGGGCGAGGGTGTCGACGACCTGGTGCCCTTCGAGGCCGAAGCCTTCGTGGACGCGCTGCTGAGCGAGTAGCCGGGTCGAGCCGGCCACCGCTGGTCGCTACCGTCCCGTCATCCCGGCGAATGCCGGGATCTCGGCCTGCCTGCTGGTCGGGTCCGTCCCGTCTTCCCGGCCTATGCCGGGATCTCGGCCGCACTGCTGGTCGAGACCCGTCCCGTCATCCCGGCGAATGCCGGGATCTCGGCTCGCGCCCTGCTCGCCGAGTCCCGTTCCGTCATCCCGGCGAATGCCGGGATCTCGGCCTGCCTGCTTGTCGAATCCCGTTCCGTCATCCCGGCGAATGCCGGGATCCGGCCTGCCTGCTGGTCGAGTCCCGTCCCGTCATTCAGGCGTATGCCGGGATCTCGGCTCGCGCCCTGCTTGTCGAGTCCCGTTCCGTCATCCCGGCGAATGCCGGGATCTCGGCTCGCGCCCTGCTGGTCGAGAGCTGGTTCTGGACAGGCTCGGCGACGGGTGCGCTGGGTCGCTCAGCTGTCCCGCGGTTTGGAGATCCCGGCGTTCGCCGGGATGACGACTTGCGCCGTTCGGCTGGTCTGGCTTGTCGAGACCCGTTCCGTCATCCCGGCGAATGCCGGGATCTCGGCCTGCGCCCTGCTGGTCGAGAGCTGCTTCTGGACAGGCTCGACGACGGGTGCGCTGGGTTGCTGAGTTGCCCCGCGGTTTGGAGATCCCGGCGTTCGCCGGGATGACGACTTGCGCCGTTCGGCTGGTCTGGCTTGTCGAGTCCCGTTCCGTCTTCCCGGCGTATGCCGGGATCTCGGCTCGCGCCCTGCTGGTCGAGAGCTGCTTCTGGACAGGATCGACGGGTGCGTTGGGTCGCTCAGCTGCCCCGCGGTTTGGAGATCCCGGCGTTCGCCGGGATGACGACTTGCGCCGTTCGGCTGGTCGAGCTTGTCGAGTCCCGTTCCGTCTTCCCGGCGTATGCCGGGATCTCGGCTCGCGCCCTGCTGGTCGAGAGCTGCTTCTGGACAGGATCGAGCGACGGGTGCGCTGGGTCGCTCAGCTGCCCCGCGGTTTGGAGATCCCGGCGTTCGCCGGGATGACGACTTGCGAGCGGATCACTTCTTTCGGCGCAGCAGCAGCCAGCCGATCACCGCGGGCAGGGCGATGGTGATCAGCGCGCCCACCAGATAGCCGTACACGTAGGCGGGTCCGCTTCCGCTCAGCCGCAGGTCGCCGAGTCCCATCCTGCTCAGCGTGCTCAACAGCAGCAGAACCGACAGCCCGATCAGGATCCAGCCCAGCACCGTCCGCCACACCGGACGCCGCGGGGCGCGAGGTGCCGCAGGCCCCCAGCCGGCCTGACCATAGGGGGTCGGGGCGGGCTGTCCGTACGGCTGCTGGCCGTAGATCGCGCCGGGCTGCTGGCCGTACGGATTCGGGGCGGGCTGGCCGTACGGGTGCTGACCGTATGTCGCGCCGGGCTGCTGACCGTACTGCTGCTGGCCGGCGTATCCGCTCGGTTCGGCATTGGGTTGCGGCAGCGGCTGGTACTGGCGCGGGTCGCCGTAGGCGGGGGAGGAGTACGAACCGGCCGAGTGGGAACCGTCCGGACCGGGCATCGACTGCTGAGCGTTCTGCTCGTTCCACGGCTGAGGACCACCGGACTCGTTGAGCTGTGACATCGAAGCCTCCTTCGCGAACGGTCAGTGTAGGCAGGCGACGGGGCGGGGCAGGGGCCGGGTGCCAGCCGGTAAGATGACGCGGTAATCCGTCTGCGTGAGGAAGCCCGTTGTTCGACACCCTGCAAGACCGCCTCTCCGAGGTCTTCAAGAACCTGCGCGGCAAGAGCCGGCTCTCCGAGGCCGACATCGACGCCACCGCGCGCGAGATCCGGCTCGCCCTGCTCGAAGCCGATGTCAACCTCGCAGTGGTCAAGGACTTCATCGCCAACCTGAAAGCGCGCGCCCTGGGTGCCGACGTGCACAAGGCGCTCAACCCCAGCCAGCAGATCATCAAGATCGTCAACGACGAACTGGTCGAGATTCTGGGCGGCGAAGCGCGCCCGCTGCGGTTCGCGAAACGTCCGCCGACGGTGATCATGCTGGCCGGCCTTCAGGGCTCCGGCAAGACCACGCTGGCCGGCAAGCTCGGCCTCTGGCTGAAGGGCCAGGGCCACTCGCCACTGCTGGTGGCGGCCGACCTGCAGCGTCCTAACGCCGTCAACCAGTTGCAGGTGGTGGGTGA
This sequence comes from Micropruina sp., assembly GCA_016711205.1. GTDB lineage: Bacteria > Actinomycetota > Actinomycetes > Propionibacteriales > Propionibacteriaceae > Micropruina. The sequence continues at coordinate 1,749,348 of JADJTM010000001.1, read as the reverse complement.
GCGCGCGGGCGTGCACGTCTTCGCACCCGAGCCGGGCAACGGCGTCGGCGACCCGGTGCAGGTGGCGCGCACGTCGATCCTGCATGCGATGAGCAAGCTGTACGACGTGGTGATCGTCGACACCGCCGGCCGGCTGGGCATCGACGCCGAGTTGATGCAACAGGCCGCGGACATCCGCGGGGCGGTGAACCCCACCGAGGTGCTGTTCGTGGTCGACGCGATGATCGGCCAGGACGCGGTGAACACCGCGCGGGCGTTCGAGGACGGCGTCGGTTTCGACGGCGTGGTGCTGACCAAGCTCGACGGCGACGCCCGCGGCGGCGCGGCGCTGTCGATCGCCAAGGTGATCGGCAAGCCGATCATGTTCGCCTCCAACGGCGAGGGCCTGACGGACTTCGACGCCTTCCACCCCGACCGGATGGCCTCCCGCATTCTCGGCATGGGCGACGTGCTCACCCTGATCGAGCAGGCCGAGAAGACCTTCGACGCCGAGCAGACCCAGAAGGCGGCCGAGAAGCTGCTGGGCGGGCGTGGCGAGTTCGGCCTGGACGACTTTCTGCAGCAGATGCAGGCCGTGCGGCGCATGGGCCCGCTCAGCAAGATCCTCGGCATGATGCCCGGCATGGGCCAGATGAAGGACCAGATCAACAACATCGACGAGCGCGAAATCGACCGGCTCGAGGCGATCATCAAGTCGATGACGCCGGCCGAGCGGGCCAACCCCAAGATGCTGGACGGCTCGCGCCGCACCCGCATCGCCAAGGGCTCGGGCACCACCGTCACCGACGTGAACAGTCTGGTCAACCGGTTCTTCGAGGCTCGCAAGATGATGCAGTCGCTCGGCGGTCAGATGGGCGGTGCGGGCATGCCCGGGCTGCCCGGCGCGCGTCGTCAGCCGCCCCGCCAAGCCCCCAAGCCCAAGGGGCGCGGCAAAGGCGTCTCCGGCAACCCGGCCAAGCGGGCGTCCAGCCCCGAGGCGCTGCCGGCCGCTGCGCAACAGCCCGAGTGGAACCCGGCCGACGCCTTCGGCCTGGGCAAGTCGGGGCAGGCCTCCGACGCTGATCTGGCCAAGGCGCTGGGCGACTTTCAACTGCCGCCCGACCTGCAGAAGATGTTCGACCAGAAGAACCAGGGCCCACGCTGATCCCGACGCGGCTGACCGGATCCGCCGACATTCCAGCTGGACGCGCTGCGCGTCCGACTTACCCGCTCGCCTAACTACTTTGGGCTCGCCGAGCTCCCCCGCTGTCAACCTGGGGGTGAGACAGTTCGCGAGTGGGAGGGCAGGGCGTGGGTCAGATCAGTGTGGAGCCGGGGATGTCGGCTGGGGGGCATCGACGCTTTTCGTTGGAGTTTCGGGTGGAGTTCTTGCGCGCGTGGGATGGGTGCGTTGAGCGGGGTGCGAAGACGCGGCTATTGCGGGAGTACGGACTGGATCGGAACACCGTCTATGCGTGGGTGCGGGCGCGGGATAACGGCGAGCTGGAGCAGTCTCAGCAGCGGGTGGCGAGCCGCTCGGATGTGGGTCAGATGCGTGCCGAGTTGGCTCGATTGCGGGCCGAGAATGAAACGCTGCGGCGCAAGACCGCTCAGGCCGAAGCGGCAACCGAGATCCTGGGAAAAGCGTTCGAGCTCTTGGAGGATCACGACGAGCTCGGAACCGGATTCGCAGATCCCGCCGGCGTTGATGTCCGCGACCGAGTACGCGTCATGGCTGAAGCGGCCCAGGTTGTCCTGACCGACGCGGTCTCAGCGCTGTCAACGACGGCGGGCTGGACGATTAGCCGAGCCTGTCGTGTCACTGGCCTGCCACGCGCCTCTTTCTATCGGTTGACCAGGGTTATTGTCACGATCGGCGGGTGCCGGAGCCGGTGCCGCATCGTGACCGGCACCAGCCGGCGGCCCTGGCCGAGGCCGAGCGGGCCCAAGTGATCGAGTCGCTGGTGGCGGATGAATACGCCGAGCTGTCGGTCGTGCAAACCTATTGGCGCAGTTTCGATGCCGGGCAGGTGAGCTGTTCGTAAGCCACGTTCTACCGGATCGCCCGATCCGAGAACCTGGTCGGGGATCGCCGCCGGCAACGGAGCCAAGGCAGCGGATCACGCCGGAAACGGCCCGCTCCGACCGCGCAGGCGTTCCGACCGAACCAACTGTGGTCCTGGGACGCGACCGAGTTGTGCGGCGGCCCAGAAGGCCTCGAGTGTTACCAGTTGATGCTGATCCTCGACGTCTACTCTCGCTTCCCGACCGGCTGGCTGATCGAACCCACTACCACCAGCCACGCCGCCAAAAGGCTCTTCCGGCGCGCGTTCCAGCAACACGGCCACGTGGATGTCGTCCATGCCGATAACGGCTCCGCGATGCGCTCAGCCGACCTGGCCGGCGTCTTCAACGACCACCACGTCACCGGATCGTTCTCCCGTCCGCGCGTCAGCAACGACAACCCGTTTTCCGAATCCATGTTTAAAACCATCAAATACGACATCGACCACCCACCCCGGTTCGATGACATCGACCACGCCCGCGCCTGGACACAAGCTTTCCTCGATCGATACGCCAACCACCACAGACACTCCGGCATCGGCTACTACACCCCGGCTGCCGTCTACCACGGCACCGTCGCCACCGACCAAGCCCGACGGCAAGCACAACTCGACGCCTACCACGCCGCACACCCCAACCGCTTCCGACAAGCACCCCGAGCCCCCACCGTCGGACCCACCGGCATCAACACTCGCGAACTGTCCACACCAGGTTGACAACTTCGGAGCTTCGCGAGCGCGAAGTAGTTAGGCGAGCGGTTGGCGTCGTCAGCCGCCCGATTGACCTCGATCGCACCGGTGTTCTTCGGTCGCCACCCGCGGTCCGCCTCCAGTGCCAGAATCGACCCATGACCCACCGCCATGACCTGCCACCCGGCCTGGGACCGCTGACCTCGCTCACTCACACCCACGACGGAACCACCCACACCCACGTGCACAGCGATGAACCCGCCGGCCCGCCGCAACGGCTGCACCTGCGCGGCGTCGTGCTGCCCGAAGGCGACGAGCGCGATCTGTGGCTGCACGACGGGGTGATCAGCTTCGAGCCGGTCGCCGACGCGATCACCGTTGCCACCACAGGCTGGATACTGCCCGGCCTGGTGGACGCCCACTGCCACGTCGGCCTCGAATCGCACGGTGCCGTCAGCGAGGAGCGCGCCGAAGAGCATGCCCTGACCGATCGTGAGGCCGGCGCCCTGCTGTTGCGCGATGCTGGTTCGCCGCTCGACACCCGCTTTCTGCAGGACCGTGAGGACCTGCCGAAGATCATCCGGGCCGGACGGCACATCGCCCGTCCGAAGCGGTACTCACGCAACTTCGCCGAAGAGGTCGAACCGGATCAGCTGGTGGACGAGGTGATCGTCCAGGCCGAACGCGGTGACGGCTGGGTGAAGATCGTCGGCGACTGGATCGACCGGGACACCGGCGACCTGTCCCCGCTGTGGCCGAAAGAAGTCGCGAAGGAGGCGATCGAGGCCGCCCACGAGCACGGCGCCCGGGTGACCGCGCACTGCTTCGACGAGCGTTCCGTGGCCGAACTGGTGGACGCCGGCATCGACGGCATCGAGCACGGTACCGGGCTCGACGACGACACCATCGCCACCATGGCGCAGCGGGGCACGTCGCTGGTGCCGACGATGGTGAACCTGGAGAACTTTCCGATGTTCGCCGATGCGGGCGAGGCGAAGTTCCCCACCTACGCCGCGCACATTCGCGCCCTGCATGCGCGTCGCTTCGAAACCATCGGCAAGGCGGTGGACGCCGGGGTGCCCGTGTACGCCGGCACCGACGCCGGCGGGGTGCACGGGCACGGGCTGATCGCGTCCGAGATCGAGCTGTTGGCGAACGTCGGCGGCAACGAGTTCGCGCTCGGCGCCGCATCCTGGGACGCCCGCGCGTGGCTCGGTCACCCCGGCATCGAGCAGGGGGCGCCGGCCGACATCGTGGTGTTCGCGGACGACCCGCGGGTGACCATTTCGGTGGTCCGCGAACCGGTGCTGATCATCTTGAACGGACGGGTGGTGGGTGGCTCGGCCGCGAGCTGAGGGTACGGTCCCGCGGGTGGAACCGCACCGGCTCAGCCGACATGACGCCCGGCGGCTCGCCGTGCGCGCCCAGCTGCTGGACGCCCGCCGTCCGGTGTTGATCAGCGAGGCGATCGACGAGCTCACCCTGCTCAACATCGACCCGACCAACGCCATCGCCCCTAGCGAAGACCATATTCTGTGGACCCGGCTGGGTGCCGGCTATGAGCACACGCACCTGCAGGAGGCGGTGGAAACCGACAGGGTGGCCTTCGAGTACGACGGCATGTACCGCGCGATCGCCGACCTGGCGCTCTACCAGGCCTTCATGCGGCGCCCGCTGACGTACCGGCAGGCCCGTGACTGGCTGGCGGTCAACGACGGCTTTCGTCGAGACGTGCTGGCCCGACTGCGAACCGACGGTCCGCTGCGCACCGGTGAGATCGCCGACACGGCGTCGCAGGCGTGGGGGTCGACCGGCTGGACCAACAACCGCAACGTCACGCAGCTGCTGGAACTGCTGGTGCGGTTGGGCGAGGTGGCCATTGCCGGACGCTCCGGCCGCGAGCGCTGGTGGAACCTCGCCGAGCGGGTGTACCCGTCGGGGTTGCCGGTGATCGACTTCGAGACCGCGCAGCGGCAGCGCAACCTGCGCCGGTTGCAGTCGCTCGGCGTCGCACGAGCCAAGCAGACCGAGGTGCCGCTGGAGCGGATGGACGTCGGCGACGCCGGTGAGCCCGCGGTCGTGGAGGGTGTCGCGGGGGAGTGGCGGGTCGATCCGGTGGGCCTGGACGAGCTCGGGGTGCCGTTCGAGGGTCGGACGGCGCTGCTGTCGCCGTTCGACCGGCTGGTGTTCGACCGCCGCAGGGCCGAGGAACTGTTCGGCTTCGAGTACGTGCTGGAGATGTACAAGCCGGCCGCGAAGCGCCGCTGGGGTTACTTCGCCTTGCCGATCCTGCACGGCGATGAGCTGATCGGAAAGCTGGACGCCAAGGCCGACCGCAAGAAGGGTGTGCTGCGGGTCCTCGCCGTGCACCGCGACCGTGACTGGACGCCCGCCCAGGTGGCGGACGTCCACGCGGAGATCGACTCGCTGGCCGACTGGCTCGGGCTTGAGATCGACGGGGCGGAGTAGGACGTTCGGTGGCCTGAGATCCCGGCGTTCGCCGGGATGACGACGGGGCGGAGTAGGACGTTCGGTGGCCTGAGATCCCGGCGTTCGCCGGGATGACGGCGGGGCGGAGTAGGACGTTCGGTGGCCTGAGATCCCGGCGTTCGCCGGGATGACGACGGGGCGGAGTAGGACGTTCGGTGGCCTGAGATCCCGGCGTTCGCCGGGATGACGACGGGGCGGAGTAGGCCGTTCGGTGGCCTGAGATCCCGGCGTTCGCCGGGATGACGAGGGCTCGCCACCCCGTCTCGCCACGACGTCGCGCCCCCCGTCATCCCGGCGAACGCCGGGATCTCCGCACGCGAAGAGGACGTCACCGACAGGTCAGCTCCGCGGGCGCATCCGAGCCGACCAGAGTCGTCCAGTCGTCCGCGGTGAGGCTGCCCCCCGAGGTGCGGCAGGCCGTCGCCACCAGGGACTCCGGGTCGAGAACGGTGCTGACCACCAGACCGGAGGCCCCCTCCTCGCCCGGGGATTCGAAGGCCGCCACCAGCACCGAACCGTCCCGGGCCAGCGCGACCCCTCGCTTGACCGACTGCCAGCCCGGCGGCATCGCGACCGCCCCCAGCAGCGCATCCGCCGAGGCGTCGTACAGACTTGTCCCGACGTCGGTGGGGAAGGCCATCAGATCGGCCCCCGCGCTCATCCGGCCGGACACGGTCACGCTGAAGCGTCCGGGCAGGGTGCGCTGCACCGCCCCACCGGTGGGCTCGCGGCGCTCGATCGTGCCGAGCCGGTAGCGCACCCACAGCGAGCCGTGGGCGAGCAGCGACCGGGTGACGTACTGCCCGCTCTCGGCCACCTCGAAGCGCTGGACGCCGGTGGCTGCGTCCACCACCGTCAGCCGTTGCACGTACCCAGAGGTGAGCGCGACGGTGGCGAGACCCTCGTCGATGGACGCCTCCCCGAAGGGGGTCTCGCCGGCCGGCACGGTGACCTCGGCCTGCCGTGCCCCGGTGCGTGCGTCGTAGCGGCCGATCCGGCCGTCACTGGTGACGACGAGCACCGTCGCGGCGTCCGTCGAGACCCGGATGCCGATGATCTGGGTGCCCGGACGCCCGATCGCCCAGCCGATGGTGCCGGCCGGCAACCCGGGCAGCGCGCCGGTCAGCGTTCCCTGCGGATCCCCGGACGCCACCACCAGCACCGTGCCGTCACCGAGCCAGACGGGCGCGGCCAGGTCGCCGATGGCTTCCGTGGTGCTGTAGGTCGCCGCCACCGAGCCGGCCCGTCCAGGAACGCCGGCGATGATCACCCGGCCGCCGAAGCCGTCGCGAATCGCCATCGTGGAACCGTCCGGCGACAGGGCGACGCGCGGTACGTCGCAGGCGGTGCAGCCGGAGGGAATGGGCACCTGCGCGGTCGTGGAGGACCGTCCGGCGGCGTCGGGATCCCACAGGCTGAGGTCCGAGCCGGACGCCGCGACCAGCCGCGATGATGCGCCCAGAAACAGCACGCCCGCGTCGTTGACCTCGGTGATCCCGACCAGGGTCGTGGGCGGGTCGGTGGAGTGGCCGAACCCGGCCGGGTCGGCGGTGCCGCGCACCTTCGCGATGTGAATGCCGGTGGCATCCGCGACGGCGATGCGCGAGCCGTCGTGGTTCAACGCGGACGCGGTTTCGTTGACCATCGGCACGTACGCGTAGCGCTCCGGGGCATCCTGCGAACCGGTGAACGACCAGACCGGGATCTCGGCGGTGCCGTTGGTCGCGGTGGCGAACCTGCCGTCGGCGCTGATGCGGCCCCGGATCTGCCGAGCTCCGTAGAAGTAGGTGCCGCGGGAGAGGCGATCGAAACCGGGAAAGGTGCGCGTCTGACCGCTCGAGCCTTCGAGCTGCACGGTGTCGTCGTCGATGAACTGCACGGAGAGCGCGCCGTAGCCGTCGGGATCGGTCGGGTCCGCCAGGGTGCGCTGGCTCAGTTTCTGCAGGTCCACCAGGGTGACCTGGGGTGTATCGCCCTTCGACGCGATCACGATTCCGCCCCCGGACGGATTCACCGCGACCAGTTGTGGGGCCTGCCCCGGTGGAAGGGTGAGCGAGTTGATCGCGTCGCCGCGCGCGACCAGGGCCGAGGCTCCGTCCACCGCGACCAGCAGCTGCCCGTCGTCGCTGATGCCGACGTCGTCCACGGTGGCCGTCATCCGCAGCCGGGAGATCGGAGTGGCGGTCGCGACGTCCCAGCTGTACACCTCACCGCTGACCAGGCCGATGGCGACGAACCGTCCGGTCGCGGAGGCGTCGACGGCGCTGATCTCGGCCGGGAACGGCACGAAACGGCGCAACGCCGGGCTGGCCAGGGTGGCTCGCAGCAGGGCGGCGCGGGTGTCGGGGTTGGGGTCGGTGCGGTAGGCCTGCACGGCGAGCAACTGGGCCCGCCGCAGATCGCGGCTGAGGAGGGAATCCGAGGTGGCCGCCAGCTGCCGTGCCAGCAGTGCGGTGGCCTGCCGCTGCACCTCGTTGCGCTGCGCGATGGCGATGATGCTGGCCACCACGGACGCGATCAGCAGCAGGCTGAGCGCGCCGATCGCGGTTTTCGCCAGCCGCCAGCTGCGCTTGTGCTGGGCGACGTCGTCGCCCACCAACTCGTCGCGTGCGATGCCGCGGATGGTGGCGGCCAGGTCGGCCACCTTCTCCTGAAAGCGGGGGTCCGCGGGGCCGGCCGAACCCGGAGCGTCGAACCAGCTCAGATCCGTCCAGCGTGGTTCTTCGCGGAACGCGCCGCGCAGGGGAGCCGGCACGCAGTCGGTGTCGGCGGAGAAGTCGCCGCGCTGCCGGTCCCAGCCCAGCGTGCCGTCGTCGTGCACCAGCAGGATCGTCGAGGCGTCCTTGTGCCGTAGCCACCAGACGATCTCGGCGGCCACGTACTCGGAGCCGGCCGCGGGGCGGCTGAGCAGCACCACCAGCCAACGCGCCTGCTGCAGCCCTTGCTCGATGGACGACCACAGGGCCGGGTTGGCCGACAGGGACGAGTCGTCGCGAAAGATGCGGACGGCCCGCAACCGGTACCACGGTTTGGCGAAGGTCTGGATGGCGGTCTGCAGCCGCTGCGCCTCGAGCGTCGAGGCAGAGCGCGCGTACGAGATGAAGGCGTCCCACTGCGCCATGGCCGACACCTCCAGGGTCGCGCTACAGCCTGGTGACGCACGACCCTAGCCCAACGGCACCGGACGGTCGAGGGTCCACGAGCGCAGCCTGCCTGCGACCCGCCCAGACATCCGGCGGTGCCGGTCCGGGGGCGTGCCGACCCCTACCCTGACGCCATGGGATTGCGCAGCTCCATCGCGAACGGACTCGACCGGACCGTTGGGCCGGCCACCAGGCGGCGGCTGCTGCACCGCGAAGCTGCAGTCCGGCGCAGTGTGATCAACTTTCTCGATGTCGAGGCGAAGGCGAAGAAGCGGCGGGCGGAGCAGAAGGCCGCCGAACCCAAGCCGACTCCCGAGCAGCTCCGCGCGCAGCTGATCGAGCGGCTCGGCCAACGCTCGCTGGAGGGCACCCTCAACCAGGAGGGGCTCAAGTGGGCGCGCAACGACCCCTACGCCCCCCACCCGCCCGCCACCTTGTCCCGGCACGAGGTGCTGGAGCAGTTGCATCGGCTGCTGGCGCCGCGCACCTACCTCGAGATCGGCGTGCGCTGGGGTGACAGCCTCGGGCTCTCGCGCACCCGCTCGATCGGCGTGGATCCCGAGTTCAAGATCCGGAACGAGTTGCACTGCGACCTGCGCACGTTCAAGACCACCAGCGACGACTTCTTCGAACGCCCGGACGCGCTCGAGCACTTCGAGGGCCTACCGATCGACCTGGCCTTCATCGATGGCATGCATCTGTCGGACTTCGCCCTGCGCGACTTCGTCAACGTCGAGCGGCACTGTTCGCCCGCTAGCGTGGTGGTGTTCGATGACATGCTGCCGCGCAACCACCTCGAGGGCTATCGGTTGCGGCGCACCGTCTCGTGGGCGGGTGACGTCTACAAGGTGCAGCAGGTGTTGCGGCGGCTGCGGCCCGACCTGGTGCTGCTTCCACTGAACACCAAACCCACCGGCACCCTGATCGTGGCCAACCTCGATCCGACCTCGACGGTGCTGGCGGACGCCCTGCCCGAGGTGACCCGACAGCTCACCAGCGACGACCCACAGACGGTGCCCGACGACGTCCTGAACCGCTCGATCGCCGTCGACCCCGAACAGCTGCTGGCCAGCGACGTGTGGCCGCGATTGGCCGAGTTGCGTGACGCCGGAGCGAGCGAGGGCTACCGGGATCTTTGGGTTGAGCTGGCCCAGGTTCCGCCCCTCGATCCGGTCGAGGCAGCACCGGCCTCACAGCACTGATCCGGACAGTGCGCGCCGCACGTCAGGTCATCCGCGACTGACCGCCCATGCGATCATCACCAGGTTGAGAGCGACGATCGCGGCGACGATCGTCCAGTTGAGCACCCGTAGCCACGGCGGATCGACATGGACGCCCATCAGCTGCCGGTCGCCGGTGAAGCCGGCCAGCGGCGCGGCGGCCAGGGCGACGCCGAACGACAGCACCACCTGCGACCAGACCAGCACCTGGGTCGGGGCCAGCCCCAGGGTCAGCAACAGCACGGCCGGGCCGACGGTGACAATGCGGCGCACCGTGGGTGCGACGGGAATGCCGACCAGGTCCTTGAGAATGCGTGAACCGGCATGGGTGCCTACCACGGCCGAGCCCACCCCGGAGGCCAGCAGGCCGATGGCGAAGATGAGGGCCGGCAGGTCGCCCACCCGTTCGACGATGGTGGCGAACGCCGCCTCGATGGTGTCGCCGGTCTGGCCCCGCAGCGCCGCGGCAGCCAGCAGCAGCATGCCGATGTTCACCGAGCCCGACAACAGCAGCGCCAGCGTGACATCGAGCTTCTGCACCTGCAGCAGTCGCGGCAGCGGAACGTCCAGGCGGCCGGTGGGTCGGTGCCGGTCGATCGCCAACGCCGAGTGCAGGTAGATGGCGTGCGGCATCACGGTGGCGCCCAGCATCGCCGCGATCAGGGGCCAGGCGTCGGCGTCCGGAACGCTGGGCACCAGGCCGGCGGCGGTCTGTTGCCAATCGGGCGTCGCCCAGAACAGTGCACCGAGGAAGCCCATGCAGATGATCGCCAGGATCGCGGTGATGGCCAGCTCGAAGGTGCGTTCCCCCTGGGTGCGCAGCGCCCACAGCAGCAACACGCTGACCACGCCCACGATCAGTCCACCGAGCCACAGCGGCGTGCCGAACATCAACTGCAGGGCGAGCGCGCCGCCGACCACCTCGGCCACATCGGTCGCAACGGCGATCACGAAGGCCTGCACGCCGTAGCCGGCGCTGACCACCCGACGCCACGGCTTGCCCTCCAGCTTGGCGTGCATCAGCTGGGGAAGGGTGGCACCGGTGACCAGGCCCAGCTTGGCCGACTGGTACTGGATCAGCATCGCCATGCCGCTCGCGGCCGCCAGCACCCAGACCAGGGCGTAGCCGTAGCGGCTGCCTGCGCTCAGGTTGGCCGCAACATTGCCCGGATCGACGTAGGCGACGGAGGCGACGAACGCCGGACCCAGCAGCCCCCAGACCCTGATCGCGCCGCGTTGCGGGCCGGCCGAGGTCATGCGGGCACCCTACCGGGAGCGGCAGGTTCGCTGATTGGGTGCGCCATCTGGCACAATATGTGCCGCGTCGTCTGCTCTGGTGCCCTCTCATCGCCGGGGTCGACGGTCCACCCGAGACCCGCACCCATTCCCCACAGTGGGGGTTGGCCTCACCCGTCCAGCCTGGCAGTCGTTGCCCAGGCTTTCCCACAGGAGAAACCACACAAGTGGCTGTCAAGATTCGTTTGAAGCGGCTCGGCAAGATCCGTTCCCCGCACTACCGCATCGTCGTGATGGATTCGCGCGCCAAGCGCGACGGCCGCGCGATCGAAGAGATCGGCCTGTACCAGCCGAAGAACGATCCTTCGGTGATCAGGGTCGACTCCGAGCGGGCGCAGTACTGGCTGGGTGTCGGCGCGCAGCCCACCGAAGCCGTCGTCACCATTTTCAAGCGCACCGGTGACTGGCAGACCTTCACCGGCGAGAAGTCCGAGTCGGGTGTCGAGCCGCAGGCCGAGAAGCCCGACAAGGTCGCGCGGTTCAACGCGGCGCTGGCCGAGGCCGACAACGAGCCGGCCACGGCGGCGATCAGCAAGGGCAAGAAGAAGGCCGCCGAGGCTGACGAGGCCGAGGCCGAGACCGCCGACGAGGCGTGATCGTGCTCGGCGATGCCTTGGAACACCTCGTCCGCGGCCTGGTGGCCAACCCGGACGACGTGCGGGTCACCGAATCCGAACGACGCCGTCCGCGCACTCTCGAGGTGCGGGTCCATCCCGAAGACATCGGCAAGGTGATCGGACGGCAGGGTCGCACCGCGGGCGCGCTGCGCACCGTGGTGACCGCTCTGGCCGGCCGCGACACCGTCCGGGTCGACTTCGTCGATGTGGATCGCCGCGGCACCCAGCGTCGCGGCCGCTGATCCACGCTCAACTCTGACGCCCCCGAGATCGCTCGGGGGCGTCACGGCTGTCAGGAGAGAACCATGGTCAACCGGGTCGATGTGGTGGTCGGCACCGTTGGGCGGGCCCACGGGCTGCGTGGCGAGGTGACCGTGCGCGTGCACTCCGACTACGCCGAACAGCGATTCGCGGACGGAGCGGTGCTCGGCCGGGGCGGCGTCGGCGGTCCACCGCTCGAGGTCGTGTCGAGCCGCTGGCAGGGCGACATGCTGCTGGTGAGCTTTCGCGGCATCACCGACCGATCCCAGGCCGAGAGCGTGCGTGGCGCCGAGCTGTGGGCGTCGGTCGAGGCGGGCGAGACCGCCGAGAACGAGTACCACGACGCCGCGCTGATCGGCCTGGACGTGCGCCGCGCCGGGGTGACGCTCGGACGCATCTCGACCATCACCCACCACCCGGTGCAGGACCTGCTGGTTATCCTCACCCCCGACGGTGAGCGGTTGGTGCCGTTCGTGACCGCGCTGGTACCGGTGGTCGACGTGGCTGCCGGCTACGTCGAGGTCGCCGATCTGCCCGGTCTGATCGACCCGCCGGCCGCGGACGAGACGCAGGAGACGCAGGCCTGATGCGGCTCGACATCGTCACGATCTTTCCCGAATACTTCGCGCCGCTGCAGCTGTCGTTGGTCGGCAAGGCGATTCAGCGCGAACTGGTCACGGTCGGGGTGCACGACCTGCGTCGCTGGACGCACGACCGCCACCGGACCGTCGACGACACCCCGTACGGCGGCGGCGCCGGCATGGTGATGAAACCCGAGCCCTGGGGTGAGGCGCTCGACGAGCTGCTGGCCGACCCGACGCCGGGCCAGGCCGAGCCGCTGCTGATCGTGCCCACCCCGTCCGGGGAGAGATTCACCCAGGAATATGCCGCCGAGTGGGCTGCCGAGAAGCGGCTGATCTTCGCGTGTGGTCGCTACGAAGGCATCGACGCGCGGGTCGTGCAGCAGGCGGCGACCCGCATGCGGGTGCGTGAGGTCAGCCTCGGCGACTACGTGCTGAACGGCGGTGAGGTGGCGGTGCTGGCCATGGTCGAGGCGATCGTACGGCTGCTGCCGGGCGTGTTGGGCAATCCCGAATCGCTGCTGGAAGAGTCGCACGCCCCGGGCCACGATCATCTGCTGGAGTACCCGCTCTACACCAAGCCCGAGACCTGGCGCGGGCTGAGCGTTCCGGACGTGCTGCTGTCGGGTCATCACGGCGAGGTCGCGAAGTGGCGCCGGGCGCAGGCCGAGGCGCTGACCCGCGAGCGTCGTCCGGACCTGCTGGCCTGAGGTAATCCGTCATCGCGGTTCGCTCACCCGTCATCGCGGTTCGCTTCCCCGTCATCGGGGTTCGCTTCCCGGTCATCGGGGTTCGCTTCCCGGTCATCGGGGTTCGCTTCCCCGTCATCCGGGTTCGCTTCCCCGTCATCCCGGCGAATGCCGGGATCTCGGTCCACTTGCCCGTCACCCCGGTCCACTTGCCCGTCACCCCGGTTCGCTTCCCCGTCATCGCGGTTCGCTTCCCCGTCATCCCGGCGAATGCCGGGATCTCTCTGCCACATTCCCTGCTTGCGTTGGCTGCCACGGAGTGGGGGTGCACCCCGTCCCGCCCAGGGCAGCCTCACCGGCTCCGCAGGCTCCGCCGCTGAGTTGCCCAACGCCCGACCTACCCGGACGGGGTGCACCCCCACTCCGCTTCATGGTTGCGTCTGAGGGTCGAGCGCTGTCCGCTGGTCGAGCGCGTCGACCGCTCGTCATTCTGTCTCTTGCCAGTCATCCCGACTCTTACTCGTCATCCCGGCGGATGCCGGGATCTCGGTCCACTCGCCCGTCATCCCGGCGAATGCCGGGATCTCCGCGTGGAGCCTTCGCCGGTCGAGATTGTCGAGACTGAGTGCACCTCCGCTCCGCTACGTTGGTTAGAGTCCGCTTGAGGTGGTCGAGATCCCGGCGTTCGCCGGGATGACGAACGCCAGGGGCCTTGGACCAGCGGTATGCGAGATCCCGGCGTTCGCCGGGATGACGCACTCCTGGGGCTTGGACCAGTGGTTTGGGAGATCCCGGCGTTCGCCGGGATGACGCACGCCGGGGGGCTTGGACCAGCGGTTTGGGAGATCCCGGCGTTCGCCGGGATGACGCGCACCGGGGGCGTCGTCCAGCGGTTTGCGAGATCCCGGCGTTCGCCGGGATGACGAACGCCTTGGGGTCTCGACCAGCGGTTCGGGAGATCCCGGCGTTCGCCGCATGACGAAGGCCAGGGGTCTCGACAAGTGGTTTGGGAGATCCCGGCGTTCGCCGGATGACGAAGGCCAGGGTCTCGACCAGCGGTTTGCGAGATCCCGGCGTTCGCCGGGATGACGAACGCCTGGGGTCTCGACCAGCGGTTTGGGAGATCCCGGCGTTCGCCGGGATGACGAAGCCGGACCGCGCGTTTGACACCGCCGCTTTCGTGGACGCGGTTGACTGGACGGGTGACAATGCCTCGCCGCCTGCTGAGTTTCGCCTGCCTGGTCGTCGTGCTGGTCGGCTGTGCTCGCAGCGGGCCGGTTGCGACCACGGTCGGCACCGCTGCCGGCGGGACAGCCGCCGGCACGCCCGATGCGTCAGCGACCCGGCCGGCCACCGCGTCCGCCTCGCCGGAAGCGTCCGCCACCCCCACTCCGAGCGCGCCCGCGAGGGTCGACTGCACGAAACTCAAGTGCGTCGCGCTCACGTTCGACGACGGACCCGGGCCGCAGACGCCGACTCTGCTGGCCACGCTGGTCGACAAGAAGGTGCCCGCCACCTTCTTTCTGGTCGGGCGGATGATCAAGCAGCACCCGGCGACGGCCAGAAGGATCGCCCAGACGCCCGGCATGACGGTGGCGAACCACACCATGATTCACCCGATGCTGACCCGCATCGCCGCAGCCAGGGCCGCCGCCGAAATCACCGACAACACCAAGCTGATCCAGAAGACCACGGGGGTGAAGCCGCGCTACTTCCGGCCGCCGTACGGCCTGCACAACAACCGGACGGACGCGGTGGCCAAGAAACTCGGCCAGGCGGTGGTGCTGTGGAGCGCCGGCGCCCTGGACTGGCAGTACGACACGCCGGCGAAGATCGTCGAGGTCACCCTGCCACAGATCACGCCCGGCGCGATCGTGCTGGCCCACGACATTCATCCGTGGACCATCAAGGCCGTTCCCTCACTGATCGCCAAGCTGCGCGCCAAGGGCTACACGCTGGTCAGTCTGGACGACATTCTGCGCAATCCTCGTGCCGGAAATACATATTCACGCGGTCTTCACTGACCACTGACCGAGACCTGCCGTCTCAACCACAAGTTCTTGTGCGTTTGGGCACGATGGTCCCCTGGCAACGCAATAGGGTGGCTACGTGGCGACGACAACTCTTTCCCCGCGCGCGCGGGCCGTCCGCTCCTCGGTGGCGATGAAAGCCCTGATGGCGGTGACCGGTCTGATCATGATCGGCTTCTTATTGATGCACATGTACGGCAACCTCAAGGTCTTCCTGGGGGCCGAGGCATTCGACCACTACGCCCACTGGCTCAAGGGCGACATTCTGTACCCGCTGATCCCGTCCGGCTGGTTCATCTGGATCTTCCGGGCGTTCATGCTGGCCGCGATCGTGCTGCACGCCGCCTCGGCGGTGCATCTGTGGCGCAAGGCGAACGCCGCTCGCGGCAGCTCGTACGTCACAACCAACCGGCTTCAACAGAGCTACGCCGCGCGCACCATGCGCTGGGGCGGCGTCATTCTGGTCGGCTTCCTGGTCTTCCACCTGCTGCAGTTCACCGCGCAGGTGATCAAGACCGGCTGGAACAGCGGCGCGGGCCCGTACGAAATGTTCGTGGTCAGCTTCCAGCAGTGGTGGCTGGTGCTCGCGTACGCGCTGTGGATGGTCGCGGTCTGCATGCACATCCGGCACGGCTTCTGGAGTGCGGCGGCCACCCTGGGCGCCAACACCTCCCTCGCCAGCCGCCGGGTGTGGAACGGACTGGCCTACTGCGTCGCGGTCCTGCTGTACGTCGGATTCATGATTGCGCCCCTGGCGGTGCTGTTCGGAGTGGTGAAGTAATGGCAACCCAGTTCGTCGAAGAAGAAGTCGCTACCACGACCACCTCCGACCAGTTGTGGCGCGAAGGCGCTGAGCTGCGCGACGCCAAGGCGCCCGGCGGCCCCATCGAGGGCAAGTGGCACAAGCGCCAGTTCGAGGCCAAGCTGGTCAACCCGGCCAACCGGCGCAAGCTGACGGTGATCATCGTCGGCACCGGCCTGGCCGGCGGTGCGGCGGCGGCGTCCCTGGGCGAGGCCGGCTACAACGTGCTCAACTTCTGCTACCAGGACAGTCCGCGGCGCGCCCACTCGATCGCCGCACAGGGCGGCATCAACGCGGCGAAGAACTACCGCAACGACAACGACTCGACGTTCCGGCTCTTCTACGACACCGTCAAGGGCGGCGACTACCGGGCTCGCGAGACCAACGTGTACCGGCTGGCCGAGGTGAGCGCCGCGATCATCGACCAGTGCGTCGCCCAGGGCGTCCCGTTCGCCCGCGAGTACGGCGGCCTGCTGGACAACCGCTCCTTCGGCGGCGTCCAGGTGCAGCGCACCTTCTACGCTCGCGGCCAGACCGGCCAGCAGTTGCTGATCGGTGCCTACCAGGCGCTCGAGCGCCAGGTGGCGGTGGGCACGGTCAAGATGTACGCCCGGCACGAGATGCTCGAGTTGATCGTGGTGGACGGCCGCGCCCGCGGCATCATCGCCCGCGACATGGTCACCGGCGAGATCGAAACCCATCTCGCGGACGCCGTCGTGCTGGCCACGGGCGGCTACGGCAACGTGTTCTTCCTCTCGACCAACGCGATGGGCTGCAACGTGACGGCCGGCTGGCGGGCGCACCGCAAGGGCGCCTACTTCGGCAACCCGTGCTACACCCAGATCCACCCGACCTGCATTCCGGTGCACGGCGAGACCCAGAGCAAGCTGACCCTGATGTCCGAGTCGCTGCGTAACGACGGCCGCATCTGGGTGCCCAAGCGGGCCGAGGACTGCGACAAGGACCCGCGGCAGATCGCCGAACAGGACCGCGACTACTACCTGGAGCGCATCTACCCGGCGTTCGGCAACCTGGTGCCGCGCGACATCGCGTCCCGGCAGGCCAAGAACATGTGCGACGAGGGTCGCGGCGTGGGGCCGGCAGTCAACGAGAAGCAGACGGACGGATCCATCCGCAACATCCGGCGTGGCGTGTACCTCGACTTCGCCGACGTGATTTCTCGGATCGGACGCGACGGGGTCGCGGCCCGGTACGGCAACCTGTTCGACATGTACGCGCAGATCACCGCGGAGGATCCCTACGAGACTCCGATGCGCATCTACCCGGCGGTGCACTACACGATGGGCGGGGTGTGGGTCGACTACGACCTGATGACCACGATCACCGGCCTGTACGCCACCGGCGAGTGCAACTTCTCCGACCACGGCGCGAACCGGCTCGGTGCGTCCGCGTTGATGCAGGGGTTGGCCGACGGCTACTTCGTCCTGCCGAACACGATCAACGACTATCTGGCCGACGCGCCGTTCCCGAAGGTGTCTCCGGACGATCCGGCGGTGCTCGAGGCGGTCGCCGGCGTCAAGGAGCGCATCGACACGCTGCTCAGCATCGACGGCTCCCGCACGGTGGACAGCTTCCACAAGGAGCTCGGTCACATCATGTGGGAGTACTGCGGCATGGAGCGCACCGATGCCGGCCTGAAGCGGGCGATCGGCCTGATCCGTGAGCTGAAGGCCGAGTTCTGGCGTGACGTGAAGGTCACCGGTGTCAACGAGGACTTCAACCAGGCGTTGGAGCGGGCCGGCCGGGTGGCCGACTTCTTCGAGTTGGGCGAGCTGATGTGCATCGACGCCCTGCACCGGCGCGAGTCCTGCGGCGGGCACTTCCGGGCCGAGTCGCAGACCCCCGATGGGGAGGCGCTTCGTCACGACGAAGAGTTCCTCTACGTGGGTGCATGGGAGTACGCCGGCGATACCCCGGTGCTGCACAAGGAACCCCTCGAGTATGAGTACATCGAGCTGAAGCAACGGAGTTACAAGTGAACATCACTCTGCGGGTGTGGCGTCAGGCCCATGGCGCGCCCAAGGGCGGTATGCAGACCTACCAGATGCAGGACGTCAGTCCCGACATGTCCTTTCTGGAGATGCTCGACCTGCTCAACGAGAAGCTGACCGTCGAGGGCATCGAGCCCGTCGCGTTCGACCACGACTGCCGCGAGGGCATCTGCGGCATGTGCGGCGTGGTGATCGACGGGTCGGCGCACGGACGCGGTGCGTCCCCGGTGCCGACCACCACCTGCCAGCTGCACATGCGTTCGTTCGCCGACGGAGCCACCATCGACGTCGAGCCCTGGCGGGCCGGCGGCTTTCCGGTGATCAAGGACCTGGTGGTCGATCGCACCGCGTTCGACCGCATCATTCAGGCCGGCGGCTTCATCTCGGTCAACACCGGCTCGGCTCCGGACGCCAACGCGGCACCGGTGTCGAAGGTGGACTCCGACCGGGCCTTCGACGCGGCCACCTGCATCGGCTGCGGTGCCTGCGTCGCGGCCTGCCCGAACGGGTCGGCGATGCTGTTCACCTCCGCCAAGATCACCCACCTCGCGATGCTGCCCCAGGGCCAGCCGGAACGCTGGTCGCGGGTCAAGGGCATGGTGGCGCAGCACGACGCCGAAGGCTTCGGCAACTGCACCAACATCGGCGAGTGCGCGGCGGTGTGCCCCAAAGAGATCCCGCTCGACATGATCAGCGAACTCAACCGCGAGTTGATGCACGCGCTGTTCAAGAAGGACGCCAAGTAGGCAGTCGCCCGTCCCCGGCGGTTCAGCTGGAGCCGTGGGGACGTCCGCCCGCCCGGCTTCGTTCGTCACCACCGCGGGCCCCGATTTCGGCCGGACGAGGCGGTGTGGCAGACTTGATCCTTGGTGCTGGACGCCCCTGCCACAGGGGGAAGGTGTTCCACCGCATCACTCATCGATCCACCACGAGGTGTCCTGTGGCACCGGCGAGGAAATCCCCATGAACAAGATTGTTGCCGAGGTCACGCAGGCCTCTTTGCGCTCCGACATTCCCGCCTTTCGTCCCGGCGACTCCGTGCGGGTGCACGTCAAGGTCGTCGAGGGCAACCGCTCCCGTATTCAGGTGTTCGCCGGCGTCGTGATCTCCCGCACCGGCAGCGGCATCGGTGAGGCGTTCACCGTGCGCAAGGTCAGCTTCGGCACCGGCGTCGAGCGCACGTTCCCGCTGCACTCCCCGATCATCGACAAGATCGAGGTCGAGCGGCACGGCGACGTCCGCCGTGCCAAGCTGTACTACCTGCGTGGACTGCGCGGCAAGGCCGCCAAGATCAAGGAGAAGCGGGACCGCTGAGTCCCGGCCGGCTCCGGTACTTCAGGCGGGAGACTCGTGGTGAGCGACACACCCACCACCACCGGTAAGCCCTCGGCCGGCCGCGTGGCCGGCATGTGGGCCAAAGAGATCGCCATCGTGGTGGTCGGGGCCCTGATCGCGTCCACCCTGCTTCGGCTGTTCGTCGCGCAGATGTTCGTGATTCCGTCCGGGTCGATGGAGAACACGCTGCAGATCCGCGACCGGGTCATGGTGCAGAAGGTGGCCGGCTGGTCGCGCGGCGACATCGTGGTGTTCCGCGACACCCAGGGCTGGCTGGCCGATCCCGCCGAAGAGACCGATCCGCTACGCCGGACCCTGATCTTCATCGGCCTGGCACCCGACGAGAGTTCGAACCACCTGATCAAGCGGGTGATCGGACTGCCGGGTGACCACGTGAAATGCTGCGATGCGCAGGGCCGCATCACGGTCAACGGCCAACCCCTGGACGAGGGCAGTTACCTCTACGCCGACAGCGGCACGGCGGTGGCGCCCTCGACGTACACCTTCGACGTGATCGTCCCCAAGAACCGGCTCTGGGTGATGGGCGATCATCGCGACAACTCCCAGGATTCGCGCTGCCACCTCTCCGAGGGCACCGACGGAATCGCCGCCTTCATCCCCACCGCGGACGTGGTGGGTTCGGCCGTCGCGGTGGTCTACCCGTTCGACCGTTGGCGAACCCTGCCGCGTCCGTCCACTTTCGACAACGTGTCGGCTCCCACGGCGGCAGCCCTCGACAAGCCGGTGATCACCGGTCCGATCCCGGCCTGCTGAGGCTTCTGCGATGGCCTTCGTGCTGCGCCGCGACGCGGGTCTGTACGGCTTCGAGCGGGCTCTGCGGCGGGCCGGTTTCGCGCTGATCGCCGGCGCCGATGAGGCCGGACGTGGTGCCTGCGCGGGCCCGCTGGTGGCCGCCTCGGTGATTCTGGGCGGCACGCCCGGCAGCCAGGTGCGCGGGCTCAAGGATTCCAAGTTGCTCACGCCGCTGCAGCGTGAACGCTGCTACGACGAGATCGTGGCCAAGGCTGTGGCCTGGTCGGTGGTGCTGATCGATCCCGCCGAATGCGACCGGCTGGGCATGCACGTGGCGAACATCCAGGCGCTGCGGCGGGCGGTCTGCCGGCTCGACGTCCGCCCCGATTTCGCGCTCACCGACGGCTTCGGCGTGGACGGGCTGGGCGTGCCGTCCCTCGCGGTGTGGAAAGGGGACGCGGTCGCGGGCTGTGTGGCGGCGGCGTCCGTGATCGCCAAGGTGACCCGGGACCGCATCATGTGCGCCGCCCATGATCGCTGGCCGCAGTACCGCTTCGACGTGCACAAGGGCTACTGCACGCCGCTGCATCAGCAGCTGCTGGGGGAGAACGGCCCCTGCGAGATCCACCGCTGGTGCTTCGAGAACGTGCGCCGGGCGTCCGGTGTGCCCGACGCACCGAAGGCCGGCTGAGGCGTCATCCCGGCCCCCTCGTCATCCCGGCGAATGCCGGGATCTCCGGGCGCCCTCGTCGCCGGCGGGCCTCGTCATCCCGGCTGCCTCGTCATCCCGGCGAATGCCGGGATCTCCGGGCGCCCTCGTCGCCGGCGGGCCTCGTCATCCCGGCAGGCCCTCGCCATCCCGGCCCCCTCGTCATCCCGGCGAATGCCGGGATCTCTTCCCGGACGCACTGGTTGCGTTGGGTGCCGCGGAGCGGGGGTGCACCCCGTCCCGCCCCGCGCAGCCTCACCGGCTCCGCAAGCTCCGCCGGTGAGTTGCCCGACGCCCGACCTACCCAGACGGGGTGCACCCCCGCTCCGCTTCACGCCTGCGCGCCGCCGCTGGACAAGCTTGTCGAGACCTTCGCCGCCCGTCATCCCGGCGAATGCCGGGATCTCCGCTGGTCGAGACAGCTGGTCGAGACGCGTCCTGCTGGTCGAGCTGGGCGAGACGCGTCCTGCTGGTCGAGACCCGGACGCCCCGGTGACGCACCTGCTGTCCCGACCGCCGGCAAACGACTAGTAGAGTGGCACCGCTATGAGCGCCGAGGATCTTGAACAGTATGAGAGCGACCTTGAACTCCAGTTGTACCGGGAGTACAAGGACGTGGTCGGCATCTTTACCTACGCGGTCGAGACCGAGCGGCGCTTCTATCTGTGCAACGCGGTCGACCTGAAGGTGCGCACCGAGGGTGGCGACGTGTACTACGAGGTGTCGATGGGCGACGCCTGGGTGTGGGACATGTACCGCCCGGCCCGCTTCGTGAAGTCGGCCAAGGTGCTCACGTTCCGCGACGTCAGCATCGAAGAGATCGCCCACGCCGACCTCAAGGTGCCCGAGAACCTCTGATCCTGCGCGCCCCGGTCTTCCTGCCTGATCCTTCGGCTGCGCCCTTGCTGCGGCGTGCTCACCGTGCACGCCACGGGTCTACGCCGGCAGCTCACCGTGCGAAGGCCGTCCGCGCGGATCGCTGCAACCGTTCCAACAGGGCTCGGGTGGCGGGAACGTGCTCAGCGCCGGCTCGGTGCACGGCGCCGACGGTGCGCCGTCCGAACAGCCCCGATTCGCGTACCGCGATGCCTGGGTGACCGAAGGCCCGCAGGGCCAGTTGGGGCAGGGCGGTGATGCCCAGGCCACGCGCCACCAGGTTCTGTACCACGACGTAGTCGTCGCTTTCGAAGCTGATCCGCGGCTCGAAGCCGGCAGTGTGGCAGCAGGCGACCAGGTGGCCACGACAGCGCGGGCAGCCGGCGATCCAGGTCTGCCGGTGCAGTTCGGACGGGCCGATCGTCGACTCTCGCGCCACCACCAGCTGAACCGCCTCGTCACCCAAGGGCACCCAGGCCAGGTCGCCGGCATCATCGGGGGCGAGCATCGAGCCGGAGCCGTCGGCAGCGTCGTCCGGGTACGAGAACACCACCGCCACGTCCGCGGCACCCTGACGCACCGCCACCGCGGCCTCGGGGGGTTCCGCTTCGACCATCTCGACCGCGACGCCGGGATGGTCGTCGGCGAGGGCAGCCAGGGCGTCCGGGACCAGTGTCGCGGCGGCGGAGGGAAACGCGACCAGCCGCACCCGTCCGGCTCGCAGCTGGGCCAAGCCGGCGAGCTCCTCGCCGGCCATGTGCAGGTGCGCGGCGATGTTGTCGGCCTGGGTGAGCAGCCGCTGCCCCGCCTCGGTGAGCGTGATGCCCCGAGCACCGCGAAGCACCAGGGGCATCCCGGCCTCGCGCTCCAACGCGCGCAACTGCTGGCTGACCGCGGGTTGGGTGGTGGCCAACTCACGGGCGGCGGCGCTGAGCGAGCCGGAGCGGGCCACGGAGCGGAAGAGCAACACCCGGCGAGGATCCATAGATGCAAGTATTTCTTATGGCAGACCCAAGAAATCATGGTCTAGCTAGGATCACGTGTTCTCGACACAGTGGATGCATGAGAACGATCGGCCTGGTCGGCGGCATGAGCTGGCACTCCACGATGACCTACTACCGACTGCTCAACGAGGCTGTCGCCCGCGAACTGGGCGGCCACTCCTCGGCCCGCATCGTGCTGCAGTCGCTCGACTTCGCCGAGATCCGCGAGTGCCAGGTGAGCGGTGACTGGCAGCGCGCCGAACGGCTGCTGACGGCGGCCGCCCTCGCCTGCCAGAACGGCGGTGCCGACGTGGTCGCGATCTGCACCAACCTGATGCACAAGGTGGCGCCCGGTGTGGAGTCGTCGCTGAACGTGCCGCTGCTGCATATCGCGGACGCTGTCGCGGCCGAGGCCGACCGGCGCGGCTGGACCCGGCTGGGCATCCTCGGCGCGGGCTGGACGATGCGTGAGGACTTCTATGCGACCCGGCTTGCCCGGCACGGCAAGGTGGCCGTGGTGCCGGGTGTGGACGACTGCGACCTGGTGGACCGGGTGATCTTCGACGAGCTGACCAAGGGAGTGATCCGCGAGGAGTCGCGGCAGGCCTATCTTCGGGTCATCGAACGGTTGGCGGCGGCCGGGGCGCAGGCGGTGGTGCTGGCCTGCACCGAGATCGGCCTGCTGATCGAACCCGGCGCCAGCCCGCTGCCGATGATCGACAGCGCCGAGGTGCATGCCAACGAGCTGGGACGGCTCGCGGTGGCGGTCACCACCTGATCGCAGCCGACCCTTCCGGCGCCGTGACCTGAGGCGCAGCCGGCCCGGGTGAGCCGGGCCGCTGCGACGAACTCGCGGACCATTCTGAACACTCCGCCGCTCGCAGGCACAAGCTGAGAACGTGGAGAAGTCAGCGGTCGGTCGGGCGGGTGAGGTGGCTGCCGTCCAGCACCTCGTGCAGCAGGGGTGGAACATCGTCGAACGTAACTGGCGCTGCTCGCTGGGCGAGGTCGACATCATCGCCCAAACCCCCGAGCCCGACCCGGTGCTGGTGTTCTGCGAGGTCAAGTGCCGAACCGGGCTGGGTTACGGCGACCCGCTCGAAGCGATCACCTGGCGCAAGCTGGCCCGGTTGCGCCAGCTCGCGCTCACCTGGCTGGGTGAGCAACCCCAATGGGTGCCTCGCTACCGGATCGACGCCATCGGCGTGCTGCTGAACCGCAGCGGGCGTCCGCAGGTCACCCATGTCGAAGGGGTGGGCGAGTGAGCACGGGGCGGGCGTTCTCGGTGGCGCTGGTCGGTGTCGAGGGGGCCATCGTCGAGGTCGAGGCGGCGCTCGGCGGCGGGCTGCCCCGCATGGTGATCGTCGGCTTGGCCGATGCCGCCCTGGGCGAGGCGCGCGAACGGTGCCGCGCCGCCGTCCATTCCCAGGGTCTGGGCTGGCCCACGCAGCTGGTCACCGTCAACCTGTCCCCGGCCACCCTGCCCAAGGCCGGTTCGCATTACGACCTTGCGATCGTCACCTCGGTCTGCGCCGCGGCGGACCGGTTCGACTCCGAGGTGCTCGATCGCATGGTGCTGCTCGGTGAACTGGGTCTTGACGGGCGGGTCCGGTCGGTGCGGGGCCTGCTGCCCGCACTCCTGGCTGCCGTGGCGGCGGGCTTCAGCACCGCGGTGGTGCCGGCCTGCCAGCTGGGCGAAGCCCGGCTGGTCGAGGGTCTCACCATCTGGGGCGTCGACGACCTGCTCGACCTGGTGGCGGTGCTGGTCGGCGATCCGCCGGCGCAGGTCGTCCCGGCGACCGATGAACCCGCCGGCTCAGCTGAGTCGGGTAAAGACCTGATCGACGTGGTGGGCCAGCTGGAGGCCAAGTGGGCAGTCGAGGTGGCAGCCGCCGGCCGGCACCACATCTTTCTGCACGGTCCACCCGGCGTGGGCAAGACGCTTCTGGCGGAACGGCTGCCCGGGCTGCTGCCCGACCTCGACCAGAGCGAAGCGCTCGAGGTGTCCGCCATCCACTCCCTGGCCGGCCTACCGCTGCACGACGGGCTGGTCCGCCGGCCGCCCTATGCCGACCCACATCATTCGGCCTCGCTCGCGAGCATCGTCGGCGGAGGCGCCCGCATGGCGTTGCCGGGCAGCATCAGCCGCGCCCACCGCGGCGTGCTGTTCTTGGACGAGGCGCCCGAGTTCTCGCCGCGGGTGATCGAGGCCCTGCGGGTGCCGTTGGAGTCCGGACGGGTGGTGCTCGGCCGGGCCATGGTGCATGCGGTCTACCCGGCCAGCTTTCAACTCGTCCTGGCTGCGAACCCGTGCCCCTGCGGCAACGCCGGTACCCGCGGCGCCGAGTGCCGATGTGCACCGATGGCGGTGCGCCGTTACACCGAGCGCATCTCGGGGCCGATTCTCGACCGGGTCGACATTCACCACCACCTGGCTCCGATGAGCCGCACCTACCTCAAGGCGGCCCAGTCGTCTGGTGAGAGTACGGCCGCGGTGGCCGCGCGGGTGGCCGAGGCGCGGGCGCGGCAGCAGCGCCGGCTGGCGCAGCACGGGTGGCGCACCAACGGTGAAGTGCCCGGTCCCGCCCTCCGACGGCTGCTGCCGCTGCCGCGGGGCGTCGAGCTGCTCGACGAGGCGGTCAGCCGGGGCAGATTGTCGGCCCGCGGCGTCGACAAAGTGATCAGGCTTTCGTGGACGATCGCCGATTTGGCCGGTGCCGATCTGCCCAACCGCGACCACCTGCACACGGCGCTGGCCATGCGCCGCGGCGAGCAACTCGGCGAGGTGAGCCGTGCACGAGCGTGAGGCGCGCATGGCGCTGTGTTGCGCGGTCGAGCCGGGCAGCCGCGACCTGGCGGCACTGGTGGAGCGGCACGGAGCCGAGGCGGTGTGGCGATCGCTGCTGACGCCCACCTCACCGTCGCGCTGGACCGCCAGAGCGCACCGGCTCGATCTGGCGGACGTGCGCCGGGCCACCGAGCGCTACCGGTTGCGGTTCGTGATACCCGGCGACGACGAGTGGCCCATCGCGCTGGGCGATCTGGCCGGGTGCGAGCCGGTGCAGGACCTGGGCGGGGCGCCCTTCGGGCTGTGGCTCAAGGGCCAGGTCGGGTTGTCCGATGCCGTGCAGCGCGCGGTCTCGATCGTCGGAGCGCGGGCATGCACCGCCTACGGGCAGACCGTGACCACCGACTTGGCTGCGGGGCTGGGCGGCCACGGCATCACCACGGTCAGCGGCGGCGCCTACGGCATCGACGCCGCCGCGCACACCGGGGCGCTGGCCGCCGACGCCACCACGGTCGCCGTGATGGCGGGTGGCCTCGACAAGCCGTACCCCAGCGGCAACTCGGCGCTACTGCAGCGGGTGGCCAATCATGGGCTGCTGGTCAGCGAACTCCCGCCGTGCGAGCACCCGACCAGGGTGCGCTTCCTCTCGCGCAACCGCCTGATCGCCGCACTGACCCCGGCCACCATTCTGGTCGAGGCCGCGTTGCGCAGCGGGGCGCGCAACACCGTCAGCTGGGCGAGCGCCTGCCAGCGGGTGGTGATGGCCGTTCCGGGTCCGGTGTACAGCGCCGCGTCCGCCACCCCGCACCGGTTGATTCGCGAGGCGGAAGCCGTGCTGTGCACCGGCGTCGAAGACGTGCTCGAGTTGGTGGGGCCGCTCGGCCGCAGACCGGCGCACCGTCCGTCCCAGCACCGCACGCTGGACGACCTGTCGCCCGACGAACTCGCCGTGTTCGAGGCACTGCCGGCGCGCGGACTGGTCGCCTCGGGCGAGGTGTCGCTGCGGGCAGGGGTGCCGTTGGGTAGTTGCCTGGGGGTGCTCGACCGGCTGGCCGGGCGCGGTCTGGTCACCCAAGGCGCGAACGGGTGGCGGCTGACCCAGCCACCACCGGGCGATGAGGGCGGCGATAACGGCGGCGATCAGCGTCGACTCGGCTGACTTGGTCGAACGAATGAGGGTGCCGAATGGTGCCCAAGCGACCGACGCTTCCAGCGCTGGGCCTCAGAGCTCAGCTTGGCGGCCCGGGTTGTCCGACCAGTGGCAGGCTTCGCGTCACTCGCGCGGGTGACTGACGTAACACCAAGCGACGTCTATTGTTGTTGTCGTCGGGGGGACGAGAATAGACGCTGATGGCCGGGTCGCTTCATCCGGGGGGAACGGAGCGACCCGGCCAACGGCGTCTCACTCAGCCAAACCATCGCGCCATCGATGGGTGCGGCTGGCCAGCGTGCGGTTGTGGGTTCGGTTCGTGGTGGGTCCGCCTGATCAGACACTGACCTCCTCCCAGCGCGAAAGGCAAGCCACCCATGCTGGAGTATCGCCGCAACTGTGAGCGTTGCAGCCGTGAGCTTGCTATCGAGGATCATCAGGTCTACATATGCTCCTTCGAGTGCACGTGGTGCGCCGGCTGCGCCGCCACATTTCCGCGGTGCACCTGCCCCAACTGCGGCGGCAACCTTGCGCTTCGACCGATCCGCCCGCGCCGGCTGAGCGGCGCGAATCCCCCTGAGCCGCATCCGCATTCGGACGGCCGGCTCTGTCTCGCCCGGACTGCCTGAGCTGATCTTGCTGTCGGGAAGCGTCGGCTGACGGGTGTTGCTGCAGCCGGCCGGTTGCGCGCTGCCTCGGCTGCAGCACCGTTGGGATCAGGCGCCACTCGCCAACTTCTTGTTGATATGGGTGGGCCGAGGGCGAGCCCGTAACGGGGTCGCCACTTTGTGGTTGATATGAATACTCCCCGGGGGTATAGATGCCAACCACAAAGTGGCGTTGGCCCCAAAGCGGCTCTCTCTTCGGTGTCAGGGCCGGTGATAACAACCAGAACCCGGCGATCGGCGGGCTGCGCCGGCGTCGGGCTCACGCTTCGGGCTGAGCTGAGCATCCTGCTCGCGAGCGGTGCACGGGCCACGGCGCGCGCGGCGTGTAGGCTACCGCGGTGCTCATCATTGGCATCATCCTGTTCGGCATGGTCGTCGGAGCCGGCGCCCAGCTCATTCTCGGCAAGAAGCACGTCAACTGGCCGATGGCGTTCGCGTCCGGCCTGGCCGGGTCGTTCGTGGGCGGGCTGCTGATCAGCCTGTTGTCCGGAGACGGCCTCGAGCTACGTCCCTCCGGCCTGATCGGCTCGCTGGTCGGCGCCGTGATCGTGACCGTCGCCTGGCAGTGGTGGCAGTCGCGCTCCACCGCGTAGCGGCGGTCCTCCGGCCGTCCTTACCTCAGCCTGCAGTGCCCGGGGCGCTCAGCCCCGGTGAGGGGGCCTGCTGAGTGCTTGATCGCTGGCCTGCGCACCGCCGGCCTCGACGCGCTCCGGCCGCACTCATCACAACGCGGTCGGATCCGCGACCAGGTCCACCCGCCGCAGCACCACTCAGGCGGCCCGCACCGACGTGCCGATCAGCCCGAGCCGCTCGAAGGCCTCCACCAGACCGTTGCGCTGCGGAGGCGGCACGATCATGTCGGCGCTGGCCAGCAGTTCGGGCACCCCGCCTTCGATGGCCACACCCGTGCCGGCGTAGGCCACCATTTCGAGATCGTTGTGGCTGTCACCGATGGCGATGATGTCGGCGCGGTCGATGGCGAAGTGCTGCTCGACCACCGCGATGCCCACCGATTTGTTGACCCCGCTCAAGAAGAACTCACCGCCGCGCTCGCCCAGCGAACCTATCGAACTGGGCACCACGCAGACCTCTGGGGCGAGCTGCGCCCCGATCCAGCTGGTGGGAACCGCGGAATCGAAGCAGGTGATCTTGGCGAACGACTCGGACGCCGGGTCGTCCGATACCTGTAGCGGTGCCAGAATGCCGTCGGCCGCTTCACCGAAGCTCGGCCCGTGCTCGTCGCCGGTCAACAGCAGCACGAGTCGCTGCTTCATGCCGGGCGCGACGTACACCGCGTCCGGGCCCTCCAGAATGTAGGCCGCGTCGTTCGCGTCCAGCAAAGCGATCGCGCGGGCAGCCACCCCGGCCGGAAAGCGTCGATCGGCGAGCACCTCACCCTTCACCTCGACATACCCGCCCGCGGCCGCCACCAGGCCGTCGAACACCGCGATATCGTCCGCCGCCACCAACGCCTTGGGACGGCCGGTGCACAGCAGCACCCGATGGCCGTTGCGCTGCGCCTCGCCCACTGCCCGGACGTGCGCGGGCGGCACCACGCCGTTGTGCGCATAGGTTCCGTCGAAGTCGAGAAAGACCGTTTTGCCCACGAGGGGGAGCACTCCTGACGCGGTTTCGTCCGCATGATCGGTTGAAGGTTGTAGGACCTTATTCTAGCCGATTCGACCAAAATGCGTTGGCGCTCGTCAGCGGCAGATCGCCGCCCGGCGCGGACCGTCCACGCGCACGCCGCCAGGCCGGGTCGTCGACCGCACAGCGTGACTCGTCGGCCGTCCCGTGAAGCAGCGGCAGTCGTCAGCATCTCTCGCCCGGCGATGCGCGTCCCCGGGTCGCTGTCGAGACACTCCGCTTGGAACAGACGGGTTGCGGCGGTCACGGTCGCGTCCTGAGCAACCCGGCAGGACGGGAGCACTAGAGTCCACCCTGTGACCCCAGTGGTAACCGTTCTGCTCATCCTCGTCGCCGCGGTGATCGCGTTCCTGTCCAACCGCGTCCCGCTGGGAGTCGTCGCACTCGGCGTCGCCGTCGCCCTGTGGGGCAGCGGCGTGCTGACCCTGAACCAGGCGCTGGCCGGGTTCGGCGACCCCACGGTCATCTTCATCGCCGCCCTGTTCGTGGTCTCGGACGCGCTGGACGCCACCGGCGTCACGGCCTGGGCGGGGCAGCAGGTGATCAACCAGGGCGGCGGTAGCCGGGTGCGGCTGCTGCTGATGATCGGCGGGCTGGTGGCCCTGCTGACGGCTTTGATCAGCGTGAACGGATCCGTGGCGGCGCTGGTGCCGGTGGTCGTGGTGGTGGCCATCCGAGCCCGCATCGCGCCCAGTCAGCTGTTGATTCCGCTCGCTTTCTCGGCCCACGCGGGCTCGTTGTTGCTGCTGACCGGAACGCCGGTGAACATTCTGGTCAGCGACGCGGCGACCGATGCGGGGGAGCGTCCGTTCGGCTACTTCGAGTTCGCCCTGGCGGGGCTGCCGCTGCTGGCCGGCGGGCTGCTGATCATCGTTTTGTTCGGTCGCCGGTTGTTGCCGCACCGGGCGCCGAGCGTGCTTCCGCCGGACGTCGGCGGGCACGTCCGAACCCTGCGCGACCAGTACGCCCTGGGCGAAGACACCGAGTTGCTGGGCGTGAGCCGCGGCGCGACCGAGGTGGTCATCCCGCCGCGCTCCGCGCTGATCGGCGTCCACCTGTTCCCAGGCATGTCGACCCCCTCGGGTGATCTGGTGGTGTTGGGCTTGCAGCGCGCGGGCGCGCCGCTGACCGAGACCGGCGCGGTACTGCAGGCCGGCGACGTGCTGCTGCTGAGCGGAACCTGGGAGCACCTTCAGTACCACACCTCCGGTTCGGACGTTCTGGTGGTGGACCCCCCGGAGTCGCTGCGACGCTCGATCCCGCTCGGCGCCGGCGCCAAGAGGTCGATGACGGTGTTGGCCGTGATGGTGCTGATGCTCGCCACCGGACTGCTACCGCCGGTCATCGCCGCCGTGCTGGCCGCCGTGGCGATCGTCCTCACCGGCGTGTTCACCTCTGCTCAGGCTTACCGCGCGATCAACTGGACGACGGTGGTGCTGGTCGGTGGCATGATCCCGCTGTCCACCGCGTTCATCTCGACCGGTGCGGCCGACATGATCGCGGAGCAGATGCTCGCGCTGGTCGGCGGCACCTCACCCCACCTGGCATTGCTGGTGATGTGCCTACTGACCATGATTCTGGGCCAGCTGATCAGCAACATGGCCACCGTGTTGATCATGCTGCCGATCGCGACCGTGCTGGCGTCCGATCTGAACGTGTCGGTGCTGCCGTTCATGATGGCGCTGACGGTCGCGGGCGCCGCGGCGTTCCTCACTCCGGTGGCGACGCCGGCCAACACCATGGTGCTCGAACCGGGCGGCTACGTGTTCTCGGACTACTGGAAGCTCGGCCTGCCGATGTTGCTGCTGTTCCTGGCCGTGGCAGTGCTCTATGTGCCGCTGATCTGGCCGTTCTGAACGGTAGCGGCCCCGTCCCCTTACCCGCCGGAACCGCCCGCGATGCTCTGGCCGTTCCGACAGGTAAAGGAACCGTCCCCATTCCCCGGTCCCCATTCCCCGTCGGCACGATTGCCCGTCGGTGATGCTCTGGCCGTTCCGACAGGTAAAGGAACCGTCCCCATTCCCCGTCGAGCGAGAACAGGGTGCCCGGCTCGGACGCCACGGGTTTGGTCGAGCGCCACTCACACGGTATTTTTACAGAGTCATTTGTAGAAAAGGGAGGGCGCGGTGAGGCGGGGACGTTCGCCCTGGCGGGACTGGCCGCTGATCGGCTGGCTGAGCATCGCCGTGGTCGTCGCGCTCGGGCACCGCTGGCTGGCCGAGAGTCAGTGGCTGCTGCTGCACCTGGTGTTTCTGGGCGCAGTCACCCACTCGATCATGGTCTGGAGCATGCATTTCGCCCAGACCCTGCTGCGCCAACCGCCGCCCCCGCAGCAGAACCTCCGGCTGGCCCTGCTGACGCTGGGGTCGGCGCTGGTGTTCGTCGGCGTCCCGACCACGATCTGGCCGATCACGTTGGTGGGCGGCAGCATCGTCGGGTTCGCGGTGATCTGGCACGGCTGGCTGCTGGTGCGCATGCTGCGCCGGGCGTTGCCGGCGCGCTTCCGGGTCACAGTGCGCTACTACGTCGCGGCCGCCGCGAGTCTGGCCGTCGGTGCCGGGTTCGGCATCGCGCTGGCCTGGGGCTGGACGGACGCCTGGCACGGACGGCTGCTGGTCGCCCACGCCCTCACCAACGTGCTGGGCTGGATGGGCCTCACTGTCACGGGCACTCTGCTCACCCTGTGGCCGACCATGCTGCGCACCCGCATGGACGCCGCCGCCGAGGCCCTCACCCAGCGTGCTCTGCCGGTACTGCTCACCGGCATCGTGGTGGCGGTCGGCGGCGCACTGGCCGGCATCACCTTGATCGGCGCACTCGGCCTGGTCGCCTACCTGGCCGGCTTCGCGCTGTGGGCCGGGGCACTGTGGCGTCCGCTGCGCGCCAAGCCGATCACCGAGTTCGCGCCCGCATCGGTGCTCGCCGCACTGGGATGGCTGGTGATCGGGCTGACCTGGGCGGGCTGGGTGCTGGTCAGCGCAGCCGACTGGGCCGTGGTGCGTGAGACGTTCAACTGGCCCGCCGCCGCGCTCGCCGCCGGTTTCGGAGTGCAGCTCCTCACCGGGGCACTGTCGTACCTGTTGCCGTCCGTGCTTGGCGGCGGACCGTCCGTCGTCCGCGCCGGCCAGCGCTTCTTCAACGCCGGAGCCGGCTTTCGGCTGGTCGCCATCAACGGCGGCCTGGTGCTGTGGCTCGCCCCGATGCCCAGTTGGGTGAAGGTCACCGGGTCGCTGCTGGCACTCGGCGCCGCCGCATCGTTCCTGCCGATCATGGTGCTCGGGCTGAAGGCGTCCCTCGGTGCTCGCCGGGCGCTGGCCAGGGGTGAGGAACCGGAGCCGCCGCAGCCACGTCCGCACCCGTTCTCAGCGACCCAGGTGATCGCCGGGTTCGCCGCCGTGGCGACCGCCGCGGTGGTCGGCGTCGGCGTCGATCCACATGCGGCCGGAGTGAGCGCCGCCCCTGCCGCGACCCAGGTCACCCCGACCGGACGGACGGTGCGCGTGCGGGTCGAGATCATCGCCATGCACTACGTGCCCAACTCGGTGACGCTGAACCCCGGGGACGCGCTGGTGGTCGACCTGGTCAACTCCGACACCAACACCCACGATCTGGTGATCGGCGAGGCCCGGACGGCCCGGCTGGGGCCGGGCGAGAAGGCCACGTTGGACGCGGGCGTGATCGGCGCCACGGTTCAGGGCTACTGCTCGATCGTCGGCCACAAGCAGATGGGCATGGTGTTCGCGGTCAACGTGAGCGGTGCGACGGCGCCGGCCGCGACGCCTGCCGATGGCGGCGACGGGCATGCCGGCCACGGCACGTCCAGCAACGCGCAGCCGCTCACAGGGGTGATCGATCCGGTCCTCGCGCCGCTCACCCCGGGCGAGAAGGTGCACCAGCTGACGCTGACCGCTCAGGAGGTGCCGCTGGAGGTGGCGCCCGGGGTGTGGCAGAAGCGCTGGACCTTCAACGGACGCGCGCCGGGCCCGACCCTGCACGGCAAGGTCGGCGACGTCTTCGAGATCACCCTGGTCAACGGTGGCACCATCGGGCACTCCATCGACTTTCACGCCGGATCGCTGGCGCCGGATCGTCCGATGCGCACCATCCAGCCTGGCGAATCGCTGGTCTACCGGTTCACCGCCACCAAGGCCGGCATCTGGCTCTACCACTGCTCGACGATGCCGATGTCGACCCACATCGCGGCCGGAATGTTCGGCGCGGTGGTGATCGAACCCGACGGGTTGCCCGCCGTTGACCGCTCGTACGTGCTGGTGCAGTCCGAGACCTACCTGCAGACCGCCGCCCCCGATGCGGCGTCCGCGACCGAGGTGAACGCGGACGCGATCGCAGCCGAGAAGCCGAGCTACGTGGCCTTCAACGGCATCGCCAACGGCTACGACCAGGCGCCGCTCGAGGCGACGGCGGGGCAGCGGGTGCGGTTCTGGGTGCTGGACGCCGGGCCCAACCGGCCGAGCAGCTTTCACATCGTCGGCGCGCAGTTCGACACCGTCTACGTCGAGGGACGCTATGTGCTGCGGCGCGGCCGGGACGCCTTCGGCAGCACGGACGGCGGCTCGCAGGCCCTGGGACTGCAGGCCGCGCAGGGCGGCTTCGTCGAGGCCGTGTTCGCCGAGGCGGGCCGCTACCCGATGGTCACCCACATCATGATCGACGCCGAACGCGGCGCGCACGGCTACGTGCAGGTGCGTTGACCACCCCCGAGGAACCAACCAACAAGGAGCAAGACCATGAACAAGTCAGTTGCGATCGAGACCATCGATGTCACCGGGACGGCGGGGCACACCTGCAGTTGCGGTGAGCATGCCACCGACGCGCCGGTGCTGGACGTCCGGCAGATCCCGCACGCGATCCGGCACGGTGCCGTATTCGGCGCCCTCGATCAACTCGGTGCGGGTGGTGCCCTGGTGCTGATCGCGCCGCACAACCCGCTGCCGCTGCTGAATCAGCTCGCACAGCGGTGGCCGATCGACATCGCCTACCTCGAGGACGGTCCGGCGGCCTGGCAGCTTCGCATCACCCGCAAGGACTGACTCTGCTCGGACGCCCCGCGCCAGGACGCGCGTTGATGGCTGTCGCAGCAGGCGGCGGGGCTCGTGATCAGGACGCCGGCAGCGCCGCAAAGCCACCCTCGAGAACGTGGACGCGCGTATAGCCGCGGGCGGTCAGGCTTGCCGCGGCGATCTCGGCGCGAGCGCCGCTGCGGCAGATGACCAGAATCGGCTCGTCGCTGGGCACGGCGGGCCCGGTGGGGCTCAGCCGAACCGGCCCGGTGCCGTCCAGGAGGGCGGGCAGCGGCACGTTGACCGAGCCGGAGAAACGTTCGGTGGCGAACTCGTCGGGGTTGCGCACGTCCAGCAGCACCATCGAACCCGCGTCGGCCAGGTGCATCGTTCGTGGTGCCGCCGTGGACGCAGCGGTGCAGGCCTGTTGCGCGGGGTGCGACGCGGGTGATGATTCGGCTGCAGCGTCCGCCGGGTTCGAGCTGGGACGGGCGGGCGCGCGTCCGCTACGACGCACAGGCACCTCGTCGAACCGGCCGGCGAGGGTGTCGAGCACCAGCACGCGGCCCAGCAGCGGACGGCCCAGTCCGGTGATCAGCTTGATCGCCTCCATCGCCATCACCGAGCCCGCCTGCGCGCAGACCGCGCCGACGACGCCGGCCTCCGCGCACGACGGCACCGTGCCCGGCGCGGGGGGTTCGGGAAACACGTCGCGCAGTTGGAGGCCGCGTCCGTCGGGGGCGGCGTCCCAGAAGACCGACACCTGGGCGGCGAACCCCAGCACAGACCCCCAGACCAGCGGCTTGCCGAGCCGGACGCAGGTGTCGTTGACCAGGTAGCGGGTCGGAAAGTTGTCGGCGCCGTCGATCACCAGGTCGTAGCCGGCGATCAGGTCGTCGGCGTTGTCGGCGTCCAGCCGCAGGTCGTGGGGTTGCACGGTGAGGGACGGGTGCTGTGCGCAGAGCGTCCGGGCGGCCGAGATCACCTTGGGCAGGCCGATCGAGGCGTCCGCGTGGATCACCTGCCGGTGCAGGTTCGAGGTCTCCACCCGGTCGGAGTCGACGACGCCGATGGTGCCGACGCCTGCTGCGGCCAGGTAGAGCAGCACCGGTGAACCGAGTCCGCCGGCGCCGACCACCAGCACCCGGGCGGCCGCGAGGCGACGCTGGCCGGTCACGCCGAGCTCGGGCAGCACCAGTTGCCGTGAGTAGCGGGCGAGGTCGTCCGCGCTGAGTACGCCGACGGCCGGCACCAGGGGCGGCAGGGTCATGGGCTCACTCTAGGACGCTGTTGGCAGTCTCGGCGTCGGCACTGGCTGTCGCGGCGCGCACCTGGGAAGGGTTGGGCGCACACCTGCGGAGGAGCACACGTGAAGACCGGTAGGCGACGCGCACCGAGCCCGGTGGGCACGTGCTGCGCGCATCCGCGCCCGGACTTGGTCGGCTGGGTTTCTGGGGCTAGCGAACGGGAAAGGAACCGTCCCCATTATCCGTCGGGCATCGTCCCTCTGCCTCGGACCAACTGGGTTTCAGCGGTAAGTGAACGGGAAAGGAACCGTCCCCATTATCCGTCGGTCAGGCGCCGGCGCAGCAGGTAGGTGTCGAACATCCAGCCCTTGCGTTCGGCCGCTTCGGCGCGCACCATCGCGATCTCGTCGCGCACCTCGCGCAGGTCTCCGCTGATCAGGATCTCGTCGGAGGTGCCCAGATAGGCGCCCCAGTAGATGTCGATGCCGGCCGGCTCGATCAATGCAAAGGTCTGTCTGCCGTCGAGCATCACCACGGCGTCGTCCACGCCCTCGGGCAGTCCGCCGGCGATCAGCCGGGCCGGGGTGATCTGGACGGCACGGCCCTGCCGGTTGAGCGGAATAGCGAATCGGGCGGTCAGCGCGTGCACGCAGCTGATGCCGGGCAGTACCCGGCGGGTCAGGGTGCCCGCCGAGCCGGCCACCACCTCGTCCACGATCGCCAGGGTGCTCTCGAACAGGCTGGGGTCGCCCCAGACCAGAAAACCGCCGGTCTGGCCATCGCCGAGTTCGGCCGCGACCGCGGCGGCCCACTGGTCGCGCCGTTGCGCCCGCCACAGCCGCACAGCCGCCCCATAGTCGGGTGCCGTGCGCCACGGACGGGGTGGATCCTGCAACTCGACGGTACGCAGCGGGGCACTGCGGTGTCGCTGCAGAATGACCCGGCGGGCCTGCACCAGCTCGTCCACATGGCCTTCCTTGACCACGACGAACAGCACATCGAGCGACTCGATCGCCCGCACCGCTTCGAGGGTCACCCAGTCGGGATCGCCCGCGCCCACGCCGATCAGCAGCAGTTCAGGGGTCATCGGTCGGCCTCCTACGGATCGCTCACGGCGTCGGGACCGCGCCCTCGCAGGCTAGTACCCCCGCCGTCCACCCGTGCCCACTGCGTCACGCCCGGACGGCGCATCGCCGGTTCGTCCGCTCGTCCAAAAGGCCCCTGAGCAGCATCAGA
Source organism: Micropruina sp. (assembly GCA_016711205.1). Taxonomy (GTDB): domain Bacteria; phylum Actinomycetota; class Actinomycetes; order Propionibacteriales; family Propionibacteriaceae; genus Micropruina. The sequence continues at coordinate 1,713,062 of JADJTM010000001.1, read as the reverse complement.
GCGCCGGCAGGGGGACTCAGGCCTTTTGTGCGTTTGCCGGTGCGGCATCGAGGGCCGTGACAAACTGATCCGGCAACCCAGGGAGGAACCCGGTGCGCCGAACAGGCCAGTCCGGGGCGGTCCCGCCACTGTGACCGGATCACTCCGGAAGCCAGACACTCACCGGGTGCCGTTTGAGCGACAACCCACGGGCGTGGATACCTGAGGAGGCCCCTTCTTGCCCAGCCTTGCCAATGCCACACCCATGCTGATCGGCGTCGGCGTCGGCCCGGGCGACCCGCAACTGGTCACCCTCAAGGCGGTCGAGGTGCTGCGCGCCGCGGACGTGGTGCTGGTGCCGGTCACCGACACCGGTAACGTCGACGGCGGGCGCGCGGAGCAGATCGTGCTCGCGGTCTGCCCCGAAGCGGCCGGGCGGCTGCAGCGGGTGCCGTTCAGCATGGCCCAGCGCAGCGGGGTCGGCACCAAGCGCCGGGAGTCGTGGCAGGCCTCGGCCGATGCAGCGACCGCCGCCTTCGCCGGGGGAGCGGCATGCGTCGCCTTCGCCACGGTGGGCGACCCCAGCGTCTACTCCACCTTCAGCTACCTGGCCGCCGAGGTTCGGGCCTCCGTTCCGGGGTTGGTCGTCGAACTCGTGCCCGGCATCACCGCCATGCAGGCGCTGGCCGCCGCGGCGAAGGTGCCGCTGGTCGAGGGCCAGGAGGCGCTCACCCTGGTGCCGGTGACCGCCGGGCTGGACGCCGTCGCCACGGCCCTGGACTCCTCCGACACCGTGGTGGCCTACAAGGGTGGACGCCGGCTGGCCGCCTTGCTCGCCCTCATTCGCGAACGCCGTCCGGACGCCGTGGGGGTGATGGGCACCGACGTCGGTTTGCCTGGGCAACGGCTGCAGAGGCTCAGCGAGATCGATGCCGAGGCCGCACCGTACTTCTCGACGATCCTGGTGGCGCCGGCTCGTCCGCTGACGGGGGGCCGGCTGTGAACGCGGACGGCGTCGGCGAGAGCGACCCGACCGGTGTCGTCGGCGACACCACCGGCATGCCTACCACCGACGGATTGCGGCCCGGGGCGACCGACAAAGGAACCGTCCCCAATACCCGTCGGAGCGGCACGCCTACCACCGACGGATTCCGGCCCGGGGCGACCGATAAAGGAACCGTCCCCAATGCCCGTCGGAGCGCCGGCGAGGTGGTGTTCGTGGGTGCCGGACCCGGCGCCGCCGACCTGATCACGGTGCGCGGCGCAAAGGTGATCGCCGAGGCCGACATCATCATCTGGGCCTCCAGCCTGGTCGATGCCGCCCTGATCGCGGACGCCCGTCCGGACGCCCTGATCGTCGACTCGGCAAGCCTGTCGCTGGAGGGTGTCCAGCCGCTGTACCAGCGGGCGAAGGACGAGGGGTTGCTGGTCGCCCGGGTGCACACCGGCGACCCGTCCATCTACGGGGCGACCGCCGAGCAGCGGCGGCTGTGCGACGAGATCGGACTGCCGCACCGCACCATCCCCGGCGTCTCGGCGTTCGCCGCCGCGGCCGCCCGGATGGACGCCGAGATCACCGTGCCCGAGGTGTCGCAGAGCATGATCCTCACCCGGCTCGAGGGTGGTCGTACGCCGATGCCCGAGCGCGAGACCGTCCGGGGGTTCGCCGCGCACGGCGCCACCATGGCGCTCTACCTGTCGGCGGCCCGCAACAAGGTGCTGCAGGAGGAATTGCTGGCCGGTGGCTACCCGCCGGAGACGCCGTGCATCGTCGGCTACCGGGTGACCTGGCCCGATGAGCTGATGCTGCGCTGCCGACTGGACGAGCTGTCGGCCGCCATGGCCGAGCACAAGCTGTGGAAGCACACCATCGTGCTGGTCGGCCCGGCGCTGGCCGAAACCGGTATCGAGACCCGCAGCCACCTCTACCATCCCGGTTTTCGGCACGAGTACCGCAAGGCCGAGGGCGAGGCCCCGGTGCCGGGCCCGGGCACCACGCATCGGAAGGCGCGCCCATGATCACCGTCCACGGACTGCTGGGACGGCCGACGGACGCACTGTTCGAGGCCGCAGCGCGCGCCGATCTGGTCGTCGGCGGCGCCCGTCACCTGGATGCGCTCGGCGTGCCGCCCGAGCGACGGATCACGCTCGGCGCCCTGCGTCCCGCGGTGGAGCGGATCAGCCTGATGCCCCCCACCAAGGACGTCGTCGTGGTCGCCTCCGGCGATCCGCTGTACTTCGGTGTGGTGCGCAGCCTGCGCTCGCGCGGGTTGCGTCCGGCGGTGGTGCCGGCCGTGTCGTCGATCGCGGCCGCGTTCGCCGCCGTCGGCCTGCCCTGGGACGACGCCGCGGTGGTCAGCGTGCACGGGCGGCCGTTGCAGGCGGCGCTGGACGTCGCCCAAACGGCGGCCAAGGTGGCGGTCTTCACCTCAGCGGAGCACGGCGTGCGTGAGCTCGCGGACGGCCTGCGCGACCTGCCCCGGTGGTACGTGCTGGCCGAGCGGCTGGGCGACAGCGATGAGCGGGTGCGGGTGCTGAACGCGGACGAGGCACTGCTGGCCGAACCTCTTCAGCCCAACGTGGTGCTGATCCTGGACCGTCCGCCGGAAGCCGACGACGCGCCCTGGTCGGGCGCCGTGGCCGGCCCGGAACCGGCCGGCCCGGAACAGACCGGTCCGGAAGCCGAACACGCCGCGCCGGCTGCCACGCCGGGATCACGCCCGGACGCGACGGCGGCCGGCACCGCGCCGTACGTGACATCGTCCGCGGACGGCGGCGCGGCATCGTCCGAACCGGTGATCGGGCAGGTGACCAGCGGCGCGGCCAGCGAACAGCGTGCGGACGCCATCGACCGCGCCCTCGGCGTGACCACCCGGCGCTACACCGACGGCGCGAAAGCCGGCCTGCCCCAGGCCTGGCGCGAGTGTGACCTGATCGTCAGCCACCTGGCGCTGGGGGCGACCACGCGCATCATCGCCCCGCTGCTGGCCGACAAGCGCACTGACCCGGGAGTAGTGGTGATCGACGAGGCCGGACGTTTCGCGGTCCCGCTGGTCGGCGGCCACGCCGGCGGAGCGAACGCCCTGGCCGCTCGGCTGGCCGACGCGCTGGGCGCGACCGCCGTGCTGACCACGGCCACGGATGCGGTCGGCCTGCCCGCCCTCGACACCATCGGCTGGCCGTACGCCGGCGCGGTGGCCGAGGTCACCCGTGCCCTGCTCGACGGCCGCCCCGTCCAACTGGTTCGGACGCAGCCTTGGCCGCTGCCGCCGCTGCCGGCGAACCTGGCCGTCGACGCGGAGGACCCGGTCGCGGCGGTTGTGGTCTCGGACCAACTGCACCCGCTCGCAGACAGCGACGAGACGCTGCCCACCGTGACGCTGCGCCCGCCGTCCCTGATCGCGGGCATGGGGTGCAACCGCGGCACGTCCGCAGAGTCGCTACGGACGCTGCTCACCCGCACCCTGCAGCAGGCCGGGCTCGCCGCTGAGTCTCTGAGGGCCATCACCTCCGTGGACGCCAAGGCCGACGAGCAGGGCCTGATCGAGCTGGCCGCCGAACTGGGCATCGAGTTCCGCACCCACCCGGCCGCGGCGCTCGCCACCCACGAGGTGCCCAATCCCAGTGCCCACGCGCAGGCCGCAGTCGGCACGCCGAGCGTGGCGGAGGCGTCCGTGCTGGCCGAGGGCGCCGAGCTGATCGTGCCGAAACAGCGCACCCCCGAGGCGACCTGCGCGATCGGACGCCTTCCGGCCCGTGGTCACCTGGCCGTGGTCGGCCTGGGCCCCGGCTCGCGCGACCTGACCACCCCTCGGGCGCAGCAGGCGATCCGCTCGGCGTCGGTGATCGTCGGCTACCAGCCGTACGTCGACCAGGTCACCGACCTGATCGCGCCGGCGGCCGAGGTGCACGCCTCCGGCATGGGCACCGAAGCGGCCCGGACGGCCCTCGCCATCGCCAAGGCCCGCGAGGGACGCTCGGTGGCCCTGGTCTGTTCGGGTGACCCGGCGATCTACGCGATGGCGTCGCCGACCCTGGAGCAGGGCACCGAGGGCATCGACGTCGAGATCGTGCCGGGTGTGACCGCCAGCCTGGCGGCGTCCGCGATCCTGGGCGCACCGCTGGGCCACGACCACGCCACCATCTCGCTGTCCGACCTGCACACCGACTGGCCGACCATCGAGCGCCGGCTGCAGGCCGCCGCTGAGGCCGACCTGGTCACCGTGCTGTACAACCCGCGCAGCCGCACCCGGTTGATGCACCTGCCGCGGGCGCTGCAGATCTTCGCCGCGCACCGTCCGGCCACCACCCCGGTCGCCGTGGTCGAAGAGGCCTGCCGGCCCGACCAGAAGGTGACCACCGCGACGCTGGCCGACTTCGACGCGGACTGGGTGAACATGAACTCCCTGGTCGTGATCGGTTCGAGCACCACCACCTACCTGCCGGCCCCAGCGGGCGCGACCTACATGGTCACCCCGCGCGACTACCACTGGATGAAGCGATGACCCATACCCAGCCCGCTCCCGACCCGGCCGCCGTTCCGGCCACCCCGCCACCGCTGGTGATCGCCGGGCATGGCACCCGGGTCAACAAGGGCGCGGACGCCTGCGCGGCGCTGGTCGACAAGGTGCGGGCCCTGCTGCCGGACGTGCGGGTCGAGGCGGGCTTCGTCGAACTGACCCCGCCCACCATCGACGCCGCCCTCGATTCCGTGCTCGATGAGGCGGACGCCGCCGTCGTGGTGCCGCTGATGATCGGCAGCGGCGGCCACGTGCGGGAAGACATTCCGGAGGCCATCGATGCGTCCAAAGCCCGGCACCGCGACGCCACCGTGATCTACACCCGGCATCTCGGCTCACCGAAGGCGCTGATCGAGGCCGTGCACCAGCGCATCGCCGCCGCGCGCGGCGACTGGCCCGCCGAGCAGACCGATGTGCTGATGGTCGGACGGGGCTGCAGCGTCACCGAGGCCAACGCCGACCACGTGCGACTGTCGCGGGTGATCTTCGAGACCGGCGGCTACCACCAGGTGCTCTCGGGGTTCATCCAGGTCGCCCGGCCCACACTGCCCGACATTCTGCGCCAGTACGTCGCCTCGGGCAGCCGGCGCATCGTGGTGATGCCGCACTTTCTGTTCACCGGCCGGTTGGACGAATGGGTGCACGCCCGGACCGACGCGTTCCGGGCGGAGCATCCCGAGGCCGAGATCCGCATCGCGGAGGTCATCGGGCCGTGCGACGAGCTCGCCGCCGTGGTCGCCCAGCGGTACAAGGAGGGTGCCCTGCGCGCCCGGACGTCCGCCGGCTCGCCCGCGTACCTGACCGGCTTGCTGCTGAAGGGACGCAAGGTGGTCGTCGTCGGCGGCGGCTGCGTCGCCCGGCGCCGGGTGCCGAAGCTGCTCGACGCAGGGGCCGTGGTCGAGGTGGTGGCACCCGCACTGCACCGCTCGCTGCAGGCGCTGGCCGACGCCAACGCGTTCACCTGGCACGCGCGCGACTATCGTCCGGGCGATCTGGACGGGGCCTGGTACGTGCAGGCGCTGACCGACTCCGCCGAGGCGAATGCCGCGATCGTGGCCGACGCCGAGGCCCGGCACACCTTCTGCGTGCGGGCGGATCGGGCCGACGAGGGTTCGGCCTGGACGCCCGCTACCGGCGACACGGCCGGTGTGACGGTGGCCGCCATCACCAGCCACGACCCGCTGCGCGCCCGCCGGATCCGCAACCGCTTCGTGGAACTCGTCAACGAAGAAGGGCTGTGAGGCGAGCCGATGCCGATCGAGCCCGCACCGGCGGTCGAGCCGGTCGCGCCCCTTGCTGGTCGAGCGTGTCGCGACCCCTGGGGGCCTGGGCTATTCCGCGGTGCTGGCGATCGCGTTCAGCGCGGCGACGGTGATCGCGCTGCCGCCGCGGCGTCCGTGCAGCACCAGGTACTCCAGGCCGTAGGGGTTCTCAGCGAGCGCCTGCTTGGATTCGGCCGCACCCACGAAGCCGACCGGTATGCCGATCACCCCGGCCGGCATGATGCCGGTGTCGCGCACCACCTCGAGCAGGTGGAACAGCGCGGTGGGGGCATTGCCGATCGCCACCACGGCACCCGCGAGCCGCGGCTTCCACAGTTCGACCGCCGCCGCGGTCTTGGTCGTGCCCAACTCCTTGGCCAGTCCGGCCAGCCGGGGGTCGCCCAGGTGACAGACGATCTCGTTGTTCGCCGGCAGCCGCGAGCGGATCACGCCGCTGGCCACCATCTGGGCGTCGCACAGAATCGGCGCGCCCTGCTGCAGGGCCGTGCGGCAGGCGCTGATCACGTGCGCGCTGTAGCCGAGGCCGGCCGGCAGATCGGTCTGGGCCGCGGCGTGGATCATCCGCACCGCCACCTGGGCCACGTCGGCCGGCAGGTGCGACAGGTCGGCCTCGGCCCGGATCGTCGCGAACGAGCGACGGTAGATCTCGGCCCCGTCGGTCAGGTAGTCATAAGTCGGCACGGCGGCTCCCGGTCTGCGTTTGGGCTTGTCGCACCCAGTCTCTCAGACACCGCCACGCCCGTGGCGCCGTTGGCCCGACCGGCCGGACGACCCACATGAGTCGCGCGATCGCCGCCGGCCTGGCGTTGGGCTGGGTGTCCGATCAGCTGCTCGGCGACCCCAGACGATGCCATCCGGTCGCCGGCTTCGGACGTGTCGCGCTGGCCGCCGAGGATCGCCTGTACGCCGACGATTGTGGTAGCGGCGCGGTGTTCACCGGCGTCCTGGTCGGGGGTGCCGCGGGCCTGGGCTGGGTGCTGCAGCGGGCCGCGGGCCGCAGCCCGGTCGCGACCGCGGCGCTCACCGCGCTGGCCACCTGGACGGTGCTCGGCGGACGCTCCCTGGCGCGCGAGGCGCAGGCGATCGCCGACGCCCTCGACGCAGACGATCTGGTGGCGGCGCGCGAGGGAGTCTCGCACCTGGTCAGCCGCGACCCGTCCGTGCTGGACGAGGCCGGCGTGGCCAGGGCCGCCCTGGAGTCGGTGGCCGAGAACACCTCGGACGCGGTCGTCGCCCCGCTGCTGTGGGGTGCGGTGCTGGGCGTGCCCGGCCTGCTCGGCTACCGCGCGCTCAACACCCTCGACGCCATGGTCGGCTACCGCAACCCCCGCTACCGCAACTTCGGCTGGGCGTCCGCGCGGCTGGACGACCTGGCCAACTGGCTGCCGGCCCGCCTGGCCGGTGCACTGGCGGGCCTGGCCGCACCCCTGGTCGGCGGACGTTCCGCGGACGCCGTCCGGGCCGTCGTCGAGCAGGCACCGGCGCATCCGAGCCCCAACGGCGGCGTCGTCGAGGCGGCCTTCGCCGGCGGGCTCGGCGTCACGATCGGCGGCACGAACGTGTACGACGGGGTGGCCGAGGATCGGGGCGCGCTGGGCCACGGCCCCGCCCCGCGGGCGGAGGACCTGAGTCGCGCCGTCCGGCTGGCCGGCCTGGTGTCGGCGGCGTCGGCGCTGATCGCGGTGGCGTACGCGTGGCGACGATGACCGTGCTGCTGCTCGGCGGCATCGCCGAGGCCCGCGCCCTGGCCGCCCGGCTCTCAGCCGAGGGCGTCGACGTGCTCACCTGTTTGGCGGGTGCGGTCACGCACACCGCGGCGCCGTCCGGACGCGTCCGCGTCGGCGGTTTCGGCGGCGTCGACGGGCTGGCCCGCTACCTGCACGACGAGCGGATCGACCTCGTGGTCGACGCCACGCACCCGTTCGCGGCCCGGATCACCCAGAACGCGGCGCAGGCCTGCACGCTGACCGGCACGCCGCTGTTGCGGCTGTCGCGGCCGGGCTGGTCCACCCACCCGGACGCCGGCAGCTGGCACTGGGTCGAGTCGCTGGCCCAGGCGAAGCAGGTGGCCGAGGCGCTGGGGCAGCGGGTCTTTCTCAGCATCGGCCGCCAGCAGCTGGACGAGTTCGCCGACTGGACCGACCGGGCCGTGCTGGTGCGCATGGTCGAACCGCCCGAGAGGCTGCCGCAGGGGTGGACGCTGATCCTGGCCCGCGGCCCCTTCACCGTGCCGGACGAGCGGACGCTGCTGCGTGATCACGCGATCGAGGTGTTGGTCACGAAGGACTCCGGCGGCGCGGCAACAGCCGCCAAACTGGGCGCCGCGACGCTGGAAGGGGTGCCGGTGGTGATCGTCCGGCGCCCACCGGACCCACCCGGCGTCCCGGTGGTACCAAGCGTGCCTGAGGCCCTGGCCTGGGTACTCAGCCGCCGCTGAGACCACCGCGCTCGTCCCGCACCCGCACCAGGGCGGCGATGAAGTCGTCCCACCGGTCGGGCACCCGCACCCGGATCCAGGTCGGACCCAGCCCGGGAAAGCTCTCGCCGCGGCGCACCGCGAAGCCCTGCGCGGCCAGCGCCGTCCGAATCGAGCCGGAGCCGCAGGACCGGGTGTCGATCAGCACGAAGGGCGCGGCCGAGGGAACCACCCCGAACGCGGCGGACGTCAGGTCGGCGATGAAACGCTCGCGCCGTTCGCGCACCGTGGCCGCGTGCGCCGCGGCCTCGGCGACCGCGGTGGGGGAGGCGGTCGCGATCATGGCCGCGATCGCGGGCGACGACACCGACCAGGGCGGCTGGATCGCTTCCATGGCCGCGATCAGCGTCGGATCGCCGATCGCGTACCCGACCCGCAGGCCGGCCAGGCCCCAGGTCTTGCTGAGCGAGCGAAGCACCAGCCGTCCGGTCATGTCGGGGGCGATCAGCGACTCGGCCTCGTCGGTGGCGTCCATGAAGGCCTCGTCCACCACCAGCGTCCGCCCCTCACCTGCCGCCAGCAGGTCGTCGCGGCGGTGCAGCCATCCGGTCGGGTTGGTCGGATTGCCCACGAACAGAGCGTCGGCCCAGGCCGGCAGATCGAGCAGCGCCGGGGTGCCCGACCCGGCAGAGACCGGCAGCAACCAGCGCTGCACGGCGGCTCCGGCGGCTCGCAACGCGGCCTCGGGCTCGGTGAACTGGGGGTGCGCCACCATCGGATGAGCCATCGGCAATGCCCTCGCCACCAGGGTGAACGCCTCGGCGCCCCCGCTGGTCGGTAGCACCATGGCCGGATCGACACCGTGCCGGGCGGCAATCGCCGCGCGGGCCGGCCGGACGTCGGGGTAGCTGCCCAGCGGCGCCGTGTGCTGCTCGATCGCCCGGGCCAGCCAGGCCGGTGGCGTGGGTGTCAGCACGTTGACCGCCAGGTCGATCAGGCCGGGCGCGAGGTCACGGTCGCCGTGGTGCCGCAGGTCGATGCCGTCCGGCACACCCGCCGCCGGTCGCGCTGGTCGAGACCCGGCGCCGCAGTCCTGGATCTCGACGACCTCGATCGGCGGGGTGTGGATCGCGACGGGGTCCATCGGCCAACTCGCGGCGAAGCCGGAGGCGGCCTGGGCGAACCGCTGCGCCAGCTGCGGGTGCCCGGCCCAGTGCAGGTGCAGGTACGAGCTGTGCAGGATCGGCCGGCCATTCCGGCTCACCGAGAACCCCTGGTTGCGGTCGTCCCAACGCCAGGCCGGCTGGGTGCCGGACGCCGGGTCGGTCGCCGTCCGGTGGAACTCGTGGCCGTGCACGGTGTCGCCGGCTCGGGCCACCAGCGTGTCGGACGGGGCGGTGGCCACCCGGTAGCCGAGCGTCAGCCGGGGTGTCATCCTCGCGGAGCTGGGCAGGGCGCCGACCATCGGGTGCCCGTCCAGGTGGCGGCCGAGGTAGAGCTGGCCGGCGCATTCGGCGACGGTGGGCAGGCCGTCCGCGACAGCCGCGGCCAGGTCGGCGCGCAGGGCGGCGTTCGCGCTCAACTCGACCGCGTGCACCTCCGGAAAGCCGCCGCCGGCGTAGAGCGCGGCCACGTCCGAGGGCAGGGCGACATCGGCCAGCGGATCGATCTCGACCACCCGGCACCCGGCGGCCATCAGCAGCTCGGTCACCTCGGCATAGCGAAAGGTGAACGCGCGTCCGGACAGCACAGCGACCAGCGGCGAGCCCGCCACGGGTTGCACCGCCTCGTCCGGACGCCAGGGGGCTCCCTCCAGCGGCGGCGCGGTGGCGGCCAACGCCCGCACGGCGTCCAGGTCGACGTGGGCCGCCAGGTGGTCTGCCATCGCGTCGATGGTCGCCACCGACTCGCGGCGTTCGTCGGCGGGCACCAGCCCCAGGTGCCGGGACGGGGCACTGACGCCCGCGTTGCGCGGCACCAGGCCCAGCACCGGCAGGCCGGCCCGGTCGAACTCGCGGGCTATCTCGGCACCGTGCCGCGGGCTGGCGATCCGGTTGACCACGACGCCGGCGATGGTGATCCGGGGGTCGAAGCCTCGCAGTCCGAGCGCGGCGGCCGCAGCGGTGCGTGAGCTGCCGGCCGCGTCCACCACCAGCAGCACCGGCGCGGCCAGCAGTCGTGCGATGTGTGCGGTGGACCCTTCGCCGTCGCTGGCCAGTCGTCCGTCGAACAGCCCCATCACGCCCTCGATGATCGCCAGTTCGGCCGGTGCGGGGCCGGCGATGCCGTGCAGAAACAGGCCCGGTATGGCGTCGGGGCTGGTCAGCACCGCGTCCAGGTTGCGGCCCGGGCGTCCGGTGGCCAGCGCGTGGTAGCCGGGGTCGATGAAATCGGGGCCCACCTTGAACCCGGCCACCGCGCGGCCCTGCCGGGTGAGCGCGGCCATCAGGCCGGTGGCGATGGTGGTCTTGCCGGCCGATGAGGTCGCGGCCGCCACGACGAGCCGAGGGATGCTCACCACTCGATGCCCGCCTGTCCCTTCTGGCCCGCCTCGAACGGATGCTTCACCGCGGTCATCTCGGTCACGGTGGTGGCCAGGTCGCACAGGGTTTGCGGGGCGCGGCGTCCGGTGATGATCACGTGCTGGGTGCCCGGACGCTCCGCGAGCGCCTGCAGCACCTCATCGGTGTCGACCCAGCCGCGTTCCAGTGCGTAGGTGAACTCGTCCAGCACGTAGAGCCGGTGTTTCTGGTCAACCAGTTGCGCGCGCACGTGCTGCCAGGTCGCGTGCGCGATCTCGGCCTGGGTGTCAAGGTCGCTGCCACGGGTAGTCCAGGTGAAGCCGAGGCCGTCCGCCACCCAGGTCACCGGGCCGCCGGTGCCGGACTCGCGGTGCACGGCGTCCAGAGCCTCGAACGCCGCGCGCTCGCCGCTGCGCCAGCTGGACGACTTGAGAAACTGGAACACCCCGATCGACCAGCCCTGGTGCCAGGCCCGCAGGGCGGTGCCGAACGCGGCGGTGGATTTGCCCTTGCCGTCGCCGGTGTTGACGATCAGCGCGGGACGCCGCCGGCGCTCGCGGGTGGTCAGCCCGTCGTCGGGAACCTGGTCGGGCATGCCCTTGCTCACCCTGGCGATTCTGCCGCATGGTGTGCACCGATATCGGCCCGACGCATGGTTGCTGTGCCGGAACCAGGATTGCCGGGCCCGGGCAGCCCGGGAGCGTCGCCGCGAGCAGATCGGTGGTCGCGATCCGATGAGTGCGCACTTATGGTGCTTATGGAAGCCATATTCGCGCGCACTGATAGGGGTGGTGACTTCTCGCCACTTTATGGTTGATATGAATACCCACCGGGGGTATCCATATCAACCATAAAGTCGCGCGACACCGAACGCGGCGCAAGGAGCGCCCGCATAACCACCACAAGGTCGCGGGCCGCCGACTGGAGCCCTGCCCTGGATCGGTAAGGTCGTGCGCGTGCACGAGCAACTGACCGCGGGTCTGCCCGATGATGCCTTCGAAAGCGATGGCTTGCTGACCAAGCGGGTGCTGCGAGCAGCCGCGCTGGCCGCCCTCGCACCGCGCGGCGACGAGTTGTTGTGGGATCTGGGTGCGGGCACCGGCGCGATCGGTATCGAGTGGTGCCGACTCAGCTCCACCAATCGGGCCGTCGCGGTGGAGCGCAAGTCCGAACGCCTCGAGCGCATTGCGCGCAACGCGCGCCGGCACGGCGTCCATGACCGGTTGACGATCGTCGACGCCGACAGCGGTGGCGCACTGACTACCCTTCCTGCGCCTGATGCGGTCTTCGTCGGCGGCGGCGTCACCGAGCAGGTGCTGCAGGGTGCGTGGAACGCGTTACGCCCGGGCGGACGCATCGTCGTACACAGCGTGACCGCCGATTCTGACGCCCTGCTGCTGGAGGCCTATCGCAGCCACGGCGGTGAGCTCAGCCGGGTGGCGGTCGAGACCGCCGAGCCGATCGGACGCTTCGTGGGCTTCAAGCCCGCCCGCACCGTGACGGCCTGGGCGGCGATCCGCTGAGCGGTTCTGTCGCAGGCACGTTGACAGTGCACCCGGCCGTGCCGATCTGCTGAACCGGCCACGGAACGTGGCACCGGATGCGAGGATGGAGGCGTCGTCCACGGCACGGAATCCGGTGCGAAACCGGAACGGTCGGGCCACTGTGACCCAGTTCTGCTGGGAAGTCAGACACGTGCGCGGACGACTGTTCCTTTGGGCCACGTCTCCTGAAAGGGGAACACTCGCATGCATATTGCCGAGGGATTCCTACCCGTTGCGCACTGCGTGGCCTGGTACGCAGTTTCGACTCCCTTCGTCGTCCACGGGGCGCGCCGGGTCATCCAGCAGGCGAAGGAGCACCCGGAATCCCGGCTGCTGCTGGCCGCCGCCGGCGCCTTCACCTTCGTGTTGTCGTCGATCAAGCTGCCCTCGGTCACCGGCAGTTCGTCCCACCCGACCGGTACCGGGCTGGGTGCCGTGCTGTTCCGGCCACCCGTGATGGCGTTCCTGAGCACGATCGTGCTGATGTTTCAGGCGCTCCTGCTCGCCCACGGCGGCATCACCACCCTGGGCGCGAACGTGTTCAGCATGGGCATCGCCGGGCCCTGGGTCGGCTTCTGGTTCTTCACGCTGAGCAACCGGCTGGGCTGGAACCGCAACGTCGGCGTCTTTCTCGCGGTCGCCCTCGCAGACCTCTCCACCTACCTGGTGACCAGTTTTCAGCTGGCGTTCGCGTTTCCCGACCCGGTCTCGGGCCTGGGCGGCTCGGTCGCCAAGTTCATGGGCGTGTTCGCGCTCTCGCAGATTCCGCTGGCCATCGCCGAAGGCCTGTTGGGCGTGCTGGTGTTCCGGCTGCTCACCGATGTCGCCAAGCCCGAACTCGAACGTCTCGGCGTGCTGAAGCCGACCCTGGTCGAGCAGGCCGTGCGATGAGCCGCAAAGCGATCGTCAACTGGTGCCTGGCGCTGGCCATGGTGGCCGTCTTCGCGGTCAGCTTTCTGATCGGTGGCAAGGCCGCAGTCAACCAGGAGAACCCGGACGAGCGGTTCGCCGGCACCGATTCCAAGGCCACCTCGCAGATCCAAGAGATCGACCCCAGCTACGAACCGTGGTTCAGTTCGGTATTCCAGCCCGGCTCCGGTGAACTCGAATCGGGACTGTTCGCCCTCCAAGCGGCGATCGGCGGCAGCATTCTCGGCTTCGCCGTCGGCGCGTACTGGGGCCGGCGCAGGGCTGAAAAGGCCGCAGTGGGAGCGCCAAGCGCGCCGTCCGGCAGCCCCGCCCCCGAAGCCGGGTCCTGATGGCACACGGCCTGGCACTGGACCACGCCGCGTGGTCCAGCCCCTGGCGCTCCAGATCGGTACGTGACAAGGGAGTTCTCTGTCTCGGGCTGCTGCTCTGCGCCGTCTCGCTGCCGCCGTTCCCGGGCGCGGCGGCGGTGGGCGTGGTCAGCCTGGCGTTGCTGCTCGGGCCGATCCGCGCCGGCTGGGTGCGATTGGGCCGCATCCTGTGGCTGCCGGTGGTGTCGATTCTGATCGGCGTCGCCACCGTCGCGGTGTCGGTGAGTTGGGCCGGCGGGCTGGTGCTGCAGGTGACCCCGGAGGGGCTGACCATGGCAGCGGGGCTCGCCATTCGGTCGTTCGCGGCGACCTGCGCCATGTTCACCCTGGCCTGCTCCACACCGATGATCGACCTGCTGTCGGCGCTGCGCCACCTGCGCGTGCCCGACCCACTGATCGAGATCGCCGCCCTGATCTACCGCTTCACGTTCGGGCTGCTCGAGAGTGCCGGGGCGATCCACCAGGCGCAGCAGGCCCGGCTCGGCTACGCCACCCGCAGCGCGGCGATGCGCTCGGCGTCCATGGGGGTGGCGGCGCTGTTCCTGCGCTCCTGGGACCGGGCTCGGCGCCTGGAGTCGGGCCTGGCCGGACGCGGCTACGAGGACGCCCTGCGCACCCTCGAGCCGGTGCATCGCCGCTCGACGGCGTTTCTGGTCGGCTCGCTGGTGCTGCTGGCCGCGATCCTGGCCGGCAGCCTGGCCTGGGGGGTGTGGCGATGAGTCATCGGCAGCTGTCCGGCCGTGGCCTGCAGGTCGCCTTCGGGCCGCGGCAGGTGCTGCGCGGCGCCGGCCTACAGATACCGCGCGGCAAGCGGCTGGCGCTGCTCGGCGCCAACGGCTCCGGCAAGACCACCCTGCTGCGCACCCTCTCGGGCGCGATCAGACCGACGGCGGGCGCCGTGCTCGTCGACGACCGTCCGGTCACCTTCGACCGGGGCGGACTCAAGGCGCACCGGCAAGTGGTGCAACTCGTTGCCCAGAACCCCGATGATCAGCTGTTCGCCGCGGACGTGGTTCGCGACGTCTCGTTCGGACACCTCAACCTGGGCGTGTCTGAGCCAGAAGTACGCCGGCGGGTGGCCGAGGCGCTCGCCGTGCTGTCGATCGAGGATCTCGCCACCCGCCCGATTCACGAGCTGTCGTACGGCCAGCGCAAGCGGGTCGCGATCGCCGGCGCCTTGGCGATGAGGCCCTGCGTGATGCTGCTGGACGAACCGACCGCCGGCCTCGACCCCCAGGGCGTGGACGAGATGGTCGCCGCCCTGGAGAGCCTGATCGCGGCGCACACCACGGTGGTCATCTCGACCCACGACGTCGACTTCGCGCTGTGGTGGGCGGACTCGGTTGCCGTGCTGGTCGACGGGCAGGTGCGGCACGGGGAGCCGGTGCCGATGCTGTCGGATCCGGCGTTGGCCGCCGCGGCCAGGCTGCGCCGCCCGTTGGTGCTGCAGGCCGCGGGCCGGCTCGGTCTGGACCCGTCCGGCGTCACCGACGTCGCCGGCCTGGTCGGCGCCATCGAGCGCACCGGACGAATGAGCGGGTTTGTGGCTAGCAGCAGGCCTGAGCACTGAACCGGCGGGATTCAAGGGGCGACTGATAATGGGGACGGTTCCTTTATCGGTCGGTCTGGCTGAGCGAAACACCTAGCCAGGTCCGGTTTGTTGGCTCGCGGGCGACCGATAAAGGAACCGTCCCCATCCCCGTTCAGTCAGCGCGTTCAAGCAGCGCGTCCACGTCGACGCAGGTGTCGATGGCATCAGCGAGCCGATCGAGCATGCCCTCGCGCCGGTCGGCGAAGCCGGGCGCCCCCTCGTCCGGACGCCAGGGTGAGCCGATCGCCTGTGCCAGTTCGGTCAGCCACGCCCGGCGGAACCCGTCGTTCTCGAAGGCGCCGTGCCAGATGGTGCCCCAGGTGTTGCCCTGCCGCACACCGTCGAGAAATGCCTCGCCACCGCGCACCTCGACGATGCCGTGGTGAATCTCGTAGCCGCGTACCTCGTGGCCCTGCCAACTGCCCTGCGGCCGGCCGAGCACCTTGTCAGCCCCGAACCGGACGGTGGTCGGCAGCAACGCCAGCCCCGGTGCGGTGCCGGCCGCGGATTCGATCGGGTCGTCGATGGCGGCCGCCAGCATCTGGTAGCCGCCGCAGATGCCGAGCACGGCGCCGCCCCGGCGAACCCGGGCCTCCAGCGCGTCGGAGAGCCCGCGCTCGCGCAGCCATGCCAGGTCGTCCAGCGTCGAGCGGCTGCCGGGCAGCACCACCAGGTCGGCGTCGATCAGGTCGGCGGGATGGGCGGTGGCGAACACGTCGACGCCGGGCTCCGCGGCCAGGGCGTCCAGATCGGTGGCGTTGCTGATCCGCGGAAAGCGCACCACCGCCACCCGCAGCGTGCCGTCATGCCCGGGAATGCGCGGCCACTTGGCGAAGGCCAGGGCGTCCTCGCCGTCGAGCCAGACGTCGTTCAGCCAGGGCACCACGCCGAAGCAGGGCAGACCGGTGCGCTCGGTGAGCTCGTCCAAACCCGGTTCGAGCACCGACGGGTCGCCGCGGAACTTGTTGATCAGGTAGCCGGCCAGCAGTGCCCGGTCGGCCTCGTCCACGATCGCCCAATGCCCGAAGATGGACGCCAGCACGCCACCCCGGTCGATGTCGCCGCAGAGCACCACCGGCAACCCGAAGCGCTGCGCCAACCCGAAGTTCACGTAGTCGCCGGCGCGCAGGTTGATTTCGGCGGGCGAACCGGCCCCTTCGCACAGCACCAGGTCGAAGCGGGCGGCCACCTCGGCGTAGGCGTCGAAGGCCGCGGACGCGAGCCGGGTGCGTCCGGTCGCGTACTCACCGGCCTCCAGCGTGCCGGCCGGCTCGCCGCGGAGCACGATGAACGAGCGCCGGTCCGTGCCCGGCTTGAGCAGCACCGGGTTCATCGCCGAGGTCGGCTCGACGCCGGCGGCGATCGCCTGCAGGTACTGGGCGCGGCCGATCTCGGAGCCGTCGGCGCACACCATCGAGTTGTTCGACATGTTCTGCGCCTTGAACGGCGCCACCCGGACGCCCCGGCGGGCCAGCACTCGGCACAGGCCGGCGGTGATGAGCGACTTGCCGGCGTCCGAACTGGTGCCAGCGATCAACGCGCCGCTCATGCGACCCAACCCGCTGCACCCTGCACGAGCTCGACCCTAGTGGTGTCTCACCCGGTGGGCAGCCGTACCACTGGAGATCGTCGCAGCCGGAAGTGGTTGAATCGCACGATGCGACGGGTGTTGGTCCTGGGTGGCAACCGGTGGCTGGGCGCGCGGATCGCGGCGCTGCTGGTCGCTGCCGGCGACGACGTCACCTGCCTGGCCCGCGAGCCCACCGCGCTGGTGCCGGCCGGCGCCCGACTGATTCGCGCCGACCGGACCCGTCCGGACGCCTACGCCGACGCGTCGGGCGACTGGGACGAGGTGGTCGAACTCGCCTACGCCCGCGACGTCGTCGGCTCGGCGCTGGCGGCGCTGCGCGATCGGGCCGCGCACTGGACGCTGATCTCGTCCGTCTCCGTGTATGCGCGCAACGACGAGGTGGGTGCCGACGAGGCCGCAGCGCTGGTGCCGCCCGTTGAACCCGACGAGTACGCGCAGGCGAAGGTCGCGGCCGAGCAGGCGAGCGCCGGGGCGCTGGGTGAGCGGCTGCTGATCGTCCGTCCGGGCCTGATCGCGGGGCCGGGCGACCCGAGCGATCGATTCGGCTACTGGCCGGCCAGATTGCTGCACGGCGGGCAGGTGCTCGTCCCGGTCACCGAGGGGCGGTACGTCCAGATCATCGACGTGGACGACCTTGCGGCCTTCGTCGTGCACGCCGGTCGGCACCGGGTCGGCGGCGTGATCAACGCGGTGGGCGATCCCGTGCCGTTCGCCGACCTGCTGGACCTGATCGCGGCGGCCACCGGGTTCTCCGGCCGGCTGATGCCTGCGACGGACGACTGGCTGGTCGGGCACGACGTCCGGTTCTGGATGGGGGAGCGGTCCCTGCCGCTGTGGTTGCCGGCCGCAGCGGCAGGGTTCGCGCGGCGCAGCAACGCCGCCTATCGCGCGGCCGGCGGCGGCCTGAGTCCGATCGAGCAGACGATCGCGCGGACGCTGCTGTTCGAGCGAGAGCTGGGCATCGATCGTCCGCGTCGCTCGGGATTGAGCCCGAACGACGAGGCCGAGCTGCTGCGCCTCCTGCGCTGAAACCAGTGGGGCAATGCGCGGATCGGTGTCTGGTCGGGGTCAGCGCACGAGGCCGGCGACCGCACCCAGCAACCAGACCACCAGCGGCAGGCAGCACAGCCCGAGTAGTACGGCGTTCAGCCGGCGGTGGTCGCGCAGCACCGCCACGAACTCGCGGATCACCGCGGTCGGCCAGTAATAGCGGGCGGTGGACGAGCCGATGCTGTACCCGGCGATGCCCAGCCGGCGCATCAGCATCGCCGCGCGGAAGGCGTGAAAGTTGTTGGTCACCACCCCGACCGGTCCGCTGACGCCGCGCTCGGCCAGCAACGCCGCGCTGAAGCGCAGGTTCTGTTCGGTGTTGCGTGACCGGGCTTCGACCAGCACTCGATCCGACGGCACGCCCTGGTCGATCAGGTAGGCCGCCATGGCCTCACCCTCGGCGATCGGCTCATCGTCGCCCTGGCCGCCGGAGGTGACCAACAACGGCTTCTCGGACGGGAACCGTCGGTACAGTTCGCGGCCCCGGTCCAGCCGCGAGGCGAGCAGCGGCGGCACCCGTCCGTCCAGCAGCCCGGAGCCCAGCACCACGACCGCGGCGACCGGACCCCCGTGCCGCGCCATGATGGCCGGATACAGCGTGCCGTAGAGCAGAAACGCGACGAACCCGAACCCCAGGTAACCCAGCGGAACGCCCACGGCCAGCAGAAACAGTGCCAGCGACAGGTCGTTGCGAGCCAGCACCAGACCCCACAGGGCGACGTAGCCGATCATGCCGACACCGAGCCCGATCGACAGCAGGCGCGACACCGCGAAACCCTCGCGACGCACCAGGGTGACGCCCGTGGTGATCAGAAAGGCCGCCAGCGTCAGCACCGTGACCAACAGCAGGCCGAGCAGCACGAGCAGCACCACGGCGGCGATGGTGTCGTCGAACCGACGCTCCGCCAGGCTGATCGCCAGGCCGACCAGCGTCAGCAGGCCCCAGGTGATCACGGCGAGCAGATACAGACCGGTACGGAACGTGCGCGGATCGGAGCGATAGCTCACCACCAGGCCGACCAGCAGCAGCATCACGCCGACAGGCAGTCCGAACATCGCTGGCTTGGTCCTCCGATTCTGGGAGCACCCAGGCTAGCCCTGAGTCGGCGTCGGCCCTGAGCGGCCACGCCCCACGCGCACGCTCACGCGGAGGGCTTCGGCACGCTCAGGCGGCAGCGTCCTGGCCGGTGGGCTCGGGGGTGGGATCGGCAACCGGGGCGGGTTCCAGCGGCCTGGCCGCCGGAACCACCAGCATCGCCAGCACCGAGACCGCTCCGACCACCAGCAGTGCCCGCAGCACCCCGAAGTGGTCACCCAGCAGGCCCAGCAGCGGAGGTCCGGCGAGAAAGGCCGTGTAGCCGATCGTCGACACCACGCTCAGCCGCAGCGGCGCCCGCGCCGGATCGTCCGCCGCCGCCGACATGCCGACCGGAAAACCGAGGCTGGCGCCCAGGCCCCAGATCGCACAGCCGACGAAGGCGAGCCAGGTGGGGCCGAACACCACCAGCAGGCATCCGATGATGGCGGCGGCGAACAGGATGCGCAGCACGGTGACCCGTCCGTAGCGATCGAGCAGGCCGGTGCCCAGAATGCGTCCGGCCGTCATGAAGCTCAGGAACACGGCCAGCGCGACCACCCCCAGCGCGTTGTCGAGCTGGTGGCCGTCCACGAAGGCGACGGCTATCCAGTCGTTGGCCGTGCCCTCGGCGAACGCCGCCGCGGTCACCATCAGGCCGATCAGCAGGGTGCGGGGCTCCGTCCAGGCCGATCGTAGAGGTTCGGACGGGGTGGCGGCCGCCGGTTCGTCGCCGCCGCCGAGGGCCGGCAGGAACTGCATGGTTCCCCACCACGCGAGCGCTGCGGTGAGCGCTGCGGTGGCGGTCAGATGGGTCAGCACCGGAACCCCGAGCCAGGTCAGGCCGGCGCCGATCAGCGCGGCGAGCACCGTTCCGCCGCTGAACGCGGCATGGAACCACGGCATGATCGCCCGCTCGAGCCCGCGCTCGACGATGCTGCCCTCCAGGTTCTGGGCGACGTCCCAGACGCCGCTGCCCAGCCCGGCCAGAAACAGGCCGGGCATCGCCCAGTACATCGGCAGTTGAGCCTGGACGGCGGCGGCGGCCAGTACCACGCCCGGCGTCATCAGGGCGATGCCGAACCGCACGGTGAACACGGCGCTGAACCGGTGCGCGATCCGTCCGGCGGCGGGCAGGCCGACCAGCGCTCCGACCGACACCGAGAGCAGCAGCACGGCCAGCATGCTGGGGGTCAGGCCGAGCAACTGCTTGACGTCCGGCACCCGCGACATCCAGCTGGCGAAGGCGAATCCGTTGGCGGCGAACACCAGCAGGGTGCCGGTGCGCGCGCGGGCGATGGCGGGGGTGACGCTTGATTGGGTCATGCGGATTGCCTTTGGACGATGCGGTAATGGACGGTGGGTGGCCGGCTCTGCGTGGTGGGGGGTTCTTCCGGCTCGGCCGCCGGGCTGGTCAGCCAGCCGAGCTCGTCGCCGGCCGGAGCGGGGTCGTCCAGCAGATAGCGGACGGTGGTCAGCGCGGGCTGCGTCAGCTCGGCGAGCGGCAGGTCGTCGACGCCGATCACGGCCACCTGTTCGGGAACGGACAGGTCACGCCGGCGCAGCGCGGCGAGCACCCGCATGGCGACCTCGTCGTTGTAGCCCGCGATGGAGGTCAGCACGGCTTCGCCCATTGCGTCGGCCAGCGCACCGGACAGCGCGTCGGCCAGCGCATCGGCCAGCCGATCGAGCGAGCCGTCGATCGCGCGCGGGTTCAGGGCACGGTGAGCCAGGCCGAGGCGTCCAGCTGCTGCGGCGACGGCAGCACCGCGATGCGCGGCAAGGTCCGCCAGTGCGGGCTCGGTGGCCGGCACGTACAGCACGCCGCGGTGGCCCTGCGCCGCCAGAAACTCGACCTGAGCCGCGGCCGCCCCGGCGATCAGGTCGCGCAATGGCGGGGCACCCGCGAACAGCGTGCCGAAGGCCTGGACGCCGGCCGCACTCAGTTCGGCGCGCTCGCCTGGGTCGAGGGGTGCCACGGTGATCACCGCGTGCGGGGCGATGGCGCGCGCGAGGTCGATCAGGGTCTGGGTTTCGTCACCGGGACCGTACGGCGTGAGCAGGGGCGTGTAACCGTGTCGCCGAACGACCGCCGAGAGCCGTCCGGCGGCGCCCTCGGCCAGGTCGCCGCGCGGGATGCCCGACCGGTCGATCAACACGATCCGGGACGCTCCGCGGGCCAGCGCCTGCGCGGCCGCGTGCTGCACGTAGCCCAGGTCGTCCGCTGCCCGCAGCACCTTGGCGCGGGTCTCGGGCGAGATCGTCTGCCCGGTGGTGCGGTTCAGCACGTAGCTGACGGTGGCGGTGGATACCCCGCTGCGGCGCGCGACATCGGCGGCGGTCGGGCGCGTCCGAGCCATGGCGTCCCCTCCCGTCCGTCCAGCCACCCCCCTGGCGCTCGCCTAACTATTTGGGGCTCGCGGAGCTTGGCGAGCCCCAAATAGTTAGGCGAGCGCAAAAGTCGGCGGCCGGGCATGATTGCCGGGGGCCTCCCGGCATTGATAACTTAAGCGCGTAAGTAACTGTATGTGAACGGCGACTCCCTGTCACACCGCGACGATGCGGACACCCTCGGATCGCTCGTTCACTCCGCGCCGCCGCAGAGAGAAGCCGATGACCAGCACCAACAACCAGCCAGCCGCCTCGGACGTCTCCGTCGCCGACCTCACCCTCGAAGAGAAGGCCGGGCTGACAAGCGGCGCCGACTTCTGGACCACCAAGGCCGTCGAGCGCCTCGGGGTGCCCTCGGTGATGATGACGGACGGTCCGCACGGGTTGCGCAAGCAGTCGGGCGGCAGCGATCACCTCGGGCTGGCCGACAGCGTGCCCGCCACCTGCTTTCCGCCCGCGGTTGCGCTGGGCTCGTCGTTCGACCCCGAGCTGGCCGAGCGCGTCGGGGTGGCGCTCGGTGTCGAATCGGCGGTCAACGACGTCGCGGTGATTCTGGGCCCCGGCATCAACATCAAGCGTTCCCCCTTGTGCGGCCGCAACTTCGAGTACTTCTCCGAGGACCCGATCGTCTCGGGCGTGCTGGGCGCGGGCCTGATCCGGGGCATCCAGTCCCAGGGCGTCGGTGCGTCGCTGAAGCACTTCGCCGCCAACAATCAGGAGTTCGACCGCATGCGGGCCAGCAGCGACATCGACCCCCGTCCGTTGCGCGAGATCTACCTGCGCGGCTTCGAGCGCGCCGTCACGGAAGCGCAGCCCTGGACCGTGATGTGCTCCTACAACCGCATCAACGGCACCTACGCCTCGGAGGACCGCTGGCTGCTCACCGACCTGCTCCGCGGCGAGTGGGGTTTCGAGGGCCTGGTGGTCAGCGACTGGGGTGCCGTCAGCGACCGGGTCGCCGGGCTGCCGGCCGGGCTCGATCTCGAGATGCCCGCCAGCGCCGGACGCACCGACGCCCAACTGGTCGCGGCCGTCCGTGACGGACGCCTGGACGAGGCCGCGCTCGACCTGGCCGTCGAGCGCGTGCTCGATCTGCTGCGCAAGGCGCAGGCTCGTCCCGTCGCCGAGGGCATGGACGTCGAGGCCCACCACGCGCTGGCCCGCGAGGTGGCCGGCCGCTCGATCGTGCTGCTGAAGAACGACGGCGTGCTCCCGCTGGCGCGGGCGGCCCGGGTGGCCGTGATCGGCGCCTTCGCCGAACAGCCGCGCTACCAGGGCGCCGGCTCGTCCCTGATCAACCCGACCCGCCTCGACACGGCCCTGACCGAACTGCGCGCCCTCAGCGCGGGCGAGGTCAGCTACGCCGCCGGCTTCACCCTGGACGGCTCCGGCGACCCCGCAGCACTCACCGCCGAGGCGGTCGCCACTGCGCAGGCCGCCGAAGTGGCCGTGGTGTTCCTCGGGTTGCCGGCCAGCGAAGAGTCCGAAGGCTACGACCGTGAGCACATCGACCTGCCGCCCGCTCAGCTCGCCCTGCTGGACGCGGTGCTCGCCGCCAACCCGGCCACCGTGGTGGTGCTCAGCAACGGGGGAGCGGTCGCGCTGCCGTTCCGCGATCGGGTGCCGGCGATCGTCGAGGGCTGGCTGCTCGGCCAGGCCGGCGGCGGCGCCACGGCGGACGTGCTGTGCGGGGTGGTGAACCCGTCCGCCAAACTCACCGAGACCATTCCGCTGCGACTGGCCGACAGCCCCAGCTACGGCAGCTTCCCCGGCGAGTTCGGGCACGTCCGCTACGGCGAGGGGCTGCTGGTCGGCTACCGCGGCTACGACGCGCGCGGTCTCGAGGTCGCCTACCCGTTCGGGCACGGCCTCTCGTACACCACGTTCGGCTACGGCGCGGCGTCCGCGTCGCCGACCCCCGACGGCGACCTGCAGATCGAGCTGGACGTGACCAACACCGGCGCGGTGGCCGGCCGCGAGATCGTGCAGGTGTACAGCTCGCTGGCGGCGTCCATGGTGCAGCGGGCGCCGCGGGAATTGAAGGCGTTCGCGTCCGTCGCGCTCGAAGCGGGGGAGACCCGCCGGGTCTCGCTCACCGTGCGCCGCAAGGATCTGGCCTACTGGGATCTGCGCGTCGACCGCTGGATCGTCGAGGGCGGCGAGTACCTGTTCGAGGTGGGGGCGTCCAGCCGCGACCTGCGCGCCTCCGTGGCGGTGACGATCGACGGTGACCCCGTGGTGCGCCCGTTGACCATGGAGTCGTCGGTGACCGACCTGCTCGCCGACCCGGTCGCCGGCCCGGTGGTGCGCCAGGCCATGACCGCAGTGTTCGGCGGCGGCATCGGCATGGACGCCGCGGGCGCCTCGATGATGGCCAACGACGAGGCGATGATGAAGATGATGGCGTCCTTCCCGATCGGACGGCTGGCCGGCTTTCCCGGGGTGTCGGTCACGTTTGACGACATCGAGGCGCTGATCGCGAAGGCCAACCAGGAGCACGCGGCCGAGTAGGTTGAGGCACGTGCCCAGCGACATGAACGACGAGATGCAGCCCGACAGCGCGGGCGAGGGCCGCAGCCTCGATCTGGTGCAACGGTTGCTGGTGTCGATCCTGGTCGGCGGCGTGGTCGGCATGGTCGCCGGGGTGCTCGCCTTCTACGTGGCCGCGCGGGGAGCGTCCGACCTGCCCCGGGATTCGGTGATCGGGCTGTGGGTGATGACCGGTGTGATCGGGCTGGTGGGCGCCGCCACGGTGCTGGTGCTGAACCGAAGAAGGCCGTGGAACCCGCTGGTGCTGGCCGGGTTGACGCCGATGCTGATCGCCGCCTTCTGGGTCTTCTGACGCCCCGGGCCTTCGTCATCGAGGGCGGACGTGGGGATTTCACCGGCGCCCGGCGAACGCCTTCCCGTCATCCCGGGCAAAGGCCGGGATCCTGTCTGCGCGCTCAATGGGTGCGAACGCTGCGTGCAGAGGTCGCAGGCGCGCCACCAGCCCTCGCGGTGCGCGCGACCGTCGGCGTCGGTGCCCCGAGCTTGATGGGACGATGGGGGCGATGAAACTCGACGACCTGCTGACGTCCGATGCGCGCGACCTGGCCCGGCCCTACTCCGACGCCCCCGGCATGACCACCGGCGATCCGGACGCCCTCGATCCGGACGCCCTGTACGCCGCGTTCGTCGATCGGGCTGCGGCGGACGGCATCGTCCTGTACCCGCATCAGGACGAGGCGATCATCGACCTGCTCACCGGCGACAACGTGATCGTCACCACGCCGACCGGCTCGGGCAAGTCG
Organism: Micropruina sp.; assembly: GCA_016711205.1. Lineage (GTDB taxonomy): Bacteria > Actinomycetota > Actinomycetes > Propionibacteriales > Propionibacteriaceae > Micropruina. The sequence goes on along the minus strand of JADJTM010000001.1, from coordinate 1,688,509 downwards.
CTGATCGCCACCGCGGCCCACTTCGCGTGCATTGCCGGTGGCGGCCGCAGCTACTACTCGGCGCCGATCAAGGCGCTGGTCAGCGAGAAGTTCTTCGCGCTGTGCGCGATCTTCGGCGCCGAACGGGTGGGCATGGTGACCGGGGACGCCGCGGTGAACCCGGACGCCCCGATCATCTGCTGCACCGCCGAGATCCTCGCCAACATCGCCCTGCGTGAGGGACGTGCGGCGCGGATCGACCAGGTGATCATGGACGAGTTCCACTTTCTCGCCGACCGCGATCGCGGGTGGGCGTGGCAGGTGGCCCTGGTCGAGTTGCCGCAGGCGCAGTTCGTGTTGATGTCGGCCACCCTCGGCGACATGAGTGAGATCGCGGCCGGCCTCGAACGCAGCACCACGCGCGGGGTCAGCATCGTGGGTGGCGCCGTCCGTCCGGTGCCGCTGGTGTTCTCGTGGGCCGCCACCCCGGTGCACGAGACCATTCAGCAACTCATCGACACCCATCAGGCCCCGGTCTACGTCGTTCACCCCACCCAATCCGGCGCCGTCGATCGAGCCCAGGCGCTGATCTCGTCCGGCATCGTCGACCGCAGCCACCGCGCCGAGTTGCAGGCGGCGCTGCGCGGATTCCACTTCTCCGGGGGCTTCGGCAAGACCCTCTCCACGCTGCTGCACGCCGGCATCGCCGTGCATCACGCCGGCATGTTGCCCCGCTACCGTCGGCTGGTCGAAACCCTCGCGCAACGCGGCCTGCTGACCGTGATCTGCGGCACCGACACCCTGGGCGTCGGCATCAACGTGCCCATCCGTACCGTGCTGTTCGCGGCGCTCGCCAAGTTCGACGGACGCCGCTCCCGGGTGCTGCGCAGCCGCGAGTTCCACCAGATCTCCGGACGCGCGGGGCGTCCGGGTTACGACAGCGTCGGCTACGTGGTCGCCCAGGCCCCCGACCACGAGGTCGAGAACACCCGGGTGCTGGCCAGGTTCGCCGACGACCCCAAGAAGCTCAAGTCGGTGCGGCGCAAGAAGCCGCCCGAGGGTGTCGTCAACTACACCGAGGCCACGTTCACCCGGCTGATCGACTCATCTCCCGAGCAGTTGCACGCCCGGATGCGGATCACCCACGCCATGCTGCTCAACCTGCTGCAGCGCGACGAGGACACCGGTGCGGCGCTGGCCGCGCTGATCGACTCGTGCACCGGCGATCGACCCACCCGGCAACGCATGCTGCGCCGGGCGGCCGCGATGGGACGCTCCCTGCTGCGGGCCGGCGTGGTGGTGCGGCTGCCCGAACCGACCGCGGGCGGACGCCGCTACGCGCTGGCCGTCGACCTGCAGCACAACTTCGCCCTGAACCAGCCGCTGAGCGCGTTCGCCCTCGCGGTGATGATCGAACTCGACCCGGACGCCGCGACCCACCCGCTCGACGTGGTGAGCGTGATCGAGGCCACCCTGGACGATACGACGGTGATCCTGCTAGCCCAGCAGTTCAAGGCGCGCGGCGAGGCCGTCGCGGAGCTCAAGGCCGACGGCTACGACTACGAGGAGCGCCAAGAGATTCTGGACGAGGTGACCTGGCCGCGTCCGCTCGCAGAGTTGCTCGACGCCGTCCTGCTGCGCGAACTGCCCCTGCACCCGTGGCTGGCGGAGACGCCGGTGCGACCCAAGTCGGTGGTCCGCGATCTCTATGAGCGAGCCATGACCTTCGGCGAGTATGTGGCCTTCTACAAGCTGCAACGCAGCGAAGGGCTGCTGTTGCGCTACCTCTCGGACGCTTATCGCGCGCTGCGCCAGACCGTGCCGGAGAGCCTGCGCACCGAGGATCTCGAGGACCTGATCGAGTGGCTCGGCGCGCTCACCCGCATGGTCGACTCGTCGCTGCTGGACGAGTGGGAGTCGCTGGCCGGGCTGTCCGCGGGCGGGGTGCCGGCCGAGCCCGGCGAGGTCCGGCCGATCAGCAGAACGCTCACCAGCAACGTCCGGGCGTTTCGGGTGCTGGTGCGCAACGCGCTGTTCCGCCGGGTCGAGCTGGCGGCGGCCGACGACGTGGACGCACTGGCCGCCCTCGAACCGGGTTCGCCGCTGGGCCGCCGGTACTGGGACGAGGCGCTGGGGCAGTACTGGGACGAGCACGTCCGCATCAACACCGCCGCGGACGCCCGCGGGCCCAGCCTGCTGGTGGTCACCGAGCAGGGCCGCACGTGGCAGGTGCGCCAGATCATCGACGACCCCGAGGGCAACCGGGACTGGTCGATCACGGCCCGGGTCGACCTGGACGAGTGCGACGACGCCGCCGAACTCGTGGTGCACACCCTCGGTTTCGCCCGGTTGGACGGTTGACCGGCCGACGGACCGCACGTCCGCGGGCGAGCAGTCCGCGGGCTAGCACAGCGCGGGCACTCGGAGCGCCTCGCTGAGCGCGCGCGTCAAACCGGCAGTGGGCAAGCTCAGCGTCGTCCGGACGCAACCTCGTCCCAGGTGTCGACCGGCGAGATCGGCGTGATCGACAGCTCGCGGACGGGGCGTCGTCCGGCCTCCGCGGCGGCCGGCGGCTCCGTCAGTACGAACCCACCCTCAGCGGCATCGGCCACGCCGCCCGCAGCGTGACGCTTGTGCGCGGTCGCCACCATCAGCTTGATCCGGTTCAGCTGGTTGGTCTGCGAGGCGCCCGGGTCGTAGTCGACGCTGACCACGTTCGCCTCGGGGTGACGCCGCCGCAGCTCGGCGAACATGCCCTTGCCTACCACGTGGTTGGGCAGGCAGGCGAACGGCTGGGCGCAGATGATGTTCGGCGCGCCGGCCTCGATCAGTTCGACCATCTCGGCGGTGAGCAGCCAGCTCTCGCCGGCCCGGGTGCCGAGGGAGATGATGCCGTCGGCCTTGGCGGCCAGCTCGGCCATCGTCGGCGGCACGTCGAACGTGCCGGAGCGGCGCAGCGCGGACGCCGCGGGCTGCTGGAACTTCTCGATCAGCCACATGGCCAGCCGCTTCACGTGGTGCGAGCGGGGGCCGATGCCCAGGGTCTCCCACTGGAACTGCGAAGAGTACAGCGGCATCAGGAAGAACTGCAGAATGCCGGGCAGTACGGCCTCGCAGTCCTCGGCCTCGACGACGTCCACCACGTGGTTGTTGGCGTCGGGGTGGAACTTCACCAGGATCTCGCCGACGATGCCGACCCGCGGCTTGCGCGGAATGTCCCGCAACGGCAGCGCGTCGAAGTCGCGGACGATCTGCTTGATCAGCCGGGTGTAGCCGATGCTGCGGCCCAGCGTGCGGGAGTAGCCGCTGAATTGCAGAAACTCCCGGCAGACCGCGTCCCAGCGCTCGTAGAGCCGCTTGGCCGACCCCGGTTCCGCCTCGTAGGGACGTACCCGCAGCAGCACCGTCTGCAGCAGGTCGCCCAGCACCAGCGCCTGGATCGCCGGCACCATCATCGCCGGGGTGATCTTGAAGCCGGGGTTGGCCTCCAGGCCCTGCACGCTGATCGCGAGCACCGGCACCTGGGGGTAGCCCGCGTCGGCGAGCGCCTTGCGCAGCAGGCTGACGTAGTTGGTGGCCCGGCACATGCCGCCGGTCTGGGTGATCGCCACCGTGGTGCGGTCGGGGTCGGCCTGGCCGGAGCGGATCTTGTTGACCAGCTGGCCCACCACCATGATCGCCGGAAAGCAGGCGTCGTTGTTGACGTACTTGAGGCCCACCTCGATGTCGTCGGCGGACGCGTCCTCCAGCAGTTTCACGTTGAGGCCGAGCTTGCGGAACACCGGAATGATCAGCCTGAAGTGGATCGGGGCCATCTGCGGCGCGTAGACGGTGTGGGTGTCGCGGGCGTTCTCGTCGAACAGCCGGCGTTCGCCGAGCGGCCCGAACGTGCTGACCGTCGCCGACCCCCGCCGCTCGGCCGCCGCGGCCTTCATCGAACGCAACCGGATCGTCGCCGCACCCAGGTTCGAGACCTCATCGATCTTCAGCAGCGTGTACGCGTCGTCGGCCTGCTCGAGGATCTCCTGCACCTGATCGGTGGTGATCGCGTCCACGCCGCAGCCGAACGAGTTGAGTTGCACCAGATGCAGGTCGGGCTGCCGCGCCACCGTCGCCGCGGCCTCGTACAGCCGGGTGTGGTAGGCCCACTGGTCGCGCACCCGGATCGGACGGGCCAACACCGGTTCGCGGGCGTCCACGATGGCGTCCTCGGTGAGCACCGCCATGCCCAGGCCGTTGATCAGGCTGGGAATGCCGTGGTTCACCTCGGGATCGACGTGGTACGGCCGTCCGGCGAGCACGATGCCCTTGATGCCGTGCGCGGCCATGTAGTCGAGTGCCCGGCGGCCCTCCGCTCGAATGTCGGCCTTGACCTTGGCGTCCTCGGCGTACCCGGCGTCGACGGCCGCCTGCGCTTCGGCCAGGGTGACGTTCCACTCGGAGAAGACCTCGACCAGGCGCTGTGCCAGTTTGGCCGGATCGTTGAGGTTCAGCATCGGCGCGAGATAGGTGACGCCGGCCTCCTGCAGCCGGGACAGGTTCTTCTCGATCACCTGGGGGTAGAAGGCGACGACCGGGCAGTTGAAGTGGTTGTCGGCGCCCTCGACCTCTTTGGCCTCCAGCGGCACGCACGGGTAGAAGATCGTGCGAATGCCCTTGTCGAGCAGGTGTTCGAGGTGGCCGTGGGCCAGCTTGGCCGGGTAGCAGACGTTCTCGGACGGAATCGACTCCATGCCGCTTTCGAACACCTCGTGGCTGGAGCGTCCCGAGATCGTCACCCGGAAGCCGAGCGTGGTCAAAATGGTGAACCAGAGCGGAAAGTTCTCGTACATGTTCAGCACGCGCGGAATGCCGATCGGGCCGCGGAACGCCTTGTCGGCGGTCAGCCGGCGGTAGCCGAACAGGCGCTTGTACTTGTAGTCGAACAGGTTCGGCAGCTCCGACTTCGGCGGCACCTTTTCGGTGCTCGCGCCGCGCTCGCAGCGGTTGCCCGACACGTGCCGTCCGCCGTCGCCGAAGGTCGAGATGGTCAACTGGCAGTGGTTCTGGCACAACCGGCAGGTGTCGAGTCTGGTGGCGACCTCGAAGCCGTCCAGCTCGGGCAGGGTGAGGGCGGACGAGCGCTCGCCGGTCGACCAGGCCCCGCCCTGGTGGCCGTCCGCAGCGCCGTCGCGACAGTCCGCCTCGCTGTCGTGGTCCGCGGGGCTGTCACCGTCCAAGGCCCCTTCCCAGTTGCGCTGGGCGGTGAGCGCGGCGCCGTACGCGCCCATCAAACCCGCGATGTCGGGACGGACCACCTCGGTGCCGGTCAGCAGCTCGAAGGCGCGCAGCACCGCGTCGTTGAGAAACGTGCCGCCCTGCACGACCACCTTCTCGCCCAGCTGCGAGGCGTCCTTGAGCTTGATCACCTTGTAGAGCGCGTTGCGAACGACCGAGTACGACAGCCCGGCGGCGATGTCGCCCTGGCTGGCGCCCTCGCGCTGGGCCTGCTTGACCGACGAGTTCATGAAGACCGTGCAGCGGGTGCCGAGGTCGACCGGAGCCTCGGACGCGCACGCGGTGCCGGCGAACGCCTGCACGTCGGTGTCCATCGAGGCGGCGAAGGTCTGCAGAAACGAGCCACAGCCCGACGAGCACGCCTCGTTGACCGCAATCGAGTCGACCGCGGCATTGCGGACCCGCAGGTACTTCATGTCCTGGCCGCCGATGTCGATCACGCTGGTGACGCCCGGCGCGATCCGCCGGGCCGCCCGGTAGTGGGCCATGGTCTCGATCTCGCCGTCGTCCAGCCGCAGCGCCGCCCGGACCAGCCCTTCGCCGTAGCCGGTCACGCAGGCGCGGGCGAGGTAGGCGTCGGCGGGCAGTTCGGTGCGTACCCGGCGCAGAATGCCGAGCGCGACGTGCACCGGGTCGTTGCTGCCCTGGTAGTGGTCGAAGACGATCTCGCCGGCCCGGGTGAGCAGCACGGCCTTCACGGTGGTCGAGCCGGCGTCGATGCCGAGAAACACCGGCCCGTGGGCCTGGGCGAGTTCGCCCCTGGGTATCGTTGTCGCGCGGTGCCGGGCACCGAACTCGGCGCGCTCGGCGTCGTCGGCGAACAGTGGACGCAGCCGCGCACTGTTCAGCGGAATCAGCGTGCGTTCGCGCAGGCGCACGACCAGGTCCTCGACGCGAACACCCGCGCTCGGAGGTACCGGGACGGGCCCGGGTTGATGGTTGGGCTTCATGCCCGCCAGCAGTGCGGCCCCGATGGCGACGTACAGGTGCGCGTTCTCGGGCGTCGTGAACGACTGCACCTGCGCCGCGAGGGCGCGTTCGTAGGCCGCCCGCAGCTGAGGCAGAAAGTGCAGCGGGCCGCCGAGAAAGACCACGTTGCCGCGGATCGGGTGACCGCAGGCCAGCCCGGCGATGGTCTGAGTGGCGACCGCGGCGAAGACGGACGCCGCCAGGTCGGTGTGCGCGGCGCCCTGGTTGAGCAGCGGCTGCAGGTCGGACTTGGCGAACACCCCGCAGCGGGAAGCGATCGGGTACAGGTGCCGGTGTTCGGCGGCGAGGGCGTCCAGGCCGGCGGCGTCGGTGTGCAACAGGGTCGCCATCTGGTCGATGAACGCGCCGGTGCCGCCGGCGCAGGTGCCGTTCATGCGTTGCTCGACGACCGGGTGCAGAAACGTGATCTTGGCGTCCTCGCCGCCGAGCTCGATGACCACGTCGGCCTGGGGATCGAACCGTTCGATGGCCTCGGTGGCGGCGATCACCTCTTGGATGAACTCGACCCCCATCACCTCCGCCACACCGAGACCGGCCGAGCCGGTGACCGCGCAGCGGAAGGTGGCCCGCGGAAACCTCTCGGCGATGTCGTGCAGCAACTCGCGCAGGGCGCCGCGGGCGTCCGCGTTGTGTCGGCGGTAGGCGCTGTAGCGCACGCTGGTGCCGTCCAGCACGACGGCCTTGACCGTGGTCGAGCCGATGTCAAGACCGAGCGCACCCGTGCCGTCCATGACTCGCCTCCATTCAGAACGATCGTTCTGTTTGTAGTCCAACGTAGCCCGCGACGCCTGCCGCGGTGGCTAATCTGGCGAGGTGGACCCAACCTTGAAGAGACTCGCTGCACGTGAGGCGATCCTCGGTGCGGCTCGCGAGCTGATCCGCCGCAACGGGGCCGCGGGTACGTCCATCGCCGACGTGATCGCCCGCTCGGGCACCTCGGCAGGGGCGATCTACCACCATTTCGGCAGCAAGGAACGGCTGGTTCTCGAGGTCGGGCGCAGCGTCATGGCCGCGCCGTTGACGATGATCATGGGCACCTCGGACGGTCTCTCGCCGGCCGAGTTGTTCGACGCGGCCTTCGCGCAGGTGTCCGCGGACGAGGGCACCGCGGAACTGCTTCTGCAGGTGTGGGCGGGCGCGAAGTCGGACCCCCGGCTGTTGGCGTTGCTGCTGCAGGAAGGCGGCCTGGTCAAGGGCCGGATCGTCGGTTTCATCGGCGTGTGGTGCGCGGAGCATGCGCCGCACGCCGACCCGGACGCCCTGGCCAGCGTGCTGATGTCACTGATCACCGGCTACGCGGTACAGCGCGGACTCGGCGTGCAAGTCGACCCGGTGACCTACCGGGCGCACGCCGTCCGGCTGCTCGAGGCCGCCCTGACCGAACCTGCCCCGCACGAACCTTCCCTGCACGAAGCTGCCCTGCACGCAGTGGCGGCTGGCGGCTACAGTCCGCCGGACGCACGTCGCGCACGCTGACCCAAGATCTGAGCCAGACGCGACTCACGGACGCGAGCGCGAGCGATGCGTCCGCCATCGACTCGGCCTGCGCCAAGCGAGCGCACCGGGCCATCCGCGCGGTACCCCCGGGTTCACCGCGCGCCCGGCCCCGGCTCACGGGCTTGCTTCAACAACACCTGCCAGCCGGGGCCCAGCAACATGATCAGGTCAACCGGCCAGCTCCGCGCACTGCCCCAGCGCCTTACCGCCCACGGTGTTCACCGCACCGGGGACGAACCCTCCCGATACGCCTGACAGGCCCTTGCAGAACAGGTTGCGGCCGATCTTGTTCTGTACGACGTAGACCGCCATGGCGGCACCCGGGTGGTCTTCTACCAGGGTGATGTTGGTCAGGATCACGTTCTTGCCCACCTGATTGAACAGCGCTCCGAACCAGTTGGTGGTCACCTTGCTGACCAACAGGTTGCCCTTGATCGTGTTGTTCTTGACCGACCACGGGATCACCGGCGACCCGCCCCCGAGGATGGTCACGTTCTTGCCGACCTCGATGCCGTTGATCAGCACGACCGACGCGCCGAATGCGGCGACGTTCCCCTTCACGGTGATGGTGGAGAAGACACTCGGGTCCTCGATCGGGTTTCCCTGCGCATCGACGCACGGGTGCGCGGAGTTGCCGGTCACCGCACGCGGCTGACAACCCAGGCCGAGGGTCGATCCACGGTGGGCGACGACGTTCCCGCCCACTCTGATGGTCGATGGCGAACTCTGGGCGTCGAGGCTGGCGCCCTTGCGCAGCGTGATGTCGCCGGCCACCTTGACAACGGCGTCCTTCGCCACCGAGCAGACCCCGGCGACGGTGATGCTGGAGTATCTGCCCGAGCCGATCTCGCCCCCCGTGCAGGTCAGTGCTCGCGCTCCCCAACCATGTGCGGCGGCCACCGTGCCACCGCTGGATGCCAGGCCGACCGCGGCTACGAGTGCCATCAGCGTGCGACCCACAACTACTGTGCGCATAACGAGTCCTCCCGTTCGGCCCCGCCCGACGCAGGGCTGCTTGCGGTTCTACCTGCGCCTTCGCCGCACGTCAAGGGCGTGAAACTACCCGCTTGACGAGACGGCCCCCGCACAGCGGTGAATTAATCGCGCTGCGCGGGGTACATTGCAGCCTGCGATTGCGCCCCCTGTAACAAGGAACCATCGCTTCGTGGTGAATCTCATCGCCTGTGCGATAAGCGCTGTTCGAGCAGCGTTGCCGGCCGCACCGGCGCCTGTCTCGCCGAGATCGCTCATCATCGCGATCGGCGACCGGGAGCGGAGCTGCTCTGGGATTGTGGTTCGGCGAGGTTGAGGCGTTTTCGCCGATCCGGCCGGCTGGCGGGACTGTCGGGCTCCATCTCGCAGAGCACCGGGCGGCATCAGGCGCCACTCGCCACTTTCTTGTGGATATGGCTGGGCCTGCTGCGCGCCCGCTCCGGTTCCGCCGACTTATGGTTGATATGAATACCTACTAGGGGTATTGATATCAACAACAAAGTGGCGGCCGCCCCAAACCGGGTAGCCCAGCTGGTCTGGTAGCCGGTCATAACAACCAGAACCTGGCGATCGGCGGTGTGATCGGCGCGCACAACGCCCACCGAGGGCGACCGCGCTGACCATCAGGTGCAACTCATCCCGGACGCCGCGTTTCGCGAGCCAACCGGGCCGCAAACAATTTCCATTCCCACAAGGTGAGCGCCATGAAGACCGCGGTACCGGCGATCGCGCCGCCCTTCTTGTGCTGATAGGCAGCGACCATGGCGCCGACCAGCGACGCACTGGCGACGCTGGTCAGGGCCAGCACGGTCGGCTCGGACGTCGGGTCTCGGGACCAGGACTCCTCGCCCAGCATGGCCTGCGTCGCGAACGACGACATGTCGTGAGCCTGCGGGGTCATCACCGGGTTGACCGCGAACCAGGCGCCGATGGGTAGGTACAGCCACCAGCGCCTGGTCCACAGCGGCACCAACAGCAGTGGAGCGCTCAGCAGTCTCGACCACGCGCTGAACGGATGAGAGTGCCGCTGGAACATGCGGGCGTACAAGCCGTCACCGGAAGCCATGATCCAGCGTGCCACCTCTCTCAATGACCGGTCAGGCGACGAGTTGGGCGATCCCGATGCCGACGACCACCGCCACGGTGACCATGATCACCGTGGGCAGCAGGAACGAGTGGTTCACCACGTACTGGCCGATCTTCGTCGATCCGGTTTCGTCGATCTCGACCGCGGCCAGCTGCGAGCCGTTCGCGGGCAGCGTGAAGACGCCACCCATCGCCGGCAGGTAGGCCGCCAGCTGCGGCACCCCGACGGCCAGGCTCAGGCCCAGCGGGATCATGGTGTTCACCGAAGCCGACTGGCTGGTGGTCATGGCCGCGACCAGGAAGATGCCCACCGCGAGGAACCACGGCGAGTGCTGGGCGACGTCCGTCAGCGCCCCGATCACGGTGTCGGAGTTGGCCGCAATGAACGTGTTGGCCAGCCAGGCGATGCCCAGCAGCGCGATGATCGCGGTGAGGCCCGACTTGGTCAGCGGTGCATCCAGAATGTCGGCCGGCTTGATCTTGCCGACGTACATCACCAGCAGCGCCACCACCAGCATCACCATGATCAGCAGAATCGTCAGCGACAGGGACGTGGTCTTGCCGTCCACCTCCCACGACGGCAGCAGGCTCTTGAACATGCCCAACACCACCACCAGCAGGACGCCGCCGATGAACACCAGGGCGGCCGTCTTGGACTGCTTCGGCAGGTCCTTGGCCGTCGTGGCGCTCACTTCGTGCGGCGGCTTGACCAAGCCCTTGGCGAGCCGGTCCTGGTAGACCGGGTCGTCGGCCAGTTCTTTGCCCCACCGGCTCATCACGGCGGCGGCCACGATGACGCCGACGATGCTGGACGGCAGCGTGATCAGGATGATCTGGCCCAGCGAGAGCGGGTTGTCCGCACTGGCGGTGAGGCCGATGAACGCCGCCATCGCCGCGGACACCGGGCTTGCCGCCAGCGCGATGCCGGACGCCGCCACCGAGGTGGACAGCGCCCGCTCGGGCCGGATCCCGCGACCGTAGGACACCTCGTAGATCACCGGCAGCAGGGGGAAGGCGATGTTGCCGGTGCCGGCGCCGACGCAGAACAGCAAGGTGACCAGGGGCGCCAGAAAGTTGACCGCGGACGGCCGGGCGCGGATCACCTTCTCGGCGACCGTCACCAGGTAATCGATTCCGCCGGCCGCCTGCATCGCGGATGCGGCGGTGATCACGGCCAGAATCACCAGGATGGCGTCGGACGGGATCGGGCCGGGTTGCACCCGGAACACGAACACCAGCACCAAGACGCCGACCGCGCCCCACAGGCCCAGGCCGATACCGCCGGTGCGTACACCCATGTAGATGCCGCCGACGACGACCAGCGCCTCCAGGATGATAATCAGGGTGTCCATGGCGTCACTCTTTCCCGGCGGCCAGCATCTGCAGCAGCAGCGCCTGGGCCAGCGCCATGTTCTCGATCTCGGTCGGATCGACGCTCTCGTTCGGGCCGTGGATGCGGGCCTTCTGCATGTCTTCGGCTCCGATCAGGACGAAGTCTGCGCTCGGGCAGGCCTTGCGTAGTTCGTCCAGCAGCGGGATCGAACCGCCCGAGCCGATGGTCTTCACCTCTTTGCCGTAGGCGGCCTCCAGGGCTGTCCGCATCCGGGTGACCGCGGGCCCGTCCGTGCCCTGCGCGAAGGCGGGGGACTTCTTGTCCGGGGTGATCGTCACCTGTGCGCTGCCGGGCACCTGCTCGCGCAGGAAGCCGGTCAGCTTGGTCATGGCGTCTTCCGGGTCCTGGCCGGGCGGGATCCGCATCGCGACCAGTGCCCGGGCGGACGGCTGGAGCACGTTGGCGCCCTCGGCGACGGACGGGGCGTCGATGCCGAGCACGCTGATCGACGGCTTCGACCACAACCGGCTCGAGATCGAGCCGGAGCCGATCAGTTCTGCCCCGTCCACCACGCCCGCGTTGGCTCGCAGCATCTCTTCGGCGAACTCGGCGCCGTCCCATTCATTGGCGGCGATGCCGGGGACGACACAAGTGCCCTGGTCGTCGGTGAGCCTCGACAGTGCCTTGATCAGGGCCATCAGCGCATCCGGCGCAGCCCCGCCGAACAGGCCGGAATGGATGGGGTCGGTCAGCGTCCGCACCTCGATGATCGCCTTCACGTGGCCCCGTAGCCCGGTGGACAGCACGGGCTCGCCGACAACCAGGTTGCCCATGTCGCCGATCAGCATCGCGTCCGCTTGGAAGCGCTCCGGGTTGGCGGCGACGTACGCCTCGAGATGGCTGATCGTCTCCTCCTCGCCCTCCAGGCAGACGGTCACGTTCACCGGCGGACGGCCGTCGAAGGCGGCCAGCGTGGCCAGGTGCATCACGATCCCGCTCTTGTCGTCCGCGGCGCCGCGGCCGTAGATCCGGCCGCCTTCCTCGACCGCCACGAAGGGGTCGGTGTTCCATCCCTGCTCCGGCGGAGCGGGCTGGACGTCGTAGTGGCCATACATCAGGACGGTGGGAGCCCCTTTCGGGCCGGGGATCTCTGCCCACACCGCCGGGTAGCCGCCCGGGATCTCCGCAAGTTCGGCCTTGACGCCGTAGCGGGCGAACGCGTCCACGCACCGCTGGGCCATCGCCAGCACCGGCTCCTTCGGGAAAGCGGGGAAGGCGACCGAGGGGATGGCCACCATCTCTTTCAGTTCCTCGATGATCTCTGGCATCAAGGCCGTGATCCGTGCCCGCAGTTCCTTCTTGCTGGCCTGCTTCATTCTTGTCACCCCACTTTTCCCCCACTCGGGGTCGGCCGCTCGGTCGACAATTCGGACATTAGTAGCCTTCGCGGACGCTCGGACGCGGATCGCCGGAATTCGCAGTGACTGCGGGGGCCCATCCCGTCATCCCGGCGAATGCCGGGATCTCGAAACCTGACCCGTCCCGTCATCCCGGCGAACTCCGGGATCTCGCAAACTGGCCTGTCCCGTCGTCCCGGCGAATGCCGGGATCTCGCATACCTGACGTGTCCCCGTCATCCCGGCCGGGATCTCGCAGACTGACCTGTCCCGTCATCCCGGCGAATGCCGGGATCTCGAAACCCGACCTGTCCCCGTCATCCGGCGAATGCCGGGATCTCGAAACCTGACCCGTCCCCGTCATCCCGGCGAATGCCGGGATCTCGAAACCCGACCTGTCCCGTCATCCCGGCGAACGCCGGGATCTCGCAAACCTGACCTGTCCCGTCATCCCGGCGAACTCCGGGATCTCGAAACCTGACCCGTCCCCGTCATCCCGGCGAACGCCGGGATCGCGAATACCTGACCTGTCCCGTCATCCCGGCGAACGCCGGGATCTCGCAAACCGCGGTCGAGACGTCTACCACGTGGCGCGCCGACCATGCTTGCTGGGCGTGCATCTCGCCTTGCTCTCACGGTCGCCGCCCGTGCCGACCCCGGGCGTGGTCTTATGCGGCAGTCGGCTCGGCACGCTGGTCGAGTTCTCCGTCCGGGACGGACTGGGCCAAGATGACCTCTGTGAGCAAGCCCATCATCGCGGTCGCCGCTACCGGCGCTCAGGCCCTCGAGGCAGGCCTGTTGGTCGGCCGGAACGGCGGCAACGCCGTGGACGCCGCACTCGCCGCCGCGATGGTGGCGATGGCCACGGAACCGGGCATGGTCAGCCTGGGCGGAGGCTGCTACATCGCGGTTTGGCCAGCGGGTGGTGAGCCGGAGCTGATCGACGGCAATGTCGAAATGCCCGGTCGGGAGGGCGATCCGGAGCGCCGCGGTCACGGCTTGCGCCGGGTGGTCACCTCTTATGGCGGTGGGGTGACCATGTATGCCGGCCACGGTTCGGTGGCCACCCCTGGCATCGTGCCCGCCTTGGGTTTGGCGCAGACCCGCTTCGCCCGGCTGCCTTGGGCCGACTTGGTCGCACCCGCGGCCCGCGCCGCCCGTCAGTACCCGATCGGGGCGGCGACGGCCCGCTACCTCGCCTTCACCGCGGACAGCCTGTTCGCCCCCGATGCCGAGGCGCATGCGCTGGTCACCCGGCCTGATGGCAGGCTGCTCGGTCCGGGGGAGATGACCAGCAACCCGCTGCTGGCCGCAGTGCTCGACCAGCTCGCCGATGAGGGTCCGGAGTTGTTCACCACCGGTGCGGTGGCGCAGGCTCTGGTTTCGGAAATGGCAAACGGGGACGGGCTGATCACGGCGTCCGACCTGGCCCGTTACCGCCCGGTGAGCCGCCCGGCGCACATCGCGAAGGTGGGCCGCTGGCGGATCGGCGTGAATCCACCGCCGGCAGTGGGCGGCCCGATGCTTGCCGTGATGCTGGGCGAGCTGGCCCGGATCGGCGACTGGACCTGGCGCGACGCCATCGAAATCCAACGAGCGGTGTTGTCGTATCGGCTCACCACCCACGACCTTTCACGCGACCTCGAGGCGGACGGCCTCCGCCTACTGAACTCGGTGGGGCGCTATGGACTGTCGGCGCTGCGGGGGTCGTCCTCCACGGCGCACATCTCCGCGGTCGACATCGAGGGCAACGCCTGCGCCGTGACGATGAGCAGCGGATACTGCGCCGGGCTGTGCATTCCCGGCACGGGGGTCCTGCTGAACAACGCTCTTGGCGAGGTGGAACTCAACCGGCTCGGGCTACATGCGACGCCGCCGGGAACACGTTTGGCGTCCAACATGGCCCCCACTGTGGGGCGGACCGAAGGTGGCCGGGTGATGGCCATCGGATCCCCCGGTGCGGACCGGATCACCACCGCACTGATGCTCGTGCTGGGTCAAGGTTGCCTGCATGGCCGAGAACTTGCCGAGGCCATCGCCAATCCCCGGCTGCACGTGCGGCACACCGACCAAGGAGTGGTGGTGGAGCATGAACCAGACGCGGGCATCGCGGCAGCCATCGCCGAGCTCGGTCTTGACGGTCACGAGTTCGGTGAGCCGCACATGTACTTCGGTGGGGTCGGCGCCGCACTACGGCACGCGGACGGCACCCTGCAGGCAGCCGGCGACACCCGCCGCGAGGCGCACGTCGGCGTGGCGTGAGCACGGCAACCCGGTCGGGTGAAGCGGAAGCTAGCCGTCACACCGGCCGGCAGGATGCGTCCATCGTTTCTAGCCCTCGCCGGCGCGGGCTTGCGGATCGACCGTCCAGCCGTCGCCGAGCGTGCCGTCGGCGTTGATCGGGATCCTGGTGATCGCTCCGTCCACGTTGCGGGTGAGGATGAGGGTCGAGTTCTCGACCACCCAGGTGCCCGCCTCGGCGATGTCGGTCACGATGATCCTGAAGGTCCCGTCTTCGTTGAGCCTCAACCTCTGGGCGCAGTTGAACAGGACACCCTCGCCGGCCTGCTGCTTGCGCTCCTCGCACTCCTCGATGCTCGTGAAAGACGTGTCCGCCAAACGCATGTAGGAGCCCGGCTCCACCTTGCTCGTCACGGCCGCGTTTCCGCCACAGGCGGTGAGTACCGCGATCGACAACGCCAGGGCGAGAGCAGACAGCTTCCGCCGAATCATCCGAGCACCTCCTGCGTCACCGGCGACTCGTTTCCGGCGATGACGAACCCTACTGCGAAGAAGAGCGGGGGCTGTTCGTCTGCGTTGAAGAAGTTGAAGGCGTCGCCGGTCCGGACGGATACGAGGGGCGATGACGGCCCTCCATGATGTCCCCGCATTCACCTGCCGATCTGAAGCACGTGCTGGCCGCCCTCGAACTGCCTAGCTGACGCAAGACGCGAGCAGCTTGACGGACGCGCGCAAATGGCGCCGATGGGTGGTTGTCAGCGGGCGTGGAGCACCATGTGGGCGATCACATTGTCGAGTCTGCGCAGTCGATCCCCTTGCCAAGCCTCACCTTGATGTGTCCGGCGCGAGTCCACATCTCCAACTCGGAGTTCCAATCGAGGGTGCCGGCGTTCTCCGAGGACCACATGTCGATCCGGGAGTGCGGCAGCAAGTAAACCTCAACCTTCTTGCCCGCAACGCCGAGGTAGGAACTCCCCGACCACCGCACGCTTCACCCGACATAGTCGGACTGATGCCCAACACGCCGCGAGGAGCACGAGATGCGAAGGAGGATCCCGCCAGACCGGGACGGTTGTCCCGTGACGCCCGGGACGATCCCGGCGAAGAATGGGTACCGCCTGCACCGCCGACGGAGCCCGGGATGTCCACCTGGCGCTCCGTCCGGAGCGGGCGGTCGGCGAGAAGGGGGTCCACAGTGAAGAGTTCGCGTGCCGCGGCGGTGGTGAGCTGGGCGTACGTCGGCGGCTTCGGGATAGCGACCGTTCCGGTCGCGCTGTACTTTCAGCAGCACGGGCGCCTGCCTTCGTTCTTCGGCCTGTTCGACATGATGGCGGGACCGTGGTCGCAGCGGCAGTCTGCCGACCGGTTCACCGCAAGCCTCGGGGCCTTCGTGGCAGTCACCGCCCTGGTCGCCTACTCCGGTTGGCTGATGTGGCGAGAACGCAGAGGCGGCCGAGCGATGAACCTCGCCCTAATACCCATTGAGGCCGTGTTCTGGCTCGGATTCGCGCTCCCGATTCCATGGCTGCTGGGAGCAGCGCGGACGCTACTGGTTGTCGCGTCCTGGGTCAGGAAAGAGGCACCAACCCACGATCGGGCATCCCCTCCAGCCTGACCCGCCAATCACCCAGCACAACCGAACTCGTGACGATGGGACAGTCCACGTTGACGTTGACCTAGATCAGATCAAGCAGGGGCGCGGCTTCCGGCCGATGCAGGGGCCACTCGCCAGGCGGCGGAGGAGGCGTGCCGAGACGGCGTCCCTGGCGACTGGATCGAGTATGCAATCGGTTCCCGGCTGGGTTAGCCGCGCGCACGCACCGAGAGCTCAGGCCGCGGAACTGGCGTTCGTTCAGTACTGGTCGGTGAGGGGGATGTCGAGGTCGTAGGCGAGGACGATGGCTCGGGCGAGCAGGGAGTTCTGCTCGGACGTCAGGTAGCCGAGGGTTCGCCCGAGGGCTGCGGCGGGGATCGTGACGACGTTGTCGACCGAGATCACACTGGCTTGATCGAGTCCGTTGTTGGGGCCGACCGCGACTTCGCTGCTGAGACCCTTGATGGTCGAGGTGATGGGCACGACGGTGACCTTGGTCATGGCCGCTCGAGCAGCCTCGCGGGTGAGCACGACAACGGGTCGGGTCTTGTCCAGTCGCGCCAGGCAGATCTCGCGCACGCTAGTCGGCGACCTCGGTGTGATGCACGGTCCAGTCGACGAGAGCGTCCAGGTCGTCGGCGGCTCCTTGCTCACGAAGGATGCTGGCGTCGGTTTCGGCGGCTTGTCGACGCATTTCCCGCTCCAGTGCGGAGGTAACAAGCGCGGCACGGCTCGAGGCCTTGCCCTGAGCCACCGCCTGGTCGAGGAATGACACCATGTGGTCAGGCAGCCGGATTGCGATCTGAGTGCTCATGAGTCGAACGATACTCGCTTGAATCCCGAATCGGGATTCATCGTCATGCGCAGCCACACATACCCGACGAGATGTTGTGCAGATGTTGTGCCCGGCTCCGAGAACAGTAACTATCCTACGTAGTCAGAGCCATGTTCACTGAGTGTCCGAGAGAGGACCTGAAGTCCTGCGGAAACAGCCACACTGGGATGAGTACGAGCACATCTGGGGGCATTTTGAGCGTGGGGAATGGCGGTGATTTGCATCTGAGAGCCCCGCGACACCTCCAAGGGCACCGTCGACAGTGTCACAGGAGTATCACAAGGCCAGCAGAGTCTCCGCCCTCCCAACGCGCTGTTTGCTTGAGAGTGGGGAATTTCGGGCTGCGCCCAGCTCAGCGCTGAGATGTACATTTCGGCGAAATGAGCGGTTACGATGGGTGGCATTAGTGAGATGACCGTGAGCAACGCGAGAGCCCGTCTGGCCGATGTCGTAGACGCGGCTCGGGTGGGGCATGACCCGGTTTACCTGACCCGTCGAGGGCAGCGAGTGGCGGCGGTCATCGATGCCGAGGACCTCGATCGACTGATCGCGGCCGCGGAGGACCTTGCTGACCTAGAGGCGGCACGTGTCGCCCGGACCGAGATGGACGAGGGTGAGCCGGCAATCCCGTGGGAGCAGGTCAAGGCCGACCTCGGCCTGGTATGAGCTACCGCATCGAGGTCGCACCGGCCGCCGTCCGCCAACTGCGCAAGCTCGACCGGCAGGCGCAGCGTCGGGTTCAGGCCGCGATCGAGTTACTGGCGACTGAGCCTCGACCGAGTGGAGCGAAGAAGCTGGTCGGCGGCGATGGTGAATGGCGAGTCCGGACCGGCGACTACCGGATCGTCTACGAGGCTCAGGCCAACGTCCTGCTCGTCCTCGTCCTCGTTGTCGCCGTCGGCCACCGCCGAGACATCTACCAGCGCCGCTGACTTCTTCTCGCAACTGCCGACGATCGGCGGTGTCTCGTTGGACGGGTTGCTCCGCGCGTAGCTTAGGTGATTGACGATGCGGCGGCGGTGGCCGGCGACTCCAACGGAATCGGGTTTGCACGGTTATCGAGCCACCAGAGCAGGGCCGTTGCGATGGCCACCAGCAGGCACATCACGACGGTGAAGTAGCCGGTGCCCGGCGGGGAATCCCAGTTGGCGTCGCTGACGACCATCGCGGCGATGTATTCGGCGATCTGGTGGACCAGGCCAGTCGACGTCGCAGCGAGAACCACGAGTGCGGATCGGACCAGCAGAAGCCCCCTGACCCCGGCCGCAGCGATGATGAGCAAGGCGAGCAGCGCGGAGAGCTCGATCAGAGCCGGTAGTGCTCGGCCGAGCCAGTCGTCGGCCGACTCCGGGCCAGACGACATCACGGCGGTGTGGATGACCAGGGTGATCCCCAGGAGTCCGGGCAGCGCGGCGGCCCATATGACCATCCTCGGCAGCCGCAGGGCAGGCAGCAGCACCAGCCAGGCGGCGGCCAGGAGGACCCCGGCCGCGGCGCCCAGCGAACCCACCACTGTCCAGCCCGAGCCCGGCTGGGGCAGGCCGAACACCGTCGCCTGGTCCATCGCGGCCAGGCACGCCGCGGTGAACTCCGACTCGTACCGATAGCCGCGCAGGATGCTGCCATTCAGCATGCTTCCCTCGCACGGCCGCCAGTAGAGCACGACGGCGGCCGCCTCAAGGGCGGCGCCGGCAGCGATCATGGCCGCAGACAGCAGCCAGAACTTCGACCTCCCCCTCATAACAGCGAGGGTAGGCACAAGACGACCCGCAGCGCTAGCGTGACGATGGTGTCGCCTCGCCAGCCAACCCAGACCTGAACGGTCCGGGCTGACCCCACCCAGGCCAACCTCGGAAACGACCAGCAGACACGCGACTTTGCCGCGGTGTTCTGTGGATCACGGGATGTCGAGCTCGGCTCTCAGCTCGGCGGACTGAGCTGAGTGTTGTCGAGCCAAGTGCACGCATACGTCTCGCCGCCGAACACGAAGATGCCTCTGCTCCAGTTCTCGAGGTCGGTGTCGAGCTCTTGCCCGTCGGTCCAGGCGTCGGTCGAGTCCCCGTCGATCGTGATCCAGAGCTTGACGAACTCCCGCGGATCCGAGAAGGAGCGCCACCACAGATGTCCGGTCTGGGTAGTCAGGTGGTCGGGCTCGACGTACAGGGTGCCGACTTCGACGCCGTCACGAGACAACGTCGCGGCCCGATGCCGGTACGGGTCCAGTCGAGAAGCAGCAACGCTCCGGTTCCAGTCGGGCTTTGATGACACCTGTTCATCATCCCGAACGTCACGCTCGCAATGCACTGATCTGCCGCGCACCGCGCGGAACGGCCCGATAATCACTCCATGGGCGAGAACGACCTGCGTGTCCACGTACTGCTCTCTATGCAGCGGGCGATGTGGGAGGCCGTGACTCTTGATCTTCGCGGCGTCGCGTTGGCTCTGCCTGACCCGGCGGCGGGTCACAGGGCGATCTCCGCCCGATTCCTCTACGAGGGCGAGGTTGGTGAGTTCCAGCGTGAACTGACGTCGTTGATTGAGAGCTACGTGATCGCGGACTTCCCGCAGATTCCTTCGAGCTTCGTCACCGAGTTCCAGGCGGTCGCGCACGCCGACCGGCAGCTTCTCGAAGGGGAGGAGTGGGTATATCTCAGGTGGGAATCGGACGGGCTGGCGACCACGAGTGACGGACGCGCTACGTCCTGATCTGGCTCCCCTCAGCGCTAGTCTCTTCCGGTGAGAGGATCGCCTTGTGATCTCTAGCGCCACCTTCGTTGACGATCTGCTGTCGGCTCTACCCGAGGCAGACGAGATGGTCCGTGAGCATCTGGACGATCAGGCCGGCGAGCTACTTCTTGATCTGCTGGTGTCTGACTTGGACTGTCCGCCAAGCTCATCGGGCTGTTGCCTTGTCCGAGCTGATGGACCGGGGAGGCCCGGTCCGCGTGCAGGACCTGATCAGCAGCGTGTGGGGCGGGAACGCCGCCCGCACACGCAGGGTCGACCGGTGCTCACCCCCAGCCGCGACATGTGGCGGTGCCAACGCGCAGCGTCGTTCTTCCAGCATTTGTCGCCGCGAGCAGGTGATCGGCGGGGGATGTTGCCCTGGGCGGCACGGCATAAGTCGGTGTCGCATTGCGCCGGCGAGAGGGTGCGTCGCACCCGCCGATCGAGCGGCCGTGGCGCTTGCGGGAGCGGTGGGGCAGGGGGCGAGGTGGGTGGGGTGAAGCAGAGTGGCGCGGCTTCTCAGTGAAAGCGCGGCCTGGGTGGCTGGTCATCTCCGACCAGCCGCGGCCTGGGTCTGGCGCCACTGCGGTGCGCCATCGCAAGCTCGCCGCCGCAGCAGGGGGTTCCGCACATAGCTGCCAGCCAATCGCCGCTGCCGGCGCTACCCGATCGGTGACCTGATGGATCAAGCAAAGCCAAGTGCTCGCCTTCGCGGCTTCGCGATGGCGCAGATGGTCACCAACCCCAAAGAATCAAACGCCGCGCCCCGTGTCGATTCCCAACGGTGTCTGCCCGCTGGCCGACACCCCGACGAATGGGCCACCGATGAGCGCCGCTACCTTGAAGAATCCATGGCCAAATCGGCAACCAGCAACAGAACCGTCGCCCTCAACCAGGGCTGACCGGTCGGCATCGAGATGACCTCAAAGCCCACCACTCCCCGGGACTCTTACCTGACTTGCTGAGATTCGGAGTCGCGGCGTTCGAGGGCGCCAAGACGGATGAGGTTCGCCGGGTGCTGGACTTCATCGATAGATGTCTAGCTGAGGGCGACGAGTACGTCACGAGTGCTGTGCAGGTGTCCTTCGTTGAGCACTACGGCTACGGGCCGAACGAACCGGACTCGTTCCTCAGGCTTTGGCCGGCGGCCCTGCGGGCGGAGCTGGGACGGTAGTAGCGCCCATCCTCAACTGGCGAGGTTGTGCGCGGCTCGACCTGCCGATGAGCGTTGGGCGTGCGAACATCGGTTCCATGGATGAGCCTGAGCCGGGATTCGTTGGTCTCCGCGTGTGGGACTGTTCAGGGCGCGGGGTCCGAATAGACCGACATGCGGCCACTCGCCGCCTACATGGCGTCGGGGCGCCGGGAACCTGAAGCAGACCGGGTTGCCGTCGTGCGTGCGGCTGCGTAGTGCGGGTGAGGTCTGCTCCCGTAGACTTCGGGTGTGCTCGCGTTGGATGTTGATGTGGAGCGCTTGCGGGAGGTATGCGAGCGCTACGGCGTCGTGCGTCTCGACGTGTTCGGGTCGCTGGCGCATGGTACGGCGAGGCCGGACAGCGACATCGACCTGCTCTACACCCTGGCCCCAGGCAAGCGCCTTGGATGGGCCATAGAGGACCTCAACCACGAACTCGCGACGATCTTTGGCCGGCCGGTCGATCTGGTCTCCCGGCGTGCGTTGAACTCCCGTCTGCGTGACCGGGTGCTGGCCGAAGCCCAGCCCTTCTATGCCGCAGCGTGAAGTCGTCCTGCTCGGCGAAATGATCGACGCCGCTGAGCAGGCCCAGCAACTGGTCGCCGGCCTCCACGTTGAGGCCATCGAAGCGGATAGGCAACGCCGCGACGCGCTGCTGTGGAACTTCACCGTGCTGGGTGAAGCCGCCGCCCAGCTCTCCGCCGACTTCAAGGCCACCCACCCCTACGTTGCCTGGGCACGCCCCAGTCAGTTGCGCAACCGGATCGTGCACGGCTACTGGTCAATCGACCTCGAAGTTCTGCACGCCACCGCACTCGACGACCTGCCAGCCTTCACCGCACAACTCAAAGCCGTGCTCAACGACATCGAACCCTGAACCACAATCCCAGAGCAGCGACCACCCGAGCGGCAAAGCAAGCTGGCGATAGTCTCAGCGCGCGCGAACGCGGCTGCGCAGCGGTGAGAGCCGGGTGGGCCTCAGGTATGAGGGCATCCGCAGCCCTTGCTGTGACGTCTGTCAGCTCGCCGTGTCTTTCAGGCGTTACCTCGGTCGCACGGCGCAAATGAAGCTGGCTTCGCAGCGCTCGTCTCCGTAGGGTAAGAGTCCCGGGGAGTGGTGGGCTTTGAGGTCATCTCGATGCCGACCGGTCAGCCCTGGTTGAGGGCGACGGGTTCATTGTTGCTGGGTTTGCCGATTTTGGCCATGGATTCTTCGGAGAGGTAGCGGCGCTCATCGGTGGCCCATTCGTCGTGGGTGTCGGCCAGGACGGCGCCGACGAGTCGGATGACGGCGGCTTGTTGGGAAAGATGCCGACCACGCGGGCGCGGCGTTTGATTTCCTTGTTGAGCCGCTCGAGCGGGTTGGTGGACCAGATCTTGCGCCAGTGCTCGCGGGGAAGACCGCGAAGGCGAGCACTTCGGCTTTCGCTTGATCCATCAGGTCACCGATCTTGGGGTAGCGGCCGGCGAGCTCGCCGGTGACCTTGTCCCATTGGTTGCTCATCGAGGGCAGGTCGGGTTGAGCGAAGATGGTGCGGAACACCGCGGCGACCATTTCGGCCTCGCCCTTGGCGACGTGGGCGAGCACGTTGCGGATGAAGTGCACCCGGCAGCGTTGATGGCTGCTGCCCTGCAGGCCGCGGGCGATGGCAGCGACCAGGCCTGCGTGCTGGTCGGAGATGACCAGCCTCACCCCGGCCAGGCCGCGCTTCTTCAACGAGGTGAGGAAGCCGCGCCAGAACACTTCGTCTTCGCTGTCACCGACGTCGACGCCGAGGATCTCGCGGCGGCCCTGATCAGTGACGCCGGTGGCGACCACGACCGCTTTGACACCACCATCGCCTGCTCGGTCCGCACATGCAGATAGGTGGCGTCCAGATAGACGTAAGGAACCTGACATGGTCGAGTCGGCGGGTGCGGAACGCACCGACGGTCTCGTCCAAGCCGGCGCAGATGCGTGACACCTCCGACTTGGAGATGCCGGTGCCGCCCAGGGCAACCACCAGATCATCGACGCTGCGGGTGGAAACGCCGTGCACGTAGGCCTCCATCACCACCGCATACAGGGCCTGATCAATCCTGCGTCGCGGCGACAAGATGCTCGGAAGAACGAGCCGCTGCGCAGTTTCGGCACCGCCAACTGGATGTCGCCGGCATGGGTGGTGAGCAGCCGGGTCGTGACCCGTTGCGCTCAGTGGTGCGGGTCTCGGTGCGTTCATACCGGCCGGCACCGATCACGCTGCTTGCTTCGGTATCGATCAGGTCCTGCATCGCGACCCGGACACACTCGCGGATGAAATCGGTGCCCTCCCGGAGCGGAACACCTCCATCAGCTCGGACAAGGCAGAATCAGACAAGGCCATCGGTGAGCTCTCCTTCGATGAGTACTTGGCGGTACACATCGAGAATCTCGCCGATGGCCCCCTCACTCAGGACGCCGCGCCGTCACCCAAACCCCACCACTCCCCGGGGCTCTGTCTCCGTAGGCAGTCGCTCACGCTCTGGGTGGACATGGCGCCGGGCTTCGATGGCATGTTGGCCGGCGCCGGCGTTGGGATCTGGCGTCATCCTTGTTGGCACGGTTGACCAGAAGCCAAACCAGGAGGACCGTAATGACCAAGAATGAGTACTCAACGCGGATGCTGCCGAAAATGCGTTGGAACATACGACCTTGTCACGTGCCGTACCCATCGAAGGGAGACAGCGCCATCTTCCGAGCGAGGATTATTTCGTAGGAGCACGCAATGCCAAATGCAAAGAACTCGACCCGGCTCGCCGCAACGGCCAGGTCCGTACTCAAGAGAACCGCACCACTTCTTCGCGAGGGTGCCGCGGCCACCGAGCTCTCCGGCTACTTCGAGGCCGCGTCGCGCACCGCAAGACGTGTTCTGGACGATGACCTAACGTCGAGTGAGGCACGTCAACAGATTGCAGAATTCCGCCTGCTCTCGCAGGGCATGATCGCGATGGGCACCCTCATCTCGCACGAGGTGGAGCTCGAACCAGGATCGACCTTTCCGGGACTGGACCGCGCTCTGTGCATGGCGAAGTGCCTGAAGGCCTACAACACCTGCATGGGCCGCGACGACGGTGGTGGCGAGGACGAGCCTGAGGAGGACGGAGGAATCGACCAGCCCGATGATCCGGATGACGACGGTGGGCTGGAAGGCCTGGGCTGCTACATGGCCTATGCGAGTTGCCTAGCCGGGTGCACCCCTCCGAGCGTTTAGCGCAGCGGATGCACTGCGGTGTGGGTGGCGCTGGCGGCGTGCAGCGTCACCGAGAGCAAGTGCAACAGCGGACGCTCGACCTCCATCACCGCCATGCTCACACCCTCGATGCCCACGAGTGAGGCTCTGCAGCCTTGATTAGCCGACACACAGACTGAGATCTCGATACGACGAACGCCCTGTTCTGCCGCAGGTTTGGCGGGCGGAGGATCGCTGGCGGGTGGCAAGTCTTGTCGGCGTCTGTGTCGCGCGGCTTTTCGCGATTGACTCACCCGGGTATCGGTTCTCCACGAATGACGACCAGACGGGGGCGACCCAAGTCGGTGATGTCGGCGGACAGGTTCCCGTCAACGACGAGCAGGTCGGCGGTGTGGCCCTGAGCCAACTGTCCGGTCACACCATCGAGTCCGCAGGCCGCGGCTGCGGCTGAGGTGGCGGTCGCGAGCGCGTCGGCGGCTGGAAAGCCGAATTCGACCATTTCGACCACCCCGCGCCAGGCGTTGCCGTGTTGCTTGGGTGGCAGCATTCCGGAGTCCACCCCACACACGACTCGGACGCCGTGCTGATGCAGGCGACCAAGGAGTCCCAGCCCCTGGTCGTAGAAGTCTTTGAAACTCTTGATGCCGATCCGCTTCATCGCTTCGGCCACATGAGGCGGCGGGGGCGGCATCAGCGCATGCAGTTCGCGGTCATCACCCATTGTGAGGTCAACCACCACACCCCGGCGGGCCACCTCGTCGAGCAGCGCATCGTCGATCTGGAAGCCCTGAGCGGACAGGCCACTGAAATGCTCGATGCCGTCCACACCGGCGGCCAGCGCGTTCTGGATTCCGATCAGCGAATGTGCGTGAGCAATCACTGGCAGTCCGAAGCTGTGCGCCCGGTCGACCATGGTGCGCAGCTGATCCGCGGAGAACTGGGCGCCGAGCTGATCCGTGCCAGGGGTGGCGAAACCACCCGAGGCCATCACCTTCACGACATCGGTCCCGTTCTCGGCACGTTCATCTACCGCCCGAGCGACGTCTCCGTCGACCTGTCCGCCGAGAAAATGACAATGACCGTTGGGCGTCGTGATCGGCGGCCCGGCCGCGACGACGCGGGGAAGCCCGACCCGGCTACGGAAGGCCAGGGTGCGATAGTGGCGATCGCCCAGATCGCGCACGGTGGTGACGCCCGCTGCGGCATGCTTCCGCAACGACTGCACGATCACGGCATCCAACGCGTCGTCGATCATCGTGCCAGCACGCTCCAGGCCACCGAAGGTGCCATCGGCGACGAGGTGGGTGTGGCAGTCGAACAGGCCCGGTAGCACGGTGCCCTCAAAGGCAATCACCTCAACACCGTCCGGTGGGTCGAACGGACCGGTCTCGACACCCACGATCCGGTCACCCGCCACCAACACCGTGACCCCACCGGATAGGAACCGCGTCCCGTCGAAGGCGTGCTCGGCGCGAACCGCATACATACCCGCAGACCCGCCCATCAGTTGACTCCCCTCGACGCGGGTTCGATGCGATCCACAACGCTCACGCGGTCGCGCCGGTAGATGCCCGGCTCTCGATCACCGGTGGTGCCCCTGGCCGGCTGGGCAAGCGGCTGCTGGGAGAGCGCCGCGCCGCAGATTGTCGCAGTTGTAGCGCCGGCGGCGCCGACGTGGACCGCAGCCTTGAATTGTCGGCTGCCGGCTTCGCCGGCCTCGATGGCCGCAGCACGATGCGGTTCACGATCTTTGTGGCACCACACCAAGCACCTGCCGACGATCATGGACGCTCCTCGGATCGGCAGCACGCTAGTCGTTGCAACGCGGTGGGTCAGTAGGCAGAATTGCCGAGCCCTGGCGGGAGCGGCCGAACACCATCAAATGGTCGCGACGTCGGATCGGTCCCGGCAGGTCCAGATCGACTTGTGTCAACCCGGTTGGTCGCAGTCGTTGGTCGAGTCGATCTTTGGACGATCACGGTCGCTTCGATGTGAAGCCTGACCGATAGCCGCAGCATCCTGATCTGCCGCCGTCTGCGCGGTCATGCCAGCACGATCGCGAGTCGTCGGCTCTGCCGCAGTGGTCGGCGCAAGCTACAAGCGGGTGCGACTCCACGGGCCACTCAGGAAAGCGCGCTCGGCCTCTTCTTCGATGTCCAGGTCGAGCACTTCTTCCAGCGTCGGGTCATCTCTGAATGGATGACCGATGCCGACCACCCGATAGGAGCTCGCGTCGTCGGGATGGTTGGCGCCGCAGAGAAAGCACCAATCGCCGTCCGGGCGAGTGACGAGGAGCACGGGCCGCTCACGATTGAACACCTCGATGCAGACGTACGACTTGAGGTTCGCCGGGATGCCGTGGGCGGCAAGGGGATCGGACACGACGCCATTGTGTCGCCGGCCGGACCCACTGTCCGCAATCCGCCCGCATCCAGTTCCGGTGATCTGGACCCAGTCAGAGTGGTCGAGTGATAACGGTCCGGTGTAATTCAGACTGTTGCTCTTGGCGGGGGCGTTCGCAGCGTTCACGATCGGTGTTGTGGCTACTCGGCGATCAGGGAAGTTGAGTCTCAACGCGACCTCGTCGTACATAGGGGCTGCCGACGTCCGCGATCCTGCATCGAACTCCACCACGTCATAGGTGTGCGCGCGGAGCCACTCGAGGTCTCATTGGTCCGCGTGGATTACTTCAGCGACTTCGGGGACGAATACGGCTGGGTGGTCGTGACGTCCTGACGTGCAGGCTCCTTCTGCCGTGGTCGTTTCGAGTCGGCCGCCGGGCACTCGCGGGTCTAGGGCTACGACCCAAGCTGTTGGGGCTGCTGGACGGCAGAGGTGCGCCTTGACAAGCTGAGAGCATGCGGCCACGCCATTGGGATAATGACGAGGAAGAGCGATTGCGGCGCGAGGCCCGGTTGCGGCTGCCCACAGTGCCCTTGATTCACGAGTGGAACGTGGCGCCAACGGCCGGCGACGCCCGGTGGCGGAGGCAGCCTGCTGCTGTGGGCGTAGGACCATGGCTGCAGCAAGTGGCTGTGTGGTCGCACGTCGCGGGGAGTCCCCTGCAACTTGTGACGTGGCACGGCGCCAATGGCGAACCGGAGCGTTCGATCGTTGTGGAGTCGTCCCTGGCTGGGCTGGGCTTCATCCAGCCCGTGGCCGACGGTGGGGTTCTTCTGGTTTCGGTGAGGAGGCCGCGCGACGCTGCCATCTCTGCTCAGCGGTGGAGTTCTAGGGGGGATCTGGTCGCAGAAGCCGACCTCGGCGACGCCATCGAACATGTTCTCGCCACCGACTCAGGAGCAGTGTGGGTTGGCTACTTCGACGAGGCTTTGACTGGTAGGGCGCCGGAGGGACATGGTCTGGTCCGTTTTGGCGCCGATCTACAACCTGAATGGCTCTACCCGTGGAACACCGACCTGCCAAGCGTCGATGACTGCGAATCGATGAATGTTGTTGGCGAAACGGTCTACGCCTGCCCGTACCTAGATCACCATGTCGTTCGCGTCGACGGCGGCGAGGTGACCGATCTCGGACCGGCGCCACATCGCGGCGGCCAGGCCTTGCTTATCGAAGGGGATCGTGGGTTGCTAATTGGTGGCTACGGTGCCGATCACGACCTCATGACGCCATTCGAGTTCACCGCCAATGGACCTATGCGGGTCGGCAGCCAGGGCCGAGTGGTTATGCCTGACGGTCTCGAGGCTCGATCGAGAAGTTGGATATGCCGTGGTGGCCAAGCATGGACGCAGGTCGACAACAACAGATTTCGACTTGGCCTGTCGCGCGTCTTCGACACGCTGTGCTGACCACGTTGATCCGGGCCGACGTGCAACATGCGGTCCGATCGTCGCCTCTCGGCCTCAACGAGCGAGCATCCGCTTCCGCCGCACTGTGCGTGAGGGTGGCCTTGCTATGCCGCTCTGGGCTAGGTCGACTGGAGGCTTCGGCCGCTGTTGCTGGCGAGGGCGTGGCCAGTGGTGATGAGGATCACGACGGTGATCGCTGCGCTGATCGCGGCTGTGATTGCTGCGAAGGTCAGCGCTCGCAGGTCATGGAGTCCTTCGAGGGTTGCGACTCGGATAACGGCGGCGGTGAGGGCGAAGAGCGGAACCAGCCACGTGTTTGCACGGGCCAGTCGCGGGCGGGGCCGCGGCCCGGCGTCCCGGGCGAGTTGGCGCAGCCCTACCCAGAGAATGATGGCCAACCCGATCGCTCCACTGGCGTACTGCAGCAGCCGATAGCCCTGGAACTGTCCCCACGGCGTCAGGTAGCTCGCACCGATCGCCGTGATCTGGGTGGCGCCGAATCGGCGAGCGTGGGTGAACTCGTCCCACAGCACGTGCGTCGCCGCTCCGATCAGCACCGCGGGAACCACCATAAGCCAGACGCGTGGGCTTGCGGGCCAGGTCGCTGGCCGCCATCGCTGTCGAATCAGGTCCGGGACGAGGTCGTGCAGCGGTTCCGCCCCGGCGCGCCACACCGCCCACATGGCGAGCCCGAACAGCACGTCCCACGTCAGGATGCCGGCCACGGTGTGGGTTGGGGGCGACACAACCCGCCAGTCGGCGAACGGCAGGAAGTAGGGCAGGTCGGGGCTCATGCTGCCCGCAGCCAACGCGGCGAACGGGAGCCCTGCGACGCCCCGGCCACGCAGCGGCAGGACTGCCGCGATGTGGCTCGGCGTGAAGGGCACGTGACGCAGGCTAACCACGCCCACCAAGCCCATCCCCGAGCGGCATCGCGCACCCCAGTGCAGCCGCCGACCGGCGCCGTCCGCGCTGGAGTCGCGGCCCTGGAGGATGTCAGCAGGAGTGGAGCAGGTCGTCCGGGTCGCCGCTGATGGCCACGCCGCCGTCGAAGCGGAGAACGACCGGGATGTCGCCGTCGCCACCGTCGCTCAGTTCGAGCTGGAGCGTCGTGTTGTCGAGCCATTCGACCGCGTTGATTCCGCTGTAGTCGCCATTGACGCAGCCCAAGTCCGTGGTGAACCAGCCGTGCTGAAGCTGCAGTGGGTACATCGGGTCGATCAAGTCGGCATACATGCGGACAATGAGCGTCCGGTCACTGTCCGGCGACGGATACCGCTCGTACTCCTCCGCAACGAGCCCGCAGCCAGCAGTAGACGCGATGCCGACAAATGAGAAGGCCAGCAGCGCCACGCCGTAGTTCCCGCCGAAGCGCCTCACGCAGCCAGTATCCCGGGTTCGGCACTCCGTACACGACAGACGCGCACTTCTGCCGCCGGTCGGGTGGTGCCGGGCGAGTGCTCCGCAGAGACGGTCTCGCGCGTCCCGGCAGTCGCACTTCTAGGATGCTCAGTGACCGAGCGCAGACTGGTGGACAACTTCTGGGACCTCCGCGACGACGCCTGTGACCACCCGGACCGCTGGCAGGACGTCACTGCCGAAGAGATCTTCCAGCGGCTCGCTGAATGCGTCGAGGAGGCCGAGGAGCGCGGAGAGCCTTTCGACTGGTGGACTGGCATAGCGGAGCGCATGATTGCGTGGCGGGCAGCCGAACACAAAGGCTGACGCGAGGTGGCTCCACGGATCGAAGCACAGATCCGCTGCTTAAGGGCAGCCCCAACCGCAACGACCAGGGCAGCCTTCTTACACACACATGGGGCTGTCCGCGTGGTTCGTTGAAGCTGAATCTCAGAGGCTATTGACCGAGCTTGCCGCTTGGTGGAAGCTGCCGGGTTGCCCAGCGCGGCAACGGTTGACGGCAAGAAGGGACACACCATGCGACGGCACCTCAAGGAACACGGCCCGAACAGCCGTTGGTTCCCCGGCCAATGCGTCAGAGGGAGTCATTCCGGCTGGCTGCTGGCCAACGGAGAACACTGGACTGAAGACGAAACCCACGCCATCGACCTGGCCTCGCTCGTGATCCATCCTCCCTCTACATTGCGGCTGTCGCTCATCCTCGATACCGACACCAAGTGGACCCTCGAGTTCGAGGGTCTATCCGAGCTGCAGGTGGACGGCGACCTCCAAATCGGGCGCAACGAGAACGGGTGGGAAGTTCTCGATATCGGCCTCAGCATGCTGATCGCTGATCTGCCCCGTGACGATGGACGGCTGGTGTACATGCTGGAGTTGCCCAGCGCCCTCATATGCTTCGCCAGCTTCCCCCCGAGCCGAGTCTCAGAGCAGCTGCCCGCTACTGAGCATGCTGGTGAAGTGGACTCGAAGTGACAGCGGGGGCCACCATCCACCGCACTACTTTGTCGCCCGGCGCGGATGAGCGCGCCGAGTTGAGGACGTGGCTGAGTCGAGTCCATCGAGAGCAGTGCGCGCGCCACACTGTTGCCCGCCCGGCGAGTGCGCCCGTGCGTGGTGGCGGCATTGCTCGTTCCTGGAGCACGTACGAGGGATCGATTGTTCTAGGCTCCCGTGTGATCGGCGTGTCGAGTGGCAGGAGATTGGGATGCCGGCGTTTCGGAGTGTCGACCTTTGGCCGGTCCCGTGGTTTCCGGATGGGTCGTGGGGCAGCGACGCCGGCTTGGACGCACGGGTGGCACCGGACCCACCCAGCGAACCCGCTGTCGAAGCGCTGAAGCGTGTGTCCCGCGCCGTGTGCGAGCTCTACAGCGAAGCCTTGCGGCCGCTGGGTCTAGAGGCGAAGTCGTCCCGGGTTGTAAGAGTCCCGGGGAGTGGTGGGCTTTGAGGTCATCTCGATGCCGACCGGTCAGCCCTGGTTGAGGGCGACGGGTTCATTGTTGCTGGGTTTGCCGATTTTGGCCATGGATTCTTCGGAGAGGTAGCGGCGCTCATCGGTGGCCCATTCGTCGTGGGTGTCGGCCAGGACGGCGCCGACGAGTCGGATGACGGCGGCTTCGTTGGGAAAGATGCCGACCACGCGGGCGCGGCGTTTGATTTCCTTGTTGAGCCGCTCGAGCGGGTTGGTGGACCAGATCTTGCGCCAGTGCTCGCGGGGAAGACCGCGAAGGCGAGCACTTCGGCTTTCGCTTGATCCATCAGGTCACCGATCTTGGGGTAGCGGCCGGCGAGCTCGCCGGTGACCTTGTCCCATTGGTTGCTCATCGAGGGCAGGTCGGGTTGAGCGAAGATGGTGCGGAACACCGCGGCGACCATTTCGGCCTCGCCCTTGGCGACGTGGGCGAGCACGTTGCGGATGAAGTGCACCCGGCAGCGTTGATGGCTGCTGCCCTGCAGGCCGCGGGCGATGGCAGCGACCAGGCCTGCGTGCTGGTCGGAGATGACCAGCCTCACCCTGGCCAGGCCGCGCTTCTTCAACGAGGTGAGGAAGCCGCGCCAGAACACTTCGTCTTCGCTGTCACCGACGTCGACGCCGAGGATCTCGCGGCGGCCCTGATCAGTGACGCCGGTGGCGACCACGACCGCTTTGGACACCACCATCGCCTGCTCGGTCCGCACATGCAGATAGGTGGCGTCCAGATAGACGTAAGGGAACCTGACATGGTCGAGTCGGCGGGTGCGGAACGCACCGACGGTCTCGTCCAAGCCGGCGCAGATGCGTGACACCTCCGACTTGGAGATGCCGGTGCCGCCCAGGGCAACCACCAGATCATCGACGCTGCGGGTGGAAACGCCGTGCACGTAGGCCTCCATCACCACCGCATACAGGGCCTGATCAATCCTGCGTCGCGGCGACAAGATGCTCGGGAAGAACGAGCCGCTGCGCAGTTTCGGCACCGCCAACTGGATGTCGCCGGCATGGGTGGTGAGCAGCCGGGGTCGTGACCCGTTGCGCTCAGTGGTGCGGGTCTCGGTGCGTTCATACCGGCCGGCACCGATCACGCTGCTTGCTTCGGTATCGATCAGGTCCTGCATCGCGACCCGGACACACTCGCGGATGAAATCGGTGCCCTCCCCGGAGCGGAACACCTCCATCAGCTCGGACAAGGCAGAATCAGACAAGGCCATCGGTGAGCTCTCCTTCGATGAGTACTTGGCGGTACACATCGAGAATCTCGCCGATGGCCCCCTCACTCAGGACGCCGCGCCGTCACCCAAACCCCACCACTCCCCGGGGCTCTGTCCCCGGGTTGAACTGTTGTGTGTCGAGGATTCGCTCGTGGTGGACCACGTGGCTGTTGGAGTGTGGCTTGATTCTCTGCGGGAGTCGGAGCTTGTCAACGTTGGTTTGCCGGTGGGCGTCGCCGAGTTCAGTGCCGATCAGTTGGCATCGCTGGCGCTGGCGATCGTGGATGGCGGCATGCGGCGGCTGGGGCAGGCACGCGGCTGGCCCGCGTCGGCCATGGATCACGCACGCGAGCATGTTGTCGTAAGCGGATTCCGATTCGTCTGGCATGGTGACTGGAAGTCCAGCCGCAACCGCCAACTGCGCGCCCGGCTGCGTGTCGAGTTACTCGACACGGGGTTCGGGGAGCTGTCCATCCAGGTTGCCGACAACGACTCCGACGATCTAGTCGCCGAGAGCCCGCCCTACAAGGCTTACGCGACAGTCGAGGGATTCCGGCGATCTGGCCGCACCTTGCGCTGGGTGGCCCAGGACGAGCTCGAGGTGAGTCCGTACTGCGGGCCTCGTGGCTTGTACGACGACAAGAAGGCCCGGTTTCGCATGGGTCCTCTCGCTCCCGTGCGTTTGGGGCGAGGCGCGTCGCCTCGTCAGTTCGTTGAGCCGCCACTGCCCGTTCGGGTCTGCGGGCGTGGCTCGCAGGCGCCCGAACAGCCTCACGAGATCATGGCCGGGGGGATGGGCCCGACAAACGGTGTGCCGCTCTCCTACACGGACGAGTTGTGGCGGCTGTTCGAACAACTCGACACACCGCAGTGGCAAGCATGGTGGTCCGGGGCGCCGCACGCCGTGTTGGAGATCGACGCCTACTTCGGGCCGAAGAGTCAGGGACCGACGGCGCGAGCGGGCAACAACGTCGTGCGGGCGAGGATCAACCGGTGGCCCAAGGCAATCGACAGGGCCAACGGCGCCGAGGAGGCACGCAACGATCTGCGACACCTTCTTGAGAAGCTTCAACTCCGATTCGGCTTGGGCCCTATCCCACCCCTCCACTGAGTGGCGTTGCAGCCATCGTGCGCGGGTTCGCCGCATCAACGCCAAACCCGACGGGAACGCCCTGTCTTGCCGCAACGCGAGTCGCGCGTCTTGCTCGTCACGTCTCGAGGGTCTCAACCCGTTGAGTGAGTTGACCGGTGAGGTCGGCGATGAGTTCGAAGTCTTTGTCCAGGTGCAGGACTGTTCGTCCGGTGAGTTCGGCCGTGGCGGCAATGAGCAGATCGGGGATCGAGGGGGCACGGTGCTGCCCGCGGTGGGCGAGGAGTCGCTGCACCTCGACTGCTTGATCCTCGATGGCGGGGGTCAGGTACTCCACCGGCATGGCCGCCAGTGCGGGCGTCCCGAGTGTTCGCTCGAGGTCGGCCGCCGAGCGGGCCGAGTAGCCGATTTCGAGTCGGGTCACGGTGGAAATGGCGACTAGGCCGCGTTGGATGCGTGTCGCCCACTGGGCGGCGGTGGGGCTGGCTCCGAGGCGGAGGAGGGCTGACTTGTCGATCAGCCAGGTGGTGGTCATGCCCAGGCTCGGTTCATCACCGATTCGTCGCCGAGGTCGCTGAGAGCCACGGCGAGCTGCGTGAGGTCCGCGACGGTGACGTCTGTCTCGACGCGTTGGGCGGTCTGGTGCAGGTGGCGTCGCAGGTATTCGGCGCGGGACAGTCCGAGGCGCTTGGCCTGGCCATCGAGCAGGGCGAGGTCCTCGGCCGGGAAGTCGCGGATCAACAGGTCGGGCATCGGCCCCACCTCCTTAGATATCAGATGATATCAGGGCGTCGCCAAGCCGCCACATAGAGGGCGCAGTACTTACATCCCAGTCCGCCCGGCGAACTGGGCGCGTCTTGCGACGGCCGTCCAGCGATTCGTGCCAGCGAGAGACTGTGAATGCAAGAGGTGTGTGCCAGTTCGTCTGGACGGTTCTGGGACATGGCCGTGTGACTGGATCGCTCGGTCATGTGTCCGAGATCGGCTTCGAGGTCGCTATTGGAGGGGAGGGCGAAGACAACGGGACGCTCCGATGGGACGAGCGGCGAATCGGCAGGAGGGTAGGCGTCGGGCTCGTGAGTCGATGCCCAAACGGCGGCGGGTTGCGTCCCCACCGAGTGACACGAGCGACCCGGCGGCGTCTGCCGGGTGTCCCAGGTGCGGAGCGCCCGTGCAGTACGCGGGGCGGGGGAGACGTCCGATCTGGTGCTCGGCGCGCTGCCGGACCGCGGCCTCGCTGGAACGCCGCGGCAATCGGGTCGTAGGCGTGCAGCCGAAGGTGGTTCAGATCACCCGAGTCCGCGAGGCGGACGCGAAGCCGGCACCGGCCAGGCGCCAGGGTGACCGCCGGCAAGTCTCCGAGTGGGTGGGCCAGTTGGACGACCTGCACCGTGCGTTGCTAATCGGGTCGGTCTACCAGCGCGAGCTGGAGCATAGGCCGGTAGCAGAACGCCTCGCCCGGCTTGGGGTCGGTGTACGCCTCGTGGCCGGGAAGGAGCGCGGCCTCCACTCTGAAGGCGATCTGATGCTCGCTCGGTGAGAAGTCGAGCATCCACGAGTCCTCGAGCAGGACGTGCTTCAGCCCCGCTAGCTTCTGCGTGGTGCCCAGGCCAACCAGACCGGTGCAGGTCAGGCGGTGCGGAGGGGTTCGATCTGATCGAGGGCGGTGCCGAGCTGGTCCTTCTCAGTCTCCAGGTCGAACCGGTTCTGGAGGTTGAGCCAGAAGCGGTCGGTGGTCCCGAAGTAGCGTGCCAGCCGCAGCGCCGTGTCGGCGGTGATGCGGCGCTTGCCATGGACGATCTCGTTGATCCGGCGCGGCGGGACGCCGATCGCGACAGCCAGCCGGTTCTGGGAGATCTCCAGGGGTGCGAGGAACTCCTCGGCGAGGATCTCGCCGGGGTGGATGGGAGCGATGGTGGTCATGGGCACCTCCTCTAGTGTCGTGTCGATGAAGTAACTTTACGTTTGTGCGGGATGATCGGGTATGGCGAACAAGACGGCTGCCCGGTTGGTTCTGCGGGACGGGGATCGGGCCAGACTGGAGCGAATGACGCGGTCGGCGACCGGTGCGGCTGCGGCGGCGCAGCGGGCCAGGATTGTGTTGCTGGCCGCTGATGGTGAAGCCAACCAGGTGATCGCGGAGCGGGTCGGGGTGTCCCGGCCGACGGTGAACCTGTGGCGGGCCCGCTATGTCGAGCAGGGCATGGCCGGGTTGGCCGATGAGCCCAGGCCTGGCCGGCCCCGTGAGGTCGACCGGGCGGCGATCCTGACCGCCACGTTGACCCCACCACCGGCCAGCCTGGGGGTGACGCACTGGTCGTCGCGACTGCTCGCCCCGCGGGTCGGGGTGGACCACTCCACGGTGGCCCAGGTGTGGAAGCAGTACGGCATCCGGCCGTGGAAGGCCGAGACGTTCAAGTTCTCCACCGACCCCGAGTTGGAGGCCAAGGTGATCGACGTGGTCGGGCTCTACCGCGCCGCCGGAGGACGCGATCGTGCTGTGCGTGGACGAGAAGAGCCAGATCCAGGCGTTGGACCGAACCCAGAAGACGCTGCCGATGCAGCCCGGGCATGCCGAGCAGCGCACCCATGATTACGTCCGGCACGGCACCGCGACCCTGTTCGCCGCCCTCGAGGTCGCCACCGGTCAGGTCACCGGACTGTGCAAGCAGCGGCACCGCCACCAGGAGTTCCTGGTCTTCCTCAAACATCTGGCCCGCGCCTACCCCGAAGTCGAGTTGCACCTGGTGATGGACAACTACGCCACCCACAAGACCCCCGGGGTGAAAGCCTGGCTGGCTGACCACCCCCGCATCCACGTCCACTTCACCCCCACCAGCGGCTCCTGGCTGAACCTGGTCGAGGTCTGGTTCGGGATCATCGAACGCCAAGCCATCCGCCGCGGCAGCTTCACCTCAGCCCGCGACCTCACCACCAAGATCCGCACCTTCATCACCGGCTGGAACCACCGACGCCACCCGTTCATCTGGACCAAAACCCCCGACCAGATCCTCAGCAAGATCGACCGCAAACGTAAACACGTCTCATCGACAGGCCACTAGTGGTAGTCGACGATCTCGACGTCGGCCGGCCCGGCCTCGGTCCAGGTGAAGCAGATCCGCCATTGCTGGTTGATCCTGATGCTGTACTGGCCGGCTCTGTCACCACGGAGCGCTTCGAGCCTGTTGCCGGGTGGAACCCTCAGGTCTTCGAGCGTCTCGGCGGCGTCGAGCAAGACCAGCTTTCGCAATGCGACGCGTTCGATCCGGGGATCGAACGACTGGCTGCGCTTCCGTGACCACAGCAGTTCCGTTGCAGATTCCCGGAACGACCTGATCACGCCACCACTATAACGCGACGCGTCATGGCTTGTCAGCCCTCGGCCTCCGGCGGGCTTCGAACCCCGGATCTGACGATCGCCAAGTCGCACACACCTCTGGCATCCACTTTCGAACATATCGTTGCAACGATATGGTCATCGCCTACGGGACGAGGAGGTGCGGCGATGAACAGCGACGCTACGGGCGGC
This sequence comes from Micropruina sp., assembly GCA_016711205.1. GTDB lineage: Bacteria > Actinomycetota > Actinomycetes > Propionibacteriales > Propionibacteriaceae > Micropruina. The sequence goes on along the minus strand of JADJTM010000001.1, from coordinate 1,651,624 downwards.
GCAATCAGGCCTATTGGTCATCGACGTTCGGGGCAGGAAGTCGTCTGCGGGTGGTGCGGCCGAAGCGTCCCGATCCCGTCCCGCGGACGCATCCCGAAGTGGTGCTCGGCGACCTGCCGGAACCGGGCCTGGCAGGCCAATCGCGCCTACGCCGATCGGCCCGTTCGGGTCGTCCAGCAACGCGTCGAAGTGCCGGTTGCCTCCGTCCCGCGCGACGTGGACGGCTGGGCCGAACTCCTCGAACAGCTCACCGCCAGACTCGCCCAGGGACGCATCTACAAACGCGACCTGCCCGCCCTGGTGCCGGCCATCAACCACCTCCTCGAGGTGATGGAGCGGCGACTTCGCGAGCACTGAAACTGCGATGGGGTCCGACCCCCCTGGGCTTGGTTGCTGCGCGGACCGGCCCTATCATTCAGTTGATTCGAATATTGCGGTTGTTGCGTTTGGAGGTGTGATGACTGCCGCACCCATCTCGGTGGTCGCGGAGGCAGGCGACGTCGAGCTTGCCCGCGATGCCCTGCGGCTGGTGGACGAGGCGCTGACCGAGAGCACCTCCGACGATCCCGTCACCATCACCGTGGCCGGCGCGACCGACGACGTCGTCCTCCCCAGGACCGTGGTCGGGCTCCTGCGCAGCATCCTGGCGAATCTGGCCAACGGTGAGGGCGTTGCGCTGATCCCGGTCGATCGCGAGCTCAGCACCCAGCAGGCGGCGGACATGCTCAACGTGTCACGTCCGTTCCTGATTCGCCTGCTGGACGCGGGCCGGATCGACTTCCGCATGGTCGGCACCCACCGACGCGTGAAGACGGCCTCCCTGCTGCGCTACCTCAGCCAGAACGAGACCGAACGCCGCTCGGCCGCCGACGAACTGTCGAGGATGACCAAGGAACTGGGTTTCGCCTGATGGCGGCTGTCGCCTTCTACGACGCGAACGTCCGCCACCCGAATACGCTTCGCGACGTGACCGACGACATCGCGACCACCTGGCACGATCCGGCCGACGCCGTACTCACGAGCCTCGGAGCATCCGCGCCTCGGCCAGCGGCGACACTCGCCTCCCGCTGGTCCTGATCACACGTGTCCACCGGTGGCCATCAGAGGGCCAGCTGCGCCGGCAGATGTTGTGCATATGTTGTGCAACGCTTCGAACATGACGATGGCTCTGACTATTTGACCTAGTCAGAGCCATGTTCCTGCGGTGTCCGAGAGAGGACTTGAACCTCCACGCCCGATAAAGGGCACTAGCACCTCAAGCTAGCGCGTCTACCTATTCCGCCACCCGGACAGGGTGTGCACCCGATGCAGCCGGGCAACCACGTCAGCATATCGGGCGTCCGAAGGGGGCTCAACTCGCGACAGCTGTCGAGGCGTGTCAGCGGGCGAGGCGGCGGGCGGCATCGGCAAGGTCGAGGGACCGGACCGCCGTGGCCGTCACCATCGTCGACAACCTTCGACAAACCATAGACACAACACCGCCGGAGAGTTACCGTGAAAATCGGATCGCGCCAGGATCCCCGTCCTCGCCGGCTGTGACAGTCCCCCCGTACACGCGTCCGGCCGGCGAGGGCCCCGGCGCTGTGCGGCAAGATGGCACCATGACCGTGCAGAGCAAACCCGATGCCGAAGTCGTCCAACTGTGCAGCGAATTGATCCGCATCGACACCTCGAACTACGGCCCGGAGGGGTCGGCCGGTGAGCGCCTCGCCGCCGAATACGTGGCCGAGAAGTTGGCCGAAGTGGGCATCGAATCCGAGTTGTTCGAGCCGGCCCCCACCCGAACCAACCTGGTCGCGCACTGGGAACCCGAGGGTTGCGATCCGTCCCTGCCGCCGCTGCTGATCCACGGACACACCGACGTGGTGCCCGCCCAGGCCGCCGATTGGCAAGTGGACCCGTTCGCCGGCGAGATCAAGGACGGCTGCGTCTGGGGTCGCGGCGCCGTCGACATGAAGGACTTCGACGCCATGGTGCTGTCGGTGGTCCGCGACCGGCAGCGCACCGGACGGGCACCGCGACGTCCGATCCGACTGATCTTCACCGCGGACGAAGAGGCCGGCAGCGGCGTGGGCGCGCATTGGCTGGTCGAGAACCGCCCCGACCTGATCGCCGACTGCCCCGAGGCGATCGGCGAGGTCGGCGGCTTCTCGCTCACCGTGCGCGACGACCTGCGGCTGTACCTGGTGCAGGTCGCCGAGAAGGGAATGGCCTGGCTCACCCTGATCGCGGACGGCACCGCGGGGCACGGGTCGATGCGCAACCCCGACAATGCGGTCAGCGCCCTGGCCGGTGCCGTGGCGCGGATCGGCGCTCACGAGTGGCCGCATCGCATCCACCCCGCACAGCAGTCGTTTCTGGACGCTGTCGAGGACGCCCTGGGCATCCAGATCAACGCCGACTCGGTGGAGGAGTCGCTGGCCCGGCTCGGCACGGTCGCACGCATGGTCGGTGCCACCATGTCGAACACCGCCAACCCCACGATGCTCAACGCCGGCTACAAGGTGAACGTCATTCCCGGCCGCGCGACCGCCGGACTCGACGGCCGCTTCATTCCCGGCTACGAGCAGGAGTTCTTCGACACCATCAAAGAACTGCTCGGTGACAAGGTGCGATACGAGACGGTGACCCGTCAGGACGCCGGCGAAACGGAGTTCTCCGGCGCCCTGGTCGAGGCGATGCAGACCTGTCTGAGCGCGGAGGATCCGCACGCGAAGGCCGTCCCGTACCTGATGAGCGGCGGCACCGACGGTAAGGCGTGGCAGAAGCTCGGGGTGCGGTGTTTCGGGTTCGCGCCGCTGCAACTGCCGGCCGAGCTGGACTTCGTCGCCATGTTCCACGGCGTGGACGAGCGCGTGCCCACCGACTCGCTGCAGTTCGGGGCCCGGGTGCTCGACCGGTTTCTCGACCAGGCCTGAGGTTTCTGTTCGTCGAGGACGGGGTTCGAGCACGCCGCAGCGCTGGACGACCCCCGCCGCCGCAACTCTGGACGACCCCGCCGGGATCTACTCTGGAGAAACACCTCCATCGAAGAAGGGCGTTCACATGACCGTCGGCGGTAGCTTCCCGGGCACCGGAGCCTTCATGTCCTAGCCGTGGAGCGACGCGCCGTGGGGGACAGCGGACTGCAGGTGTCGCGGCTCGGGCTCGGCACGCTCACCTTTGGGCGCGACGTGCAGCCGCGCGAGGCCCGCACGCTGCTGTGCCGGTTCGTCGAGGCGGGCGGTTCGCTGGTCGACACTGCGGCCGCCTACGGCAACGGCGACGCCGAGCGCATCATCGGCCGGCTGATCCACACCGACCTGACCCGCGATGACCTGGTCATCGCCACCAAGAGCGGTTTCGGAGTGCGCGACGGTAAGCGGGTGGTGGACACCTCGCGCACCGCGCTGCTGGACGACCTGGCCGGCTCCCTGCGCCGGCTGCACACCGACCACGTCGATCTGTGGCAGCTGCACGCCTGGGGTTCGGCGCCGCTGGACGAGTCGCTGGCCGCGGTCGACCACGCCGTCGCCGCCGGCATGGCGCGCTACGCCGGGGTGTGCAACTTCGTCGGTTGGCAGACCGCGCAGGCCGCCACCTGGCAGGCCGCGTTCCCCGGACGTGCCCCCATCGTCAGTAGCCAGGTGGAGTACTCGCTGCTGGCCCGGCGTGCCGAGGTCGAGGTGATTCCGGCGGTGCGGGCCTTCGGCATGGGCCTGTTTCCCTGGTCGCCGTTGGGCCGGGGGGTGCTGGCTGGGCGCTACCGCACGGGCATCCCGCGCGACTCGCGTGGCGGGCAACAGCACTTCGCGTGGTTCGTCGAACCGTACCTCGAGGCGCGATCGAAGTCCGTGGTGGAAGCGGTGGCCACGGCGGCGAGCGGCCTCGACCTCAGTTGCGCGCAGGTGGCCCTGCTGTGGGTGCGGGACGCACCCGGGGTGACGGCCCCGCTGATCGGGCCCCGGACGTCCGAGCAACTGGAGCAGTTGCTGCAGACCGAGGAGATCACCCTGCCGACGGAGATCATCAGCGCGCTGGACGACGTCAGCGGGGGCCCGAACGCGGGGCGTTGAGCCGACCGATAATGGGGACGGTTCCTTTCCCGTTCATGGGAGTCGACGTTGAGCGGTGTGCGACGGGTATTGGGGACGGTTCCGTTCTCTGTCGCCGCTCTGGCAGTCGGGTCCGCCGCTCGGAGCCGATCCGGTGGCCGACGGGGAAAGGAACCGTCCCCAATATCTGTCGCAGCCGATCCGGGGCCGACGGGGAAAGGAACCGTCCCCAATACCTGTCGGACACCGCCTTCCCACCGACGCGAACAGAAACCGCCCGTCCGGTCACCCGGTTGTCGGCTCAGGTGGCACTGATCGTCGAGGTGACCAGCAGCGCGATGATCACCACGGCCAAGGCCACCCGGTAGATGATGAAGCCGGTGAAGTCGTTCTTGGACACGAACCGCAGCAGCCACGCTATGGACGCGTAAGCGACCACACCCGAGACCACCGTGCCGAGTGCGGTGGAGGCCCAGCCGACCCCGTCCGCGATGTGTTCGGCCTCTTTGACGGCCTGGTAGATGCCGGACGCGACCAGCGTCGGGATGCCGAGAAAGAAGCTCATCCGGGTGGCGGCGACCCGGTCGAGGCCGAGCAGCAGACCGCCGGTGATGGTGGCGCCCGAGCGGGACACCCCCGGCACCAGCGCCAACGACTGCAGAGTGCCGAGAATGATGCCGTCGCGCACCGTGATGCTGTCTTCGCCGCGGTTCTGCTTGCCGACGCGGTCACCGATGAACATCACCACCGACCAGCCGATCAGGCCGATCGCCACCGCCCACAGGCTGCGCAGCACACCGGTGATCAGCGGCTCGGCCAGCAGCGCGATCGCCGCGGTCGGGATGAAGCCGGCGATGATCGCCCAGCCCATCCGGTAGTCGTTCCCCCGCGCAGACGAGTCGCGCAGCCCCGCGAACCACGCCGTCGCGAACCGGACGATGTCGCCCCAGAAGTAGATGCTGGACGCGATCATGGCGCCCAGCTGAATGATGGCGGTGTAGGGGGTGACGCGCGGGTCGTCGATCTGCAGGCCCATCAACTTCTCGGCCACGGTCAGGTGGCCTGTCGATGAGATGGGCAGGAATTCGGTGATCCCCTCGACGATGCCGAGCACGATCGATTGCCACCAGTTGATCATGGGTTCCTTCCGGGCGATGTGCCGCCGGACAGCTTAACGGGCCGGGTGATCGACCCTTTACTCTGTCCTTCGGCGTGAGTCCTCGCGCCGCCGAGGAGGACCAGTGAAAGCGTGGCCGGCGCCGAACGTGCCCACCCTGCCGGGCGTCGGAGGCGAGTTGCTGGTGCACGACACCGCTCTCGACGCACTGGTTGCGGTGCAGCCCGAGAACAACCGGGCGCGCATGTACGTGTGCGGCATCACGCCCTACGACGCCACGCATCTCGGCCACGCCAACACCTACCTCGCCTTCGACCTGCTGCAGCGGGTGCTGCGTGACTGCGGCCACGGCGTGCTGTTCACGCAGAACGTCACCGATGTGGACGATCCGCTGCTGGAGCGCGCGCAGGCCACCGGCGTCGACTGGCAGCAGCTGGCCGCCGATCAGGTGCAGCTGTTCCGCGACGATATGTCGGCGCTGCGGGTGATTCCGCCCGATCACTACATCGGGGCTGTGGAGTCGATCCCGGCGGTGGTCGACCTGATCGAGTCGCTCAAACTGACCGGCACCGTCTACCAGGTGGACGATTCGCAGTACCCGGACTGGTACTTCGAGGTGCACCGCGCGCCCGAGTTCGGGCGACTGTCGAAACTGTCGGACGATGCGGCGCTCGCGGTCTTCGGCGAACGCGGGGGCGACCCGGAACGTCCGGGCAAGCGGGACCCGTTGGACTGCCTGATCTGGCGCATGGAACGACCCGGTGAGCCGGCGTGGGACAGCCGACTGGGGCGCGGACGTCCGGGCTGGCACATCGAGTGCACCGCGATCGCCCTGGAGTATCTGGGCGCCGACTTCGACGTGCAGGGGGGCGGGTCCGATCTGGTCTTCCCGCATCACGAGATGTGCGCGGCCGAGGGCGTCGTGGCCACCCGCCGGCCGTTCGCGAAGACGTACGTGCACGCCGGCATGGTCGGCCTGCACGGCGAGAAGATGAGCAAATCGAAGGGCAACCTGGTGCTGGTCAGCCGGCTGCGGGCCTCGGGCGCCGACCCGATGGCGATCCGGCTGGCCCTGCTCGGTCACCACTACCGCTCCGACTGGGAGTGGGTGACGGGCGACCTGACCGGTGCGCAGCAACGGCTGGCGGCGTGGCGCGAGGCGGTGGCGCGTCCGTCCGGGGCTGCGGCGGAGCCGCTGATCGAGGCCGTCCGGCAGGCGCTGAGGGCCGACCTGGACACCCCGGCGGCGTTGGCCCTGATCGATCAGTGGGCCGCGACGGACGGCGACGATCCGGCGGCCGGCACCCAGGTCGCCCAGGCCGTGGACGCCCTGCTCGGGGTCATCCTGGCCTGAGCACAATCCGCCGATCGAGAGCTTGTCGAGATCAGGTCGGCGGGTGGGGGGCCCGACAGGCTCGACCAGCGGTATTCGTCATCCCGGCGAACGCCGGGATCTCGGGGTCGCGAGTCGACAGCGACCCTGTTCAGCCCACCGGGAAGGTGTGACGGTCCACCGCGAAGGCCTCGATGGCAGCCTCGTCCACCTCAACACCGCAACCGGGGCCCGTCGGTGCGATCAGGCAGCCGTCATCGTCCAGTTCGAAGGACGCCCCGATGTCGGCCGCGTAGTACCGGCTGGTGGCCGAGATGTCTCCGGGCAGGGTGAAGCCCGGCAGGGTGGCGAGGGCGAGGTTCGCGGCGCGTCCGATCGCCGTTTCGAGGGTGCCGCCACAGAACACCGGCACCCCGTTGGCCAGGCAGACGTCGTGGATCTGCCGCGACGTCAGGTAGCCGCCCACCCGGCTCGGCTTGATGTTGATCACATCCGCGGCGCCGAGCCGGATCGCAGTCATCGCGTCGTCCAGCGACAGGATCGACTCATCGAGGCAGACGGGCGTGCCGTGCCCCGCGGCCAGGGACGCATGCGCGAGCAGTTCGTGCCGTGCGAACGGTTGTTCGAGCAGAAGCAGGCCGAAGTCGTCCAGCCGTCGCAGCAGGGGCACGTCGGCGGGGGAGTAGGCCTGGTTGGCGTCCACCTGCAGCGGCAGGTCGTCGCCGAACGCCTCGCGCACCGCGCGCACCGGCGCCAGATCCCAGCCGGGCGCGATCTTCAGCTTCACCCGCCGGTAGCCGTCACTCAGATAGCCGGCCACCCACGACACCAGCGTGTCGATGCTGTCCGGAATGCCGACCGACACCCCCACCGTGATCGGACGCCGCGCGCCGCCCAGAAAGTCGACCAGCGACATGTCGGCGCGGCGCAGCTGAGCATCGAGCACGGCGGTCTCGACCAGTCCCTTGGCCAGCGGATTGCCCGGCGCGTCGGCGAAGGCGGCGCGGGTCCGTCCGACCGTGAGGGAACGTTCGCCCGCCAACCGGGGCAGCAGCACCCGCTCCACGGTCAGCAGCACCGAGTCGATGTACTCGGGAAAGTAGGTCGGCTCGGCGTCCGCGGCCGACTCCGCCCAGCCGGACGACCCGTCGGCGTCGGTCCAGCGGGCGACCAACACGTCACGGACGGTCTCTTCGCCCTTACTGGTACGGAACGGACGCACCAGTGGCATCGCGAGCCGGAACACCTCGAAGGTTGCGTGCGGCATCGGTTCAGGCCTCTCGAACGAAGACGTAGTGACCGTCGGCGTCCACTGCGACCGGTGCGAAACCCTGCCCGAACAGTGCGCCGAACACCTCGCGCGCGGCGAGCCGCCAGCGTCGTCCCAACCCAGGGTCACGGGCCCGCAGCGCCTCGATGTCGCCCGGCACCAGGGCCCGGACGACCGCAGCCCGATCGGCGGACGACCCGCCCGGGTCGAGCGGATCGAGCCTCACCACCGGCCCACCCTCGGCATCCTGCCCCAGCACCACCGGCGCCGCGGCGGCATCCGGCGGCAGCGGACGTCCGCCGATCTCGTCGGTCAGCCGCCACTCGACCACGAACCGGTCGGGCAGATCGCCGGTGTTCAGCGCGTCCGTCATCGGCGGGTAGTAGTCGGGCACGAACCCGGTCACCGCGGCACCCAGCCGGTTCAGGTTGAAGTGGGCGTTGCGCCTGATCAGCGGATCGTAGGTCCAGATCAGTGAGGTGGCCCCCTGCCGCAGCGCCCAGTCGCGTTGGGCGAGCTTGAGCCGCCGCCCGACACCGATTCCGGCCGCTCCTTTGGCCACCCCCGCGATGTAGCTGTACACCTGCTCCGAGCGGGGCGCCCCGGCCAGCCCGATCGCCACTCCGACCAGGGTGTCGTCCGCGGTCCAGGCGCCCAGCACGCAACCACCGGCATGGGTGAGCGCCACCATCATGTCGGCCGGAACGGGCGACTCGGTCGGCGGCACACCCCAGATGGCGCTCAGCAGCGCCGCGGCGGCCAGCCGGTCGGTGTGGTCGCGCACCTCCATGACCCGCAGGCCGGCCAGTTCCGCTTCGTCCATGCCGCTCAGCATGCCCGAATCGCACCGGCCGGACCCAGCACTAGACTGCGTGGCCGTGAGCAAGAGCTTCGAGGACCTGTACGCCGAACTGCGCCGCAAGGCGCAGGAGCGTCCGGACGGCTCCGGAACCGTCCGCGAACTGGACGCCGGCGTGCACGCCATCGGCAAGAAGATCGTCGAAGAGGCAGCCGAGGTGTGGATGGCCGCCGAATACCAGTCCCGCGACGACCAGGCGCTCGAGATCAGCCAGTTGATCTACCACACCCAGGTGCTGATGATCGCCCTCGGCTTGGACCTCGACGAGGTCTACGCGCACCTGTGAGTAGAGTCGATCGGGTGTCCGAGCCTGCCCTGCTGAAGATCGCCGTGCCCAACAAGGGCTCCCTTTCTGAGGCGTCCACCCAGATGCTGCGCGAGGCCGGCTACCGGCAGCGCCACGACACCAAGGACCTGGTGCTGCTCGACGAGAGCAACGGCGTCGAGTTCTACTACCTGCGGCCCCGCGACATCGCCGTGTACGTCGGCGAAGGCACCCTCGACCTGGGCATCACCGGCCGTGACATGCTGATCGACTCCGCCGCCGCGGCGGTCGAGGTGCTGCCCCTGGGTTTCGGCGGCACCCGGTTCCGCTTCGCCGCCCCCGGCGGTGCCGGCTGGAGCGTCGGCGACCTGCAGGGCAAGCGCATCGCCACCTCGTTTCCGGGCCTCGTCCGCGGGTTTCTGGACGAGCGGGGACTGGACGCGCGGCTGATCCGGCTGGACGGCGCCGTTGAGTCGTCGGTTCGGCTCGGTGTCGCGGACGCGATCGCCGACGTGGTCGAGACCGGCAGCACGCTCAAGCGCGCGGGCCTGGAGCTGTTCGGCGAGTCGATCATGACCTCGGAGGCGATCCTGATCCAGCGCGCGGACGCCCCGGCGCCCGAGGGTCTGGACCGGTTGATCCGCCGGGTGACCGGCGTGCTGACCGCGCGCAGCTACTACATGGTCGACTACAACGTGGCCGAGGCGCAGCTGGCCGACGCGTGCGCGGTCACCCCCGGCCTGGACGCACCCACCGTCTCACCGCTGGCCAAGCCGGGCTGGGTCGCCGTGCGCGCGATGATTCCCCGGCAGGACGCCCCCCAGATCATGGACCGGCTCTATGACGTCGGTGCGGACGCGATCCTGGTCACCAACATCGTCGCGTGCCGGTTGTGAGGTCGTCGTGATCACGGACGCGGGGCAGTCGGCGGTGACGTACCGTCCCAGGGCCTCGCTGCGCATGGGGGTGTCCCTGTCGAGTTCGCTGGTGCTCGCCTCCGTGCTCGGCTGGGTGATGACCCCCGTCCGCGTCCGCGACCTGTTCACACCGGTGCAGGTGGGCACGCTGCTGTTCTTTCTGGCGATCATGGTGGCGTTGGCGCTGGGCATCGGGCTGAGCTATGTGCGCGCCGATGAGCAGGGCCTGCGGTTCCGCAACGGCATCAAGACCCATCAGGTGCCGTGGGGCGAGATCAAGGCGATCCGTTACCGCGAGGGCGATCCGTGGCCGTTCGTGCTGGTTCGCAGCGCGGTCGAGCAGCGTCCGCTGTTGGGCATCCAACGCAGCGACCGCGACTATGCCGAGCGTTGCGTGGACGACCTGCGGCAGCGGTTGGCGAAGGCGTACGGCACCGACGAGGCGCCCGAGGCCTGAGAATCCCGCTGGTCGAGCTCGTCGAGACCCTTGCCCGTCAAGGTTCCGACAGGCTCAACCGTCGGGCACCAGGCTGCTTGGCGCGGCTCAGGGCTGCTGGCGGTTCTCGGGCAGGATCAGCGTCTGATCGGCCGAATTGCCGGACGTCGGCGGCTGCCGGTAGGTGGGCGAACTGGTGGCCGGTGGGATGGTGGTGTTGCTGCTCGGCGTCTTCGGCTTGCGGTTGCGCGGGCGGGTAGGCACCAGCCGGCTGACCAGCAGCAGCAGCGCCGCCAGGCCCAGAATGCTGAGCCCGATCAGCACCGGCATAGTGAAGATCAGCGTCTGCCACCAGCCGGCGAGGGTGTTCCAACCGTCCACGGCCGCCTGCGACAACCCGACCAGCCAGAGGCCGAGCGGAATCAGCGCGATGCCCAGCCAGGCCAGCACTGCCTTCCATGGGGCGCGGGTCCAGATGAGGGCCACCAGCAACAGGCCGAGAACAGTCCAGGCCAGCACCACGATCATCACCCAGGTGAAGAGGTCCATGCGGTCAGCCTGCCAGCATTCATCGAGCTCGCCTAGCACCCGACGGGCGCGCCTCGGCTGTGGTTGGCTGGGCGGGTGAAGACGCTGGGGCAACCGAACGCGGCCTGGGCCGGTGACCGGGGTGAGCCCGATCCACAGGTGCGTGCGGCGCTGAGCGCGGCCGCCAAGGCCTCCGGCCCGGACGACTACCTGGCTGCTGTCGCGGCCCTGTGCGCCGCACGGCTGCTGCTGCCGATCGTCGCCGACGGCGACGAGGGCGGCGACGGCCCCGATCCCGACCGGCATGCCGAGATGGCAGCGGTGCTGATGACGTCCGCCTCGGGCGCCAGCGGTGTGTTGGCCTTCACCGGTCTGGACGCCCTGCAGGCGTTCGACCCGAAGGCCCGTCCCGTGCCCTGCACGCTGGACGAGGTCGCGGCCACCGCCGCCGAGGTGGGTGCGTCCGCGATCGTGGTGGACGTCGCCGGCCCGCACCTGCTGGTCATCGAGGGCGACCTGATCGGGCAGTTGGCCGCCGGACGCCGGCTCGTCCGCATGCAGGACGGCTGGGGCTGGCTGTCGGTGACCTCTGGCGGGTAGAGCGTGGTACCGACGGGTAATGGGGACGGGTAATGGGGACGGTTCCTTTACCCGTCGGGCACCACCCGCCGAACTGGAATCCGAGGGTGGGGGGGGGCCTTTCCCCCCCCCGCCCCGCCCCCCCCCCCGGGGAAGGAAACCGCCCCCCCCCACCCCTGGCCGGTTCGCGCGCACCACCCTGCGAACGGGAAAGGAACCGTCCCCAATACCTGTCGGGCACCCCGATTCGGCGTCCGTCGAGGCAACCGGCTAGAATGCCTACCGTCGACCGGCCCTCCGGCTGGTCCGCTGCAAGTGGAGCCCCGCTCCCACCCGTCCGGCCCACGGCTGGCGGGTCCGCCCACCAGGCCAGGCGCTCCGCGTCCGGGCCGGGTGTTGTTGGGGCCTCCGCCTGGGCGGGGGCCTTTGTGCATGGTCGGCGCGCATTCGGTCACAACCCAACGCTGCTACCACCTGGAGGAAACATCAGCGAACCACGGATCAACGAACGCATCCACGCCAATGAGGTGCGTTTGGTCGGGCCTGCCGGCGAACAGGTCGGCATCGTCCGCGTCGAGGACGCCCTGCGGCTCGCCCGCGAGTCCGATCTCGACCTGGTGGAGGTGGCGCCGATGGCGCGTCCGCCGGTCGCCAAGCTCATGGACTACGGCAAGTTCAAGTACGAGGCCGCCCAGAAGGCCCGTGAGAGCCGGCGCAACCAGACCAACACCGTGATCAAAGAAATGAAGCTGCGGCCCAAGATCGACAGCCACGACTACGAGACCAAGAAGGGTCACGTCGTGCGCTTTCTCAAGGCCGGCGACAAGGTCAAGATCACGATCATGTTCCGCGGTCGTGAGCAGAGCCGTCCCGAACTCGGCTTCAACCTGCTGAAGAAGCTGGCGGACGACGTGGCCGAGGACGGCTTCGTCGAATCCGCGCCCAAGCAGGACGGCCGCAACATGCTGATGGTGCTCTCGCCGACCCGCAAGAAGTCCGAGGCCCGGGTTGACGCCGAGGCGCAGAAACAGGCGCGAATGGCCGAACGAGCTGCCGCGGCCGAAGCTGAGCGCACTGCCGAGGCCGAGCATCGCGCCTCGCACCAGACCGAAACCACCACCAAGCGACGTCGCGGGCCGGCCGACAACCTCGACCCCGACATCGACGTGTAAGACCGAGAAAAGAAGAAAGCGAGCGGCACGATGCCGAAGATGAAGACGCACTCCGGTGCCAAGAAGCGGTTCCGGCTCACCGGCACCGGCAAGGTGATGCACCGCCAAGCCGGCAAGATGCACCTCAACGAGCACAAGTCGTCCACCCGCACGCGCCGCCTCGACGGCGACAAGATCGTGGCCAAGGGCGACGCCAAGAAGGCCCGCAAGTTGCTCGGCTCCTACAAGGCCCGCTGACCCAGACCATTCGCGCCTCGCGCGAGGTCCGGCCAGTTCCGGACCGCTAGAACAAGGAGTGACCCACCATGGCACGCGTCAAGCGTTCGGTGAACGCACAGAAGAAGCGCCGCGAAGTTCTCGACCAGGCGTCCGGCTACCGCGGCCAGCGCTCGCGGCTGTACCGCAAGGCGAAGGAGCAGTTGCTCCACAGCGCCACCTACAACTACGCCCACCGCAAGGACCGCAAGGGCGACTTCCGCTCGCTGTGGATCCAGCGCATCAACGCCGCCGCTCGCGATGAGGGCATGACCTACAACCGCTTCATCAGCGGCCTGAAGTCCGCCGGCGTCGAGGTCGACCGCAAGATGCTGGCCGAACTCGCCGTCAACGACGCTCCCGCGTTCGGCAAGCTGGTCGAGCTGGCCAAGGCCGGCGCGAGCGTCAACGCCTGAGCACACCGTTGCCGTCCCGGCGCGGTATCGCGGACGCCCGCGGTGCCGCGCCGAGTCGTCCACACCGGGGCAAGCCCCCCCCCGCCCCCCCCGCCCCCGCCGGGCCCCCCCCGGGAGCCCCCCCCCCCGGGGGGGCCCCCCCGCTGGGCCGCTCGTCCTGAACCCGAAAGCGATCGTCGATGATCCCGGAACGTCTGGAGCTTCCAGAGCCCTCGCAGGCGGTGCTGCGCGCCGCTCGTGCGCTGCTGCGCCGAAAGGGGCGCCGGGCCGCCCGGCGCTTCCTGGCCGAGGGGCCGCAGGCGATCCGAGAGGCCCTCAAGCTGCCGGGCACCGTCGAGACGGTGTTCTTCCGCTGGTCCGCGGTGCATGACCACGTCGACCTGCTGACCGCTGCTCGCGCCGCCGACGTGCCCTGTTATGCGCTCAGCGAGCAGAACCTGGCCACCATCACGGACACCGTCACGCCCCAGGGTGTCGTCGCCGTCTGCCGCGCACTTGATCTGTCGCTGTCGGACGCCCTCGCGGACGACCCGCAACTGGTGGTGGTCTGCGCGCAGATCCGTGACCCGGGCAACGCCGGCACCGTGATCCGCTGTGCGGACGCGTTCGGCGCCGACGCGGTGATCCTGTCGTCCGACTCGGTCGAGGTGTACAACCCCAAGACCGTCCGGGCCAGCGTGGGCAGCATCTTCCACCTGCCGGTGGTGACCGGCGTCGACCTGGCAGAGGCGATCGACGCCTGCCGCACCGCAGGCCTGCAGGTGTTCGCCACCGATGGGGAGGCCGGCACCGAACTGACCGACCTGGCCGACCGACTCGCCGAGCCGACCGCGTGGGTGATGGGCAACGAATCGTGGGGGCTGCCGACCGAGCACCTGCAACTGGCCGACACCACCGTCGCCGTCCCGATCTACGGCGCCGCCGAAAGCCTCAACCTCGCCACCGCGGCCGCCGTGTGCCTGTACGCGAGCGCCAGCGCGCAACACACCGCGCACCCGGTCGAGTAATCCAGCCGCTCCGGTTTCCGGGGCGCGAGACAACGGAGAACCCATGTCAGCGCAGAACGCCCCTGAGGGTGCGGACGCCCTGCGTCCAGAAGCCATCGAGGCGTCGACGAGCGCCGCCCTGGCCGCCATCGCGGCGGCCGGCACGATGGCCGAGTTGAAGGACGCGCGGCTCGCCCACGCCGGCGACCGGTCGGCACTGGCGTTGGCGAACCGGGCGATCGGCTCGATTCCGCCGACCGAGCGCAAGGAGGCCGGACGACTGCTGGGCGCGGCCCGCGCCCGGGTGCAGCAGGCGCTGGCCGAGCGCACCGAGCAGGTCGAAGCCGCAGAACTGGCCCGCACCCTGCTCGCCGAAACCGTCGACGTGACGCTGCCGGTCGAACTGCAGCCCGAGGGCGCGATCCACCCGATCCGCGGCCTGATCGACCTGATGAGCGACGTGTTCGTGGCGATGGGCTGGGAGGTCGCCGAGGGACCCGAACTGGAGGCCGAGTGGCTGAACTTCGACGCCCTGAACATCGGCGCCGACCACCCCAGCCGCGGCGAGACCGACACCCTGTTCGTCGAGCCGGTCAGCAACCACCTGGTGATGCGCACCCACACCTCGCCGGTGCAGGCGCGCGCCCTGCTCACCCGTGACCTGCCGGTGTACGTGATCTGCCCCGGCAAGACGTACCGGGCCGACGAGTACGACGCCACCCATCTGCCGGTGTTCCACCAGGTGGAGGGTCTCGCGGTCGACAAGGGCCTGTCCCTGGCGCACCTGCGCGGCACGCTCGACCATTTCGCGCAGGCCATGTTCGGGGCGGGCATCCGCACCCGGATGCGTCCGCACTACTTTCCGTTCACCGAGCCCAGCGCCGAGGTCGACCTGCAGTGCTTCGTCTGCCGCGGCGAGTCGGTCGGCAACCCGGATCGGCCGTGCCGCACCTGCAAGTCGGAGGGCTGGATCGAGTGGGGCGGCTGCGGGGTGGTGAACCCGCGAGTGTTGCGCGCCTGTGGCGTCGACCCCGAGGTGTACAGCGGTTTCGCGTTCGGCATGGGCATCGAACGCACCCTGCAGTCGCGCAACAACCTCAGCGACATGCGTGACCTGGTCGAAGGCGATGTGCGGTTCAGCCGCACCCTGAAGGGGGTCGCTCGATGAGAGGGCGCCGATGAGCTGGCTGCGTGACTGGGTCGCGCTGCCCGAGCACGTCACCGGGCAGGAGTTGTCCGAGGTGCTGATCCGGGCCGGTCTCGAGGTCGAGACCGTCGACTCCGTCGGCGAGGGCGTCGGTCCGCTGGTGGTCGGACGGGTGGTGGACCTCGTCGACGAGCCGCAGAAGAACGGCAAGATCATCCGCTGGTGTCACGTGGACGTCGGTGCCGCGCTGGCCCCGGACGTGCCGCCGGCGCCCGTCGCGGACCGTCCGATCACCGAGGGTGTGCGCGGCATCATCTGCGGTGCGCACAACTTCGCCGTCGGCGATCTGGTGGTGGTGGGCCTGCCCGGCACCGTCCTGGCCGGTGGCTTCACGCTCAGCTCACGCAAGACCTACGGGCACCTCTCTGACGGCATGATCTGCGCCGAGGACGAACTCGGCATCGGCGTCGACCACAGCGGCATCATCGTGCTGCCGCCCGAGGCCGGACTAGCCGCAGGTGACGACCCGTCCAGCTACCTGGGTCTGGGCGATCAGGTGCTCGACATCAACGTCTCGCCCGACATGGCCTACTGCCTGTCGATTCGCGGGCTGGCCCGCGAGGCCGCTCAGGCGCTCGAGGTGGCCTTCGCCGATGTGGTGGATCGCGCCGTGCCCGGTGCGGTCGCCGACGGCTACCCGGTGGTGCTGGACGATGCCGCCTGCTCGCTGTTCGTCGCGTTGCGGGTCTTCGGCATCGACCCGTCCGCGACCTCACCGCGCTGGCTGCAACGCCGACTGAGCATGGCGGGCATGCGCTCGATCTCGCTGCCGGTGGACGTCACCAACTACGTGATGCTCGAGGTCGGCCAGCCGCTGCACGCCTACGATGCGAGCAAGCTGCGCGGGGCGATCCGGGTGCGCAAGGCGTCCGAGGGTGAACTCATCGTCACCCTGGACGACGTGCGCCGCACCCTCGCCGCCGACGACCTGCTGATCACCGACGACTCGGGCCCGATCGGCATCGCAGGGGTGATGGGCGGCGCCAGCACCGAGTGCGACCCGGCGACCACCGACATCGTGCTCGAGGCGGCCGCGTTCGATCCACCGACGATCTCGCGTTCGATGCGGCGGCACGGGTTGCCGTCCGAGGCGTCCAAGCGGTTCGAGCGGGGCACCGATCCGGCGGCGAGCTATGCCGCGGCACAGCTGGCCGCGCGGCTGCTGGTCGAGCTGGGCGGGGGCACGCTGTCCGCCGACGAGACGGTGGTGGGCGGCGTGACCGACCTGCCGGGACAGCGCCTGCGCACCGATCTGCCGTCGCAGATTCTCGGTCTTGAGGTGCCGGCCAAGCGGGTGGTGCAGATTCTGCGGGCCGGGGGCGTCGCGGTGACCGACGACGAAGACGGGGTGCTCGATCTGGTGCCGCCGACCTGGCGGCGCGACCTGCGCGACCCCTACGACTACGTCGAAGAGGTCGGACGGAAGATCGGCTTCGACGAGATCCCGTCGATCGTGCCCACCCCACCGACCGGACGCGGCCTGACCCGCGCGCAAGTCATTCGGCGGGCCGTCACGCATGCGCTCGCGGACGCCGGCTTCACCCAGGTGCTGCTGCTGCCGTTCGCTTCGGGTGACGACCTGGATCGGCTCGGCCTGCCTGCGGACGACCGGCGGCGGGCGACCGTCCGACTCGCGAATCCGCTGGCCGAGACCAGCCCGTACCTGCGCACGTCGCTGCTGCCGGGGCTGTTCGCGGCGGTGCAGCGCAACACCTCGCGCGGCAACGACGACCTGGCGCTGTTCGAGTCGGGGGCGGTGTTCCGGGCCGGTTCGGGCTCGGCGGCGCCGGTCCCGGGGGTCGAGCAGCGTCCCGCGCAGGATGAGTGGGCGGCGATGCAGGCCGCGTTGCCCGCTCAGCCCTGGCATCTCGGCGCGGTGCTGACCGGCGCGTGGCGTCCGGCGGGCTGGGCGGGAGCCGTCGAGCCCGCGTCCTGGCAGCACGCGCTGGCGTTCGCCGACGTGGCGGCCGCGGCGGCGGGTGTGACGGTGCGCCGGGTGGCCGATGAGCATGCACCGTTCCATCCCGGACGGTGCGCGAAGCTGCTGGTAAGCACCTCCGAGGGCGACGAGGTGCTGTTCGGGCATGCGGGGGAGTTGCATCCGCTGGCGTGCCGGGCGTTCGGCCTGCCGCCCCGGACCGCCGCGGTGGAGGTCAGCCTCGATGTGCTGATCGAGGTGGCGCCCGGACCCGGTTCGATCGCCCCGGTGTCGCCGCATCCGGTGGCGAAAGAGGACGTCGCTGTGGTGGTCGCCGAGGCGGTCAGCGCGGGCGAGGTGCAGGCGGCTCTGGTCGCGGGCGCGGGTGAGTTGCTGGAGTCGATCCGGCTGTTCGATGTGTACCGCGGCGCGCAGGTGCCGGATGGCTCCAAGTCGTTGGCGTTCGCGCTGCGTTTCCGCGCCCCGGACCGCACCCTCAAAGACGCCGAGATCGCCGCGGCCAGGGACGCAGCGGTGGCCGAGGCCGCGCGGGCGTTCGGAGCCGTGCAACGCGCCTGAGCCTCCGGGGGGCTCACAGCAGGGTGTGACTTTGGGCACCGTCTCGGGTGCCTGAACTCACTCCATCCCAGAGCGACGGGTAATGGGGACGGTTCCTTTCCCGTTCACCCCTGGCCCGCAGGGTCTCGACAGGCTCGACCGGCCATGATCAGCGGCCCTTCACCAAGCGGACGGTGATCGGCACCGGCGGAAAGAGATCGTCGTCGCCGGTCAGCTCGGTGTAGCCCGCCGCGGCGTACAACCGGCGGTTGCGGTGGCTCTTCGCGCCGGTGAAAAGGGCGAAGCGGGTCACGTCCGCCGGTGCCTGGGCCTCGATGTGCTGCAGCAACTGCCGACCCAGTCCCTGGCCGCCCAGATCGGCCGCGACCATCAGCCGTCCGATCTGCCAGTCGGTCTGCACCTGACGCGCCCGCACGGCGGCAACCAGTCGTCCGCCGCGTCGCAGCACCCACGTCTGCCACACCGCCAGATCGGCCGCGACCGTGGCCAGGTCCTCATGCAGAGCCGGGATCGCGAGGCTGTCGTTGTCGACCGCCTCCTGCACCCAGCACGACCGCTGCAGCACCAGCAGTTCGCCCGCGTCCGACGGCGTGGCCGCGCGCAGTTCGTCCGTCTGCCCACCCGCAGCCCTGGACGGCGCCGCCACCGGCGCACTCACGTCGAACTCCAGCGCCGCGACCGCGCCGATGACCGCGATCGCCGGTGGACGCAGCCCCGCAGCCATGGTGCGATCGGCGATGTCGGCAGCCGTGCCCCGCACGGTGCGCATGGTGGGCAGCCAGGCGTCGGCGATCACCGCGCACGGCGTGCCGGCGGGCATGCCGCTGGCCACCAGCTCCGCGCAGATCGAGGCCAGGTTGGCAACGCCCATCAACACCACGATCGTGTGTCCGGCGTGCGCGAGCGCCGCCCAGTTCGTGGTGGACGCCGCATGCCCCGGCGGCACGTGCCCCGACACCACCGTGAACGCCTGGACGACGCCGCGGTGCGTCACCGGAATGCCCGCCAGCGCCGGCCCCGCAACCGACGACGTCACGCCCGGCACCACGCTCACCGGCACCCCGGCTCCGGCGCAGGCGATCACCTCTTCGCCGCCCCGTCCGAACACGAACGGGTCGCCGCCCTTGAACCGGACGACGTGGCGTCCTGACCGCGCGTGCTCGACCAGCAGCTCGTTGATCCGCTGCTGGGACGTCGCCCGGCCGCCGGGAATCTTGCCGACGTCGATCAGCAGCACCCCGGCGGGGCACTCGCGCAGGCACGACAGGGGAGCGAGATGGTCGTACAGCACCACGTCGGCGCCGCGCAGCGCGTCCAGTCCGGCCAGCGTCAACAGCCCCGGGTCGCCCGGGCCGCCGCCCACCAGCGTGACCCGACCCGTCACCTCGGTCGCGTGCTCCTCGACCGCGTCGGCCTCGGTCACGCCGGCCATCCCCGCCTCGCCCACCGATCCGCTCATCGCGCACCGCCCGCAGCCGCCGCCGCCCCCGGCAGGGCCTCCACGATCCGGTTCAGCGCCGCATCGTCATGCGCCGCGGACAAGAACCACGCCTCATACCCCGACGGCGGCAGCGCCACCCCGGCGTCGAGCATCGCGTGGAAGAACCGCGCGAAAGCCGCCGAATCCTGGGTCTGCGCGATCGCATAGTCATGCACCGGGCCCGAGAAGTCGCCGAAGAACACCGTGAACAACGACCCCGCCGCCTGGACGAGATGCGGCACGCCGGCATGGCTCAAAGCCTCGCCGATCGCCGCCTGGAGAGCCGCCGACACCTCGTCCACCCGGGCATACACCGCCGCATCGGCCAACGCCAACGTGGTGATGCCCGCCGCCGTCGCCAGCGGATTACCCGACAGCGTGCCCGCCTGGTACACCGGCCCCAGGGGCGCGAGCAGGTCCATCACCTCGGCCCGTCCGCCGATCGCGGCCAGCGGCATGCCGCCGCCCACCACCTTGCCGAACGTGAACAGGTCGGGCGCGGGCATCGGACGGGTGTCGCCGGGCGCGGCGTTCGACCGCTCGCCCCCCGACTGCTCCAGCCCCCACCAGCCCGACGGCCCGACCCGGAACCCGGTCAGCACCTCGTCGTAGATCAGCAACGCCCCGACGTCGGACGTCAGCCGGCGCAGCAACGCGTTGAACCCCGGACGAGGCGGCACCACCCCCATGTTCGCCGCCGCCGGTTCGGTGATCACCGCGGCGATCCGGCCGGCATACGCCTCCAGCGCGGCGGCCAGGGCGTGCAGGTCGTTGTACGGCACCACGATCGTCTGCGCGGCGGTCGCCTCGGTGACGCCCGCCGAACCCGGCAGGCCCTGGGTCGCGACGCCCGAGCCGGCAGCGGCCAGCAGGCCGTCCGAGTGGCCGTGGTAGCAGCCGGCGAACTTGATGATCAGGTCGCGTCCGGTGGCGCCGCGGGCCAGCCGCACCGCCGTCATGCACGCCTCGGTGCCGGTGGACACGAAGCGCACCTTGGCCGCCGCCGGCACCCGCACCCGGACGGCCTCGGCCAGCTCGACCTCGGCGGCGGTCGGGGCTCCGAAGGAGAGTCCCCGCGCGGCAGCCGCCTGCACAGCCGCGACCACCTCGGGATGCGCGTGCCCCAGCAGCGCCGGCCCCCAGGAGCCGACGGCGTCCACGTACTCGCGGCCGTCCGTGTCGTAGAGATAGGGTCCGGACGCCCGCGCGATGAACACCGGTTCGCCGCCGACCGAGCCGAACGCCCGCACCGGCGAGTTCACGCCGCCCGGAATCACGCGGCAGGCCCGCTGGTAGAGGCTCATTCCGCTCCTCCCAGCGACGTCGCCAGCTCGATGGCCGCGTAGGTCAACACGATGTCGGCCCCGGCCCGGACGATCGCGGTGACCGCCTCGGCCATCGCCCGATCCCGGTCGATCCAGCCCCGCTCGGCGGCCGCACACACCATCGCGTACTCGCCCGAGACGTGGTAGGCGGCCACCGGAACCTGCGAGCGGGCGGCCACGTCGGCGAGCACGTCCAGGTAGTAGCCGGCGGGTTTCACCATCACCAGGTCCGCGCCCTCGGCCTCGTCCAGATCCGCCTCACGGACGCCCTCGCGACGGTTCGCCGGATCCTGCTGGTAGGTGCGCCGGTCGCCCTGCAAAGCGGAGTTGACCGCCTCGCGGAAGGGTCCGTAGAAGGCGGAGGCGTACTTGGCGGCGTAGGCCAGGATCGCGGTGTCCTCGAACCCGGCCGCGTCCAGGCCCAGCCGGATCGCGGCCACCTGACCGTCCATCATTCCGGACGGCCCCACCACATGGGCGCCCGCCACGGCCTGGCTGAGCGCCAGTTCGACGTAGCGTTCGAGGGTGGCGTCGTTGTCGACCCGGCCGCGCTCGTCCAGCACGCCGCAGTGGCCGTGGTCGGTGAACTCGTCCAGGCAGGTGTCGGCCATCACCACCAGGTCGTCACCCACGGCCTCGCGGACGGCGCTCAGCCCGCGGTTCAGAATGCCGTCGGGGGCCCAGCCGATCGAGCCCTCGGCGTCCTTGCTCTCGGGTGTCGGCACGCCGAACAGCATGATGCCCTTGAGCCCGACGTCAACCGCCTGCTGCGCCTGGGCCACCAGCGAGGCGATGCTGTGCTGCTGCACGCCCGGCAGCGAGCTGATCGGACGCGGTTCGTCCAGCCCCTCGGCGACGAACACCGGCAGCACCAGTTGCGCGGGGTGCACTCGGGTCTCGGCCACCAGGGCCCGCATGGCTGCGGTGGTCCTCAGGCGGCGTGGACGGGTGATCATGCGGGTTCCTTTCGCAGGGTGGCGAGGGCTTCGACGAGCCCTGCCGGAGACGCTTCGGCGGCGGTGACGACAACGTCGAAGCCGAGTTCGGTGGCGGCGGCGGCGCTGGTCGCGCCCAGCGCGACCACGGGTGGGCCGGGCACGCCGAGCAGGTCGGCGGCCACCCGGGCCACGGACGGGGCGGTGACCACGAACGCGTCGTAGCCGGCCGGCCAGCCGGCGGCCACGTCCGGGTCGACGGCTGCGACCGGCACCGTGCGGTACACCGGAACGGGCAGCACCCGCCAGCCGCGGGCCATCAGGTGGTCGGCCAGGTCGGGGGCCGGTTCGGACGCGCCGGGCACCAGGACAGTGCCGGGTCCGTCCGGAAAGGCGGCGGCCAGCGCGGCGCCCCCCGACCCGGACGACGGCCGCACGCCCACCCGTAGCCCGGCGGCGCGTACGGCGGCGGCGGTCGCATCGCCGACGGCAGCGACGGTGGTACCGCGTCGGGGCCTTCGGCCAGCGCTTGGACGAACGCCGCGACGTCCAGTGGTTCGGTGTCGGTGAAGCTCTGGGTCGTCACCCGCACACCCTCGGCGTCGAGCACGTCCGCGAGGCCGGAGGGCGGCAACAGCACGCGCAGCCCGCGCAGCGGGGCCACCTCATCGGCCACGCGTTGCGCCAACTGCGGGATCTCGGCGACGATGCCACCCATCAGCACAGACCGGGCGCCGGCGCCGGTGATCAGCCGGGCGTGGATGCCGACCTCGCCCAGGCCGGCCCGCGCCAGCCCGCCGAACGGCGCGGCGCAGCCGGCCTCGATGGCGCGCATCACCCCCCGCTCCAGCTCGACGGCGGCGCGGGTGTCGGGGTCGTCCAGTTGGGCGAGCAGCGCGCGGACGGCGTCGTCGTCGCTGCGGCACTCGATCGCCAACGCACCCTGCGCCGGCGCCGGCAGCATCTCGCGCGTGTTGAAGATCTGGGTGATCGCGTGGCTGCGGCCCAGCCGGTTGAGGCCGGCCGCGGCCAGCACGACCGCGTCGAGGTCCTTGCCGACGCGGGCCAGCCGGGTGTCGACGTTGCCGCGAATGTCGACGATCTGCAGGTCGGGGCGGGCCAGCGCCAGCTGGGCGGCGCGACGCGGTGAACCGGTGCCGACCCGGGCACCCGGGGGCAGCGTCGCCAGGGTGAGGCCGTGCCGTGCGCAGAGCGCGTCGCGGGCGTCCTCGCGGGTGGGCACGGCGGCCAGCGTGAGCCCGTCCGCTGGGGTGGTGGGCAGGTCCTTGAGCGAATGGACGGCGAAGTCGCACGCGCCGCTCAGCACGGCCTCGCGGACGGCGGCGACGAACACGCCCACGCCGCCGAGGCTCGACAGGGGAGCGGTGGTGACGTCGCCGAGGGTGCGGATCCGGACCAGCTCGACCTCTGCACCCAGGGCCCGGACGGCGTCCGCGACCAGGCCGGACTGCGCCAACGCCAGCCGGGAACCACGAGTCGCGAGCCTGATCTGCACCCCCCCGATCTTGCCTTACCCGCGCTGCTCCGGCGTCGCGAACCGGGGACTGGGCCGGGTCCGTCCGGCCACTGGGACGACGCCTCGAAACCTGGCACGATCGACCGCAGGTAGCGGCGCCGTCCCGCCGACGGCGATTTTAGTGGATCGAACTAATAATGATAGGCTGGGTGCATGCGTAAGCCCCGCGATATCGAATGCTGGCTCACCGACATGGACGGCGTGCTCGTGCACGAAGAGCAGGCGCTGCCAGGCGCGGCCGAGTTGATCCAGCGCTGGGTCGACACCTCCAAACGGTTCCTGGTGTTGACCAACAACTCCCTGTTCACCCCGCGCGACCTGGCGGCGCGGTTGAAGCGTTCCGGCCTGCGTGTTCCGCAGGAAAACATCTGGACCTCGGCCATGGCCACCGGTGCCTTTCTCGCCGACCAGCCGGGCGACAAGACCGCCTACGTGATCGGCGAGGCCGGCCTGACCACCGCCGTCCATGATGCGGGGTTCGTGATCACCGAGAGCGACCCCGACTTCGTGGTGCTCGGCGAAACCCGCAGCCTCTCGTTCGAGGCGATCACCAAGGCGACCCGGCTGATCGCCGACGGCGCCCGGTTCATCGTGACCAACCCCGACACGGTCGGCCCGTCCAAGGACGGCGTGTTGCCCGCGGCGGGTGCCGTCGCGGCGATGATCACCGCGGCCACGAATCGGCTTCCTTACGTGATCGGCAAGCCCAACCCGATGATGTTCCGCTCGGCGATGCGCCGCATCGAGGCGCACTCCGAGAGCACCGGAATGATCGGCGACCGCATGGACACCGACGTGGTCGCCGGCATGGAGGCCGGCCTGCACACGGTGCTCGTGCTCACCGGCGTGACCACCGAGGCGGACGTGGCCACGTACCCCTTCCGTCCGAATCAGATCCTGAACGGCGTCCACGAACTGATCGAGCAGATCTGAGACCGTCCGTCATCCCGGCGAAGGCCGGGATCTCGCCGGTCTGCCTCGTCGAGACCGTCCGTCATCCCGGCGAAGGCAGGGATCTCGCCGGTCGAGCAGATCTGAGACCGTTCTTGTCATCCCGGCGAAGGCCGGGATCTCGCGGTCTGCCTCGTGGAGACCGTCCCGTCATCCCGGCGAAGGCCGGGATCTCGCCGGTCTGCCTCGCGTCCGTCATCCCGGCGAAGGCCGGGATCTCGCCGGTCTGCCTCGTCGAGACCTGAGATGCCGCGGAGCCTGGGTGCACCCCGTCCAGAGCATCTGTGCGCGGCTCCGGCAACCCGGGGCTCGTGAGATTACGTCCGATTCCGGGAGCGGCCCGCCTCCGCAGGCGAGATCGAGTCGGAATCGGATGTAATCCCACGAGCTTCGTGCCGTCCCTGCGCGGCCGGTTGGAATATTCATTCCGAACCAGACATACTCATGCCTATGTCTGTTCGGATCGCCGTCGCCGGCTGCACCGGTTACGCCGGGGGTGAGACGCTCCGCCTGCTGCTGCAGCACCCCGAGGTGAGCATCGGCAACCTGACCGCCAAGTCGAGCGCCGGGTCCGTGTTGGGCACTCACCAGCCGCACCTGTTGCCGCTGGCCGATGTCACGGTGCTGGACACCTCGCTCGACACCCTGGTCGGCCACGACGTGGTGTTTCTCGCGCTGCCGCACGGTGCGTCCGGAGCGATCGCCGCCGAGCTCGCCGCCGCCGCGCCCGACGCTCTGCTGATCGACCTGGGCGCCGACCATCGGCTCGAATCCGCGGACGCCTGGACGGCCTACTACGGCGGCGAACACCCCGGCACCTGGACCTACGGCATGCCCGAACTGCCGCTGGCCAACGGACGCCGCCAGCGCGACCAACTGCGCGACACCAACCGCATCGCCGTGCCCGGCTGCAACGTCACCGCCGTCACGTTCGCGCTCGCGCCCGGCATCGCGGCCGGCCTGATCGAGCCCACCGACCTGGTGGCCGTGCTCGCCAACGGGGTCAGCGGTGCCGGCAAGGCGCTCAAGCCGCACCTGCTGGCGTCCGAGATTCACGGCTCGGCCAGCCCGTACGCCGTCGGCGGCAGCCATCGGCACATTCCCGAGATCGAGCAGAACCTGGGTCGCAGCCGGGGCGACGCGATCCGGATCAGCTTCACGCCCACCCTGGTGCCGATGGCGCGAGGCATTCTGGCCACCTGCACGGCCCGGCTCACCGATGCTGCCGACGCGGACGCAATCCGGGGGGCCTGGGCCGACGCCTACGCCGACGAACCGTTCGTGCACCTGCTGCCACAGGGTCAGTGGCCGTCCACCGCGGCCACCCTGGGGGCCAACACGGCTCTCGTCCAAGTCACCGTCGACCAGCGCGCCGGACGCCTGGTGGCGATCTGCGCAATCGACAATCTGGTCAAGGGCACCGCCGGGGCAGCCGTCCAGTCCATGAACCTCGCGCTCGGCCTGCCCGAGACCACCGGCCTCACCACGATCGGAGTCGCACCATGAGCGTCACCACCCCCAAGGGCTTCACCGCCGCCGGCGTCACCGCAGGCATCAAGGCGTCCGGACGAGCCGATCTGGCCATCGTCGTGAACAACGGTCCGGACGCCCACGCGGCCGCCGTATTCACCACCAACGCCTTCAAGGCCGCACCCGTGCTGTGGTCGCGCGACGCCGTCGCCGACGGACGCCTGGCGGCCGTCGTGCTGAACTCCGGCGGTGCCAACGCCTGCACCGGACGCGCCGGGCTCGACGACGTCCGGCAGATGGCCGAGTGGACCGCGGAGGCGCTCGGTACTGACGTCACCGACGTGGCGGTCTGCTCGACCGGGCTGATCGGCGTCCGGCTGCCGATGAACAAGGTGCTGGCCGGCATCGAACTCGCCACCCAGGACCTCTCCGACGAGGGTGGTCCGGCCGCTGCCGAGGCCATCATGACCACCGACACCCTCGCCAAGGAGGCCGAGTTCCACTCGCCGCACCACTGGGCGATCGGCGGCATGGCCAAGGGCGCCGGCATGCTGGCCCCCGCCCTGGCCACCATGCTCGTGGTGCTCACGACCGACGCGGTGATCGCCGCCGCCGACCTCGACACCGCCCTGCGCACGGCCACGTCCTTCACCTTCGACCGCACCGACTCCGACGGCTGCATGTCGACCAACGACACCGTGATCGTGCTGGCCAGCGGAGCCTCGGGGGTCAGGGCCGACGCCGACGAGTTCGCTGAGGCACTGACCGGCGTCTGCCATTCGCTGGCCATGCAACTGCTGGCCGATGCCGAGGGTTCCGCCCACGACATCGAGGTCACCGTGAGCGGCGCCGCGTCCGAGGCCGATGCGCTGGCGGTGGCCCGTGCGATCGCCCGCAGCAACCTGTTCAAGTGCGCGGTGTTCGGCAACGACCCCAACTGGGGACGGGTGCTGGCCGCGGCCGGCACCGTGCCTGCCGTTTTCGACCCCGACCACGTGGACGTGTCGTTCAACGACGTCGGCGTCTTCGTGGACGGCCAACTGGGTGCGGATCGCGCCGAGGTCGACCTGACCCAACGCCAGGTGGTGGTCGAGGTCAACCTGCACGCCGGGGATTCCGCCGCCACGATCTGGACCAACGATCTGACCTACGACTACGTCAAAGAGAACGCGGAGTACTCCACATGAGCCCCACCACGCGCACCCGGGCGACCGCCGAAGGGGTGATCCGTAAGGCCGAGACCCTCATTGAGGCGCTGCCCTGGCTGGAGCGGTACGCCGGCAGTGTCGTGGTGGTCAAGTACGGCGGCAACGCCATGGTGAACGACGAGCTCAAGCGTGCCTTCGCCGACGACGTCGTGTTCCTGCGCCGCTGCGGCCTCAAGCCGGTGGTGGTGCACGGCGGCGGCCCGCAGATCTCGTCCATGCTGGGCCGGCTCGGCATTCCGTCCGAGTTCAAGGGGGGCCTGCGGGTCACCTCCCCCGAGGCCATGGACGTGGTGCGCATGGTGCTGGTGGGACAGGTGGGTCGAGAACTGGTCGGGCTGCTCAACGCTCACGGCCCGCTGGCGGTGGGTCTGTCCGGTGAGGACGCGGGCCTGTTCACCGCCACCCGACGCGGCGTCACCATCGACGGCGAACAGGTCGACCTGGGCCTGGTCGGCGAGGTGACCACCGTGCGTCCCGAGACGGTCATCGACCTGATCGAGGCCGGGCGCATACCGGTGATCGCCACCGTGGCGCCCGACGAGGGCGGCAACGTGCACAACGTGAACGCCGACACCGCCGCCGGCGCCCTCGCGGTCGCCCTGAATGCCGAGCGGTTCCTCGTCCTCACCGACGTCGAGGGCCTCTACGCCGACTGGCCGGCCGGCGAAGAGGTGATCGCGCGCATCACCACCGCCGAACTGGCGGCCCTGCTGCCCCGCCTGGAGGCCGGCATGATCCCCAAGATGGAGGCCTGCCTGCAGGCGGTCGAGGGCGGCGTGCAGCGCGCCACCATCATCGACGGACGGGTGCCGCACAGCCTGCTGCTCGAGATCTTCACCTCCGAGGGGTTGGGCACCATGGTGGTGCGTCCCGACGACGACGCGGGGGTGCTCGCGTGAGCATCACCCCGGGCGGCGCCGAGCCGCAATCCACCCCAGCGCTGACCCAGGTCAGCCAGACCCAACCCGCCCAACCGCAACTCATCCAGCGCTACGACCATGCGGTGATGAACACCTTCGGGCCGCCCAAACGAGTGTTCGTCCGCGGTGAGGGCGTCCACCTCTGGGACGCCGACGGCAACCGCTACCTCGACCTGCTCGCCGGACTCGCGGTCAACTCCCTCGGCCACGCCCACCCGCAGGTGATCGGCGCCATCTCGGCCCAACTGTCCACCCTCGGCCACGTGTCCAACTTCTTCGCCACCCCCACCCAGATCGCGCTCGCCGAGCGGCTGGGCACCTTCGTCACTGCGCACGATCCCGCGCGCGAGGCGAGGGTGTTCTTCACCAACTCGGGCACCGAGGCCAACGAGGCGGGCTTCAAGATCACCCGGCGCACCGGACGTACCCGGCTGATCGCCATGGACGGCTCCTTCCACGGCCGCAGCCTCGGCGCGCTCGCCCTGACCAGCAACCCGGCCTACCGCCAGCCGTTCGAACCCCTGCCCGGCGAGGTGACCTTCGTGCCCTACGGCGATGCGGCCACCCTCGCCGAGGTGCTGGACGACACCGTCGCCGCAGTCATCGTGGAGCCGATCCAGGGCGAGAACGGGGTGGTCGAGCCGCCGTCCGGCTACCTGGCCGCGGTGCGTGACCTGACCGAGACGGTCGGCGCCCTGCTGTGGATCGACGAGGTGCAAACCGGTATCGGACGCTGCGGCGACTGGCTGGCCAGCGCAGAATCCGGGGTCACCGGCGACATCGTCACGTTCGCCAAGGGCCTCGGCAACGGATTTCCGGTCGGCGCCTGCGTGGCCACCGGCGCGGCGGCGTTCCTGCTCGGCCCCGGCTCGCACGGCACCACGTTCGGGGGCAACCCGGTGGCCGCAGCCGCCGGCCTCGCGGTGCTCGGCATCATCGAGCGGGACGGGCTGCTGGCGCGCGTCCGCGTGGCGGGGGAGCGGCTGGCAGCGGGCATCACCGCGCTGGGGCACCCCCGCATTGCGCACGTCCGCGGGCGCGGCCTGCTGCGGGGCGTCGTGCTCACCGATCCGATCGCACCGGCCGTGGCGGACGCGGCGCTGGCCGCCGGATTCGTCATCAACGCGCCCCGGCCGGACGTCCTGCGGTTGGCCCCGCCGCTGATCATTCCGGACGCGGAGCTGGACCGCTTCGTGGCCGCCCTTCCCGCACTGCTGGACGACGTATGACCGAGGTCCGCACCCCGCAGACCAAGACCGCCCGGCAGGCCCGAATCGTCGAGCTGATCAGCCGGCAGGCCGTCCGGTCGCAAAGTGAGCTCGCCCTGCTGCTGGCCGAGGACGGGGTGCCGGTCACCCAGGGCACGCTGAGCAAGGACCTGCTCGACGTCGGGGCGGTGCGGGTGCGGCAGGGCGATGGCGATTTCAGCTACGCCCTGCTGGCGGGGGAGCGGCCGGGTGACTCCTCGGCGGCCACCGTCCGGCTGTCGCGGCTGTGCGCCGAACTGCTGCTGTCGGCCGCCGGGTCGGCCAATCTCGCGGTGCTGCGCACCCCGCCGGGCGCCGCGCAGTACTTCGCCTCGGCGATCGACCGGGTGGCGCTGCCCGAGGTGTTGGGCACGATCGCCGGCGACGACACGATTGCGGTGATCACCCGCGATCCGGCCGGCGGGGCCGCGCTGGCTGAGACCATGCTGGCGATGAGCCACAACCCTCGAACGGAGTGACATGACCGACGCCGCTGGTCGCCCAGACGCCACCGCTGGTCGAGCTCGTCGAGATCAGGACCCCAGCAACCCCACCGCCGGACGCCTCTGGGGAGGACGCTTCGAGGGCGGTCCGGCCGAGGCGATGTTCGCGCTGTCCGTCTCCACCCACTTCGACTGGCGGCTGGCCCGGCACGATCTGGCCGGCTCGCGCGCCCACGCCCGGGCCCTGCATCGCGCCGGCCTGCTCACCGATGCCGAGCTCGATGCCATGATTGCCGGGCTGGACGCCCTGGAGGCCGACGTGGTCTCCGGTGCCTACGTGGCCGCCCCCACCGATGAGGACGTGCACGGCTCGCTCGAGCGTGGCCTGGTCGAACGGGTCGGCCCCGAACTCGGTGGCCGGCTGCGCGCCGGACGCTCCCGCAACGACCAGATCGCCACCCTGATCCGGCGTTATCTGCGTGAGCAGGTGCGGGTGGTCGCCGCGGACGTGCTGAGCCTCGTCCGGGCGCTGCACGAGCAGGCGACGACGCATCTCGGCGCACCCATGCCCGGACGCACCCACCTGCAGTCGGCGCAGCCGGTGCTGCTCAGCCACCACCTGCTGGCCCACGCGTGGCCGCTGCTGCGCGATGTCGACCGGCTGCGCGACCTCGACCGCCGACTGGCCTGGTCGCCGTACGGCTCGGCCGCCCTGGCCGGCACGTCGCTGGGTCTCGATCCGGTTGCCGTGGCCGCCGAACTGGGCTTCGACGGGTCCGTGCCCAACTCGATCGACGGCACCGCGGCGCGCGACCTGGCAGCCGAGGCGGCCTTCGTGCTCGCCCAGATCGCGGTCGACCTGTCCCGCGTCAGCGAAGAGGTGATCCTGTGGGCAACGGTTGAGTTCGGCTTCGTCCGGCTGGACGACGCCTGGTCGACCGGGTCGTCGATCATGCCGCAGAAGAAGAATCCTGACGTCGCGGAGCTGGCCCGTGGCAAGGCCGGACGCCTGATCGGCAACCTGGCCGGCCTGCTCAGCACGCTCAAGGGTCTGCCGCTGGCCTACAACCGAGACCTGCAGGAGGACAAGGAGCCGCTGTTCGACTCCCTCGACCAGCTGCGGGTCGTGCTACCCGCCATGGCGGGCATGATCGGCACCCTGGTCTTTCACGTCGATCGCATGGCCGAGCGCGCGCCGCAGGGCTTCACGCTGGCCACCGATCTGGCCGACTGGCTGGTGCGGCAACGGGTGCCGTTCGCGCGGGCGCACGAGATCTCGGGCGCGGCGGTGCGCTACTGCGAGGCGCGGGGCATCGACCTGCCCGACCTCACCCCCGAGCAGTTGGCCGAGATCGACCCGGCCCTCAGCCCGGACGTGCTGAGCGTGCTCACCGTCGAGGGCTCGATCGCCTCTCGTGATGGCCGCGGCGGCACCGCACGCGTCCGGGTCGAGGAGCAGCTGCGCGAGGTGGACGACGCCGTGGCCGAGTTCGAGGCCTGGATCACCGGCTGACGAAGCGTTGCTCGCCGCCGCTGGTCGAGCGTGTCGAGACCACTTCCGCCGATGCTGACGAGCTCAATCACCCATTGACGCGCTGCTGCGGACGGCCGTCGGCGCGAGGGCGACCACCAGCAGCAGGACCGGCAGGGCCACCAGCGCCAGGCCATTGAAGCCGATTGCGCTCAACACCACGCCCGCGCCCGCGGCGCCCACCGCGGCAGCCAGGCTCATCGCGAAGTCGTTTCGTCCCTGCCGGCGGGTCCGGACGTCCTCTGCCGAGGCCTCCGTCAGCAGCGCCGACCCCGCCACCGTGGCGGCGCTCCACCCGAGCCCCAGTAAGACCAGGGCGATCGTCACCGCCGTCGCATCGTGGTGGCCCAGGGCGATCACCGCCAGACAGCCCGCCAGGATCGCGTACCCCAGCACGATGGTCGGCACCCGCCCCCAGCGGTCGGTGAGCAGGCCGAACAAGGGCGACAGTCCATACATGCCGGCGATGTGCAGGCTGATCGTCAGCCCCACGATGGTGAGCGTCGCGCCGTGCTGCAGCAGATGCAGCGGCGTCATCGCCATGATCGAGACCATCACCCCGTGCGCCCCGACGATGGCCAGGGTGGCGTACCGGGCCGCGACCGGACGGTCTTGGCGTGCGATCCGCTCGGCACCTCGCTCGTGCGCAGCGACCGTCCGCTGGGCCAATATCAGCGGGTCGGGACGCAGCCCGACCAGATAGAGCGCGATGCCCGCCAGTTGACCGACGATGGTGAACAGGTACGCGCCGGTCAACGCCGGCATGCCGACCGCTGCTCCCAGCACCTCGCCCGGCCCGACCAGGTTCGGCCCGAGCACGGCTCCGACAGTCGTCGTCCACACCACGATCGACAGATCGCGCCCGCGGGACGCGTCCGTGGCCAGGTCGGCTGCGGCGAAGCGCGACTGCAGGTTCGCAGCCTGGCCGGCACCGATCAGTGCGAAGCCGGTCAGCAACACCGCGAACGATGCAGCGGCGGCGGCCACCAGCACCAGGCCGACACCGACCAGGGCGATCGTCATGCCGGTGGCCAATGCCGGCCGCCGTCCGCGCGCGTGGGCGAGTGCAGCCAACGGCATGGCTGTCAGGGCGGTGCCCAGCGTGATCGCAGCGGTGGCCAAGCCCGAGAGGGCGTCGTCGCCGGAGATCTCCGCGGCCAGCACAGCCCCCAGGGACACCGTCGCGCCGAAGCTGATGCCGCCCAGCACCTGCCCCGCCGACAGCACCCGGATCGTCCGGCGCTGTACGGCGGCGAGGTCGGTCACCGCGACACCTTATCGACGAGGACGGGGACCGTTCGTCCCTTCATCGCTGCGGGCGACGGTGCCAATTGGGTCCACCACGACGTCCGAGCCGGACCCGCGATCCCGTCCGGTCACCCGTCACCATTAGGCTTGCGCAGCGTGACTGATGTGTTCGACGAACTGTCCTGGCGAGGGTTGATCGCCCACTCCACCGATCCGGACGCCCTGCGCGCCCACTTCGCCGAAGGGCCGGTCACCTTCTACGTCGGGTTCGATCCGACGGCCCCGAGCATTCACATGGGCAACCTGGTGCAGATCATGCTGGCCCGGGCACTGCAGCGCGCCGGGCACCGTCCGATTCTGTTGGTCGGCGGCTCGACCGGACTGATCGGCGACCCCAAACAGGCGGGCGAGCGGGTGATGAACCCCGCCGAGCAGGTGGCCGACTGGGTGGCGCGCATCCGCGAGCAGGTCAGCCGGCTGATCTCGTTCGAGGGCGACAACGCCGCGATCCTGGTGAACAACTACGACTGGACCGCCGGCCTCTCCACGCTGGACTTTCTGCGTGACGTGGGCAAGCACTTCTCCGTCAACCGCATGCTTGACCGCGAGGTGGTCAAGGCCAGGCTCGACACGGGCATTTCCTACACCGAGTTCTCGTACGTGCTGCTGCAATCCCTCGATTACCGGGAGCTTTTCCGGCGCCACGGCTGCACCCTGCAAACCGGGGGATCCGACCAGTGGGGCAACCTGACCGCGGGTGTCGAGCTGATCCGACGCTCGGATGCGGCCAGGGTGCACGCGCTCGCGACGCCACTGCTCACCAAGGCGGACGGCACCAAGTTCGGCAAGACCGAGTCGGGCACGGTGTGGCTCGACTCGGCTATGACCTCGCCCTACGCTTTCCACCAGTTCTTCCTCAACGCCGAGGACGCCAAGGTCGTGGAGTACCTCAGGGTGTTCAGCGAACGACCTCGTGAGCAACTGGACGACATCGCCTCACGCAGTGCCGAGGCCCCCCACCTCCGCATCGCACAGCGCGCCCTGGCCGACGACGTCACCGACCTGGTGCACTCGCCCACCGAACGGCAGGCGGCGACTGCGGCCGCCCAGGCGATCTTCGGACGAGGCGAGCTCGCTCAGCTCTCGGCCGACACCCTTCGTGCCGTCGCTACGGAGCTCAAGGCCGCGACTCTGCCGAAGGGGGACGATCTACCCACCGTGGTGGACGCCCTCGAGGCAGCGGGCGTGGTCGCCAGCAGGTCGGCTGCCCGGCGCGCGATCGACGAGGGGGGCGCTTACCTGAACAACGTCAAGGTGACCGATCCAGGCGCCCGGTTGTCGGCTGATGACGTGCTCGCGGGTGGCGTGGTGGTGCTGCGCAGGGGGCGACGAACCGTCGGCGCCGTCACGATCGCGTGAACCCGTGTTTCACCTTGTCGCAGGCACGACACGCCCGGCACCACCACCCGATTTGACCCGACCCTGGGATCTCCGTAATGTTTACCAAGCCTTCTCGGTGACACGGACGGCCCGCAGATGATGCGGATCGGCCGAACCAGAAGAACCCAACCCAAACCAGCACGGGTACGGTGTGCCTCCATGCCAGGAGCCGCCAACGCCCGTCAGCTGTCGCGGACTGGGAGGGGCAAGATAGCTCAGTTTGACACTGACTGCAAGCCCCGGTAGAGTAAGTCGAGTTGCCCCAAGCAACAGCCTTCCCGGCTGAAGCGCGGTGCGCACCCGAAACTTGAGAACTCAACAGCGTGCTTGAAAGTCAATGTACAGCGCACCCTCATTGCAGGGTGTGCGAATTAATATCCCGTCTGTGTGGGGCTCGCCTCACACAACGAGATTCCTTTGATTATTGATAGATCCAGCAATGGATCCTGTCAGTGTCAAGCAATCCTTTGACAGCTATGCCGGCCTCGGCCGGTGCTGAAAAATTTCAACGGAGAGTTTGATCCTGGCTCAGGACGAACGCTGGCGGCGTGCTTAACACATGCAAGTCGAACGGTGACGAAGAGCTTGCTCTTCTGATCAGTGGCGAACGGGTGAGTAACACGTGAGCAACCTACCCTTGACACTGGGATAACAGTTGGAAACAGCTGCTAATACCGGATACGAACCTCTCAGGCATCTGAGAGGTTGGAAAGCTCCGACGGTCAAGGATGGGCTCGCGGCCTATCAGCTTGTTGGTGAGGTAACGGCTCACCAAGGCGACGACGGGTAGCCGGCCTGAGAGGGCGACCGGCCACACTGGGACTGAGATACGGCCCAGACTCCTACGGGAGGCAGCAGTGGGGAATATTGCGCAATGGGCGAAAGCCTGACGCAGCAACGCCGCGTGCGGGACGACGGCCTTCGGGTTGTAAACCGCTTTCAGCAGGGACGAAACTGACGGTACCTGCAGAAGAAGCACCGGCTAACTACGTGCCAGCAGCCGCGGTGATACGTAGGGTGCGAGCGTTGTCCGGAATTATTGGGCGTAAAGAGCTCGTAGGCGGTCTGTCACGTCGGAAGTGAAAACTCGGGGCTCAACCCCGAGCCTGCTTTCGATACGGGCAGACTTGAGGAATGTAGGGGAGAACGGAATTCCTGGTGGAGCGGTGGAATGCGCAGATATCAGGAGGAACACCAGTGGCGAAGGCGGTTCTCTGGACATTAACTGACGCTGAGGAGCGAAAGCGTGGGGAGCAAACAGGCTTAGATACCCTGGTAGTCCACGCCGTAAACGGTGGGCACTAGGTGTGGGGGACTTCCACGTTCTCCGTGCCGTAGCTAACGCATTAAGTGCCCCGCCTGGGGAGTACGGCCGCAAGGCTAAAACTCAAAGGAATTGACGGGGGCCCGCACAAGCGGCGGAGCATGTTCATTAATTCGATGCAACGCGAAGAACCTTACCTAGGTTTGACATATACCGGAAACACCTGGAGACAGGTGCCCCGCAAGGTCGGTATACAGGTGGTGCATGGCTGTCGTCAGCTCGTGTCGTGAGATGTTGGGTTAAGTCCCGCAACGAGCGCAACCCTCGTCCTATGTTGCCAGCGGGTAATGCCGGGAACTCATAGGAGACTGCCGGGGTCAACTCGGAGGAAGGTGGGGATGAGGTCAAGTCATCATGCCCCTTAAGTCTAGGGCTTGAAACATGCTACAATGGCTGGTACAAAGGGCTGCGATACCGCAAGGTGGAGCGAATCCCATAAAGCCAGTCTCAGTTCGGATTGGGGTCTGCAACTCGACCCCATGAAGTCGGAGTCGCTAGTAATCGCAGATCAGCAACGCTGCGGTGAATACGTTCCCGGGCCTTGTACACACCGCCCGTCAAGTCATGAAAGTCGGTAACACCCGAAGCCGGTGGCCCAACCCTTGTGGAGGGAGCCGTCGAAGGTGGGACCGGTAATTAGGACTAAGTCGTAACAAGGTAGCCGTACCGGAAGGTGCGGCTGGATCACCTCCTTTCTAAGGAGCCATTGGCGGGGATTAATCACCCCGTCCAAGCGCTGAAGGCGTCCACGACGAACGTTCGTGGGTCTCAGCAGGCTACTAGTGGAACATTGACCCCAAGCCGAGTCACCAGCTCGTCAGTACAACCTCGCAAGAGGAGTGGAACGTCGACGTATGGAGTGAAGCTTCTGAGCACGCTGTTGGGTCCTGAAGGGTCGGTTGCGATGAGCAACGCCTTCTCGCGGACCAGCTGAGAGACCGGCCTGGCGCCGGCGCTCGAACTGGGCCCGCCCGTTTCTTGAGAACTGCACAGTGGACGCGAGCATCTTTGTAGAAATAACAAGCTACTAAGGGCAATCGGTGGATGCCTTGGCATCAAGAGCCGATGAAGGACGTTGTAACCTGCGATAAGCCATGGGGAGCTGGTAAACGAGCTTTGATCCGTGGATCTCCGAATAGGGAAACCTCGAAAGAAACCGGAGTAATGTCCGGCGACCTCTACCTGAACACATAGGGTAGTTGGAGGGAACGTGGGGAAGTGAAACATCTCAGTACCCACAGGAAAAGAAAACAACCGTGATTCCGTAAGTAGTGGCGAGCGAACGCGGAAGAGGCCAAACCCAGCATGTGTGATAGCTGACAGGCGTTGCATGTTGGGGGTAGTGGGGCCGCACCGACCGGGCTGTCATCTGGTCAGAGAGTAAGAAAAGAGCGTTGAAGTCGAAGGACTCTGGGAAGTTCTGGCAAAGAGGGTAACACCCCCGTAGACGTAAGCCGCTCTCTCTCGTGCGTCACCCCAAGTAATGCGGAACCCCTGAAATTCCGCATGAATCTGGCGGGACCACCCGTTAAGCCTAAATACTCCTTGATGACCGATAGCGGACAAGTACCGTGAGGGAAAGGTGAAAAGTACCCCGGGAGGGGAGTGAAATAGTACCTGAAACCGATTGCCTACAATCCGTCGGAGCCTGCTGTGTCTTCGGACACGAAGGTGACGGCGTGCCTTTTGAAGAATGAGCCTGCGAGTTAGTGGTACGTGGCGAGGTTAACCCGTGTGGGGAAGCCGTAGCGAAAGCAAGTCCGAATAGGGCGACATAGTCGCGTGCTCTAGACCCGAAGCGTAGTGATCTATCCATGGCCAGGGTGAAGCGACGGTAAGACGTCGTGGAGGCCCGAACCCACTTGGGTTGAAAACCGAGGGGATGAGCTGTGGATAGGGGTGAAAGGCCAATCAAACTACGTGATAGCTGGTTCTCCCCGAAATGCATATAGGTGCAGCGTCGCGCGTTTCTTACCGGAGGTAGAGCACTGGATGGTCTAGGGGGCCCACAAGCTTACCGAAATCAGCCAAACTCCGAATGCCGGTAAGTGAGAGCGCGGCAGTGAGACTGTGGGGGATAAGCTTCATAGTCGAGAGGGAAACAGCCCAGAACACCAGCTAAGGCCCCCAAGAGATTGCTAAGTGGAAAAGGATGTGGAGTTGCACAGACAACCAGGAGGTTGGCTTGGAAGCAGCCACCCTTGAAAGAGTGCGTAATAGCTCACTGGTCAAGTGATTCTGCGCCGACAATTTAGCGGGGCTCAAGCAATCCGCCGAAGCTGTGTCATTCGTATAATAACCAGGCCTTCGTGGTCCAGGTGTACGGATGGGTAGGGGAGCGTCGTGTGCGCTGAGAAGCGGCGGGGTGACCCAGCCGTGGAGAGCACACGAGTGAGAATGCAGGCATGAGTAGCGAATGACGGGTGAGAAACCCGTCCGCCGAATATCCAAGGGTTCCAGGGTCAAGCTAATCTGCCCTGGGTAAGTCGGGACCTAAGGCGAGGCCGACAGGCGTAGTCGATGGACAACGGGTTGATATTCCCGTACCGGCGAAACAACGACCCTGCCGAGGCAGTCAATGCTAAGCACGCAAGAATCAGCGGCGGACTTCGGTCCAAGCTGATTTGAGTCTGCGACCCACGATTGTATTAGGCAAGCTGCGGAGGGACGCAGGAAGGTAGCCCATCCCGGGCGATGGTAGTCCCGGGGTAAGTGTGTAGGGCGAGGTGTAGGCAAATCCGCACCTCACGTGCCTGAGACATTATGCCTTTTGGAGCTACGGCTCCTGAAGTGGGTGATCCTATGCTGCCTAGAAAATCTTCGTGAGCGAGTTGTTAGCCGCCCGTACCCTAAACCGACACAGGTGGATAGGTAGAGAATACCAAGGCGATCGAGAGAATCGTGGTGAAGGAACTCGGCAAAATACCCCCGTAACTTCGGGATAAGGGGGACCCGACGTGTGACTGGATTTACTCCTCGAGCACTGAGGGTCGCAGAGACCAGGCCCAAGCGACTGTTTACTAAAAACACAGGTCCGTGCCAAGTTGAAAGACGATGTATACGGACTGACTCCTGCCCGGTGCTGGAAGGTTAAGGGGAAGTGTTAGGGCAACCGAAGCACTGAACTTAAGCCCCAGTAAACGGCGGTGGTAACTATAACCATCCTAAGGTAGCGAAATTCCTTGTCGGGTAAGTTCCGACCTGCACGAATGGAGTAACGATTTGGGCGCTGTCTCCACCACGAACTCGGCGAAATTGCATTACGAGTAAAGATGCTCGTTACGCGCAGCAGGACGGAAAGACCCCGGGACCTTTACTATAGTTTGGTATTGGTGATCGGTACGACTTGTGTAGGATAGGTGGGAGACTTTGAAGCATGGACGCCAGTTCGTGTGGAGTCAACGTTGAAATACCACTCTGGTCGTTCTGGTTATCTAACCTAGGTCCATTATCTGGATCAGGGACAGTGCCTGATGGGTAGTTTGACTGGGGCGGTCGCCTCCCAAAATGTAACGGAGGCGCCCAAAGGTTCCCTCAGCCTGGTTGGCAATCAGGTTTTGAGTGTAAGTGCACAAGGGAGCTTGACTGTGAGAGGGACACCTCAAGCAGGGACGAAAGTCGGGACTAGTGATCTGACGGTGGCACGTGGAAGCGCCGTCACTCAACGGATAAAAGGTACCCCGGGGATAACAGGCTGATCTTGCCCGAGCGTCCATAGCGACGGCATGGTTTGGCACCTCGATGTCGGCTCGTCGCATCCTGGGGCTGGAGTCGGTCCCAAGGGTTGGGCTGTTCGCCCATTAAAGCGGCACGCGAGCTGGGTTTAGAACGTCGTGAGACAGTTCGGTCCCTATCCGCTGCGCGTAGGAACCTTGAGAGGGCCTGTCCTTAGTACGAGAGGACCGGGACGGACGAACCTCTGGTGGGCCAGTTGTTCTGCCAAGAGCACGGCTGGTTAGCTACGTTTGGAAGTGATAACCGCTGAAAGCATCTAAGCGGGAAGCACGTCTCAAGATGAGGGTTCCCACAGAGTTAATCTGGTAAGGCCCCCGGAAGACCACCGGGTTGATAGGTCGGACGTGGAAGTGCAGCAATGCATGAAGCTGACCGATACTAATAGGCCGAGGGCTTGTTTCCTACAAAGATGTTACGCGTCCACTGTGCGGTTCCCGAGCAACGGTCGGGAACCGATCGAAAACTCCATAGTTGTTACGGTGATCATGGCGAGCGGGAAACGCCCGGCTCCATTCCGAACCCGGAAGCTAAGCTGCTCAGCGCCGATGGTACTGCAGGGGGGACCCTGTGGGAGAGTAGGTCGTCGCCGGACTTAAAAACACCCCCGTGGTGATCAGAAATGATCGTCACGGGGGTGTTTTGCGTCCCGGTTCCCACCAAGGCAGACTTACGGGGTGAATCAGGATCAGGGCGCTGCCGGCAGCCGAAAGCAACAACCCGACGGCGGCCGTAACGCCGACCGGAGCCGCTCCTCGGCCGGTGGCGGCGGCGCTCGACCCCAACGTGGGCGCGATGGTGCGCCCGTCAGGAAGGCGACCGGTCAAGGTCGTCGCTCCAGTAGCGGGGCCTCCGGCTTCGCGGCGGGGCGGCCGGCCCGATCAAGCGAGCGTGGCGGTTCGGGTCGCGATGCGCAGAGCTCCACGTCCGGTCGGGCGGAGCGCGAGCCAGGCGCCGGCCGGAGCGGCAGCAGTGAGAGTCGTGGTGGGCGCAAGCCGTACAGCGGGTCGTCCGAGCGCCGGCAGGACGGGGATCGCACCCCTTACCGTGGCGGCAGCAGTGACGATCGTGGTGGCCGCAAGCCGTACAGCGGGTCGTCCGAGCGCCGGCAGGACGGGGATCGCCCCCCCTACCGTGGCGGCAGCAGTGACGATCGTGGTGGCCGCAAGCCGTACAGCGGGTCGTTCGAGCGCCGCCCGGACGGGGATCGCCCCCCCTACCGTGGCGGCAGCAGTGACGATCGTGGTGGCCGCAAGCCGTACAGCGGGTCGTCCGAGCGCCGCCCGGACGGGGATCGCCCCCCTTACCGTGGCGGCAGCAGTGACGATCGTGGTGGCCGCAAGCCGTACAGCGGGTCGTCCGAGCGCCGCCCGGACGGGGATCGCCCCCTTACCGTGGCGGCAGCAGTGACGATCGTGGTGGCCGCAAGCCGTACAGCGGGTCGTCCGAGCGCCGCCCGGACGGGGATCGCCCCCCCTACCGTGGCGGCAGCAGTGACGATCGTGGTGGCCGCAAGCCGTACAGCGGGTCGTCCGAGCGCCGCCCGGACGGGGATCGGCGTCCCTACCGCGCGGACGGTGGTGGACAAGGGGACCGGGGCGCGCGTTCGTACACGCCACGCGGCGCGAGCGCCGGGTCCGAGCGGTCCCAGTCCGGTGACCGGGGTAGGGCCGGCGGCGACGGCGATCGCGGCACGCGCGGCTACGTGCCACGCGAGGGTCGCGGTGGAACACCGGGGGGTCAGCGCTCCTACCGGCCGAACGACGGCAGTCGTTCCAGCGGAACGGATCGCCGGCCGTCCGGCAATCAGGATGGTCGCCGCAGCCAGGGTGGGCAGGGTCCGCGGCGCGCGGGTGCCGCCGCCGGTGCCGCAGGTGCCGCCGCCTGGCGTAGCAGTGCGCCGCCGCAGCGGGCCGGCGCTCATACAGGCCGTGACGAGAGTGGCGAGCGAGAACCACGCGAGCTGCCCCCCGGCCTGGCACCCAAGGCGAACGAGCCGCCCACGCCGACCGACGTCGACCTGACCCTGCTCTCGCGCGG
Organism: Micropruina sp.; assembly: GCA_016711205.1. Classification (GTDB taxonomy): domain Bacteria; phylum Actinomycetota; class Actinomycetes; order Propionibacteriales; family Propionibacteriaceae; genus Micropruina. The sequence goes on along the minus strand of JADJTM010000001.1, from coordinate 1,610,922 downwards.
CGTCAAGGCCGAGCTGCGCAGCCTCAGCCTCGAACACGCCGAGGTGGTCGCGGCGCACCTCGCGGCGGCCGCCCAACTCATCGACACCGACCCGGAACTGGCCTACGCGCATGCCGAAGCTGCCCGTCGCCGGGCGGCCCGGCTACCCGTGGCCCGTGAAGCAGCCGGCACCACCGCCTACGCCGCCGGCGAGTACGCGGCGGCGCTGAACGAGTTCCGCGCCCTGCGGCGGATGACCGGCACCGAGGATTTCGTCGCCGTGATGGCCGATTGCGAACGTGGCCTGGGCCGGCCGCAGGCGGCACTCAAGCTGGTCAAGGAGGGCCTCGCGTCGCAGCCTCCGATTGCCGTTCGAGTGGAGTTGAAGCTGGTGGAGGCCGGAGCGCGCGACGCCCTCGGTCAGCGCGACGAGGCGGTGCGGCTGCTGCGCAGCGAGATCGAGTTGGTGGGCGCGCGCGGACCCAGGAACGCCCGGGCCCGGTTGCGCTACTTCTTCGCTCAGTTGCTCGCAGAAGCCGGCAACACCGACGAGGCCGAGAAATGGTTCGCGTCCGCCGTCCGGCTCGACCCCGAGGACGAGACCGGCGCCGCCGAGACGCTCAGCGAATTGCAGGGTCTCCGGATCGAGTTCGATGAGGCTGAGGAACTGGACCCTGAGCCCGAGTCTCTGGCGCCCGAGCCTTCGGACGAATCGATGGAGGAGGACCTCGAAGCCCCAGCGCACCGGCCGTCCGACGAAACAATGGACGAGGCCTCCGGCAGCCAGGGGAATAACGAGTGACCGCCCGCATCATCGACGCGCACGACGTCGCCTTCTTCGATCTGGACGGGGTGATCTACCTCGGTCCGGTCGCCGTGCCCGGCGCGGTGGACGGCATCGCTCGCATCCGGGCGACCGGGGCCCGGGTGATGTACGTCACCAACAACGCGGCGCGCAGCGCGGACGCGGTGGCGCAGCATCTGCGCGACCTGGGCTTCGAGGCCGGACCGGACGACCTGATCACCAGCGCCCAGGTCGCTGTCGAGCTGCTCGCCGAATCGGTCCCCGAGGGCAGTCTCCTGCTCGTGACCGGAACCCAGAACCTGGTCGACCTGGCGCATGCGGCTGGATTCCGCACCACCACCAACGCGGACGACCTTCCGGACGCGGTGCTGCAGGGGTACAACCCCCTGATCCCGTGGCCGTTGCTCGATGAGGCGGCCATCGCGGTGCAGCGTGGTGCCACCTGGTACGCCACCAACGACGACCTGAATCGGCCGACCGACCGCGGGCTGGTGCCCGGCCTCGGTGCCCAACTGGCGGTGGTCGGCAGCACGGTGCGCCAACAGCCGGTGGTGTTCGGCAAGCCGCATGCCCCGATGCTCGACTACGCAGTCACGCACACCGGCGCGCAACGTCCGATCTTCGTCGGCGATCGCATCGACACCGACATCATGGGCGCCAACCGCGCGGGCATGCCGTCCCTGCTGGTGTTCACCGGTGCCCACGGCAAGCGTGATCTGCTCGAGGCCGCAGCCGGTGACCGGCCGAGCTTCATCGGTGCCGACCTGAGCGCGCTGCTGGCACCACCCCGCGCGGCGGCACAGCAGGGTCACTCCTGGCACTGCGGCGACGCGGTGGCCGAACTGGTCGAGGGGGTGGCATCGGTCCAGGGCCAGCTGTCGACCCACAGCGGCCAGCTGGATGCGCTGTGGGCCCTGGCGAACCTGGTCTGGGCGACCGACGCCGATGCCACGGACGCCCTGGCCCGGCTCGACCAGCTGCACTGACGGCGCGCAGCCGGGCCGATGCAGACGCGCGGACCCTGCCTAGCCCGGATCCACCGATCTGCGCCTACTGCGCGGCCCCATCCGGGCGACCTGGCTGCGCCGGTCACGCTCAACGGACGACCCGGTATGCCCTCACGCGGACCGGCTGCCCACCCCACCCGTCTGGTGCCGCTCGCAACGGCGCCCATCGGTGGATCCGGGCTGAGCGTAACCACGGCTCCCGCGGCGGTATTGTCACCCTGACCGCGCCAACCGGGCGCCTCACGATTCAGGAGCCACCGTGCCGGCCGGTAAGAGATTCTCCACCGCTGACCTCGCCTACATCGCGGTATTCGCCGCACTGATCGCGGCGTTGTCGCTCGTGCCGGGCATTCCGGTCGGGCCCGTACCGATCACCCTGCAAACCCTCGGCGTGGCGCTGGCCGGCCTGGTGCTCGGGCCGTGGCGCGGTTTCGCCGCCACCGCCTTGTACCTGCTGGTGGGCTTCGCCGGCCTGCCCGTCTTCGCCGGCGGAGCGTCCGGCCTCGGGGTGCTGGGCAAGCCCAGCATCGGGTACCTGCTCAGCTTTCCGTTCGCTGCGCTGGTGGCCGGGCTGCTGGCCCGCTGGCTGGGCGGACGCAACCCCAGGCTCCGGTTCCTGTGGCTGTTCCTCTCCGGGCTGGGCGCGTCCTTTCTGGTCATCCATCCCGCCGGCATCCTGGGCCTGATGCTGATCCTGCAGATCGACTTCGCCAAGGCGTTCGCCATCGACGTGGTGTTCTGGCCGGGTGACGTGGCCAAGAACCTGGCGGCGGCGGCGATCGCACTGGCCGTGCACAAAGCTTTCCCGGCCCTGCTGATGCAGCGGGTACCGGTGGCCGCCTGACGTGATTCGCCTGAGCGGGGTCTCGGTCCGGGTGCCGACCCTCACCCCGCCCGGGGCCAAGCTGCTGCTGGACGAGGTACAGCTTGACCTGGCCGAGCATCGCATCGCGCTGATCGGGGCCAACGGTTCGGGCAAATCGACCCTGTTGCGGCTGCTCAACGGGCTGCTGCTACCCACCCAGGGCCGGGTCGTCGTCGACGGGCTCGACACCCGCACCGACGCGGCGCAGGTGCGGCGACGGGTCGGCTTCACCTTCACCGACCCGCTCAGCCAGCTCGTGTTGCCCACCCCGCTCGACGACGTCGAGCTGAGCCTGCGCGCCCGCCTGCGCAATCGCGCGGAGCGGCAGGCCGCGGCCCGGGCGTGGCTCGACCGCTACGGGCTGACCGAGGTCGCCGAGCACAGCATCTACGACCTGTCCGGCGGTGAGCGCCAACTCGCCGCGCTGGTCAGCGTGCTGGCGGTCGAACCGTCCGTGCTGGTCTGCGACGAGCCGACCACCCTGCTGGATCTGCGCAACCGCAACCTGGTCGCCGGGGTGCTGGACGCCCTGCCCCACCAGGTGATCCTGGCCACCCACGACCTGGATCTGGCCGCGCGGGCCGAGCGCGTGGTGCTGATCGCCGAGGGACGGGTCGCCGCCGACGGCAGCCCGTCCGAGGTGATCGGGACGTACCGGCGGTCGATGGCATGAGGTCGACCGACGCGCTGTTCGGCAGCTACCGGCCCGGTGGTTCTCGGTGGCATCGGGCCGGTGTCGGCTGGAAGTACCTGGTGGTGCTGGTACTCACCCTGCCGGCGCTGATCGTGCAGCAGCCGTGGCTGACCGCTGGGGCATTGGCGGTGACGGTGCTGTGCCTGCTCACCACGGGTGCGCCGGTGCGGGCCACCCTGGGCGTGCCATGGGCGCTGGTCGGTCTGCTGGTGGTCCTGGCTGCCTTTCAGGTGCTGATCGGCCAACCCGCTCTGGCGCTCGTGGTGCCGGGCAACGTGCTGCTCGCCGTGCTGGCTTCCCGGCTGCTGATCGTGACCACCCGGGCCTCCTTGTTGATCGACGCCCTGGTCGGCGCGGCCGGTCGCATCCCGTTCGTCGACGGCGAACGGTTCGGGCTGAGCGTCGGCATCATGCTGCGCAGCGTCCCGTTTCTGACCGGCGCCTTCTACGACGTGCGGGACGCGGCCCGCGCCCGCGGGCTGGAACGGCACTGGATCGCCCGGCTGACCCCCGTGGTGGTGCGTGCCGTCGGGTTCGCGCAGTCCACCGGGGACGCGCTGGCCGCGCGTGGGCTGGGTGAGGGCAGGTCCGCGGAGCACGTCCTAGACTGAGCGCCGTGAGCAGCAGCACGCCCGAACAGCCGCCGGTGACGGGCCATCCGGCCATCGACGAGGCACTGGCAGCGCTCGACCTGAGCGGCCCGGTCGCCGAGCACGCGACCGGCGTCCAGCAGGCGCACGCCGTGCTGCAGCAGGTGCTCAACCCCACGGACGTCCCGCGGCAGTGATCGCGCGTCTTGACGCCACGTTGGTCCGCCGCGGGTTGGCCCGCTCCCGCGGTCAGGCCGCCGAGGCGATCCGGGCCGGCCTGGTCAGCGTCAACGGACGGCCGGCGCGCAAGCCGTCGGATCCGGTCGACGACGCTGACGTGGTGCAACTGAGCGGCGCCGACCATTACGTCTCGCGCGCTGCGCACAAGCTGCTCGGCGCGCTGGACGACAGCCGGCTGCTGGTGGCCGGACGGGCACTGGACGCGGGGGCGTCCACCGGCGGGTTCACCCAGGTGCTGCTGCAGCGGGGCGCCGAGCCGGTGTACGCCATCGACGTGGGGCACGACCAGCTGGTGCCTAGTCTGCGCAACGACCCACGGGTACGCGTGCACGAGGGACTCAACCTGCGTGAGCTGACTCTGGACCACCTGGACGGCCACCCCGTCGACCTGGTCGCCGGCGACGTGTCGTTCATCTCGCTGCGGCTGCTGCTGCGGCCGCTGCTGTCGGTGCTCGTGCCGGCGGGGGACGCGCTGCTGCTGGTGAAGCCCCAGTTCGAGGTGGGCCGGCGCGGCCTCGATTCCCGCGGGGTGGTGCGATCGGAGGCCGCCCGGGTGCGTGCCGTCGACGACGTGGTCGCCGACGCCGCCGGCCTGGGCTGGCAGCAGGCGTGGCGTGGGCTCAGTCGAACCCCGGGTGCGTCCGGCAACGTGGAGTACTTCGTGCACCTGCGACGGCCCGAATCTGTCGTCCGGCCAGGTTAGGGTGAGAGACGTGCCCGAGAATCGCTACGTCACCGTCACGCTGCACGGCGGCCGCCCGCAGGCGGTGAGCGCGGCGGCGGGGTTCGTCGCGGGCATGACCGCGCACGGCATCACCTGCCTGATCAAGGGCGAGCACCTGGCCGCGCTGGGCCCGGTCGGCAACGTCGAGGCGTTGGGGCCCGACAACGTGGGTCTCAGCGAACTCGCCGTGGTGTTCGGCGGCGACGGCAGCATTCTGCGCGCCGCCGAATGGGCGATGCCGCTCGACATTCCGGTGCTCGGGGTCAACCTGGGCCACATCGGCTTTCTCGCCGAACTCGAGTCGTACGAGGCCGGTGCGCTGATCAGCCATGTCGTCGAGCGCGCCTACAGCGTCGAAGAGCGCATGACCATCGACGTCACTGTCACGGACGCCGACGGGGGTGAACTCTGGCGTTCGTTCGCCGTCAACGAAGTCTCGATCGAAAAGCTGGCTCGCGAACGCATGATCGAGGTGCTGGTCCGGGTCGACGCTCGCGCGTTGTCACGCTGGGGCACTGACGGGGTGCTGGTGTCCACGCCGACCGGCTCCACCGCCTACGCGTTCTCGGCCAACGGGCCGGTGCTGTGGCCCGACATCGACGCGCTGCTGCTGGTGCCGCTGGCGGCGCACGCACTGTTCAGCCGGCCGTTGGTGATCGGCCCGCATTCGACCGTGTCGATCGAGGTGCTGCCCTCCGATGAGAGCAGAGCGGTGGTCTGGTGCGACGGCCGGCGTACCACCGACATCGCCGGCGGCATGGTGGTCACCGCCCAGGTGGGTGCGCACCGGCTGCGGCTGGCCCGCATCTCGCAACGTCCGTTCGTCGACCGGCTGGTGCGCAAGTTCGCGCTGCCCGTCGACGGCTGGCGTGGGGTGGCCGAGCGCAACCGGCAGCATGCTGACTGAACTGCGCATCACCAATCTGGGCGTCATCGCCGAGGCCGTGTTCGAGCCGGGCCCCGGCTTCACGGCGGTCACCGGTGAGACCGGCGCCGGCAAGACCATGGTGGTCAGCGGCTTGTCGTTGTTGCTCGGCGCCCGGGCCGATCCTGCCCTGATCCGGCACGGCGCCACCCGCTGCCTGATCGAGGGCGCCTGGCAGCTCGACGGTGCCGCTCCGGCCGAACTCGCCGAGGTGGGCGCCGAGACCGATGAGGGCGAGCTGCTGGTCTGCCGCCAGATCAGCCCCACGCGCTCGCGCGCCGTCCTGGGCGGGGTCTCGGTGCCGGTGACGAAGGCCGCCGAGGTGGTCACCCGGTGGGTCACCATCCACGGTCAATCCGAACAGGTGCGGCTGGGCACCGCCGAGCGTCAGCGCGAGGTGCTCGACAGATTCGCCGGCGCCGAGCACGCCGTCCTGCTGGCCGCGCATGCCGACGCGTTCGCGCAGCGCCGCCGCCTCGCCGCGCAACTGGCCGAGCTGACAGGTGCGGCGCGCGAGCGGGCGCGCGAACTCGACCTGCTGCGCTTCGGTCTGCACGAGATCGCCGCGATCGACCCGCAACCGAACGAGGACGTGCAACTGGCCACCGAGGCGCTTCGGTTGCAGGCGGTGGACGACCTGCGGCTCGCGGCCCACTCGGCAGGGCTGGCGCTGAGCGGTGACGCGGAGGCGTGGAACGACGCGCCCAGCGCGCTCGGCCTGCTGGCAGCAGCGCGCAAGAGCCTGGACGGTGTCGTCGCCGACGATCCCGACCTGGCGCCGCTGGCGGCTCGGGTCGCGGACGCGTCCGCTCTGGTGGCCGATGCCGCCGCCGACCTGGCCAGCTATCTCGACCGGTTGGAGGCCGATCCGGCCCGGCTGGAATGGATCGCCGAGCGGCGCTCAGCCCTGCAGGGCCTGCTGCGCAAGTACGGAGCGTCCGTGGCCGAGGTGCTCGACTGGTCGGCCGAGGCGGCCGAAAGGTCCGTGGCGTTGGCGGGTACCGATGACCGCATCGCCGAACTGCAGGCGCAGCTGGTCGCACTGCAGGCGCAGCTGAGCGAATCGGCCGCTGCCATCAGCGCGCGGCGAGGGGCGGCGGCCGACACCCTGGCAGGCCTGGTGAGCGAGGAGTTGACCGCGCTGGCCATGCCGCACGCCCGGCTGCGGTTCGGCCTGGCGCCGGCGCCGATGGGTGCGCACGGCGCCGACCAGGTGACGATCCTGTTCACCGCCAATGCGGGCTCCGCGCCGGCGCCGCTGGCGAAGGCCGCCTCAGGCGGTGAGTTGTCCCGGGTGCGGCTGGCGCTCGAGGTGGTGCTGGCTGCGGATGCATCCGGCCAGACCTTCGTGTTCGACGAGGTCGACGCGGGCGTGGGGGGTGCCGTCGCTCTCGAGATCGGACGGCGGCTGGCCCGGCTGGCCGAGCATGGGCAGGTGATCGTGGTCACCCACCTGGCGCAGGTCGCCGCTTTCGCCGACCGGCACTTCGTGGTCGCCAAGGCCACCGACGGCCAGGTCACGACCAGCGGCATCGTCGCGGTGCAGGGCCCCGAGCGGCTGGACGAGCTCGCCCGCATGATGGCCGGCCTGGAAGGCTCAGCGAACGCCCGGGCGCACGCCGCCGAACTCCTCGCCACCGCCGGCCGCTGAGCGGTCCGGCTGCGGGCGCGCCGCCCGCGATCTGACGCCGTAGGCCTGCGATTCCGGCTCTCTCATGCCCGGTGGGCATAGCCGCCATGTGTAGCTTGATCCGCGATAAACATTGACGCTCGGCCCTGCATGCACCACTCTCCCGTCTAGGAGCGTGCTGAACAATGCTGTTCCGAGCGAGGACGTGTCGGGCGGGGTGAGCTGCAGGGCCCAGAAACTGGGGTCTTGTCGTGGGCCTGCTGCCCTGGATGTGGCCGCAGCAGATCGTCGGTTCGGTGCGCCGCAGCCGGGACGTGATTGTTCAGCCGGCTCCTGGGCGACGATCAGGAACCAGTGAACAAGGAGTCGGCATGGCGACACACCCGTTGGATTCGTTGTCGGCGGATGAGATCCGGCGAACCTCGACGATCCTCGGCTCTGAGAAGAACATCGACAACGGTTGGCGCTATGCGTCGATCATGCTCGCCGAGCCCGCGAAGGCCCTCGTCAAGGCCTGGCGCGAGGGCGATCCGATTCCGCGGCGCTCGCTGAGCGTGCTGTGGCAGAAGGCGACGAACGACGTCTACGAGGCCGTGGTCGACCTCGTCGCGGGGGCGGTCGAGTCGTGGACCCATCGGCCCGGGGTGTGCCCGAACTTCACGCTGGATGAGTACCACGAGATCGATCACGCGTTGCGCTCGCACCCGCAGGTCGTCGCGGCGCTGCAAGCCCGGGGAATCACCGACCTCGACCTCGTGCTGTTCGACACCTGGACCTACGGCGAGGCCGTGATGCCGCCGCAGTGGCAGGATCGCCGGCTCGGCTGGGTCGACATCTGGCTGCGTGGTGCGCACGGCGGCAACCCCTACGCCCACCCGGTCTCGGGCCTCAAGGTCGTGGTGGACATGAACACCGAAGAGGTGCTCGAGATCGAAGATCACCACGACCTCGGTCTGCCCGAGGTGGCGGGCGACTACATCCCTGAAATGATCGGCACCGAGGTCCGCACCGACCTGAAGCCGCTGCACATCAACCAGCCCGAGGGAGTGTCGTTCACGATCGACGGCACCCTGCTGCGCTGGCAGAACTGGACGATGCGGCTCGGGTTCAACTGGCGCGAGGGCCCGGTCATCTACCAGGTCAGCTTCGACGACCACGGCGTCGAGCGCGACATCGCCTACCGGATGTCGTTCGCCGAGATGATCGTCCCCTACCGCGACTCCGGCTTCGACCACTACCGGCGAACGGCCTACGACATCGGGGAGTGGGGCCTGGGTTACATGACCACCTCACTCGAACTGGGCTGCGACTGCCTCGGCGAGATCCGCTACCTGGACGCCGTGCTGCCGGACAGCAAGGGCCAGCCCTGGGAGATCAAGAACGCGATCTGCCTGCACGAGGAGGACAACGCCGTGCTGTGGAAGCACGTCGATGAGCAGAGCGGCGCCGAAGTGCGCAGGATGCGCCGGATGGTCGTCTCGGTGCACGCGACCGTGGCCAACTATGAGTACCTCGTGTACTGGCGGTTCTACCAGGACGGCAACATCGAATGCGAGGTGCGGGCCACCGGCATCATGGTGACCTCGCCGTTGCCCGAGGGCGAGACCTCCCCCACCGGCACGATGGTCGACCGGCGCACCTACGCGCCCTACCACCAGCACTTCCTGGTGGCCCGGCTCGACCTCGACATCGACGGCGAGAACAACAGCGTGGTCGAGTCCGACTCGTTCGCCCCGCCGATCTCGGCGAGCAACCCGATGGGGCTCGACCTCAACGTGCGCAGCACGGTGATCGCTTCTGAGGCCGAATCGGGCCGTGACTACAACTGGAACACCCAACGGGGGTGGAAGGTGACCAACCCCGGCAAGCTGAACGCACACGGCAACCCGGTCGCCTACAAGCTGGTGCCGAGCGCCAGCTTCCCCCACATGATGGACGAGTCTTCACCGGTGTTCCTGCGCAATCCGGTGGTCGGGCATCAGCTCTGGGTGACCCGGCACGACGAGACCGAGCTGTGGCCGGCGGGCGAATACCCGACCCAGTCCGGCGCCGGCGGCGGGATCGTCGACTGGGTGGCTGACGACGCCCCGCTGGTCGACACCGATGTGGTGCTCTGGCACGTGTTCGGCATCCATCACATCACGCGGGTGGAGGACTGGCCGGTGATGCCCGCCGACACGGTCGCCTGGTGGCTGAAACCGTTCGGCTTCTTCGACCGCAACCCCTCGCTGGACGCACCCCGGTCGGCGAAGAGCGCGTCCTGCGGCTCGCCCGCTGCGGCCGGCGACTGCTGCAGTTCGGACGCCCACGGGCACTAACCACCCATTTTCAGGAGGAGACGACCATGGTCAAGGTTCTGCACAACATCATCAACGGCGAGGCGCTTGCGGCCAGCTCGGGCGAGACGATGGACGTCATCGACCCCGCGACCGGCCAGGTGTACGCGACCGCGCCCCAGTCGGGGGAGGCCGACGTCGACGCCGCTTTCCGCGCCGCCGGAGCCGCGTTCGAGACGTGGCGTTGGGCGACCCCGTCGGAGCGTCAGCAGGCGCTGCTGAAGTTCGCCGACGTCATCGAAGCCCACGGCGACGAGTTGGCCGACATCGAATGCGAGAACACCGGTAAGCCGAAGAATCTGACGGTCTCGGAAGAGGTCGGCCCGATGGTCGATCAACTCCGGTTCTTCGCGGGTGCCGCACGGCTGTTGGAGGGCCGAGCCTCGGCGGAGTACATGCGTGGGGCGACTTCGTCGATTCGCCGCGAGCCGATCGGACCGGTCGGCCAGGTGGCGCCGTGGAACTACCCCATGATGATGGCGATCTGGAAGCTGGCCCCAGCCCTGGCCGCCGGCAACACCGTCGTTCTCAAACCGTCCGACACGACGCCGGCCTCGTCGCTGTGGATGGTGGAGAAGCTGCAGGACATCCTGCCCCCCGGGGTGGTGAACCTGGTCTGCGGTGACCGGACGACCGGCGCGGCGCTGACCGCACACCCGATCCCTCGGATGGTGTCGATCACCGGCTCGACCGGCGCCGGCATCGCCGTGGCGAAGGCGGCGGCCGCCGACCTCAAGATCGCCCATCTGGAACTCGGCGGCAAGGCGCCCGTGGTGGTCTTCGACGACGTCGACCTGGCGGCCGCGGTCGAGGGCATCTCGGTGGCCGGCCTCTTCAACGGCGGCCAGGACTGCACCGCCGCGACCCGCGTGCTGTGCCAGGCGGGCGTCTACGACGAGTTCGTCGCCGAACTGGGCCGAGCCGCCGCAGCGGTCCGGACGGGCTTCGACCCGGCCGATGAAGACATCCTGTACGGATCGATCAACAACTCCCGCCAGTTGGCGCACGTCTCGGGTCTGGTTGAGCGGGCGCCGGAGCACGCCCGGGTGGTCACCGGCGGCCACCAGCTGGAGCGGCCCGGCTACTTCTACGAGCCCACCGTGATCGCCGACCTGCAGCAGCGCGACGAGCTGATCCGCACCGAGGTGTTCGGGCCGGTGATCACCGTGCAGAAGTTCGCCGACGAGAACGAGGCGGTCGCGATGGCCAACGACACCGAGTACGGCCTGGCGTCGTCGGTGTGGACCAGCGATGCCGGCACGGCCGCTCGCATGCCGATGCGTCTCGACTTCGGCTGCGTCTGGATCAACACCCACATTCCGCTGGTCGGCGAGATGCCGCACGGCGGGTTCAAGCACTCCGGCTACGGCAAAGACCTCTCCCTGTACGGCATGGAGGACTACACGAGGATCAAGCACGTGATGCACTTTCACGGCTTTGAGGGCTGACACATTCCAACCGGCTGAACATCGAGAAGGGGTTGCCAATGCAACACGACAAGGGGCATGCCGCAGAGGCCGACCTGGTTGACAAGGGCCTGCGGGCGAACGCGGTCGGATTGTTCGGCAGCGTCATGCTGGGCATTTCGTGTGTGGCTCCGGCGTACACCCTGACCGCGACCATCGGCATTCTGGCCAGCGGAGTGGGCGAGAAGATGCCGTGGGTGTTCATCGCGGGCTTCCTGCCGATGTTCTTCGCGGCCTTCGCGTATCGGGAGTTCAACCGGGTCGCGCCCGACTCGGGCACCTCGTTCACCTGGACCACGAAGGCCTTCGGGCCGTGGCTGGGCTGGCTCGGTGGCTGGGCGGCGATCCTGGCCACCATCATCGTGATCAGCAACCTCGCCAGCGTCGCCGTCCAGTTCTTCTACCAGTTCATCGGCTCGGCGATCCGCAACGAAGAGATCGGGGCGCTGTGGGAGAACGGCTGGGTCAACGTCGGCACCTGCCTGTTGTTCCTCGCCATCGCGACCTGGGTGGCCTACCGGGGCATCGACACCACCGAGAAGGTGCAGATCGTCCTGGTTCTGTTCCAGTTGGGCATCCTGGCGCTGTTCGCCGTCATGGCGCTCGCCAAGGCGCCGAGCAACGAGGGCCACATCGGGTTCTCGTGGGACTGGTTCTTCCCCGGTGGGCTGGAGCTGTCGGCCTTCATCGCGGGCCTGTCGGGATCGATCTTCGCCTTCTGGGGTTGGGATTCGACGCTGACGGTGAATGAAGAGACCAAGGACGCCGAGCGCACCCCCGGTCGGGCGGCCATCCTGACCGTGACGACCATTCTGCTCACCTACCTGTTGGTGTCGGTGGCCTCGCTGACCTTCGCCGGAACCGGCACCGAGGGCCTCGGGTTGAGCAACGAAGAGATCTCGGACAACGTGTTCGGCGCGCTCGCCGAGCCCGTGATGGGCTATCCACTCGACCTGTTGCTGTACCTCGCCGTGCTGGCCTCGTCGGCCGCGAGCCTGATCTCGACCATGCTGCCCACGTCGCGGACGATGCTGGCGATGGCGGTCTACAAGGCGATTCCGGCGAAGTTCGCCGAGATTCACCCCAAGTACCTGACCCCCGGGTTCGCGACGGTAGTGGCGGGCGCCGCTGCCGGGGTGTTCTACACGGTGCTGTACGTGCTGTCGCAGAACGTGCTGACCGACACCATCTACTCACTCGGCATCATGATCTGCTTCTACTACTCGCTGGTCGCGTTCGGGTGTGTCTGGTTCTTCCGCAAGGAGCTCTTCACGAATGCGCACAACGTCGTGTTCAAGTTCCTGGCCCCCCTGCTCGGCGGCATCGGCCTGATCGTGGTGTTCGGCATCACGCTCGTCGACAGCGCGTCCCCCGATTACGGCAGCGGTGCCGAGATCGGCGGTGTCGGGCTGGTGCTGATCCTCGGGCTCGGCCTGATCCTGTTCGGACTGGTGCTGATGATGCTGCACCGTGCCCGACACCCGGAGTTCTTCCGCGGAGAGACCCTGCGCAAGGACACACCCACCCTGGTCATCGACTGAGCGCGGCTGGAGCAGCTGATGTCAGGACAGGCGCCGGGCGTGGGACGCCCAGGCACAACAACCCGCACCGACGCCCGGGCAGCCATTCGTGAGGACGTCGAGTTGCGGGGTAGGGGCGAGTTGGATCTCGTTCCGACCATGTCGACCAACGCTCAGGGCGCACCGGCATCGGCTCTGGGCCGCGGGCGTCCGCTGCGCAACATGTCGGAGGTGCGGCACTTCTTCCGCACCAACACCACGCCGATCTACTTCGTCGGGGCGACCCCGTTCAATCTGCTCGGTCTCGACCGCTGGGTGCGCAATCTCAGCTACATCACCTACTACGACGGCTGGGACGGGGTGCACCCTCGGGTGTTCACCCCGTCGCACAAGCCCTATGTCGAGTTCGAGTCGGGGGAGGAGATCAACAGTTGGCTGCTCACCAACCCAGAGGTGCGCGCGCACATGTCGAGCCGGACGGTGCCGGGCGTGCGGCCCAAGGTGGTGATGGTGTTCTGCGACGCAGAGATCGAGCGCATCTGCGATGAACTCGGCTACGACCTGATCCTGCCGTCCACGGCGCTGCGCGAACATCTCGACTCGAAGCTGGTCACCACCCGGCTCGGCAATGACGTGGGCGCGGCGAGCGCGCCGAACATTCTCACCACGGTGACCGACTATGACGACCTGTGCGAACAGAGCACGGCGGCCGGGTTGGGCACCGACCTGGTGATTCAGACCGCCTACGGCGATTCGGGCAAGACCACTTTCTTCATCGACTCCCGGGCGGGTTGGAAGAAGTGCGCCGAACAGGTGGTCGGGGTCGAGGTCAAGGTGATGAAGCGGATCAACAACCGGCCGCTGGCGGTCGAGGCGGTGCTCACTGCGCAGGGAACGGTGGTGGGGCCGTTCATGACCGAACTCACCGGGCACAAGCAGCTCACCCCGTACCGGGGCGGGTGGTGTGGCAACGAGATGTTCCCGGGTGTGCTCACCGGTGAGTTGCGGCGCCGGGCGTCCGATCTGGTGCGCCGGCTCGGCGACCGGTTGGGCCAGGAGGGCTACCGGGGCTTCTTCGAGGTCGACGTGCTGATCGATGTCGACACCGACGACGTCTACCTCGGCGAGCTGAACCCCCGGATCAGCGGAGCTTCGTCGATCACCGGGGTGACCGCAGGGGCCTACGCGGACGTGCCGCTGTTCTGCTTCCACCTGCTCGAGTTCATGGATGTCGACTTCGAACTCGACCTCGATGAGGTCAACGAGCGCTGGCAGGAACTGGCCGCGGAGGACCAGTGGAGCCAGATGATCATCAAAGAGACCGATCCCGTGGTGGAGCGGATCATCCGGGCCGCGCCCACCGGCACGTACCGGCTGGACCGTTTCGGCAATCTGGTTTTTCAGCGCGGGGCGCTCGATTGGCATCAGTTGCAGGACGAGTCGGAGGCGTTCTTTCTACGGATCTACGGCGAGGGTGACTACCGGTGGAAGGGCTCCGACCTCGGGGTCCTGGTCACCAAGGGCCGGCTGCAACGGCCGACCAACTCGGGTTCGGACGCGTTGACCATTCGAGCCAAGCATCTGATTGACTCGATCCGCATGCACTACGCCGGTGCTTCGCTGGTGGCGCCGGCGATCTCCTAGGTCTCGCAAGAGCGGATGGTGACAGCAACCGTGATCGGTGGTGACCCCGGGCGTCCCGACGTGGACGTGACCCTGGACAACTGGCAATCGCCCGCGCAACTGCACTGGAGCTTCCAGCATCTGGCAGAGATCTTCCCGAGCGCCACGATCTCGCGCGGGCGGGCGCCGACCTGGCGGTTTCCGACCGGTCCGGCCGACTTCGGCCAGTTGGCGGTGGCGCTGCCGGACGGCTCGCACGAAACGGTCGGCGGCCTGCTGGCAAGCACCGAGACCGACGCCTGGATGGTGGTGCATCACGGGGTGGTGCTGGCGGAGGAGTACCCGGGCATGCGTCCCGAGGGTGTGCACCTGCTGATGTCGGTGAGCAAGTCGCTGGTGGGCAGTCTGGTCGGCATCCTGGCCGACCGGCGGATCATCGAGTTGGACGCGCCGGTCACGCACTACGCTCACGGGCTGGCTGACTCCGGTTACGCCGGAGCCACCGTGCGGCAGGTCCTGGACATGCGCTCCGGCGTGCGATTCTCGGAGCACTACCTTGATCCCAACGCCGAGGTCCGGCGCATCGAAGAGGCTTTCGGCTGGGCCCGTAGGCGGGAGCCGTGGGTGCCCGAGGGCCTGTACCCGTTCTTGACGACGTTGCACGCGGATCGTCCCCACGGCGGGGGGTTCCGGTACCGCAGCTGCGAGAGCGACGTGCTCGGCTGGGTGTGCGAGGCGGCTACCGGGCAACGTTTCGGCACGTTGCTGTCCGACCTGCTGTGGAGCCCGATGGGCGCCGCGCAGGATGCCGTGATCGGCGTCGACGCCTTCGGCACGGGCATGTTCGACGGCGGCATCTCGGCCTCGCTCGGCGACCTGGTCCGATTCGGGGCGCTCTGGCTGAACGAGGGCCGCACCGCGGCGGGGGTGCACGTGCTGCCGTCCTGGTGGGTGGCCGACACCTTCGCCGGGGGTGCAGATTCGGCCGAGGCGTTCGCCACCAGCCTCGACGCCACGGTGATGCCGGGCGGCATGTACCGCAACCAGTTCTGGTTTCCGTACCCGCACCGGGACGTGATGCTGGCCTTGGGCATTCACGGCCAGATGATCTACGTGAACCGTCGCACCGGCACGGTCGCTGCCAAGCTCTCCAGTTGGCCCGAGCCGCAGTCGGGTTGGAAGCTGTTCCGCACGCTGCGCGCCTTCGACACCATCGCGCACTCGCTCGCCCACTGAGCCCGGATCCACCGATGGGCGGCGTTGCGAGCGGCACCAGGCGGGTGGGCTGGGCAGCCGGTTCGCGCGAGGGCATACCGGGTCGTCTGTTGAGCGTGGCCGGCGCAGCCAGCGCGACCGGATGGGGCCGCGCAGTAGGCGAGGATCGGTGGATCCGGGCTGAGTCCTCCCTCGGCGCCCACCAGCGTGCCGGTTCGCCCCACCGCCGCAGCACCGATATGGTGAAACCCCGTGGGGAACGGCAGCAGTACCAAGCACATTTTCGTGACCGGAGGCGTCGCCTCCTCGCTCGGCAAGGGGCTCACCGCCTCGAGCCTGGGCAGCCTTCTGGTGGCTCGCGGACTTCGGGTCACGATGCAGAAACTCGACCCCTATCTGAACGTCGATCCGGGCACCATGAACCCGTTTCAGCACGGCGAGGTGTTCGTCACCGAAGACGGCGCCGAGACCGATCTCGACATCGGGCACTACGAGCGCTTTCTCGACGTGAACCTCAACGCCGACGCCAATGTGACCACCGGCAAGGTGTACAGCACCGTGATCGCGAAGGAGCGCCGCGGCGACTTTCTCGGTGACACGGTGCAGGTGATTCCGCACATCACCAACGAGATCAAGGACGAGATGCTGAGCATGGCCGGCCGTGGGGTCGACGTGGTGATCCACGAGATCGGCGGCACCGTCGGCGACATCGAGTCGCTGCCCTTTCTGGAGGCGGCCCGCCAGGTGCGCCGCGATGTGGGTCGCGAGAACGTGTTCTTTCTGCACGTGTCGCTGGTGCCGTACCTCGGCCCGTCCGGCGAACTGAAGACGAAACCCACCCAGCACTCGGTCGCCGCCCTGCGCCAGGTCGGCATCACGCCGGACGCGATCGTCTGCCGCTCCAACCGCGACATTCCGGACGGTGTGAAGCGCAAGATCTCGCTGATGTGCGACGTGGACGAGGAGGCGGTCGTCTCATGCCCGGACGCCCCGTCCATCTACGACATTCCCAAGGTGCTGCACAGCGAGGGCCTGGACGCCTACGTGGTGCGCCGGCTCGGGGTCAGCTTCCGCGACGTCAACTGGACGAAGTGGAACGACCTGTTGGAGCGCGTCCACCACCCCAAGGAGGACGTGACGATCGGCCTGGTCGGCAAGTACATCGACCTGCCGGACGCCTACCTGAGCGTCTCGGAGGCGTTGCGGGCGGGCGGCTTTGCCAACCACGCCAAGGTGCACATTCGCTGGATCGCCTCCGACTCGTGCGAGACCCCGTCCGGTGCGGCCGAACAGCTGGCTGACCTGGACGGCATCGTGGTGCCGGGCGGCTTCGGCATCCGCGGCGTCGAGGGCAAGCTCGGCGCGCTCAAGTTCGCCCGCGAGAACCAGCTGCCCACGCTCGGGCTGTGCCTGGGCCTGCAGTGCATGGTGATCGAGGTGGCCCGCGACCTGTGCGGCCTGCCGGACGCCGCGTCCACCGAGTTCGAGCCCGACACCAACGCCCCGGTGATCGCGACCATGGCCGAGCAGGTCGCGCACGTCGCGGGGGAGGGGCAGATGGGGGCCACCATGCGGCTGGGCTCGTACCCGGCCGACCTGACCAAGGGCTCGCTGGTCGCCACGTTGTACGACAGCACGCACGTGGCCGAGCGGCACCGGCACCGCTACGAGGTCAACAACGCCTACCGCGACCAGCTGGAGGCCGTGGGCCTGCGGGTGGTGGGTACGTCGCCTGACTCGACCCTGGTGGAGTTCATCGAGTTCGACCCGCAGCAGCACCCGTTCTTCGTGGCCACCCAGGCCCACCCCGAGCTGAAGTCGCGGCCGACCAGGCCGCACCCGCTGTTCGTCGGACTGGTGGCCGCGGCCCTGCACCGCAAGCTGTCCGCCCGGCTGCCGGTGGAGGAATCCTGATGGGCTCCGAGCCCCGGCTACTCGGCCCCGGCGAGGCCGTGGACGTGCCGGCGCACTGGCGCATCGACGCGCACCGGGTACTCGGTGAGGGCGCGGTCAGCGACTATGTGGACGACGTCGTGCGCACCCCGGACGGCGAGCAGATGCACCGGCAGTACCTGCTGCACCCCGGCGCGGTCGCGGTGATCGCGCTGGACGAGAACGACCGGATCGTCGTGGTGCGCCAATACCGGCACCCGGTCGGTTTTCAGCTGATCGAACCGCCGGCCGGCCTGCTCGATGCCGACGGCGAGTCGTGGCTGGCCGCCGCGAAGCGCGAGCTCGCCGAAGAGGCGATGCTGGCCGCGGACGACTGGCGGCTGCTGATCGACATGTTCACCTCGCCCGGCTGCAACTCCGAATCGATCCGGTTCTTTCTGGCCCGCGGGCTGCACGCCGCCCCCCGTCCGGACGGGTTCGTGGTCGAACACGAGGAACTGCACATGGAGATCTGCTGGGCGGACCGCTCCGACCTGGTCGACGGCATCTACGCCGGACGCGTGCAGAGCCCCTCGCTGGTGGCCGGGGTGCTGGCGCTGGAGGCGGCGCGGCTGGCCGGCCGGCTGGACGACCTGCGCCCCGCCGACGCGCCCTGGCCGGCCCGACAGGTTCGGCACGAACTTCTGGACGAGATCGCGAAGCTGGCCTGAGCCCCCGATGCCCGGACCGGCGACTGTGCAGCGGGTGATCGCGTCGTTCCTCGATCACCTGACCGTGGAGCGGGGGGCGTCCGGAAACACGGTGGCCGCCTACCGACGCGACCTGACCCGCTACCGGGAGTTCCTGGACGGACGCAGCATCGACGACCTGAGCCTGGTCGCCGAGCCGGACGTCACCGCCTTCGCGGCCTGGCTGCGCGAGGGCGACGACGAGCATCGGGCCTTGGCACCGACCAGCGTCGCCCGGGCACTCAGCGCGGTGAAGTCGTTGCACGCCTTCGCGGTGGACGACGGCGTCGTCACCGACAATCCGGCCACCGGGGTGTCGCCGCCGCAGGCGGGACGCCGGCTGCCCAAGGCGCTCTCGCTCGATCAGGTGCAGAGGCTGCTGGAGGCCCCCGACCCCGCCACCCCGCCCGGCCTGCGCGACGCCGCGCTGCTGGAGTTGCTCTACGGCACCGGCGCCCGGATCACTGAACTGGTCTCGCTCGACGTGGACGACGTGACGCAGCTCGGTCACGACCCGGACGCCGGCCTGCGGCTGTTCGGCAAGGGACGCAAGGAGCGCATCGTCCCGGTCGGCTCCTACGCCCGGGCGGCCTTGGACGCCTGGCTGGTGCGGGGGCGTCCGGCGATGCTCGCACACGCACACGCGTCAACCCCGGCCCTCTTCGTCAACACGCTCGGCCGGCGGCTGAGCCGGCAGTCCGCGTGGGGGTTGCTTCGCGACCATGCCGCAGCCGCGGGAATCAGCGCCGAGATCGGTCCGCACACCCTGCGGCACTCGTTCGCCACCCATCTGCTGGACGGGGGCGCGGACGTCCGGGTGGTGCAGGAACTGCTCGGTCACGCCTCAGTGGCGACCACCCAGATCTACACCCTGGTGACGGTGGAGCACCTCAGGGAGGTGTTTCTCACCGCACACCCGCGGGCCCGCTGAGGCGGGTCGAGCGGGCTTCTCCATTCTCAAGAAGTTGGTCTGGTGGAAAGCTCTGACCCCGCGAGGTTCGGATATGCCACAAACAAGACTCCGCTGATGGTGCTCGTCGGGTGATCGTGTGGCGCTTCGACGTATCAGATCTCACAATCTGGACATTTTTCGAGGCGAATCATGCCACGGCCCCTGCGACAGAAGGATCTATTGCCGCCAATTGACACATGGTCCTTGACGCGTCTGATAGCTAGGCGAGAGTATGCATACACCCCCAGGTGAGACGTCATGAGTCCACCTTCTCGATAGCCCACACATCGATGCAGATGTGTGGGCGGATAGGAGGTACAGCGCCGTTCTTGCTGCCATTCTCATCTGGCATTCCCCACGAATCGCGTGAATAGCAGCAGAACGTTCGGTTGGGCCGCAAGAGGGCCTCTCCAGCCATTCCGAAAAGCCAGGAGTCGAAAAGTCTCACTCTGAACTTTCGCTCCAATACTCGTCAAACCTAGGCTGTAAGGAGCAAGAAATGGGAGCAGTACTACGGTTCATCGCGTGGGTCGTCAAGCAGGTCTGGCGTTGGTCGCTCAGCCAGATCAACAAGGCCGTCGCTTGGATCCGGGCCAATTGGCAGAAGGTTGCCAAGTGGATCGCGCAAGGCCTCGGTTTCGAGGCCATCGTCTGGATGCTGTGCCACTACTACGGCCTGCTCTGCTAGGCCGCGACCGGGTCACTGGTCGTCCGGTCTGCTGAGAGTCAAAGAGACCGAACCATCCGATGCCCCAGCTCTGGCCCGACGCCGATGGACGTCGCGTCGGGCCAGAGCAGCAGCCCGCGACCGATACCTGAGAGGTGCTAACATACTGGTTGGAATACAGGATCTGTGCTCGCCTCCAAATGCCGTCAGACCCGGAGAGTTAATGATTTCCCCCCCCAAGATCGTTCGCAATCACCTGCCGCGCTTGCCATCGATGGGCGGCGTGGGCGAAGACAGGCTTCCGCCGGAGGCACTGGCGTATTGGCGGGTGCACGCCGTGATTTCGGCCGTCGGTCTACTCGTCGTCCTCGGGGCCGCCTTCGGACTGGTGTGGCCAGGAGCCTTGTTTCCTTGGGGCCTGGTTGTCCTCGGATTGGTGACGTCGGTCGCCGCCATAGAATGGTTCTTCTATCTTCCTTTTCGTTTCAATAACTACTCCTACACGGTCGTGAATGAATATATCTATATAGCACAAGGCAGATTCCTTCGGCGATCCGTGATTATCCCCAGCGACAAGATTCTTAGCGTTGGATCTGTTCAGGGTCCCGTGATGAGGAAGTTGGGGGTTACTCGGCTGGGCGTTACGTGCCTGTTGGGTGTCGAGCACTTTGGACCCTTTCCGAGCAACTTGGCTACAAACCTGCGAGATCGCATCATGGCCAACTCAAAATGGAACGACCCCGCCCATGGTTGAGCCGCCCCGCAGCCCTCCCGTGAGCAGGACGAGCCTTCGCATGATTCTGGCTGACTATCTGACGGCCTTGCCGCGCCTAGTCACGTGGGTCAGCATCGGTGCCATTTGGTCTCAGCGGACGGATCGGCCGATCGTTCCCGTCGTAGCAGCCGCGCTCGCTGTTCTTCTGGAACTCGTCATTCCGATCGCAGAGTGGGCGCTCACCCGGTACAGGTTGGATGACTGGGGCATCGAACAGCACACTGGCATGGTTCGGCGCCGCACGCTGCGCATTGCCTGGTGTCAGGTCAAATCTCTAGCCAGTGCACAGTCATGGGTGGAGCGTATGGTCGGCATTCAGACGATCTCCCTTAAGCAGGAGTCCGAACTCGAGGGGCACGTCAAGATGCGGGGGGCCACGCGGTTGACAGTGGAACGCATCAACAAACTCGTAGCGGCTGAACGCATGGTGTCTAGGGCGCCATCGGAAATTGATAACCCGGATGTAACCGGCTGGACTGATCCCGACGAGCTGGCTTCGGCATCGCCCCGCTCTGGTGTGCGCACTGTGCCCACTGCCGAGCAGCCGGACCGGCTTCAGCGCGGCACGGCGGGCGGCACACTCCTGTTCCGCGCCCAAGCGCGACACCTGATCGTCGGAGCGCTGGCGAGCGGTACCGTTGTTGTCGTTGCGCCCACCGCAGTTCTCGCGTTGCTCGATCTCATCGATCAGACGCCGTTCGGCAGCGCAGCGATCAATGGCTTGCTGTCGCTGCCGCTCCCAGTCGCTGTCATCTTGGTTGTGCTCGTTGGGTTGATCGGTGGGATGATCGTCATATTGGTTCAACGCCACGGTTTTCAGATCGAAGAGACCGACGACGTCGTCACGATCAGTCATGGTTGGGCTGGGCGAAGCATCCGACAAGTCCCGCGCGAATACGTCACGGGCGTGCTTTGGACAGCGAATCCACTTGAGCAGACGATAGGATGGGCGAAACTTCGACTCTTGACCCCCGAGAGTGGGACCAACGGTACGGACAGCGCCTCACTTCCCAGTCTGCCTATCGTGGTCGTCGAGAGAATCCTCGGCGACGCCTCGCAGACTCTGCTCCGCGGGGCAAGCGACACCGCCGCAATACTTGAGCGTTCTCATGGGTCGCTCGGCAATCAATCGCTGGCGCTCAGCGGCGCGTTGATCCGCATCCTCTCGATCGGCGGGGCCGGAGTTATCAGCTGGCATCTGATCCAAGCGGGTGTCATGCCTCTCTGGGCCGGTGCTGCCGTGGGTTTGGCGCTGTTCTTCGCGTTCGGAGCGTTAGCGCGGCTGTTGAGTGGGCGGTTTGTGTATGCAAAGGGAATGCTCGTGCACCGCTCTTCATATCCGTCTGTCAGAGTTACCTGTCAAACAGTCGAAACGCTGCACGGTTTCTCGCTCGTTCGGTCGAACCTCGTGCTCGCCGACGTTGCGCTTGTGACGGCAACTTCATTCGCGGGTCGAAGGCTCAACCTCCGATCCTTGCGGACGGATCTCACCTGGCTCGATGAAGCCAAAGCTGCACTGTTGTCATCCGAGATGGCGCCGCCGCGGACCTGATTCTGTAACCTGTCGATAGTAGGCTTCTATACCCCAAGGAGATGCAGTTTTGATTGAATTGTTCGAAGTGAGTAAGCGCTATGGCGAACTCGTAGCATTGGATGATGTTTCATTTGAGGTGCCAGCAGGGAGCATAACTGCATTCGTCGGTCCCAATGGCGCTGGCAAGACCACGCTAATGAAGATCGTGTGCGGGCTTATTGATCAAACGTCTGGGGTCGCCATCGTGGATGGCGAACCGTTCTCCAAGGCCCGACGCCCGCTTCAGACGCTGGGAGTCTGTCTGGCCCCCGAGACTCTACCGGCAGGCATGCCAGGCGTACGGTTCCTCGAGTATGCCGCGCGCGCCGAGGGAGGGGTGCACCGGTCGCCGCGTGAGCTGTTCCGTGCGGTGGGCCTGGAGGACGAGAAGCTGGCAGTCGGGCGCTATTCGACCGGAATGCGGCAGCGACTATGCATTGCCCTCGCCATGCTGGGCGAGCCGGCTAATATGGTTCTGGATGAGCCGATGAACGGACTGGACCTCGTGGGCGTTCGCTGGTTGCGGGAAATGTTGCGTGCCGAGGCCGCTAGAGGTGCTGCCATTCTGCTGTCGTCACATATTCTGTCCGAACTCACAATTGTTGCCGACCGGGTGGTGATGATCTCGTCTGGCAAGATCGTTCGAGAGGGTTCTATCAACCAGGTCGTCGCGGGGCACGGTCCTCAAGGGGTATACGTCGAGGGCATAGACGTCATGGCCCTCGCAAATATGATAGCGCAGGCTGGATGGTCGTCGCAGACGCGGGGTCCAGGATTCCTCGTCGGGGTCGAAGACCCCATGCTGGTTGCGCGGCATTGCATTGAGAGCAATGT
This sequence comes from Micropruina sp., assembly GCA_016711205.1. Taxonomy (GTDB): domain Bacteria; phylum Actinomycetota; class Actinomycetes; order Propionibacteriales; family Propionibacteriaceae; genus Micropruina. Next base: position 1,587,881 of record JADJTM010000001.1, on the reverse strand, counting down.
CTCCTTCACGAAGCTTTCCCAAGCGGACGGCTCGCTCGAGGACGCCTTCTTCGCGACTGCGCGGGCTCAAGGAGTTGAGTGAGATGACGGAAGTGCATAACAGCGCAGCAGGCCAGAATCTCAGTACGGTATTCAGGGCTGAGGCCTGGAGGCTGTTCGGTCTGACTCGACTTCTCGTCGCGCTCTCGGCGACGGCCGTCCTGGCTGCACTCAGCGTGGTCGGGACTCTGGAACTGATAAAGCTACTCTCCAATACGGAGCCACTTGCGATGGAGCCTGCGCCGCTCGCGCTTTCCGTCGGAGCGTTCGTGGCGGCTTCCTTGTTGGGAGTCGTTGCAACCCTGGAGGTGTCTCGGGAGAGGCTCGACGGGACCGTCACATCGATGCTGCGCGTCGTGCCGAATCGGTTCCGGGCCCTAATGGCACGGAGTCTTGCTCTCGCCCTGCTGGGTCTATGCGCCGGTCTGGCTTGGGTGGCCATGGCCATCGCTTACCTTGGTGCACAGGGTGGGCCAGGGTTTGGCTCCAGTTCACTCGTCGCGAATGTGATCGGCGGCGTCCTGGGCATTGTGCTGTGTGTGCTGGTCGTCACGTTGCTCGCGGTCGCGATTCAGAACGGCATTCTGAGCCTGCTGGCGTGTGTGCTGCTGTTTCTGGTTCTGCCTCTGGTGGTGGCGCCGCTCGGACTGTTCGGCCGTTTGGGATGGTCGCGTGCGGGTGACTTCATACTGAACTTACTGCCCGGGTCACTGGCCAGCAATTTGATGGCGCCACCTCTCGATCGACCCGAGGTTGCTCTGTTCAGCCTGCTGGGTATGCTGGTCTGGGTCGCAGTCATGGGCGCTCTGGCCCATCTGCGTTTCAGTTCGGTGAGCTGATCGAACGCTGGTACGGTCCCTGGTCAGCAATTCGGCAGCACCCGGACTTGGGAAGGCGCGCGGCCGGCGAGAGGTCTTCCTGTTCCGCACCCTCGAGCGCGGCAATCGGCGCCGGCACCGGTCAGCGCTGGCCGGCCAGCAGTTCCTTCTTCTGGTCGATCTCCGACTGCTGACCGGTGATGATCGGCTGGGCCATCGTATCCACTTCGCGGTTTGCTACCGGGCAGGACGCCGTTGGCCATGGTGATCGCACCCTGGTGATGGCCGATCATGACGGTCAGGATCATGTTTCTCGGCCTGCTTGCCCTGGTCTGCCTTGAGCGCGCGCGGCACCTTTGAAGGCTATGGCACGCAGGTTCGTGACGACTCGCCGCCGCCAATCGGGTCGAGCCGAATCTGTCGGCTGAGTGACTACAGGCCGACCATGTCAGCCAAGCATGACGCGATCGACTACATCGAGTCACCGTTTGGGGCCGATTCGCACAGTATCGGCGTGGCTTCCAGACGGTCACGAAATGGCCATTAGCCTCTTTGTCGACACTTGGAGGACTTGTGACCGACACCACCACCGACACCGCCCTGTTCGACCTCGAGACCGACAGCGGTCCCGAACTCGGAGCCACCGGACGTCCGTTGCCTTACCTTCCCGAGCCCCAGCCACCGACGGACGGCCCGACGCGAGCCCTGATCATCGCGCTGTGCAACCAGAAGGGTGGGGTCGGCAAGACCACCACCACGATCAACCTGGGCGCCGCGCTGGCCGAGACCGGACGCCGGGTGCTGCTGGTCGACTTCGACCCGCAAGGCTCGCTGTCGGTGGGCCTTGGGGTGAACCCGCACACCCTGGACACCAGCATCTACAACCTGCTGCTCACCCGCGACCACGACGTGCACGACATCATCACCCAGTCGGTGGTCGACGGCCTGGACGTGCTGCCCGCCAACATCGACCTGTCGGCCGCCGAGGTGCAGCTGGTCAGTGAGGTGGCGCGCGAGCAGACCCTCAAGCGGGTGCTGGCGCAGGTGCGCGACGAGTACGACATCATCCTGATCGACTGCGCGCCGTCGCTCGGTCTGCTCACGGTGAACGCGCTGACCGCGGCCGACCGGGTGATCATGCCGCTGGAATGCGAGTTCTTCGCGCTGCGCGGGCTGGCGCTGCTGCACGACACCATCGGCAAGGTGCAGGACAGGCTGAACCCCGAGCTGCAGATACTGGGCATTCTCGGCACCATGTACGACGCCCGCACGCTGCACTCGCGCGAGGTGCTCGACACGGTCGTTCAGGCGTTCGACGACAAGGTCTTCCACACCGTGATCCGGCGCACCATCAAGTTCCCCGAGACCACCGTCGCGGGCGAACCGATCACCACCTACGCGTCCACCTCGCCCGGGGCCGCGGCCTACCGCATGCTGGCCAGGGAGGTGCTGCACCGATGCCCCGGCGCGTAGCGCTCCCAGGTGCCACCGAACTGTTTCGCGCCACCGATCCCGTCAACGGTGCCGGGCCGCGGCCGTCCGGACGGGTCAAGCACGACGAGAAGATCACCGTGTACGTCAGCGCCGACGAACTGGTCGCGCTCGAACAGGCCCGGCTCACCCTGCGCGCCCGGCACGGCGTCGCCGTCGATCGCGGACGCATCGTGCGCGCCGCGATCGCGTTGTCCGTCGCCGACCTGGAGCTCAACGGCGACGACTGCGACCTGATCCGCCAGCTCGACGTTCCGTGACCGCCACCACGAGCGAGGCCGTCCCCGGCTTCAACGTTCGGCTGACCAACTTCGAGGGCCCCTTCGACCTGCTGCTGCAACTGATCTCGCGGCACCGGCTCGACATCACCGAAGTGGCGTTGTCGGTGGTCACCGACGAGTTTCTGGCTCACCTCAAGGCGGGCCAGACCGAGCGTGGGCCGGGCCGGTGGGATCTGGAGCAGACCACCCAGTTCATCGTCGTTGCGGCGACCCTGCTCGATCTGAAAGCGGCCCGGCTGCTGCCCCAGGGTGAGGTGGAGGACCCCGAGGATCTGGCCCTGCTCGAGGCCCGCGACCTGCTGTTCGCCCGGTTGTTGCAGTACCGGGCGTTCAAGCGGGTCAGCAGCTGGATCGCCGACACCCTCGCCGTCCAGGGTCGCCGACACCCACGTCCGGGTGGTCTGGAGGATCAGTTCCGCGCGTTGCTGCCCGAGCTCGAGTTCACCGTCACCGCCGATGAGTTGGCGATGCTGGCGGCGCGGGCGCTCACCCCCGAGCCGGCCGAACAGGTGTCGCTGACCCATCTGCACCAAGCCAACGTCAGCGTGCGTGAGCAGGCTGACATCGTGGTCGCAATGCTGCGCGAGCGCGGATCGGCCAGCTTCCGCGACCTGGTGGCCGACGCAGTCGAACGGCTGGTGGTGGTGGCGCGCTTCCTGGCGCTGCTGGAGCTGTTCCGCGAGCGGGCGGTCGTTTTCGAGCAACTGACACCCATGGGGGAGTTGCGAGTACGGTGGGTCGCCGGCGACGCGGACGCGATCGAGATCTCCGCCGAATTCGACACCGAATCCGAACCACAGGAGCGCACCGATGACTGAGCCGGCCGAACCCCTGCCCTTCGACGACGAGACGTACACCGCTGACGCCGACGCCATCGCCGCACCCCTGGAGGCGTTGCTGCTGATGGCGACCGAGCCGGTGCCGACCGTGGAGCTCGCGCAGGCCGTCAGGGCGCCGGTGCCGGTGGTCGAGCGAACCCTGGCCGGCCTGGCCGACTTCTACGACCAGACCGAGCGCGGCTTCGAGTTGCGTTACGTGGCCGGCGGCTGGCGGTACTGGACGCGCGCCGAGCACGCCGAGCTGATCGGTGCCTGGCTGATCGAGGGTCAACACGCCAGGCTGTCGCAGGCCGCCCTGGAAACTCTGGCCGTGGTCGCCTACCTGCAGCCGATCTCGCGCAGCCGGGTCTCGGCCGTCCGCGGCGTCAACGTGGACGGGGTGCTGCGCACCCTGGTCACCCGCGACCTGGTGCACGAGATCGACCGCGACCCGGATTCGGGCGCGATGCTGTTCGGCACGACCGATGAGTTTCTGCAGCGGCTCGGGCTGGCCGGCCTGGACGACCTGCCGCCGATCGCCCCGCACCTGCCGGACGCCTCCGAACTGGACGCCGAGCTGCGGGCCGCGCTGAACCCGTCGGTGGACGAGACCGGCCCGCCCGACGAGCCTTATCCGGTGTTCGGGCTGGTCGAGACCGATCCGTCGGTCGAGCCTTATCCGGTGTTCGAGCGTGTCGAGACCCCGGTTTCGGCGGGCTCACCCAGCGGCCCGGTGTCAACCGCCGACGTGGAGGCCGACCGGTGAGCGAGCACTCCGACGAGGGCATTCGCCTGCAGAAGGTGCTGGCGGCGGCCGGCATCGGCTCGCGGCGGCACTGTGAGCAGCTGATCGAGGACGGGCTGGTCGAGGTGAACGGCCGTGTGGTCGCCGAGCAGGGCCGCCGGGTCGATCCGCTGACGGACGTGATCCGGGTGGACGGCGCCCGCATCCCCCCGCCCCGGCGGCACACCTATCTGATGTTCCACAAGCCGCGCGGTGTGGTCTCGACCATGGACGACCCGCAGGGCCGCAGCACCATCACGGACTATCTGGGCAAGCGTTCCAGGGACGGACTGTTCCACGTCGGACGTCTGGACACCCCCACCGAGGGCCTGCTGCTGATCACCAACGACGGCGACTTCGCGCAACGCATGGCGCATCCCTCGCACGAGATCAGCAAGACCTATGTGGCTGAGGTCGAGGGCGTGATCGAGAACACCACCCTGCGCAAGTTGAGCCGCGGCATCACCCTCGAGGACGGCCCCGTCCGGCCCGATCAGGTCAAGCTGGTTCAGCGCGGCGGCACCCGCAGCATCGTCCAGGTGGTGCTGCACGAGGGCCGCAACCGCATCGTCCGGCGCATGTTCGAGACGGTCGGTCACCCGGTCCGACGGCTGAGCCGTACCGCGGTCGGCCCGGTCCGGCTCGGGCAGCTGAAAGTGGGCGAGCTGCGCGAACTCAGCCGCGACGAGCTGGGTGCGCTGATGGATCTGGCCGGGCTCTAGGCGATGGTGGCGCACGTGCGTCCGCGACGGGTGGTCGGCGTCGAGACCGAGTACGGTCTGGTCGGACGCCGCGCCGGCACACCGCACGGCCCACGGCTCAGCGGCGGGGGAGGCGGCCGCCCGGCTGTTCACCCCGATCGAGCGCGAACACGCCAGCTCGAACGTGTTTCTGCGCAACGGTGGCCGGCTCTACCTCGACGTCGGCTCCCACCCCGAGTATGCGACCGCTGAGTGCGCCGGCATCAACGATCTGTTGGTGCATGAGCGGGCCGGGGACGAGTTGGTGGGCCGGCTGGCGCTGCGGGCCGAGGCGGCGTCCGCGGACGAGGGCGAGCCCGTCCAGCTGCGGCTGTTCAAGAACAACGTCGACAGTCACGGCAACAGCTACGGCTGTCACGAGAACTACTCGATCGATCGGTCACTCGACCTGCCGCTGCTCGCGGCGGCGCTGACGCCGTTTCTGGTCACCCGGCAGGTGCTGTGCGGCACCGGACGGTGGCGCCCGGACGGGTTCTCGATCAGCCAGCGGGCCGAGGTGCTGCACGATGAGCTGTCGTCGATGACCACCCGGAGCCGTCCGCTGATCAACACCCGCGACGAACCCCTGGCCGACCCGGGCCGGTTTCGCCGGCTGCACGTGATCTCGGGTGACTCGAACCTGTCCGAGCCGTCCGCGGCATTGAAAGTGGGTTCGCTGCTGGCGGTCCTGGCGGCGGTCGAAGCGGCGGTGCGCGGGCAGCGGCCGGCGCTGCCCGACCTCGAACTGGCCGACGTGCCCACAGCACTGCGTGCCGTGGCCGTCGATCCGCGGGCGGTGCTGACGCTGTCGTCCGGACGCACCGTGGGGGCGCTGGAGGTGCAGCTGGAGTACCTGGCGTTGGCCGGCGACGCACCGGTGACGCAGCAGTGGGGTCGGGTGCTGGAGGCCCTGCAGCGCGGGGCCGAGGACGACCTGGACGGCGAGGTCGAGTGGGTGACCAAGCGCGCGTTGCTCCGGCGCTACGCCGACAGCCGCGGGCTGGGCTGGAGCGATCGCCGGCTGGCCCAGGTCGACCTGGCCTTTCACGACATCACCTCGGCGCCGGACGGCCCCCCGCGCGGGCTGTTCCGGCTGCTGGAGGCGCGCGGGGCGGCCGTCCGGTTGACCGAGCCGGCGGCGGTCGAGCGTGCGTTGGTGGCACCGCCGTCCGATACCCGGGCGGTGCTGCGCAGCCGGCTGATCCGCGCCGCGCAGGCGCAGCAGCGGCGCTACAGCGTCGACTGGCTGCAATTCACGGCCCACGACCTGCCGGATGGCGAGGGCGGACGCGGCGACCGCACCGTCACCCTGGGCGACCCCCTGGCGGTCGCGGACCAGGCGGTGGACGACCTGACCCGCGCCATGAGTGCGTCCTGGCAGGCGCCGAGGCTCGAATAGCCGCGAGGTGACCGGAGGTGGGCCTGGATCGATGCCGGTGCCCACTCTGCTGCCTTGGTGTGCACTGTGCTGCCCCTGTGCGGGCAGCAGAGTGGGTCTACGGGCAGCGGAGTGGCGAGCCGCTCGCCCGGTGGCGCTGGCCGATCGGCCTTCGCGCGTCGACTAGAGTCGGGGGGTGTCTTTCGCCGTTTCCCGCGCCGTCCAAGCCGTTGGCTGTGCTGCCGCGCTGTTGATCCTCGCAGCGTGCGGTTCGTCCGCCACCCCGTCCGTATCGCCCACCGAGGCCTCCCCCGACGGCGTCCGCGTCGCCCAGCGCGTCACCCACCACGACGATCAACCCGTCGGACAGCCTGAGCGGGATCACCGTGAAGAACGACAAGTTCGGCGAGAAGCCGACGATCACGGTGAAGGCGCCGTGGGGCATCGACAAGACGCGGGTCGAGGTGATGACCCAGGGCAAGGGTGCGGTGGTGGACCCGTCCTACCTCTGGGTGTACTACCAGGGCGTGAACGGCCGCACCGGCAAGGTGTTCGACGGCAACTTCGGCACCGGTCAGACCGCGATGTTCAACCTCGAGCAGGTGGTTCCCGGCTTCAAGACCGCCCTCGAGGGGCAGCGCGTCGGCAGCCGCATCCTGGTCGCGATGCCCGGAACGGACGGCTATGACTCCCAGGGTGGCAAAGCCGAGATCGACGTTCAGGTCGGCGACACGCTGATCTTCGTGATCGATATCGTCGAGACCGTGCTGAGCGGCCCCACCGGCAAGGCGATCACGCCGCCGGCCGGGCTGCCGACCGTCACCGAGAAGGACGGCAAGCCGGTGATCACCCTGCCCGCCACCGACCCGCCGACCAAGCTGATCGCGCAGCCGCTCACCGAGGGCACCGGCAACCAGGTCACCGCCAAGGACGTCATCGCGGTGCACTACCTGGCCGTGTCGTGGAAGACCGGCAAGGTGATCGAAGACAAGATGTCCGAGGTCGACGGCGGCCTGCTCAGCAGCACCATTCCGGGCTGGCAGAAGGGCCTGGTCGGCAAGCGGGTCGGTCAGCGGGTGCTGCTGGTGCTGCCGCCGGAGTACAACTACCCGCAGGGCAGCAACAGCCCGCCGGTCACCGCCGGCGACACCCTGGTCTACGTCGTCGACATTCTCTACGCCTCCCCGCAGGCGGGCTAGTACCGCAGCCGCCAACCGCCCCGGCGGGGGCCCATGGGTAGCAGTGCGTAGGGGCGCCGGTGTATCTAGCCGCGGCTCAGCGTGATCCTTCCACGTGTCACGCCTAACCCATGGCGTGCGTGACTCGAGGGGAATCACATGACCACCACGTCCAACCTCAATCGTCTCGTGCGGCTGCTGATCGCCATGGTGATCGCCGTGGCCGGTGCCGCCAGCGCCACCGTCGTCACCGCGGCACCGGCACACGCGTTGTGTGCCACCCAGCCGATGACCGGCAACTGGCACAACATCAACTCGGCCACCCGCTCGCTGACCAAGGTCAACGTCACCTTCGTCTGCGGCGACGTGCGGCTGTGCGACACCAACGGCAACTGCACCGGCGGCGAGACCTACTTCAACCTGCGTCCGTTCGGCAAGTGCTCGCCGACCGACTGCGACTGGGGCACCCGAAGGGCCACCGCCATGGGCGACGGCTGGCAGCGCGCCACCTACAGCCACAGCTGGGCCACCAAGTACGTGTGGGTGAAGACCTACGTGTACAGCGGCGTCACCTACCTGCGCGTCTACACCTGGACGGACTTCACCGCCGCCGATGGCCGCACCGACTACTCCACCGATGAGTGGATGCTGAAGTGAGGTGGTCGAGCTTGTCGAGACCCGCCCCGCCGTGCAGTCACCCCGGCGGACGCCGGGATGTCCGTTCGTGCCCTGCCGGCTCTGCTGCACGGTTGCGTTCGTCCTGGGAGAGATCCCGGCGTTCGCCGGGATGACGACTTCCGCTGGTCGAGACCTCGGGATCTCGACCAGCTCGATCAGCGGAGCGTCCAGGGTGCTCGGGGCACCCGCAACGGATCGAACCGGTCCAGCAGCACCCGGGTCGACACCGGCTCGTCCGCCTCGTTCAGATCGAGCGAGTGGCCCAGCAGGCTCAGCACCGCACCCGGATCCACACCGTCCGCCGCCAGCTCGCCCAGGGTGACCGCCCCGTCACGCTTGGCCAGCCGCTCGCCCCGCCCATTGAGCACCAGCGGCACATGCAGGTACTCCGGCACCGAGCCGCCCAGGTGGCGGGTCAGCCAGGCCTGCCGTGGCGAGGAGCTCAACAGGTCGTCGCCGCGCACCACCTGATCCACACCCTGCGCGACGTCGTCCACCACGACGGCGAGGTTGTAGGCCGGCACGCCGTCGTTGCGTACCACGACGAAGTCGTCCACCACACCGGTCACCTCACCGGCCAGCACGTCTGTGACAGTCTGGGTCACCCCGCCCGCCCGCACCCGCAGCGCCGGCTGCCGAATCGAGCGTCGCTCGGCCCGCTCGCGCTCGCTCAAGCCCGCGCACGTGCCGGGGTAGGGACGGTAGCCGTCGCCCTGGGGTGCCGAAGCAGCCTCGGCGATCTCGCGACGGGTGCAAAAGCACTCATAGGTCGGTAACCGCTCGACCGCATCGGCGTAGCGGCCCAACCGCTGCGATTGCCACACCACAGCCCCGTCGAAGTCCAGGCCGAGGGCCGCCAGGTCCGCGATCTGCCCGGACGCCACCGCAGGCGCCGCAGCCACCCGCTGGGTGTCGAGGTCTTCGATGCGCAGCAGCAGCGCCCGGCCGGTGCTGCGAGCGGCCAGCCAGGCCAGCAGCGCCGTCCTCAGGTTGCCCAGGTGCAACGCCGAGGTGGGCGAGGGTGCGAACCGGCCGGCCATGAGCCGATTCTTGCGCACGGCGACGCCGAGGCCCCGCCAGAAGGCCGCCGGGGTTCTGAAATCACCCGCAGGAGTGCCGGGTCTTCTCGGCGTGTCGCCAACCGAGCAGGTGACTGGTGTCGAGCTTTCAGAATCACGCTCGCCCCAGTGATACGTTCGTGCCGGAGTTGTCGCACAGGCAGGAGTACCGATGGCGCCACGCAAGTCCGAGCGCATCATGAACCTCGCGATCTGCTTGCTGATGGCCCGCCGGTTCTTGGACAAGAACCACATTCGCGAGGTCGTCGAGGGCTACGCCGGGCTCAGCGATGCGGCTTTCGAGCGCACCTTCGAACGCGACAAGGACGACCTGCGGGCGATGGGCGTCCCGGTCGAGACCGGCAGCAACTCGGTGCTGTTTCCCGACGAGATCGGCTACCGCATCCGCCGCCAGGACTTCGAACTGCCCCCGATCGACTTCACCGCCGCCGAGGCCACCGCGCTGGGGCTGGCCAGTCAGGTCTGGGGCACCGCCACCAGAGCCGAACACACGGTGAGCGCGCTGGCGAAACTCCGGGCCGCCGGCATCGACCCCGACGCGTCCCGGCTGACCGGGCTCAGCCCCAGCATCGGCGCCAAGGAGCCCGCGTTCGAACCGTTGTGGCAGGCCACGATCAGCCGCACCGCCGTCGCCTTCAGCTACCGCGGCGCGGCCCGCGAGGTGGAGCCCTGGATTCTCACCTACCGCCGCGGCTCCTGGTACCTGGCCGGACGTGACCGAGGCAAGCGGGCGCCGCGCATGTTCAAGCTGGCCCGCATCGACGATCAGCCTGAGTCGATCGGCAAGCCAGGGGCCCTACGACCTGCCCGACGTGGATCTGGCCGAGCTCACCCGGTCGCTCGAACCCGCACCCGCCGACGCCCACGCTGTGCTCGCGATCCGTGGCGACCGTGCCCCCGACCTGCGCCGGCGCGGCCAACCCTTGGACGATGCTAGTCAGCTGCCGCATGGCTTCACCGCCTGGCGGGTGCCCTACGTGCAGGACCGCGACTTCGTCGCCGAGGTGTGCGGCCACGGACCGGCGGTGCTGGTGCTGCACCCGGCGGAACTGCGCCGTCAGGTCATCGAGCGGCTGACCGCGATCGCCGAGGCCGGCTGATGAGCACGTCCGCCGAGCAGGTGTCCCGGCTGCTGGCGTTGGTTCCCTATCTGCAGGCGCACCCCGACGCCGACCTGGCCGAGACCGCGTCCGCGTTCGGGGTGACCCCACGCCGGCTGATGGCCGACCTGGAGGTGTTGTGGTTCGTCGGGCTGCCCGGGGGCATGCCCGGCGACCTGATCGACATCGACATGGACGCCGTCGAGTCCCAGGGCCGGATCAGCCTGACCAACGCCGAGTACCTCTCACGGCCGATGCGGTTCACCATCGACGAGGTGACCAGCCTGATCGTCGCGTTGCGGGCCGTTCGCGAGGTGACCGGCGGAGCGGCGGGGAGGCGGTCGACTCGGCGCTGGCGAAGCTGTCGACGGTGGCGGGTGCCCAAGAAGCCGGCGCGTCGGGTTCACCGTCGCCACGTCCGAAAGCGCGATCCGCGAACGGCTCGTCGAGGCCATCGCCGGCGGCCGGGCCGTGGGGCTCAGCTACGACGGCCTGACCCGCGCCGAAACGACCCGTCCGATCGTCGAACCGCACCGGCTCAGCGTGCGCGACGGTTACGTCTACCTCGAGGCCTGGAGCCGCAAGCGCAACGACTGGCGCACCTTTCGGCTCGACCGCATCGCCGATGTCGAACCCGCGGACGGCGGCAGCGGCGATCACGGTGACCCACCGGCGTTCGACGCCGGCTGGCTCGAGGTGCGGGCCGAGGCGGCGCTGGTCGGCATCACCGTCACCGACCAGGCCCGTTGGATCAGCGAGTACTACCCGGTGCGCTCGGTTGCGCGGGTCGCGGGCGGCTGGCAGGTGCAGCTGCTGGTGGCCGACCCGGCCTGGCTTCGGACGTTGCTGCTGCGGCTCGGTCCGTCCGTACTGGCTGTCGACCCACCGCAGGCGGCCGATTCGGCCCGCGCAGCGGCGGCTGAGACGCTCGCCCTCTATCAGGCCCTTCCCGCCGACGCCGAGGAATCGGTTAGTCTCAGCCCATGATGTGGGTGCTGATCTTCGCTGGCATCGCGCTGGCCGGGCTGATCACCGTGGTGTCGTACGGGGTCTGGCTGGCCCACAAGGCGTCCGATGTTTTCAGCGAGCTGGAGATGCTGGGCAAGCGCGCGGAAGAGCTGGCCGACCTCGTGTCGAAGGTCCAGCTGCCCAGCACTGAGTAGACTTGGCGAGTTGACTAATCAAAGGAGCGCACCATCATGCCTACCTGGCTCGGCGGTTGGGAATGGATCATCCTGGCCGTCATTGCGTTGGCCATCTTCGGTGGAAACCGCCTTGCCAACGCTGGCAAGAACGCCGGCAAGGCGATCCGCGAGTTCAAGGAAGAGACTTCGTCGCTGAAGACTGCCGATCCGCCGGCAGTGGCTGCTCCGGGCACCCCGACCGTCACCGAACCCGAGGGGGTCGTGCACGAGGGCGAGATCGTCCCCGACCCGAAGGACAAGGGCCAGCAGGCCTGATTCACGGTGGCCCGACGCCTCAGTTTCGGGTGGCTGAAGAAGCCGCCCACGTCGCCGGACGGTGTGATGTCGCTCGGCGACCACCTGCGTGAACTGCGCTATCGGGTGCTGTTCTCGCTGATCTTCATCGTGCTCGGCATGATCGTGATCGCGATCTTCTACAACCCGGTGTACACGTTCCTGGCCCAGCCGTGGTTGCAGGCCAAAGAGATCCTCAGCGTCACCAACCCCGAGCTCAGCACCCAGATGGTGCTCTCGGGGGTCACCACGCCGCTCACTCTTGCGATGAAGATCTGCGGGGTGGGCGGCCTGATTCTCGCCTCGCCGGTCTGGTTGTACCAGATCTGGGCCTACATCGTGCCCGCGCTGCTGGCGCAGGAGAAGCGCTGGGCCCTGATGTTCGTCGGCGTCGCACTGCCGCTGTTTCTGGCCGGGGTGGCCGTCGGGTACTGGATCCTGCCGCAGGGCATCTCGGTGCTGATGTCGTTCACGCCGCAGTCGGTACCGATCACCAACCTGATCGAGATCGACAAGTTCCTCGAACTGATGCTGCAGCTGATGCTGGTCTTCGGCCTCGGCTTCCTGATGCCGGTGGTGGTCGTGGGTGCCAACCTGGTCGGCGTGTTGAAGGCCTCCCAGCTCGCCAAGGCCCGGCTGTACGTGATCTTCGGCACGTTCGTGTTCGGTGCTGCAGCGACCCCGTCCACCGATCCGTTCTCGATGCTCGCACTGGCCCTGCCGATGACCCTGCTGTTCCTGGGCGCCGAGGTGATCTGCCGCATCAACGACAAGCGCAAGGCGAAGCGAATGGCCGCCGAGCTGGTGGCCAGTTCGTGAGCGCGGTCGCCGGGCGCTGCGTCCTGGTGGTCAATCCGACCGCCGGCCGGGGCCGGGCGGGTCGCGTGCTCGGCAAGGTCGTCCCAGCATTGACGGACGCGCTGCACGGCGCCGAGCTGCAGGTGATCGAATCGCGCGGAGCGGCGCACGCCGAAGAGCTCTGCCGAGACGCGGTGGACGAGGCCTCGACCCTGCTGGTGATGGGCGGGGACGGCATGGCCCACCTCGGCCTCAACGCCTGCGCCGGCACCGGCGTGCCGTTCGGGGTGCTGCCCGCCGGCACCGGCAACGACCTGTGCCGCGGACTGGGCATTCCGTTGCGGGTGCGCGACGCGATCGAGGCCCTCGCCAAGGGAGTGACCCGCAGCGTCGACCTGGCCCGCGTCACCAAACCGGACGGCAGCGAGCGCTGGGTCGGCTGCGTGGTGTCCACCGGCTTCGACTCGCGGGTCGCGCTGCGCACCGCCGCCATGCGGGTGCCGATGGGCCCGCTGGCCTACGCGTTCTCGGCCCTGGCCGAGCTGCGCACGTTCGCACCGCTGAGGTACCGGCTGCTCGTCGACGGCGCGCCGCGCGAACTCGACTCGATGGCGGTGTTCGTCTGCAACGCCGAGTTCTTCGGCGGCGGCATGCGGGCGGCTCCCGGTGCGGACGTGACCGACGGGCTGCTCGACGTCACGGTGATCCATCCCGTGTCGCGGTTGGTGCTGCTGCAGCTGCTGCCCAGCCTGTATTCCGGACGCTTCGTGCAGCACCCCGCCGTGGAGCGGTTCCGGGCGGTGGAGGTCGACATCGACGGTGACGGGCTGGTCGGCAGCGGCGACGGCGAGTTGCTCGGCGACGTACCGCTATATGTGCGCACCGTGCCCGGGGCGCTCAGCGTGCTCGGCTGACGGCGCCGGGATTCGTCGGACCGCTGAGCAGACCGCTGAGCAGGATTCGGGGACGGTTCCTATTCCTGCTCACTGACGCGTCAGTGAGCAGGAATCAGGAACCGTCCCCCGATCCTGCTCAGGTCCTGCTCAGGTCCCGCTCGATCGCCCCACGGTCGGTGCCGTGGAGAGGCTCAGCGCCAGGCGGTAGGTTGGCCGCGATGAGCAGCGCGATCGACACCACCCTGGCGGCCTTCGCCGCTGGTTACGGCTTTCCGCTCGACCCGTTCCAGGTCGAGGCCTGCGCGCACGTCGAGGCCGGTTCGGGCGTGCTGGTGGCCGCACCCACCGGCTCGGGCAAGACCGTCGTCGGTGAGTTCGCCGTGTTCCTGGCCCTGCAGCAGGGCACCAAGTGCTTCTACACCACCCCGATCAAGGCCCTGAGCAACCAGAAGTTCCACGACCTGGTCGACCGGCACGGCGCCGCCCAGGTCGGGCTGCTCACCGGCGACACCACCATCAACGGCGAGGCACCGGTGGTGGTGATGACCACCGAGGTGCTGCGCAACATGATTTACGCCAACTCGCGCACCCTGGCTGGACTCGGCTTCGTGGTGATGGACGAGGTGCACTACCTCGCCGACCGCTTTCGGGGCGCCGTCTGGGAAGAGGTGATCATCGGCCTCGCCGAATCGGTGCAGGTGGTGTCGCTGTCGGCCACGGTCAGTAACGCCGAAGAGTTCGGCGCCTGGCTCGACGAGGTGCGCGGCGACGTGCGCATCGTGGTGTCCGAGCGTCGTCCGGTGCCGCTGTTCCAGCACGTGATGGCCGGACGCCGCCTCTACGACCTGTTCGCCGACGAGGCCCCCACGGCGAAGGCCCAGCCCGCCGGCCATGTCGACGTCAACCCCGAACTGCTGCGGCTGGCCAAGGAGGAGTCGCGCGGCGTCCGGGACGACTCGCGGCAGCTGCGCGGGCGGCGGGTGCGCAATGAGATCGCCAAACGCAACGCCCGCTCGTCCCTGATACCCCGCCGCGACGCCACCGTCGAACGCCTGGACGCCGAGGCGCTGCTGCCGGCCATCTTCTTCATCTTCAGCCGGGCCGGCTGCGACGCCGCCGTCGGCCAACTGATGCATTCGGGTCTGCGGCTGACCAACGCCGCCGAACGCCGCGAACTCGAACTCATCGCCGCCGCGCACACCGAGGGGCTCAGCCCGTCCGATCTGGACGCGCTCGACTACGCCGGCTTCGTCGACGCGTTCCGCAACGGCATCGCCGCCCACCATGCGGGGCTGCTGCCGGCGTTCAAAGAGGCGGTCGAAGAAGGGTTCGTCCGGGGCCTGGTGAAGGTGGTGTTCGCCACCGAGACCCTGGCGCTGGGCATCAACATGCCGGCGCGCAGCGTGGTGCTCGAACGGCTGGTCAAGTTCAACGGCGAGAATCACGCGCAGATCACCCCGGGGGAGTACACCCAGCTGACCGGACGGGCCGGACGTCGCGGCATCGACGTCGAGGGCCACGCCGTGGTGCTGTGGCAGACCGGCATGGATCCCCGCGCAGTCGCCGGCCTGGCCTCGACCCGCACCTACCCGCTGCGCAGCTCGTTCGCCCCCACCTACAACATGGCCGTCAACCTGGTCGGCACCGTCGGACGCGAGCGTGCCCGGGTGCTGCTGGAGCAGTCGTTCGCGCAGTACCAGTCCGACCGCGGGGTGGTGGGGCTGGCCCGCACCATCGCCCGCAACACCGAGAAGATCGAGGGTTTTCTGGCCCAGTCGGCCTGTGATCGTGGCGACTTCGCCGAATACGCCCGGCTGCGCGCCCAGATATCGGAGTTGGAGGGCGAGGCGGCCCGCAGCCGGCGCGCCGATCGTCGGGCCGAGGCGATGAGCGTGCTGCTGGAGCTGGTGCCGGGCGACATTCTGCGGGTGCCGTCCGGACGCCACACCGGTTGGGCTGTGGTGGTCGACCCCGGCCTGGCCAAGGGCGACCCGCACCCGATGGTGATGACGCAGGAGCGCCAGCTGAAGCGGCTGTCGCTGGTCGACTTTCCGACCCCGCCGGTGGTGGCCGGACGCATGCGCGTGCCCAAGCATTTCGATCCGCGGCAGCCGGCGTCGCGGCGCAACCTGTCGGCGGCTTTCCGGTCCAAGCTGGCTGAGATCGATCTGACGGCCGCGCGCTATTCGCCGTCCGCACTGCAGGGCGACCTGGCCGACCGCATCGCCGAACTCCGCCGGCAGGTGCAGGCGCACCCGTGCCACGACTGCCCCGACCGCGAGAACCACGACCGCTGGGCCGAGCAGGCGCTACGGCTCGAGCGTGACAGCGCGGGCCTGCAGCGTCAGGCTGACCGGCGCACCAACACCATCGCGGTGCGCTTCGACCGCATCTGTTCGGTGCTGGAGTCGCTGGGGTACCTGAGCGCGGGCGGCACCGAGGTCACCGACGCCGGACGCATGCTGGCCCGCATCTACGCCGAACTCGACCTGGTCAGCGCGGAATGCATCCGGGACGGGGTGTTCGACGATCTGAGCGCCCCGCAACTGGCCGCTGTGCTCTCGTCGCTTGTGTTCGAGGCCAGGGGCGGCGACCGGCGCCGCCCGCCCCGCATGCCCGACCGCGCCAGCGAAGCGGCGCAGACGGCGCTCCGCGGCATCTGGCGGCAGGTGGGGTTGACCGAGCGTGACCATCGGCTGGAGCGCGGACCCGAACCCGACATCGGCTTCGCGAAGTCGATCCATGCGTGGACGTCCGGACGTCCGTTGAGCGACGTGCTGGACGAATCGGGCCTGACCGCGGGCGACTTCGTCCGGTGGGCGCGGCAGGTCGTCGACTTCGCCGGGCAGCTGGCGCAGGCGTCCGGGCCGGGACCGTTGCGCGACACCTGTCGCGAGGTGGTCGACCGGGTGCGCCGCGGCGTGGTGGACGCCGCCCCGCTGGAGGACTGACCCGCCCGCCGCTCGAGACGACCTCGTCATTCCCGGCGACCTCGTCATCCCGGCGACCTCGTCATCCCGCCGACCTCGTCATCCCGCCGACCTCGTCATCCCGGCGGATGCCGGGATCTCCGTCCGTGGCCTGCTGCTGCGTTCACCGCCGCGGAGCCAGGGGAGCCCACTGGTCGAGCTTGTCGAGCCTGGTCGGCTGGTCGGTGGTGAGATCCCGGCGTTCGCCGGGATGACGACTCCCTACTGGTCGAGCTTGTCGAGCCTGGTCGGCTGGTTGGCGTTGAGATCCCGGCGTTCGCCGGGATGACGACTCCCTACTGGTTGAGCTTGTCGAGCCTGGTCCGCTGGTCGAGGGTGAGATCCCGGCGTTCGCCGGGATGACGACTCCCCACTGGTCGAGCTTGTCGAGCCTGGTCGGCTGGTCGGTGTTGAGATCCCGGCGTTCGCCGGGATGACGGCTCCCTACTGGTCGGGCTTGTCGAGCCTGGTCCGCTGGTCGAGGGTGAGATCCCGGCGTTCGCCGGGATGACGACTCCCCACTGGTCGAGCTTGTCGAGCCTGGTCGGCTGGTCGGTGTTGAGATCCCGGCGTTCGCCGGGATGACGGCTCCCTACTGGTCGAGCTTGTCGAGCCTGGTCGGCTGGTCGGTGTTGAGATCCCGGCGTTTCGCCGGGAAGACGACTCCCTACTGGTCGAGCTTGGTCCGCTGGTCGGTGTTTGAGATCCCGGCGTTCGCCGGGATGACGGCTCCCTACTGGTCGAGCGTGGCGAGTCTGGTCGGCTGGTTGGCGTTGAGATCCCGGCGTTCGCCGGGATGACGACTCCCCACTGGTCGAGCTTCTCGAGTCTGGTCGGCTGGTCGGTGGTGAGATCCCGGCGTTTCGCCGGGATGACGACTCCCCACTGGTCGAGCTTCTCGAGTCTGGTCGGCTGGTCGGTGGTGAGATCCCGGCGTTCGCCGGGATGACGACTCCCCACTGGTCGAGCTGGTCGAGACCGTGTGAGCCTGGTCCGCGACGCGCTCGCTACCCTGAGCGCATGAGCGTCGCGATCCGAGTGATTCCGTGCCTGGACGTGCACGACGGCCGGGTGGTCAAGGGCGTCAACTTTCTCAACCTGCGCGATGCCGGCGACCCGGTCGAACTGGCTGCTGCCTACGGCGATCAGGGTGCCGACGAGCTGACGTTCCTCGACATCTCGGCCTCGTCGCAGGGCCGCGCCACCACCCATGACATGGTGCGCCGCACGGCGGAAACCGTGTTCATCCCGCTGTGCGTGGGCGGGGGAGTGCGCGGCGCCGACGACGTGGACCTGCTGCTGCGCACCGGCGCCGACAAGGTGGGCATCAACACCGGAGCGATCGCGCGTCCGCAGGCGATCGACGAGATCACCCAGCGCTTCGGCAACCAGGTGCTGGTGCTCTCGCTGGACGCCCGGCGCGAGGCGGGGCAGCCGTCCGGTTTCGGGGTGACCACGCACGGAGGACGGGCCGCGGCCGGCCTGGACGCCTTGGAGTGGGCCAAGCAGGCGGTCGACCGGGGTGCGGGCGAGATCCTGCTCAACTCGATGGACGCCGACGGCACCACCGACGGCTTCGACCTGGCGATGATCGAGGCGGTCCGGGCCGTGGTGGACGTGCCCGTGATCGCCTCGGGCGGTGCGGGCACCGTCCAGCATTTCGTGGACGCGGCCCGCGCCGGGGCGGACGCGGTGCTGGCCGCCTCGGTCTTTCACTACGGCACGCTCAGCATCGCCGAGGTCAAGCAGGGGCTGGCGGAGGCGGGCTTCCCGGTGCGACTGACCGCACCGGCCGGGGTTGAGCGGTAATCGGGGACGGTTCCGACTTCTTGCTCACGCCGCCAGCAGCTGAGCGGTAATCGGGGACGGTTCCTATTCCTGCTCACGCGAGCGGTGAAGAGGGGAACCCAGCACCCGCCGGCGCGCTCACCTGCCCGCGCCACCCGAACTGCCAGCACCCGCCAGGGCCGCCGCCACCTCGTCGAGGTCGATGCCCGCCACGCGGTCGGTCACGGCCCGAAGACCGGGATCGTCGGCGTAGCGCGGCACCAGGTGGACGTGCAGGTGAAAGACCTCCTGCCCGGCGACAGCCCCGGCACTCGACAGCAGGTTCACCCCGTCGGCGCCCAGCCGATCCACGAGCAGCCGCGCGGTCGCATTGATCGCCGCAGCGATCTCGGTGAGCGCCTCGTCGGCCGCGAGCAGGTCGTCCACGTGACGCCGCGGTATCACCAGCGTGTGGCCGCGTTTCCACGGGTTGATGTCGAGAAACGCGACGGCGGCCGCGTCGGCGTAGACCTGACGTGAGGGAATGTCACCGGCGACGATGGCGCAGAACAGGCAATCCATGCCGGCAATCTAGTCTCTGGGGCGCCGCACCCTGCTGCGCCGGACGATCAGCCGAGATCCACGACGCAGTCACCGGAGCCCGGGCAGGTGATTCGTCCGTGCTGGAAGTCGGCCCGGGTGCCGCCGCTCACGGCCGCCACGTCGGTGGTGGGGAAGCCCAGTGCCGAAACCGGTCCGCCCGCGGCGCGATAGGTGCTGGCCACCCTGCCGGTGAGCAGTCGTGAGCCGGTGGCCTTCGACCAGTACAGCGCCCCGTGCTCGAACTGGGCGTAGAGGCCGCCGGCGATCGCGACCTCGCTGGCGCTCGGGCCGCCGAGTCTGCCGGTTGTTCCGCCCAGGTCCCCCTGCCAGCGTTCGTGGTTGCCGGTGCCCGGCTTGAGCCCGCCGTGGACCCCGAACAGGCGCTCCTTCAGCCCGAAGGCGCTTCTGAACGCCGCGCCGGTCAGGCTGATGGAGCCCTTGCTGCCGGCGATCAGCACACGTTCGGCGCGGCCGCCCCAGGCGCCGTCACCGTCGCGCTCGGCCACCTGGACGCTGCGCAGCGTGCCGATCGCCGGGTACATCTTCTGGATCGCCGAACTGCTGAACCAGGCGGACCACTTCTGGTTGCGCATCCGACCGTCGTACGGGTCGGCCTTGGCCACCAGGTAGGACGTGCCGCCGTCCGCGCTGTGACCGCCGTTGCTGGAGCTGAACATGGTCAACGCGATCGCCGAACCCGACTTGAGCACCTGGTTCGCGGTCGCCGCCACCGCGGCGTTGCCGCCGGAGGTCTCGACGTCCTGCCCGGAGTACACCTGACACGCCGTCGTGTCGCACAGGTCGTAGCTGGACGTCTTCGGGCTGACCTGGAACCGGGCAGCGTACGAGCGGGCGGCCACCGCCTGCGCCCGCACCGCCTCGGCGTGCCACGACGTCGGCATCTCGGCCGGCACCACGCCGCGCAAGTAGCTCTCCATACCGAGAGTGTTGACGGTTCGCGCCCCCGAGCCGTAGAACCGCAGCGCGAGCTTGCCGCGCACGTCGCGGTTTCTGCCGCCCGGCAACCGGGCGGTGACCAGCCCGCGGGTGGGGTTGTCGATCGACCAGACCCGTGCGGCCGACAGCCCCGTGCTGCGGGTCACCCACGACCCCTTTGCGTTGAGGTACTGCAATACGCGTTTCGAGCCGGACCGCTTGATCCGCCACTGGCGGTAGTTCGAGCCGGTCGGCAGCGAATAGCTGCGTCCGGCCGAGTCGCGCACACGCTGACCCTTGGCGGGCAGCACGTTCAGCGCGTTGTCGGTGTCGGAGCTGATCCAGACCCGGATGGTGTTGCCGGCCGTCAGCTTGGCCAGCTTGGTGCCCGGGTAGTAGAAGGCGAGGATCTGCTCGTGCGAGAGCCCGGCATCGGCGGCACCGTACGCGCCGTACTGCGACATGCCTATCCCGTGACCCCAGCCTGCGCCGGTGATCACGATCGTCGCGTTCATCGGGGCGACGGCGGCGTCGGCTCGGGCTTCCGGGATTGCCACGCAGGCCAGGGCGGCGGTGGTGAGTAGGGCGACACCGCCCGCGAGCATGCGGCGAGCGGCACTGGAGTGGGACATGAGAACACCTTCGGCACAGGATGAGTCCCGACCATGGTCACCCCGCGCGGGCCCACATCTCAACAGTCGGGCCGCAACCGATGCCGGATCGCAACCAACGGTTGACGGTCGGCACCCACCCGGAAGCCACGGGCAGGCCCGCTGGCGGCGACGAGATCTCCATCTCGGCGAACCCCGTCATCCCGGCGAAAGCCGGGATCTCTGCCGGGCACCGTGGGCCACTGCGCTGGACGACTCGGACCTGACGGATGCCCTCGAGGCGCTGGCAGCCAGCCCGACGGCCTCGCGCACCCGGCGTCCACATCCTGGAAACACCCGTCCAGAAGTTGACACCGCCCCGTCCGCAGCGAAAACTGTTCCCGTGCGGAACTCCAACCTCGTACTTTTGTGAGCGTGTCAGCCGACTAGTCGACCGACACGCACCCTCGCCTGCCGACGCAGCGAGGGTTTTTTCATGCAAAGTCCGAGCCGCAACCACCAGCCGCTGAAAGGGGACGGAGATGTCCGAGACCATGGCACCACCGATGCTGAGCGGGGCGCAGGCCCTCGTCGAGTCCTTGGAGCGGGTCGGGGTAGAGGTCATCTTCGGCATTCCCGGCGGTGCGATCCTGCCGGCGTACGACCCGCTGGGCCAGTCCACGCTGATCCGCCACATTCTGGTGCGCCACGAGCAGGGCGCCGGGCACGCCGCCGAGGGATACGCGGTCGCCACCGGCAAGGTGGGGGTGTGCCTCGCCACGTCCGGGCCGGGTGCCACCAACCTGGTCACGGCCATCGGCGACGCCTACATGGATTCAGTTCCGATCGTCGCGATCACGGGCCAGGTGAACAGCAGTTCGATCGGCACGGATGCCTTTCAGGAGGCCGACATCCGGGGCATCACGTTTCCGATCACCAAGCACAGCTTCTTGATCACCCGGGCGCAGGACATTCCCGGCGCCATCGCCGCGGCCTTTCACATCGCCCGCACCGGACGTCCCGGCCCCGTCCTGGTCGACATCGCCAAGGACGCCCTGGTGACGGTCGTGCCGTTCGAGTGGCCAGAGGTGATCGACCTGCCCGGCTACCACCCGGTCACCCAGCCGCACGTGAAGCAGATCCGCGAGGCTGCCCGGCTGATCGCCGAGTCGCAGCGTCCGGTGCTGTACGTCGGCGGCGGCGTGATCAAGGCCGGCGCGTCGGACGATCTGGCCAAGCTGGTCGAGATCACCGGCATCCCGGTGGTCACCACGTTGATGGCCCGCGGCGCCTTTCCCGACAGCCATGAGCTGCACATGGGCATGCCGGGCATGCACGGCACGGTCGCGGCCGTCGGTGCCCTACAGCGAGCCGACCTGCTGATCGCACTCGGCACCCGCTTCGACGACCGGGTCACCGGCAAGCTGGACACCTTCGCACCCGGGGCCAAGGTCATCCACGCCGACATCGACCCGGCCGAGATCAGCAAGAACCGGTTGGCTGATGTTCCGATCGTCGGCGATGTGAAGAACGTGATCGACGGGCTGAACGGGGTGTTGCGGGGTGCCGATCTGCCCGATCTGACGGCCTGGCGGCGCTACCTGATCGCGATCAAGAACAAGTACCGGCTGCCCACCGAGCCCACCCACGAGGGCATGTTGTCGCCTGAGTTCGTGATCAAGCGGATCGGTGAGCTGACCGGCCCGGACGCCTACTATGCCGCGGGCGTCGGGCAGCACCAGATGTGGTCGGCGCAACTGCTGCCGTTCGAGCGTCCGGGCCGTTGGCTCAACTCCGGTGGTGCCGGAACCATGGGCTACTGCGTGCCGGCCGCGATGGGGGCTCAGGTCGGGCAGCCGGACGCGGTGGTCTGGGGCATCGACGGCGACGGCTGCTTTCAGATGACGAACCAGGAGCTGGTCACCTGCGCCCTGGAGGGCATTCCGATCAAGATCGCGGTGATCAACAACCAGAGCCTGGGCATGGTGCGGCAGTGGCAGACGCTGTTCTACGGCCAGCGGTACAGCAACACCGACCTGAAGACGTTGCGCGTCCCCGACTTTCCCAAGCTCGCCGAGGCGATGGGCGCGGTGGGGCTGCGCGCCGAGCACCCGTCCGAGGTGGACGCGGTGATCAACAAGGCATTGAGCATCACCGATCGTCCGGTGGTGGTCGAGTTCGTGGTGCACAAGGACGCGATGGTGTGGCCGATGGTGGCCGCCGGCACCAGCAACGACGACATCAAGATCGCCAAGGACCTGGCGCCCGACTGGGAGGACGAGGCACTGTGAGAATTTGCACGAGCGAAGCGAGTTCGAAGTGAATACGCACACCCTGAGCGTTCTGGTCGAGAACAAGCCGGGCGTGTTGGCCCGCATCGCCGGCCTGTTCGCCCGCCGCGGCTACAACATCGAGTCCCTCGCGGTCGGGCCCACGGAGCGTCCCGAGCTGTCACGGATCACTTTGCAGGTCGGGGTCGACAACGCGCAGGTCCTCGAGCAGATCACCAAGCAGCTCAACAAGCTGATCGAGGTGCTCAAGATCGTCGAGCTCGAGGACGCCTCGGTGCGTCGCGAGCTCGTCCTGATCAAGCTGAAGGCCGACCCGGGCACGCGCAGCCAGATCATCGAGATCGTCCAGCTGTTCCGCGGCAAGACCGTGGACGTGCAGAACGACTCGTTGACCATCGAGGCCACCGGTTCACCCGACAAACTGGAGGCGCTGCTCGAGATGCTGCGGCCCTACGGCGTGCGCGAGCTCGTCCAGTCGGGCCTGGTCGCGCTCGGCCGGGGCAGCAAGTCGCTCACCGACCGGGCGAAAACCGACAGAGTCCGCACACCCGTGCGCAACAACTAGGTAAGGAACAAGCAGATGGCAGAAATGTTCTACGACGACGACGCGGACCTGTCGATCATTCAGAACCGGGTGGTCGCGGTGATCGGCTACGGCTCCCAGGGTCACGCGCACGCGCTGTCGCTGCGTGACTCCGGGGTCGACGTGCGGGTCGGGCTGCGTCCGGGTTCGAAGTCGGCCGCCAAGGCCGAGGCCGAAGGCCTGCGGGTGGTGTCGGTTGCGGACGCCGCCGCCGAGGCCGACCTGATCATGATCCTGGCGCCCGACCAGTTTCAGCGCACCATCTATGCCGAGCAGATCGCGCCGAACCTGCAAGAGGGCGACGCGCTGTTCTTCGCGCACGGCTTCAACATCCGCTTCGGCTACATCACCCCGCCCCCCGGCGTGGACGTCTGCATGGTCGCCCCCAAGGGCCCCGGGCACCTGGTGCGCCGGGAGTACTCCGAGGGTCGCGGCGTGCCGGTGATCGTCGCCGTCGAGGTGGACGCGTCCGGGCAGGCCTGGCCGCTGGCGCTCAGCTATGCGAAGGCGATCGGCGGGTTGCGGGCGGGCGGCATCAAGACCACCTTCACCGAGGAGACCGAGACCGACCTGTTCGGCGAGCAGGCCGTGCTGTGCGGCGGCGCCTCGCAGCTGGTGCAGTACGGTTTTGAGGTGCTCACCGAGGCCGGTTACCAGCCCGAGGTGGCCTACTTCGAGTGCCTGCACGAGCTGAAGCTGATCGTCGACCTGATGTACGAGGGCGGCATCGCCAAGCAGCGGTGGAGCGTCTCGGACACCGCCGAGTTCGGTGACTACGTGTCCGGTCCGCGGGTGATCGACGCGGCGGTGAAGCAGAACATGCAGGCGGTGCTGGCCGACGTGCAGTCCGGCGCGTTCGCCAAGCGCTTCATCGACGATCAGGACGCGGGCGCCCCCGAGTTCAAGCGGCTGCGGGCCGAGGGCGAGGCGCATCCGATCGAAGCCACCGGACGCGAACTGCGCGGCCTGATGGCCTGGGTGAAGAGCCACGACGACGATTACGTCGAAGGCACCGCCGCGCGCTGAGTGAACTGAGCCTGCGTCCCGTTACCCCGGGACGCTTGAGGAACGGGCGTCCATCCCCACCAGGGAGGGACGCCCGTTCGTGTCCGGTCAGAGGGCGCCACCGGGGTGGCTGCGACAATTGCCCCAGTCGTCGCATCGATGACACCTGCTGTTCACCATCGGAGGTGTGATCGTTCACCTGGTGCGCTGACGCTCGTGTCGTGGACCTTGAACTGATGTTGCTGATACTCGTGATCGGCACCGCCATTGCGTTCGACTTCACCAACGGCTTTCACGACACCGGCAACGCGATGGCGACCTCGATCGCCACCGGCGCCCTGCGACCCAAGGTGGCGGTCGGCCTGTCGGCGATCCTCAACCTGATCGGTGCGTTCCTGTCGGTCGAGGTCGCGTTGACTGTGACGAATGCCGTGGTGAGACTGCAGACCTCAAGCGGCGCACCCAACCCCGAACTGCTGGTCAACAACGGCCACGAACTGCTGATGATCGTCTTCTGTGGACTCATCGGCGGCATTCTGTGGAACCTGCTCACGTGGCTGCTGGGCCTGCCGTCCAGCAGTTCGCACGCCCTGTTTGGCGGCCTGATCGGCTCCACGATGGCGGCGCTCGGGCTGGGCGGCGTCAACTGGATGGGCGACGGCACCAAGCTGGACGGGGTGCTGGGCAAGGTGATCATGCCGGCGTTCGCCTCCCCGGTGGTCGCGGCGCTGGTCGCCACGATCGGCACCTGGCTGGTCTTCCGGATCACCGCCGGCGTCGCCGAACGGTACGCCGAGACGGGTTTCCGCTGGGGTCAGATCGGCACCGCGTCGCTGGTTTCGCTGGCGCACGGCACCAACGACGCCCAGAAGACGATGGGTGTGATCACCCTGGCGCTGATCGCCTACGGCAGCTGGACCGACACCACGGACGTGCCCCTTTGGGTCAAGTTCGCCTGCGCCATCGCGATCGCCGCCGGCACCTACACCGGCGGCTGGCGGATCATCCGCACGCTGGGCAAGGGACTGGTCGAGATCAGTTCTCCGCAGGGCATGGCCGCCGAAGCCTCGTCCGCAGCGGTCATCCTGACCTCCAGTCACCTCGGCTTCGCGCTGTCGACCACCCACGTCGCCACCGGTTCGATCCTGGGCTCCGGCCTGGGCAAGAAGGGCGCTGAGGTGCGCTGGGGTGTGGCGATGCGCATGGTGCTGGCCTGGTTCATCACGCTGCCCGCCGCGGGCCTGGTCGGCGCCGTCTGCTTCTGGCTCGGCAACGGCATCGGCGGTTTCGTCGGTCCGCTGCTGGTGTTCGCCCTGCTGCTCGGCTTGACCGGGTGGATGGTGGCGCATTCCCGCAAGAGCGCCGTGCACGCCGGCAACGTGAACGAAGACTGGCAGCCGGACGCCAAGCCGGGCGCCTCGATCGCCGCCAACGACACCGCCGACCTCAAGGCCTGAAGGAGGCATCGACATGTTTCAGCTCTTCGGTGTAGCAATCAGCCAGGTGGTGGCCATCTCGATTCTGGTCGGTGCCGGACTGCCCGCGCTGTTCGCCTTCGGCATTCGTGCGCTGGCCGCCGGCGCCGGCGGCAACGCCGAGGTCAGCGGCGCGGTCGGCAAGCCGGCCATGAAGGTGCTGGCGTGGGTTCTGTTCGCTCTGGTGCTGGCCGTCATCGCGGTGGGCCTGGCCGTCATAGTGTCGTCCGGCTTCGGCTATAAGGTATCGTTCGAGCACTTTTTCCCGACCTTCATCGAGAAGTGAGCGCACCATGGCCAACCACCCGAGCCCGCTGGAGCGGATTCTGCACTGGTTGCGCGCCGGCTACCCCGAAGGCGTGCCGCAGCACGACTACGTGGCTCTGCTGGGCGTTCTGCAGCGCCATCTGACCGACCAGGAGGTCGAAGAGCTGGCCCGCCAGTTGCGCGCCTCGCGCGGCGCGGTCGTCGATGACGATCAGATCCGAAAATCGATCAGGGAATTGGCATTGGAAGACCCGTCTGAGGAAGACGTGCGCCGCGTCGCCGGGCGGCTCGCCCAAGGTGGCTGGCCACTGGAATCACCGGCCGCCCAACCGGCGCCGTCCGGCCAGGAGGTTGAGTAGCAACGGTGCCGTCGCGGATCGAGCGAATCGTCAACTGGCTCAAGGGGGGCTATCCGCAGGGCATACCCGAGGCGGACTACGTTCCCCTGCTCGCGGTGCTCAGACGCCGGTTGGGCCAGGACGAGATCGACGAACTCGCCGAACGTATCGTCAGCGCCGGTCTGATACCCGCCGGTCGGCTCGAACTGGGCGCTGAGTTCCTTCGGGTGACCAACGAGTTGCCCAGTGAGGCGGAACTCCAGCGGATCAGCGACAAGCTGAACGAGTCCGGCGTCGAGGTGAGCTACGTGCCGCCGTCGTGGGCGCGCCCGGCCGCCCCCCCCGGCCCCGCACCGCCCCGCGGGGGCCCCCCGCCCCCGGCCCCCGCCCCCCCGGCCCCCCCGCCCCCCCCCCCCCCCCCCCCCCGGCCCCCCGCGCCCCGCCCGCCCACCCCCCCCCCGCCGCCCCCCCCTCCTGGCTGCGCCGGCCACGCTCCCAGCGGCCCGGCCTCGCAGCGGCTGCCGCCGTGGCGCCATGTGGCAGGCTGGCCCGGTGACCACGCAGACCCAGTCCGCCAACCCCGGCCTCACCGCCGCGCAGGTGGCAGAACGGATCGACCGTGGGCAACGCAACGATCTGCCGCCACGCTCCGGACGCTCCACGGCCGACATCGTGCGCGCCAACGTGTTCACCCGGATCAACGCGATTCTGGCCGTGCTGCTGGTGCTCGTGCTGGCCACCGGATCGTGGATCAACGGTGCGTTCGGGCTGCTGATCATCGCCAACTCGGCGATCGGCATCATTCAGGAACTGCGCGCCAAGAGGACCCTCGACAGCCTCGCTGTCGTGGGCGAGGCCCGTCCGCGGATTCGCCGCGAGGGTGTCGCCGCCGAACACCCCCGCGACGAGATCGTGCTGGACGATCTGATCGAGGTCGGCCCCGGCGACCAGATCGTGGTGGACGGTGCGGTGCTCGAAGCCGAGTACCTGGAGGTCGACGAGTCCCTGCTCACCGGCGAATCCGACCCCGAGGACAAGGCGCCCGGCGACCCGGTGATGTCGGGCAGCTTCGTGGTCGCCGGCACCGGCACCTATCGGGCCACCAAGGTGGGCAGCGAGTCCTACGCCGCCCAGCTCACCGCCGAAGCGGCCAAGTTCACCCTGGTCAGGTCCGAGCTCAGCCAGGGCATCAACTCGATCCTCAAGGTGATCACCTGGGTGCTGATTCCGGTCGGCCTGGCCACCATCGTGGTGCAGCTGACGCAGGCCGGCACCGATTGGCGACGGGCCGTGCTGGCCATGGCGGGCGCGCTGGTGCCGATGGTGCCGGAGGGCCTGATCCTGCTCACGTCGGTGGCGTTCGCCCTCGGCGTCGTGCGGCTGGGCCGGCGCAACTGCCTCGTCCAGGAACTGCCCGCCATTGAAGGGCTCGCGCGCGTGGACGTGGTCTGCGCCGACAAGACCGGCACGCTGACCGAGAACGGCATGACGTTCGGCGAGCTTCGTCCGGTCGGGGGGACCGGTGCCGACGAGGTGCGCGGGGTGCTGGGCCAGCTGGCCGCGGCAGACGCCCGTCCCAATGCGTCGATGCAGGCGATCGCGGTCGCCGTGCCGGCACCGGAGCAGCCGTGGCCGGTGCTGGCCAAGGCACCGTTCACCTCGGCCAAGAAGTGGTCGGGGGCCACGTTCGTCGGGCCGGACGGAGGACCGGTCAACTGGGTGATCGGCGCCCCGGACGTGCTGGCGCGGCACGGAACAGCGGAGGCGCTGCAGGCCGAGCAGCTCGCCGCCGGTGGGCTGCGGGTGCTGCTGGTCGGCACCGCGGAGCGTCCGGTGGACGACCCGGAGGCCCCAGGGGCGGTGACCGGCGCCGCGCTGGTGGTGCTCAACCAGCGGATCCGTCCGGACGCCGCCGACACGCTGGCCTACTTCGCCGGCCAGGGGGTGCAGCTCAAGGTGATCTCGGGCGACAACGCCGCCGCGGTCGGGGCCGTCACCCGCTCGCTGGGGGTGGTGTCGGGCACCGCGGTCGACGCCCGCACCCTGCCCGCCGACGCGGCGGCGTTCGCCGTGGCGGTCGCGGGTACCGACGTCTTCGGCCGGGTCACCCCGCACCAGAAGCGGGCGATGGTCGCCGCGCTGCAATCGCAGGGCCACACCGTGGCGATGACCGGCGACGGCGTCAACGACGTGCTCGCGCTGAAGGACGCCGACCTGGGGGTGGCGATGGGCTCCGGTTCGTCCGCGACCCGGGCGGTGGCCAAGATCGTGCTGCTCGACGACAAGTTCGCCACGCTGCCGCACGTGGTGGCCGAGGGACGCCGGGTGATCGGCAACATCGAGCGGGTCGCGAACCTGTTTCTGACCAAGACCATCTACTCGGCGTTGCTGGCGCTGCTCGTGGTGTTGTGGCGGGTGCCGTTTCCGTATCTACCGATCCACATCACCATCACCGGCTGGTTCACCATCGGCATTCCGGCGTTCCTGCTGTCGCTGGCGCCCACCAACGACCGGGCGCGGCCAGGCTTCGTCCGCCGGGTGCTGCGGTTGGGCATTCCGGCCGGCTTCATCGTGGCGACAGCGACGTTCGTCACCTACCTGCTGGTACTGCCGCCGGCGGGCTGGGACGCGGTGGCCCTGCGGCAGGCCACCACGGCCACCTTGGCGTGCATGATCATCGCGTCCACCTGGGTGCTGGCCGTCGTGGCCCGCCCCTATCAGTGGTGGAAGGTGGGGCTGGTCGTGGTGTCCCTGCTGGCGTACCTGCTGATCTTCAGCTGGCCGTTCACCCGCTCGCTGTTCCTGCTCGACACCGGCAACTCCGCCGCGATGGCAACGGGGGTGACCATGGGACTGATCGGCGCGGCGCTGATCGAAGCCGCCTGGTGGCTGCGCGGACGCATCTTCGGCGAGCCGCTGGTCTTCTGGCAGCGTGCGGGGGTGTCCTGATCAGGAATCGGGGACGGTTCCTGATTCCTGCTCACGTCCTGATCAAGGAATCGGGGACGGTTCCTGATTCCTGCTCACTCCAGTTTGTTCGAGCCGAGGTCCGGGTTTCGACGGGCTCAACCAACGGCAGGCGCCGTCCGACGACCTCAACAGGCGGCGGACACTGTTGCTGATCAGGAATGAGGAACCGTCCCCGATTGCTGCTCACCCGTGCGACTGCGGGCTCCTGGACGGCCGGAGGTTCAGCCGGCGACCCGGGCTGCGATCGCGTCGCCCACCTCGGTGGTGGATCGCTGCGCCGCACCCCGCTCGGCCACGTCGGCGTCCACCGCGGCGTCGATGCGGGCCGCGTCGTCCGGGCGTCCCAGATGGTCGAGCAACAGACCCATGGACGAGATCGTCGCCGTCGGATCGGCGATGCCCCGGCCGGCGATGTCGGGGGCTGACCCGTGCACCGGCTCGAACATCGACGGGAACGCCCCGGACGGGTTGATGTTGGCCGAGGCGGCCAGCCCGATGCCGCCGGTGACCGCTGCGGCGAGGTCGGTGACTATGTCGCCGAACAGGTTGTCGGTGACGATCACGTCGAAGCGCTGCGGATCCTGCACCAGCATGATCATGGTGGCGTCCACGTGCAGGTAGTCGGTGGTCACCTCGGGTACTCGGCGGCGACCGCGGTGAAGATGCGGTTCCACAGGCCGCCCGCGTTCACCAGCACGTTGTGCTTGTGCACCAGGGTGACCTTGCTGCGGCGCCGCACGGCCCGCTCGAAGGCATCCCGGACGACCCGCTCGACGCCCCGCGCGGTGTTCACGCTGACCTCGTTGGCCACCTCGAACGGCGTGCCGGTCTGCATCGAGCCGCCGACACCGCAGTAGAGGCCCTCGGTTCCCTCACGCACCACGACGAAGTCGATCGGGCCTCGCGCGACGATGGCCTCCGACAGCGGAGTGACGACTCCCGGGTAGAGCTTCGACGGCCGCAGGTTCACGTAGTGGTCGAACGCGAACCGCAGCTTGAGCAGCAGGCCTCGCTCGAGCAGCCCGGACGGGACGGCCTTCGACCCCGGCGCCGCGCCGACCGCGCCCAGGATCAGGGCGTCCGCCTGCGCCAGTTCGGCCAGCACGGAGTCGGGCAGCACCTCGCCGGTGCGCTGCCAGCGTTCGGCGCCCAGGTCGTAGTGGGTGACGTCGAAGGCGTCGGAGCCCACCGCCGCCGTCAGCACCTTGAGGCCCTCGGCGACGACCTCGGGCCCGATCCCGTCCCCGGGAATGACAGCGATGTTCTGCGGCATGGGGGCCACTGTAGTGAGACTGCCCAGCTGCTGGGACGCCCGTCTCAGGTCGCTCAACGAGGAGCGGCGTGCCGGCGACGAGGAGCGGCGTGCCGGCGGGACGTCCGACCTGCCGAGTATTGTCCTGCCCATGTCCCTGAGCTTTCCGCTGACCGCCACCGACACCCCGTCCACGCCCGAGAAGATCGCGGCCGTCCACGCCGCTCCGGGCTTCGGCGTGCACTTCACTGACCACATGGCGGTGGCGACCTGGCGGCAGGGGTCCGGTTGGGGCGAGGACGCGGTGGTGCCGTACGGCCCGTTTCAGCTCGACCCGTCCACGGCCGTCCTGCACTACGCGCAGGAGGTCTTCGAAGGGCTGAAGGCATACCGTCATGACGACGGATCGATCTGGCTGTTCCGGCCGAAACGCAACGCCGAGCGGCTCCGCGCGTCCGCCCGTCGGTTGATGTTGCCCGAGCTGCCGGTCGACGACTTTCTCACCTCGATCGAGCAACTCGTCACGGTGGACGCCGCCTGGGTGCCGGACGCGCAGGGTGGCGAGGCCAGCCTGTACCTGCGACCGTTCATGTTCGCCAACGAGTCGTTTCTCGGCGTTCGGGCCGCTCAGCAGGTCACCTACTGCGTGATCGCCAGCCCGGTGGGCCCGTACTTCGCCGGCGGCGTCCAGCCGGTGAACATCTGGGTGACCGATCAGTACAGCCGCGCCGGCAAGGGCGGCACCGGTGCGGCGAAGTGCGGGGGCAACTACGCCTCGTCGCTGATCGCTCAGTACGAGGGCGCCGAGCACGGCTGCTCGCAGGTGTTGTTCGCCGATGCCGGCACCGGGGTGAACACCGAGGAACTGGGCGGCATGAACATCATGGTGGTCACCGCGGGCGGCGAGCTGATCACGCCCGAACTGACCGGCACGATTCTCGAGGGCGTCACCCGGGATTCGATTCTCACCATCGCCTCAGAACTGGGTCTGAACCCGGTCGCCCGAGCGATCACGGTGGCCGAGATCTTCGACCGGATCGACTCCGGCGACATCGTCGAGGCATTCGCCTGTGGTACCGCGGCGGTGCTCACCCCGGTCGCCGAGTTCCGCTCGCACCACGGCGCGCACGTGATCGGTGCTGAGCCGGGGGAGCGCACCCTGCAGATTCGCGCGGCGATCCTCGATGTGCAGTACGGACGGGCGGCCGACCGGCACGGCTGGCTGCGCCGCGTGCTCTGACCCCCAGCCCGATCCAGGCTCAGGCCAGAGCCGCGAGAGCCGCCTGGTAGTCGGGCTCCTGGCCGATGGTTTCGGTGATCTCGACGTGCCGCACGATGCCGTCCGCGTCGGCCACGATCACCGTGCGCGCAAGCAGGCCGCTCATGGGACCGTCGGCCATCGTCAGGCCGTAGTCGGCGCCGAACGAGTTGCGGAAAGCAGACGCGGCAACCACCGCGTCGATGCCCTCGGCGCCGCAGAACCGGCCCAGGGCGAACGGCAGGTCGTGGCTGACGCACACCACGGTGGTGTTCTCCAGTTGCGCGGCGAGTTCGTTGAAGCGCCGCACGCTGAGCGCGCAGACCCGGGTGTCGACGCTGGGAAAGACGTTCAGCACCACCCGGTGTCCGGCCAGTTCGGCGGAGGCGAACTCGGTCAGATCGGGCAGGGTGAGCCGAAACGGGATCAGCGCGTCGCCGACGGCGGGCGGTTCGCCGACCGTGGTGACGACGGTCTCGCGGAGTTTGGTGGTGGCCATGGAGTCTGTCTACCTCTGATCGTGACCGGGTCGACGAGAAGGTCTCAGTGCCTGAGACCCGTTGTTCTGTGCGGTACGTGGCGGGAAACTCGAAAGGCTGGTGGAAGTTCGCGATCAGAACCAAGAACGAGGCGCAATGACGAGTCTGCCCGTGGCCCCCGACACGTTTCACGTGTTCGATACCACCCTTCGAGACGGTGCCCAGCAGGAGGGACTGCGGCTGACCGTCCCCGACAAACTCAAGATCGCCAGGCATCTGGACGAACTGGGCGTCGACTTCATCGAGGGCGGCTGGCCCGGTGCCAACCCCAACGACACCGCCTTCTTCGCCGCGGCCGCCGACGGCCAGCTCGAACTGCATCACGCCCAGCTGGTGGCGTTCGGCTTCACCCGGCGGGTCGGCACCCAGGCTGCGGACGATCCGCTGGTCCAGGCCCTGCTCGATGCCCGCACCCCGGCGATCTGCATCGTCGCCAAGAGCCACGACGAGCACGTGTTCCGCGCGCTGCACACCACGCTCGAAGAGAACATCGAGATGATCCGTGACACCGTCACCCACCTGGTGGCCAACGGACGACGCGTCTTCGTCGACTGCGAGCACTTCTTCGACGGCTACAAGTCCAACCCGGCGTACGCGCTGGAGTGCGTGCGCACCGCCGCCGATGCGGGCGCCGAGGTGGTGGTGCTGTGCGACACCAACGGCGGCATGCTGCCGGCTCAGATGGGCGACATCGTGACCGCCGCCGGCGCGATCGGCGTCGACCTGGGCGTCCATTGCCACAACGACACCGGCTGTGCGGTGGCCAACACGCTGGCCGCCGTGGACGCCGGGGTGATGCACGTGCAGGGCACCGTCAACGGCCACGGGGAGCGCACCGGCAACGCGAACATCATCACGCTGATCGCGAACCTGCAGCTCAAGTACGGCTGGTCGCTGGTGCCGGAGGCGTCCCTGCGCGAAGCCACCCGGATCAGCCACGCAATCTCGGGCATCACCAACGTGCCGGCGAACAGCAGACAGCCCTACGTGGGCATCTCGGCGTTCGCGCACAAGGCGGGCCTGCACGCGTCCGCGATCAAGGTGGACGCCAATCTGTACCAGCACATCGACCCGAGGGTGGTCGGCAACGACATGCGCATGCTGGTCTCGGACATGGCGGGGCGGGCCAACATTCAGCTCAAGGGCGAAGAACTCGGCTACGACCTGTCCGATCGCGACCTGGCCGGCCGCATCACCGACACCGTCAAGCAGCGCGAGATGGACGGCTACAGCTACGAATCGGCCGACGCCAGCTTCGAGTTGCTGCTGCGCGAAGCGCTGGGGCTGGGCGACGACTTCTTCGAGGTGCTCAGCTGGCGGGTGCTGACCGGGCACGAGGTGAAGCCCGAGGGCGACTCCGAGGCGACCGTGAAGCTGCGGGCGCGCGGCGAGATCCGGGCCTTCGTCGGCGAGGGTCACGGCCCGGTCAACGCGCTGGACGTGGCGCTGCGCGCGGCGCTCAAGCAGGCCTACCCGCACGTGGACGACTTCGAACTGATCGACTACCGGGTGCGCATCCTCGACCAGGGCCACGGCACGGACGCGATCGTGCGCACCCTGATCGACACCACCGACGGCGAGCGCACCTGGACCACCGTCGGCGTCGGCACCAACGTGCTCGAGGCCAGCTGGGAGGCGCTGTACGACGCCTACCGCTGGGGATTGACCAAGCGGGCCGTCCCGGTCGGCTGAGAATGGGGACGGTTCCTTTCTCCGTCGGCTGAGAATCCCGGTCGGGCTGAGAATGGGGACGGTTCCTTTCTCCGTCGGTCCCGACCCGCTGGCCTCCCGGCAAGGGCTTTTCGCCGAGCGACCGGGTGCGGGCGACGGGGAAAGGAACCGTCCCCATTACCTGCCGGCCCCGATTCGCCACTGCTCGTAGGATCAACCGCATGACTGATCCCCAGGGCCAGCTCCGGGTCGGCCACGCCGAGCGCGAGCGCGCGGTCGATGAACTCGAGCGGGCCGCGGCCGACGGCAAACTCGCCCCGGACGAGCTGACCGAACGCACATCGCTGGCCCGCGCCGCGCGCACCTACGCCGATCTGGACGGACTGCTGGCCGACCTGCGCCCGCCCCCACCACCGGCGGTGCAGCTGCAGCAGGTGGAGGCGTACCCGGTCCAGAGCTACCCGCCGGCCGCCTATCCGGCGCCCACACCGTCCGGACCTGCGGGGTTCTCGCCGCAGGATCCACTGATCGTCAACGCGGGGTTCAGCGGCGCCAAGAAGACCGGCCCATGGGAGATCCCGCCGTTTCTGCAGGTGCATGCGGTCGCGGACACCGTCCGGCTGGACTGCCTCCAAGCGACCGCACGCAGTCAGCTCATCGACCTCGAGGTGCTGGCGGGACTCGGCACCGTCGTGGTGGTCGTGCCCGAGGGGTGGGGGGTCCAGCTGGACCGCCTGGCCAAGTCGTGGGGAACCATCAAGTCGCAGGTGCCGAGCCAGGCATCCTGGGGCAATCCCCTGATCGTGGTACGAGGGTCCGTCGGCATGGGTACCTTCAAGGCCCGCGGCGCCAACTGGTTCGACCGGCGCAGGCTGGGCCAGGACCGCTGAGCAGTCGTTGGCCGCAGCAGTCGTTGGTCGAGCTTGTCGAGATCCACGACATGGTCGCGACAAGCTCGACCAACGGGTTCAGCCGGCCTTCGCCAGGATCACGCTCGCACCCGCGTCGACGAAGTCGGCCTCGGGCTCGTCGAACCAGGCATCGTTCTCACCCAGGTAGCGGAACGCCACGATGTAGTCGGCCGGCACGGTGACGGTGGCGCTCATGGTGCCGTTCGAGCGCTTCTTCAGCACGTCGGTGCCCGGCGTCCAGTCGTTGAAGTTGCCCACCACGGACACCTTGCCGGCCGGGTGGTCGGCGGGCAGCGCGAAGGTGATCTTGCGGGTGATGGCTTTGGCGGATGATCCGGTGAGTTTCAGCATGGGAACTTCTGTGAGCCTTTCAGGATTCAGGTTGGGTGAGGGCACCGACGCAGCGGGGGGAAGTCTGCCGATCCTCACCCTGCCAGCTATTAGTAGATGTGACTATTTCGGGCGTGTCCTTGGGCAACGACCCCGGCCACGCCGGTAATTTGGTGCGATTCGCCCCCGGGGCGGTGCAGGTCGTAATCCCGAACGCCGGGATCTCCACTCGACCGGCGGGGCGTCCCGTCATCCCGGCGGACGCCGGGATCTACAAGCTCGACCACCGATGATCAGGGCTCGACCAGCCAGCGGTCAATCAATCCGGCCCAGCACCAGCGGGCCGACCTCGGCCGGTCCCTCGCCGATCTGCCAACCGGACGACAGCGCCTCCTCGGCCCGCGCGAAGCGCTCCGGGGTGTCCGTGTGCAGGGTGAACAGCGGCTGGCCGGCTTCGACCCGATCGCCGACACCGGCCGTCCAGGTCACCCCCGCAGCCGCCTGGACCGGATCCTCCTTGCGCGCCCGCCCGGCCCCCAGCCGCCAGGCCGCGACACCGACCGACCGGGCGTCCAGCCGGGTCAGCACGCCTGAGCGCGGCGCCCGGATCACCCTGGTGTGCCGCGCGAGCGGCAGGGGCGCGTCCGGGTCGCCGCCCTGGCCGCGGATCATCGCGTTCCACACCTCGAGCGCCTTGCCGGACGCCAGGGCGTCCGCCGGGTCGGCGTCGACCCCCGCCACCTCGAGCATCGCGCGGGCCAGCGTGAGGGTGAGTTCCACCACATCGGACGGTCCGCCGCCGCGCAGCACGTCGACCGCTTGCGCGACCTCGACCGCGTTGCCGGCGGCGCGGCCCAACGGCGCGTCCATGGCGGTCACGTAGGCCACCGTGCGCACCCCGGCCGCGGTGCCCAGGCCGACCATGGTGTGGGCCAGTTGCTCGGCGTCGGCGCGCCGTTGCATGAACGCTCCCGCGCCGGTCTTCACATCGAGCACCAGCGCGGGGGTGCCCTCGGCGATCTTCTTGCTCATGATGGACGAGGCGATCAGCGGGATCGACTCGACGGTGCCGGTGACGTCGCGCAGGGCGTACAGCTTCTTGTCGGCCGGCGCGAGACCCGGGCCGGCGGCACAGATCACGGCACCGACCTCGTCCAGCAGCCGTAGCATCGCGTCCGGGGCCAGCTCGGCCCGCCAGCCGGGGATCGCCTCCAGCTTGTCCAGCGTGCCGCCGGTATGACCCAGGCCCCGTCCGGACAGTTGGGGAACCGCCGCCCCACAAGCGGCGACGATGGGCGCCAGCGGCAGGGTGATCATGTCGCCGACCCCACCGGTGGAGTGCTTGTCGACCACCGGACGACTCAGCGCCGAGAAGTCCATCCGCTCGCCGGTGGCGATCATCGCGGCAGTCCAGGTGGACAGTTCAGCCTCGTCCAGGCCGCGGAAGACGATCGCCATGGCCAGGGCCGCCATCTGCTCGTCGCCGACCTGCCCCGCCGTGTAGGCCGGGATCAGCCAGTCGATCTCGGCGGCGCTGAGGGCGCGGCCGTCCCTTTTGGCCCGGATCAGATCCACGACGTCGTAGCCACCCATGGCGCCGATTATGGCAACGGCGGGTGGGGCGTGACCAGCGCGCGCGGCCGGTTAGGCTGCCCCCATGCGCATCGCCCGTTTCGTCGCCGACGGCGGCGACCCCAGCTATGGAATCGTCGAACTCGAACAGGACGGCGCCGGTCACCCCGACACCATCGCCGCGATCAGCGGCGACCCGCTGGTCGGGCCGGTCAACTACACCGGCGAGCGGGTGCCGCTGGGCGAGGTGCGGCTGGTCGCCCCGGTGATTCCGCGCAGCAAGGTGGTGGCGATCGGCAAGAACTACGCCGCGCACGCCGCCGAGTTCAACTCCAGCGTGCCGGCGGAGCCGCTCACCTTTCTCAAGCCGAACACGTCCGTGATCGGGCCGGGCGAGCCGATCGTGTACCCGCCCGAAACCGAGAACCTGCACTTCGAGGGCGAGCTCGCCGTGGTGATCGGACGCATCTGCCGCCGGGTGCCGCGCGACCGGGCGGCCGAGGTGATCTTCGGCTACACCGTCGCCAACGACGTCACGTGCCGCGACCTGCAGGCCCGCGACAAGCAGTGGACGCGAGCGAAGGGCTACGACACCTTCTGCCCGTTGGGTCCGTGGATCGTCACCCACCTGAGCCTGGACGAGGTGGGCGACCTGAGCATCGCCACCACCCTGAACGGCGTGCCCCAGCAGAGCTCACGCACGTCGCTGATGGTGCGCGGGGTGGCCGAGTTGGTCGAGTTCGTCAGCAGTTACACCACCCTCTTGCCCGGTGACGTCATCCTGACCGGCACCCCCGAGGGCGTCGGTCCGATGCAGCCAGGCGATTCGGTCTCGGTCACCATCGAGTCGATCGGCACCTTGACCAACCTCGTGGTCGCGGAAGAGAACTGAGGTGGTGAACCAGCCCGGTCCCGCCACCTGGGTCGAGCGGATCGCGACGGAAGCAACGCCGTCCGGAGTCACCTATGACGAGATTCTGCTCGGGGCGGAAGACCGGCCGAAGCTGCGCTCGTCCGTCGGAATCGTGTCGGCGTTGGTGCTGTTCTTCGTGCTGGCCACCGGCGTGGCGCAGTTGTTGAATTGGATCGGCTGGCTGATCGTGCAGCCGGGTGGCGCCTACCAGGACTGGCTGCGGGCGTCTGCCGCGTTCGCGAACCCGTGGGGCATGTTTTCGGGGCATCTGGGGCTGGCCACGCTGATTCCGATCAGCATGGCCGTGGTGCTGTTCGTGCATCGCCGGCATCCGGGGTTGCTGGCGTCGGTGCGGCCCTGGTTCCGGTGGCGCTACCTGGCGCTCAGCATGGGGCTGGCGCTGGTGGTGTTCAACCTGTTCCTGTTCGTGCAGCATCTCGGACAGCCGTTGCCGACGTTGACGCCGCAGCCGAACTACTGGGTGTTCCTGGTGGTCATTCTGCTCACCGCGCCGCTGCAGGCCGCGGCGGAGGAGTTCTTCTTTCGCGGGTACCTGCTTCAGTCGTTCCACACCCTGGCGCCGAAGAGCCCCTGGTTCGGCGTGGTGTGTTCGGCGGCCTTGTTCGCGTTGTTTCACGGTACGCAGAACATTCCGCTGTTTCTCGACCGGTTCCTGTTCGGCGTGCTGGTCGGGGTGCTGGTGGTCAAGACCGGTGGCCTTGAAGCCGCGATCGGCGCGCACGTGATCAACAATGTGATGGCGTTCAGCTACGCGGGGCTGTACTCGACCATCGCTGACGTGAAGGCCACCCAGACCATCGGCTGGGTCGACCTCGGCTGGGATCTGGTCGGCTTCGGCACCTACACGGTGCTGGCGATCCTGATCGCCAACCGGCTCAAGCTGGCCACCACCACACCGGGCACTCGAGCGCCGGACGGCATCGACCCCTGGGCTGCACGCACCTGATCGGCAAAGTGCGACCTTGTGGTTGTTATCAGCGGCGGCGGGTCGGCGTGTCGTGAGGCATGCGACCCGGGCGCAACTTTCTGGTGGTTATAAATACCCCAGGGGGGTATTCATAACCACCATAACTTCGCGAAACGTCGAGGGAGCACTGAGCACCCGGCTCATATCAACCACAAG
Organism: Micropruina sp.; assembly: GCA_016711205.1. Classification (GTDB taxonomy): domain Bacteria; phylum Actinomycetota; class Actinomycetes; order Propionibacteriales; family Propionibacteriaceae; genus Micropruina. The sequence goes on along the minus strand of JADJTM010000001.1, from coordinate 1,548,941 downwards.
GTGGCGCCTGAGCACGCCGGCGGACACCGTCGGCCGATTGCAGCCCTCCGCCGCGGCACGCATGACCGGCAGTCTCTTGCAGGGGGCGAGGCGCACCCTTCAGCGGCCACGGCGCCGGTATGGGCGGCACGCGGACGAGCCGGAGTCGATTTGGTCGGGGTGCTGCCGATTCGGTAACGTGGATCTTCGCTGGTCCGAGTGGCCGGCAATGGGGTATGGGGTAATTGGCAGCCCGCCGGATTCTGGTTCCGTCAGTCTAGGTTCGAGTCCTAGTACCCCAGCGCAGAGGATTGGCCGAGGCTGCGCTGGCTGAGGTATTCTTCTTCGGGTCGTCGCGCGGGCGACAGCTAGGGCCCCCGTTGTGTAGCGGCCTAGCACGCCGCCCTCTCAAGGCGGTAGCGCGGGTTCGAATCCCGTCGGGGCTACCAGGGTGAAACCCCTTGTCAGAGCGATTCTGACAAGGGGTTTCATGTTTTCTGGGTCGCTGGAAGCGTCTGCGACGCAGCGTCGCGAGGATGACGGCCCGGCCCTGCCTTCGACTGGCCGATCAGACCGTGGCGCCGCGTGCTGGCAGCGTGGAGTCGAGGGGTGACCGGTGAGGGCAGTGGGTACTGTGCTGCGATGGGTATCGGACGGGGATGTTGCCTCGAGCTGCCGATGCGCGTGACAGGGTCGGCGCCGGCCGCCCTGGTGTGGCGCCGTTATGCAGATCTGGACGAATGGACGGGCTGGGCACCGCACATCTGCGCGGTGCATGCTTCCCCACGCCTGCTCGCGGCAGGGCTGACCGGCGAGGTGGCTGGGCCGCTCGGCGTCCGGGCACCGTTCCAGATCCTGCACGTCGATGCCGACCGTAGGCAGTGGTCTTGGCGGGTCAGGTTCGCCGGGCTGGAGTTCACCCTGCACCACGGCGTCGAAGAGCTACCCGCGGGCTCGGCCACCACGCTGACAGTGCGCGGCTTCGCCCCGGCTGTGCTGGCCTACTGGCCGTTGGCGCGCTGGGCGTTACGTCGGCTGGTCCGGTCGTCGTGATGTCCCCCCGCGGGTTGTAATCCCTTGGAGGCTACGAGCCGGAACCCCTGCGTCGGACGCGCTCCAGCAGGGTTGGGGCCTTCCTTCACATGTTGAACAGCACGCACTCGGTCGAATCCAGCGCAGCCTCACGCAGAAACACGCGGCGCCGGCGAAGTAGACCGTTTTCGCGTTCCGGCGCCGATGACCACCGCGGAAGACCCCAGCGAAATAGGGTGATTCCATGCAGGCCGTGACCGTGTTGCTGATCATCGGCGGACTGCTCCTGCTCGCCCTCGGCGGCGAGGTACTGGTGCGGGGAGCGGGCGGCTTGGCCCGGTCCCTGGGCATGTCGCCGCTGTTGGTCGGCCTCACCGTGGTCGCCTTCGCCACCTCCGCTCCGGAGTTCGCGGTCTCGGTGCAGTCCGCCATCGTCGGCACCCCCGGTCTGGCCGTGGGGAACGTGGTGGGCAGCAACATCGCGAACGTGCTGTTGATCCTGGGGGTGTCGGCCGTCGTCGCCCCCCTGACCGTGGCGTCCAAGCTCGTGCGTCGCGACGTGCCGGTGATGATCGGAATCTCCGTACTGGCGCTGGTGCTGTCGCTGGACCACAAGCTGGACGTGGTCGACGGTGTGATCCTGCTCGCCGTGATGATCGCCTATCTGATCGTCACGATCATCGGATCCCGTCGCGAGGCGGCCGAGTCGGCCCCTCGCGCCGATCCGGGCGGGTCCGAACCGGGCCGACGGCCCCTGTGGCTGGACGGGGTCCTGGTGGCTGTGGGCGTCGCCCTGCTGGTGCTGGGCGCGGGCTGGCTGGTCGACGGTGCCACCGCGGTGGCGCACGCGTGGGGGGTGAGCGACCTGATCATCGGCCTCACCGTGGTGGCGGTCGGCACTTCGCTGCCCGAGTTGGCCACCTCGCTGGTGGCCACCATGCGCGGTGAGCGGGACATCGCGGTGGGCAACATCGTCGGCAGCTGCCTGTTCAACATTGGCGTCGTTCTGAGCGCCACCGCGCTGGTCAGCCGGGGTGGGATTCCGGTCGAGCCCTCGGCGGTGCGCTTCGACATGCCGGTGATGGTGGCGGCGGCCGTCTTGCTGCTTCCGGTGGCGTTCGTCGGTGGCAGCATCGCGCGGTGGGAGGGTGTGGCGTTCGTCGCCTTCTACGCCACGTACCTGGTGTACCTGGTGCTGACGGCCCTGCAGCACAGCATGCTGCCGGTGTTCAGCCTGGCGCTGACCGCCTTCGTGCTGCCGCTCACCGTCCTGACGCTGATCGTGCTGAGCGTCGCCGAGTGGCGTCGTCGGTTGAAGGACGGTCCTCGCGCGTCCATTCGCTCGCACGAAAGCTGACCTGAGGAGTTGGCGCTGCGGGTCGACGGCATGGTGGTCGCACACCGGTGACCGCAAGCCACGGGGTCAGGCAGGCTGAGGTCATGAACATCCACGAGCTGGCGCGCCGGTTGGCGCGCACCTGGCCGGGGCTCGAGCAGCAACAACTGGGGCAGTGGGAGTTGCGCGCGGCCGGTGGCTTCACCGGGCGGGCGAACTCCGCGCTGCCGCTCGGCGACCCCGGGTGCGGCCTCGCACCAGCCATGCAGCAGGTGATGGCCTGGTACCGCGAACGCGGCCTGGCGCCCCGGGTTCAGGTGCCCACGAAGCTGGACGGGTCCGGCGGCCCGGCCGATCAAGTGGCGCAGTGGTGCGATCGGGCCGGCTGGTCCGCCGAGCCGTGGACCCTGGTGTTGGTGCGCGAACCCCGTTCGATCGGGGCCACGGCGGGTCTGAGCCTGGCCTGGTCGTCCGAGCCCGATGGGCAGTGGCTCGACATGTACCGGTACCGCGGCTCGCAGTTGCCGCCGGCGGCGCTACGCGTGATCACCGCTGCGCCCGCCGGCTACCTGACCGCGTCGCTGGACGGGGCGGTGGTCGGCATCGGACGCGCCGCGCTCGCCGATGACGTGGTGGTGCTGACGGCGATCGAAGTGGCGGCGGCACACCGGCGGCGCGGGTTCGGGCGAGTGCTGACCGAAGCGCTCGCCGACTGGGGCGGACGGCAGGGGGCCACGCTGAGCGCACTGCAGGTCTTCACGCGCAACGAGCCGGCGGTGCGGCTGTATGAACAGCTCGGGTACACCCCTCATCACCGGTACCTCTACCGGTGCCCCGCGCAGCGCTGACGTCGGCACCTCGGCGAGGCGCCTCGATGACAGGATTCTGAGGCGCCCACGGTAAGATTGGCGCTGATCGCCCCTTCCGAAGGACCTCCGTTGATATCAGGCCACTTGCCGCGCCCACTGCCGTCCGTTGCTCCCACGCCGCCCGCTGGCACCGTGCGTCGCAGCCGGATCGCGCCCTTGGCCGCGGCCGCGAGTGTCCTTGCCCTGCTGGCCGGCTGCGCGCTCACCCCGGCGGTTGCCGGCCCCGCAGCGGCTCCTGCCGCGGCAGCGTCCCTGCCGGCCGCGACCGCTTCAGCCACGGCATCGACCAGCGCCTTCCCGAGCGTCGGAGCGTCGACCAGCCCGACACCCAGCCCGTCCCCCACGAAGACCACTCCGCCCGACCCGCTGGCGCACGTGAGCGCCGCCCGGCGCAAGACGTTCAAGCCGTGCCTGTCGAGCACGTTGAAGGCCGGTTCGTCCGGCGCCTGCGTCAGCCTGCTGGTGAAGGAACTGAAGGCCGCCGGCTTCTATCCGTGGGCGAAGACCCGCTACGTGACCGTGGCCGGGGCGAACGCGATCCTGAACTACCAGCGCTCGCGCGGGCTCGACCCCGACGGCTGGGTGGGCAAGGACACCTGGGTGGCGCTGGCGACCAAGGCCCCGACGGTGAGCAAGAAGCTGCCCAACACCTGCCGCACCAAGGGCGTCGTGCTGTGTGTCGATCAGGCGCACCGCACGCTCACCTGGCTGCGCAACGGCAAGGTTGTGAAGACGTTCAAGGTGCGCCTCGGCGGCTACAACCAGCATGCGAAGACGCACATCTGGCGTAATTTCCCGACCGCGAACGGCACCTGGAAGGTGTACGACAGGCAGGTCAATCCGGCATCGGAGAACTACGGGTCGGGCGCCATGCCCTACAGCACGATGTTCTACCCCGACATGTACGTGCACTACTCGTCCGGGTTCCACAACGTGGGCTACGCGGGGTCGAGCCACGGTTGTGTGAACATCGGCAAGCTCAGCGACGCGACCTGGATCTTCAGAAACACACCACTGGGCGCCAAGGTGCACATCTACACACCCAAGGCCACGGCCTGACCGTCGGGACCAGCCTGACGTCGGGACCAGCCGCAGCGATCAGCCTTCGGCGCCGCTGCGCCGCAGCACATCGCTGAGCCGCTCGGCGGCCGCCATCACGGCGGGGGCGTGCAGGCGTCCGGGTTGCCGGGACAGGCGCTCGATCGGGCCCGACACGCTGACCGCCGCGATCACCTTTCCGGACGGGCTGCGCACCGGCGCCGACACCGAGGCCACACCTGCCTCGCGCTCACCGACCGACTGAGCCCAGCCGCGGCGTCGCACGGTCGCCAGCGCCACCGCCGAGAACGAGGACGACAGCAGCCCGCGCTGGATGCGCTCGGGATCCTCCCAGGCCAGCAGCACCTGCGCGCCCGATCCGGCCGACATGGTGAGCTGCGAGCCCACCGGAATGGTGTCGCGCAATCCGGCCGGACGTTCCGCGGCCGCGGCACACACCCGCATGTCGCCCTGGCGCCGGAACAGTTGGGCGGACTCGCCGGTGATGTCGCGCAGCCGGGCGAGGACCGGGCCGGCGGTCGCCAGCAGGCGGTCCTCGCCGGCGGCCGAGGCCAGTTCGGTCAGCCGGGGGCCGAGCACGAAGCGTCCTTGCAGATCTCGGCTGACGAGACGATGATGTTCAAGAGCAACCGCCAGGCGGTGGGCGGTCGGACGGGCCAGGCCCGTCGCGGTGACGAGACCGGCCAGGGTGGTGGGGCCTTGTTCCAGTGCCGTGAGCACCAGGGCCGCTTTGTCCAGAACACCGACGCCGCTTGAATTGTCCATAGTCTGATACTGCCGTCTCGAACTTTGATATGCAAGTGCGCTCGGCGTATTGTGCCGAGAGGACCGGGCCGGCGCCGTCCTCAGGAGGCAGACATGGGCAGCACACTCAGTGACAAGCTGTGGGAGAACCACATGGTGCGCAGCGCGCCCGGTGAGCCCGACCTGCTCTACATCGACCTGCACCTGGTGCACGAGGTGACCTCGCCGCAGGCCTTCGACGGGCTGCGGCTGGCCGGCCGAACGGTGCGCCGCACGAACCTCACGATGGCCACCGAGGACCACAACACCCCGACTCTCAACATTCTGGCGCCGATCGCCGACCCGGTCAGCAGGCTGCAGGTCGACACCCTGCGCAAGAACGCCGACGAGTTCGGCATCCGCCGGCACTCGCTGGGCGACAAGGATCAGGGCGTGGTGCACATCATCGGCCCGCAGCTCGGCCTCACCCAGCCCGGCCTGACCGTGGTCTGCGGCGACTCGCACACCTCAACCCACGGCGCCTTCGGGGCGCTGGCGTTCGGCATCGGCACGTCCGAGGTCGAGCACGTGCTGGCCACCCAGACCCTGCCTCAGGCACGTCCCAAGACCATGGCGGTCAACATCAACGGCACCCTGCGCGAGGGTGTCACTCCCAAGGACGTGGTGCTCGCCCTGATCGCCAAGGTCGGCACCGGCGGCGGCCAGGGCTACGTGGTCGAGTACCGCGGCAACGTCATGCGCGAGATGAGCATGGAAGGTCGCATGACGATCTGCAACATGTCCATCGAGTGGGGCGCGAAGGCCGGCATGGTCGCTCCCGACGACACCACCTTCGCCTACTTGAAGGGCCGTCCGCACGCTCCTGAGGGCGAGGACTGGGACGCCGCCGTCGCCTACTGGCGCACCCTCTACACCGACGACGACGCCGTCTTCGACGTCGAGGTCGACCTCGACGCCGACCAGCTCACGCCGTTCGTCACCTGGGGAACCAACCCGGGTCAGGGCGTCCCGCTGGGCGGCGCCGTTCCTTCTCCGGACGACTTCGCCGACCCGGTCGAGAAGTCGGCGGCCCAGCGCGCGCTGGAGTACATGGCGCTCGAGGCGGGCACCCCGATGCGCGAGATCCGGGTCGACACCGTCTTTCTGGGTTCCTGCACCAACGGACGCATCGAGGACCTGCGGTTGGCGGCGTCCATCATCAAGGGACGCCGGGTGGCCGATGGCGTCCGCATGCTGGTGGTGCCCGGTTCGGCGCGGGTGCGGTCGCAGGCCATGGACGAGGGACTCGACCAGATCTTCAAGGACGCCGGGGCCGAATGGCGCGAGGCGGGCTGTTCGATGTGCCTGGGCATGAACCCCGACCAGCTGGCACCGGGCGAGCGCTCGGCGTCCACCTCGAACCGCAACTTCGAGGGCCGCCAGGGCAAGGGTGGACGCACCCACCTGGTCTCGCCGCCGGTGGCCGCCGCGACCGCAGTCCGCGGCACGCTGTCGTCGCCGGCCGACCTGCCCGCACCCGTCAACGCCTGAGGAGCGCCCGATGGACAAGTTCGAAACGCACACCGGCGTGGCGGTGCCGTTGCGCCGCAGCAACGTGGACACCGACCAGATCATTCCCGCCGTCTACCTCAAGCGGGTCACCCGAACCGGCTTCGAGGACGGGCTGTTCGCCGCGTGGCGCAGCGACCCCGAGTTCGTGCTCAACCACGCGGCCTACGCCGTCGGCTCGATCCTGGTGCCGGGGCCCGACTTCGGCACCGGATCGTCGCGTGAGCACGCCGTCTGGGCGCTGCAGAACTACGGCTTCAAGGTGGTCATCGGCTCGCGTTTCGGTGACATCTTCCGGTCCAACTCCGGCAAGGCGGGGTTGTTGATCGCGGCCGTGCCGCAAGAGACCGTCGAGGCGTTGTGGCAGTTCGCCGAGGCGAATCCGGGTGCCGAGCTCACCGTCAGCCTGGTCGACAAGACGATCACCGCCGGCGACGCGGTCTACGACTTCACCATCGACGACTACACCCGGCACCGGCTGATCGAGGGCCTCGACGACATCGGCCTGACTCTGCAGCACGAGGACCTGATCACGGCCTTCGAGGCCAGGCGCCCGGCCTGGCTGCCCAAGACCCTGCCGGTGCGCACCGCCGGCTGAGCGGTTGCCCGGTCCGGCACTCTGACTTCGGTACCCACCGGTCAGCGCCCACGCGCGACCCAACCGGCGTCCTGGCTACGCCGGCCACGCTCAACAGACATCCGGTTCGCCTGCGCCCGGATCGGCTCGCCGGCCCAGCCCTGTGGTGCCGCTCAAACTAACGGGGCTAAGTTCTGATCGTTATAGAACCCGCCTGTCAGAGGCACTTTTGTTGCAGTTTGGACACGGCCCGCGCCACTCGCAGCGCCGCGTCGGGCCTCGCCAGTAGCCTGATGCGACCCCACCCGAAGGAGTCCGATGTCTCGCGCCGCCTTGTCGCTTTCGACGGTGAACCGCGCGCCCGCGGAGCCGCTGTTCCGAGTACTGGCGCAGACGGCCGCGCCGATTCTTCGCGCGTTCACCAAACAGGACTGGCGCGAGGGCGACAAGCTGCCGCGCACCGGCCCGCTCATCGTGGTCTCGAACCACATCTCGAACTTCGACCCGGTGGCGCTGGGACACTTCCTGGTCTGGCACGGACGATGGCCGCGCACCCTGGCCAAGAGCGAACTGTGGCAGGTTCCGGTGATCGGCTGGTTGGCGGCCTCGCTGGGTCAGATCCCGGTCGAGCGGCGCACCGTCCGCGCACGTGAATCGCTGGCCGCCGCGGCGGCCGCCCTGAACCGTGGCGAGTGCGTGGTGATCTACCCCGAGGGCACGATCACCGCCGACCCCGACGTCTGGCCGATGACCGGACGAGCCGGCACGGCCAAACTGGCGCTCGAGACCGGCGCTCCGGTGATTCCGATCGGGCAGTGGGGCCCTCATCAGGTGATGCCGGGCAAGAAGGTGGTCTTTCCCCGGCTGCTCCCGCGACGCACCATGCACGTGCTCGTGGGCGACCCGGTCCCGCTGGACGATCTGCGCGAAGCGCGCGACTCGCCGACGGCGGCCGCCGAGGCCAGCGTGCGCATCATGGACGCGATCACCGCGCTGGTCGGTGAACTGCGTGGTGAGACGCCGCCGGCCGAGCGCTACGACCTGCGATCCGGACGTCGGCTACCACGGGATTGGGCCAGCGAAGCGCCCCAGTGACTGCTCGCCCACCGGCGCGGGTGGCGACAATCGACCTGCGGTTCAGGCGGTGGCCGGCACACAGATCCTGCGCAGGTCCTCCCGCACGCCGACGAAGCGACTCGTCACCGGTGTCGCGGTCCATCTCGACGCAGCGTCGGCACTAGGGTGACGGGTGCACCACGATCAGGAGGACCCATGGCGCAGCGCATCCGGGTGGGCATCGTCTTCGGCGGCGTCAGCTCGGAGCACGACGTCTCGTGCATGACCGCCGGCGGCGTCAGCCGCGCGATCGATGCCGACCGGTTCGAGGTGCTCGGCATCGGCATCACCCCGTCCGGTCGCTGGGTGCAGGTCAGCGCTGAGGAGTTGCGCGCGATGCGCAAGCAGGGCGACGAGCTGCCGCGGCTGAGCGAATCCCGGCCGACCGCCGTCCTGCTGCCCGGCGACTCCGACGGTGCGCGCATCGCGACCCTGCAGGGCGACCGGCTGGTCGACGTCCAGTCCTTCGACGTCGCATTCACCCTGCTGCACGGCCCCTTCGGCGAGGACGGCACCGTTCAGGGCATGTTCGAGATGCTCGGTCTGCGCTACGTGGGCTCGGGCGTCGCGGCCAGCGCCAACGGCATGGACAAGGACTGGATGAAACGCACCCTGTCGGCCTCCGGGCTGCCGGGCTGCCGGTTCATCACCGTGTCCGCACGCCAGTGGAGCCAGCAGCGCGCCGACACCCTGACCCGCATCGAGGCGCTCGGGTACCCGGTGTTCGTCAAACCCGCCCGCGGTGGTTCCAGCGTCGGCATCACCCGGGTGAACAGTGCGGACGAACTCGACCAGGCCGTGCTGCTGGCGCAGAAGTTCGACCCCAAGCTGGTCATCGAAGAGGCCGTGCTGCATGCTCGCGAGGTGGAGTTCGCGGTGCTCGGCGGACGGGGCGGTGCACCCCGGGTGTCGCTGCCGGGCGAGATCGTGATGCGCGACGAGAACGCCTTCTACGACTTCGAGGCGAAGTACGTCTCGGACGACGAGGCGGTGCTCAAGGTGCCGACCGAGATGAGCGAGCAACTGCGCCGCCGGGCATCCGATGTGGCGGCCCGCACCTTCGAGGCGATGGGCGCCGAGGGCCTGGCCCGGGTCGATCTGTTCATCACCGCGGACGGCCGGGTGCTCGTCAACGAGATCAACACGATGCCGGGGTTCACCCACATCTCGATGTTCCCCTCCTTGTGGGCGGCCACCGGCATCGACTACACCAGCCTGATCAGCGACCTGATCGACCAGGCGCTGGAACGTCCGCTCGGCCTGCGCTGAGCGAGTCTCGCCAGGGGCAGCTCAGCAGGGTTCCTCCACGGCCGGCTCCTCGTGGTCGCGGATCGTCATCGCCAGGTAGATCACCGAACCGATCCACACGCCGATCAGCCCGATCCAGTACGACGCCGTGACCTGTTCGCCGAAGATCGTGATTCCCAGAATGAACTGGATGGACGGGGCCAGGTACTGCAGCACGCCCAGCACCCCGAACTGCAGCCGGGGGGCGGCCACGGCGAAGAACCACAGCGGAATGGCGGTCACCGCGCCGGCGGCGATCAGCATCACCGACATGCCGATCGAGGTGCCGAACTGCCCCTGCGGCCCGAGCCACAGCAGATAGGGCAACGCGAGCGGGGTGAGGAATGCCGACTCCACCAGCAGCCCCTGTAGAGCGGTGAGGGTCGACCGCTTCTTCACCACGCCGTACAGGCCGAAGCTGCAGGCCAGGGTGAGCGAGACCCACAGTCCCTGCCAGTTGCCGGCCGAGATGACCACCACGCCCAGCAGCACGATCGCGCCGCCGACCCGCGCGCCCACACCCAGCCGCTCCTTGAACAGCAGGACGCCGAACAGCACGTTGACCAGGGGATTGATGAAGTAGCCGAGCGACGCCTCGACCACATGCTGGTTGTTGACCGCCCAGATGTAGACCATCCAGTTGGTGCCGATCAGGGCCGCAGCGGCGACCAGGGTGGGCCACGTCCGGCGGGTGAAGACCTGGGTGCGCAACCAGTCCCAGCGGCTGCGCAGGCAGACCAGCACGAGCAGCACCAGAGCGAACGACCAGACGATGCGATGCGCCAGGATCTCCAGCGGCGTGGCCGGTTTCAGGGCGGCCAGAAACGGCGGCAGGAAGCCCCAGAGCAGGTACGCGGCGATCGCGGCACCCAGTGCCTGGTTGCGAGAGATCGGAGACACCATCGGATGGTTCCACCGGGCAGCCCCTAGGCTCAACTCCATGGCGGGACGTTCGGTGGCCGAGACGGGCGAGTTCGACGTGATCGGCTCCATCATCGAGGGTCTGCCCTCGTCGCCCGCGGTGCGGGTCGGCCCCGGCGACGACTGCGCGGTGTTCGCGGTGGACGGCGACGTTGCGGTCAGCACCGACACGATGGTTGAGAACGTGCACTTCCGGCGCGCCTGGTCGAGCGCCGATGACGTCGGACGCAAGGCGGTGGCCGCCGCGGTCGCCGACCTGGAGGCGATGGGCGCCCGTCCGGTGGGGTTGGTGATGGCGCTCACCCTGCCGCCCGAGTTGGAGGTGGCCTGGGTGAGCGAGTTCGCCGTGGGGGTGCGCGAGGAATGTGCGAACGCCGGGGTCGTGCTGCTCGGTGGCGACACCACCCGCGGCCGCGACATCACGGCGACGGCGACGGTGTTCGGCGACCTGCAGGGGCGTCCGCCGGTGACCCGGGCGGGGGCTCGTCCGGGCGACGTGGTGGCGGTGTGCGGACGGCTCGGCTGGGCCGCCGCAGGCGTCACCGTGCTCAACCGCGGCTTCCGCTCGCCGCGCGCGGTGGTGGTGGCGCACCGGGTACCCGAACCGCCTTACGGCCAGGGCATCGTGGCGCAGCAGGCGGGCGCCACCGCGATGATCGACTGCTCCGACGGGCTGCTGGCCGACCTGGGTCACGTGGCGAGGGCGTCCGGGGTGGCGATCGATGTGCACACCTCCGCCCTCGACGTGGCGGAACCGCAGAGCGTGGTCGCCGCTGCCGTCGGCGGGGGTGACCCGCTCACCTTCATGCTCACCGGCGGCGACGACCATGCCTTGCTGGCCACCTTCGCGCCGGGCGATGTGCCGGACGGCTGGCAGGTGATCGGGGTCGTGATCGAGGGCGAGCCGGCGGTCACCGTGGACGGCGCCGCGTGGCAGGGCGAGGCGGGCTGGCAGCACTTCTAGGGGCGACCGCACTGCTTGCGGACCCCGGAGCGGGGCGAAGGTGACGTGGAAGCGCGCTTCTCGTGATCGACGGTCTGGCCGGCCGACAACTGAGCCACCCCAGGGCCCGACCGCTGCTGTTCAGCCGCTCGTACCGGACGTCCCGACGATGGTGCGCGGGTCGGCCGCGGCCGACCAACTCCCGTCCGCCAGCCGGCTGATCGCCATCGCGTGGCCGAAGGCCGAGCTGAACGCCGGCTGCACCACCACCTCGTGCCCGCGGGCGGCCAGCGCGTGGGCCCAGCCGGCGGGAGCGTGGCCCTCGACCGCCAGCCGCACCCGAGCGGTCGTCCAGGTGTCGAAGCCGGACGAGCCCTGCAGCACCCAGCGGGCGGCGCCGATCGCGGCCGCCGGGTTCTGGTGGTGCAGGAACAGCCGGGCCGCCAGTTGCAGCAGTATCTGGGGCTGCGAGTCGCCACCCATGGTGCCGAACACCGCCCGCAACCCCCGAGCATCCGTGGCCATGGCGGGCACCAGGGTGTGGGGCGGGCGGCGTCCGGGCTGCAGTTCTGCCGGGTGGCCCTGGGCCAGGCTGAAGCCGAGACCCCGGTTGTGCAGATTGATCTGGGTACCCGGTTCGGCCAGGTGGCTGCCGAACCCGGACGCGTTGGACTGGATCAGCGAGACCGCCATGCCGGCCTGATCGCGGACGCACAGGTAGGTGGTGTCGCCGGCCCGGTGCGGCAGTGGCCGCGCGCTGGTGCCGGCCGGATCGATGAGTGCTGCGCGAGCGCCCGCCGCCGCCAGCAGAGCGTCGCCGTCGGCCCCGTCGAACAACACCTCGGTGCGATCGAAACCGGTAGCCGTGGCGCATTCCACCAAGAGGTGCGCCCACTGAGGATCCGCGGGCTCGGGTAGTGCCATAGCGTCGGCGAGCGACGCGGAGGCGGCGAAGAGATACCCCTGGGAGGGCGGGGGAGCGACCCAGAGGTCGACGCCCCAGGCGGTTGCGCGCAGCGGCGGCGACCAGTCCGCCGCCGAGGCCACCAGGTCGGCGGCCGTGATCATCGAACCCGGCAGCGACTGCAATCCGTGGCCGAACTCGCCGCGGTAGAAGGCGTCCCGGCCGCCGGCGGCGATCGCCCGCAGGCTGCGCGCCACCCCGGGCCGGCGTACCACAGCACCCGGCGCCAAGGCCTGGTCGCTGAGTTCGGGCAGCTGCCTGCGACCCGTGTCGTCGAGCCGGCCGACCGCCTCGGCCAGCGGCGCGCTCGCGTCGAAGCCCGGTTCGGCCAAAGCCAGCGCCGCGGCGAAGAGCGTCGCCAGGGGTCTGGTACCGAAGCGTTCGTGCAGGGCGACCAGTCCGTCCACGCAGCCGGGCACGGTGATCGAGCGGGCGTCGTTGAACAACGGCATGCTGCGATGACCCTCGGCGCGCAACCCGGCGGCGTCCGAGCGGGATCCGGCGCGGCCGGCCGCGGTCAGGCACTCCACCCGGCCCTGCGCGTACACCAGCGCGAAAAGGTCGCCACCCAGCCCGCACAGGTGCGGTGCGGTCACCGCCAGCACCGCGTTGGTGGCGATGGCGGCATCCACCGCGTTGCCGCCGGCCCGCAACACCGCCAGCCCGGCCTCGGTCGCCCGTCCGTCCGCGCTGGCGACGAAACCCCCTGACCGAGCCATTGCAGAATCGTAGGCGTCGCAGACCCGCACGGAGGGCGCTGCCGGTGCGTGCCGCCGATCCAGATCCGCGGCCTGCAAAGACGGTGGTGATCCGACCCCCGTCTGTGGGGGTCAGATCAACACCATCGTGACGCGCCGACGCCCGCGCGCCTTGGCACCCGCGTCTGCGGCGTGGAGGCTGGGCGGGTTCACAGCAATGGCCTAGTGTGACGCCATGGCGACCCGCGCGTCTTCCCCACCGCGGTCTCGTAACAGCGCCACGCGCAGTTCCGCACCGCGGTCGTCCGGAAGTAAGAAACCACCTGCCCGCTCATCCACGCGCACCCCGGCGAAGAAGAACGCGCCAGGGCTATTGCCCACGCTCGGCCGCGGCATTGCCGCGGTGTGGAACGCGCTGGCCCGCGGGGTGGGGGCAGTGGCCCGCGGCATCGGCCACGGCGCCCGCGATCTCGACCCGGCGCTGCGCCGCGACGGCGCCGGCCTGGCCATGATCGCGCTCGCCGTCGTGATCGCAGCCGAGTTCTGGTTCGGAATTCCCGGCGCGGTGGGCCGCTGGATCCACATCGGCGTCAGCACCGTGTTCGGCACCCTCAGCGTGGCGCTGCCGCTGCTCGCCCTGGCCATGGCCTGGCGCACGCTGCGGCACCCCGAGAGCAACGGCCCGGCCGGACGTCAGGTGGTGGGTTGGTGCTGCACCCTGCTCGGCCTGCTCGGCCTGATCCACATCTCCAAGGGCATGCCGCGATTTCCGGACGCCGAGGCCGTCCGCGAGGCGGGGGGAGCCCTGGGCTTCATCGCCTCCACGATCATCGCCGACCTGGTGACCGTGTGGGTCGCGGTACCGCTGCTGATCCTGCTGCTGATGTTCGGCGTGCTGGTGATCGTCGGCATTCCGCTGCACGAGCTGGCCAACCGGTTCGCCGAGTTCAAGGCCAAGTTGCCGACCCGACCCGAGCCTTCTGCGGCCGAACTCAAGTTCGGCGTGGACGAGGCCTACGACACCCCGATCGTCGGCGATCTGGAGCCGGCCGAGATCGACCACTGGACCGACGACGAGCCGGAACCCGAGCCGGTGCCGGTCACGGCCGGCAAGCTGCCGGCCGATCACGACGACCACGAGCCCACCCGGCAGCCGCAGCAGGCCGAATTGCCCGCGCCGGAGCACAGCCACGCCCCGGCGGTGGCCGAGCAACTGCAGCTGAGCGGCGACGTCCAGTACCTGCTGCCCGAGCCGATGGTGCTCAAGGCCGGCTCGGTGCCCAAGGCGCGCACCCAGGCCAGCGACGCCGTGGTGGGGCGGCTCACCGAGGTGCTGCGGCAGTTCGAGATCGACGCCACAGTCACCGGCTACATGCGCGGCCCCACAGTCACCCGGTACGAGGTCGAGTTGGGGCCCGCCGTCAAGGTCGAGAAGGTCACCGCGCTGGGCAAGAACATCGCCTATGCGGTGGCATCCGCCGACGTGCGCATCCTGTCGCCGATTCCGGGCAAGTCCGCAATCGGCATCGAGATCCCCAACGCGGACAAAGAGATCGTGTCGCTGGGCGACGTGCTGCGCAGCCCGGTCGCGCGCAACGATCACCACCCGATGACGGTCGGGCTCGGCAAAGACGTCGAGGGCGGCTACGTGGTCGCCAACATGGCCAAGATGCCGCACCTGCTGGTCGCCGGCGCGACGGGTTCGGGCAAGTCGAGCTTCGTGAACTCGTTGATCACCTCGATCATGATGCGGGCGACCCCCGACGAGGTGCAGCTGCTGCTGGTCGATCCCAAGCGGGTCGAGCTCACCCACTACGAGGGCATTCCGCACCTGGTCACACCGATCATCACCAGCCCGAAGAAGGCCGCCGAGGCGTTGCAGTGGGTCTGCCGCGAGATGGACGCCCGCTACGACGATCTGGCCGCCTTCGGGTTCCGGCACGTGGACGACTTCAACAAGGCCGTCCGGGCCGGTGCGGTCAAGCTGCCGCCCGGATCCGAGCGGGTGCTGGAGCCCTACCCCTACCTGATGGTGATCGTGGACGAGCTGGCCGACCTGATGATGGTGGCCCCGCGCGACGTCGAGGACTCGATCGTCCGGATCACCCAGCTGGCGCGGGCCGCCGGCATTCATCTGGTGCTGGCCACGCAGCGTCCGTCCACCGACGTGGTGACCGGTCTGATCAAGGCCAACGTGCCCTCGCGGCTGGCCTTCGCCACGGCGTCGATGACCGATTCGCGGGTGATCCTGGATTCGCCGGGGGCCGAAAAACTGGTCGGCCAGGGTGACGGGCTGTTCCTGCCGATGGGTGCGTCCAAGGCGATCCGGGTGCAGGGGTCGTGGGTCACGGAGGCCGAGATCAGGCAGGTGGTCAAGCACGTCTCCGGGCAGCTGCAGCCGCAGTACCGCGATGACGTCGCGGCCGCCGCCGAAACGAGCACGAAGGTTGCCGAAGACATCGGCGACGATCTCGAGCTGGTGCTTGAGGCGGCCACCCTGGTGGTCAACCTGCAGCTCGGTTCCACCTCGATGCTGCAGCGCAAGCTGCGGGTCGGCTTCGCCAAGGCCGGACGCCTGATGGACATTCTCGAAACCAGGGGAGTGGTCGGACCCTCCGAGGGCTCCAAGCCACGCGAAGTGCTGGTCAAGCCCGACGATCTGGACGAGGTGCTGGTCAACCTGCGCGCCGGCTGAGCGCAGCTGGGGTCCGGGGCTCAGGGTCCCGCGAAGTCATTGTGAGTCTGGGCACCGTCTGAGGTGCCCAAACTCACACCATCGTGACGGGCCCAGGCCACACAGTCGGCTGGGGTACATTGCCGAGGTGACTGAGCGCGTCCATCTGGTGAGTCTCGGCTGCGCGCGCAACGACGTCGATTCGGAAGAGCTGCTCGCCCGGCTGGAGCAGGGCGGCTTCGAGCTGACGGACGATCCGGGCACGGCGACGGCGATCGTGGTGAACACCTGCGGGTTCATCGAGGCCGCCCGGAAGGACTCCGTCGACACCCTGCTGGCCGCCGCCGACCTCAAGCAGGACGGCTCGGTGAAGGCTGTTGTCGCGGTCGGCTGCATGGCCGAGCGGTACGGACGTGAACTGGCCGACGCACTGCCCGAGGCCGACGCGGTGCTCGGCTTCGACGTCTACCCCGACATCGCCGAGCGGTTGCGCTGGATCACCGCGGGCGGCAGCGTCGAGGCCCATCAGCCCCGCGACCGTCGGCGGTTGCTGCCCTTGGCGCCCACCGACCGCCCGGCTGCCGCGGCGCAGGTGGTGCTGCCGGGCCACGCGCCGGCCAGCGGTCCGCGGGTGCTGCGCAAGCGTGCCGGGCCCGGTCCCATGGCGGCGCTCAAGGTCGCCTCGGGGTGCGACCGCCGCTGCACGTTCTGCGCGATCCCGTCGTTTCGCGGTTCCTACCTCTCCCGGCCCGCGGACGAGTTGGTGGCCGAGGCCCGCTGGCTGGCCGGCCAGGGCGTCAAGGAGCTGTTCCTGGTCAGCGAGAACACCTCGTCCTATGGCAAGGACCTGCGGCTCGGCCCGCGAGCATTGGAGAACCTGCTCGCCGACCTGGCCGCGGTGGACGGCATCGAGTGGATCCGGGTGTCGTATCTGCAGCCGGCCGAGCTGCGTCCGGGCATGATCGAGGGCATGGTGGCGATCGACAAGGTGGTGCCCTACTTCGACCTGTCGTTCCAGCACGCCGCGCCGGGTGTGCTGCGCCGCATGCGGCGCTTCGGCGACCCCGACTCGTTCCTCGCCCTGCTCGATCAGGTGCGCACCCTGGCACCGGCCGCCGGCGTGCGCAGCAACGTGATCGTCGGGTTCCCCGGCGAGACCGAGAGCGACTTCGCCACCCTGATGCAGTTCGCATCCGATGCCCGGCTGGACGCGCTGGGCGTGTTCGGCTACTCCGACGAAGAGGGCACCGAGGCTGCGGGGTTGCCCGGCAAGCTGCCCGACGAGGTGATCGCCGAGCGCCTCGAGACCATGTCGGTGCTGGCCCAGGAACTCTGCGACCAGCGTGCCGCCGAGCGCGTCGGCGAGCGCGTCCAGGTGCTCGTCGAAGAGCCGGACGGCACCGGACGCGCCGCGCACCAGGGTCCCGAGGTGGACGGCGCAACGCGGCTGACCGGGCCCCGTGCGGTCGGTAGCCTGGTGCATGCCGTCGTCGTCGTAGCCGAGGGCATCGACCTGATCGCAGCCGAGGCGCCATGACCACCGCACCACCGAGCCGGCTCAACCCGGCCAACGCACTGACGGTGCTGCGCCTGGTGCTGGTGCCGGTGTTCGCCTGGATGTTGCTCAGCCATCCGCACGAGGTGTGGTGGCGGCTCGCCACGACGCTGGTGTTCGGCCTGGCCATCGCCACCGATGCGGTGGACGGCCGGATCGCCCGCAAGTACAACCTGATCACCGACTTCGGCAAGTTGTGGGATTCGATCGCCGACAAGACGTTGACCGGCATGGCGTTCATCGGGCTGAGCATCCTGGGCGAGTTGCCCTGGTGGGTCACGGCGCTGGTGCTGGCACGCGAGTGGGGCATCACCTGGATGCGGGTCGCCATGCTCAAGTACGGCGTGATGGCTGCCAACGCGGGAGGCAAGCTCAAGACCGTGCTGCAGAGCATCGCGCTGCTGCTGTACCTGCCCGGCCTTCCGATGATGCCGGTCTGGCTACAGTGGATCGCCCACCTGGTGATGGCGGCCGCGGTGCTGCTGACGCTGGTGACCGCGGTGCCCTACATTCGCGAGGCGCTGACGCTGCGCCGCGCCGGCCGTGCCGAACAGGAGAAGTGATGACGAAGCGTCCACTCGCCGAGATCGTCGGCCACACGCTGGCCGAGCGGGGCCTCACCCTGGCCACGTCCGAGTCGCTCACCGGCGGGCTGCTGGGGGCGACCCTGACCGCCGTCCCGGGCGCGTCGCGCTATTACCTGGGCGGCGTGGTGGTGTACGCCACCGAGCAGAAGGCCCGCATCGGCGGCGTCAACCCGTCGGTGTTGAAGACCCACGGCGTCATCTCAGAGCAGACCGCCGTCGAGATGGTGGTGGGCGTGCAGCGGCTCACCGGAGCCGACTACGCCTTGGCCGCATCCGGCGTCGCCGGTCCCGAGCCGCAAGAGGGCCACCTGCCGGGCGAGGTGTGGATCGCCGCCGTCGGGCCGTCCGCCGGGTCGTTCCAACCGATGCCGGTCGCACTTCGGTTCGAGTTCGACGGTGATCGGCTGCGCATCCGTGAGCAGACGGTCAGCACCGCCCTGCACATGCTGCGCAAACTGCTCGACCCGGCAGAGCGGGAACACAACGACACCGACGCGCGTTGATGCAAACGATCCTTGTACTCCGTGGATGGGTAAAGTCGTGGGCATGATCGCTGTCGAGGCCGAACGGCCGCTGCTGATGCGCGAACTGCTGGGCGAGTCGTTGCGTGAGTTGCGCAACGCCGACCAGCGCACCCTGCGCGAGGTGTCGTCGTCCGCACGCGTCAGCCTCGGTTACCTCTCCGAGATCGAACGCGGCCAGAAAGAACCCTCCAGCGAGTTGTTGAACGCGATCTGTGGCGCCTTGGGGGTGCCGTTGTCCTACGTGCTGCGCCGGGTCAGCGACAAGTTCGACGATCGTGATGTGGTCGCTCACCTGGGCATGAGGTCGGCCCGCGTGGCCGCCTGAGGTGCGCGAAGCCGAACTGTGGGCTCGTTTGACCCGCCAGTTCGGACGGGTGCAGGCGCTCGTCTGGGCCGAAGGTCACGTGATCGGCGAACTGGGCAGTCGCACCGTCCGCGAGGCATTGGCGGCGGGGGTCCCGTGCAAGGACATCTGGCGTGCGGTCTGGCACAACCTCGAACTGCCGGCCGGCGACCGCTGAGGGGCTGTCGAACCCGCCCGCGCCCCCCTTTTGGGGGCCGGCCCCCCTTCCCCCCGCCGGGCGGGCCCCCCTCCGCGAGGGCGGCGTGTCGGGCCACTTTCGAACGTGCGTTCGGTAAGGTTCAGTCACAGCTGGTCCTGACGACCTCCGTGATGTCCCGGGCCGGATCGAGTTTGACGTTTTTGTCAGACCCGGTTCGTATGGTGAAAGAGAAGTCAGCGACAGCCACCTCGGCCGTTCCAGGAAGGACCCATACGTCATGGCGATTGCAGATCGCGAGAAGGCCCTCGAAGCGGCCTTGGCCCAGATCGAGAAGCAGCACGGCAAGGGCTCCGTGATGCGACTCGGCGATGAAGTGCGTCAGCCGATCGAGGTGATTCCCACCGGTTCGATCGCTCTCGACGTCGCGCTCGGTATCGGTGGCCTTCCCCGCGGGCGGGTGGTCGAGATCTACGGCCCCGAATCCAGCGGCAAGACCACGGTGGCGCTGCACGTGATCGCCAATGCGCAGGCGGCGGGCGGCATCTGCGCCTTCATCGACGCCGAGCACGCCCTCGACCCCGACTACGCCGCCCGATTGGGCGTCGACACCGACGCGCTGCTGGTCAGCCAGCCCGACAACGGCGAACAGGCCCTCGAGATCGCCGACATGCTGGTGCGATCCGGCGCCATGGCACTGGTCGTCATCGACTCGGTGGCCGCGCTCACCCCGCGCGCCGAGATCGAGGGCGAGATGGGCGACAGTCACGTCGGCCTGCAGGCCCGGCTGATGAGCCAGGCGCTGCGCAAAATGACCGGCGCGCTGTCCGGCGCCGGCACCACCGCCATCTTCATCAACCAGTTGCGCGAAAAGATCGGCGTCATGTTCGGCTCGCCCGAAACCACCACCGGTGGGCGGGCGCTCAAGTTCTACTCCTCGGTGCGGCTCGACGTACGCCGCATCGAGACCCTCAAGGACGGCTCCGACATGGTCGGCAACCGCACCCGGGTCAAGGTGGTCAAGAACAAGGTGGCGCCGCCGTTCAAGCAGGCCGAGTTCGACATCATCTACGGCCAGGGCATCAGCCGCGAGGGCAGCCTGATCGACCTGGGCGTCGAGACCGGTCTGGTGCGCAAGGCGGGCGCCTGGTTCACCTACGAGGCCGACCAGCTGGGGCAGGGCAAAGAGAACGCCCGCACCTACCTCAAGAAGAATCCCGAGGTCGCCAACGAGATCGAGACGCGCATCCTGGCGCATCTGGGTATCGGCCAGCCCGGTGAGGTGCCGGCCGGCATCGATCCGATCACCGGCGAGGTCGACTTCTGAGCCACCGGCGGCCGCTCGGGCCTGACGGCGAACCAACGCCCGATGCCGACCCGGTGGCAGTCGCGCGCGAGATCGCCCTGCGGCAGTTGAGCGTCCGTGACCGCAGCCGGCGCGAACTCGAAATGGCCCTGGCCAAGAGGCACGTGCCGGCCGAGGTGGCCGAGCAGGTTCTGGATCGGCTGACCGAGGTGGGGCTGATCAACGATTCAGCCTTCGCGCAGGCCTGGTTCGACACGCAGCAGCGGCGGCAGCGCTCCACCCGGGCGCTGCGCCACGAGCTGCGCAGCAAGGGCATCGATGCCGAGGTGGTCGAGCAGGTGGCGTCGAACCGCGCCGACGACGCCGACCTCGAAGCGGCTCGGGCATTGGTGGCCAAGCGTGCGCCGGCATTGCAGCGGTTGCCGCACGAGGTGCGCTACCGACGGCTCGCCGGCCAGTTGGCCAGACGCGGCTTCTCCTCCGCAGTGGTCGCCACCGTGTTGCGCGAGTTGCCCCGTGGCGATGTGGCAGACCACGACCGCACCGCTACCTTCGGCGACTCCTGAGCGGGGCGAGCAATCCGCCACTGAACCGGCGAGCGATTGGCAGCCGGCCCGGCGCGCTCGCGGGCCGGCGCGCAACCGCTCCGACAACTGCGGGGTGGTCAAAATGCGTCCGACAAGGCGTCCAGCTTGATCGCAGGGCCTGGGACGCCTAACCTCACCTGCAGGTGTGTCAACGACTCATCAACCCATGTGATCGACTTTTTCAACGCCGGTAGGCCCGACTTGTAACTGATGTTCCGCACTCACGAAGCGGAACGGCGGGTGCGCGCGAAGGTGCGTGCCGCGCCTGATTGACATGTTGATTTGTGCGTTCGGCGTACCTCTGTGTTGTGACGACGGGAGGTAATCGATGGACTCCACGCAGCAGCTGATGGTGATCGTCGCGGTGCTCGCGGTCGTCCTCATCGGCCTCACCATCGTGGTCGTCTCGATCCTGCGCAATCAGCAGAAGGCCCAGACGCAGGCGGCCCGCCGGGTGGTCGAGCAAGAGAAGCAGGACCGCTCAAGGCTGCAGTCGCTGGTGGCCAAGGTCGACCCGATGGCGCGCAAGGCCGAGGGTGACGAGATCATCGCCAACGCGCGGGCCGAAGCCGAACGGGTACGCGCCGACGCCGAACGCACCCGCAATGAGGGTGACGAGTCCGTCCGTACCGAACGCGAGCGGGTCGACAAGCTGCTGGGCGACGTGGAGCGTCGCGAACGCCGGGTGGCCGAACGTGAGGACGAGCACGCCGGACTGCAGCGCAAGCTCGATCAGAGGTTGTCCGACCTGGAGGTCACGCGAGCCGATCTGTTGGCGCGGCGGGGTGAACTCGACCTGGCCGAGACGCAGCAACGTCAACAGTTGGAGCACGTCGCCGGTTTGACGTCCGAAGAGGCGCGGGCCGAACTGTTGTCGCAAGTCGAGCACGAGGCGCGCCTGCAGGCCGTCCAGCTCAGCCGCGAGATCGAATCCGAGGCGCGTCGCGACGGCGAACGCAAGGCTCGCCAGATCATCGTCGGGGCCATTCAACGCCTGGCGACCGAGCAGACCACCGAGTCGGTGGTCACCACCGTGCCGCTGCCCGGTGATGAGATGAAGGGCCGCATCATCGGTCGTGAGGGCCGCAACATTCGCGCCTTCGAGCAGACCACCGGCGTCAACGTGATGATCGACGACACCCCCGAGAGCGTGCTGCTGTCGTCCTTCGACCCGGTGCGTCGTGAGGTTGCGCGACTCACCCTCACCGAGTTGGTGGCCGACGGACGCATCCACCCGGCGCGTATCGAAGAGGTCTACGAGCGCAGCAAGCGGCGCATCGACGAGATCTGCTTGCGCGCCGCCGAGGACGCTGTTGCCGAGGTGGGCCTGACCGACCTGGACGCCCGCCTGCTGCCCACCATCGGGGCGTTGCAGTACCGCACCAGCTACGGGCAGAACGTGCTGAAGCACCTGATCGAATGCGCGCAGCTGGCCGGCCTGATGGCGGCCGAACTGCAACTCGATCCCGCGCCCGCACGACGAGCGGCGTTTCTGCACGACATCGGTAAGGCGCTGACCCACGAGGTCGAGGGATCGCACGCCAAGGTCGGTGCCGACCTGGCCCGCCGGTTCGGCGAACATCCCGACATCGTCAACGCCATCGAGGCACACCACAACGAGGTCGAGCCGCGAACGGTGATCGCCGTGCTCACCCAGGCCGCCGACGCAATCAGCGGCGGACGGCCCGGCGCCCGCCGGGAGAGCCTCGAGGTCTACGTCAAGCGGTTGCATCGCCTCGAAGAGATCGCGCGCTCCCACAAGGGTGTCGACAAGGTGTTCGCCATGCAGGCCGGCCGTGAGATCAGGGTGATGGTGCAGCCCGAGGCGGTCGACGACGCCGAGACCCACGTGATCGCCAAAGACATCGCCAGGCAGGTCGAAGAAGAACTGACCTACCCCGGATCCATCAAGGTGACCGTGGTCCGCGAGTCCAGGGTCACCGAAACCGCGCACTGACCCCACGCCGCACCCGTCCGGCGGCCGGTTCTCGACGGTCGGACCCGACGCGACGACGGGGCGAACCCGGGCCGCGGGCGTCCGCGACGAAGCCGGGTAAGCTGTCTCCCCGAGATGACGATCGACGCGCAAACCCGCACCTACCAGGTGGTCACGTACGGGTGCCAGATGAACAACCACGACTCCGAACGGATCGCTGGGCTGCTCGAAGCTGCCGGGTACACGCCCCACACCGCGGACGAACAGGCCGATCTGGTGGTGTTCAACACCTGCGCCGTCCGTGAGAACGCCGACAACCGGCTGTACGGCAACCTCGGCCATCTCGCCCCGGTCAAGGCAGCCCACCCCGGCATGCAGATCGCCGTCGGCGGCTGCATGGCGCAGAAGGACCGCGACACCATCACCAAGCGCGCACCCTGGGTCGACGTGGTGTTCGGCACGCACAACATCGGCAAACTGCCGGTGCTGCTCGAGCGGGCCAGGATCGAGCACGAGGCCCAGGTCGAGATCGTCGAGGCCCTGGAGGCGTTCCCGTCCACCCTGCCCACCCGGCGCGAGTCGCCGTACTCGGCGTGGGTGTCCATCAGCGTCGGCTGCAACAACACCTGCACGTTCTGCATCGTCCCCCAGTTGCGCGGCAAAGAGACCGACCGCCGCCCCGGTGACGTGCTCGCCGAGATCCGGGCGCTGGTGGACGACGGTGTGCAAGAGATCACCCTGCTGGGCCAGAACGTCAACACCTACGGCGTCGAGTTCGGCGACCGGCTGGCCTTCGGCAAGCTGCTGCGGGCCTGCGGGGCCGTCGACGGGCTGCAGCGGATACGGTTCACCTCGCCGCACCCGGCCGCCTTCACCGACGACGTGATCGCCGCCATGGCTGAAACCCCCACCGTGATGCCCAGCCTGCACATGCCGTTGCAGTCGGGCTCGGACCGGGTGCTCAAGGCGATGCGCCGTTCGTACCGCTCCGAGCGCTACCTCGGCATCATCGAACGGGTCCGCGCCGCCATGCCGCACGCCGCGATCACCACCGACATCATCGTCGGGTTCCCCGGTGAGACCGAGGCGGACTTCGCCGAGACGTTGCGGGTGGCGCAGGCTTCCCGGTTCGCGGCCGCCTTCACGTTCCAGTACTCGATCCGGCCCGGCACGCCGGCGGCGACGATGCCCGACCAGGTGCCCAAGCAGGTCGTCCAGGAACGCTACGAGCGGCTGGTCGACCTGGTCGGCGACCTGGCCTGGCGCGAGAACCAGAAGTTGATCGGCACGCAGGTCGAGGTGCTGTTCGCTGCGGGCGAGGGCCGCAAGGATGCCGCCACCGCCCGGGTGTCCGGACGTGCCCGCGACAACAGGTTGGTGCACGTGGCGGTGCCGGACGGTGCCGAACGGCCCCGTCCGGGCGATATCGGACTCGCGACCATCAGCTACGCCGCACCCCACCATCTGGTCGCGGACGGGGGCGTCACCAGCCTGCGCCGCACCCGCGGTGGCGACGCGTGGGACGCCCGGCACACCCCGCAGAAGCGTCTGGTCGGGCTGGGCCTGCCGACATTGGCCGCCACCCCTCGGGGTTGAGCGGCCCTCGACCGCGTTAGGCTCTGGCACCGATCGAGGAGAAGCGATGCTGAGTTTGCTCAACCTGTTGTACAGCCTGCCCGTGCTGCTCGCCCTGGTGATCAGCGGGGCCGCCGTCAGTGGCCGGATCGGCCAGGGCGCACGCGGCCTGATGTGGTCGGGCATCGTGCTGCTGGCCCTCACTCAGTTCAACTCCACCGTCACGGGTGCGCTGATTCAAGCCCGCCTGCCCTCGTCGAGCTACGGCATTGTCCACATCATCACCGTCACCCTGACCACGATCGGCAGCGTCCTGCTGATCATGGCCGTGGCACGAGCGGCCCGCGAGGGGCAGCCGTTCGGACCGAGTGCACCTGGGATGCCGACCTACCCGCCGGTTCGACCTGGGTCGCCCGCCCAGGGCGGCAGTCAGCCCCAAGGAGGCAATCCCCCCTACGGTGGCACGCAACCGTACGGTGGCAGTCAGCCGGGCGGTGGCAGTCAGCCGGGCGGCGGCAGTCAGCCGGGCGGCGGCAATCAGCACTACGGTGGCACGCAGCCGGGCGGCGGCACCCTGCCGGACGGTGGCGCTCAGCCGGACCGCCAGGCTTATCCACCGGATCACCAGGTAGCTGGGACGACCAACAGCGTCCCCGCTGATCAGCTCGCGGTTGCCTCGGCGAAGGCCTCGCCGATCACGTCCAGGCCTTCGTGCAACAGCTCGTCGCTGATGGCCAGCGGCGGCAGGAAGCGGAAGACGTTGCCGAACGAGCCCGCGGTCAGCACCACCAGTCCGCGGGCGTGGCAGGCCTTGGCGACGCGAGCGGTCAAACCCGGATCGGGTTCCCTGGTGCCGGGACGGACCAACTCGACCGCCATCATCGCCCCCCGTCCGCGGATCTCACCGATCGCCGGTTGCGTTGCGGCCAGTTCACCCAATCGTGCGCGGAAGATGCGTTCGATCTGCCGGGCGCGGCCGGGCAGATCGTGGGTCTCCATCTCTTCGATCGCTCCCAGCGCCGCGGCGCAGGCGACCGGGTTGCCGCCGTAGGTTCCGCCCAGACCGCCGGGGTGCACGGCGTCCATCAGCTCGGCCCTGCCGGTCACGGCGGCCAGCGGCAGACCGCCGGCGATGCCCTTGGCGGTGGTGATCAGGTCGGGCACCACGCCCTCGTGGTCGCAGGCGAACCAGTCGCCGGTGCGGCACAGCCCGGTCTGGATCTCATCGGCGATGAACACCGCGCCGTTGTCGCGGCACCATTGCGCGAGCCGCGGCAGAAAGCCGTCCGGGGGCACGATGAAGCCACCCTCGCCCTGGATCGGCTCGATGATCACCGCCGCCACCTGGTTCTCGCCCACCTGCACGTGCACCAGCGACTCGAACTGGGCGAACGCCTCGTCCGCAACCCGCTCGCGATCGCCCGGCCAGCGGTAGGGGTAGGCCATCGGCACCCGGTAGACGTCGGACGCGAAGGGCCCGAAGCCGTGCTTGTAGGGCATGTCCTTGGCGGTCAGCGCCATGGTCAGGTTGGTGCGGCCGTGGTAGGCGTGGTCGAAGCAGACCACCGCGGTGCGGCCGGTGGCGACCCGGGCGATCTTGATCGCGTTCTCGACCGCCTCGGCGCCCGAGTTGAACAGGGCCGACTTCTTGGCGTGGGTGCCCGGGGTCAGCTCGGCCAGCTTTTCCGCCAGCTCGACGTAGCCCTCGTACGGGGTGACCATGAAGCAGGTGTGGGTGAACGGGCCACGGCCTCCTGCACGCGGGCGACCACCCGGGCGCGGCGTTGCCGACGGTGGTGACCGCGATGCCCGAGCCGAAGTCGATCAGCTGATTGCCGTCGGCATCCACCAGGATGCCGCCGCCGGCCTCGACAATATAGGCGGGCAGGGTGGTCGCCACCCCGTTGGCGACGCTGGCCTGCTTGCGCGCGCTGAGTTCGACCGAGCGCGGCCCCGGTATGGACGTGACCAGCAGACGGCGCTGCTCAACCGGCATGACGACTCCTTCGCGACGAGCGGATGCACCCATCGTGCGTCCCCTCCATCATGCTGTCGAATACTCGTTCGCTAACGAGTACATGCCTGCCGGGCATATGCTGGCGGCCGGGGGTCTCATGGAACTGCGGACGATCGGCTACTTCGTGGCCGTGGCGGACGCGGGCTCGGTGAGCGCGGCCACCGGAGTCACGCACATCACGCAGCCCTCATTGTCGCGTCAGCTACGCCAGCTGGAGAAGGAGCTGGGGCTCGAGCTGTTCACCCGCCAGGACGGACGCCTCACGCTCACGCCGGCCGGCCGGCAGTTCTTGCCCGCTGCCCGTGACCTGCTGGCCCATGCCGAGGCGACCAGGGCCGCGGCGGCCCAGATCCGCGCCGGCAGTATGCCGACGCTGACGGTGGCCGCTCCCGGAGTCACCGTGAACGACGTCGTGGCGCCCTTCTTCGCCACCTTCGCGCCGGGCGACCCGATGCCTCGGGTGCAGGCGCTGGACGCGGCCGACGAGTACGGCGCCCTCGACCGGGGCGCCGACCTGGTGATCGGCACCCGTCCACCGCCCGGGGTGCTGGCCGGCGTCCGGCTGGCGGCCTTTCCGGTGAACGCGTACGTGCGGGCCGATCACGAGTGGGCCGATCGAGGCGAGGTCACCCTCGCCGCCCTGGTGCAGCACGAGCTGCTGGTACCCACCGCTGAGAGTCATGCCCGCCGGGCATTCGACGCGGCCGTCGAGACCGACCGGCTGCCGGTGCAACTGATCGAGTTCAGCTCGTCCCAGGTGGCGCAGGCGATCGCCGCGGCCGGACGTGGCATCGCCGTGGTATCGGACGATCCGCGCTACGACCTCGTCCAGCTGCGGGTGCTCACCGGCTCTGGTCGGCTGCTGCGCATCGAGTTGTACGCGGCCTGGCAGCCGCAGCACCACGGAGCAACCCAGCTCAGGGTTCTGGTGGGGCGGTTGCGCGCCTTCGTCAGGGAACGGTATCGACAGCCGCTCTGAGCCCGTCCGGCGTCGGGTGAGCGGGAATTGGGGACGGTTCCGCATTCCTGCTCACGGGGATCGGCGTTTAGTGAGCGGGATTTGGGGACGGTTCCGCATTCCTGCTCACGGGCATCGGCGTCGGGTGAGCGGGAATCGGGGACGGTTCCGCATTCCCGCTCACGGGCATCGGCGTGAACAGGAACAGGACACCGAGCACTGGACGTCCGTCGGACCGGTGCGTGTCCGGTGAGTCCGGCGCGTCCGGCGCGTTCTCAGCAGCGGTGTCTGCTGTCACCCTGGGTACAGGCTTTCGCGTTATGACGCGACAACATGGACGCAACCCGACAACAGGCACCGTTGCGGACAACGGGGACACCGATCCGTCCGGACTCAGCGCTCACCGGGTGAGCCAGTGGCACATGACGCCCGTCCGACCGGTGCGCGGCCGTTGCGGACAACGGGGACACCGATCCGTCCGGACTCAGCGACCACCGGTTAACCAGTGGCATTGGACGCCCGTCCGACCGGTGCGCGGCCGGTGCGTTCTCAGCAGCGGTGTCTGCTGTCACGTTGGGTACGCGCTTTCGCGTTGTAACGCGACAACATGGACGCGACTCGACAACAGGCACCGTTTCGGACAACCGGGGGCGCCGATCCGTCCGAACCCCCTCGTCCGCCGGTCAGCCAACCAGCAGACCGGGTGGCGAGGGACTCGCGTACCCATCCACCCACGGTCACCGGTGCCGGTGCCATCCCGGTCGGGAAATCGCGTCTACCGACCCACGTCCGCCCGTGCCGGGGCAATCCTGGCCGGCACCCGCGTGCGGACGACCGCCCGCGTGCCGATGTGGCAGGGGGTCGGGGTCGCCGCCGAGGTCCGCACCGGGCGCGTCCGAACATGGAGGATGGGGCCGGGCTCTGCAGCCCGACCCCATCCGCTAGAACGCTAGTTCGTTCGAAAGATCCCGCCGATCAGCTCTGCGGCTGTTCCGGAGTGCCGGAGGCCGGCCGCAATTGATCCTTCAGGAAGTCCTGACCCTGATCGACCTGGCTCGCGTAGGTGCCGCCCGTCTTCGAGTCCACGAAGTCACCACCCTTGTCGATGGCCCCTTCAACCTGGCTCTCGTGGCCGGTCAACGCGTCCTTGACCTTGTCGACGAATCCCATTCGGCCTCCTTTCGCTCGCAGTTCCGGAGTCATCCGGCTCACGACCATTCTTACTCCTTTGCGCGAACCAATCCAAGAGGTTCGTGACCGGTAGCGCTGAGGCAGAATGACGAGCGTGTCCACACCCGCCCTGCTCGTGCTCAACGGCGCCACCGCGAGCGGCAAGTCCGCCCTGGCGGTCCGGCTCGCGCAGCAAATGCGGGCTGCGGGGCAGCCGGCCGAGATCGTGAACGCCGATTCGATGCTGGTCTACCGTGGCATGGACATCGGCACCGCCAAGCCGACTGCGGCCGAGCGGGGCGGCATCGTCCATCACCTGATCGACGTGCTGAACGTCACCGACACCGCCACCGTGGCCACCTTCCAAGGGCTGGCCCGCGCGGCGATCGCCGACTGCCGTGCTCGCGCGGTGGTGCCGATCCTGGTCGGCGGGTCCGCGCTGTACGTGCACGCGATCGTCGACGAGTTCGACTTTCCGGGCACCGATCCAGCGGTACGGGCCCGGCTCGAGGGCGAGCTGGACGAGCTTGGGGCGGACACTCTGTACCAGCGGCTGACTGAGCTGTCGCCCACGGCCGCGGCCGGGATTCAGCCGAACAACGGGCGACGGATCGTCCGCGCGCTGGAGGTGATCGAACTCACCGGGTCGTGGACGCCGAGTCTGCCGCAGTGGGCGTACGCGCTGCCGGACGTCGTCCAGTACGGGCTTGAGCTGCCGCGCGAGGTGCTGGACGAACGCATCGCCGCCCGAGTGGAGCAGATGTGGGCCGCCGGGCTGCTGGCCGAGGTGCGCGCTTTGGAGCGCCAAGGCCTGCGGACCGGACTGACGGCGTCCCGGGCGCTGGGGTACCGGCAGGCGCTGGCCCAACTCGACGGTGAGCTGACCGAGCAGCAGGCCAAGGAGCAGACCGCCGCGGCCACCCGGCGATTCGCCCGAAAGCAGCTGGGCTGGTTCCGCCGCGACCCGCGCATCGAATGGTTGCCGGCGGACGATCCCGGGCTGGCCGAGCATCTGGCGTCCACCCTGTGGGTCTGACAGCCGCTGATCGAGGTCCTGTCGAAACCATTGGTCGGCTGCGGTCTCGACAAGCTTCAGCACCGCTGATTGAGCTTGACGAGATCGCTCGCCCAGCGGTCTCGACAAGCTCGCCCAGCGATCTGACAGCCGTTCGTCGAACCCCCTGCCCGGCAGCCGGCCCACACGCTCGACCAGCCGATGGAGCCGTCCGGTTTGACCATTGGTGCCGGGTGGGATGCAATTCCCAGATGCTCGCCTTCGCCAAGGGACACGGCACGCTGAACGACTTCGTCTGCCTCAGCGACCCCGACGGCGCCCTCACCCTCACCGACGATCAACTGCGCTTTCTGTGCGACCGGCGGGCAGGCATCGGCGGCGACGGCACGCTGCGGGCCGTCCGAGCCCGGCACGTACCCGGGTATCAGCAGTTCGGCGACGCCTGGTTCATGGACTACCGCAACGCGGATGCGTCCATCGCCGAGATGTGCGGCAACGGGCTGCGGGTCTTTCTGCGCTACCTGCAGACCGAGGGCCTGATCGAGGCCACGCCGGTCGAGATCGTCACCCGGGCCGGTGTGCGGCGCGGCGAGTTTCTGCCGGACGGCGACATTCGGGTCAGCATGGGCCTGCCCACGCTCGCGCCCGAACCGGTCACGGTCACCGCCGGTGGACGCAGCTTTCGTGCGGCGGTGATCGTCGTGGGCAACCCGCACGCGGCGGTCGTCCTGGCGCCGGGGGAGCTGGACGGGATCGACCTGAGCGTCGAGCCGGGCTACCCGACGCAGGTCTATCCCCAGCGCGCCAACATCGAGTTCGTCGAGCCGGTTGGTGCGCACCACGTCCGGATGCGGGTGTGGGAGCGCGGCGTGGGCGAGACCTTCTCGTGCGGCACCGGCACGGTGGCGGCCGCGGTGGCGGCCGCGGCGGCGGCGGGTGAGCGGACGGGCTCGTGGCGGGTCGATCCGCCCGGCGGCTCGCTGTTGGTCGAGCTGACCGCCGAGCAGGCCCACCTCACCGGGCCAGCGGTGATCGTGGCCCGTGGCAAGGTGGACCTGTGACCGATCTTCACTATGACGACGCCGAGGATCCCGAGGTCGAGGATTTCGACGGCGACCAGCTCGAACTGGCCGAGCGGCTCTCGCTGCGCCGGGTGGCCGGCATGTCCACCCAGTTGGCCGACATCACCGAGGTCGAATACCGCGACCTGCAGCTCGAGCGGGTGGTGCTGGTCAGCGTCTGGACCAGCGGCACCCAGACCGACATCGACAACGCCGTCGCCGAGCTCAGGCTGCTGGCCGAGACGGCTGGGTCCGAGGTCCTGGACGCGCTGGTGCAGCGTCGCAGCCGCCCCGACCCGGCCACCTTCATCGGACGCGGCAAGGTGGACGAGCTGCGTGAGGTGGTGATCGCCACCGGCGCCGACACCGTGATCTGCGACGGCGAACTCGAGCCCGCCCAGCTGCGCAACCTCGAGGATCGGGTGCGGGTCAAGGTGATCGACCGGACGGCGCTGATCCTCGACATCTTCGCCACGCACGCCAAGAGTGCGGAGGGCAAGGCCCAGGTCGAGCTCGCCCAGCTGCAGTACCTGCGCCAACGGCTGCGTGGGTGGGGCGGCAACCTGTCCCGGCAGGCCGGTGGACGCGCCGCCGGTGGCGCCGGCATCGGTGGCCGCGGCCCCGGCGAGACCAAGATCGAGACCGACCGGCGTCGCATCCGCACCCGCATCTCGGTGCTGCGCAAGCGGCTGCGCGAGATGGACGAGGTGCGCGCCACCAAGCGCCAGGAGCGGCAACGCAACGAGGTGCCGTCCGTGGCGATCGTCGGCTACACCAATGCCGGCAAGTCGTCGTTGCTGAACCGGCTGACCGGTGCGGGCGTGCTGGTCGAAGACGCGCTGTTCGCCACCCTCGACCCGACCACGCGTCGTTCCGAGGCGTCCGACGGACGGGTCTACACGCTCACCGACACGGTGGGTTTCGTCCGGCACCTGCCGCACGACCTGGTCGAGGCGTTCCGCTCCACGCTCGAGGAGTCGGTGCTGGCCGACCTGCTGCTGCACATCGTGGACGGCTCCGACCCCGACCCGCAGGGCCAGATCCGGGCTGTGCGTACCGTGCTGGGCGAGATCGGAGCGGCTGAGGTCGCCGAGCAACTCGTGATCAACAAGATCGACCGGGCCGAACCCGACGCGCTCACCGTGCTGCGCAGCCAGTATCCGGACGCGGTGTTCGTGTCGGCCCGCACCGGCGAGGGCATGGACGATCTGAGGGCGCGCATCGAGCAGCGGCTGCCGCGCCCGGCGGTCGAGGTGCGCGTGCTGCTGCCCTACGACCGGGGCGACCTGCTGAACAAGATCCACACCGGTGGCGAGATCATCACCCTCGAACACACCGGCGACGGCACCGCCGTGCTGGCCCGGGTGAATCAGGGCCTGGCCGGCGAGCTCGCGCCGTACTCGGCCGGCTGAGGGCGTCCCGTTCACCCAGGACGAGATGTGGGGGCGGGCGGCATTGGTGGCCGGTCTCCACTACCGGTCGACTGGTTAAGGAACCGTCCCCAATACCTGCCGACTGGTATTGGGGACGGTTCCTTAACCGGTCGCCCTGGACGGTACTTGGGGACGGTTCCGCTCCCGTTCAGCGGGTGCCGCCCAGTGCCACCGCCCGGTGAGCACGAAGGTGGGACGGCCCGATTGTCTGCTCGCCGGATCGCCGCATCGGCCGCGATCCGGCGCATGGATCCGTACATCCGAAACATCCGCGACGGTGCCGGTCCGCCCGCGGCTGCGGCGGCGTCCGAGTCCTGTCGGAGCGTCGCGGTAGGTTGTTTCGGTGCCCGAGAACGACCTGACCGAAGCGATTCTCGCCGCCGCGGTCGAGGGTATCGAGGGTGCGCAGCGTCCCGGCCAGCACGAGATGGCGGCAGCCGTGGCCGAATCGCTCGTCGGCGACCACCTGCTGGTTCAGGCCGGCACCGGCACCGGCAAGTCGCTGGGCTACCTGGCGCCGGCCCTGGCGCACCTGACCCGGGCCCCCGGCGACCGCATCGTGATCGCCACCGCCACCCTTGCGCTGCAGGCCCAGTTGGCCCGCAAAGACATCCCCAGTGCCCTGGCCGCCTGCGAGCAGGTGACCGGACGCACGGTCACCTCCGCCATTCTCAAGGGCCGCACCAACTACGCCTGCCTGTACCGGGCCCGGGACGGCCTGGGCCTCGACCAGGAGTCGCTGCTGGGCGGTGCCGAGCTGGCCGAAGCGCTGGCAGCGACGGCCACGGACGCCTCGTCCAAGGTCGGTGCCGAGGTGGTTGCGCTGCGCGAGTGGATCGAAACCGAGGCAAAGGCGAAGAGCCTCGCCGATCGTGACGACGCGCCCAGCCACGGCGCCCAATCGTGGGCCCAGGTGTCGATCCCGGTGCGCGAATGCCTCGGTGTTCAGCGGTGTCCCTACGGGCAGGAGTGCTTCGTCGAGCGCAGCCGCGACAAGGCACGGGGTGCCCAGCTGGTGGTGACCAACCACGCCCTGCTGGCCATTGATGCGATGCACGGCGGCACGGCGCTGCCCGAGCACGACGCGGTGATCATCGACGAGGCGCACGAACTGGTCAGCCGGGTCACCGGTGCGGCCTCCCACGAACTCAGCCCGCAGACCATCGAGCGGGTCGCCCGGCGTTGCCTGCCCTGGCTGGACGACGATCTCGGGCTCGAGTTTCTCGACTCGGGATCGGCGCTGTCGATGGCCCTGGACGACGCGCCGCTCGATCGGGTGGAAGATCCCGACAGTGGCCTCGGCACCGCGCTGCGGCTGGTGCGCGACGTGGCCCGGCGGGTGGTCAGCGCTCTGGGTGGCGACGAATCCGACAAGGATCGCGTGCAGGCCGCAGCCGCCGCCAAAGAGATCTTCGACATCGCGGCACAGTTGGCGGCGATGGCACCGCACGATGTCGTGTGGGTCTCGGAGCGGGAGCGGTTCGGACGCCAGGTGAACCAGTCGCCGCTGTCGGTGTCGGGGTTGATGCGGGACGGCATCTTCGCCAAGCGTCCGGTCGTGCTCACCTCGGCCACGCTCAGCATCGGCGGCAACTTCGAGGCGGTGGCGGCTTCGGTCGGCCTCACCGAGCCGTACCGGGCCGACGGCGCCTCCGACGCCGACCCCGAGTTGCCGCGCTGGCGTGGCCTGGATGTGGGATCGCCGTTCGACTACCGACGCCAGGGCATTCTGTATGTGGCGAAATCGCTGCCCCCACCCGGCCGTGACGGCATCGGGCCGGACACGCTGGCCGAGGTGGCCGAGTTGCTGTGGGCCGCCGGCGGACGCACCCTGGGCCTGTTCGCCTCGCAGCGTGCCGCCGAGGCGGCGGCGTTGCACTGCCGACGCGAACTGCCCGACATCGAGATCCTGTGCCAGGGCGACGCCCAGCTCGGTGAGCTCACCCGGCGCTTCGTCGCCACCCCCGAGACGAGCCTGTTCGGCACCTTGTCGCTGTGGCAGGGCGTCGATGTGCCCGGCGACACCTGCCGCTTGGTGATCATCGACAAGATCCCTTTTCCCCGGCCGGACGAGCCGCTGTTGCAGGCTCGCCAGCGATCCGTTGCCGACCGCGGTGGCAACGGTTTCATGGCTGTCGCGGCCACCCATGCCGCACTGCTGCTGGCGCAGGGTTCCGGCCGGCTGATCCGCCGGCTGACCGACCGGGGTGTCGTGGCGGTGCTCGATCCCCGCCTGGTCACCGCCCGGTACGGCAGCTACCTGCGCGCGTCCATGCCCGATTTCTGGCCCACCACCGACCGCGAGCAGGCGATCGCGGCCCTGCGGCGGCTGGGCGAGGCGGCAGACTAGCCGTCCGGCCGTCGGCCTTCGGGCCAAGGCGTCGTCTGCCGTTCACCTGCGCACGACGTGAATTTCTCCCGCCGGTAGGGTTGCGCGTTCTAGCGTTGCTGTATGGGCCCCGTCCAGACAACTGCCCAGCACCCCGCCAAGATGCCCCCCGCGCAACTGTCGCGACCGGCACTGCGCTGGGTGGCCGTGGTGCTGTCGCTCTACCTTCTGATCAGCGCCGTCAGCATCATCGGACGCGGGTTCAGCAGTCTGGGCGGCAATCAGGCCGAGCAGCTCTTCGCGTTCGCGCAGAATCCACTGGTCGGCCTCGCGGTCGGCGTGCTCGCGACGGTTCTGATCCAGTCCTCGACGACCACCACCGCGATCACGGTGGCGGCGGTGGGCTCGGGCGCGCTCGACATCGGCCAGGCGATCCCGATCATCATGGGCGCCAACGTGGGTACGACCGTCACCTGCACGTTCGTTGCGCTCGGGTTCGCCGGCAACGTGACGGAGTTTCGGCGTGCGCTGGCCGCGTCCACGATTCATGACTTCTACAACCTGCTGGCACTGCTGGTGCTGTTTCCGCTGGAGGTTGCGTTTCATCCGCTCCAGCGGCTGTCGGAAGC
The DNA here is from genome assembly GCA_016711205.1 of Micropruina sp. Taxonomy (GTDB): domain Bacteria; phylum Actinomycetota; class Actinomycetes; order Propionibacteriales; family Propionibacteriaceae; genus Micropruina. The sequence continues at coordinate 1,514,012 of JADJTM010000001.1, read as the reverse complement.
CCTCACCGCGGCGCCGTACGGCACCGTGGCGCCTGACCCCAGTGACTTCAACCTCATTCGCGCGGCCACCCGTCCCCTCGTCAACGGGGTCACCACCCTGACCGGGTCAGCCGGCGGCGGCACCTTGTCAGCCGCTCTGACCATCGTTGTCGGCGTCGGGTTGATCTTCGCTGCGGTGCGCTGGCTGAGCCACCAGCTGAAGGTCTTGATGGTCGGACGCACCCGCGAGGTGTTGCTGAGGGCCGTTGAGGGATCACCTGCGAAAGCAATCGGGGTCGGGGCCGGTGTGACGATCGTCACGCAGTCGTCCACAGTGACCAATTCGGTTCTTGTGCCGTTGGTCGGCGCAGGCACCATCACTCCCGCTCAGCTGTACCCGGTGACGGTGGGCGCCAACCTCGGCACGACCCTCACGGCGCTGCTGGCCGCATTCGCCGTCACCGGACCGGATGCCGTCTTCGGACTTCAGGCCGCGTTCGTGCACGTCGGCTACAACGTGGTGGCGATGGTGATCATCTTCGTCATTCCGCTGCTGCGGCCCGTGCCGCTGCGGCTGGCGTCGGGTCTGGGCAACCTGGTGGCGGAGCGGCGATGGCTGCTGGCGGTGTACCTGGTGGCCACCTTCATCGTGTTGCCTGGGGTGTTGATTCTGCTCGGAGCACTGGGCGTTCTGACCTGAACGCTCGGCGGCGGCGTACCCACGCGCGGGATGCCTGCAGCAACGGACGTTGCCGGCCACCGTGACTGCCGAGCCGCCCACCTTCGGAGCTGCGGTTCTGGCGGGGGCGGGTCGTCGGAGGTCAGGGTCGTCCAAGTCACGCCTGATGCAGCAGCGCGGCCACCGCGCCCGCAGCGGAGTCAGGAAGCTCGATCAGCTTGGTGCGGTGGGTCGCACCCCTGATCAGCACCACTGCGCGCGTCGGCACCCCCACCGCCTTGGCAACGGCCGCCAAGGCGGCCGCGGTGGCTCGTCCGTCAACGGCTGGTTGCTGGACGGCCACGACCAGGGTGTCGTCGCCGTAGCGACCGCCCACCCTGGTGCGGCTGGCGCCGGGTTTGACCCGGATCTGAACGCGCATGACTGATCCACTCACTGCGCGAGCAGTCGAAACGTCACGACTACACGCGACGCAGCACCGCGACCACCTTGCCCAGAATGGACGCGTGGTTGCCGTCGATCGGCTCGTAGGCCGGGTTGTGAGGCAACAGCCAGACCTGCCCGTCGGTGCGTTTGAACGTCTTGACCGTCGCTTCGTCTTCGAGCAGGGCCGCGACGATGTCACCGTTGTTGGCGGTGGGCTGCTGGCGCACCACCACGAAGTCGCCGTCGCAGATGGCGGCCTCGATCATCGAGTCGCCCTTGACCTCGAGCATGAACAGCGTTCCGTCGCCGACCAGCTGTTTGGGTAGCGGAAACACGTCCTCGATCCGCTCTTCGGCGAGGATCGGGCCGCCGGCAGCGATTCGTCCGACGACCGGTACGTTGACGGCCTCGGGCAGCGCGTCACCGATGCCGGTGACGTCGAACTCGTGCTCGGCCTCGGCGTAGCGTGGTGCCGCGGCAGGCTCGGCGTCAGCCTGGCGGGACACCGACTCGGGCAACCGCACCTCCATGGCGCGTGGACGGTGGGGGTCGCGCCGCAGGTACCCCTTGGCTTCGAGCGCCCGCAACTGATGCGACACGCTGGAGGGGGACGCCAACCCGGCCGCTTCGCCGATCTCACGGATCGTCGGCGGGTAGCCGCGGGTGCTCACCGCGAGGTGGATCAGCTCGAGGATGCGGCGTTGCCGGGGCGTCAGGCCCTCGGTGTCGGCGGGGCCGTCGGGCAGCTGGGCGATCTTCGCCATCTCAAGCTGCTGGGCGACCTCGGCGTTGCTCGGGCGCCCCACGCTCATCTTGGGGGGCTGCTTGGGCGGACGCCCGCGTCGGGGCGTTGAGTCGAATGGGTTCCTGCCGGCCATGGCCGCAACACTAGAGAATCGAACAGCATGATTCAAACATCTGTTCGAGCGTGTCGCGGCGTCGTGATCGAATCGCAATTCCCGCGGACGCCGGATCGCCTCCGGGGTCTGTCGCCCGGGGTCACCGAACCACGTGAGGCTCGCGGAACTGCGCGAGCCGTGGCGGTACGGCGAACGACAGGGCCCTGAGGCCGCCGGCGCTGGTGCTGCGAAAACTGTCAGACCCCCCTGGTGGACTGGACGCAGACCGCGACACCATGGGTACGCCTGTACTAATAGGGCTTGCGCCGATCGCTGTCACACGGTAACAATGGCATCGAACGTATGTTCGAAGAGAGGAAGTGCGAGATGAGTGCACTGGTCGTCGATGAGGCAGTGACCACCCGGTCGAGCAGCATCCAGTCGAGCCCCACCCGGCCGCGCTGGCGGCATGTGCCGCAGACCCGTGGCCCGATCGCCCGGCCCCATCATCCCGTGGCGCCGGGCGGCCGTCCGGTGATCGCCACTGCGCCATTGGTGCGCGTCAGGACGCCCGCCCCGAGCGTTGTCGCGCAACCGGGTCTCCAGCTCACCCGACGGGGTCTCGCTGTGGTGATGGGCGTGTTCCTCGGCATGGTCGCGGCCGCCACGGTCACTCTGGTGGTCGGCTTCTTCTCGGTGTCCGACCTGCCGGTGACCCCGGCCCCGGTCTCGGTCACGTCAGTGGTCGCCGGCTGACCCTGGGGGCGCACCCGCGAGTCCGGATGTCCCAATCGCCGGCCGGCCGTCCCCAGCGCCCGCGAGCCGGCCACCGGCCTCGCGCCAGCCGACACCGGCCCCTGCGAGCCGCCCACCTGCTTCAGACGAGCCGACCACCGGCCTCCTGTGAGCACGTCCGCCAACCCCTGCTCCGCAGTGACGTCCTCGTCCTACGCCCCCCGCGAGCCGACTGCGGCTCCGGTGGGCAGGCTCTGATCGGTCCTCGCCCGGCGTCGCTCGGCCTGGGTGGCTGCACTCTGTAGCGGCTGAGTACGGTGCATGAGCCCTGGGCGACAAACGGCACCGGCGTGGAGCAGACGCCCACCTACTACGACGTGACCATGCACAGTGCGAACCGGTGCCATGCCCGGTCAAAGGCCCGTCCAGGGTGGTTCGACCGGTTCCAGGCGCATCGATCGGGCTCCCCAGAATCGCTCGACGTGTCGCGGCGGCCACCTGTTGCATTTGGGCGACCCAGAGGCTTAAGCTCTAGATGTAGTAGTTACAGGCGTGTGTTTCATCCACAGATTGTGGTTCTATCCACAGCGGTATCCACAGCCGGTACACACCGCGGTCCACAACAGGTGGGGCACAGCCACCAAGCGGGTCGCACCAGCAGCACCGAATCGAAGCGAAGGGGGTCGGCTCCATGTACTGCCCGTACTGCCGTCACACCGACTCCCGCGTGCTCGATTCCCGGGTGGCCGAAGACGGAGCTGCGATCCGGCGTCGACGCCAGTGCCCGTCCTGCGAGCGGCGGTTCACCACCCTCGAGCAGATGCAGCTGGTGGTCGTGAAGCGCTCCGGCGTGGTCGAGCCCTTCTCTCGCGACAAGGTGGTCAACGGCGTCCGCAAGGCGTGCAAGGGCAGGCCGGTCAGCGAGGCCGACCTGGCCCGCCTCGGCCAGCAGGTCGAGGAGTCATTGCGGGCCGGCGGCCAGGCCGAGATTCCCGCGGACGAGGTCGTGCTCGCCATCCTGGGCCCGCTCAGCACCCTGGACGCTGTCGCCTACCTGCGTTTCGCGTCCGTCTACAAGCAGTACTCATCGGTTGAGGATTTCGAGGCAGAGATCCGCAACCTGCGCAACCAACTACTCTCCGCGCGCTGAGCGCGCCCCGCATTCACCACTCACACCGATGGAAGGCATCCCAATGACCGAAACCGCACGTGCCTCGTCCCGGCGATCAAGCAAGCCGTCCGGGCTGACCATCGCGCGCGTCTTCACCACCGAGGGGGTGCATCCCTACGACCAGGTCACCTGGGAGCACCGCGACGTCGTGCAGACCAACTGGAAGAGCGGCGAGACCGTCTTCGAGCAGCGGGGTGCAGAGTTTCCCGACTTCTGGTCGGTGAACGCCTCCACGATCGTCACCACCAAGTACTTCCGCGGTGCGGTCAACACGCCTGTGCGCGAAACCAGCCTGCGCCAGCTGATCGATCGGGTGGTGCACAGCTACCGCCGCGCCGGCGAGAGCAACGGCTACTTCGCGACCGAATCCGACGCGCAGATCTTCGAGCACGAGCTCACCTGGATGCTGCTGCACCAGTACTTCAGCTTCAACTCGCCGGTGTGGTTCAACGTCGGCACCAAGAGCCCGCAACAGGTCAGCGCCTGCTTCATTCTCAGCGTGGACGACTCGATGGACTCGATCCTCAACTGGTACAAGGAGGAGGGGTTCATCTTCAAGGGCGGCTCCGGTGCCGGGCTGAACCTGTCCCGCATCCGCTCGTCCAAAGAGCTGCTGAGCTCGGGCGGCACCGCGTCCGGTCCGGTCAGCTTCATGCGTGGCGCCGACGCCTCCGCGGGCACGATCAAGTCCGGCGGTGCCACCCGCCGGGCCGCCAAGATGGTGGTGCTCGACGTCGATCACCCCGACATCGAAGAGTTCATCGACACCAAGGCGCGTGAAGAGGACAAGATTCGTGCCCTGCGCGATGCCGGCTTCGACATGGATCTGGGCGGCAAAGACATCGTCAGCGTGCAGTACCAGAACGCCAACAACTCCGTCCGGGTCAGCGACGAGTTCATGCAGGCGGTCGAGCAGGGCGGCGAGTTCGGCCTGCGGGGGCGCATGACCGGCGAGGTGATCGACACCGTCGACGCCCGCGCGCTGTTCGACAAGATGGCCAAGGCGGCGTGGGAATGCGCCGACCCGGGCATCCAGTACGACGACACGATCAACGCCTGGCACACCAACCCCGAGACCGGACGCATCTCCGCATCCAACCCGTGCTCGGAGTACATGAGCCTCGACAACAGCTCGTGCAATCTGGCCAGCCTCAACCTGATGAAGTTCCTGCGCGACGACGACACCTTCGACGTGGCGAACTTCGTCAAGGCCGTCGAACTGGTCATCACCGCAATGGACATCTCGATCTGTTTCGCGGACTTTCCGACCGAGTCGATCGGGCAGACCACCCGCGACTACCGGCAACTCGGCATCGGCTACGCCAACCTGGGCGCACTGCTGATGGCCATCGGACGCGGCTACGACTCGGCCGGCGGACGGGCGCTGGCGGCGTCCATCACGTCGCTGATGACGGCCACCAGCTATCGACGCTCGGCCGAGCTGGCCGCGATCGTCGGGCCGTACAACGGTTATGCCCGCAACGCGACCGCCCACCAGAAGGTGATGCGCAAGCACCAGGCCGCCAACGACGAGGTGCGCCCGTTCTCGGACGTGGACGGTGCGGTGCACGACGCGGCCACCCACGAGTGGGCCTCGGTGGTGTCGCTCGGCGCCGCCAACGGCTTCCGCAACGCTCAGGCCTCGGTGCTCGCACCGACCGGCACCATCGGTTTCATGATGGACTGCGACACCACCGGCATCGAGCCGGACTTCTCGCTGGTCAAGTTCAAGAAGCTGGTGGGTGGCGGTTCGATGCAGATCGTCAACCAGACCATTCCGCGAGCGCTGCACCAGCTCGGCTATTCCGAAGAGACCATCGAGGCCATCGTCGAGTACATCGCCCAGCACGGGCACGTGGTGAACGCGCCCGGTTTGAAGGGCGAACACTATGAGATCTTCGACACCGCGATGGGCGAGCGGGCCATCAAGCCGATGGGTCACGTGCACATGATGGCGGCGGTGCAGCCGTTCCTGTCCGGCGCGATCAGCAAGACCGTCAACCTGCCCGAGACGGCAACCATCGAAGAGATCGCCGATGTGTACCTGCAGGGTTGGAAGCTCGGACTCAAGGCGCTCGCGGTGTACCGCGACAACTGCAAGGTCGGCCAGCCGCTCAGCGACGGCAAGAAGCAGCCCGAGAAGGCCGAAGAGGCGCCGGTGCAGATCGAGTACCGTCCGCGCCGCAAGCGTCTGCCCAAGTCGCGCATGAGCCGCACCACGTCGTTCTCGGTCGCCGGCGCCGAGGGGTACCTGACCGCCGGCGCCTACGACGATGGGCGCCTCGGCGAGGTCTTCCTCAAGCTGGGCAAGCAGGGCTCGACCCTGGCCGGCGTGATGGACGCCTTCTCGATCGCGATCTCCATCGCCCTGCAGTACGGGGTTCCGCTGGAGACCTACGTGCAGAAGTTCACCAACATGAAGTTCGAGCCGGCCGGCATGACCGACGACGCCGACGTCCGCATGGCGCAGTCGATCATCGACTACATCTTCCGCCGCCTCGCGCTCGACTACCTGACCTTCGACGAGCGGGCCGAACTGGGTATTCACACCTCCGCCGAGCGGGCCCGCTACGTCGAGACCGGTTCGTACCTGTCCGAAGAGGACGAGGCCAACCTGATCGAGTCCGAGGCGTTGAAGAACGACGCGGGTGACGAGGTGATGATTCACGAGGACGGCCCCAACCAGCCGGCCCTGGTCGAGGCCCGTCCGCATTCGACGGCCGAGGTGCTCGAGAAGATCTCGGGTCTGGCGATCGATGCGCCGCTGTGCATGACCTGCGGCACCAAGATGCGGCGCAGCGGCAGCTGCTACATCTGCGAGGGCTGCGGCAGCACCAGCGGCTGCAGCTGAGAACGACCTGCGCCACTCCGGGGGGACGGCGCAGGGCAGGCGCGAGGGGTCCGGTGCGAACCGGACCCCTTACGTGCGGGTGGCGTCGCTCGCGGCGTCATCCTCGATCGAGGGACGACCCGGTATCCCCGCCCCGTGTGTGTTGCGCTGCCCGCACCCAGACACCGCCGAACAGCAGCCGGCAGGGCGACACGGGATTACCTTGGACTCCATGGGTCAGACGATGATGGCTGTGGTCGCACACGCCGGACGAACCGCGCAGAACACCTTCACCCTCGACGAGGTACCGGTGCCGATTCTGCGCCCGCGTGACCTTCTGGTGCGCGTCCGGGCGGTCTCGGTCAACCCGGTCGACACCAAGATGCTCAAGCGACTACCGGACGGCGGCAGCATCACGCTCGGCTATGACGCCGCGGGCGTGGTGGAGTCGGTGGGAGCAGAAGTGACCGGGTTCACTTCGGGCGACGAGGTGTACTACGCCGGCGACAACACCCGTCCGGGCACCAACGCCGAACTGCACGCCGTCGACGAGCGCATCGTGGCCCGCAAACCGGCCACGCTCGACTGGGCCGAGGCCGCGGCGCTGCCGCTGACCACGATCACCGCGTGGGAGTCGTTGTTCGAACGGCTGCGGCTGCGCGCCGACAGCACCGGCACGTTGCTGATCGTCGGCGGGGCCGGCGGTGTGGGCAGCGTGATGATCCAGCTCGCCAGGGCGCTGACCGGCGTCACGGTGATCGCCACCGCCAGTCGCGACGACTCGCGCGCGTGGGTGCGCGAGCTGGGCGCCGACCACGTCGCCGGGCATCGCGACCTGGTCGCCGAGGTCGCTCCGCTCGCCCCGGACGGGCTCGACTGGGTCTTCTCCGCCCACACGCCGGGCAACATCGAGGCCTACGCGAGCCTGCTCAGGCCGTTCGGAGCGATCGTCGCCATCGACGACGACCCCGGCTCGATCCTGCCGCTGAAGCCGAAGGCGATCAGCTTTCACTGGGAGTACATGTTCACCCGCATCATCAACCTGACCCCAGACGTGGCCGAACAGGGCCGGCTGCTGGCCGCCACCGCCGGCCTGGTCGACGAGGGCCGGCTGCGCAGCACGCTGACCACCACGCTGCACGGGCTCAACCCGGCCACGCTGAGCGCGGCTCACGAGCTGATCGGCTCAGGCAGCTCGATCGGCAAGATCGCGCTCACCGTGCAGTAGCCACCGGGCTGCGACACCACCACCTGCGGATGACATTCAGGCCGTGACCGTGCCTGCGGTCAGCGCGGCTGCGTCGCCGGCCAGCTGGCCGTGCGCATAGCCACGAGTGTCGAAGCCGCCGCGAACGGCTTTGGCCACGGTGCCGCCGAAGTGCTCGGTGACGAAGTCGTCGATCAGTGCACCCTTGGAGCGCAGCACCGGCAGGAATGTCGCCGCACCGGCGTTCGCATACGCCAACCGGTTCGCCGCTTCGAGACGCTCACCGATTCGCGCGGTGAAGCCTCGCAGGAAGGCGGAGCGGAACGCCGGCGATCGGGTGCGCGAGCCGGGCGGGCGCTGACGCTCGCCTCGGCCAGAGCGCGTTGGGCCTGCACCAGCAGCGACGTGAACAGCAGCTCGACCGCCTTCAGATCGGTCGGGTAGCCGATCACGCTCGACATGGCCAGCGCGGCATGGAACACGGTTCGGCACCGGGTCTGCTCGGCCAGGGTTTGCAGCAGCAGTGCCTTGGCATCGCCGTAGGGCGCGTCGATGGCGACGCGAATCAACTGCGGGCTCTCGGTGACCGGCTGGTCGCTGTGCACGGCGGCCAGGTCGATGGCGTGCTTGGTGATCAAGCCCTGAGCCTTGGCGGTGAAAGCCATCGCTTCGGACTCGTGCTCGGTGGACTCAGCCTTCGCCAGCAGGGCGCGCACCCGGGCCAGCATGGGGTCCTGAGTACCCGCGGAGGGCCCGCCGAGCGCCGGCGACGCATGCCGGACGCCCGGTGGCGGGGGTAGCAACAGCTCAAGACGGGGTGCGCTGCCGAGCAGAGCGACCAGGTCGAAGATCTCCCGGTGCGCCTGCTCACCCGACGAGCCGCCGACCCACTGCTGCAGCCACTCCGGCGACACCGACCGGGACGGCAGCCCGGCGGCCCCCCACTGCTCGACCCAGCGCTGGTCGCTCGTGGTGGAGCCTTGCCGAGCCGATCGCTCCGCCCACATCGCGAGCCGGATCAACGCGGTGCCGGCGGCAGACCCTTGAAGCCGGACGAACCGGAGCAGCTCGGTCGGCTGCCAGCCGTTGCCGTACAACTCAGCGGTCCAGCCACTGAGCACGACCTGGGTCTCGGCGAAGAACGAGGCCGGTGCAGCGGGCGCCCCGGCGTCCCAGCACCCGCGAGCTGCTCGACGATGCCCGCGGGGGCGCTCCCCTTGACCCGCTGGTGCGTGCCGCGGCAGCCATCTGCTGCGGCGTGCCGAAGGGACTGCTGAAGAACATCTCCTCATCGCTGGCGGTGAAGCCGGTCGACCTGGGCGCGGACGCGTGCGTGCGCTGCTTGTCGTGGGCCCGCTGGCGGGCGCGATCCTTGGCCCTGGCGGCACGCTTGCTCTGACTCGTACGACTCATGGAACGACGCTAGATGATGCCGCAGACAGTTCTGCTGAACCCGCCATCGAGCGCGGCACGTGCCGCCGTCCGGGTGCTCCGCAGGATCCGGGTCGTCGCTGGAGCGAGGAGAACGCAGCGAGGGTGCGTGCTCAGGCGCTGCGAAACGGTCAGTGACTTGGGCGGCGCGACACTACGCCCCGTCCGGGCCGATGCCGCCGACGCCGACGGCGCTGCGCAGCTGCCGCAACACGAACCAGGCCAGGCCTGCGAGCGCCACCAGCCCGGCCAGGACGGCGACGGCGGGGGAGTGCTGCCACAACACGGCCAACGCCTCGAAGCCGACGAAGCCCACCGTGCCGTACAGGAACGCCCAAGCGATCGATCCCACCACGCTGGCGGGCAGGTATCGGGTCAGCGGCATCCTGGTCGCTCCCGCGGCCAGGTTGATCACCGTCTGCACGCCGATGGTCAGAAAGCTCACGCTGACCGCGGGCGCACCCCACCGGTTGATCCGCTCCACGGCGCGCTGGTAGCTCTGGGTGTTCATCCAGCGGGCAGCCCGGGTGCGATTCGCCCCGCGGGCCACGAGACGTCCAGCCCAGTAGGTGGCGTTGGCGCGCAGCAGCACGATGCAGAACAGCGCAGCCACCACGGCCTCGAACGGCGCGCCCCATTGGGTCGGATCCACGGGCTCACCTCCCGACGTCGCCCCACTCAGTCTATGGGAGGGCGTGCGTCCGCCTTGGCGCCGCTGCGCCGGCGGCCCGGGCCAGCCAGGCCATGCCGGTGCCCAGCAGCGCCAACCCGAGCGCTGAGCCGGGCTGGCTGGGGTGCAGCACCGTGCCGAAGCGCCACACCAGGCCCGTGCCCACCACCAGCAGCAGGTAGGCGGGCAGCACGGTGCGTCCGGGGGTATCACCCAGCCGTGGGATCAGCGCGAGTTCGAGGCGTCCGATCCACGGCGCAACGAGCCCGATCACGGTCCAGGTCACCAGCACCACCGCGAGCTGCGACATCAGCACGTCCGTCGCGCCGGGAACCACCCTCGACAGGCCGAACAGCAACCCGCCCGCGAGCACGATGCACGGTATGTGCCACAGGTAGGTGGTCACCGCCAACGCGTTGGCCACCGCCACGCCGCGTTCGGTGCGGGCCGGGAGCCGCCGGGCCACCCCGGCCCGTTGCAACAGGCCCAGCACCGCGGCCTGGCCCGTTGCCAGCACCGCCATCGCCACCGTGGGCGGCAGCACGTTGGCGACCGGAATGTCGCCCAAGCCGATGGCCGAAGGGGGGTAGCCGAAGCGGAATATCAGCACCGGGATGATCGCTGCCACGGCGGCGATCACCAGCCACGGCACCCACACCGGCCCGCTGCGGAACCAGCCCCGGTGGTACGCGATGCCCAGCTGATGGCACAGCGGCCACACGGTGAGCAGATTGAGGTACCGCACCCCGGTGTCGCCGGCGGCGAACGACCAGGCGTCCACGCCCACCGCAAGCAGCCCCAGCACCAGCAGCGGTAGCCAGGGCGTCCGGTCGTGCAGGCTGACCATGACCGGCGCCACCCCGACGATCACCAGGTAGATCGCGATGAACCACAGCAGCTGCGCGAACTGCATGCTGAGGGCGATGCTGGGCCCGGTGGGCCCGAACCAGGCACCGAGCGTGCTCAGCACCGTGCAGAAACCGACGAACAGCAGCAGCGGGCCGACCAGCCGATGCGCGCGGGCGGCCAGGTAGTAGGTGTAGGAACGCTCCTGTGCCCGGTGCTTGTCGACCACCAGGGCGTGAGCGAACCCGCCGGCGATGAAGAACAGCGGGATGATCATGATGAACCAGCTGGCGCTCCACCACGCGGCGTGCGGAAGCGGAGCCCACGGGGTGACCTGCGGCAGCCCGTCCACCACCTGCAACTGATACAGCAGGCAGTGAAAGGTGACGACCACCAGAACGGACGTGGCCCTGGCCAGGTCGATCAGGTGGTTGCGGGCGCTCATCGGCCGTCATCGTACGCTGCGGCGGCCGCCGACCGGCTACGCCGCGCCTTGCCGGGACGGTGCCTCGTCCGGCCGATCACCGCAATAGGCTCACCGGGTGCAGGGTGCGCTGGCCGGCTTCTTCACGATCGCCGCGATCGTGGTCACCGGCGTCCTGCTGGCCCACTTCAAGGTGCTCGGCGAGTTGCACCGCGCGCTGTTGAACCGGTTGGCCTTTCTGGTGGCGTCACCGGCGCTCCTGTTTTCGATCGTCGCCCAGGCCGACCTGGCGCACCTGTTCTCGCACACGCTCACCGTGTCGCTGCTGGCCATCGCCGCCGCGGGTCTCAGTTACCTGCTGGCGGCACGCGCGCTGTTCGGCCCATTCGACGCCCGCGCGGTGATCGGCACCCTGTGCGCCAGCTACACCAATGCCGGCAACCTCGGCCTGCCGATCGCCGCCGCGATTCTGGGCGACATGAGCTGGATGGCGCCGATCATGCTGATTCAGGTCGGCCTGCTGCAGCCGCTGGCGCTCGCCCTGCTCGACACCCGAAGCGCCCGGCACGCCGGTCGGCGAGTGCCCTGGTACGCCTATCCGACCTTACCGCTGCGCAATCCGATCACCATGGCTGTACTGGCCGGCGTCGCGGTGAACCTGGCCGGCGTCACCATTCCGACCCTGCTGATGGCCCCGATCGACATGGTCGGCGCCATCGCCGTGCCCGCGATGCTGCTGGCCTTCGGTATCTCGCTGCGCCTCGACCCGATGTCCGGACGGGGTGGGCACGTTCCGCAGGTCCGGCTGATCCTGATCATCAAGCTGGTGGTGATGCCGCTCATCGCCTGGGGGCTCGGCGTTCAGCTGTTCGACCTGACCAGGCACGAACTGCTGGCGGTCACGGTGATCGCCGCGCTCCCGTCCGCCCAGAACATCTACGTGATCGCCTCGCGCTACGAGGTCGGGGAACTGCTGGCCCGCGACTCCATCTTCACCTCCACCATGTTGTCGGTGCCGGTCATCACGCTGGTCGCCGGGCTGCTGGGCTGACCCGGCCGTGGACGAGCCGTGTTCCGGCTGCGCGGGACCGGTGGCGAACCACCTTGCCGAACGCCCGGTGCTGAGCACTAGGTTGGAGGCGTGGACGAACCGATCAATCCCAGCGAGGTGCACGACTTCGACCTCGACCGCAGCACGGACGAGGCGTGGACGGACTTCACCGTCCGGCTGGCCGATGTGATCGCGCACATGGACGCCGGCGCCACCCTGACGATCGGTTCGTTGGCCACCGAGCAGGAAGGCACTTCGCCGTATGTGCTGTTCCGCTGTCTGCCGCAGGACGCCCTGATCGCCGAGGCGGCCGGCAACGCGTCCCTGAGCGAGGAGTTCCAGCTCGCCCCGCACCAACTGGAGGCGCTCGAAGAGCTCGGCTGGAACCCGCCGAACGTCGACTCGAGTCACCCCTGCGAGAACTACTGGATGCCTGGCGACCAGGAGAACGCCCTCGCCCTGGCCCGGCAGGCCAGCGGGGTGCTGCGCGACATCTACTCGGTGCCGCACCCGGCCTTCCTCGCGCCCGACCAACTCGCCGAGATCCTCACCCCGCCCGGTGCCAGGGAGGCTCCGACCACGACCTTCGATTCCGACGACCTGATCGCTCACCCGGTGACCGGCAAGGCGCAGCTCGACCGGCTGATCGAGGCCGAGCTCACCGAGTTGCTCGGGCACTCCCCGCTACAGGACGCCGATGGTGACTTCGCCCTGCGGGTCGGCTCCACCATGGTGTTCGTCCGGGCCACCACCGACGCCCAGGAGGTGTTGGTGTTCTCGGCGGTGGTGCACGAGGTGGAGGGCCGCAGCCGGGCCATGGAGGTGCTCAGCGACCTCAACACCGAGGCCCGGTTCGTGCGGTTCATGCTGATCCGCGACCGGGTGTTCGTGTCGCTGTCGATCTTCGCGCAGCCGTTCGTGCCCGCACATCTGCACCAGGCGCTGCGGGCCATCTCGGTGGTGGCCGACGAGATCGACGAGCACCTGGCGTCCAAGTTGCGGGGTCGTACCACGTTCGCCGGCGACGCCTGAGGACGCGACCTCGCTGGTCGAGGGCACGAGACCCCCGCACCCGTCATCCCAGCGCACTCCTCTCGTCATCCCGGCGCACGCCTCTCGTCATCCCGGCGCACCCCTCTCGTCATCTCGGCGCACTCCTCTCGTCATCTCGGCGCACTCCTCTCGTCATCCCGGCGCACTCCTCTCGTCATCCCGGCGCACGCCGGGATCTCCGCTGCGGGATGACTCTCGGTTGCTGTGATTGCCCGTGCGCTTGCTTTGGCTACCCGAGATCCCGGCGTTCGCCGGTATGAACGACATCAAGGCCCGGGTGGTCGAGCTTGTCGAGACTTCCCTGTTGGACCTGTCGCTGACTCGCCCGGCTGGCTAGCGTGAAGACATGTCGGCATCTCTTCCTGCACTCACCGAACCGGAACTCCAGAGCCTGGACGCCTGGTGGCGGGCCAACAACTACCTGACCGTCGGCCAGATCTACCTGATGGACAACCCGCTGTTGCGCGAACCGCTGAAGCCCGAGCACATCAAGCCGCGGCTGCTCGGCCACTGGGGCACCAGCACCGGCCTCGCGTTCATCTACGCCCACGTGTCCCGGCTGATCAAACACACCGCTCAGGACTGCCTCTACATCACCGGCCCCGGCCACGGCGGCCCGGCGCTGGTCGGAGCGTCCTACCTGGAGGGCACCTACACCGACGCCTTTCCCCACATCACGCAAGACAATGAGGGCCTGCTGAAGTTCTTTCGTCAATTCTCGGCGCCCGGTGGCATTCCCAGCCACGTGTCGGTGACCACTCCGGGTTCCATCCATGAGGGCGGCGAGCTCGGCTACGCGCTGATCCACGCGTTCGGATCGGTGTTCGACAATCCCGATCTGCTGACCATCGCGGTGGTGGGCGACGGCGAGGCCGAGACCGGCCCGCTGGAGGGGTCGTGGAAGGGCATTTCATTCCTCAACCCCGACCACGACGGCGCCGTCCTGCCGATCCTGCATCTCAACGGCGCGAAGATCGCCGCACCCACCGTGCTCGCCCGCAAGCCCAGGGCCGAGGTGCGTGCGCTGTTCGAGGGGCATGGCTATGAGGTGATCGAGGTGGACGGCCATGACCTGCCCGGCATGCATCACCGCTTCGCCGAGGCGCTCGGCCAGGCGTACGCGACGATCACGCAGATCCAGGAGCAGGCCCGCGAGGGGGCCGGGTTCACCGAGCGTCCGCGGTGGCCGATGATCATTCTGCGCACCCCCAAGGGTTGGACGGGGCCGCACGAGGTGGACGGTACGCAGGTCGAGGGCACCTGGCGGGCCCATCAGGTGCCGCTGTCGGGGGTGCAGACCAATGCGGCGCATCTGGCACAGCTGGAACACTGGCTGAAGTCGTACCGGCCGGAAGAGCTCTTCGACGACACCGGACGGCCCACCGAGCTGGTCCTGGCCGCCAACCCCGACAAGATCGCGTCCATGTCGGGCACCCCGTACGCCAACGGGGGCCTGCTCACCGAACCGCTCGACCTGCCCGATTTCCGCGACCTCGCCGTGCCTGTCGATCAGCGTGGCATCGAGCGCATCGAATCCACCCGCAAGCTGGGCGAGCTGATGCGCGAGGCCTACCGGCGCAACCCCGACACCTTCAGGCTGTTCTGTCCCGACGAGACCAACTCCAACCGGCTCGGTGCGGTCTTCGAGCTCTCGGATCGGGCCTGGATGGAGTCGCTGGTCGACATCGACGTCAACCTCAGCCCGAACGGCCGGGTAATGGAGGTGCTCAGCGAGCACAACTGTCACGGCTGGCTCGAGGCCTACAACCTGACCGGACGGCACGGCCTGTTCGCCACCTATGAGGCCTTCGCCATGGTGTCGGCCAGCCAGACCATTCAGCACGGCAAGTGGCTGCAGGAGGCGTCCCATCTGCCCTGGCGCGCCGATGTGCCGAGCCTCAACGTGCTGCTCAGTTCGACGGCATGGCGCAACGACCACAACGGCTTCAGCCATCAGGGACCGGGCATGCTGCAGGTGGTGCTCAACGGCGGCGCGCAGCATTCGCGTATCTACCTGCCACCGGACGCCAACTGCCTGCTCAGCGTGGCCGATCACTGCTTCCGCAGCGTCAACTACGTCAACCTGATCGTGCAGGACAAGCAGCCGCAACCCCAGTGGCTGACGATGGACGAGGCCATCGAGCATTGCACGAAGGGCGCCTCGATCTGGGAATGGGCCGGCACAGTGGAGGACGCGGGCGAACCCGACATCGTGCTGGCCTGCGCCGGCGACATCCCTACTCTGGAGACGGTGGCGGCGGCCGAGATCATCAAGGCGAAGCTGCCCGACATTCGGCTGCGGGTGGTGAATGTGGTCGACCTGATGACGCTGATGCGGCCCAAGGACCATCCGCACGGCATGAGCGAGCTCTACTTCAAGGAGCTGTTCACCGACAACCGCGACGTGGTCTTCGCCTTCCACGGCTATCCGGGCGGCATCCATCAACTGGTGCACGGACGTCCCGACGCCGACCGGTTCCGGGTCCGCGGTTTCATCGAGCAGGGCACCACCACCACGCCGTTCGACATGGTGGTCCGCAACCGCACCTCCCGCTACCACCTGGTGATGGACGTGCTCAACAACATGCGGGTGACCAGGCGCGGCTCGGGTGACCTGATGATGTTCTGCGAGTCCCAGCTGGCGAGGCACCAGAGCTACATCGTCGAGCACCTGGAAGATATGCCGGAGGTGCGCGACTGGAAGCTCGGCGACCCGGTCTGAAATGTGGGCGGGCGCTGAATTGTGGGTAAGGTCAGCCCTATGGCGCAGTACGGGCACCTGACGACTCTCGATGCGGCGGAATGCCGGCTGCTGCTGGCCACCCGCACCTTCGGCCGGGTCGGCTGGAACTCGGCATCCGGGGTGCAGATCCTGCCGGTCAGTTACGGCCTGGTCGATGACACGATCGTCTTGCGTACCCAGGCCGGCTCACCGCTGGCCGAACTGGTGCATCCGCTCGAGGTGTCGTTCCAGGTGGACGACCTGGACGCTGAGACGTCCACCGGGTGGAGCATCCTGGTGCACGGCAGGTCCGGTGCCCCGGTGGGCAGGCTGCCCGCCAACATGCCCGATCCCTGGGCGCCGGGGGAGCGTCCGCTGGTGATCGGCATCGCGGCCGATCACTACGCCGGGCGCTCGATCGCCGCAAGCTGACGCCATCGACCGTTCGTCATCGAAGAGGAAGCGAGCCATGGTCAAGCCGTATACGGGTCCACCGCCGATCCTGGTCGGCTACGACGCCTCGGACGATGCCGTCCAGGCCCTGAACTACGCGGCCACGGTCGCGGCCGCCACCAAGACGCTGCTGCAACTCGTCTACGTGGCCGACGACACTGTGGTCAACAGCGCCTGGGGGGTCGTCTTCGACGGCAGCGACGTGCAGTCCTCGGCTCGGCGGCTGCTGGCCGAGGCGGCCGGCGTCGCCCACTCGCTGGGTGTCGCCAAGCGCCGCATCCAGACCAAGGTCGCCGTCGGCACGCCGGTGGGGGTACTCACCCAACTCAGCCAGCACTGCTCGATGGTGGTGGTCGGACGGCGCGCCAACAGCGGCCACAGCCACCAGTTCTCCGGTTCCACCGCCGTCGGGCTGGCCGCGTCCGTCCGCTGCCCACTGGTGGTGGTCGCCGAAGGACGCAGCCATCCGCAGGGCCCGATCGGCGTGGCGCTCGACCCGGCCGGCCCGGGTGTCGGTGCCTTGCAGTGGGTGCTCAGCAATCCGTTGTACACCGGCCGGCCGGTGCGGGTGGTCAGCGTCTGCAAGGCGCCGCAGAGCCGCATCTTTCGCAGCAGCGTCACCCAACAGCAGATCGACGCGGCGATCGCGCAGACGGTGACGGCGCAGGCCGCCCTGATCAAGCGGGTGCTCGCCGAGCACTTCGATCCGCCGCCGATCACCACCGAGGTGCGGTACGGATCCCCGGTGGACGAGCTGGCGTCCTTCAGCGAAGGCGTCTCGCTGCTGGTGCTCGAGCCGGTGGTGCGGTTTCCGACCTACTCGATCGGCAGCACCGCCCGCGGCATGATGACCTACGCCAGCTGCCCGGTGTTGCTGGTCAAGGCCTGAGTCCGGATCCGGCCTGAGTCCGGATCGGGGCTGAGCTGGCACCAGCGGGGTAGGCTGGGCGGCCGTGTCCGCACCTGCCCTGAAGCTTGCCGTCGACCAGGCGCTGCCCATCGCGGCGCGGGCCGACGACATCGTGGCGGCGATCCGCGACCACCAGGTGCTGATCGTGGCCGGCGAAACCGGTTCCGGCAAAACCACCCAGCTGCCCAAGCTGTGCCTGGCCGCCGGACGCGAGCGCGTCGGCCACACCCAACCCCGCCGCATCGCCGCCCGCAGCCTGGCCGAGCGGATCGCCGAAGAGATCGGCACCGCGCTGGGTGAGGTGGTCGGCTACCAGGTGCGCTTCACGGCCAGGACCAGCCGGCACACCCGGGTCAAGGTGATGACCGACGGCATTCTGCTCGCCGAGATCGCCCATGATCGCGACCTGCGCCGCTACGACACGCTGATCATCGACGAAGCGCACGAACGCAGCCTCAACATCGACTTTCTGCTCGGCTACCTGGCCCAGCTGCTGCCCCGGCGTCCGGAGCTCAAGCTGATCGTCACCTCGGCCACCATCGACACCTCCCGGTTCAGCGAGCACTTCGGCGGCGCCCCGATCATCGAGGTGTCGGGACGCACCTACCCGGTCGAGGTGCGCTGGCGTCCGGTGATCGAGCAGGGCACCGACCGCGACGTGATCGACGGCATCTGTGACGCGGTCACCGAGCTGATGCTGGACGGCCCCGACGGCGACATCCTGGTCTTCTGCTCGGGCGAGCGCGACATTCGCGACGCGGCCGAGGCGATCGGCGCCCTGGACTGGCGCGCGCTGACCCCGCGCGAGGTGGAGATCCTGCCGCTGTACGCCCGGTTGAGCGCGCACGAGCAGCACCGGGTGTTCGCGCGGCACAGTGGGCTGCGGGTGGTGCTGGCCACCAACGTCGCCGAGACTTCGCTCACGGTGCCCGGCATCCGCTCGGTGGTCGATCCGGGCTTCGCCCGCATCTCGCGCTACTCCGCGCGCACCAAGGTGCAGCGGCTGCCGATCGAGGCGATCTCGCAGGCCTCGGCAAACCAGCGGGCCGGACGGTGCGGACGGGTCGCGCCCGGCGTCTGCATCCGGCTGTACAGCGAGGATGACTTCGAGGGCCGTCAGGAGTTCACCGAACCCGAGATCCTGCGCACCAACCTGGCTGCGGTGATCCTGCAGATGGCGCAGGCCCGGCTGGGCGACATCGAACGCTTCCCGTTCGTCGAGCCTCCCGACTCGGCGCAGATCAGCGACGGGTTGAGACTGCTGCGCGAACTGGGTGCGATCGAGGACGACCGCAGCCAGACCCGCCCCGTCGTCCCAGCGTCGTCCGTCGTCCCGGCGCCCTCCGTCGTCGCGTCGCCCTCCGTCATCCCGGCGAATGCCGGGATCTCGGCCCCCTCCGTCATCCCGGCCCCCTCCGTCATCCCGGCGAATGCCGGGATCTCGTCGCCCTCCGTCATCCCGGCGCTCTCCGTCATCCCGGCGAATGCCGGGATCTCGTCCGGTGGGGTCTCGGCCGGCTCCACCGGCGGCGGTCGACGGCGCGGGCACGGGGCACACGTCCGGCTCACTCCGATCGGGCATCAGTTGGCGCGCCTGCCCGTCGACCCGCGGCTGGGCCGCATGCTGGTCGAAGCCGAGCGGCAGGGCTGTCTGCGCGAGGCCCAGGCGGTGGTGGCCGGGCTCACCGTGCAGGACGTCCGCGACCGGCCCACCGAGCATCAGCAGCAGGCGGACGCCCTGCACCGGCGGTTCTTCAGCGAGATCGCCGAGGGCGAGCCGGCGGGCAGCGCGGACGCGACACGCGATCCGTCCGACATCACGGCCCTGCTGCGGCTGTGGCGCTATTTGCGCGCCGCTCGCAAAGAGCGCTCCGGCAACGCTTTTCGCCGCATGTGCCGGGAGGAGTACCTGAACTTTCTGCGGGTGCGTGAGTGGGAGGACCTCAACGAGCAACTCAAGACCGTCTGCCGCGACCTGGGCATGAACCGCAACAGCGACCCCGCCGGCCTCGACCGGGTGCACATCGCGGTGCTGTCCGGGCTGCTGTCGCACGTCGGCCTGTTGGACGAGCGCACCACCACCCGTCCGGGCGAACGGCGGCGCGGGCTGCGTGAGTACCTCGGTGCGCGCGGCACCCGCTTCGCGATCAGCCCGGGATCGTCGGCGGCGCGGATCAACCCGCCGCTGGTGATGGCGGTCGAGCTGGTCGAAACCACCCGGTTGTGGGCGCGCAGCGTCGCTCCGATCGAGGAAGCCTGGGTCGAAGAGGTGGGCGCGCACCTGCTCAGCCGCACGTATTCCGAACCGCGCTGGTCGGCCCGCAGTGGGCAGGCCGTGGCGACGGAGCGGGTCACCCTGCTCGGCGTGCCGATCGTGGCCGGACGGACGGTCAGCTACGGCCGGATCGACCCCGACGAGTCGCGGCGGCTGTTCATCCAGTCGGCGTTGGTGGAGGGGCAGTGGCACACCCGGCACCATTTCTGGGCGCGCAACGAGGCTGCCCGGCAGGCTGCCGAAGAGCTGGCCGAGCGCACCCGCCGCCATGACCTGCTGGCCGACGACGCGGCCCTGTACGACTTCTACGACGCCCGGGTGCCGGCCGACGCGGTGTCCGTGGGTCACTTCGATCGCTGGTGGCGCGATGCCCGGCGCCGCGACGAGCACCTGCTCGACCTGCCCTCGGACGTGCTGCTGCCCGACGGTGATCGGGTGGACGCCTCGGAGTATCCCGACCACTGGAGCGCCGGCGAACTCGACCTTCCGGTGAGCTATGTGTTCGACCCCGGCTCGGGCCGGGACGGCGTCACGGTCACGATCGAGCTGGCCCAGCTCAACCGGGTCAAGGCCGACGACTTCGGCTGGCAGATTCCGGGGCTGCGCGGCGACCTGGTCACCGCACTCGTGCGGGGTCTGCCGAAGCAGTGGCGGGCCAGGCTGGTGCCGGCCCCCGACACCGCCCGCCGCGCCGTTGCGTGGTTGGACCAGGACGAGCACCGGGTCGCGGGGGAGTCGTTGATCGATGGCCTGGGCCGGGCGGTCAGGACCCTGACCGGGGTGCAGGTGCCCGCGGACGCCTGGCAGTTCGACGCGGTGCCCGACCACCTGCGGGTACGGTTCGTCGTCACCCGCGACGGCACCGAGGTGGCCGCCGGCAAGGATCTGCCGGCGCTGGCCGAACAGCTCGGCTCGAAGGTGCGCGCCGAACTCAACGCCGAGGCGTCCGCACACACCCACCCCGGTGCCCGCAGCTGGGACTTCGGCACGATCGCCGAACGGGTGGACGGTGCCGTGGTCGGGTATCCGGCCTTGTCCGACGGCGGCGACCGGGTGGGGGTGACGGTGTACGCGGCCCCGTCCGAAGCGCATCGCTCGCACCGGCTGGGACTGCGCCGGCTGGTCGCGCTGACCAGCCCCGACCCCACCAACTGGGTCGTTTCACGGCTGAGCAACCCGGTCAAGTTCGCGCTCGCGGCCTCGCCCTACCCGTCGGTGCCCGCCCTGCTGGCCGACGCCCGGCTTGCGGCCATCGAGACGCTGATCCTGGCCGCCGGCGACCCGTGGCGGGTGCGCGATCCGGACGCCTTCACGGCGCTGCGCGACCGGGTGCGCGCCGAGGCGGCCGACCGCATGCTGGCCGTGGTCAACACCGCCGGTGACGTGTTGCAGCGGCACCAGCGGGTGCAACTCGCCTTGCCGGACGCGGCTCCGTCCGTGCGCTCGGACGTGACCGAGCAGCTGGCCGGGCTGGTGCATCGGGGCTTCATCGCGGGCACCCCCGATCCGCACTGGCAGCGGCTGCCGCGCTACCTGCACGCGATCGAAGTGCGGTTGGCGGCCGCGAAGCTGAACCCGGCCCGCGACCGGTTGAACGCCGAGGTGATCGAGCCGTTGGAGGATGAGTACGCGGCACTGTGCGCCCGGTTACCGGCCGGCCCGCTGCCGGCCGAGGTGGCGGACGTCGGCTGGCTGCTCGAAGAACTGCGGGTGAGCCTGTTCGCGCAGTCGCTGGGCACCGCGGCCCCGGTGTCGGCCAAGCGGATCCGGACAGCGATGGCGGCCGTGGGGCTCTAGCCTCCGCGGTGCGAGGGTACATGTGCTCGATTCTCGCTCATTTCTGAATTGACCCGCAGGAGTGGACATGTTGCACGGCGTGTCGCGGGTCGAGCTCTCGACTGGTGTCAGGATCTCAGAAACTCCCTCTGATAGGCATGACAGTCCTGCGCTCAGGTGCGCTGCACCTGCCGCCGGTACGCCGTGGGCGAAGACCGCGGGCCCCGCCGAGGCCGCGCGGTAGGGTTGCCGACGTGCTCGATCCACGGTTGCTGTACACGTTCAACCCCGAGGTGTGGGCCGGTCTGAGCGGGGCTCGTCCGGTGCTGATCCACCTGTTCGAGGGTTACGTCGACGCGGCCGCGGTCAGCCGCAACCTGGCCGCCCACATTCTGGCCAGCTGCGAACACGAGGTGCTGGCCGAGTTCGACCACGACCAGCTGCACGACTACCGCAGCCGGCGTCCGCAGATGGTGTTCGACACCAACACCTGGGTGTCGATGACCGACTTCTCCCTGTTGTTGCACAAGGTCACCGACGCTGAGGGAACCCCGTTCCTGCTACTCACCGGCCCCGAACCCGACACCCAGTGGCGCCGCATGGCGCAGGCCGTGCTGGGCATCGCCGAGCGTCTCGATTCGGCACTGCTGCTCACCGGCAGTGGGGTGCCGATGGCCGTGCCGCACACCCGTACCACCCTGGTCACGTCGCACTCGACCGACCCCGAACGCGCCGGCGGCAACCCGTTGTGGATCGACCGCATCCAGATTCCCGGCAGCTTCTCGGCCATGCTGGAGTACCGCGGTGGTCACGCCGGCCTGACCGGCCTGGGCTTCGTCGCGCACGTGCCGCACTACCTCTCGCAGGCGACCTTCCCCCAGGCGACGGCGGCGGTGCTGCGGCGCATGAACGAGGCCGCCGGTCTGCACATTCCGGTCGGCGCGCTCGATGACGAGGCGCAACAGCAACTCGCCACGATCCAGGCCGAGGTGCAGGACGATTCCGAGTTCCCCGCCGTCCTGGCCGCCCTTGAGGAGCAGTACGACCAGCTGGCCGAATCCGGACGCGCAGCCGTTCCGACCGCTGACGAGATCGGTGCCGCGGTCGAGCAGTTCCTCGCCGAGCAGGACGACTCCAACGACGGCCGAGGCTGACCCGTGCCCCGCACCACGGACGAGCTGCTGGGCCTGTTGCACCTGGAGAAGCTCGACACCGACCTGTTCCGCGGCCCCCAGCCCGAAACCTCGCTGCAGCGCTCGTTCGGCGGCCAGGTGCTCGCCCAAGCGCTGGCGGCCGCCTATCGCACCGTCGCGCCCGACCGGCTCGCACACTCGCTCAACGCCTACTTCCTGCGGCCGGGGTCGCCGGCCACGCAGATCCTGTACCTGGTCGAAACCACCCGTGACGGACGCACCTTCAGCCAGCGTCGCGTGGTGGCCCGGCAGGACGGCCGTCCGATCTTCTCGATGGTCTGCTCGTTCCACGCGCACGAGGACGGCCTCGACCATGCCGACCCGCTGCCCAGCGACCTGCCACCGCCGGACGAGTGCCGGCCCGCGGCCGTGGTGCTGGGCGAGCGTTCGGCGCGCCGGGCCGCCTTCTGGGAGATGGAGTGGGGGGCGCTGGACGTCCGCTACGTGCGCGAGCCGGCCCAGGCCGGCGCGAGTGGTCAGTCACATCTGCAGCTGTGGATCCGCGCCGAGTCGCGGCTGCCGGACGATCCGCGGGTGCACCAGATGCTGCTGGCCTACCTCTCGGACATCTCGCTGCTGTCGGTCAGCACGGTGAGCCATCCGGTCGAGTTCATGTCGCCCCAGCTGCAGGCCGCGTCCATCGATCATGCGATGTGGTTCCACCGTCCGGTGCGGGCTGATGAGTGGCTGCTGTACGAC
Organism: Micropruina sp.; assembly: GCA_016711205.1. GTDB lineage: Bacteria > Actinomycetota > Actinomycetes > Propionibacteriales > Propionibacteriaceae > Micropruina. The sequence continues at coordinate 1,490,643 of JADJTM010000001.1, read as the reverse complement.
CAGGTCTCGCCCTCGGCGTCCGGGGCCCTGGGTTTCGCGCAGGGTCGGCTGTTCAGCCAGTCCGGCACCTTCGCCGCCTCGTGCGCGCAGCAGGGACTGATCCGGTTGATCGACTGACATCCGACCGACGAGGGGAAGGTCCCAGTCCGGTGACCGTCCCCTCGCCTGCCGTGGCGGCTAGCCCACCAGCCCCACCTGCGGCGGTGGCTCGCCCAGTTCGGTGTACTCCTCCGGCGTGAACAGCCGCGAGCGGATCAGGAACCGGAAACCGGTCGGACCCTCCAACGAGAAGCCCGCACCGCGTCCGGGCACGATGTCGATGGTCAGGTGGGTGTGCCGCCAGTAGGCGAACTGGGCGGCGCTCATCCAGACCTCCACGACGTCACTCTCCGGCGACTCGACCGCATCGGACGTCCCCACGCCGATCGTGCCCAGCAGCACGTCCGCGTCGCCGGTGATGAAGTCACCCTTCGGGTAGCACATCGGGGACGACCCGTCGCAGCAGCCACCCGACTGGTGGAACATCACCGGGCCGTGCTCGCCGACCAGGCGGCGGATCATCGCCGCCGCCTGGTCGGTGACGTCCACACGTCGCACGGTCATCGCCGTGGCGCAGGCATCAGAAGAAGCCCAGCTTGTCGGGGGAGTACGACACCAGCAGGTTCTTGGTCTGCTGATAGTGGTCGAGCATCATCGCGTGGGTCTCGCGGCCGATGCCCGAGCCCTTGTAGCCACCGAACGCCGCATGCGCCGGGTAGGCGTGGTAACAGTTCGTCCAGACCCGTCCGGCCTGAATGTCGCGACCGGCCCGGTAGGCGGTGTTGATGTCGCGCGACCACACCCCTGAGCCCAGCCCGTACAGGGTGTCGTTGGCGATCGAGATGGCGTCGTCGTAGTCGTCGAAGCCGGTCACCGCGACCACCGGGCCGAAGATCTCTTCCTGGAAGATGCGCATCTTGTTGGTGCCGGTGAAGATCGTCGGTGCCACGTAATAGCCATCGGACAGGTCGCCGCCGAGGTCGACCCGCTCGCCGCCGGTGACGATCTTCGCGCCCTCCTTGGTGCCGATGTCGATGTAGCTGAGGATCTTCTCCAACTGGTCGTTGCTGGCCTGCGCGCCCATCATCGTGGTGGTGTCGAGCGGGTTGCCCTGCTGGATCTGCTGCACCCGCGCGGTGGCCGCCTCGAGGAACGAGTCCTTGATCGAGTTCTGGATCAGCGCCCGGCTGGGGCAGGTGCACACCTCGCCCTGGTTGAGGGCGAACATCGTGAAGCCCTCGAGCGCCTTGTCGTAGAAGGCGTCATCTTTGAGCGCGACGTCCTCGAAGAAGATGTTGGGGCTCTTGCCGCCCAGTTCGAGGGTGACCGGAATCAGGTTCTGGCTGGCGTACTGCATGATCAGCCGACCGGTGGTGGTTTCGCCGGTGAAGGCGATCTTGGCGATCCGGCTGGACGACGCCAGCGGCTTGCCGGCCTCGAAGCCGAAGCCGTTCACCACGTTGAGCACGCCGGGGGGCAGCAGGTCGGCGATCAGTTCCATCAGCATCAGGATCGACGCGGGGGTCTGTTCGGCCGGCTTCAGGACGACCGCGTTGCCGGCGGCCAGCGCGGGCGCCAGCTTCCAGGTGGCCATCAGCAGCGGGAAGTTCCATGGAATGATCTGCCCGACCACGCCCAGCGGCTCGTGGAAGTGGTAGGCGACGGTGTCGGCGTCGATCTGCGAGATGGTGCCCTCCTGGGCGCGCAGCACGCCGGCGAAGTAGCGGAAGTGGTCGACGGCCAGCGGCAAGTCGGCGGCGAGGGTCTCGCGGACGGCCTTGCCGTTGTCCCAGGTCTCGGCGACGGCCAGCATCTCGAGGTTCGCCTCCATGCGGTCGGCGATCTTCAGCAGCACGTTCGCCCGGTCGGTCGCGCTGGTCCTGCCCCAGGCGGGTGCGGCGGCGTGGGCGGCGTCCAGGGCCGCGTCGATGTCTTCGGCGGTGCCCCTGGCCACCTCGGTGAACGTGCGGCCGGTGACCGGCGACGGGTTCTCGAAGTACTGGCCCTTCACGGGACGAACCCAGTCGCCGCCGATCCAGTGGTCGTAGCGCGGCTTGAAGCTGGCGACGGATCCCTCGGTGTTGGGTGCTGCGTACACGGTCATCTGGCGACTCCCTCGTCTGGCCGATGTGGACGCGGCCCGCCCCTCCGGCCACGTGTGCCGAAGGTTAGGACGGCCCACGTTGCGCCGAGGTTGCAGCCGTGCCGTCAGCGCAGGGCCAGGTCGAGTGCCCGCAGGCGCGCGATGACCTCCGGACGCCGTGGCGAACTCGGCGGCAGCACCGCCAGTGCCCGCGACCACACCGCCAGATCATCACGCCCGAACGGGGTGTCGGCGAAGGCCAGCAGAGCATCGGGATCGGTGCCGGCCAGCAGCCGTCCACGCAGTCGCCGGTGCAGATCGTCGCGGATCCGGGTCACCCCCGGCGCCTGCGACGTGGGTAGCACCGGGCCCCGGTACCGGGCGATCGCCGCCCGCAGCCGCGCCCCGTCCAGATCGGCCGACACCTCGGCCACATCAGAGGTGACCCGGGGCAGCCGGTACGGCTTGGAGCCCAGGTTGACCGGCGCCAGCTGGGCCCGCAGCCGCGAGAGCTCGGCGCGCACGGTGACCAGGGACTGGTCGTCGTCACTGAGTTCGACGGCCAGCTCGGCGCCGGTGAGGCCGTCGGGACGCAGCGCCAGCAGCAGCACGATCTCGCTGTGCCGCAGGCTCAGATCGGCGGACGTGCCGCGATAGGTCAGGTGGGCGCTGCGGCGTCCGAGCACCTCGAGCCTGGGGTGGATCCCGTGCTGCAGGGCTGGGCCCGGGGCCGTCCCGAGCAACCGGTGCAGCCGCAACTCGGCCTCGACGGCGGCGACCGTGGCCCGCACCAGAGCCAACGCGGTGGGGGCGGCCACTTCGGGGCCGCCGGTCAGGTCGAGCACCCCGAGGACGGCGCCGGTGTCGGGTTCGCGGATCGGTGCTGCCGAGCAACTCCACGGAGTCACCGGACGCAGCAGATGCTCGGGGCCGAAGATCTGCACCGGCCGGCCCAGTGCGAGTGCAGTACCCGGCGCGTTGGTACCTGCGGACGACTCGCTCCAGTCGGCGCCGGGCAGAAAGTGCATGGCCTCGGCGCGGGAGCGCAGCGTCGAATCGCCCTCGACCCACAGCAGTCGCCCGGCCGCGTCGCTGACCGCGACCAGCAGGCCCGCCTCGGCGGCCTCGTCCACCAGCAGGCGCCGGATCACCGGCATGACAACCGCCAACGGGTGGGACGTGCGCGCCTCCTGCACGCCCTCGTCGTCGAGCCCCAGCCGGGCCAGTGAGCGTTCCGGATCGATGCCGCTGCTCATGCTGCGCTGCCACGAATCGGACACCAGCGGACGCAGCGCCGGCCCGATCGTGCCGGTGCTGACGAAGGTGTCGTGCAGTTGCTCCAGCGTGCGCCCGTGCTGCAGCGGGTCGTCGCCCGGCTGCATCGCCGGGGCGTCACTGCCTGCCATGCGCACACCCTACGCGTCCGGTCCAGGCCCGGAGCACGGCTCAGTTCTCGGGGGGTGTCCACGGTTGATTCTGAGAACCTGACACCAGCGCAACCCGCACCCGGCGACACGCCGAGGTTCTGACGCACCCCCACGGGTGATCTCAGAATCCCGGACCAGTGAGGGCGCCCGCACCCGAGCACAGCAGAAGGCCCGCCCCACGTGGGGCGGGCCTTCGTTTGCGGTCGATCAGGCGGCCAGGTCGTGCGCGCTGCGGAGCTTGGCGATGGCGTGCCGTTCGATCTGGCGGACGCGCTCGGCGGTGATGCCCCAAACGGCGGCGATGTCGGCCAGCTTGGCCTGGCGGCCGTCCAGCAGGCCATAGCGGCGGCGGACGACGTCGGCGGAGCGATCGTCCAGGGACGACAGCATGCCGTCCAGGCGGGCCCGGTCCTCGGCGTCCAGCACCATCTCGTCCGGGCCGGGGGACATCTCGCGGGCCAGCAGATCACCCAGGGCGGTGTCGCCGTCCTCTTCGACCGGCGCGTCGAGACTGACGTGGTCACGGGCCAGCCGCAGCAGGTCGATCACCTGCTCCTCCTTCAGGCCCAGTTCGTCCGCGATCTCGATCAGTTCGGGCTCGCGTCCCAGGCGGCGCTCCAGGGTGCGGCGGACGGCAGAGACCTGGTTGACCTGCTCGGCCACATGCACCGGCAGCCGGACGATGCGGCCCTGCTGAGCGATGCCGCGCGAGATCGACTGCCGCACCCACCAGGTGGCGTAGGTCGAGAACTTGAAGCCCTTGCTGTAGTCGAACTTCTCGACGGCGCGGATGAGGCCGGTGTTGCCCTCCTGCACCAGGTCGAGCAGCGGCATCTGCGCGCGGCCGTACTTGCGGGCGACCGAAACCACCAGGCGCAGGTTGGCGGTGATGAAGCGCTGCAGCGCGGCGTCGCCCTCAGCCTCGATCTGTTCGAGTTCGGCGGTGGTGCACGCAACGCGGGCCGGGGATTCGGTGCCGGCGAGCACGGCCTTGGCGTACAGCCCGGACTCGATCCGCTTGGCCAGAATGACTTCTTCTTCAGCGGTCAGCAGGGCCGTCTTGGCGATGCCATCGAGGTACAGACCTACCGCGTCCTTGCCGTCGATTCCGTCGGTGCTCCGAATCCGGTGCGCAGTCGAGATCATGTGGTTCCTTTCGCTCCGTGACCAGTACAACGCAGCGAGCGGGCCAGATCTTCGCGTGTTCGCCCTTGATGAACCCTGAGCGCACCCCCGCGCGCAAACCAAGACCACAGTCGTACCCGGGGTTCGACCGCGGGGGGTATCAGGCGCGCGCAACCACCTGATCGATGATCCAGGCCAACTCGAAGGCCAGGTCGCGCCAGGCCTGGTAGCGACCCGAGACGCCCCCGTGTCCGGCCACCATTTCGGTGCGCAGCAGGATCGGACGATCGGTGTCGCCCTCCACGATACGTCGCAGTTGGGCAACCCACTTGGCGGGTTCGGTCACCTCGACCCGGGTGTCGTTGAGGCTGGTGGTGGCCAGAACGGACGGGTATCGGCCGGGCCGGACGTTCTCGTACGGGGCGTAGGCCTTCATGCACCGGTAGGCCTGGGCGTCATGCAGCGGATCGCCCCACTCCTCCCATTCGGTGACGGTCAGCGGCAACTCCGGGTTGAGCATCGTGGTCAGCGCGTCCACGAAGGGCACGTCGGCGTGGACGGCGCGAAAGGCGTCCGGGGCCAGGTTGACCGCTGCGCCCACCGTCAGCCCGCCGGCCGAACCGCCCTGGGCGGCCAGCCGGTCGGGGGACGTCCAGCCCCCCTGCGTCAGGTGGCGGGCGCAGGCGACGAAGTCGGTGAAGGTGTTCGGTTTGGCCAGCAGCCTGCCCTGTTCGTACCAGGACCGGCCCAGTTCGCCGCCGCCGCGCACGTGCGCGATCGCCCAGACGAAGCCGCGGTCGAGCAGGCTGAGCCGGGGGATCGAGAACCACGGCATCATCGCGGCCTCGTAGGCTCCGTAACCGTAGAGCAGGGCGGGCGCGGAGCCGTCCAGCACCAGGTCGGCGCGGTGCACGATCGACAGCGGCACCCGGGTTCCGTCCGGTGCGGTGGCCCATTCGCGGCGCTGCACGAAGGCGCCGGGGTTGTAGCGGCCATGCACCGGGTGATCGAGCACCTCGCTCTGCTTGAGCGTGCGTCGCTCGCCGGTGTCGAGCCGCAGTTCGTCGAGCCGGCGCGGTGTGACCAACGACTCGTGAACGAGCCGGATCCGGTCGGTGTGCGGGTCGTCCGCCGACAGCGCGGCCGCGCTGTACAGCGGTTCGTCGAACGGGATGGGCACCGGCGCGCTCCATCCGCCGGACGCCGTCCGGGTCAGCACCTCGATCAGGGGCAGCGCGTTGGCATGGGAGCTGAGCACCAGGTAGTCGGCGTAGGCGCTGACCCCGATCAGCCGGACGCCCGCACGCTCGGGCACCAGCGGCGTCCAGTCGGCGGGGCTGGCGGCGTCGAACGGCGCGGACGCCAGCGCGAACTCCGGTGCCCCGGCGTTGTGCACAACGTACAGCGCGTCGGTGCCGACCTCGACGCTGTACTCCAGACCTTCCCGGCGGGGCGCGACCAGCCGTGCAGTCGCGTCGGGGTCGGCCACCTCCAGCAGCCGGTACTCGCAGGTCTGCTTGCTCTCGGACGCGATCAGCACCCGCGACCGATCGCGCGACTCCTCCACTCCCAGCCAGAACCGCTCGTCCGGCTCGTGCAGCAGCAGGGTGTCGCCGGTCGCCGGCATCTGCGGCGAAGAGCGCAGCGTGTGCAGCCACACCTGGTCGGGCCGCCAGGCGTCGTCCACGGTGAGGTAGATCAGCCGGTCGTCGCCGCACCAGCAGCCGCCGCCCGCCACCGGCAGCTCGGGCGCCGGCAGCGGCGTCCGCCCGGCCAGGTCGATCACCCGCAGCCGGTAGCGTTCATCGCCGCGCAGGTCTTCGCTCCAGGCCAGCCGACGGCCGTCCGGGGACACGTCGCAGAGCCCCAGCGCGAAGAAGCTCTGGCCCTGGGCGAGTTCGTTCTCGTCCAGCACGACCTGCTCGCCGGGCGGCGGCGTGGTCACCTCCGGAATGCGATCGGCGCTAGTGGCGGGCAGCCGGCAGTGGATGGAGTAGTCGAGGCCCTCGACGGACCGGCTGTAGTACCACCAGGCCGACCCGTCGGTGTGCCGGACGAAGGTCGGCACGCTCAGATCGGTCTGCCGGGTGCGGCTGCTGATGTCGTTGTACAGCTCCTCGCGCAGGCTGCTCAGATGCGCCGTACGCGCCGCCGTGTAGGCGTTCTCGGCCGCCAGGTGCGCCAGGAACTGCTCGGACTGCTTGTCGCTCATCCAGGCGAAGTCGTCAACGAAGTCGTCCCCATGATGGCTGCGGACGGTGGGACGGGCCTGGGCACGAGGCGGTTCCGACATGGCGCCGAGGTTAGCCGGGCCGCCCGCACCGCGCAGCGCGAGACCCGCCCATGACACGGGCAGAAGGCCGTTTGGTTTGTTCGGACCTGCGTGCAACAATGATCGAGGCGCCAGCCATTGACAACCCCCCTGTGGCGTGCGCCCAAAACCAAGAATCCGAGAGGCTACTTGTGTCACCACGCTCCACCGCAGCAGCCAAGGCTGAAACCGTATCGGACGAGGCTGCAACCCCAACCCCCCGCCGTCCCCGCACCGCAGCGAAGCAGCCAGCCACCGGGCGTGGCCGCAAGCCCGCCGCCGTCGCGGTGCCGGCCAAGCCGGAAACCGACGCAGTCGAGGGAGGCGCCGACGTTGACGTTGTCACCGAAGACCTCGAGGTCGCGGTTGCACTCGAAGAGCCGACGCTGGAGGAGGTCGTGCTCAGCCCCGAAGCCGTCGACGTCAAGTTCGCCCGCGAAGGCGACGACGTCGTGCTGACGGTCGGCGGCAAGCGCCGTTCGCTGGACGACGTGGACGACTCCACCTTCGAAGAGGCCAAAGAGGCGGTCGTCGAGAAGGAGTTGACCGAAGACCAGGGGTTCATCGTCTCGGACGCCGACGACGCCGACGAGCCCGAACAGCAGGTGATGGTGGCGGGCGCCACCGCCGACCCGGTCAAGGACTACCTCAAGCAGATCGGCAAGGTCGCCCTGCTGAACGCCGAGCAAGAGGTCACTCTCGCCAAGCGCATCGAGGCGGGCCTGTTCGCCGAGGAGTCGATCAACATCGGTCGCTCCCTGTCGTCCGCCGATGCCGACGACTACCAGTGGATCTCCGAGGACGGTCGGCGCGCCAAGAACCACCTGCTGGAGGCCAACCTGCGCCTGGTGGTGTCGCTGGCCAAGCGCTACACCGGCCGCGGCATGCTGTTTCTGGACCTGATCCAAGAGGGCAACCTCGGCCTGATCCGTGCGGTCGAGAAGTTCGACTACACCAAGGGCTACAAGTTCAGCACGTATGCGACCTGGTGGATCAAGCAGGCGATCACCCGCGCCATGGCCGACCAGGCCCGCACGATTCGCATCCCGGTGCACATGGTCGAGGTGATCAACAAGCTCGCCCGCGTCCAGCGGCAGATGCTGCAGGATCTGGGTCGCGAACCCACGCCCGAAGAGCTGGCCAAAGAGCTCGACATGACCCCCGAGAAGGTCGTCGAGGTGCAGAAGTACGGTCGTGAGCCGATCTCGCTGCACACCCCTCTCGGCGAGGACGGCGATTCGGAGTTCGGCGACCTGATCGAGGACTCCGAGGCGGTCGTACCGGCGGAAGCGGTGAACTTCACCCTGCTGCAGGAGCAACTGCACGACGTGCTCGACACCCTGTCCGAGCGTGAGGCCGGCGTGGTGAGCATGCGGTTCGGGCTCACCGACGGCCAGCCCAAGACGCTGGACGAGATCGGCAAGGTGTACGGCGTCACCCGCGAACGCATCCGCCAGATCGAGTCCAAGACGATGAGCAAGCTGCGGCATCCGTCCCGCTCGCAGGTTCTCCGTGACTATCTCGACTGACCGGTGACCGGCTCGTCCGCACCGGTGGAGCAGCCCACCTGGGTGCCCACCGCGCTGCTGGCGCTCGCGCTGGTGGCGAGCCTGCTGTCGGGTTACCTGCTGACCGGACGATCGGTCGACCACTACACGCTGCCCGCTCCCGATGGCGGCACCCAAGCGATGACGCACACCTACGTCGAGCGGGTCTGGCTGGCCGGGCTGGCGTGGGCGACGGCGGCGGGATCAGCGGTGGCGCTGGCGCTGAAACTCAGGGGTCGCACGATCGCCCGCTGGGCATGGATCGCGCTCGGCGTCGCACTGCTCATCGTGCTCAACGCGGCGATCCTGATCAGCGCTCTGCCGCAGCCTGCCTACTGAGAGCGCGGGTGAGCAGTAATCGGGGACGGTTCCGCATTCCTGCTCACGTCGGCGCCGGTGAGCAGGAATCGGGGACGGTTCCGCATTCCTGCTCACGCTGGACGTCGGTGAGCAGGAATCGGGGACGGTTCCGCATTCCTGCTCACGTAGAGCGCAGGCGGACCCAAAAGGCCGCTCGTCATGAGCCACGAGCAGCAAGCGCTGCGGTCCGACTGGCCACGGCACCAGGCCTGACCACTCCGGGTGTTGGTCAACTCACTTTGTCGGTCTTGACGTTCCAGGTCACCGTGATGGGCGTGCCGAGGCCACCCTTGGCGTCCTGCGGTCGGTAGGTCATGGTCACCTGAGTGAACGAGAAGGTGACCACGTCCAGCGGGGCACCATCGGTGAACGCGACGTCGTACGACCTGAACCGCACGTCGGTGAAGTCCCACCACAGGTAATCTCGCTGGCCCTCGCCGGACTTGCGGCCGCTGATTCGCGCGGTGCGCACGACAGATCCCTGGGCGCACTTCTTGAGTATCACCGGCGACGCTGCGCTGGTGTCGAACGCCAGCGAGATGTCTTTGCTGCTTGACCCGGACGGGCTGGTGGCCTTCTGCACGGCCTGCCAGTCCATCGCCCGCACGTCGATCTGGTGCGGATGATCACGGTCGGTCGACTCGCCGGCGATGCCGTCAAGCATCAGCCACCAATCGACCCCGCCGGAGCTGTGACCCGGAGCAATGAAGGCCGCGGGCGCAGCATTCGCGAGGGTCGCGCCGCTCATGTTGAGCAGGGCAGCCGCGCCGAGGCCGCCGCCGACCAGCAGTGAGCGTCGGGACGCGGTGAGAGGGTCGTTCATGGTGTCCTCCAGAGAGTGAGTGGCTCGGATGCACGTCAAGGAACGTCCTGGCGCCCCGGTAATACGCATCGCGGACCGCGAGTGTGCCGAGCGTCGCCACCGGTATGTGGCTGGCGAGCGCCGTCCGGGCGCCGCGCAGCGGGGGAGCGTGGGTGCTGCCAGGTCACCGGCCCGAACTGCGGACAGGGTCTGCGTCAGTCAGCGACCCGTCAACCTTCGAGCGCCGACTCGAAGACCCGATACAGGTTGTCGCCGAACAGCACGAATCGCACCAGGTCGATGCCGGACGCGGGGTGCGACCGCACGGCCTGGACGGCGATCCGGGCAACGTCCACCGGCTCCCAGCCGTACACGCCGGCACTGATCGCGGGAAAGGCGATGCTGCGGGCGCCCAGTTCGACAGCCACGTCCAGGCTGCGCGTGAAGCAGGACGCCAATAGTGCCGGGTCGGTCTGCCCCCGATGACGATTGGGACCCACCGTGTGGATCACCCAGCGGCAGGGCAGCCCGAACGCCTCGGTCGCCACTGCCTCGCCGACCGGAAGCCCGTCCGGCCACGTGGTGCGGCGGACGACCCGGCAGGCCTCGAGCAGCCGCGGACCGGCCGCCGCGTGGATGGCGCCGTCCACGCCACCTCCGCCCAGCAGACCGGAGTTGGCGGCGTTGACGATCGCGTCCGTGGTTTGGGTGGTGATGTCGCCACGCACTGACTCGATGGTGCTCACCGGTTCAGCCTGACAGCATGCGGCCGGTTTGCCCAGGAGGGCAGTATTGCCCTTCGGACGGGATCGGTTCGCCGCGCGGACTATCCTGTCGGCCATGCCCGAACAGAACCATGAGCGTCTCAACGCAGCCGTGGCCGCCCACCTGCCGGTCGCGATGGAGGCACAGGAGGCGCTGGCCCGGGTCGTCGACCTGAACGGGCCCTACGAGGCCGACATCGCCGCGGGCACGCTCACCATCGCCGGCCGTCCGCTGCGGGTGGTGTTGCTGGGCACGGTGTCGAAGAGCAACAACACCTGGCTGTGGTCGTGGGGCAACCCGGGCTTCTCGGCCGACGTGCCCGCCATCGCCCCGGTGCGGCGGGTCGCCGAGACTGCTCAGCAGTGGGGGCTGTGGGAACTGGGGCAGCCTGAGTTCGGCGTCGCCGGCGTGATCGACACGGGTCTGGGAGCGGGTGCCAGCATCGCACTGCTGGCGGCACCGCTGGCCCGGCGCTACGGCGTTCTACTCCGCGGACTACGGGGCCGGCCTGGCCTACTTCGGCATCACCGATCCGGCGGTGCCCCGTCCGAGCGCCGAGGCGGTCACCTTTCCCCGCCGCATTCTCGACGCCGCCACGCTGCTGCCCGGCTACGCCCGCTCGCAGGTGCTCACCTACGCCGCTGTGCACAACCTGCGCGTGGTCGGCGACGAGCGTCAACTGAAGGTGCATCTGGGCTCGGACGTGCTCGCGGTCGACTTCGACGAGCTGGGCCGGATCGCGAGCATTCGCGGCACGCTCGGCGCAGCATCGTTGTGAGCAGCCTGACACACCTCGCGCCGGCCTTTGCCGCCACCATCGCCGGGGCGGTACGCAGGGAGTATCCGAACGCGCCGCGCCATGTGATGACCGGTCCCGACGACACCCCGACTCCGCGTGCCATCCATCCCGCCTTCTACGGCTGTTACGACTGGCATTCGGCCGTCGAGATGCACTGGGCGCTGTTGACCCTGCTGCCCGATCTGCCGGACGCCGCCCGTGCGGACGCCGAGCAGGTGCTCGATGAGCACCTGACGACGGCGAATCTGGACGCCGAGCGCAGCTACCTCGAGCAGCATCCCGGCTTTGAGCGCCCCTACGGGTGGGGGTGGGTGCTCGCCCTCGCGGACGCAGCTGTCGGCTCGAGGTGGTCGGCCCCTCTGGACGCGCTGGCCGCCTCGGTGACCGGTGCGTTCGTCGCCTGGCTGCCGCGCTCGGCACTGCCCAATCGGCAGGGCACCCACCTGAACACCGCCTTTGCGCTGGTTCGCGCGTGGCCGTGGGCGCAGCGCCTGGCGGCCGGAGGCGATGTCGAGTTGGCGGACGCGATCACGTCCGCGGCCCGGCGTTGGTACGGCAACGATCGTGACTACCCGGCCGACTGGGAACCCGGCGGCAACGACTTTCTCTCGCCCGCGCTGGCCGAGGCCGAGCTGATGAGCTTGGTGCTGCCGTCCGGGACCTTCGGGTTGTGGCTCGACATCGCGCTGCCCGATCTGGTGGCTGGCCGGGCGCGCAGCCTGCTGCAGCCGGTCACCGGCATCGACTCCACCGACGGGCAGGCCGCCCACCTGCACGGGCTCAACCTGCACCGGGCCGCCTGCCTGCGCGGGTTGCAGCGGCACCTCGGCGACTCGCTGGTGCTGCAGCGAGCCGCCCAGGCGCACCTGGACGCCGCCCTCCCGTTCGTCAGCGGCAGCGACTGGATGGTCGAACACTGGCTCGCGGCCTACGCGGTGCTCGCCCTGCGGGCCTGAGCCGCGACTGGGGACGGCTGCTTCGTGCTGCTTAACGTGCCTCCGGAAGCTCGCGGCCGATCGGTCGCCATCGGTGAGCAGGAATCAGGAACCGTCCCCGATTCCCGCTCGGACACGCCGAACGCCCCGGACGAAGCGTCCGGGGCGTTCGGCGATGTCGTCAGTTGAGCTTGCCGGTTTCGTCCTGAATGGTCAGTGCCACCTGCTTGATGCGGTCCGAATGGGCCTTGGCATGGTGTGCACAGAAGAGCAGCTCGCCGGAGTTCAGAACCACCCGAAGGTAGGCCTGCGCACCGCAGCGATCGCAGCGATCCGCTGCGGTCAGCTCCTCCACCGCTGTCGTCGTCATGCGGGTTTCCTCCCTGTTTCTGGTTGAGTCTACCAATGTCAACTCTCTGCGGGGCCGGATTGTTCCGTGCCGCGAGACTACCCCCGAGTACCGACGCTGCCGGCGACCGGGGGCGACGCGTGTCCGCAGTGTGCGAGATCACGTGCCTTCGAGGGCCGCCACGCCGCGCCGTCGGACGAGCGTCCTCTTGGGTCACGCACCGAATCCGGCGGGCCCGGTAGCCTGCGATGACGCCACTGGAAGGGTTGCCCGTGCCTGCTTCATGCCCGTTCGCCCAGGTCGACGTGTTCTCCGCAGAACGGTAACTGGGCAACCCGGTGGCGGTGATTTTCGACGCTGACGACCTCGACGCCGAGCAGATGGCGCGGGTGGCCCGCTGGACCAACCTGTCCGAGACGACGTTCGTGTTGCGCCCCACCACCGAGGAGGCCGACTACCGCGTCCGGATCTTCACCCCCGGCGGTGAACTGCCGTTCGCCGGGCACCCCACCCTGGGCACCGCGCACGCATGGCTGGGTGAGGGCGGCCAGCCGACTGATCCCCAGTTGATCGTGCAGGAATGCCCGGCGGGTCTGATCATGGTTCGCCGCGACGATGCATTCTTATCGTTTGCGGCGCCGCCGATGGTCCGTACCGGCGACATCGAGCCGGGCTACTTGCACCGGATCATCGAGGCCTTCGGCGTCAACCCGGACCGGGTGCTCGCTCACCAGTGGGTCGACAACGGGCCCGGGTGGGCCGTGCTGCAGCTCGCCACCGCCCAGGACGTGCTCGACCTCGAACCCGACCTGGCGCAGGTCCCAGACGCGATGGTCGGCGCCATCGGCGCCTACCCGCCAGGATCGCGGTTCGACTTCGAGATCCGCAGCTTCGCACCCGGCGTCGGGGTGGCTGAAGACCCGGTCTGCGGATCGATGAACGCCTCGGTCGGGCAGTGGCTGACCAGCACCGGCCGGGCTGCCCGCAGCTACCGGGTGGCGCAGGGTCGCCGGCTCGGCCGAGCCGGCGACATCAGCGTCACCGCCGACCCTGACGGAACTGTCTGGGTCGGTGGCGCCACAACCACGCTGTTCCACGGCACAGCCACCCTGTGATCACCGAGGACCATCGATGAACAGTGGGTCCCTGCAGTTCTGATTCACCAGGCCCCGCCGACGCAGCGCTCACCGAGATCCCCGATCGTGTCAGAGCGTGGCGCTAGCCTGCTCGCGTGACGATCAAAGGCAAGCCGGCGGCCGAGGGACGCGACTACGAGGCACGCCACCTGCTCGTGCTCGAGGGCCTCGAAGCGGTGCGCAAACGCCCCGCCATGTACATCGGCTCCACTGACACCCGCGGGCTGATGCACTGTTTGTGGGAGATCATCGACAACGCGGTGGACGAGGCGCTGGGCGGCTTCGGAACCACCATCGACGTTGCGCTGCACACCGACGGCAGCATCGAGGTGCACGACGTGGGGCGGGGCATTCCGGTCGACCTCGAACCGCGCACCGGGCTGTCCGGGGTCGAGGTGGTGTTCACCAAGCTCCACGCCGGGGGCAAGTTCGGCGCCGGTTCGTACAACGCGACCGGCGGCCTGCACGGCGTGGGCGCGTCCGTGGTCAACGCGTTGTCGTCGCGGCTCGACGTCGAGGTCGACCGCAACAGTGCGACCTGGGGCCTGTCATTCCGCCGCGGGGTGCCCGGCAGCTTCGCCGGTGCGGGGCCGGACGCCCCCTTCACCCCCGGCGCCAAGCTCGCCAAGGTCGGCCGGGCTGCGCGCGGACGCACCGGCACCCGCGTCCGCTACTGGCCGGACCGGCAGATCTTTCTGCCCGATGCTCAGCTGTCGTGGTCCTCGCTGCTGGCGCGCGCCCGGCAGACCAGCTTTCTGGTACCCGGGTTGAAGCTGGCGGTGAGCGACGCGCGGTCGTCCGAACCGAGAAGCGAGGTGTTTCAGCACGACGGCGGCATCTCGGAGTTCTGCGAGTTCCTGGCGTCGGACGCGCCGGTCACCGAGGTGCTGCGGCTGCGCGGCAGCGACTCGTTCACCGAGACCGTGCCGATGCTCGATGCGGACGGGGCCATGACCCCCCACCGACGTCGACCGCACCCTCGACGTCGACATCGCGCTGCGCTGGGGGGCCGGCTACGACACCACCGTGCAGTCGTTTGTCAACATCATCGCCACCCCCAAGGGCGGCACGCACGTGCAGGGGTTCGAGCGGGGCCTGGTGCGCGCGTTCGCCAAGTCGCTGGAAGGCACCCGGCTGCTCAAGGCCGGCGACGAGGTGCTCAAGGACGACATTCTCGAAGGCATGACGGCGGTGGTCACCGTCCGGCTGGCCGAGCCGCAGTTCGAGGGGCAGACCAAAGAGGTCCTGGGTACGCCGCCGGTCACCCGGCTGGTGGCCAAGGTGGTCGAGCGCGAACTGGGCGACTTTCTCACCTCGACCCGGGCGGCGCAGCGTCCGCAGGCCCGCGCAGTGATGGAGAAGGTCGTCTCGGCCTCGCGCACCCGGGTGGCGGCCCGCGCGCACAAAGAGAACCAGCGCCGCAAGAACGCGCTCGAATCGAGCACCCTCCCCGCCAAGTTGGCCGACTGCCGCAGCACCGACGCCGAGCGCACCGAACTGTTCATCGTCGAGGGCGATTCGGCCATGGGCACCGCCAAACTGGCCCGCAACTCCGAGTTTCAGGCGCTGTTGCCGATTCGGGGCAAGATCCTGAACGTGCAGCGCGCCAGCGTGGGCGACATGCTCAAGAACGCCGAGTGCGCCTCGATCATTCAGGTGGTCGGCGCCGGGTCGGGCCGCACCTTCGATCTCGAGCAGGCCCGCTACGGCAAGGTCATCTTCATGGCCGACGCCGATTCCGACGGTGCGCACATTCGCACCCTGCTGGCCACGTTGCTCTTCAAGTACATGCGGCCGATGGTCGAGGCCGGCCGGGTGTTCACCGCGGTGCCACCGCTGCACCGGTTCGAGCTCACCAATCCTCGCAAGGGCCAGGATCGCTACCTCTACACCTACAGCGAGGCCGAGTACCAGCGAAAGCTGGCCGAGCTGACCAAGCGTGGCGTCGGCTTCAAGGAACCTCAGCGGTACAAGGGCCTGGGTGAGATGGACGCCGACCAGCTCAAAGAGACCACCATGGACCCCCGGCATCGCACCCTGCGCCGCATCACCGTCGACGAGGGTGAATCGCTTGAGCTGGCCCTGGTCACCTTCGAGAAACTGATGGGCAACGACGTGGCTCCGCGCAAGGAGTTCATCGTGGCCGGCGCGTACGCCCTCGACGCCGAGCGGATCGACGCCTAGCGCGGATCCAGCGGATCCGGGCTGAGTCCACGCTGATCGCAGTCCTCAGTGCAGCGGATGCTGGCGGGCGAACTCGTACTGGCGGTCGAAGGTGTCCTTCAGCGCGTGGTAGGTACCGGCCTGGATCTCGCCCAGCTCCTGGTAGATGCGGTGCGTCGTCTCGTCGGGTTCGGTGGTCGCGCCGTGCTCGGCCATCGCCTTGGCGGCGTCCTGCAGCGAGGCGTACTGGTCGGTGGCCGCCATCGCCATCACCGCCGCGCCCATCGCCGACACCTCCTCGGTCGGGCTTTCGGTCAGGGGCAGTCCGATCGCGTCGGTCATGATGCGCCGCCACAAGGGCGAACGCTGACCCCCACCGACGGCGGTCACTCGCGTCAGCGGCACGCCGGTGGTGCGCTGCAGGCCGTCGAGATTGCGGCTCATCTCGACGCTGAGCCCTTCCAGGGTCGAGCGGTACAGCTCGGCCCGGCCGTACGAGCCGGCCAGCCCGACGATGGCACCGTGCGCGATCGGATTCCAGAACGGGCTCTGCACGGCGTTCCAGTACGGCAGCGTGACCAGCCCGCCACAACCCGGACGGACCGCGGCCGCGGCCTCGTCCAAGGCGGGGTCGGGTCGCCCCTGCAGCGCGGGGTCGCCCAGCTTCTCACGGAACCAGCCGGCCAGATAGGCCCCCGAGTTCTGCACGATCTCTAGCACGTACTGGCCCGGAATGCCGGCCGCGTCGGTGCGGAACACGTCCGCGTGCTCGTAGCCGGGGGAGTGGACGCCGGCCACCAGCGCCGTACCCATGTTGAGGTAGGCCTCGTCCAGGCCGATGGCGCCGACGCCCAGTGCGGCCGCCTGGCCGTCGCCGCACGCGGCGACCAGTTGCACCTCCTGGTCGAGGCCCCAGGCCCGGGTGATGGCCGGGTCGATCGGCCCGATCACCGACGCGGCCGGCACCAGTTCGCACAGCTGTTCCTCGCGCAGCCCGGCGTGCCCGAGCATCTCGTCCGACCAGGTCAGGTTCGCCATGTCGAACAGCCCCAAGCTGTCGGCCGCCGCAGCGGAATCGATCCACCGGCCGGTCATGGCGTGCACCAGGTAAGCGTGGACGCCCACCACCTTGTGCGCGCGTTGCAGCACCTCGGGCTCGTGGTCGTTCAACCAGGCGATCTTGTACACCGACGGGGTGACGTCGGGCTGGAAGCCCGTGAGTTGATGGATGTGCTCGGTACCGAACCGCCGCACCTGCTCGGCGGCGCGTCCGTCCAGCCACAGAATGCCGGGACGCAGCGGTTCGCCGGCGTCGTCGACCAGTGCGAAACTCTGCCGCTGGATCGTGGCGCACAGGTGGCTGATCCGCCCCCGCTGGTCGGGCGTGAGTGCGCCGACGGCCTCGGCCACCGCCCGGTCGGTGCTGCGCCACCAGTCCCGGGGATCCTGCTCGTAGTGGTCGACCTTCGGCGTGCTCATCGCGAACTCGGCCTTGCCCTGAGCCAGGACGGTGCCCGAGGCGTCGACGACGATGGCCTTGGTACTGGTGGTGGAACTGTCCACACCGATGACGAGCGGAGACGTCATGGGAATGCACCTCCTCGTGCGATGGTCTCGACACTAGCGACGTGTCCCCCCGGTTGCTGGCCGTTTGACGGGGTCGAAGGTGCGTGCTCAGACGCGATTGGGATAGGTGGTGTGGGCGGCGCGTCGCAAGCGGAGGACGGCGTTAGGCTGTGCCGGGTGACGGGAACCTTGTTGCTGCGGTGTGAAGAACGGGCCAGCGAACGGCGCACGCCGATCACCCCGAAGGGCGCGGCCGAACTGCACCGGGCGGGCATCGCCGTGGTTATCGAATCATCGCCGGTACGGGTCTACGCCGACGAGCAGTACGCCGAGCTGGGGCTGCCGATCGTGCCGGCCGGGTCATGGGTGACCGCCGATCCGGACGTGGTGGTGGTCGGCATCAAGGAACTTCCGGACGACCCCGAAGAGCTGCGCCACCGGCACATCTACTTCGCCCACGCCTACAAGGGCCAACACGGCGCCGACGAGCTGTTGCAGCGCTTCGCCGCAGGTGGCGGGCAGCTGCTCGATCTGGAGTACCTGGTCGACGACAACGGTCGCCGGGTCGTGGCGTTCGGCTACTGGGCCGGTTTCGTCGGCGCGTCGCTGGCCGCTCTGCAACTGGCCGGCGACCTACGGGCGCCGCTGCAGCCGATGACGCTGGAGGGTCTCACCACCCAACTGGAGCGGGCGGCGCACCACCTGGCGGGTGCCTCCTGCGTCGTCACCGGCGCGTACGGCCGGGCCGGACGGGGCGCCACCGATGCGTTGCGGTTGGCCGGAGTCGGGGTGTCGCGGTGGGACCGAGACGACACCAGCACCCTCGATTCGGACGCGCTGGTCGCTCACGATGCACTGGTGCACTGCGTGCACGCCGATCAGCCGATGCGTCCGTTTCTCACCGAGGCCGACCGCGACCGGGAAGGTCGTCGGCTGCGGGTGCTGGCGGACGTGACCGCCGACGTCACCTCGGACCTCAACCTGTTGCCAGTCAGCGACCGGCACACCACGTGGCCGGAGCCGGTGCGCCGGATCTGGAGCGACGCCGTGCCCCTGGACGCGATCGTGATCGACAACCTGCCTTCGCTGTTGCCGCTGCAGGCCAGCGAGGACTTCTCGCGGGCACTGGTCCCGCTGCTGCCCGGCCTGTTCTCGGACGGGCCGGTCTGGACCCGGGCGGCCGCCCGCTACGCCGAGGCGATCACTTCGGTATAGGCAGCGGCCCGGATTGGCTGCCGCCAGAGCGATCTCAATAGGGTGTGCACATGTTCGACGACCTGCTTGAGGCGAATCGCCGGTACGCCACCTCTGCCCCCCGCAACTTCGACGGCTACGCCCACGCGGGTGTCGCCGTGGTGACGTGCATGGACTCGCGGCTGCAGCCGCTGGAGATGCTCGGGTTGATGCTGGGTGAGGCGAAGATACTGCGCACCCCGGGCGGCCATGTGACGCAGGACGCCCTGAACGGCTGTGTGCTGGCGGTGAACCTGCTGCGGGTGAACCGCATTCTGGTGATCGCCCACACCAAGTGCGCGATGGCGTCCGGTGATGATGAGGTGATCCGGCAGCGGGTGGCGGAGGCGAGCGGCCTTGATGTATCGGAGCTGGCGGTGGGTGCCAATGCTGATCAGGAGGGGCAACTGCGTCGTGGCGTCCAGATGCTGCTCGACCATCCGCTGATCGCCGGTCGCGCCCAGGTCGGGGGTTTCGTCTACGACGTGGACAGCGGATTACTCAGCCAGGTGGTCTGAGCCTCACAGACCCGCGATGAACAGCGGCAGGCCAGCGGGAGATCCCGGCATTCGCCGGGATGACGGGGGACCGGGATGGCCTGCGGCGTTGTCGGCCGTGCCCCAGGTGGGGGTTTCGTCACTGCCGCTGTGGTCGTCATCCCGGCGAATGCCGGGATCTGCCACGTCGAAGCGTACGCCGCGGAATTGGCGCAACCGAGAGTGGGCGGGCTGAGGAGATCCCGGCATTCGCCGGGATGACGGGGGACCGGGATGGCCAGCGGCCCTGCCGGCCGTGCCCCAGGTGGGGGGTTTCGTCACTGCCGCTGTAGTCGTCATCCCGGCGAATGCCGGGATCTGCCACGTCGAAGCGTACGCCGCGGAACCAGCGCAACCGAGAGTGGGCGGGCTGAGTAGATCCCGGCATTCGCCGGGATGACGGGGGTTGGGATGATGACGGCGGGCTGAGGAGATCCCGGCATTCGCCGGGATGACGGGGGACCGGGATGGCCAGCGGCCCTGCCGGCCGTGCCCCAGGTGGGGGTTTGGTCATTGCCGCTGTGGTCGTCATCCCGGCGAATGCCGGGATCTGCCACGTCGAAGCGTACGCCGCGGAACCAGGGCAACCGAGAGTGGGCGGGCTGAGGAGGTCCCGGCATTCGCCGGGATGACGGGGGGTTGGGATGATGACGGCGGGCTGAGGAGATCCCGGCATTCGCCGGGATGACGGGGGGTTGGGATGATGACGGCGGGCTGAGGAGATCCCGGCACGCCGGGATGACGAGTGGCCGGGAGGACGACGGCACGCCGGGATGACGAATGGAAATTGGATCGAATCAGGGGTGATAGCGGGTCGAGACGGCCGCGATCGGCTGGCCGACCGAGGTGCCGGACGCGTCGCGCCGGGGGTCGATCGCCGGCAGCTCGATCGGTGACCCGGACGCCGCCGCGGCCACCGCCGGGGTGGCCCCCACCCAGGCCAGCTGCAGCACGTCCTCGCCCTTGAGGAATCGCTGGCAGCGCACGCCGCCGGTGCCGCGGCCCTTGCTCGGGTATTCGCCGAACGGGGTGACCTTGACGCTGCCGGCGTCCGTGCCGGGCAGAGCGGCGGATGAGCCCGCCACCGACACCACCACCGCGTCCCCGACCCGGCTGACGCCGAAGAACACCGCCGTCGCCTTGGCCGCCAGCTTGACGCCCGCCATACCGGCCCCCGCGCGACCCTGCGGACGAACCGACGCCACGGCGAAATGCAGCAACTGCGCGTCGGAGGTGACGAACACCAGCTCGTCCAGGTCGTGGGCCAGCTCGACGGCCCCGACGACGCGGTCGCCGTCGTCCAGCCGGATGATGTCCCAGGAGTCCTTGGCCAGCAACTCGGGATTGACCCGCTTCACCACCCCCCGCTCGGTGCCAAGCGCCCAGCCGATGGTCTGCTCGCCCAGGCTGGTGACAGCCAGCACCCGCTCGCCCTGCTGCAGCCCGAACAGTTCGGCCGAGGGCGAGCCGCCCTGCAGGTTGGGTGCCTGTGCGGTGGCGGGCACGGACGGCAGGTCGATGGTCTGGCCGCGGATCACCCGGCCCAGGCTGGTCAGCAGTCCGAACTCTCCCCGGGCGCTCGACCGGCACGTGCTGACGATCACGTCGTGCGCGGCCCGTCCGCCACCACTGGGCAGCGGCTCGTCGTTGTCGGTGCGCGCGAGCAGGCCCGCAGATGAGAGCAGCACCCAGCACGGGACGTCCTCGATCTCCAGGGGCGCGGCCGTCGTCTTGGCCGCCGCCACCGCCCCGCCGCCGGAGGCCAGCAGCACGGTGCGCCGCGGGGTGCCGTGGGTGCGGGCCACCTCGTCCAGCTCGGTGGTGACCACCGCACGCAGCCTGGCCGGGTCGTCGATGATCGCCTGCAGTTCGGCAATGGTGGCCAGCAGCTCGCCCTGCTCTTTTTCGAGCTCGATGCGCGAGAAGCGGGTCAGCCGGCGCAACTGCATGTCGAGAATGTAGGTGGCCTGGATCTCGGTCAGCTCGAACGCCTCCATCAGCCGCGTGCGCGCGGTGGCGGCGTCGTCGCTGGAACGAATGATGGCGATCACGTCGTCGATGTCGACGATCGCGATCAGCAGGCCCTCGACCAGATGCAACCGGTCGTTGGCCCTGGCCCGCCGGAACTTGGTGCGCCGCAGGGTGATGTCGAGCTTGTGGTCGAGGTAGACGGTGAGCATGTCGCGCAGGCTGAGCGTGCGCGGCTGGCCCTCCACCAGGGCGACCGCGTTGATGCCGAACGAGTCCTCGAGCTTGGTGTGTTTGTACAGCTGCTCGAGCAGCGCCTCGGGGTTGAAGCCGTTCTTGACCTCGATCACCAGCCGGGTGCCGTTGGCCAGGTCGGTCAGATCCTTCACGTCGGCGATGCCGGTCAGCTTCTTGGCCTGCACCATGGTCTTGATCTGCTCGATCACCCGCTCCGGGCCCACCATGTACGGCAACTCGGTCACCACGATGCCCTTGCGTCGCGCGTGCACCTGCTCGATGCGGGCGGTGGCGCGAATGCGGAAGCTGCCGCGGCCGCTCAGGTAGGCGTCGCGTACCCCGTCCAGCCCGACGATCTTGCCGCCGGTGGGCAGGTCAGGGCCGGGCACGAAGCGCATCAGCTCGTCGGTGTCGGCCTCGGGGTGCGCGATCAGGTGCTTGAGGGCCTGGACGCACTCGATCAGGTTGTGCGGTGGGATGTTGGTGGCCATGCCGACCGCGATGCCGGTCGAGCCGTTGACGAGCAGGTTCGGAAAGGCCGCCGGCAGCACCACCGGTTCGGTTTCTTTGCCGTCGTAGTTGGGCTTGAAGTCGACGGTGTCCTCGCTCAGCCCGGCGGTCATCGCCGAGGCCGCCGACGCCATCCTGCACTCGGTGTAGCGCATCGCGGCCGGGCCGGCGTCCAGGGAGCCGAAGTTGCCGTGCCCGTCCACCAGGGGCAGCCGTTGCGCCCACGGCTGCGCCAGCCGCACCAGCGCGTCGTAGATCGCGGAGTCGCCGTGCGGGTGCAGCAGGCCCATCACCTGGCCGACCACCCGCGCCGACTTCACATGCGGACGGTCGGGGCGGATGCCCATGTCGTCCATCGTGTACAGAATGCGGCGTTGCACCGGCTTGAGCCCGTCGCGGGCATCGGGCAGGGCCCGGCTGTAGATCACCGAGTACGCGTACTCGAGAAAGCTCGTCTCCATCTCGTCGGAGATGTCGATGTCGACGATGCGTTCGATCACGTCATCGTCGGACGGGGGACGCACCACCACCGCGGGTTACTCCTTCGTACCGATCCTCAGGCCGATTCTGGCCGCTTCGCCGCGCTCGGGCCGGTTGGACACGCTCACGCGTCCGCTTCGTCCAGCAGCGCACCGAGTTGGGCGGCCAGGCCGCGGCCGTCGGCGGCTTCGATCCACAGGTCGTCGGCGGTCAGTTCGTCCGGCTCTTCGAGCGGCATGTTGGTGCCGTGCGCCAGCACCTGCTCGGTGGGGGAGAGCTGCCGGATCGCCACCGCGGCCACGTGCTGAGGGTGGGTGTGGGCGAACTCGGCATAGATCTCGGGGTCGTGCTGACCGTCGTCGCCGACCAACAGCCACTGCACGTGCGGAAAGTCGGCCGCCAGCCGCAGCAGGTTGTTGCGCTTGTGCTGCATGCCCGAGCGGAACCAGCCGGTGTTCGTCGGCCCCCAGTCGGTGAGCAGCAGCGGCCCGGCCGGGTAGTGGTGCTGCTGCAGGAACCGGTCCAGAAAGTCGTAGGTGTTCCACGCGCCGGTGGAGAGGTAGATCATCGCGGCGCCCGGGTGGGCGTCCAGAAAGCGGTGGTAGAGCCGGGCCATGCCGGGGATCGACTGCCGGTTCGACTCGTCGCGGACGAAGCTGTTCCAGGCCGCGATCATCGGCCGCGGCAGCCAGGTGGTGAGGATTGTGTCGTCGATGTCGGAGACCAGACCGAAGCGGGCCTCGTCGTCCACGACCAGGACGGCGCAGTCGACCGGCTTGGAGCCCTGGGTCTGGGCGGTCACGGTGTGCCACCCCGGCTCGAAGCCGTGCCTGGTGATGCGGTGGTCGAGAAAGCCGCCCCGGTCGGCGGTCACCGTGACGGAGCGGTCGCCCAGGCTCAGCGTCACCTTGGCCCGCACGCACGGGGTGGTGAAGAAGCTTCGCCAGCCGCGGCGCTTGACGAACTCCTTGGTGGCTCGACCCAGCTGGCTGCGTGACCATTGCGGCACCAGCACCACCCGGGCCAGCACCCGCACGAAGCCTGAGCTTCCGTAGCCGCGGTAGGCGATCACGTGTTCGCGCCAGCCCAGCGCCCGGAACAGCGCTTCGAGCCTTCGGTCGAAGAACTCCTCGACCCGGGCGGCGATGAACGGCTTGGTGCTCACCCGCCACACGCTAGCGCCCCGTCACCCCGCAGTGCTCGGCGGGCCCCGTCCGCACGCTCGACCGTTCGAGTTGGGGGCCACCGGGCCGCGTGCCAAAATGTACCGGTGAACTCGCCCGCGCTGCCGGCCGACCTGCGCCGTGACATCGACGCCTGCGGCTACTTTCCGGATCTGATCGCCGAAACGGTCGCCCTCGCCACCGCCGGTGAGCCGGTGCTGCACCATGTCGTCCATCATGAGGCCACCTTCGCCCGGGACGAGATCCAGCGGCACCTGTCGGTGCTGGTGCTCACGCCCACCCGGCTGATCGTCGGCCACACCGATGAGTCGGACGCGCCTGGCGAGGCCGGCCAGGCCATGTCGACGACCGAATCGCTGGGGCTCGACAAGATCACCTCGGTCGCACTGACCCGCGTGGTGGCCCATCCCGAGCGGCACGGCAGCCGCCGGTCAGCGACCACCGAGACCTGGCTCAGCGTCGGCTGGGGCACTGCCACCCGGGTCGAAATCGAGCCCGCCCACTGCGGCGACCCCGACTGCGACGCCGATCACGGCTATTCGGGCACGATCGCGGCCGATGATCTGACCGTGCGCATGAGCGCCGCGGCCGACGGTGCCGACAACGTGGCCCGCCTGGTGTCGTTCGCCACCGCACTGCAGGTGGCCAGCGGCGGTGGTCGGTGACCCAACCGCTCGTCCCGGCCTACGGTGCGTCGACGCTCGCCGACCTGCTGCCCAGCATCGCCACCGTGCTCGGCCTGCCCGGCCGCGACAACGTGCTGACGCTGCCCCCGGCGCAGCGGTTCGTGGTGCTGCTGGTGGACGGTCTGGGCTGGCACCTGCTCGAGGGGCGCGAGGCCCAGGCCCCGTTCCTGTGCGCCTTGATGGCGCAGGCTCGTCCGATCACCGCCGGGGTGCCGAGCACGACGGCCACCTCGATCACCAGCCTCGGCACCGGGCTGACACCGGGGCAGCACGGCGTCGCGGGGTACACGTTCCGCTACGGCGGCGGGTTGCTCAACGCGCTGTTGTGGCAGAGCGGCCTGAGCGGGCTGGAGGTGCAACCCCAGCTCACCATGTTCGAGCGGCTGAGCAAGGCGGGGGTGCGCTGCGCGACGGTGACACCGGCGCGGTTCCAGGGCAGCGGCCTGACCACCTGCGCGCTGCGCGGCGCGGACTTTCTGGGCGTCTCCGAGCAGGCCGGGGCAGAGCGCCGGGTCGCGTTGACGGTGCAGGCGGCGCAGGCCGGCGAACGCAGCCTGGTCTACGTCTACGACCGCAACCTCGACCACGCCGGCCACCGGGCCGGCGTTGCGTCCGCCGCCTGGGCCGGCGAACTGGCCCGCATCGACCGGTTCGCCCAGTCGTTGCGGGCGGCGTTGCCCGATGAGGCGCGGCTGATCATCACCGGTGACCACGGCATGGTCGACGTGCCGCTCGAGCAACGGCTGACCATCGAGCAGCACGAGGACCTGATCGCGGACGTCCAACTCGTCGGGGGTGAGGGACGGCTGCGGCAGCTGTACGTCCGGCCCGCAACCGAGGCGGCCGTTCAGGCTCGCTGGGTCGACCGGCTCGGGGCCGACGCGTGGGTGCTGACCCGTGAGCAGGCGTCCGAGGCGGGCTGGTTCGGCGCGCTGGCGCCCCGCCTGGCGGACCGGTTCGGCGACGTGCTGGTGGCCATGGCCGGGCCGGGGGCGCTGATGACCGAAACCCAGCCGAACGAGTACACGCTGGTCGGCATGCACGGCTCACTGACCGCGGTCGAACTGACCGTTCCGTTGCTGATCGGCTGAGCCGTGGCGCAACTCATCTTCTTCACCGGCCCGATGAACTGCGGCAAGTCGACGCTGGCGCTGCAGACCGACTTCACCGAGGCGCAGGCCGGCCGCTCGGGCCGGCTGTTCACCCGCGACGACCGGGCCGGTTCGGCGCTGATCTCGTCGCGGATCGGGCTGGAGCAGCCCGCCATCGAGGTCGCCGACGGGTTCGACTTCTGGGTGTTCGTGATCGCCGAGCTCACCTCGGCGCGCCGCGTCGACTACCTGATCTGCGACGAAGCGCAGTTCTACACCGCTGCGCACATCGACCAGCTGGCCCGCATCGTCGACGAGCTGCAGGTGGACGTGTACTGCTTCGGCATTCTGACCGACTTCCGTACCGAGTTGTTCCCGGCCACCCGCCGGCTGGTCGAGCTGAGTGACCGGATGGAGCTGCTGCAGGTGCGTCCCCGGTGCTGGTGCGGAGCGCCGGCCACCCACAACGCGCGGACCGTGGATGGCCGCATGATCACGCAGGGCAGTCAGGTGGTGATCGGCGACATGGCAGCCGAGCAGGGCGCTGTGGCCTATGAGGTGCTCTGCCGGCGGCACCACCGGCGCCGGATGACCTCGGCGGTGGCCCGCATCACGCTGAATCCGGAACCGCTGCCGTTCGACGAGTGACGCACCTGAGTCGGCGGTTCAATCGGTGCGCCGGCTCACCCTTGGGCTCAGTCTTCGGGCTTCGGCGTCGGTGCACCGAACATGATCTCGTCCCAGCTGGGCACCGAGGCACGCTTGCGCTTGATCGGACGAGACGGCTCGTTGGCCGCCTCGTCGACCAGGCTGGGCTGTTCGGGCTCGGTGGCCGGGTGGGCCGCCGGACGCCGCCGCCCGGTCGGTCGCTTCGCCGGCGCCGGACGCGGTTGTTCGGCCGGGGGTTCGGTGTGCGGCACGTCGGCCTGCGGTGTCTGGTCCGCCTCGGGCGCTGCCACCTCCGGCTCGGTCACCTCGGGTTCGGTCGCCTCGGGCGCTGCCACCAACGGCTCGGTCACCTCGGGTTCGGTCGCCTCGGGCGCTGCCACCTCGGGTTCGGTCGCCTCGGGTTCGGTCGACTCGGGTTCGGTCGCCTCGGGCTCGATCACCGCAGTCACGACCTCGGAATACGCCGGCTCCATTGATGCCGGGCCGCCGTCGTCATCGTCCGGTTCTTCCTCGAACGGTTCGTCGGCGTTGGGGGAGCGGATGATCGGCACCTCGGCGAAGACCGCCTGGTCGCCGTCGTCGCCGTACTCGCTGGCCTGCAGGTCCACGACAGCGGCAACGACGGACGGCGCCGCACGGCCCTGCGGATCGTCCTCGAGTTGAGCCTCGTCCTCGAGTTGAGCCGCCTCGACGGGTGCAACCGATTCGCCGGGCATGACCTCGATCACGCTCACCGTCTCGATCACCACAGCGGTCGGGATCTCGGCCGGCGGATCGATCACCGGGGTGGGGTCCTGGTCGGGCGTCGGCCGTACCAGGCCGGCGTAGATCTGTACCGAATCCTCATCGAAGCTCGACAGCATGTCGTACAGCACGTCCATGTTGGAGCGGTCGCCCGGAATGATGTCGTAGACGCCGTTCACTTCGGCCAGATCGCCCTCGGCGTAGGCGTCCTCATTGTCAGGGGTGCTGCTCTGGTCCTCCGCGTCGTCGTCGTCGATGTCGGGGGTGACGGCGAACTGCGGCTGGATGGCCCGGACGATCGCCAACTCGTCGTTCAGGTCGAGCGTGCGCTCCTCGTCCGCTTCGTGGCGCTTGCGGCCCGGCTGCGGGCCGTGCGAGCTGGAATGCTCGCCGGTCAGCCAGCGGGCGTCGTCGTTGGCGGCGACCGAGAAGCGTCCGGTCTGGTCGTAGGTGAACTCGGCCTGGCGGTGCGCAGACCCCGATTCGTACGAGAGTCGGACGGTCCAGCGGCGGTCCTCGTTGCGCCAGGCGTCCCAGTCGGCCGAATCCACGTCGACCCCGCGTGACAGCAGCCGGTCGGTGACCACCGCCCGCAGGCTGCGATGCGCCACGGCGTCACCGGCCCGGCGCACCGGATTGGCCTGCGCGAGGCCCGCGATGTGGTCCCGCTCGGCGATCACCGGCGCCGCGAACGGCTCGATCTGCCCGATGGGAACCCCGGCAACCTGCGCCACCGACTCCAGCGACTCCCCGGCCCTGATCCGGGCCTGGATGTCGCGCGGCCGCAGTGCACTTTCCATCTCGATCTCCAGTTGTCCCATGCGTGCTCGGTCGTTGCGCACGGCGGCCCGCAACCGGTCGTCCACCGGAACGGCCACCTGCTCGCCGTCCTCGAGGACGACGATCAGGCTCTTCCCGTCCGGGCTGAGCCCCAAGGGGCGGGCGGTGCGCATCGCTCGATCGCTCTCCTGTGTTCGTGCTATGGCGTAACCTACCGGGTCGGACGCCAACAGGAGCGCCAGGGAATAGGCGCAACCGTCCTGTGGTTGAGACACCCGCCACGGGCCGCGTTCACTTTGGGTCTGTGTGATAAGTATGCGTGCGACAAACAGAGGATCAACGCAGTAAAGCTGAGCGCTCGAACCCGTCGAGGCGGCGCTGAGGATGGAGTCAACGAACCATGGCAACCGATTACGACGCTCCCCGGAAGACCGACGAAGAGAGCGAAGACAGCATCGAAGAACTCAAGACCCGCCGCAACGACAAGAACTCGGGCAAGGTCGATGAGGACGAGGTCGAGGCTGCGGAGTCCTTCGAGCTGCCGGGCGCCGACCTGTCCCACGAGGAACTGACCGTTCGGGTGCTGCCCCGGCAGGCCGACGAGTTCACCTGCTACTCGTGCTTCCTGGTGAAGCATCGCAGCCAGATCGCGGTCACCCGCAACGGTCACAGCTACTGCGTGGACTGCGCAGACTGAGCCGGGCAACTGAGCCGGGCTGAGTGGAGGTGCAGCGCTCGGCCTCAGATGGTGCAGCTCTCAGATGGTGCAGCTCTCAGATGGTGCAGCTCTCAGATGGTGAAGTTCAGTCGCGAGCGCGTGGGCGCCGGGGTGCCCATCGCCTTCTCCCACCGATCCGCCGCGAAGCGGTTGGTCAGCAGTTGCGCGACGCCGATGCCCACACCGCCGGCAAGCGCCCAGATCAGCGCCTCACTCAGCGGGACCGCGGGATCGTTGGGGTCGGGCGGCTCGTCACCGGTGGCCGCCTTCCAGGCGCCCCGCACGGCCTTCTGGGCAGCCATGGCGGCAACAGCACCCACGACGCCGGCGTAGATGTTCCAGAGCAGCTTCTGCGACACGCCCATCGGCGCTCCTTACCTCGACCCTGCGGATGAGTGGAGTCTAGTGCGGTGCGCCTTGGCAGCAATGCACCCGACGGGAGGAGAGTGCGGCAAGGGGTCGGGACGCCGGGCCTCGCCAGCGGGCAAAGGCTAAGCCCGGATCCACCGATCTGCGGCTACTGCGCGACCCCATCCGGGCGTCCTGGCTGCGCCGGCCACGCTCAACAGACAACCCGGTATGCCCTCGCGCGGACCGGCTGCCCAGCCCACCCGTCTGGTGCCGCTCGCTACGCCGCCCATCGGTGGATCCGGGCTAAGTTGGTCGGGTGAGCAACGGTGAGCATGTCCACTACCTCGAGCGGGTGCGGGTGCCGTTCTCGTACTGGGCGATCGCACTCTTCTTCGGCCTCACCTTCGTGACCGCCGCGTCGTTCATGCTGGGCGATGTGATTTTCGTGGTCAGCACCGTGGCGGCCATCATCCTGATCACCTGGACGCTGCTCGCCTGGGGCTCGCTCACGCTCAGGGTGGACGCCCACGGCGTGCAGGTCGGACGCAGCCGGCTCGAGTGGCCATACGTGGGTCGTGCGACCGCAGTCGACACCGAGCAGCGGCGTCGGGTGCTGGGCCGCGAGGACGTCCATTTCGCGCTGCGTCCGTACACCTCGGGAGTGGTGGTGATCGGCGTCGCGGACGATGCCGACCCACACCTGTGCTGGATGGTGTCCACTCGCGATCCGGATGCGCTGGTTGGGGCGATCGAGCGAAACCGTCCCTCGGGCGTAGCGGATCCGACGGAGCAGTCCGCACTAGACTCCGGCGGGTGACCGGGTCCGAGAGCGTCGAGGTACCGCTGGTGCGGCTCGACCTCGGTATCCCGGCCCCGCGCTACGCCCACGACGGTGACGCCGGCGCCGATCTGGCCACCGCGGACGACGTCGTGATCGAGCCGGGTGAACGGGTGCTAGTGCGCACCGGCGTGGCTCTCGCGCTGCCGCCCGGGTGGGTGGGCCTGGTGCATCCGCGCTCAGGACTCGCGACCCGCCACGGCCTCACCATCGTCAATGCTCCCGGCACCGTGGATGCCGGCTACCGCGGTGAGATCAAGGTCTGCCTGCTCAACACCGACCAGCGGCACGCGGTGTCGTTGCGGCGCGGCGACCTGATCGCCCAGCTGGTTGTTCAGCGGGTGGCCCGGGCCGTGTTCGTCGAGGTGGACGAGCTACCGTCGAGCCAGCGGGGAGCGGGCGGCCACGGCTCGACCGGCGGAATACACGGGTGGCTGCCGGCCACCGACTCAGCGAAGGAGCAGGCGTGATCTTTGGACGCAAACGTAAGCCCGAGCCGGTTGACGAACCTGAAGAGGTCGATCGCGCCGACGAGGTCGACGCCGACGAGGTCGACGCTGCGGTGGAGGCCGAACCGGCGAGCGACGACGAGGCCGTTGAGGCCGACGTCGTGGCGGCCGCGGACGACCCGACCGAGGATCTGCCGCCCGAGTTGGCCGAGGCGGACGAGGACGAGGACGACTCCGACGACGACGCCGAGGAGGTGGACTGGCGTGCCGATGGCCCCTTCGACTTCGAAGAGGTCGACCTGGGCGCCGATGAGGTGCAGCGGCTCGACCTGGGCTCGCTGATCCTCACCCCGTGGGAGGGCATGGGCCTGCAGCTGCAGGTGAACGAGGGCACCCAGCACGTGGTGGCAGCGCTGGCTTTCTGGGAGCAGTCCGGCCTCGAGTTGGCTCTGTTGGCAGCACCCACCTCCGGCGGACTGGCCGACGAGCTGCGTGAGGACCTGACCGAAGAGGCCGAGCAGGCCGGCGGCAGTTCGTCCCACGCGGACGGCCCGTTCGGCCCCGAGTTGCGGCGTGTGCTGCCGGCCGAGGGTCCGTCCGGGGAGCAACTGTTTCAGGTGAGCCGCACATGGTTCGCTGAGGGACCGCGCTGGCTGCTGCGCGGCACCCTGCTGGGCGAAGCCGGCCTCACCGAGGACGACGAGGGTGCTGCCGCCCCGTTCGTCGAGTTCTTCCGCAACGTGGTGGTGCGTCGAGGCGAGGCGCCGATGGTGCCCGGCGAGGTGATCGCCATGACGATGCCCACGGTGCCGGAGGAGTAGCCGTGCCCGCCCGCAACCCGCTGCGGCGCGCGCTCGACTGGATGCGCCGCTCCGCCGATGAGCACGATCTCGAGCAGTCGGTCCGCACCGTGCGGCAGTCGGGGGCCACTCCGATCGCGCAGGTGCAGGACCGCGAGCGGGCCACTTTGCGCGGACGCATCTCGGTGCTGACGCTTGTTCCCCGCAGCGGAACCCCGTGGCTGGAGGCGGACTTCAGCGACGGCTCCGGCACCATCACGCTGATCTGGATGGGCCGGCGCGAGATTCCGGGCATGATTGCGGGCCGAGAGCTCTTGGTGACCGGCCGGGTCTCGTGGGTCGACGGACGCCGCCGCATGTACAACCCGTTCTACGAACTCCTCGATTCCAGCGCGAGCTAAGGGTGCTGCAGCAGGCTCCTAGAGCTCGACCATCGCCGCCGAACGGTCGCGCGGGCTGAGATAGTGGGCCAACTCGGCCTCGAACTCGGGGTCGACCACGAACAGCAGCTCATCGGACGCTTCGACGGCCCCGTCTCGCTCGGGGGCACGGGCGGTGCCGTCGCGGATGATGGCCACCAGCACCGCATCACCGGGCAGCACCAGGTCGCCCACCCGGACGCCCACCCGCGGGCTCGAGTCGGGCAGGGTCATCTCGACCAGGTTGGCGCGGCCCCCGCGGAAGCTCAACAGCCGCACCAGGTCGCCGACGGTGACCGCCTCCTCGACCAGGGCGCACATCAATCGCGGGGTCGAGACGGCCACGTCCACCCCCCACAGGTCGTCGAACATCCACTCGTTGCTCGGGTGGTTGACCCGGGCAACAGTGCGTGGCACGCCGAACTCGGTCTTGGCCAGCAGCGCGTGCACCAGGTTGGTCTTGTCGTCTCCGGTGGCCGCGATCGCAACGTCACACGTCTCGAGTTCGGCCTCCTCCAGCGAGGCCAACTCGCAGGCGTCGGCGAGCAGCCACTCCGCATCGGGGACGCTGGCGGTCTTGATCGCCTCGGGAGACCGGTCGATCAGCAGGATCTGGTGGCCGTTGGCGATCAGCTCGCGAGCGATCGAACGTCCGACATTGCCGGCCCCGGCGATCACGACACGCATGGTTGGCCTCTCAGTGCTTTTCGGGAGGCGACTCGAAGAGCTTCTCGACGTCGGCCTCACGGTCGTTGTGCACGGCGACGTAGAGCAGGTCGCCGTCCTGGAAGATGGTGGACGAACCGGGCACCTGGCCCACGCCGAACCGGGTGAGGAAGGGGATCGGGCAGCGGGACTGCTCCTGCATCTCACCGATGCTGGTGCCCACCCAGGCGGGGTGCACGTGCATCTCGGACAACCGGACGGTGCCGGAGGGGTCACGCCACTGTGGCTCGGCACCCTCGGGCAGCAACCGTCGCAGCACCTGGTCGGCCGCCCAACGCACGGTGGCCACCGACGGAATGCCGAGCCGCTCGTACACCTCGGCCCGACCCTCGTCGTAGATGCGAGCCACCACGTTGTGCACACCGAACGTTTCGCGCACCACCCGAGCGGCCAGAATGTTGGAGTTGTCGCCGCTGGAGACGGCGGCGAAACCGTCTGCGCGTTCGATGCCGGCCTTGACCAACACCACGCGGTCGAAGCCGACGCCCTTGACCGTCTTGCCCTGAAAGGACGGTCCCAGCCGGCGGAATGCGTCCTGTACCGCGTCGATCACCGCGACGGAATGGCCGCGCCGCTCCAGGCTGCGGGCCAGCGACGAACCCACGCGTCCGCAACCCATGATCACGATGTGCACGACGCAGCCTCCTACCTTGTGCGCCTTGTTTGCGGCCGCGGCCTCAGTATAGGGAGAACTGCCGGTTCGCCCGATCCGATGGCCGAAGGGTGCACGGCTGCCCCCGGCCGCTTATAGTCAACGGACGTGAGCACCACGGACGCCGTCAAACGGCTGCTGGTCGGACGCAAGCTGGCCAGCGCCCAGCTCGGCGAGACGCTGTTGCCGAAACGGATCGCGCTACCGATCTTCGCTTCGGACGCACTGAGCTCCGTCGCCTACGCGCCGGACGAGATTCTGCTGACCCTGTCGATGGCCGGCATCATCGGCTTCTCGTACTCGTGGCCGGTCGCGATCGCCGTTGCCTTCGTCATGTTCATCGTGGTGCTGTCGTATCGCCAGAACGTGCACGCCTACCCCTCCGGCGGCGGTGATTACGAGGTCGCGACGGTCAACTTCGGACCGAAGGCGGGGTTAACGGTGGCCAGCGCGCTGCTCGTCGACTATGTGTTGACGGTGGCGGTGTCGACCTCGTCCGGGGTGCAGAACGCCAAAGCGATGCTGCCCTGGATCGAGGGGCACGAGGGGCAGGTCGCGGCGGTCCTGATCCTGGTGCTGATGACGATGAACCTGCGTGGCGCCCGCGAGTCGGGCACCGTGTTCGCCATTCCGACCTACGGCTTCATGCTCGCCGTGCTGGGCATGACCGCGTGGGGCCTGATCCGCATCTTCGGCTTCGGGGAGAATCTGGAGGCACCGTCCAAAGCGCTGGAGGTGGTCGGCTCGGCCGCATACGACCCGTTCGTCGGCGTCGCGATGATCGCCCTGCTGGCCCGGGCGTTCAGCTCCGGTTGCGCGGCGTTGACCGGTATTGAGGCGATCAGCAACGGGGTGCCCGCCTTCAAACCACCCAAGAGCCACAACGCCGCGATGACGCTGACCCTGCTGGCCAGCATCGCGATTTCGATGCTGGGCGGCATAATTCTGCTGTCGAACCTGACCGGGCTGAAGCTGGTCGACCCCGACGGTCACAGCCACTTTCTCGAGAACGGGCAGATCGTCGAACGCGACGTCGGCACTGCGATGGGCCAGCTGGCCGCCACCGTCTTCGACACCTTTCCGCCCGGGTTCTACTTCGTGATCATCGTCACGTTCGTGATTCTGTTCCTGGCCGCGAACACGGCGTTCAACGGCTTTCCGGTGCTCGGGTCGATCCTGGCCCGCGACGGCTTTCTGCCCAAGGCGCTCTACACCCGCGGCGATCGGCTCGCCTACAGCAACGGCATCCTGCTGCTGGCGGCGGCCGCGATCGGCTTGGTGCTCGTGTTCAACGCGTCCGTCACCGCGCTGATCAACCTGTATGTGGTGGGCGTGTTCGTGTCGTTCACGGTCAGCCAGGCGGGCATGCTGCGGCACTGGACGCGGCACTTGAAGAGCGAGGCCGACCCGCTCGTGCGCCGGCAGATGAAGCGCTCCCGCATCGTCAATGGCATCGGGCTCACGTGTACCGGGGTGGTGCTGTGCATCGTGCTGGCGGTGAAGTTCATGCTCGGGGCGTGGATCGCGATTCTGGCCATGGCGATCCTTTTCATGATGATGCGAGGCATCAACACCCACTACCAGAAGGTCGATGCCGAGATCGCCGTCGAGCCGGGTGAGCGCAACCTGTTGCCCAGCCGGGTGCGGGCGGTGATCGTGGTGATCGGCATCAACAAGCCGACCGTGCGCGCGGTCAACTTCGCCAAGGCGTCCCGGCCCAGTTCGGTCGAGGCGGTCACGGTGTCGGTGGACGCCGACGAGACCAAGGCCCTGCTGGAGGAGTGGTACGTCGAAGATCTCGGGGTGCCGCTGCGGGTGATCGCCTCGCCGTACCGCGAGGTGGTGTCGCCGATTCTCGAGTTCGTCAAGGGCATCCGGTCCGATGGTGCCCGCGACGTGGTGTGCGTCTACATTCCGGAATATGTGGTGGGCCACTGGTGGGAGCAGCTGCTGCACAACCAGACGGCGCTGATCCTCAAGACACGGCTGAACTTCATGCCGGGCGTGATGGTCACCTCGGTGCCGTACCTGCTGGCCTCGTCCAAGTACGCCATCGACCGGGCCGAGCGCAATCCTGCGGCCTGGCGCGTGGCGGGTTCGGGCACCGTCCATTCGGGCCAACACCTGAACTCGGACTGACGTGCTGCCCGGCGACCTGATCGGCCCGGTCGAGATCGGCGCGGTCGCCCACGGCGGTCACTGCGTGGCCCGGGTGGACGGACGGGTGGTGTTCGTCCGGCACGTGCTGCCCGGCGAGGTGGTCACGGCCCGGGTGAGCGAGGTGACCAGCCGGTTCGCGCGCGCGGACGCAGTCGAGGTCGTCCGGGCTTCCCCGGAGCGCGTCGAGCCGCCCTGTCCGCACGCCGGGGTTTGCGGCGGCTGCGATCTTCAGCACGTGCGTCCTGAGTTTCAGGGCGAGCTGAAGCGGCTAGTGCTCGCCGAACAGCTGCAACGGCTGGCCGGCATCGAGTGGGACGGGGCGGTGGAGACGGTGCCGCCGGTCCTGGGCTCGCGCACCCGGATGCGCTTCGTCCTCGCCGACGACGGCGCGCTCGGGCTGCGCGCCCACCGCTCGCACGCCGTGGTTCCGCTGCCCCCGGACGGCTGCCGCATCGCGCATCCGCTGATGCCGCAGGCTCGTGAAATGACGACCGATCTTGCGGACGGTGCGCCTGCCGAGCGCGGCACCGCGCAGAATCGGTCGTCATTCTCCGAGGCTGCGGAGTATCTGGGGGTGGTCAGCGCCGAGGGTGGACGGCTGGTGGCGGCCGGTTCGCCGGCCGCCGCTGAGGTGGTCAGCCAGCGGGTGGGGGAGCGCGGGTTTCGCGTTCGCGTGGACGGCTTCTGGCAGTCGCATCAAGCGGCTCCCGAGGTGTTGACGCAGGCCGTGCTGGGCGGGCTTCGTCCGGCAGCGGGTGAGTCCGCGTTCGACCTGTACTGCGGAGTCGGCGTGTTCGCGGGGGCGCTGGTCGACGCCGGCTGCGCGGTGTGGGGCATCGAGGGCAGCCGGACGGCAGTCGAGCAGGCCCGGCGCAATGTGCCGCAGGCCCGATTCTTCGCCGGAGCTGTCGAGCGGACGCTGCGCCAGTTGCCGAAGCGGGCCGACCTGGTGGTGCTCGACCCGCCCAGAACCGGCGCCGGAGCGGCGGTGATGAATGCGGTCGCGCGGCTGCGGCCACGCGCCGTCGCGTACGTGGCCTGCGACCCGGCGGCACTGGCCCGCGACCTGGGCACCGCAGCCACGCTGGGCTATGTTCCCGCATCGATTCGCGGCTTCGACGTGTTCGGGATGACCCATCACGTCGAGGCGGTCGCGATTCTGCAGCGGTGATATTCCTCCGGTGCCGAAATAGAATGAAAAGGCGGCTCTTGCGCGGCGGGGTGTCGCGGCGTATCTTTTGCGCACTTCTCGGAATCTGCCGGGAAGAAACGGGGGAAAAGAGATTCAACGATGAGTCCCAATCATTTTGTCATGCCAGTTCTCGCCGGCCTGTGCGTGGCGTTGGCCGGCTGTTCCGGCAGCGCGACACCGGCGGCACCTGCCGGTCAAGTCACCTCCGGTGCGGCCACGTCCAGCCCCACGGCGTCGGCGGCGGCGTCCGAGACGGCGTCGGAGCCCGCAGCCGCCACCGGAACGCTGAGCACCAAGAGCCCCGACTGCGCAACGATCGAGCGGCCGAAGTCGTTGAAGCGCTCGTTCGCGGCGCCGCCGACCATGTGCGCCTTCGAGTCCAAGACCGCTTTTCTCGCCTTCAGGGTGTTCCCGAGCCGGACGCTGACCTTCGAGGACTTTGCTGCTGAGGAGAAGGCTGGATCAGGTGAGGTACTCGAGAAGGTGCAGGCCGACGGCTGGACCTTCGCTGCGCGCTGGCCCTTCAAGGATTTCTATCGGGTGCAGTACTACCTGGTCGATTCGAAGGGCCTTCGGCTGGAGTGCAAGACGGGCGCCGACGGTGGCGAAGCGGAACTGAAGCAACTGCTGGAGGTCTGTAACGAGGTGAAGAAGGTGCTCTACAAGGCCTGAGCCGGCGCAAATCGCACCACGGGGTATCAGCCGGGGCGGCGTCCGGCCCCTGTGGGTGCGTGCCGCAGCCCGAGCCCGGTGCTGCCGGTTCGCATCCGGTGCGAACAAGGAGGCCGCCATGGCGACGATCAGGCACTTTCAGGACGAACTGACGGTGGACGCAGCCCTGCCCGCCCAGTTGGGCGCCCAGGGCGGCGACACGCTGGTACTGGGCGCCCGGGCGATGCTGCTGCAGGGCTTCACCTTCGGCTATCACTACGTGCTCGCCGCCGAGGACCTGACCGTGCCCGATGACGCCGTGCTGACGGTGCCCGGCAGCCCCACGATCGGCGTGTTCGCTCGCGATGTGCTGGGCGCCCGGCTGGCGATCAACCTGCCCGGCCAGGACGGTGAGCCGGGCGCGCCGGGCGAGCCCGGTGAGAGCGGCATCGAACATCCCGGCGGCGGCGGACGTCCAGAGCCCATACCCGGTGGCGAGGGCAGACCCGGCGGTGGCGGACGTCCCGTGACCGAGCCCGGGCCCGGCGGCGGACGTCCCGAGATTCTGCCCGGCGGTGACGGCGGGCCCGGCGGCGACGGCGGGGACGGCCAGGCCGGCGGCACCCTCACGGTGCGCTACACCCACGCGGACGAGCTCCCGGTCGGACGGGCGCCGGGCGGCAACGGTGGAGCGCCCGGGGCTCCGGGTGCCGGGGGTGCCGGACGTCCGCGTGGCCAGCGAGGCGCGCGTGGACGACCGGGATCGGACGGCCGCCCGGGGGTGATCGACATCGCCCAGGTGCCGGAGGATGAGCTGTGGAGCGCACTGGGTGCCGAGCCGTTGCGCGCGTGGGCGGCGCACCGGGCCGCGATCGCCATGTACCTGTTCCGCCGCTTCGATCCGGCCTCGCAGCTGGCGGCGCTCGCCGAGGTGCAGGCGGCGCTACGGCTCAACCCGACGGACCCGGTGGCGGTGAGCGTCAAGGAGCGGATCGTGAACCGGCAGACCCCGTCCGGACTGTCCCGCGATCTCGACCTGGCCCCGACGTCCGCGCACTCTCGGCGAACCTCCGCGACGATCTCGCCGTCGTCCAGAACGCGTTCGCGGCGTACGTATCGGTGGTGCAGCTGGAGACCATCGCCGACTCGATCAAGCTGCATCTGGGACTGATGGAGGGCCAGCTGCGGCACCGGCAGCAGGAGGCGGAGGCCGACGTGGTGCTGGCCGAGCAGGACGTCCGGATCGCCGACGCCGAGATCGCCAACCTCGACCTGCGGATCGAGGATCTGGCCGGCCAGATCGAAACCATCCGCAACGAGCGGTTCAGCATCGCCGGCATCCTGTCCGACGTCGGCTCGATCGTCGGCGTGATCGCGGGCATGGCCACCGGCGTGGGCGCGATCGTGTCCGTGGCGGGCGGGCTGGCCACGCTGCAGCGGGTGGCCGACGGGGTCGACCTGATGCAACTGCTCACCTGGCTGAAGGAGGACCCCGACCCGAACAGCACGCGCTCCGAGGACATCGAAGAGATCAAGGAGTTGGGCGGCGGGTTCAAGGACCTGATGGAGGGCGCCACGTCGTTCATCAGCTTCGGCAAGGTGATGGCCGACCTGGAGAGCGCGATGTCGCTGCCCGGCCAGGACGCCATCGGCAAGCTGGTCAAGCAGCAGATCCTGCTCACCCGCGAGAAGATGGTCGGCCAGTTGCGGCAGCGTCAGGCCCTGGGCCGGGTGCTGGCCACCCAGCTGCGGGTCAGCAACCTGGCGGACGAACTCGCCGAGGTCCGGGCCGCGTTGGCCAACTGGACGGCGGATGCGGCCGGGCTGAGGCTGGCCACCGAGCTGCTGCTCCGCTCGGCCCGATCGGTCGTCGAACTGGTGCTGGACGACATCTTCCTGGCCCAGCGGGCACAGGAGATCTACCAGTTGGACCGGATCACGGATCTGCGCTTCGACCACGGCTTTCTGCACCCGGACGTGGAATCGACCCTGAGCCCCGCGCTGCGGGCGAGCACCAGCCTGGTCAGCCTGTCGGGCCTGGCTGTGCAGGTGCTGGCCTGGGACCAGATCTTCACCCGGCTGAACACCGCCCAACTCGGCTTCGACGTGATCCATCCCCAGCTCAGCGTCACGATCACCGACCCGGATCGGCTGCGCGACCTGGCGCAGGGTCGTTCGCTCGAGTTCGCGATCGGACTGGACGCGGTGCCGCAGCGCATGTTCGAGCTGAAGGTCAACGCGATGACTCTGGAGTTGACCGGTGCGACGGCCGCGCAGAGCGCGAACCTGTGGGTGACGCACTCGGGCAGCTGGCAGATGAACCGGCGCAGCGGTGATGGCGTGGTCGGCCTATTGCTGTTGCCGCGCTCGGAACTCTTCGCGTTCAGTGCCGGAGGTTCGCCGTTGCGGGCCAAGATTCCGGCCAACCCGTCACCGGCCGAGCCGGGTCCGCCGTTCTCGTTCTGGGGACGGGGCGTGGCCACCACGTTCACCCTCCAGTTGGCCCAACCCTCGGCCCTGAACCTGACCGGGCTGAGCAGCGTCCAGGTCACGATCGACTGCCTGGGGTACGCCCGCCAGGGCGGTGGAGGGCTCGTCGCCAGGCAGATCGTTCCGGCGCAGGTGCGCACGGGTCGTCCGCTGATCGTGGACCCGATCGGCTGAGGCTTCGGGGTTTCGTCCCGCCTCCGAGGGAGCGACTGCCGGAGAGTTGCCGCGGTCGCCTGGCTGGGCACCCGACCCCCGGCACACGGTTCGGTGCGGCTGTTTCGTGTTGTGACCCGAAAGCGTGCAGCGTAGGTGACAGCGTGTACCGCTGCGGAGATCGGTGCTGCACGGGACGGCGCCGGTCTGTAGCCCCGCGCGATCAGCGCGTGGGCGCGGCGCACGTTGTCCTTGCGCCAGGATGCATCGCAGGGGACGGATCCTTGGCGCCACGTCGAGAAGAACGCCTAGAGTTGTGCCGCTGAGGGTGGCGCCGGTCGGTGACCGCTCTCCGCGGGCGATGAGATATTATCTCGATGTCGAGATAGTTTGCCGGGCGAGCAGCAGGAGGACGACATGAGCATCAACAGCTTCGAGGCCAGGACCACTCTTGAGGTGGGCGGCACCAGCTACGAGATCTTCGCGCTCGACCAGGTGGACGGTGCCGACACGCTGCCGTTCAGCCTCAAGGTGCTGCTCGAGAACCTGCTGCGCACCGAGGACGGGGCCAACATCACCGCGGACGACATCCGGGCGCTCGGCGCGTGGGACCCGTCCGATGAGCCCAACCGCGAGATCCAGTTCACCCCGGCCCGGGTGATCATGCAGGACTTCACCGGCGTGCCCTGCGTGGTCGACCTGGCCACCATGCGCGAGGCGATCGCCGAGCTGGGCGGCGACCCGGCCAAGGTCAACCCGCTGTCGCCGGCGGAACTGGTGATCGACCACTCGGTGGTGGCCGACCTGTTCGGCACCCCCGATGCATTCGCCCGCAACGTCGAACTGGAGTACCAGCGCAACCGCGAGCGCTACCAGTTCCTGCGCTGGGGCCAGACCGCGTTCGACGACTTCGTCGTGGTGCCGCCGGGTACGGGCATCGTCCATCAGGTCAACATCGAGCACCTGGCGCGGGTGGTCTTCCCGCGCGAGGTGGGGGGCGTGCTGCAGGCCTACCCCGACACCTGCGTGGGCACCGACAGCCACACCACCATGGTGAACGGCCTGGGCGTGGTCGGCTGGGGTGTCGGCGGCATCGAGGCCGAAGCGGCCATGCTGGGCCAGCCGGTGTCGATGCTGATCCCGCGCGTGGTCGGCTTCAAGCTGTCCGGCAGGCTGCCCGAGGGCACCACCGCCACCGACCTGGTGCTGACCATCACCGAGATGCTGCGCAAGCACAAGGTGGTCGGCAAGTTCGTCGAGTTCTTCGGCCCCGGCGTCTCGCAGGTGCCGCTGGCCAACCGCGCCACGATCGGCAACATGAGCCCCGAGTACGGCTCGACCATCGCGATCTTCCCGATCGATTCGCTCACCCTCGACTATCTGCGGCTGACCGGCCGGGACGAGCAGCAGCTCGCGTTGGTCGAGGCCTACGCCAAACGGCAGGGCCTGTGGCACTCCGACGAGGCCGAGCCGCGCTACTCCGAATACCTGGAGCTCGACCTCTCCACCATCGTGCCGTCGATCGCCGGCCCGAAGCGGCCGCAGGACCGGGTGCTGCTCGCTCAGGCGAAGCAGGGCTTCAACGAGGCGCTGCGCGACTACGTGAGCCTCAGCGACGAGGACGTGAACGGCTACGACGAGGCGGTCGCCGAGACCTTCCCCGCCTCGCCCAGCCGCGGCACGTCGCCGCGCCGCACGCTGGGCGCGGCTCGGCCGGCGTCCGTCCAGGCGACGCCGGTCACGCTCGCCGACGGCACCAGCTTCGAGCTCGACCATGGCGCGGTCACCATTGCGGCGATCACGTCGTGCACCAACACGTCCAACCCGAGCGTGATGATCGGTGCGGGCCTGCTGGCCAAGAAGGCGGTCGAGAAGGGCTTGTCGCGCAAGCCGTGGGTGAAGACGTCCCTGGCGCCGGGCTCGAAGGTGGTCACCGACTACTACGCGAAGTCGGGCCTCGATGAATACCTGGCCAAACTCGACTTCGACCTGGTCGGCTACGGCTGCACCACCTGCATCGGCAACTCCGGCCCGCTGATCCCCGAGGTGTCGGCGGCGGTCAACGCGTCCGACCTGGCGGTCACCTCGGTGCTGTCCGGCAACCGCAACTTCGAGGGCCGGATCAACCCCGACGTCAAGATGAACTACCTGGCCAGCCCGCCGTTGGTGGTCGCCTACGCGCTGGCCGGACGCATGGACATCGACCTGATCAACGAGCCGCTCGGTGAGGGCAGCGACGGCCAGCCGGTGTTCCTGCGTGACATCTGGCCGTCCACCGAAGAGGTCGAGCAGGTGGTCAACAGCTCGATCAGCTCGGACATGTTCACCAGCCGCTACGCGGACGTGTTCGCCGGCGACGAGACCTGGCGCTCACTCCCGACACCGCTGGGTGACGTCTTCGAGTGGGACGAAGCGTCCACCTACGTCCGCAAGCCGCCGTACTTCGACGACATGCCGGCCGAGCCGGCCCCGGTCTCGGACGTGGCGAACGCCCGGGTGCTGCTCAAACTGGGTGACTCGGTGACCACCGACCACATCTCGCCGGCCGGTTCGATCAAGGCCGACAGCCCGGCCGGACGCTACCTGACCGAGCACGGCGTCGAGCGCAAGGACTTCAACTCCTACGGCTCGCGGCGCGGCAACCACGAGGTGATGATCCGCGGAACGTTCGCCAACATCAGGCTGCGCAACCAGCTCGCACCCGGCACCGAGGGCGGTTTCACCCGCGACTTCACCGCGGACGACGCTCCGGTCACCACCGTCTACGACGCGGCGCAGAGCTACGCGGCCCAAGGCACGCCGCTGGTCGTGCTGGCGGGCAAGGAGTACGGCTCGGGATCGTCGCGCGACTGGGCGGCCAAGGGCAC
The DNA here is from genome assembly GCA_016711205.1 of Micropruina sp. Taxonomy (GTDB): domain Bacteria; phylum Actinomycetota; class Actinomycetes; order Propionibacteriales; family Propionibacteriaceae; genus Micropruina. Next base: position 1,448,652 of record JADJTM010000001.1, on the reverse strand, counting down.
CGCACTGCTGGGCGTCAAGGTGGTGATCGCCGAGAGCTACGAGCGCATCCACCGCTCGAACCTGATCGGCATGGGCGTGCTGCCGCTGCAGTTCCCCGAGGGTGAGAACGCCGACTCGCTGGGGCTGACCGGTGAAGAGACGTTCACGTTCACCGGCGCCCAGCAGCTCAACGAGGGCACCACACCGGCCACGGTGCACGTGAAGGCAGACGACGTCGAGTTCGACGCCATCGTGCGGATCGACACCCCGGGCGAGGCCGACTACTACCGCAACGGCGGCATCATGCAGTACGTGCTGCGCTCGCTGCTGAAGGCCTGAGTTGGCGAAACGCCTGACCAGGGCCGAACGCGCCCGGCGCGAGCGAGAGATCGCCGCCCGGGCGAAGACGGCATCGGCCTCGGCGCCGGCAGCGGCCCCGCCGGGTACGGCGCGTCCAGCGAGCGGGGGCAGCGACCGTCCGTCGCCCACTGCGCAGCCGCCTGCCGCGGCGAAGGGCGGCAGGACGTCCGCTCGATCGCGGGTCGCGCGGGGCGGTGTCGGCGCTGAGCTGGCCGAGCGGGTGGCGTGGTCGATGCTGGCGGCCCTCGCCGCGCTGGTCGGCGCGGGACTCGCATTGGCCCTGGGTGCGGCGCTCGTGCCCGCTCTGTGTCCGAGCGATGACGGCACCTGCACCTTCGGGGGCATGGTGCTGATCGGCATGGCCGGCTATCTGGTCGCGCTGTTGCCCGCGTCCGCGATCGGCGGCCTGGGCATCTGGTTCTGGGTCGCGTACCTGGCCGGGTTTTCGCCGCTGATGGTGCTGGCCGCGGTCGGCGACTGGTGGTGGTGGGCGGCGCTGGTGCTGCTGCCACCGGCGGCGGCGATCGCCAGCTCACCGTTCGGACGGGTCGCGATCCCACGTTGGCAGCGCTGGACGTTGCTGGCCCTCGCGGTGATCGGGGTCGGCGTCGTGGTCTGGTGGTACGCGTTCGCAGGCTGACCATCCCACGACCGGACCACCCGATCACGTGATCGGGTACCACTGATCAGTAGTCGATCCAGTGCAGCTCTACGAAGCGGCAGTGGTGCCCGAACTGGTCAGTGCCGCCCAAAACCGGCATCCGGTCGTGGTCCTGAGGGGCGTCGGGGGTGCGATATCAAGAACCCATGCCCAGCGACCGAAGCCTGAACCGGCAGATCCTGCAGCTCGCCGTGCCGGCCTTCTTCGCGTTGGTCGCCGAGCCGCTGTTTCTGCTGGTCGACTCCGCGATCGTCGGGCATCTGGGCACCCCGCAACTCGCCGGGCTCGGCATAGCCGGATCGGTGCTGGCCACGGCCGCGGGCGTCTTCGTGTTTCTCGCGTACGGCACGACGGCCAGCGTGGCTCGCGCACTGGGCGCCGGCGCGCACGACAAGGTGGTGGCCTCGGGTGTGGACGGCACGGTGCTCGCGATCGTGCTCGGGGTGCTGGCCGCGGTGGCGGTCGGGTTCGGTGCCGAGTGGATGTGTGCCGGGCTGGGCGCCACCGGTGAGGTGTTGCACCAGGCGGTGATCTATCTGCGCGTCTCGGCGATCGGGGTGCCGGCGATGCTCACCATGATGGCGGTCACGGGCGCGCTGCGTGGCGTGCAGGACACCCGCACGCCGCTGACCGTGTCGTTGATCGGCTTCACCCTGAACGCGGTGCTGAACGTTGCGCTGGTCTACGGCCTCGGCTGGGGCATCGCCGGCTCGGCCTGGGGCACGGTGACGACCCAGTACGCCATGGCGTTCGCGCTGGTGTGGGTGTGGTTGGTCCGGGTGCGCCGCTCCGGTTCCAGGCTGCGGCTGCATCCGGCCGGGGCGCTGGCGGCGGCCGTGATCGGCGTGCCGCTGATCGTCCGGACGCTGGCGCTGCGGGCCGTCCTGCTGCTGACCACCTGGGTTGCGGCCGGGCTGGGCGAGGTGCCGCTGGCCGCGAATCAGGTCGCCTTCACCATCTGGACGCTGCTCGCCTTCGCCCTGGACGCCCTCGCCATCGCCGGTCAAGCGCTCACCGGCAAGGGGCTCGGTGCCGAAGACGTGGCCGGGGTGCGCGAAGCGACTCGGGTGATGGTGCGCTGGGGAGTCGTCGGCGGGGCGGTGATGGGCCTCTTGGTGGCCGTCTCGGGACCCCTGGTCGCGCCGCTGTTCAGCAGTGACCCCGCCGTCCGGGCCGCCGTGGTCGCTGCACTGGTGGTGGTGGGCATCGGCCAACCGGTCGCCGGCTACGTGTTCGTGCTGGACGGGGTGCTGATCGGCGCCGGCGACGGACGCTGGCTCGCCTTCGGCATGACGGTGGTGCTGATCGGCTATCTGCCGGTGGTCGCGGCGCTGCGAGTCAACGCCGACTGGTTGGTGGCACAAGGACCCGTGGCGGCCACCGCCGCGTTGTGGATCGGCTTCACGGCGTTCATGGTGATCCGCGGGTTCATGTTGTGGTGGCGCGAGCGTGGGGACGCCTGGCTGGTCACGGGTCTGGGTTGATGGCAGCGCCCGTTGCAGGCGACAGAGGATCGCTAGGTCGACGGTTGCCACCATGGACGCTAGAATCGAACACACGTTCGAGGCAACAGGGGGAACGATGGCATCACTGGCCGACCGGCAACGGGCCATGCAGCAGCGGCAAGAGACCACCATCTACACCCCGCCGGGGTGGCCCGAGCGGGTCCGTCCGCCGGGTGCGCCCGACTGGCAGGTGACCGCCACTGAGTTCCTGCTCGATTGTTGCCCGGCCGACTACCGGCGTTACCCGTTGTTGCGGCGCCATCCGGTGGTGCTGGCCCGCTTCGCCGGCAACTTCGTCGAAGCACAGGTGCAAGCCGGTCGCGACGGGCTGGGGGGCGTCCGGGTGAGCTTGGCCGAGTTCGTACCGCCGCAGGTGGTCACCGAGGCCGTGGAGGTGTGGGAGCAGCAGCAGGCCTCCCTGGTGCGGTTGCGACGCGAGGTCGCCCTGGTCGAAGAGGCGCTGCGCGGCAAGAACTGGGTGCGCAAGATCTGAGGGCTGGTCGAGCCGAGAGTCGACACGCTCGACGCCGTTGCGGCCACACGGGGTGAGGTCCCGCCCTGAACATTCTGAAATCCCGACACCAGTCGCGACCTCACCCGGCGACACGCCGAGGACCGCCGCCACCTGCTCGGGTCAAATCAGAACCGCCCCCTGGCCGGCATCGATCTGGTCCGCGACTCCCTGCCAACCGGTTCCATGGCAGCCGGGCGGCGCACATTCTGAGATCACCCGTGAGAGTGGGCGCCGACCGCGGCGTGTCGCGGGTCGAGGTCGCGACTGGTGTCAGGATTTCAGAATGACCCCAGCGACAGGCTCGATCTGCAGGACCGGTCGGATCATGTGCCCACGTAGACTCCTGCCCATGTCGCTGCTCGAACGCATCACCTGCCCTCGCGACCTGCGTGATCTCACCCCAGATGAGTTGGTCGCTCTGGCTGCGGAGATCCGGGCCTTTCTGATCGCCCAGGTGTCGCGTACCGGTGGACACCTGGGGCCCAACCTGGGCGCGGTCGAGTTGACCATCGCGCTGCACCGGGTGTTCGACTCGCCGCACGATCCGCTGATCTTTGACACCGGGCACCAGAGCTACGTGCACAAGATCATCACCGGACGGCAGCACCGCTTCGACACCCTGAGGCAGCCCGGCGGGCTCTCCGGCTACCCGAGCCGGAGCGAGTCGGAGCACGACTGGGTGGAGAGTTCCCATGCGTCCACGGCACTGTCCTGGGCGGAGGGCCTGGCCAAGGGTTTCGCGCTGCGGGGCCTCGACCGCACCGTCGTCGCGATCGTGGGTGACGGTTCCCTCACCGGCGGCATGACCTGGGAGGCGCTCAACAACATCGCCGTCGAACCCGACCTGCGCCTCGTCATCGTCGTCAACGACAACGGCCGCTCCTACACCCCCACCATCGGCGGCATCGCCACCAGGCTGAGCGGGCTGGGACAGCAGCTCTCGGCCATCCGCACCGACCGCCGCTACGAACGCGCGCTGACCACCATCAAGCGGTGGGTCAGCCGTACGCCCCTGGTCGGTGAACCCACCTACGGCCTGATGCATGGCGTCAAGGCCGGCGTGAAGGACGTCCTGGCGCCGCAGGGCATGTACTCCGACCTGGGCATCAAGTACCTCGGGCCGATCGACGGTCACGATCTGGACGCCCTCGAACGCGCCCTTGAGCAGGCCAGACAGTTCGACGGCGGCCCGGTCATCGTGCACGCGATCACCCAGAAGGGCCGTGGCTTCGCGGCCGCCGAACAGCACGAAGAGGACCGCTTTCACGCCGTCGGCCCGATCGATCAGGTGACCGGCGCGTCACTGGCGACCTCAACGGCCCGTACCTGGACCGACGCCTTCGGCGAACACCTGGCCCGCATCGGCGCGACCGACGACAAGGTGGTCGCCATCACCGCCGCCATGCTGCACCCCACCGGCCTGGCCCGCTTCGCGCGGCACTTTCCCGACCGGGTCTTCGATGTTGGCATCGCCGAACAGCACGCCGTCACCTCGGCCGCCGGCCTGGCCCGGGCCGGCCTACACCCCGTCGTCGCCGTCTACGCCACCTTTCTCAACCGAGCCTTCGACCAGGTGCTGATGGACGTCGCCCTGCACGGCGAAGGCGTCACCTTCGTGCTCGACCGGGCCGGCATCACCGGTGCGGACGGTCCCAGCCACCACGGCATGTGGGATCTTTCGCTCCTCGGCCTGGTGCCCGGCCTGCACCTGGCCGCACCGCGTGACGAGCAGCGGTTGCGCGAGGCCCTCGACACCGCCATCGGCATCGGGGACGCGCCCAGCGTCGTCCGGTTCAGCAAGGATCCGCTGCCCGAACCGCTGCCGGCCCTGCGCACCATCGGCACCATCGACGTGCTGTTCGAGCAGGGTGACAATCAGGTGCTCGTGGTCGGCTGGGGACAGTTCGCCGGCATGGCCGTCGAGGTCGGACGCCGGCTGGCCCAGCAGGGAATCGGTGTACAGGTGGTCGATCCGGTCTGGGCGCTGCCGGTCAGCGCCGACCTGATGCGGCTGGCCGGCACCCATGAACTGGTGATCACCATCGAGGACGGTGGCCTGGCCGGCGGTCTCGGTTCGCGGCTGGCGCAGGAATGCCGGCTGGCCGGCGTGTCGGCCACGCTCCGCGAGTTCGGCATTCCGCAGCGGTTCATCGAGCAGGGCACCCGGGCCGGCATTCTGGACGAACTCGGTCTCAGCGCCCAGAGCATCGCCCGGTACGCCACCGAGGCGGTGCTGGTTTCCGAGCACGAATCGGCTCCCGACCAGGCCGATCAGCGCAGCTGAGGGCGAGCGCAGTATCGCCGGGTGCCGCTGAGACAAGGAGCTCCGGTGCCGCCTGGAGCGGAATCACGTCAGTTGGGTGAGCATCACCGGTATCACCAGGTCCCGCTGCCAGGGGCGCGCCAGTTCGGCGGCGAGCGCCACGTGCAGGCTGTCGGCCGTCAACGGCTGTGGCGGCTGCCACAGCACTCGCCGCAGGGCGTCCGGGCTGATCAGGTTCTCCACCGGCAACTCGAGTTGCTCGGCCAACGCCACCACCGCCGGACGGACCGCGTCCCAGCGGGCGGCCGCCTCGGGGTTGCGCTGCTCCCAGTTTCGGGTCGGCGGGGGACCCTCCTGAGCCAGTTGTCTGGGCGGCAGTTGGTCGCGGGTCAGGGCGGCGACCCGGTCGAGGGCGGCCAGCCAGCGCGCGCGGTAGCGAGCCGGTGCGCGCCACGCGAACTCGGGCACCGCAGACAGGTCGGACGCGGTGAGCCGCTTCACCTCGGGGTTGTTCAGCCGGGCCGCCAGCCCGGTGATCGCCCGGTCGGGCAGGATCTTGCTGGGCGCCCGGTCCATGCCGGACGCCAGCTCGTCGCGCACCTGCCAGAACTCGCGCACCACCGCCAGGGCACGGGACGAGTGCACCGCGTGCAGGCCGGACGTGCGGCGCCAGGGATCCTGCCGGGGCGGCGGCACCACACACGCCCGCTCGACCAGGTGCGCGAACTCCTGCCTCGCCCACTCGATCTTGCCCGCAGCCTCCAGCTTCTCGACCAGCCAGGCCCGCAGCTCGATCAGCAGTTCGACGTCCAGCGCGGCGTAGTTCAGCCAATCCGGCGGTAGCGGCCGGCGCGACCAGTCGGCGGCGGAGTGTTCCTTGCGCAGGGTGAGCCCGAACGCTTCTTCGATCAAGGTGCCCAGGGCCACCCGCGGTAGGCCCACCAGCCGGGCCGCCAACTCGGTGTCGAACAGCGTGGTGGGTAGCAGCTTCACCTCGGCCAGGCAGGGCAGATCCTGGGTGGCGGCGTGCAGAATCCACTCGTCGCCGGCGAGCAGGCCCGCGAGTTCCGACAGATCCGCCGGGCCACTCTCGGGCTGGAAGGGGATCGGGTCGAGCAGCACCGTGCCGGCGCCTTCGCGGCGCAGCTGAATCAGGTAGGCGCGGCCGGAGTAGCGAAAGCCCTGGGCCCGCTCGGTGTCGATCGCGACCGGACCGGTGCCGGCGGCCAGGGCCGCGCTTGCCGCCGCGAGCGCTTCGGGCGTGGTGATGACGTCGGGCACGCCGTCGGCGGGGGACTCCAGAACGACTGTCTCGCGCTCGTCGGTACTGCGCTCGTCCGTACTGCGCTCGTCGGTGCTGCGCTCGTCGGTACTGCGCTCGTCCGTACCGTGGGTCACCGGCGTCGCCGGGACATGACCACCACGCCCGCAGGCAGCGGGGGCAGGCCGGCCGTGGTGCACAGCAACTCCGACCAGCTCGTCAGATGCCGGGTGATGTCGTCGGCCGAGCTGACCAGCGGCGTCCACGAGGCGCGAATCTCGACCTCGGCGCGCGGCGGGTCGGACGACATGGCGCCGAACGCGCGCGACGAAACTGCGGTGACGGTGCCGCTCGGAGCGGTGTACGCGGCGTCGTAGCGGTCCAGTGCGTCGGTCAGCCACGACCAGCCCACCTCGGTGAGCAGCGGGTCGACGACCATTTCGGCATCCACCTCGGCCCGGGCGTAGGTGACGCACCGGAAATCGCCGTCCCACGACGGGTTGCCGGCGGGGTCGTGCAGCAGCACGAGCCGTCCATTGCCGAGGTCCTCGCCGTCGGAGACCACCTCAGCCGCCACCGCGACCGCATGGGGCGCGATGCGCTGCGGTGCCGGGATTTCCTCGATCACCAACTCGGGACGCCAGTGCATGGCTTGCAGCGCGGCCACCGCTTCGTCGAACAGCCGAGGGCTATCAGCCATGGTCTTTCGCGCTCCTCCCACGGTTGAGAATCTAAGCCGTGGATCGCTGTCTCGGGCGGGGACTCGCCGGGAGGAGCGCAACCGTCACGCAGACGTCTCGGGCTCGAGCTTCAGGCTGATCGAGTTGATGCAGTACCGCTTGTCCGTGGGGGTGCCGTACCCCTCGCCGGTGAACACGTGCCCCAGATGCGAGTCGCAGCTGGCGCAGCGCACCTCGGTGCGGGTCTGCCACATCGACCTGTCCTCGATGTAGCGCACGCTGTCGAGCTCGGGGGCGAAGAAGCTCGGCCAGCCGCAGTGCGACTCGAACTTGGTGTCGCTGGTGAACAGCTTGGCGCCGCAGCCGCGGCAGTAGTAAGTGCCCTTGGTGGTGGTGTCGGTGTACTGCCCGGTGAACGGACGCTCGGTGCCCGCCTCGCGCAGCACGTGGTACTCCTGCGGCGTCAGTTCTGCCCGCCACTGCTCCGGTGTCTTGAACTGCTTCGGATCGAGTTGCATGCGATCTCCTTGCCCTGCCTGGCCGCTCGTACTGGGTGCATCCAGACTAGGTGCGTAGTCTGAGCGGCATGCCTGAGGCCCCCGTCGAGTTGACCGTGGACGGACGTAGCGTCCGCATCTCCAGCCCCAGTAAGCCGTACTTCGCCGCTCTTGGGTTGAACAAGCTGCAGGTGGCTGAGTATTTCCTCAGCGTCGGCCCCGGCATTCTGGCGGCGCTCAAGGACCGTCCGACCACCATGGAACGCTGGCCCGGCGGCGTGGGTGAGGGGTCGTCACTGGTCAGCAAAGAGAACCCCGACGGCGACGCGTTCTACCAGAAGCGCGCACCGAAGGCGGTGCCCGACTGGGTGCAGACGGCGACGGTCCGGTTCCCGTCCGGACGTCCGGCGCAGCAGGTCTGCCCGGCCGACCTCGCCACGATCCTGTGGATGGTCAACCTGGGCACGCTGCGCTTCCACCCCTGGCCGGTGCGGGCTCCCCAGACCGACCTGGTCGATCAACTGCGCATCGACCTGGACCCGCAGCCGGGCACCGATTTCGCAGCTGCCGTGGCGGCCGCCCTGGTGTTGCGCGAGGTGCTGGACGAGGCCGGGCTGACCGGGTTTCCCAAGACCAGCGGCGGACGCGGCGTGCACGTGTTTGCGCCGATCGTGCCCGCCGACTTCATCGATGCCCGGCACGCCGCCATCGCGATCGGACGGGCGCTCGCCCGGCGGATGCCCGAACAGGTCACGGTGAACTGGTGGAAGGAAGAGCGCGGCGCGCGGATCTTCGTCGACTTCAACCAGATGGCGCGCGACCGGCTGATGACCTCTGCCTACTCGATCCGGCCCACGCCGGCCGGACGGGTCTCGGCACCCCTGGCCTGGGACGAGCTGCCTTCCGTCAGCCCGGACGACTTCACGCTGCTCACCATGCCGGCCCGGTTCGCCGAGCAGGGGGACCCCTGGGCGTCGTTGTACGCCTCCGACCCGGCCCCGATCACCACCGCCCTGGAGTGGTACGCGGCCGACGATGCCGAGGGGGGAGCGGAGATGCCCTATCCCCCCGAGTACCCCAAAATGCCGGGCGAGCCGCCGCGCGTCCAGCCGTCCAAGAAGAACGAGGCCAACTGGACGTAGGGTCCGCTGGTCGAGCGTGTCTAGACCCGTCCTTCGGCCGTCACCCCGGCGAAGCCCGTCGTCCAGGCGAGCCCCGTCATCCCGGCGAATGCCGGGATCTCCGCCGGACGCCCCGGTTGCGGTGCGGAGTGGAGGTGCACCCTGTCGAGACCCGTCCTTCACCCGTCATCCCGGCGAAGCCCGTCATCCCGGCGAGCCCCGTCATCCCGGCGAATGCCGGGATCTCTGCCGCGCACACCGTCATCCCGGCGAATGCCGGGATCTCCGCCGGACGCTCCGGTTGCGGTGCGGAGTGGAGGTGCACCCTGTCGAGACCCGTCCTTCACCCGTCATCCCGGCGAGCCCCGTCATCCCGGCGAATGCCGGGATCTCTGCCGCGCACACCCGTCAACGCCGGGATCTCCGCCCGGACGCCCCGGTTGCGTCTGGTTGCCGCGGAGTGGAGGTGGCCCCGGCGTGCGCCGGGATCACGAGACGGTCCGCCGGGAGGGCCGCGCGCGCATACGGGTCTATGAGGTATATTGAGCGGCGTACCTCATAGAAGGGTAGTGGCGCCATGCGGTTCGTGATCCTGGGCCTGCTGCTGAGCGGTCCGTTGTCGCTGTACGACGTGCGCAAACGGTTCACGGCGGGCATCTCGTTGTTCTACAGCGCCAGTTTCGGCAGCATTCAGCGCGCGCTGAAGCAACTTGTCGATGTTGGGGCGGTGACCGTCCACGCCGTCAGCGATTCTGCGCGCGGCAAGCGTCTCTATCAGGTCACTGACGACGGGCGGCGGAGCTGGCGCGACTGGATGCTGGAGCCCATACCCCCTGGTCAGGAGGCGGAAACGACGATTCTGGCCAAGGTGTTTCTGCTGGGTCGGCTCGATCTGGCCGCCGACCGGGTGGCCGTGCTCGAGGCCGCGAAAGCCTGCGCGGGTCGCGAATTGGCGAGCCTGCAGGCGCTGGCGAGTGAACTCGACTCGATCGCTGCGACTGTTCCCGAGCAGCACCGAGCGACGTTCGGCTATCAGCGGGCCACCCTCGACTACGGCGTGCGAGCACAACGACTAAGGGACGCCTGGCTCGACCATCTGTTGCAGGTGTCGTCGTGAAGCGCTGGCCGTTCGCCCTGGCCGCCGTGGCGTCGCTGGCGGTGACCGCGGCCTTCGCGACCGTGGGTGACGGTGTCGATGTGCCCGCCGCCACCGGCGTGCGCCGCCTGATCGTCGACGCCGGTCACACGGTCGTGTGGGCGCTGCTGTGCGCCGCGTTCACCATCGCCGCCTGGCGACGCTCGTGGACCACCGCATCGCAGGTGCTGGCGGTGAGCGCCGGCATCACCTACGCGGCCTTCCTGTACGCGGTGCTGCTGTGGCCGTGATCGCCGCGTAACCGGCCGCTACAGTGCCGCGGCGACCTGGTCCGAGGTCAGCGGATGGCTGAACATCGGGTAGTCGAACCGGATCGCGTTCTCGTGCTCCTCGGCTGAGGTCGCCGCGACGCAGTCGGTCAGCGTGATCACCCGATAGCCGTTCTCGTAGGCGCTGCGCATCGTCGACTCCACGCAGCAATTGGTCAGGAAGCCGCCCAGAATCACGGTGTCGATGCCCTTGCTGCGCAGGATGAAGTCGAGGTTGGTGCTCGCGAAAGTGTCCAGCCCGCGCTTGCCCTCGATCAGGATGTCACCCTCGGACGGTGCCAGGTCGTCCACGATGGCGGCTCCCCAGGTGCCCTTGACGAAGGCGTTGCCGCCCACCACACCGGCCAGGATGCCGTAGGGGTGCCGGGTCAGTTCGGCGTAGCCGGGCGCGAACGTGATCGGCGCATGCATGATCGTGACGCCGGCCGCCCGCGCCTTCTCGACGAAGGCCAAGGTGTTGTCGAGCATGCCGGTGCTCTGCATCACACCCTCCACCGCGCCGTGCAGCACGCCGCCCTCGCTGGCGAACTCGTTCTGGTACTCGATCAGCACCACGGCGGTCTTGGCCGGGTCCAGGATCAGGGCATCGTCGGACATGGTGGTCCCTCCTCGTTGCGTGTTGTTCCCCGAAGCCTCATCGAACCACGACCACCGGCGCAGGGGGAGTCGTTGTCGGGGATCGCCTGCACAATGGCACCCATGCAGCTACCCGTGATGCCGCCGGTCAAGCCGATGCTGGCCAAGTCGGTGCCCACCATTCCCACCGGAGAACTCTCCTACGAACCCAAGTGGGACGGCTTCCGCTCCATCATCTTCCGCGACGGTGACGAGGTCGAGATCGGATCGCGCAACGAACGTCCGCTGACCCGGTACTTTCCCGAGATCGTCGAGGCGGTGAAGGCGAACGTTCCGGCCCGCTGCGTGCTGGACGGTGAAGTCGTCGTGGTGGTCGGCGATCGGCTGGAGTTCGAGGTGCTGCAGCAACGCATCCACCCCGCGGCCAGCCGCATCACGATGCTCAGCGAGAAGACCCCGGCCAGCTTCGTCGCCTTCGACCTGCTGGCGCTGGGCGACGAAGACTTCACCGCGCGTCCATTCGCCGAGCGCCGGGCGGCGCTCGAATCTGCACTGGCGCACGCCCAGCCGCCGATCCACCTGACCCCGGCCACGCGCGATCCGGAGCTGGCCCGGGACTGGTTCGAGCAGTTCGAGGGCGCCGGTCTGGACGGGGTGGTGGCCAAGCCGCTGAGCGGCACCTACCAGCCCGACAAGCGCACCATGTTCAAGATCAAGCACCAGCGAACCGCTGACTGTGTGGTGGCCGGCTACCGGCTGCACAAGGGCACCGACGACGCGATCGGCTCGCTGCTGCTCGGCCTGTACAACGACCAGGACGAACTGGTCTCGGTCGGGGTGATCGGCGCGTTTCCGCTGGCCCGGCGCAAGGAGTTGTTCGCCGAACTGCAGCCGCTGGTCACCACCTTCGACGACCATCCGTGGGCGTGGGCGCGGCAGCAAGAAGGCGGCCGCACGCCCCGCAACTCCGAGTTCAGCCGCTGGAACAACGGCAAGGACCTGTCGTTCACGCCGCTGCGTCCGGACCTGGTGGTCGAGGTGCGCTACGAACACATGGAGGGCGTCCGCTTTCGGCACACCGCCCAGTTCAACCGGTGGCGGCTCGACCGCGACCCCCGTTCGTGCACCTACGAGCAGCTCGACGAGCCGGTCGGCTATGACCTGGCCGACATCCTGGCGTTGAAGGCGTGACGCACCGAAAGCTCATCGGCCTTACCTGCTGACCACAGCCGGGTGGGTGCGTCAGACTAGGTGAATGGCAGCCAAACATAAGAAGAAGTCCGAGTCGTCCCCACACGCCAGCCAATCGGTGACCCAGCTGTTGCGGCTGCCGTCCGGGCCCGTGGACCTGTCGAAGCTCGACACCGCTTCGACCCCCGGCTACCCGGGCGAGGGCAAGCAGGATGCGCCGGCGCTCACGCAGGCCCTCGGGCCCGAGATCTCCGACCTGCAGGAACGGCTGTACGCCAACGGACGATCGGCGCCCGAGCAGGCGCCCCGGCTGCTGGTGCTGCTGCAGGGCATGGACACCTCCGGTAAGGGCGGCGTGATTCGCAACGCGATGGGCATGGTCGACCCGCAGGGCATTCAGCTCACCTCTTTCAAGGCGCCGACGGACGAGGAGCGCAAGCACCACTACCTGTGGCGCATCAAGAAGGCGCTGCCCGATCCCGGCATGGTCGGCATCTTCGACCGCTCCCAGTACGAGGACGTGCTGGTGGTGCGGGTCGAGCAGCTGGTGCCGGTCAGTGAGTGGAACAAGCGCTATGACGAGATCAACGCGCTCGAGAAGAAGATCACCGATGAGGGCACCACGATGATCAAGTGCTTCCTGCACGTGTCCTTCGAAGAGCAGAAGGCACGCTTGGCGGCGCGGTTGTCGAGCCCGGAGAAGTACTGGAAATACAACCCCGGTGACGTCGATGCGCGCGCCAAGTGGCCCGCCTACCAGCAGGCCTACGCCGATGCGCTGGAGCGCTGCAACACCGATCACGCCCCGTGGTTCGTCGTTCCGGCCGACCGCAAGTGGTACCGCAACTGGGCAGTGGCCCAGCTCTTGCGCGAGCACCTGATCGGGCTCGACCTCAGCTGGCCGGAGGCGACTTTCGACGTGGCAGCCGAGAAGGCGCGGGTGGCCAAAGCCTGAGCTGCTCGCGGGGGTGCTTCACCTCACCCACCCTTTTGATGGGTAGCCAAACCAGAGTTGGGGGCGTAGGCATGGCCTGATCGGGGCGAACGCCCACCTGCTCCACGCCGAGTGGGTCCAGGTAGTCGAACTCAGGAGGCATGCATGACGACGGTTTTGTGGATCATTGCCGCGGTACTGGTGATTTCGGGAGTCCTGGCCATCATTCGCAAGCAGTTGCTGTGGGGCATCGTGCTGATCGTCGTCGGGCTGTTGGTGGGCCCGGGCGGGGTCAGCATGTTCAGCTGAGGCGAGCCAACAGCGCACGAGCCCCCGCGATCTGGCGGGGGCTCGTGCGCGCTTCGTCGACTGATCGTTGGGCTTGCCGAAACGCAGGAGGTCGCGACAGCAGCGACCACCGATTGACGGTATCGGACGGTGCCCGGACGAGTCCTGCGTCAGGCGCTGACGATGCTCAGGTGGCGAGCGGGTTCGTCCTGTTCGAGGTCGTCGAAATCGACGTCGAGCAGGTCCATCGCGGCGAAGGCGTAGCGGGCGAGAATCAGGTCCATCACTTCGCGCGCCGAGCCCAGGGGGTCACTGACCGACACCGCGCCACAGCGCTCTGCCAGGTCGGCCTGCGCATGGAACAACTCGGTGGCGGTGAGAAAGAACGACCCCACGGCGATGTGCCGGCGACCTTGGGCGCGCAGCCCTGGATGGCCTGCGAGACCGAGGGACCGGTCCCGTCTGCGACGGCCGTCAGGCAGGGCAGCCGATGGTGGGTGGACCATTGCCGGGCGCGGCGGGCCAGCAGGGCGTTGCCGCGGACGTCGCCGCTACGAGCCGACGACAGCACGAGCCCGTCCAGTTCGAGCACCCGTTGGGCGCCCAGGGACGCGCGCAGCCGTTGATCGAGCACGGTCAGCAGGGTGACCTCGGGGCCGATCGGACGCGACACCTGGATGCGCAGCTCGGGGTGGATGGTGCGCAGCTTGGCGGCCTGCCCGAGCACCCGCTCGTCGGGGTCGATCGCATGGGTGAGTTGCAGCGGCACCAGCACGATTTCGTTCACCCCCTGCTTGATCAGTTGGGAGACGACCTGCGCGGGGGAGGGGGAGCACTGCTGCAGAAAGGCGCAATGCACCGAGAGACCCGAGCGCATGCGTTGCAGACCCTGTCTCATGGAGAGCGCCACCTGGGCCACTTGGGCGTCGGTGCTGCCCATTCCCACCATCACCAAGGCTGGAGCGGTCATGATGTGCCTCTCTCGCGTCACATGTCCTGCGGCTCCATTGCCGGTTTCGTAGCACCAACCTTTTCTTGTCAGCATTACCAGATGCAAATCCGACGTCCACCATGCGGACGAACTGTCCTTCTGGTGAGATTTCGGGGCCCATTCCTGACAATCGACAACCGCCAGGCTGTGCGTATCCTGAGAATCTCACCCAACGGACGGCGTCTCCAAGCGTCGGACGCCGGAGCTCGCTGGTCTGGCCGCGGAGCGTTCCGCCTGATCTGGGGTGGTACCAGCCGGCGGACGTCGAGTTCGGTGTGACCTCGGCCACCGTGTCGCAGGTTGCACCCGACCCGACCGATCAGCCGCGCGCGAGAGGCCCAGAACGTGGGATTCCCGCCCCGGTGGGGGCGGGAATCGATGGTGGTGGGCGGTACCAGACTTGAACTGATGACCTCTTCCGTGTCAGGGAAGCGCGCTACCAACTGCGCCAACCGCCCGAGGTGGAGACGGGATTTGAACCCGTGTACACGGATTTGCAGTCCGTTGCCTCGCCTCTCGGCCACTCCACCGGTGAGAACCGGCCCCGTCGCGGCAGGTACGAGACCAACTCCGAGCGGACGACGGGATTCGAACCCGCGACCCTCACCTTGGCAAGGTGATGCTCTACCAACTGAGCCACGTCCGCATGCGTTCAGAGTGCTTCTTCCACCCTTGGTGCGCATGCAACCATAACAACCCCGCGACAGGGCAGGCAAACCGGCGCGGTGCGCTGTGAGAACGCGGGCTCGACGTGCGAGCAGCCCGGACTTTCAGCTATCGTTGGTCCCCGCGGGCGATTGGCGCAGTGGTAGCGCGCTTCGTTCACACCGAAGAGGTCACTGGTTCGAACCCAGTATCGCCCACCGCGCCAAATCGGCTCCGACTAGGTGAGACACACGAATCGGTACCCGCGTATCTACCTTCGTGCAACTAACGTGCAACATCCGCGGGAAATCGGAGATTGAGATCCGAGTCGCGCCCCCGGAGCCTCCGTAGCAGCCGACCGGTCGCGGCATTGAGGGCGGTCGTGCTCGGGAGGCCGAAGCCGAAGGCTACCCTCGCACACCGCGGCAGAAGCGGTCGTTCGGTCCCTCCAGTGCGTGTGGTGGGACGATCGAGACATGGAGCCGAGTGATGAGGTGTGGAATCGCGCGACCATGGCTGCTGGTGGCTTGGACCCCGGCGACGGCGACATAGCGATCGCATCCGTGCTGGCCCTACACAGTCTGGCGATGAATGGCGGCCTCCTGGACGCAGTGGAAAGACTCACTCCGGAGCAACTTGCGGCCGCCGACGCGGGTTTTCGTTGGCTCCGCCTAGAGGCTGCCGCAGGGGTTGTAGCCATGGTTCGGCAGGAGATCGAGGCGGGCGCTCTCGATGATGATCGCCGTGCGGACGAACTAGAAACCCGCGCCGACGACGGTTATGCACTCGTGATCCCAACCGATCAAACGATTGTTGACGCCTTCGAAGTACGCTTCGCTGAAGTCCCGACTGCTTTCGCACCAATCTATGTAAGGACCAGCGGGTCTGCGGCAGAAGAGGGCGGTCGTGCTCGGGGAGGCTGAAGCCGAAGGCTACCCTCACACACCGCGGCATGAGAGTGAGACTTTGAGCCAAGGCGCGTTCACCGGATCCTGTCTGGTGGTCAGACAGCTGAGTAGTTGGGGAACGCTGTGCAGCTGGCCGGCTTGTCCGAAGTGGTGACGTCTGCTGAGAGACGGATGGTCTTGCCCGGCGCGATCAGGGTGGGGTATTCGGAGCCGCCCCCGTTGATCTTGTCGGAGGCGGTGTAGCACACGATGCCCACGCGGGCATCCTCTAGCGGCTCGGTGCCGGCGTTCTTGAGCTGGAATACGGCTGTGTAGCCGGTGCCGTATTGCTGCTTCTTGATCGTTGACGCCTTGATCTCCGCCATCGGCGCCAGGCTGGTCGCCGCTGAACCGTTGTTGCTCAGCGACATTGAGACGTCGACCTTGGCGACTTTCACTTTCGGGGTGTCGCTCAGATCCAGCCATACCGGCAGCACCAGGTTCTGGCCCGCCCAGGAGAAGCTCTCCACCTGTTCCTCGGTGCCGACGATCTCACCCTTGGCGTCGAGGAAGTTCATGCTGACCGTGACGAACTCGCCCACTGCAGCCTCGCTGTCGGTGCTGACGATCGCGATGCCCTGCACGTAGACGCCGTTCTGCCCAAAGCCACTGTCCACCAGCGTCAGTTGCGGGGTACCGGGGCCGGCGTCTGTCGTTTGAGGGGACGGCGACCCGGGTACCACGACGGGACTGGGGGCCGGTGCGGCGGGACCAGAACATCCGGCAAGCAGAAATATGGCGGCGGCGATGGCGATAAAGGGGTGGCGCATGACCGAAATCCTAGTGGGCAGTATCGGCGGCCACCGTGAAATCGGAGCACCTGCGTGGCGGCGATTTCGAGCAACGGTCGTGAATGACCAACCGTTAACCATTGAAGATCCGGTACGGGCCGTGCCCGTCCCCATCTCCGCGAGATTAGCCGAGTCAGCGAGCGTGAGATCCCGCGCATCGGTGAGATCGCCCGCGCACGGGGCGGCAGAGCGGGATTGTCGTTGGACTAATGCAGGAAGCGCACGCAGAGCGTCCGTCAGCGTCTCAGGCACGACGGAGGGCAATTAATAGATGCGACGCGCGCCCAACCAGCCGTGAACCAGTGGTTGTTGTCAACAGATCAGATCAGTAGCCTCCGTGGATACCATCTCCTAAGGAGTACCCGATGAATACTGTCGCCTTCCCGGTGGTGGCGTGCGCGGTCATCATTACCCTGGCTGGGTGCGCCTCCCCGAACGCCCCAGCCGTGTCTGCCGCCCCCTCCGCGCCCTCCGCGCCAGCAGCGACGACTGAGTCGCCCGACTCCGAGTCCGAGCCGCTGAGCTTGAGTGGCAAGTGGAAGCAAAGCAACTCCAGCGCTAAGGATTCGTGGCAGGCAATTACCATCGGGAAAGATGCCATCGAGATCTACTGGGTCTCCGATGGCGGCGACACCAGATCGGTTTACTGGATCGGCAGCTACCTTCCGCCGAAGACGACTGAGGACGCGTACCAGTGGATCTCCAAGCGTGACAAGAAGAAGACCGATAACGCCATGCTAGCCTCCACAGATCCGACCAAGAAGTTCACCTACAAGGACGGGGTGCTGAGCTACCAAGTCAGCTTGATGGGCACGACCAAGACGGTCAAAGCCGAACGAGTCTGATCGCTGCAAGAGGCCGATCCATCCCTGGCTCACTTGGTCACTTTCGTCGGTGTCCGTTTTCCATCGTCCTCTTCCGACAGCGACTGTCCGGCTCCAGTGAACATACAGCCGGGTGCTCTCATCTCAGCAATTGAGACTCGTGGCATTGAGGCGCTCGGGTTACCGCGTGATCTATGGCTCGGGCTGGATTGACCAATGGAATCGGCTGCTCCGGTGGCGCGAGCGCCTGCGTCGAGATCGTGACGACTGGCAAGACAGCAGGATGGGTACCGAACACTTCTTGGATGAGTTCTACGCCACATTCCAGGCGATCTGGCACCTGAAGGATTGGCTCCACAACGACGTTCAGACGCAAGTCACCGGCAAGCAGGTCGATGACTGGGTGAACTCGCGTGGGGTCGGTGCTGCTCGTTGCCGCCGACCCAGTAGCCAACGGAAGTAGGCACTTCGACCTGTCACGCAAGCGGGCGGGCGGCTCCCACCAGGAAGGACGCCCGGGTACACGTGGGCCAGGGGCTTCAGGCCGCCTTCTACGTACGAGATGGGCGGTCCGGGGCCGAGTGGGAAGCTGTCGCCTTGGCAGACGCCTGCATTGCGGAGTGGCAAGAGTTCTTCACCCAAGCAGGGCTGTCGATCACGGACTTGGTTACGTAGCCCGAGCGAGACGAGGCGCGACGAACTCTGATCGCGGCAAGAGCGAGCGTCCTGTGGGGTGATGGGCAACCAGTTAGCCAGCTTGGTTCTCAGGTCAGGGAGCTTGACCGCCCAACTCGACGGCGGGATCGTGGGCGGGCCACCCTAGTCGACCCGCGTTGACAGGTCGCTCGCGACGAGCCGGAGCTTCTCGATCCCGCCAACCGCTGCCAGCGCCCTGCGGAAGTCTGCCTGCGTCTTGATCACCCAGCTAGCCATGTCGGGCCATTGAGTTGTGTCGGTGACATCGTCATAAATGGATTGCAGCACGATCCTGGCCCCCTTCCGCCCCGCCATCTCATCCCAAGTGGCAGTCCCGCCGAGTGCCCGGTCGAAGGCGGCTTGCTGCTCGCGCAGCTTTTCGAATCGGGCCTTGTTTAGGTGGGCGGCGGGCGAGTCGAAATACACTTGGGAGACCAGTCGGCCATTGGACCAGGCGAGAGAGCCAACCACACCGCTGAGGCCGAGGGAGGTGTTGAACCAAGACTGGTTTGAGGTATTCGCCCGAGTCCACTCCGGGTGCACTGCCTTGATCCGGGGCAAGATGTGCTCCCAAAATTGCCGGTATCGGTGGCTGGCTGACGACCCTACGGCCGATGTTGTCGAGATTGCCCGCTTGACCTCCTTCTCCCAGTCGTTGGGCTGGGCCACCAACTCAAAGTTTGGCGCCGGCACAGAGTTGCCAATCTGCACGACGCGAATGACCACACCGAACACTCGAGTCCTTTGATCAGTTCGTTGGTTCAGCCAGTCAATTGCGGCACGATGCTCCTCACTGAAACCCGTAGCCACCCACACAATGGTCGTGGGATCGGTGCCAGCGGCATAGGTGATGATCTGACCCAAGTGGCTATGGTCCGATCGTCCGAGTTGATTCTCGACGATAACGACTTCGCCCGTGGCCTCGTCGTACCCCTTCAAATCAAGCCGAAAGCCTCCAACAGGGTGCTCCGCGACGTCGAGCACGAGATCCATTCCCAGCAGATCGCTAAGTACATCAACGTTCTCCAGAAGCCACGGGGTGAAGTCCAGAGCCTCATGCGCCCACACTTGGCGGGCCTCCACGGGGCTCAACCGCCCCAACTTCGCAGTAGCCATGGGCCCAGCATGGCACCTTGGCGACACGGTGAAGTGCTCAATGTAGGGGTCGCCGCCGAGACGCTACCGGCCGAAATTCCGGCCGGAAAGGCACGAGCACGCCCCCGCAGGGGCCGTAGGCGCAGGTGCAGTCTGTGCGCTTGTGCGGGGCGACCTCTTGTGCCCGAGGTCGGAGAGGTGGGCAATCGACGGGTTGGGTGGTTGATGACCACGCAGCCACCCGCGTCAATGGGTGGCCCGTCGGCTGCGACCCTGACGAGACTTCTCTCGCAGGGTGGACAGCTGCTAGAAGTCGAGCCCTCGGAGATGACGAAGTTGCTCCCATGCTGCCATCCCAGGGCCAGCCAAGACGCGATCCCTCGCGCACTACGCACAAGTGGGTGATCGCAGGATCAAAGAACGGTGGGGCTGAGGGTAACCCGGAGTCATCCTGGCTCCAGCTCGGTGCTTCCCTGCTAAGCGGACGCGCGAGGTCGAACCTCGTGTCATCGTCCAGCCAGACAAAGACATGACGGTGTGCCGCGCCAGAGGCGCTCACCGCGGCTGAAGCGGATGCTCCGATCTGGAAGCACGTCAGCCTTGTTCCTGTCTAGGCAGTGCGTGACCGGCCAGGATGGCTTCGTACGCGTCGCGTGCGTCTTCGTCGACGATTGGCTGCTGTGATGAGTATCGGCCGTCGGTCCGGTCACGCTTGGGACCGGACACCCAGTAGTGGTCGCCGCTCTCGATGTCGGAAAAGTTCGCGTCGGCATTGGCGAACTTTGTGCCCGTGACCCGCCGCAGCCGCTTCCCATGAAACGTCAGAGTTCGCCATGACCTGCTAAACGAACACGCGAAATCCAGGCAGGCACGCGGTCAACGTCTTGACCCGTCTTCAACTGCACGTACATGATGCGCTCGGCCACGGCGGCATCGTAATCAATCGCGTCGGTGCTCGACCGGGCTGAGGGGTGAGAGTCCCGTGGAGTGGATGCCAACCCGACATGCGGCTGCGGTCCTGGACGTTGACGTAGGTGTAGTGGCGGATGTACCCGGACCGGCAGGCGTTGATGCAAACGAGCAGCAGAGCGCGGGTGATGCTTGCGTCGTAGCCGGCCTGTCGAGACAGGACTCGCGCCGTGGTGGCGCAAATGTCGGCGCAGTCCAGGTCGGCGCTGATGCAGCTACGGACTTGGGTGACCATCGGCGAGGTCGGTGGTCTCCAGGCGCCACCGGCCCGGAAGGGGACGGTGGCCGCTGGAAACGGATCAGAGCTGGTCGAGTAGCCGGTTCATGGTGACGATCTCGGCCTGCTGAGCGTCGATGATGTCTTGGGCGAGCTGCTTGGCGTCCGGGTTCTGGCCGTTGGTGGCCTCTTGCTTCGCCATGGCGATGGCGCCATTGTGGTGCTCGATCATCCCCGCGAGGAACAGGCGGGCGGCCTCGTCACCGGTGGCCCTGTCGAGGGCCTCCATGTCGGCCCGGCTCATCATGCCTCCGCCCATGTCGTGGTCCATCGGCATCGACGGGCTCCGGTTCTCGCCCCAGCCGGCGAGCCAGCCGCTCATCTGGGCGATCTCGGGAGCCTGGGCGGCCTTGATCTGGGAGGCAAGACCTGTGACCTCGATGTTGATGCCTTCTGTGGCCAAGACGAGGTCGGCCATTTCGACGGCCTGCTGATGGTGCGGGATCATCATCGCCGCGAACATGACGTCCGCGTCGTTGTGCGGACCGGCGGCCGGGGTGGCCGACGGCGTCGCGCCCGTCGTCGATGGCGACGTCGAGGTCGGGGCGCTGGCGGTGCCGGGCATGTTCGCCGTGTCGTTGGGCGAGCAGCCGGCGAGGCCGATCACCGTGGCAACCGCGGCCGCGGGCAGGGTCAGGCGCAAAAAATTGAATGAGTTTACAGGCATGGCAGGCATATCCTTCTGGGTAGCTACTGAGGAATAGGACGGAACACGACGGGACGGTGCAGCCCTCTCAGCGCAGCCGAAGCACAACTGGCGTTTCGACTGGCGATGGGTCGCACCGATCGGTCAGGTCCTGCTGACGGACAGCTGGGCCAGACTCCGCGGCTGAGGTAGCCAAGAATTTCGTTGAGCTAGTCTCAGGTGTAGAAGCCGCCGCACCCACAACCCGGGCCCGGCCCCCGGCCGGGTCAACACCCACCCGCTCATCAGCAGGATCAGCGCCGCCAGGCACGTCAGCCCCATCTCAGAATGATCGGCGCAGCCGAGGCATCCGCCGACCTCGGAGACTGGATGGCCGACCCCGGTCGAGGGGGTCAGATGTGCGTGGGCCCCGCCAACCGCGTCCTCGTGACTTTCGGCGTGCACCGCGGACATCAGGAGCGTGGCGTCGGTGGAACTCGGGCTAGCCGGATGGCCGGCGGCGGTGTGGTTGCTCGACAGCTGATGCATGGCGAGCAGGCTCAACGCCATAGCCACGACCCCGAGCAGCAGCCAGAGCCGCTGTCGGGCTCCGACGGCCACCCCAATTCGCACCATGTCCAAACCGTACCCAGCATTGACCGGAATATCGCCACCGCACGCGACCACGCCTGGCAACAGGCCCGGCCACGCGTGACCGCCGCCCCAGTGGTTGCTGGACAATGCGCGGTCCCAGATGTCGATCCTGATGGCGTAGCAGCAGGGCACGATGCGGGGGTCACTCCACGAGTCCCACAGGAACGTGGTGCTGAGCGCGGCGACCTCGCGCCACTCCTCGACGTCGACCTCCTTGTCGTCGGGTGGCCCGGCGAGCTTCATGCGAACGAATAGACAGTGCTTGCTACACAGCCACCGGCGGATCAACAGGTGTGCTGTTCGTGTTCGGGCGACACGCCCGCGGTAAACCCGCGAGCGGCGGATCCCAAGGTGCGGCCACAGTGTTCCTGATGGACCCTGAAGCCCTGCAGCTGGCGAGCATCTTGACAGGACATCCCTTGCCAGACCCCGGTTGGACCTTTCGCGGCGGGCTTCAGAACGAGTTGGCCGACAGGATTCCCCCGGGCCACCGCTGCCGCTGCCCGCAAACCAACCCTTCTAGGAAGCGATACCCCCTAGGGGTATAGTGGTGAACATGGACATGAACAAGCACGAGAACGGACACACCTCGACGCCGTCGCGGGTGAAGGACCCCGTCTGCGGCATGGATGTTGACCCGACGACGAGCGAGCACCATCTGGTGCACGACGGAACCACCTACTACTTCTGCTCTGGGCAATGCCGGAACAAGTTCGACCTCGCCCCTGATGCCTACCTGTCCCCGGCAACCGGTCACCCGACTGGACACGGCCACGGCGGCAACGCCGCGACGCCGCCACCCGGAACGGAGTGGACCTGTCCGATGCATCCGGAGATCCTGCGACCCGGTCCGGGTTCGTGCCCGATCTGCGGGATGGCTCTCGAGCCGGTCATGGTGACAGCCGACAGCGGGCCAAGCCCGGAGTTGGCCGACATGACCCGCCGTTTCTGGGTCGGGGTAGCTTTGTCCATCCCTGTGGTGATTCTGGGGATGGGCGGAGACCTCGTCCCAGCAATTCACGACGCCATCTCCCCGCGGGCCTCGGCCTGGGTCCAACTTGTTCTGGCAACCCCCGTGGTCTTGTGGGCCGGCTGGCCGTTCTTCGTGCGCGGGTGGACCTCGGTCCGCACATTGAAGCTCAACATGTTCACCCTGATCGCGATGGGCACCGGTGTGGCCTGGCTGTTCAGCGTGGTCGCCACCCTGGCGCCAGACCTCTTCCCTGAGGCGTTCCGGATGGACGGTGCCGTCGATGTCTACTTCGAAGCAGCATCCGTCATCACCACCCTCGTCCTCCTCGGGCAGGTCCTGGAACTGCGAGCCCGTGAACAGACATCCGGAGCGATCCGCGCCTTGCTCGACCTCACCCCAGACACGGCACACCGGCTCAAGTCGGACGGAACCGAGGAGGAGGTGACTCTCGATCAGGTCACCGTCGGTGATCGCTTCCGGGTTCGACCCGGCGAGAAAGTTCCTGTTGACGGGGACGTCGAGGAAGGCCGATCGACCCTTGACGAGTCGTTGGTGACCGGTGAGTCGATGCCAGCCACCAAGAAGGTCGGCGACAGCGTCATCGGCGGCACCATCAACCAGACCGGGTCGCTGATCGTGCGTGCCGACAAGGTCGGGCGGGACACCATGCTGGCCAGGATCGTGCAGATGGTTGCCGAAGCGCAACGCTCGCGGGCACCGATCCAGCGGGTGGCGGATCGGGTGGCTGCGTGGTTCGTGCCTGCCGTGATCGCCATCGCGATCGTCGCGTTCCTGGTGTGGGCAACGGCGGGTCCCGACCCGCGGCTGGCCCACGCGCTCGTGGTGGCCGTATCCGTGCTGATCATCGCGTGCCCTTGCGCCCTGGGTTTGGCCACGCCAATGTCGATCATGGTTGGGGTGGGGCGAGGCGCCGGGCTCGGAGTCCTGATCAAGAACGCGGAGGCGCTCGAACGGATGGAGAAGGTCGACACGCTCGTCGTCGATAAGACCGGCACCCTGACCGAGGGCAAGCCGTCTGTGACACGCGTGGTCACCACCACCGGGTTCGAGGAGCACGAGATCCTGCAGTTGGTGGCCGCTGTCGAGCAGGCCTCCGAGCACCCTCTCGGTCTGGCGATCGTGAACGCAGCCCACGCTGCCGGCCTGTCCATCCCGAACGTCACCGACTTCGACGCTCCGGTCGGCAAGGGCGTCGTGGGCACCGTCGAGGACCAGCGCATCCGCGTCGGCAGCGCCACGTTCCTGACCGGTGAAGGGATCGACCCGAGCGCACTGACGGCACAGGCGGACGAGCTGCGCGCCGACGGTGCCACCGTCATTTTCGTCAGCTCCGGTGACCAAGTGGCCGCGATCATCGCCATCGCCGACCCCATCAAGGAGACCACCCCGGCGGCCGTCGAGGCGCTGCGCGCCGAAGGCATCGAGGTCGTCATGCTCACCGGCGACAACCGGGTCACCGCCGAAGCGGTGGCGCGTCGCCTTGGCATCGACCGCGTCGAGGCCGAGGTCCTGCCCGACCACAAGGCAGATGTCGTCAAACAACTCCGTGAGGACGGTCGCGTCGTCGCCATGGCCGGCGACGGCGTCAACGACGCCCCAGCCCTGGCTGCCGCCGACGTGGGTCTGGCCATGGGATCGGGCACTGACGTGGCCATCGAGAGCGCGGGGATCACGCTGCTGAAGGGCGACCTGACCGGGATCGTGCGAGCACGAAAGCTCTCCCAGGCAACGATGCGGAACATCCGGCAGAACCTGGTCTTCGCCTTCATGTACAACGTCGCCGGCATCCCCATCGCGGCAGGGGTTTTGTACCCCGCCGTCGGGCTGCTGCTCTCACCGATGATCGCAGCCGCGGCGATGGCGCTGTCATCAGTCAGCGTCATCGGCAACGCACTGCGCCTGCGCGCCCAGCGCCTATAATCGGCCCTGGCGCGTGCACGACCAACCACTGCAATCCTTCCGGGGCCGCGGCCCAACGACGTCGCCATCTGCCGATGACCAGAGGCCTGGCCCGCATCCGTGGCCGACATCGGCACACCCCAGATGAGCATCGGAGTCACCGTGTTCCAAAGCATGAACTCGCTGCCGTGTCATTGATCTGCGTCAGCGTAGATCTCGCGGCATGCTCCTCAGATACGGCTCAGGGCAAGACCGCACCACCGTCAGCATCCTCGGCGCCGGCACTGGACCACGTTCACGGGCTCGGCGTTAATCCTGCCGACGACACCTTGTACATCGCCTCCCACTCCGGGGTCTACCAGGTCACGCAGGACGGAGCCGTCGAACGTGTCGCGGATCGGTACCAAGACACGATGGGGTTTGCCGTCGTCGGGCCGGGAAACTTCCTGGCCAGCGGGCACCCCGACCTGATCGAGTCCAACGACGCAGCCAAGACGTGGACCGCCCTCTCGCTCATTTTCCATGTCTGACCGTGATCGTTGGACCCCGTCCCGGCTGCCAGTGGCAAACCCTGAACGGGTGGACGTACCGGATAGCGTCCCACAAGTAGGAACGATAAACGACGTGCGAAGACGGCACTGGTCCTGGGTTGAAGCACGCCAAGTGGTGCTGTCGAGCACGGCGAATTGGTCCCCGGACTACGGCGTCCTTCGCTGCCAGCCCCGTCGAAGACGTCGAGGCGCCCAACGCCCTCGAAACCAGCATCCTCGCCACCCTCGACCCACCCCCTCAACCTCGACAAGCGGCCGAAACGAGATGAGAACCCGTTCCAGCGCCCTCGCCGCCAACACAACCGCAAGTGAGCGCGCCCAACGAATGACTCGCGCCATTTGGCGCTCTGCACTTGCCGGTCCAGCCGACAGGCCACCCTCGCGCACCGTGCGGCAGACATCCCAGGTTTTTCGATGTCAAGCAGCGGCGGTGGTGTGGTGGTTCCAGGCGAGGGTTTCGTTGTAGGGCTGGCCGGTCTTGAGGCAGCCATGGAGGATGCCGACCCAGCGGTTGGCGAGTTGGCGCAGCGCGGCTTGGTGGCCGATCTTCCGGCCCCGGAGTTCCTTGTAGTAGGCCTTGGCGCCGGCGGAGCCGCGCATCGAGCAGAACGCCCATTGCTGCAGGGCGTCACCGAGTCGTTTGTTGCGGGCGTAGCGGGCCATCACGACCTTCTTGATTCCTGAGGCCCTGGTGATCGGGGCGGTGCCGGCGTAGGCCTTGCGGGCCTTCGCGTCGACGTAGCGGCTGGGGTCGTCGCCGAACTCGCCGAGGACCCGGGCGGCGAGGATCACACCGAGGCCGGGCAGGCTGGTGATCAGCTCAGCGTCCGGGTGACGACCAAAATGGTCGGCCACCACCTCACCGAGAGTGTCGATCTGGTCATTCAGGGTGGCGATGACCTCGACCTGGGCCGTGACGATCGCAGCAAACGCGGCCTGCACGGGAGTTGCCTGCCGCAACTCGTCGGCCCGCAGGACGGCCATGATCTGGTCGGCGACCACCTCAGGGTTGCGCCGCTTCGCCCTGGCCAGCGCGGCCAGGACTTGGCGTTTGGTGAGCCGGGCGGCCTGGTCCGGATCAGGTGCCAGCCGCAGCAGCTGCAACGTGTCGGCCGCGTCCAGCTCGCCATACGCCTTCAACGCGGCCGGAAAGGACTCCCGCAACGCCGAACGAAGACGCAACACCTGCCTGGTTCGGTCCCAAATCAACGACTGGTGGGTCCGGGCCGTCAGCTTCACCGCCTCCACCAACGCGCTGTCACCAGCCACCTGCCGGTGATGTGCCCGGTCGAGCCGGACGATCTCGGCCAGGATGTGCGCATCGCCGGCATCCGACTTCGCCCCCGACGTCGAATGCCGTTCCCGATATCGCGCCGACGACAGCGGGTTGATCGCAAACACCCGATAGCCGGCGGCCACCAGGGCCGCGGCCCACGGGCCACGTTCGGTCTCGATCCCCACCACCACCTCAGTGAGCACCTCGCCCCCCGACGGCTCGGGCACGAACTCCGCGATCAACCCGTGCAGCCGGGTAATCCCGACCAGCCCTTCAGGGAATCTCCGTCTGGCCAGTGTCCGGCCGGACTCATCGACGATCTCGACGTCGTGGTGGTCCTCGGCCCAGTCATCACCAACGAACAACATGCCCGCCTCCTGGTTGCTCGATCCAGCAGTCAGCAGCGCGGAGGAGACGACTCGGCGATCTAATGGCCCAAGTGCTCACCCACAACCAGCCGGGGGCACGTCATCCCAGCAGCGATCCCCGCCTCCTCACGACCAGCAGGCGCACAGTCTGCCGCCAGACCTACCCAAACGGGGTCAGAAAAGAGATGAGTGCTGACCCGCCAGCCGCTACCAGAACCAAGCCTCCCAGAGACCCGGCAGAAACCCATTAGATGAGGTTGATCTGCGTTCTAGTCGGCGCTGACGGTTAGCGTTGGCTTGTGTTGACCGACATCCGCAGGAACGTGCCGCTTGGCGTCCCGGAGCCACGCGAGGTCATTGCTGTGCCGACACCGAAGCCGGCTGGTGGGACCGCCTTTCGGGTCTAATGCCCCAAGTGCTCACCCATGACATCGGGGCACGTCATCCCAGCAGCGATCCCCGCCTCCTCACGACCGGCGGGCGCACAGTCTGCCGCCATACTTACCAAACGGGGTCAGAAACGGATGTGTGCTGACCCGCCAGCCGCTACCGGAACCAAGCCCTCCCGAGACCCGGCAGGCACCCACTAGATCCGATTGTTCCTTCTCCCGGCTCCGGCTCAGTGGTGCCAGTAAGTGAGCGACTAGCCTTCGCACTGGTGACCGGCGCGGGGCAACTGGTGTTGGTCGATGGCCTTTCGCTCGCCAAGGTGCCAGTGAACATGGAGGTCTGGGCGCGATCGGCTAGTCACGGTTGGCGCTTGTCAACGGCGGTACGCGCAGTTCGCCGCGCGTCTGCCGGGTCGGTCGGGTTTCGGAAGCAAATTCCCCAAGATCACACCTCAGGCGGGAGGACAGCGCCCAAGAGTGCTCATGGACAAGTCCAACCCTCAGGTGGACGATGTTGCCTGGATCCGAGCGTGGAGTAGTTCATGGACGATTTGACTCTGTATATGGCAGGCCTTGTGGCGGCCGGCCTAATCCTTGGCGCGATCGTCGGGGCGATCGACGAGGACGGGGCCTTCCGAACCGGGTTCCTGACGGCACTAGGGGTGATCGGTCTGTAAGAGTCCCGGGGAGTGGTGGGCTTTGAGGTCATCTCGATGCCGACCGGTCAGCCCTGGTTGAGGGCGACGGGTTCATTGTTGCTGGGTTTGCCGATTTTGGCCATGGATTCTTCGGAGAGGTAGCGGCGCTCATCGGTGGCCCATTCGTCGTGGGTGTCGGCCAGGACGGCGCCGACGAGTCGGATGACGGCGGCTTCGTTGGGAAAGATGCCGACCACGCGGGCGCGGCGTTTGATTTCCTTGTTGAGCCGCTCGAGCGGGTTGGTGGACCAGATCTTGCGCCAGTGCTCGCGGGGGAAGACCGCGAAGGCGAGCACTTCGGCTTTCGCTTGATCCATCAGGTCACCGATCTTGGGGTAGCGGCCGGCGAGCTCGCCGGTGACCTTGTCCCATTGGTTGCTCATCGAGGGCAGGTCGGGTTGAGCGAAGATGGTGCGGAACACCGCGGCGACCATTTCGGCCTCGCCCTTGGCGACGTGGGCGAGCACGTTGCGGATGAAGTGCACCCGGCAGCGTTGATGGCTGCTGCCCTGCAGGCCGCGGGCGATGGCAGCGACCAGGCCTGCGTGCTGGTCGGAGATGACCAGCCTCACCCCGGCCAGGCCGCGCTTCTTCAACGAGGTGAGGAAGCCGCGCCAGAACACTTCGTCTTCGCTGTCACCGACGTCGACGCCGAGGATCTCGCGGCGGCCCTGATCAGTGACGCCGGTGGCGACCACGACCGCTTTGGACACCACCATCGCCTGCTCGGTCCGCACATGCAGATAGGTGGCGTCCAGATAGACGTAAGGGAACCTGACATGGTCGAGTCGGCGGGTGCGGAACGCACCGACGGTCTCGTCCAAGCCGGCGCAGATGCGTGACACCTCCGACTTGGAGATGCCGGTGCCGCCCAGGGCAACCACCAGATCATCGACGCTGCGGGTGGAAACGCCGTGCACGTAGGCCTCCATCACCACCGCATACAGGGCCTGATCAATCCTGCGTCGCGGCGACAAGATGCTCGGGAAGAACGAGCCGCTGCGCAGTTTCGGCACCGCCAACTGGATGTCGCCGGCATGGGTGGTGAGCAGCCGGGGTCGTGACCCGTTGCGCTCAGTGGTGCGGGTCTCGGTGCGTTCATACCGGCCGGCACCGATCACGCTGCTTGCTTCGGTATCGATCAGGTCCTGCATCGCGACCCGGACACACTCGCGGATGAAATCGGTGCCCTCCCCGGAGCGGAACACCTCCATCAGCTCGGACAAGGCAGAATCAGACAAGGCCATCGGTGAGCTCTCCTTCGATGAGTACTTGGCGGTACACATCGAGAATCTCGCCGATGGCCCCCTCACTCAGGACGCCGCGCCGTCACCCAAACCCCACCACTCCCCGGGGCTCTGTCATCGGTCTCGGGGGCGTCCTCACGCTCTGGAACCAGATGAACTCGGCATGTCAAATGCGTGAAAGAGCCGGAACTCTTGACGCCTCCTCCGCCTGCGAGGTGGAGGCATGGGCAGGCATGGGCGGGCTGGCCTTCGGCCTCGCCGCATGTGGGGCGGCCTACGCCGGCGTCCGTGGGTGGATGAGCAGTCGGCGCTCTCCGGGCGGCTGACCTGACCGTCCGAGACCGCCCATGGGCGGGTACCCACCGCTGGGGTATTGCGGCGTTTCGGTGACGCGTGGAATGCAGCGACATCGCAACGGTGGTGGTTCTGGGGGAGGACCTCTCTGGAGAAGGACTTCGGACTTCCCGAGAGGCGCGCACGAAGGCGCTAAGGAAGAGTCAGGCAACTATCCCATGCCCTACAAGGCGCATGCTCGCAATGCAAAGGCGAGGGCAGCGCCGCAACTCAAGGCGGGCAACCTCAGCAAAGACGAGACGGAACGGATCGACCGCAAGGCGGACAGGAAGCATGACGACTCAGCTGCCATCCAATCCCTTCACCCCCAGCACACAGAGCGCGCGGACCGCGGCATGACCGGATGTTCAAATGTCGCTTGCTGGGGGTGGCAGCAACTGGCTGACATCGTAGTTGGCTATCAACTTGGCGAGTGCTCGGGGGGTGACTCCTGAGTGATTGGGGACATCCGGATCTGCTCCAGCGCGGAGGAGCGCTTCGATGGTGTCTCCTTCTCCACCGGAGTTGAACACGGCTCTGAAGAGAGGCGTGTTGCCGAACTTGTCTTGCGCGTCGACGGTGGCGCCGGCGTCGAGGAGGGGCTGTGGCTACGGCTGAGTTCGACTCTTGGGCGGCGAAGTGGAGCGGCGTGAAGCCGGCGTGGTCGGTGGAATTTACTAGATCGCCAGCGGCCAGGCGCGCATGGATGCCCTGAACGTCTCCCTCCAGCGCGCGATAGTGCAGCTCACAGCGACCCATCCGGTCCATTTGCCCAGTGTGCCGGTAGCCGCTCACGCTCACCCAGCCGAGCGCTGCTCGCGGCAGTTGCCGACGTTTCGACCACCCCGGGGCATCATTGGTGCGTGGTGCGTCCTTTGTAACGGCACCAGGGATGGGGTCAGGGCCTTCTACTCATCGAGTCGAGGATGGCCAGCTTCCCGTGGGCGCACGGTCGGTATCGGACGGCCACTCGAGGATCCTTGACGGCTACGGTTGTCTGTTGCGTTACCTCGCGATTGCCATCAAGGTGACGCGAAGCATCCGTTGCCCTTGCCTGCCTCCGCGGTGAAGAATCGCACCGTGGTCTACCTCTCACCTGATGTGCCCCGCTGGGAGCCGAGGTCAGAGGCTGAACTCCATGTGGCCATAGCTTCCGGCCTCCTTGAGGAGAATCACTTTCTGGATCTGAAGCGCGAGGTACCTTCAGGGAAATCAGGGAATGCGGAACTCGCCCGCGACTTGGTGCAGTTCGCGATTGACGGCGGAGCGGTGCTCATCGGCGTCGATGAGAAGGGCGGACCTTCTGACGAACCGGCCCTGACGCCCACGCCCCTCAAGGGCCTCGCGGAGCGGATCGAACAGATCGCACGCTCAACCCCAGACCCTCCCTTAGAGGTCACATGTCGAGTGATTCAGTCCGACGCGGACCCGACTCTGGGCTACGTTCTGGTAAGGGTGCCAATCTCGCGCGTCGGGTTACACATGGTCAACCACGTCTACTTCGGTCGAGGCGACAAAACCAAGTATCGCCTGTCCGATCCGGAAGTCCGCCGCCGCCTAAAGGATTACGAACTGGATCTGCGGGCAGCAGAGGCGGAACTGGACAACTACGTCGGACGTGACCCGATTGTTAGGTCATCGGTTGGGGAGCCCCCGGTCCGTCTGTTCCTTACAGCCGTTCCGCTCGCCAATCGGACACCACTCTTGGGAGATCTGCTGAGCGGCTCTGACTACCATGGGCTGGTCTACAGCCTGATCGAGTCCGTCGGTGAGGCTGACAAGAGCAACCTTCACGGTTTCTTCAGAACAACAAGGGAGGCAACTCCGTCATACGACAAGCTGAGTTCTCCCGCGCGACGCACGGATGGGGTAGCAGCCAGCTTTGGCCTCTCCGTGGAACGTGACCTTGGCAACGGCGACCCTGTTGCGCAATTGCCTTGGGCTGTTGGGGAGGTTGAGTTCTCCTACGACGGTCACGTCAGGGCGATGGCCGCGCCATTCTCCTACGTCCGTCGGGACCAGGTGTTGGTCGATTCTGCTGGAATCGCGAGGTTCACGCGACTGTTCCCTGGCTTGGTGGAGTCCGTCGCCAACATAAGTGGCTATACCGGTTCATGGCTTCTAGGAATGTCTGTTGGGGGGCTCGCTGGGCTACGCGCGGATATCGCCCCGTACAGCGTCCCGTACGAGAATGATCGCTATCAAATGACGGCTGCGGCGACTCTAGAGGAGATCCAGCGAACTCCAGGCAAGGTCACCAGACGCCTATCAGAGCGACTCTTTCTAGCGCTCGATGTGGCTGATCAACACGAGCGCTTCCTTACAGATCAGTAACCCTTGCAGGTGTCCTACGCGCGCGGCGGCGCGCTCGTTCTCCGCCGCGCCCTCGGAAGGTGCCAGCTCCCGGACCACCTACGTGCAGCGGGTGAGGGTGGCGAGGGGCGAACTCGCGACTGTGATGCATAGGAGAGCATCGATCCCTCGCAGAGCAGCTTGGACTATCTCGACACGCCACACGCGGGAACCGCCGGACAAGTCTGCCAGCCACCACAGCCTCGGCGTTCACCTCAGCCAACCGCCCCGCAACCGCGTCGCCGCGCTCTTCAAGGTACCGAACCTCGACTTCCAGCAGGCCACGCGACGCCATACCCGAAGCATCGCCCCAGATGACAACCCGAGAAACGACACACCGATGACATCTCAATGACGACAAGTCCGGCAGGAACCTGGAAATGACACTCTGATTTGGCCCCACCGTGACGGTCTGATCTGGCCCCGGCAGCGACACTCCGGGGCGGTTATGACGGTCTGATCTGGCCCCACCTGACGCTGGTCGACGGCAAGTTCGTCGACGCGCGGGGGAAGGGCCGGAGTGTCTGTTGGGAGTCGTGTCAGGGTGTTCGAAGCGATCCGTAGGGAACGTCGGGATGATCCGGATGTGTCGATCCGCGAGTTGGCGGCCCGGCATGGGGTGCACCGGCGTACGGTGCGGCAGGCGTTGGCCTCGGCGGAGCCGCCGCCACGGAAGGTGCCGGTCCGCACGGCGCCGGTGCTGGACCCGGTGAAGCCGTTGATCGACGCGATGCTGCGCCAGGACCTGGACGCGCCACGCAAGCAGCGTCACACCGCGCTGCGGGTCAGGGAACGGTTGTTGGATGAGCACCAGCTGGTCACTGCCCGGGCCGGTCGAGCTCGGCGATGCTCCTATGTTGTCAAGCGGCTCGTTGGAGGGTTGGTTGCGCCTTCGGCGTGGTGATCTGGTCGAGTCGCAGGGCGGTGAAAACGGTGTCGGAGAGCCGGCGGCGCAGGAGTCGAAGGGCGGCGGTAGTGTCCTTGCCGCGGCTGGTCTGCTTGGTGATGTATGCCGAACCGGCGCCGACGCCGCGCCGGGATTGGGTGATGGCGATGTTGTGCAAGGCGCAGTTCATGGCCCGGTTTCCGCCGCGGTTCAGCCGCACTTTTCCGGCGCTGGCTCCGGACCATACCGGGACTGGGGCGGTGCCGGTGAATCGTGCGAACGCGGCGCGCGAGCGGAACCTGTGCACTCCGGCGGTCTCGCCCACAATGGCTGCCGCGGACAACACCCCGCAGCCCGGGATGGCCAGCAGCGATGGCGCCAGCTCGCGGACCAGGTCACGCAGCTCGACTTCCAGGGCGGCGATCTGCTGGTTCAGGTCAGCGCATCGATCCAGCAGGTTGCGGGCCAGTCGGGCCACCACGCCGGTGGTAGTTGCGAGCCGCGCCTGCAGCTGGGTGACGACCGTTTTGCGGCGCAACCCGCGGGACGGGACAGCCAGGGTCGGGTCGATTTCATGCAGATGCCAGCGGACTTGTGCGGCGATCCTGGTGCGTTGATTCACCAAGTCACGCCGGTAATCGGACAACAGCTTCACCTCCCGGGCCGGCCCGTCCAACTCGGCCCGCGGCAGGTCTGGATAACGCAAAGCTGCGTGAGCGACTGCCTCGGCGTCAATCGGGTCAGACTTGCCCGGCTCGCGGGCGCTTCGCCGTGCCTGCGCCATCAACCGGGTCGGCACCCGCACCACCCGATGCCCGGCCCGCAGCAGATCGGCCTCCAACCTGCGGGTCAGGTGACGGCAATCCTCCAAAGCGAACATCACCTCACCAAACTGGGCGGCCCACTGGGTGAGTAGCAGATGGCCCTCGCTGGTGGCCCGGACCTGCTTGCTGGCCAGGACCCTGCCCAGCTCGTCGACTGCGACCACCGTGTGAGTGGCCTTGTGTGAATCGGCACCGATCATCACAACCATGTTCCGCTCCTTCGTTGGAGTCATCTGGGACCCCATGCTGGCCGGCCAGGCCGGGCACGCCTCAATCGGGCAGAACGGCACGCTCCTATCAAGCCACGACCCGGCCAGCCAGCACGGACAGACCCGGCAACGCCGCACATCGGACGACAAGCCACGCACTGAAGAACGTCTCCAGCTCGGGCAGCGAAGAAAGGAGCGAACGCTACCGGGTCTCATCTGAGGGTATTGACGCGAAGAAAACCGAGGCCGCTTTCAGGATCGCGTTCGCTCGTTTCAGCTCCGCGTTCTCCCGCTTCAACCGCTTGATCTCCGCCGACTCCTCGCTCGTCGTGCCCGGTCGATCGCCCTGGTCAATCTCGGCCTGCCGCACCCACTTGCGGACCGTTTCGGCGGTCGAGATGCCCAACAGCTCCGCCACCCTGGCCATCGCCGCCCAGTCCGTGGCCTGATCCGGTCTCATCTCGGCATACATCCGCACCGCCCGCTGCTTCAACTCAGCCGGATACCTCTTATGTGTGTTCCCTGACATGACTCCAACCTTCCCAAGGTTCGGAGTCTCCGGACATGCCGGGGCGGTTCAACCTTTCTGCGGACGGCAACGGTCGCATGTCTCCGCAAATACCCGAGCTCGGTCCCCCAGACTCAGGCTACAGTTCGACCCGTGGGAAGGGGAATTGTGGGTCCAGCGGCGGCTGGAACTCGGCGCCTGTCCGAACACTTCGGCGCGCACTTCGCGGGGACCACGCCCAAGCTCAGAGACTTCGCGGCAAAACTCATTGATGGCATACCAGTCACGCTTGCGCCTCCGCTCGACGTGATCCCGGGACCAATCAACACGAACTTGGCTCAGTTCGCAATCGTGGACACGTCTAGTGACGCCGACCGTGTCTTGATAGTTACTCTAGTTGCCAGAACAACGGCCGAACTCGGGGCGTCGCCAATCAAAGGCGATCTGCGAGGAACACCTGTACTGATCAAGGACCTGCATAACGGTCCAGCGTGGGACATCTACAACTGCCGAATAGCCGACTTCCAGGTCTGGCGAAAGCAAAGTATCTATTACGATAACGACTGGCCGGCGGCTTGAGGCCGCAAGAGCCTCTATTGGCCCGCGCTCTAGCGGGAACCCATCCCACCGAAGGGTGAAGCTAGACCTTCGTGATGATGATCTTCAGATCAGGTCGCGGCGACCACTCAGCATCGGAGCATCCGGAGCCAAACAGGCGCAACTGCGGCTTGGCCCACGTTCCGCCCACGGCGACCGCGGAGACGGCCTGTGGAGTCGTGCAACCTGTTTCGGCCCCAACGGCCGCGACTTGATCGGCAGGAATGTGCAGTTGAACCGGCGTCGGCTCGATGACTACAACGACGACATTGGGTCCCGAGGCGCCGAGAATGAAGAGGATCGCCGCCAGCATCACCGCGATGCCGACACAAAACACCCACCAAAAAGCCTTGAACTTCGCCTTTGCGTTGAGGTCGGCGGACAACGCCGAAATTCTTGCCGTGACCTCGTTCACCGCGGAGGCACGCTTATCATACTCTCCGTTCACGTCCCTTTTTCGCGAATCTAGCTCTGCTGCTAGGAACTTTGAGGAGTCAAGGAAGTAGGGCCGTCCAACCCCGTACTTGCTGAATGCTTCTGACAGCCAGTTCGTGTCGCTCAGTAACGTGTCAACGAGCGTCGGCTCAGAAGCGAGCACCCTAGCGCAAAGCACCGACATAGCCACGACTGCCGCCAACGCAACGAGGAACGCCACCAGGACTGGCCACCGCACGCCCACCCAGGGGATCCAGCCGACTTGAGTGATTTGCTCGACTGTCGGCACGAGTGGCACGCCAAGCGCTACGACGGACGTGACGGGTAGAAACGCCATCCAGAACTTCGCCAGGTCCTTGTACAGCTCCATGGCTGGTAGGATACCGTCACATGACGGTACCGTGGTAGCGTCGTAGATAGTGCTGGTCAAAGTGAGTTGGAGGTGAGGACGCCATGGCGAACACCAGCGACCACATCATCCTGCCCGTCTCGGCGCTGAAGAGCGAAGTGAACCGTGTGTTCGACGCGCTGGCCGCAGGCCGCACGGTCTTCGTCTCTAGGTTCGGCGATGTGGTTGCCGCCTTCCAGCCCGATGTACCCACCGAGATCGCGGCCGCATACGCGTTGCCACACGTGGACACCGCTGAGCTGAGTTCTCGGGCGATGCACCAAGCCTCCCCCACACGAGCGGTGAACGAGGCCGTTGGCGGGCTGCCTTCGCTTGTCACGCGTGATCACAAGGTCTACGGCATGCTCGTGGCGGCCAAACTGCCAGTGCACGCGGCGTCCAGTCCTGACGTCGAGGCGTTGGAGGCTCGGTCGGAGGCGATGACTGAGTTCCTCACCCGCAACCCGAACGCTGCGATTGAGGACATCGTCGCTCACCGCAAGCAGCTGGATTCTGTTGCCGGGGGCAGCCGAACTGAGGGGGCGGGCGTGCCTGACAGCCCGATAACTGTCACCGAGGACCAGATCGACATAAGTCTCCAGAGTTGGCGGAACCGGGGTTCGATTGTCGAGGCGACCACAGCCAGGTTTCTTCTCGGCTCGGACGAGCCGACGACTCAGCAGCAGATGCCGGTCCCCGGTGTTCCCATCGATGGTCCTTACTTCGTCTCCGTCGCGCACCGGAAAGCAGATCAACTTATCGGGACGGACCCCGTCGGAGCCAGGACCGTATACGTCGAGGCACTCGCCGCGTCCAGCGATCCAGGACTGATGTGGCGTCTTGGTGACCTCACGCGCCAGGAGGGCCTCACGGATGAGGCATCGAAGTGGTATCAGCTCGCCATTGGCCCAAGGTCATTGCGGCCCGCGAGAGTGGTGCAGAAGGACAGCTCCGCATCATCCACCACTCGCAGCCGTCCCCCTAAGCCGTCGCCCAAAGCCCCGAGCGAACTGCTTCTAGTCGAAGGACTCACGCCACGGTATGCGGCGATTCTTCACGATCTGGGGGTCGACTCCATACAGAAGTTGGCCAAACAGGAACCGGCGGGTCTCGCGCGAAAGATCAAGCGGCGCGGAAAGGCCCGCGGCATCCCGCCGAACCTATTGGTCGCATTGGTCCA
Organism: Micropruina sp.; assembly: GCA_016711205.1. Taxonomy (GTDB): domain Bacteria; phylum Actinomycetota; class Actinomycetes; order Propionibacteriales; family Propionibacteriaceae; genus Micropruina. The sequence continues at coordinate 1,411,748 of JADJTM010000001.1, read as the reverse complement.
AGGTGCCAGAAAGCTCCAGGCAGAGGGAACCCATCGGAGGAAGCAGGTAGAGCCGCCCCGGACGGAAACCACCCGACCGCGAAGGCCAGTCACGCGTTCAGTAAGGTCCCGTTGAAGGGTAATGGCCCTGGTGATCGACAGTTCACGAGCTGGGCATGCCTCAAGACGGGCCGGCCCCGTCTGACAAACCCCACAATGCGTTTGACGCTGCCACTAATTGCGTGCCGGAACGGGTGGACAGTGCGATCGGCACACCGAGCGCGCAGTGTTGCGCTTGGCCACTCACTCGCTTCTCTCAACTAGGCGCGAGAGCCGCTCGGAGATGAGGCGGTCGCGGTCCTTCGCTGCGTGCTGGTAGAGCTGAGCCGCGACCGTGGTGGAGTGCCCAAGCCGGGCTTGCAGTTCCGCCGTGGTTGCGCCGACCTGCGCAGCAAGGGTCGCGCCCGTGTGGCGAAGGTCGTGCCAGCGCAGGTCGTCGCGGCCAGCGGCGTGCTTGGCCTTGTTGAAGTAGCTGCTCATGCCGGAGTGCCAGATGTGTCCCCCGCCCTGGCCGGGAAACAGAGTGGAGTCCAGCAGAGTGGTGTACGACGGACCTGAGTGAGCGCGTGCCTCCAACGTAGGCGCGGCCACCGGGTGGATCCTTCGAGTGATCTGCGAAAACCGACTCGAAGAAGGAACCACGACGATGACCGCTGTGCCCAGTATCGACCCTGCCCGCTTCCTCGACGAGCAGCTGTCCCAGGCGAGCCCTGACCTGATGCGGGACCTGCTCACCACGTTCGTCAACGCACTGCTGTCCGCCCAGGCCGACGCGGTGTGCGGCGCCGGCTACGGCGAACGGCCCCCGGAGCGGGTGAACTACCGCAACGGCTACCGCCACCGCGACCTCGACACCCGCGTCGGCACCCTCGACGTCGCGGTCCCCAAGCTCCGCGCCGGGTCGCTGTATCCGGAGTGGCTGCTCGAACGCCGCAAGCGCGCCGAACGAGCACTCACCAGCGTGGTGGCGACCTGCTACCTGCTCGGCGTCTCCACCCGACGGATGGACAAGCTCGTCCAGACCCTCGGGATCACCGGCCTGTCGAAGTCGCAAGTCTCGGTGATGGCCAAGGAGCTCGACGAGCACGTCGAACAGTTCCGCACCCGTCGACTGGAGGACGCTGGACCGTTCACGTTCGTCGCCGCCGACGCGCTCGTGCTCAAGGTCCGCGAAGGCGGGCGGGTGGTGCCGGTGCACGTGCTGGTTGCCACCGGCGTCAACGCTGACGGGCACCGCGAGATCCTCGGCGTGCAGGTCACCACCAGCGAGGACGGCGCCGGTTGGCTCGCGTTCTTCCGCGACCTGGTCGCCCGCTGCCAGGCGGCGCCGGGCAGGTTCGCGGCGATCGCCTCCCGCAGGCCGGCGTGGGCGTCGCTGGTGACCAGCCGAACCCCGGTCAGGCCCCGGGCGACCAGGTCGGCGAAGAACTCGTTCCACGCCGCACCGGTCTCAGCTGTGGCCACTCGCATGCCGAGGATCTCGCGATGGCCGTCGCTGTTGACCCCAGTCGCCAGCAGCACGACGGCGTTGATGACCCGGCCGCCCTCGCGAACCTTCATCGTGAGCGCGTCAGCGGTGACGAAGGTGAACGGCCCAGCATCGCCGAGAGGCCGGTGGCGGAAGTCCTCGACAATCGAGTCCAGCTCGGTGGCCATCCGAGAGACCTGGGACTTTGACAGCGAGTCGATGCCCAAGGTCTTGACCAGCTTGTCCATCCGCCGGGTGCTGACCCCGGCGAGGTAGCAGTCGGCGACCACGGTGATCAGCGCTGCTTCGGACCGCTTGCGGCGCTCGAGGAGCCATTCGGGGAAGTAGGTGCCCCTGCGGAGCTTGGGGATCGCGACGTCGATGGTGCCAACCCGGGTGTCCAAGTCACGGTGGCGGTAGCCGTTGCGCTGCGCGGTCCGGCCCGCCGACGGGCGACCCCATTCGGCGCCGACGACGGAGTCGGCGTCCGCGGACAGCAAGGCGTTGATCATTGTCTGAAGCAGCGAGCGCATCAGATCAGGGGAGGCTTCGACGAGGGCTTCGCCGAGCAAGCCAGCGGGGTCGACAATGTGTGGAGCGGTCATCGTGATGTTCCGTTCGAGAGATCTGTGGAAGGTGAACTCGAAGGATCACGCGGTGGCCGCGTCTTCGTCCGACGTACACGCCGGTGACGATCTCGACGACCGCGCTACACCACTATCGGGGACTCAACTCACGAGGGTCGAATCGGACCGGTGGGTGCTGTTCAGGTCCCACTACGGCTTCGACGTGTTCTACTGCCGTCCCGGCGTGGAGGGGGCCCATGAGAAGGGTGGTGTCGAGGGTGAGGGTGGCCGGTTCCGCCGCACTCACACCGTCCCGATGCCCAAGGTTGACACGCGAGCCTGTCAAGTTGTCTGTGTGTGAGTGGGTCGGTTCACTTTCAGTTGATGTGGTTGTCGAGTCGGTTGGGGAAGGCGATGAGGAGGGCGCCGAGGGCGGCCTTCCAGCCTTGGGTGGTGGCGCCTTCTACGAGGGAGCAATAGTCAAGACCTGTGGATCGGCGTGTCACGCGGCTTGTTGATCGCTTCCTGATTCGTGGCTCGGTTCGTCGTCTCGTTCGACGAGGATGCCGTTCTTGAACGTCGCGCCGGCGCGGACGAGTGCGACGAGGTGGGGTGCGTTGACGGCGCGCCATCTGGCTTGTGCGGACTCGATGAGCTTGAACGCCATGGCGACCCCGGCGGTTCGCGAGCCGGGTCCCTTGGTGACCCGCTGCCGCAGCCGCACCGTGGCGAAGGTCGACTCGATCGGGTTGGTGGTGCGCAGGTGGACCCAGTGCTCGGCGGGGTAGTCGTAGAAGGCCAGGAGCACGTCGAGATCCTCGGTGATCTTCGCTGCAGCCTTGGGCCACTTTGTGCCGTAGTCGGCGACGAACACCTTCACCGCCGCCCGCGCGTGGTCCTTGTCCTCGGCGTTCCAGATCTCCGCGAGCGCGGCCTTCGCGCCGGGCTGCGCCGACTTCGGCAAGACGTTGAGGACGTTGGCGATCTTGTGGAACCAGCACCTCTGCTCACGGGTTTCGGGGAACACCGTGCGGACCGCGGCCCAGAACCCCAACGCGCCGTCGCCGACGGCGAGGACCGGTGCCCGCATCCCACGCCGCTTGCAGCCACGCAGCAGGTCGGCCCACGACTCGGTGGACTCGCGTTGACCGTCGTCGAGCGCAATCAGCCCTTGGTGCCATCAGCTCGGACCCCGATCATCACGAGCAGGCACACCTTGTCCTGTTCGAGTCGGACCTTGAGGTGGATCCCGTCAACCCACACGTAGACGTAGTCGGTGCCGGCCAGGGGCCGCTTGTTGAACGCGACCGCCTCGTCTTGCCAGTCCTTGGTCAGGCGGGTGATGGTGGCCGGCGAGAGTCCCTGTGCCGAACCGAGGAACTGCGTCAACGCGGGCCCGAAGTCGCCCGAGGACAGGCCGTGCAGGTAGAGCAGCGGCAGCACCTCGGCAACCCGCGGAGACTTCCTGGCCCACGCCGGCAAGATGGCCGAGGCGAACCGCTTGCGCTCGCCGGTGGCCTGGTCGGTGCGCTTGTCGTTGACCCGCGGCGCGCGGACCGTGATCGCGCCGGCCGCAGTTGTCACCTGCCGTTCGTTGTGGTGCCCGTTGCGGACCACCAGTCGTCGGCCGTGCTCGTCGAGCTCGTCGGTGAACGCCTCGACGTAGGCGGCGACCTCGGCCTGAAGCGCTGCAGCCAGCATCTGCCGGGCACCGTCGCGCACGATCTCATCAAGCAGCGACCCACCGGCCACCTCGTTGGACGCATCGGCGTCGTGAACTACCTTGAGCATGGGCACACCTTCCCGAGCCGGCGCGCCAACGCCGACCCCGATCAGAACTTGCATGGACTTCGATCTTGCTCGGGAGGTGCGCCCGCTTCACGTCACCCCGCCGAGAGCCATCCACAGGTTCTGATCATTGCTCTCTACGAGGTAGCCCGGTGCTGTGCGGGACTCGCCCTTGGGTCGGCCGGCTTCCTTGGCGCGTGCTCGGGCTCGCTTGTCCTCGATGTCACGGATCGCGAGCCACAGCAGTTTCACGACCGAGTCGTCGTTGGGGAAATGCCCGCGGTTCTTGATGATCTTGCGCAGCTGGTAGTTCAGCGATTCGATCGAATTCGTCGTGTAGATGATCCGTCTCACTTCGGGTGGGAATTCCAGGAACGGGATGAACCGTTCCCACGCGTCCTCCCAGGTAGCGACGGTGGCGGGGTATTTACGACCCAGGTCGCTTCCGGCGAACTCGAGCAGGGCCGTCTCGGCGGCCTCGACGGTGGGGGCGGTGTAGACCGGCCGCAGCGCCGCGGCGACCCGCTTGCGGTCGGTGTAGGACACGAACCGCATCGACGCGCGGATCAGGTGCACCGTGCACGTTTGCACGATCGCTCGCGGCCAGGTCGCCTCAATGGCCTCGGGGAACCCGGTCAGACCGTCGCAACACACGATCAGTGTGTCGGTGATGCCGCGGTTGCGGAGCTCGGCCAGCACACCGGCCCAGAACTTCGCGCCCTCGCTGGTCTGCACCCAGATTCCGAGGACGTGCTTCACCCCGTCCAGGTCGATACCGACCGCGATGTGGGCGGCCTTGTTGCGGACCTGGTGGCTGTCGCGGACCTTGACCACCAACGCGTCGAGGTAGATGACCGGATAGCCCGGGTCCAACGGCCGGGACTGCCACGCCTTGACCTCCTCAAGGACGGCGTCGGTGATCTTGCTGATCGTCTCGTGGGACAACTCGGTGCCGATCGTGCGAGCGAGGTGGGCCTGGATGTCACGGATCGTCATCCCACCCGCGTACAGGCTGATGATCATGTCAGCCAGCCCGCCGACCTGCCGCTCGCCCTTGGGCACCAGCCGGGGCTCGAAGGTCGAGTTCCGGTCCCGCGGAATGTCCAACGGAATCGACCCGACCGCGGAATGCACCGTTTTCGGGGTCGTCCCATTCCGGGAATTCGGCACCGCCCGACCCGCCGGGTCGCCTTTCCGCTAACCCAGATGCGAGGTCAACTCGGCGCCCAATCCACGCTCGAGAACGGCCTTGATCATTTCCGGGATGAAACCGCCATCCCCGGTCAGCTGCAGGTCGCCGTCGTCGATCCGGCCCATCAAGTCGTCCAGCAGGCCGGCATCCAACATGTCCTGGATCGCCTCCCGCGCCGACGGGCGAGCACCCTCCAGCGGCCCCAACGGCCCCGACACAGTCTCGTCGTTCGTCGTCATCGTCACAGTCTCTACTCCCTTGAGTCAGGGACCCCTCCCACACAGACCATCTGACACCCCCGTTCCTCGCCCGCTACGCCGATCCGAACCTGGTGATCCGGCTCGGACAAGCCCGTTTGGGCCGGTTCCTGCGCCGCTACTCCCACGGGCACTGGCGCGAAGGCAAGGCGGCCGAGCTCATCGCCGCAGCCCACCAGAGCCTGCAGCTGTGGGACGGCGACGGCATGGACTTTGCCGAACTGGCCGCCGACATCGCTGTCGAGGCCGAACAGGCCCAGGTCCTGACCGCGCAGATGGCGGATCTGGACGCACGGATCGCGAACCTGTATGCCGAGGCCGACCCGGACGGGATCATCCGCTCCGCGCCGGGTGTCGGTCCGGTGATCGCCGGGGTGATTGCCGGCCGGCTCGGTGACCCGCACCGGTTCACCAGTCTGGCCGCGGTCCGTTCCTACGCCGGTCTGGTACCGAAGGTGAACCAGTCCGGCACCAGCGACAAGCCTGGCGGACTCACCAAGGCCGGCGACCCGCTGCTGCGTGAAGCCGCCTGGATGGCTGCCGAACAGGCCCGCCGGTTCGATCCCCAACTCGCCGCGAAATACAAACGGCTGATGGCCGCCGACCGGCACCACGACTCGGCCGTGTGTCACATCGCGACCATGCTGCTCACCCGGATCGCGACCTGCTGGCGGCGTGGCGAGCCCTACCAGATCCGCGACCTCGACGGTGCGCCGCTGACCATGGCCGAAGGCAAGAAGATCGTCACCGAGCAGCAACAGGTGGCGAAGAAGAAGAGCAAGGCCCGGCAGTACCGGGCCACCAACCACAAGGCAGACCGGGAGCTTCAGGAGTCGCAAAGCGCTCCAACATCCCGGCCTGCCAAACACCAGCCTAAACCGCCCCAAGCAGCTTGAAATTCGTTAGGAACTCAATTGAGGGCGGTTGTGCTTGGGCGCCGGCCAGCCGAAAGGCTACCCTCACACACCGCGGCAGATCCGGATGTTTCGCGGCCGGTTGCACGCTCCACGAGCTGCCCTTTTAGGTCAGGGTACCGACCCGGGTCAGGCAGTTCCGACGGGAGGGCTTGATGCCAGGGCTGGCTGACTGCCGCTCGCTGTCCATTGGGCCAGCCGAGCGGAGTGGATAATCGGGACATGGACCCGATCAGTGATGATGATCTCGCCGAAATGGCAGCCCGGGCGGAGGCCGCCACGAAGGGGCCTTGGGAGTTGGAGACAACTTCATCCGCACCGGCGGAATGGACGACGCGGCACCGGACATGTACGTCTATCACTCCTTCTGGGACAGCAATCCGTCCGTCATTGCATCGGAGCAAGACATCGACTTCATCGCTCACGCTCGCCAAGACATCCCAAGACTCCTCGCCGAGATCGACAGGCTCCGCGCTTGCGTGAAACCTGACTGACCACGCTTTTGAGTACACTCTCCGAATCGGCCGGCTCCTGCAACCACGATGCCTCAAGATCGGTCGTGCGCTTGGGAGCCAAAGCCTGGGGCTACTCTCAAGCACCGCGGCATAACCGGACATTTGTTGGTGGGCTTCCTTTCCTGGCGACCCGCCGTGGCGCCGCATTGGACCGGCCGCCGGCACCATGCGCGGCCCCGTCCCGCCGTCACTGCGCTCGATGCCACGGCGGTGCTCCTGCCTAGCGAGGCCCCACGGGCGGTCAGGCACCCCGCAGTTGAGGAGCGCCGTGCTGTTAGCGGGTTTGCCGGAGGTGGTCACATCCACCGACGGACGGACAGTCTTGACCGGAACGAGCAGGTTCGGGTGCTCCGAACCACCGCCGTTGATGTTGCCTGAGCCGGAGCAACACACGATGCACATGCGGGCTTTCAATGGCTCGGTGCCGATGTTCCTGTTGACCAAAGCGCTATGGAGCATCTCGTTGCGTCGGGGTTACCACGACCAGCGGAGATGCGTCCATTCTCTCCGTACGTGTTGCTGCGGGGGGCCGGGTGATCCAGATACGGATGGCGATGCCGTTGCGCTTTCCGTCATCGATTTCGTAGTCGGTGTGCACCGTCCACTTGTTTGTCAGGGCATCTCGCAGTAGGTCGAACATGGCTTGTCTCGCTGGACCCGCCCTGTCTGGGCGAAGCTGGAATCCGATCGCTCCTTGACGACCCTCAAGGCCGAAGATCACTTCGGCGTCGATCCTGTCGGTTGGTGGGCCGAACATTGTGCCGGTCTCATGTACGCGGAGGAAGGTGAGCATCCCAGATGCCTGAAGCAAGGCCATGTCGGCCTCCTTTCGCTTGATGTAGCTATGGGCCGATGACTCGGATGATGATCCCGTTGCGTGGGCCGGTGCAGCGATAGTCGAGGGCCACTCGATCCGCACCGTTGAAGGCGTCACGAAGCTGCTTGAGCATGCCCCGATGCGCGGCCTCGGCGTCGTCACCACGCATTTGCAGCCCGAATGCTCGACCCGGCGCGGAGTCCAGTTTCACGACTACTTCGGCATCGAGGTGATCCGATGGCGGCCCGAACCCGCCATCGATGTCATTGGCTCGGAGCTCGATGGGGGTGCCGCTCACGCGCAGCACTTGCCCTTTAAGGTCTACCGGCGCCACCTGGGGCGCGTCCAGATCCAGGTCGAACATGGCGACCAGGCTGTCTGAGCGGCCGTCGATCGAACTGAGGAACCGGTAGCGCCGCTCGCCCAGGTTCTCGATCACTAGGCGGCCCACGTTGCGCTCATGGAGAGCGCCGAGGAACTCGGCCGCGTAATACTCGTCGTGGTTGGAGTCGAGCACGAACCGATGCGTGCCCAACGGGCCGCCGCTGCGGTCGGGATTCTCAGTCAGGAACTCCGCTCCGCCCAGATCGACCTCAGTGCCGATCGACTCAACGATTCGCTTGAGCAAGCCGTTATCCGGTGGCTCGATGGATACAGGTGAACTGGTCAGCTGGTAGACGATGCGGTTGCGTCGATGGTCATGTCCGGCTCCAGAGCGCTCGGACCTGATCAGGTGCATCCCCCCGACGTGCACGTCGCCACTGAGCACGAACACTGCGCGGGCTCGGCGCGCAGTAGGGCCCGGGCGCGCGCCGGCTGCCAAGTCGAAGATCTCGTCGAGGAGAGCGACCAGCTCGGGTTGGTTGCGGTCGTGCACCCACTGGTCCTGTAGGTCCGGTTCACGGATGTCCTCGGTGTACTCGTCGTAGGCGAGGGCGGCGCCTGCCGCTCCGACGAAGCCGCCGACGATCGCGCCCGCAGGTCCGAAGAACAATCCACCGGCCAACGCCCCGAGTAGCCCGCCGGCCCCCGTCGCTGCCTGGCGGCCCAGATCCTCCAGTTGTTCGGTCGGCAGGTACGCCAGCGGGACAGAGGAGCCGATTAGCACCACATCCGCGTTCTGGGTTCGCTTTGCCCGGCACCAGGTCCGGAAGCGCTGTAGCTGTCCGGGGCCTAGGACATTGTGGGGGCTGCCCCCACCGCGCTGGCTCCGCTCATCCAGCACGTACATCGCCACCCGACCGTCGACCATTCCGAAATCGAACCTGCCGTCGAGTCGGTTGGACGGGTTAAGGTTGCCTTGGAAACGCTCGTAGGCCGCCAGGGCGCCCTCTAGGCGATTCGCCCCGATTTCGTCCACGCCGGCTACGCCCCAGTCGTCGACCACCTCGTGATCATCGAAAATGGCGACGGTCGGGGTGCTTCTGAGCACTTTACGCATCGGCTGGTAGGCCCACAACCGCTCATAGCGATAGGCGTACCGGCGAACCCATGGCCACGACGTCGGGGTCAGGTCGGGCACGGCGTCGCCGTAGATCTGGTCCCCCAGCAGGATCAGCAGGTCCGCAGGAGTGCGATTGGCCTGTAGAGCCCAGGGCCGCAACGATGCACGGTCCGTCGGGAGATGGCAGGAGGCGAAGTCGATCGTCCATTTGGTCGGGGTTCGTGGCCGCGTGCGGAAGCTCCCACGCGCCAACTCTTGCTGCGAACCGTTGGCGGTGTTGACAGCCATCAGCGACAGCGTGAAGGCGGTGTCCGGTGCGAGTCCGCGATACTGAACGGATCCCACGTGTGCGGCGTCATTAGAGATGGACACATCGCTGCGATGCTCACCGCCTGAGTCGCGACGGACCAGAACGAAGCGGAAACCCGGATGGGGCGCGGCGTGTACCCAACACAGCACCCTGGCGGTCGCCGATGTGGCGTGGCCGATGACGATCTTCGCCGGATCGACGATGACGGTGGCTGTGACACTGCTTTGCGGTGATCGGGCGACTAGGACCCGGTGCCCGCTGAACAGATCCAGCGACGCGACGTTCACGCGTGTCGCGAGCATCCCGACGACGTCCCTCGCTCGACCAAGACCTGGATATGTGCGCCTGCCGGCCCGCTGCCACGCGGCCTCAACGTCGAATGTGAACCTGGCTCGTCCCTGCTCATCAGCTGTTGCCGATGCGTTGAACGTCTCAGCTTGGTCGTAGTCGACATAAAGGAATGCCTCAACATCGATCTGCCCCTCCGGCTCAGCGGGAGGATTGTTTGGGCGAATGAAGAACCGTGGGGCGACAGCCAACTCCACGCTCACCGGGTTGCCTCCAACAGGTTCAGAGTCCATGAAACCGATACAACTCACGTCGAGGGTGATCATTCGCCTTTTCGCTTCTCGTCTGGCTGTCTTGGTTTAGGAATTCGGAGACGGCACACCTGGTATTCGGTGGTCGACTTGCCAAGCACTGAACAGCCATGTACGCGCAAAGTGGCGGCGGAGAAAAACGTGACCGCAGCAAGCTTCTCGCACTCCCGACGCTTCGGCAACCCCTCGAGTCGAACGTCGCTCTACGGTGTGCCGACAAGAGCCTCACCCGTCTATCGCTGCATGGTCGATTCCTTGGTTCGGTGGTCGTAGGCGGATAATGAGCGCGCCTGCGCTGCGCGATCGGACGCCCACGCTTTGGCTCAATTGCCTCATCTGAGGAGTTCGAGGTCAGGTCGGCTTCTTCAGGCATCATTGATCCATTCGGAGATCTGCCGTTGTGCTAGATGAATCGGTCAAGTCCCCGGACGTGGTGTAGCCGGTGATCCTTCGAGAGGTTTGGTTCAGAAGGGTTGTTCTCCTGGGTTGGGGGTGCTGGGGATGGTGGTGTTGGGCGGTTCGGGCCATTCGGTTTGGCCTTCGGGCCAGGGGGCGGGGATGCCGCGTTCGTCCCAGTAGCCGGTCTCGTAGCCGGCGGTCAGGGCGCGCAGGTACTCGGCCTAGGTGAAGCCGGGTCCGTAGATGTGTCTCAGGCGGGTCATGCTGCTGTCTCCTCGAGTTCGGGCAGGGCGATCTGGGTGTTGGTGGTGGTGTCGGGGACGGGTGTCACGCGTGAGCGGGCGAGGATGTCGAGGCCGAGGTAGCGGCGGCCTTCGGCCCATTCGTCGTGTTGTTCGGCCAGGACGGCGCCGACGAGACGGATGATGCTGTCGCGGTCGGGGAAGATGCCGACGACGTCGGTGCGGCGGCGGATCTCGCGGTTGAGGCGTTCGTTGGGGTTGTTCGACCAGATCTGTCGTCAGATCTCCTTGGGGAAGGCGGTGAAGGCGAGCACGTCGGCCCGGGCGGCGTCGAGGTGCTCGACGACGTCGGGAAGCTTCCCGGTCAGGGTGTCGAGCATCTTGTCGTACTGTGCCTGGACGGCTTTCGCGTCGGGCTGGTCGTAGACCGAGTGCAGCAGGGCCTTGACCGCTGGCCAGCTGCTCTTGGGGCACACGGCCATGAGGTTGGCTGCGTAGTGGGTGCGGCAGCGTTGCCAGCTGGCGCCGGGCAGGTTCGCCGCGATCGCCTCGACCAGACCGGCGTGAGCATCACTGGTGACCAGCATCACCCCGTGCAGGCCGCGGGCGACCAGGTCAGCGAAGAATACGTTCCACGCCTCTTTGGTTTCGCTGGTCGCGACCTTCACGCCGAGGACTTCGCGGTAGCCGTCGTGGTTAACGCCGGTCGCGACCAGCACCGCGGCGTTCACCACCCGGCCGTTCTCACGGACCTTCATCATCAGGGCGTCGGCGGCCAGGAAGGTGAACGGGCCAGCCTCACCCAAAGGACGGGTTCGGAACGCGGCGACCTGGGCGTCCAAATCGGTCGCCATCCTGGACACCTGCGACTTCGACAAGCTGGTGATCCCCAGGGACTGAACCAGCTTGTCCATCCGGCGCGTCGAGACGCCGAGCAGGTAACAGGTCGCCACCACCGAGATCAGTGCGGTCTCGGCCCGCTTACGGCGCTCCAACAACCAGTCCGGGAAGTAGCTGCCGGTGCGCAGCTTCGGGATCTCGACATCGATCGTGCCGACCCTGGTGTCCAGCTCGCGGTGCCGGTAGCCGTTACGCTGCGCCGTCCGATCAGGGGACGGCTGGCCCCACTCGGCGCCACACACCGCATCCGCCTCCGCGCTGAGCAACGCGTTGATCATGGTGGCCAGCAGGTGCCGCATCAAGTCCGGCGATGCGTCACCCAACGCTTGGGTCAACACGCGTGCGGGGTCGACAATATGAGCAGCGGTCATCGCGATGGTTCCTTTCGAGAGTGCTGTGAAGGGTTCACTCGAAAGATCACGCGGTGACCGCGCTCACGACCCGGCGACATGCCGACGACGAAGATCACAGTGACCGCGCTACACCACTATGCGGGACTCAACTGATGAATCGGGCTGTGGCTTCGGGCTTCTATCCGGTCTTGGCCGGTTCGGCGCAAGTCAATGCCGTTCGGGTGAGGCGGTGTTCGAAGTGCCGGTTGGCCGTGCATACCGATCCCGCGCCGTGGAGTTGCCTTCCCCTCTGCGGCTATCACAGGGGTTTCATCCGTGCCTGGTCGTAAGCGCTGCTCTGATGTGTGACAGCCCGGTCGCTCAATACTCGGAGAACCGAGTAGTCACAACGCTTGCAGCGTTGCGGTCGGGCGCGACACTCTGTTTCAGGACGGGGTTGTTCGCGCCGAAGTGAAGCGGGAGGACGCAATGCCTGAGGAGAAGTCATTCGGGGGCGTGGGGCTGTCGGAGGCGATACAGCATCTGCGAGGGGAGCTGGCCGGCGCGATGGCCCAGGCTCCGAAGACCGGCCTGCGGTTCCAGCCGGGCCCGATAGAGCTGAGCCTCCAGGTCGCGGTGACGAACAACTTCGGAGGCAGAGCCGGGATCAAGTGGTGGGTTATCGAGGCGGGCGCCGAGGCTTCCCGAGACGTCCTGCATACGCAGGCGCTGAGGTTGTCGCTGATCCCGGTGTTCCTTGACGAGAACGGCGAGGTCCGCGACGTGTTGATCTCAGGCGGAGAGGAATCCTCCGCTCAGACCCACTCTGTTGACCTGGCCGAAGGCGCGGCGGAATAGGCCAGTCCGTGGAAACCGCACGGATCGTCCTCATTCGCTACGAGCAGAACGGAACGCGCCGAGTGGGTTCCGGTTTGCGGATCGGCGGCAACAATGTCCTGACGGCCGCGCACGTCGCAGCTGGCACCGACCACACGGTTAGACTGATCCCAACCGGCGACACGAGGGCAATTGGCAATGAGCACGACGCCACGGTCACCGTGAGATCAGGGGATCCAACTGTCGACCTGGCGGTGCTCACCGTGCCTAGCCTGCCCGAGTTGTCCTCGCCCGCGTATGCGCGAGTGGACCGCGACATCATCGCCTCCGTCACCGGATGCCACGCCGTCGGCTTTCCCGACTTCCGGAAGGACGCAAGCGACAACCGTCGCACTGAACAGGTCGATGGGATCATCCCCACCTCGTCAGGCTTCACCGCCAGCGGACCCGGTGGCAATACCGGATACTTGACGCTCAAGGCTACCGGCCCCCAACCCCAAGACCGACCGCGAGTATCCGGTGTGGAGCTGGGGGTCACAGACTGGGCCGGGATGTCTGGGGCTGTGGTGTTCACTGACGACGACAGGATTCTCGGCGTGATCCGACACCACAACCCCCCCGAGGGCACAGGGTCCCTCGCGGTCACTCCGATCACCGCGATCGACACCCTCCCGGACGCGGTCCGCAGTCAGTTCTGGGAAGCGCTCGGCGTAGTGAACCCGGATGGACTGCCTGTGCTTCCCCAACAAATCGAACAAGTGCTGCTGCGGGCGACGTTCGGCCGACTCCTCAGGAACCCGGATTACGCAGTTTTCGCTGGCCGTGACGATGCCGTCCAGGCGGTCGAGAACTTCCTGGCTGGGGGAGGTGGGATCCTCGTCGTGACGGCACCGGCCGGGTTCGGCAAGACTGCGCTAATGGCGAGCCTGGTCCGGAGCGACCCGGACCGATACGTCTACCACTTCTTCACGCGCCTTTACGACCAGGGCTGGTTGGACGAACGCTTCTTCTTGGAGAGCATTCTGGAGCAGTTCGACCCCGCTGCCTCCGCCGAGCTGCGCGGATTGGCGCTAGACCAGTTGAAGGCACGATTTCAGGCGCAACTCCTTGCCCCCGCCGGTCCGCTAGCCACAGGGAGGGCCTTGCTGCTGGATGGGCTGGACGAGGTTTCAGGATGGTCCCCTGCCGACTACCTCGCCGTGGTGCTGCCCCCAGGTGTGCATGCGATCGTGTCGATCCGGGACACTGGGCAGGACTGGGCCGCCCAGTATCGCTTCCCTGAAAATCAGCTCACGATGCTCCCGCTGGAAGGGTTTGGCCAGCACGGCATCGTCGCGGTGTTCACCGCCACCGGAGCCCACGCCGCCGACCTGATCCACCAAGCCGGTGCCGCCGATCTGATTGCCAGCAGGGCCGCTTATCAAGATACCTCCGGACCAGCCACTCAAGGTGCCGATCCGCTCTATGTCCACTTCCTTGCGCAGGACGCGAACGTACCAGGTTTTCGCAGGGAGGATCTTCAGATCCTCCCCATCGGATTTATAGGATATCTCGACCGGTGGTGGGTCGACATCCGAGCGGCCGCGCCGGATGGACCGGTCAAGGATCTGCTGGCCACCCTGGTGGTCGCGCATGGCCCGCTAGATGTGGCCGATCTCCGCTCACTTGTCCCGGCTGCGTTCGACGACCCTGCTGGCTGGGCTGACGACTACTTCGACACCGATGTGCTGCCAACGATTCGGCGACTCGTCACCGGTGGCGATGCCATCGGGTATGCCCTCGCCCACCCCCGCCTCGCCCGCTACCTTCGGACAAAGACGGCCAACGTTCTGCGGTTCAAACGTGTTGCGCTGCTGGACTACTGCGCCAGGTGGGCCGAGCACAGTAGTCGGTACGCTCTAGCTCAGTACCCAACCCACGTCGCCGAGGATAGGCCTGAACACTTCGCCAGCGTCGTCACAGATCTGGAGTACCTGGAGACAGCGATCCGTGCGTTGGGAATCAGTGGTGTTGCACAGGCTCTCCGCGCAGCGCTGGTCGCATCTGAACACCTCACTCCAAGGGACCGGACCACGGTGGACAGGGTTATACGGTTGGCGAGTCGCCAGGCACACCACATCCGGCCGCCCTTCCCTGTCGATTCTCCCGGATACGTTGCCTTGCAACTTCGGCTTCAGGATCAAAGCGTCGCGGAGCGGTTGTTCGGCCAGCAAGATAATCGGCCGGGCCAACCAGGAGTGTCAGTTTCATGGTCGACGGCCTCCATCAGCCCCGCAGAGATCTTCACGCTTCCTGGTGACTACTTGGCCGTCACGATCACACCCGACAGTTCACTGGCCATCCTCGCCCTCGGGAACGTCGCCCAGGTGTGGGAGTTGGGATCAGTCTCCCCGGCGGCGCCCGTCGCGACATTCGCTGAGCACAGTGGCAACATCGTGGCGATCGCTGTGACTGCGGACGGGCAGCGGGCTATTTCGACTGCTGAAGACGAAACGATGTGGGTGTGGGAGATCAGGACGGGCCGGCCGATCCGTCGGCTCGACCCGACGGGCCAGTTGCGGGGCGATGCTGGTAGGGACATGACCCTCGTCGTCCGCCCACAAACCACCCAGGTAATGACGATCAGCCAAAGCGATCGCGCAGTCCGCGTGTGGGACTTCGAAACTGGAGTGTTGGCTCACATTCTGCATGGACATGTTGGACCTTTGCAGGCCATCGCGGTCACTGCCGATGGAGCCCTCGGAGTCTCGACAGACCTCGACGGCAAGGTTTTCGTGTGGGATCTCGCCAGCGGCAAGCAGCGATTCCCCGCGATGCATCGTCATACCGACTGGACCAGCAGCGTCGCAACGGGCACTCTCGCGTCAGGGCGAAGGCTCGCTGTCACTACCGGTGAAGACGGATTGGTCTGCGTCTGGGATCTTGAAACCGGAGAGTTGGACAGGCTGCTGACCGATCATTCAGCGAGGGTGTGGGACGTTGCTGTGAGCACCGATGGGAAGCGCGCGATATCCGTCGGGGCGATCGATGTCATGCTCTGGAATCTCGATGACGGCTCCAAGATCGCGAAGCTGGACGGGCACAATCGTGACGTATTTGGAGTCGAACTGGACGCGGGCGGCGACCGGGCGATTACGTGCGGGGTTGACCCCTATGTCTGCATCTGGGATGCCCATTCGGGAGCCAAGCTCTCCGTGCTATACGGCCATTCCGACTCTATCCAGTCTGCTGTGCTGTCGCCCGACGGAACAAGAGCTGTCACCGTGAGCGGGGACGGCACAGCCCGGGTGTGGGACACCTTGACGAGAGGCGAATCAGGACGGACGGGACATACCGACCGAGTAATCTCGACCGCAATCTCACGCAACGGAAGACGCGTTGTGACGGGAGGCGAAGATGGCTCGGCACAAGTGTGGGATGCAGCCTCGGGCTTGAGAATCAGAACGCTCGTCAATCGCAAGACGGACCACGGGCATTTCCGGGACGTCACAGGGGTGGCGATCTCCGCAAACGGTAGGCGCGTGCTCACAACCGGCAGACAGCACGTTCGCCTGTGGAACGTGAGTACGGGCAGAAGAATCTTCGATCGCCGGGCCGTCTGGTGCCCAACAGACTTGGTGATGGCCCCGGATGGCTCCTGCGCGATCACACTGGATGGCCAGACCGCGCAAGTCTGGGAACTTCCCAGAGGAGCACAACGGTGCGCACTCGAGTCCCCCAACGAACCGTTCGTTGCCGTTGCGATCATGCAGAACGGGGTGGAGGCCGTAACCGCTGGCGAGGATGGGATCGCGCGGCACTGGGATCTTCGCAACGGACGTGAGCTTCGGGAGATGGCAGGACATTCAAGTACTCTGACAGGAATTGCGCTGACTCCGGATGGACACAGAATAGTCACGTCAAGCGCCGACGGGACCGCACGCATTTGGCGCCTCGCGGATCGGCGGGTGCTCGCGACGTTGCGAGACCACTCAGGGGCCTTGACCGGTGTTTCCCTCTCTCGCGATGGAAAGCGGTGTATCACTTCAAGCGAGGATGGCCTCGCCATTCTGTGGGACGTCGAGAGCGGGCGTCCGCTGCGCCCGCTTGAGGGCCACACAGCTCCAGTGCTGAATGCTGCGTTCGCGGCCGGGGGACGGGTGATTACGCTTGGCGCAGACAAGACGTTGCGAACGTGGAATGAAGCAACCGGGAATCAGGAGCATCTCATCGCGGTGGCGGCCGCACCATCCAGCTTCACGACCGCCATCGTGGAAGGCCGCTCGATCATTGTAGTCGGCGAGCGATCAGGCGCCGTCACGGTGCTGGGACTTCAGTGACTGCCTCGATCCTGCGGCGGGTCGGCTTGGTTTGGCGTTGCGGTCGCCGTACGAGGCGCTCTTGCTTGAGCGTTTCGACGGGGCAAGACCGGCTTGACTGAATGAGCAAGGTGAGTCCGACCTATTCGGGCTCATGTCCGTCGGTTTGGGCTGCGCCCCGAGATGACCACTCTCTGCCGTCCTTGGCCAATCATCGAGGACCTCCGCATGGTCCGGCGCAAACCCTCTGGACAATCTCTGCCGACACACAACACAAAAGCGCGGTCGATGTCCCGGCCAGAAGCTGAGCTCGGGTGTGCAGGCGGAACATCATCTACCCGACGGGGATACTTGGGGAGCACCAAGGCACCAGGCGTCGATCCAGGTGTAGGCGCCGCGGCGGGCAGCGTCGATGGTGGGGAACACGTGCCGGTGGTAGTACTCGTTCTTGAACGTGGACCAGAACGACTCGGCGGCCGCGTTATCCCAGCACACCCGGTCCGGCCCATCGAGCGGAGCAGGTCGAGCTCGCCAGCCAGGTCAGCGCTCTGCTGGCTGGTGTACTGACAGCCTCGATCAGCGTGAAAGATGACCTTGCCCGGCAGCTGGCCGCGCAGGGCGACGGCTTGCCGTAGGGCGTCCTCGACCAGGTCGGCGCGGAGGTGGTCGGCGACGGTACGGCCCAAGACCCGGCGGGTGTGCCCGTCTCGGACGGTGCACAGGTAGCCCCAGCCCTCGCCGGTGGCCAGGTAGGTGATGTCGGAGAACCAGGCGACATCGCGGCGTCCTTGGTCGAAGCGGCGTTTGACCAGGTCGGGGGCAGGGTCGGGATTCGGACCGGGGACCGTGGTCGGGGGATGCCAGGTTCGGGGGCTGATCCCGGCTATCTCGGCTTGCCGCATGCACTTCGCGACCGTCTTGACCGACGGCGTCCCACAGGTTGTGGAACTCGACGATCTTGCCGGTCAACTCGGCCCGCCGCTGCTCGGCCGGGGTAAGGCCCGGCAGCCCGCCGTTTCACCCATTCGTAGTCGCGGCGCCGGTCGACCTGCAGCAGCCGGCACATGCGGCTGATCGTGTAGTTCGCCTTCTCCGCGTCGATCACCTCGAAGCACTCCTGCCGGGAGTGTTCTTCGCTGCGAAGAAGGCTGCGGCTTTCCCAGGAACTCGTTGTCCAACCGCAACTCGGTGTTCTCCTGGCGCAGCCGTTCCAGCTCGGCCCGCTCGCTGACATCCAGCGGCGCTTCCGGCGGCGCACCGATCCGGGCACGTTCCTGCTGCACCCAGCGGCCCAGCAGTTGCGCACCCACCCTGATCTCGGCCGCGACCGCCGCGATCGTCCGGTCCGTGTCGATCACCAGATGCGCAGCCTCACGCCGATACTCCGGCGTGTACGTCCTTCTCTTCTTCGTCGATCCCATCAAGGACATCCTCTCCGGCGGTCCCGCTATCGCACCATGTTGCGGGAGCTAGAGGCCGAGGCCCTGCAGCCAGCCGTGACCGATCAAGATGTGGAACGGACCGTCAACATCCTGTTGCAGAACGCCTCTTGAAGCTGGCCGAACCACCTCGGGGATCGGTCTCGGCACTCTTCAATGGCGTTGTCTCCTTCTTTGTGAGTTCAGGGATCGGTGCGCTTGTCCGGGCCCTTCATCGTCAGTTGAAGGCGAACGGCGCGACTGTGTGGTTCAGCGAGGAGGACATTCCGCTCGGTTCACTCATGACTCGAGAGATTGATAAGGGCCTCCGTAACTCCCGCATCGGAATCGTGCTGGTGACACCCGCTCTGCTCAAGAGCCTCAGGAACGAGGGCATCGCAGAGAAGGAGCTTGCCGCGCTGCTCAATAGCAGGCGGGTCGTTCCCGTGGCCCACGGCGTCACCTTCGACGAGTTGTACGACGTCAGCCCGATGCTCGCGTCGCACGCTGGACTCAGCACGGCGGAGACGTCCCTTGACGATGTGGCGGCCAAGATCGCCGCCGCCGCTGCTGCGCTGCCCGCCGCGTAGCCAGTGGTGCCCGGCGGAGATCCTGGGAACTAGGACTTGCCTGCTTCAAGGACGTCGCGGCGCGGATGAGTTGCCTTCTCGATCGCTGCATTGCGGCCACTCTGCTCGTCGCTAGTTAGCATGGCTCGGCTAGCTTCTCGGAACTTCGTCAGGCTGTCCCGGTAACGGTCCCAGTGTCCCTTCTCACCGTGAAAGGCCGCGATAACGGCCTCCCGAAGCTCATCGGCCGCTGAGACGACCGCGGGCGTCGCCAACATCACGACGCGCGCGTGAGCAGCGGACAGCTCGGGGAATCGGTACTCGGGGTAGATGTCGCCAGGACTGCTGTACCCAGTCTGAGGATCCTCCTCGGAGTCACTGATGCGATCACTCTCGCGCTCCGCGACGCGGTCGAGCTCGACGACTGCGTCGCGACGATCCTCGTACCGTCGCTCTCTGCTTTCGAAGCTAAGTTCCTCGCGACGTTCGACCACTCGCTTGTCTGCAAGCCTGTCGGCGTGGTGGTTCGCCAGCCAAAGCGTCACGACCGATGCGGTCCCTGTGAACAAGGCTATGGCTCCCGGTGCACTCAAGAGCGCGACCCAATCCATGGCTCGAACGTATCAGTCTCTCGGCTACCGCCCGACGTGACGCTGCCTGCTCAGTGGCATCCACGCCAGCCTCGCGTCCGCGAATCGCACGAAGGATGGCGTTCACGGAGCGGCGGACATGGGCGCGCGCCCGACCTCGCAGCGCGGCATGTGCGCGCGTTCGCCAACTCACGGGGTACTCAGAGCGATCCATCGCCCAAGCAAACGTCGCCGGATCGTTTGGGCCTCCTCGGACGTGAGCGGCCCTGAACGAAGCGCAGGTGAGACCCGCCGCGGCCCTTCCGCTTGCGAGGGAACTGTGGTTACCGCCCATGCTCCTTCTCAAGCAGGCGCAGCATGTACTCGGCCACGCTGCAGGCCTCCCTAACCACGAGTAGCGCCAAGTCTTCGCTGACGCCCGTCGGCAGAGTCCGTCCGTGACCAGTTCCTTGAAGGTTCCTGAGCTCGTTCACGTTCTCCGCGATCGTCCAAGACGACTGGTGGATGGCCCGAATCTGTTTGTAACCGGAGAGGGACTGGTCGACCTTCTCTGGCAAGATGCCGAGCCGTTCACGGGCGACGTACCAGATGGCGTTGAAATCCATCGCTTTCGGAACGGGCATACCCAACTCTTCCAAGACGAACTTCGCTACAGCCTCAAGAAGGTCCTTGGCCGTTCCGATGGCCAGTGCAGGGTCCGCACCGCTTCCTCGAAGTCGCCCCAGAGTCTCATCGAGCGCGGCGCGCCCCCCGGTCTCGAGGTCGGCCCCGGCGACGGTTGTCAACTGGCCATCATCAGTGAGCATCCATCCCGAGCGGGACAGCGCGGCCCTGAGGCGGACTTCATCGTCGGACCGTTCTGCGGAGACTCGACCAAGCAATCCCGTGTGCCGCAAGGCCGACAGCAGACCGTCGAGCAGCTTCCGCCCTCCTCCTAGACGCGATGCACGCGTGAAGGCGCTCATTACTCTCTGCTCTTTATTAGGGCCAGCTCCCTGAGGACCGTACTGATAGTCATCGTTCAAGCCGGCGCCGACAAGAACTCGGGTGATGGCAGAGTGCGTTGGCCCTTCGCCCCCGTGGAAGAACGCGCCCACAGCGGCGGCAACGTCGTCGGTAATCGCGCCACCTGTCACGGCACCGATGCTATCCACCGACCAGGGCAGGCCGTGCCGAAGGAGTCATCTGATGTCGCTTGAATGGAACCAGTGTCTCTCTTCGGCGACTCGATCCTCAAGCGTGAGCCTCACGCAGCATCGCTAGAATCAGCCCCCCCCATTTTGGAGACGTCGCCAGTGCTCCTGCCGCTGGCGCAGACGTGGTGAGACGCCTCGTAGGTCGATGACCTCCGAGCCAAGAAGTCGCGCGAAGCGTGAGGCAAACACATTGCCGTTTGCGGCAGATGCGCGCTGTTGTGGGGATGGCTCTTGGCTCGCCACTCGAGGTGCTCCGTGTATCGGTGCGGCACCACAGGTTCGGCACCTGTTCGAACCTGGCCGGCGTCCGCCCAGCCTGGCTGGGGTCAATCGGCGCCCATTCAGAGCGCCCGCCCCAACCGCCGATTCGCGCAGCACCGCGGCCACACCCGAATGGGCTCGGTGAGACTACGAGGGCCGGATGGCTATCCGTTCTACAAGGTCACCGTGCCCGCGGTCTAGAAGGTACTTCCCCAGATATTCGGCGTGGCCGCGGGGCACCGGCGACGCCACGTAGCCCTCGAGAACGCGGCGCTCCCTCGCCGGTTGTCCGAGTGCGCGGCTGAGATCGGCGATATCCAGGGCGCCCGCGGGCGACAGGCCAATGGCGAGCGATCCCAATCGGTCGTAGGCGTCGACAATCGATTCCTTGGTGGGAAACTGCGCGAGCCACGGAAGCGCGTGAACGGCGAGGCCGACGCCGGCAGCATCGGATGACGC
This sequence comes from Micropruina sp., assembly GCA_016711205.1. Lineage (GTDB taxonomy): Bacteria > Actinomycetota > Actinomycetes > Propionibacteriales > Propionibacteriaceae > Micropruina. Next base: position 1,390,338 of record JADJTM010000001.1, on the reverse strand, counting down.
CGGGTCGTCCAGGCGCCACCACAGATCGTTACGGTCATTGCCTGAGATGAGCTGTCCGATTGTCCTTCTCAATTGACAGTCGTAGTCATTGATCCAGGTCGACCTCGGCTCGTGCGAACGGTTCATCTCCGGGACATGGATACCGACATCCAGCCGGAACGAGCCATACAGGCGCTCCCGAAGCCCAGGCACCTCAGTCCAGGCAGGCGGTTCCTTCGGCGCCATCCAGAAGTACACAACATGCACGATCCCATCAGGCATCGCCCTGTTGAAACTGTGGCGCCGCTTCCGGAAACCAGCCCCCTTCAGGACCGGAGCGTACCGATCGACAACCTCGCGCATGCTTGCAGCCTCAGGCGTTGGCGTCACCACGTCACCCAGTATGGCGCCGACGCCATTCTCGCCCCCAGGCAGCGCGACCCATCCGACCTTCGGCCGATCGACCGCCAGAGGCGCGGCATGATCGGACGTGCCCCCGGGGGCGACGGAAGTTGTCAAGTCAAGTGAGACGTCTCAAGCCTTCTGAGGTTGGGGGTTCGGGATTCGTTTCGCGGGGTCGTTGATGGTGACTCGTTCGGGTAGCCGGGGTGCTGCGGGCCGGCGGTTGAACCGTTCGGGGTGGGCGAGCCAGGCGGCGTCGAGGATGGTCTGGCGGGCGGCTCGGATGTCGTGGGCGGTGCCGTAGTGCACCGAGGCCGGGGTGTGCAGGCCGATCCGTGAGTGGCGGTGCTCGTGGTTGTACCAGGCCATGAACTCTTCCATCCACGCCCTGGCATGGCCGAGGGAGTCGAACCGGTTCGGGTAGTCGGGGGTGTACTTCATGGTCTTGAACTGGGCCTCGCTGTAGGGGTTGTCGTTGCTGGTCCGGGGCCGGTTGTGCGACCTGGTGAGGTCGAGGTCGGCCAGGAGCGAACCCAATGGGTTGGACGTCATGGCGGCGCCGCCGTCGGCGTGGAGCCAGCCGGGTGGGGTGCCTTGGGTGGCGATGATGTCGGCGACCAGGTCAGCGGCGAGGCGGCCGTCCTCGACGGCCTCGACGCGCCAGCCGAGCGCGTAGCGGGAGAAGATGTCGATGACGACGTAGCAGTGGTACCAGATCCCCCTGGCCGGGCCGGCCAGCTTCGTGATGTCCCACGACCACACGGTGTTGGGGGCCTCAGCAACCAGCTCGGGGATGCTGCGGGGCGGATGGGTGGACTGGCGGCGGCGTTCCCCGCATTGGCCTGAGCCGGCCAGGATCCGGTACATCGTGCGTTGTGAGCACCAGTAGCGGCCCTCGTCGAGCTCGCACGCCCACACCTGGGCCACCGACGAGTCCGCGTAGAACGGGCTGTTCAACACCCCGAGCACCTGCTCCCGCTCAGCGGGGGAGAGTTCTGCCGGGTGCCTCGGTTTCGGGTGCGGCCCGAACACCCGGGGTTTGGGATGGGCTTGCCGGTGGTGGGTGGCCCGCGACCGGCTGACCAGCTCGCAGGCCTTGCCTACACCGGTATGTGGGCTGAGTTCGTCGGCGGTGGCGCTAGGCCCGCCACATGCTGCGGGTCATCGCGTGTTCCTGGACGTGATCGCCTCCAAGAACGCGACACCTTTTCCCAGCACCTCGAGTGCGGCATCACGGTCGGCGATGACCTGATCCTTCCTCGCCGCCTCGGCCTCCAGCCGGGCGACCTGCCGTTCCAACTCCGAGATCCGGGCCTGCTCGGTGGTCTTGCGGGGCCGGCCCCCCTTCGACGGCTCGTCCAACGTGCCACCGGCGATGGCGGCCCGCCACTCCTGCACATGGGAGTCGTACAGCCGTTCCCGGCGCAGCACGGCACCCTTCGCGCCGCTCGGTGCGGCGCCGTACTCCGCGACGATCCGCCGCTTGTACTCGGTGGTGAACGTGCGTCGCTTCGCGCGCCCCTCACGCGGCCCTCCAACCGACGCGGCCGCCGGGGTCTGGGCCATCGGGGTGGTGGTCGTCGCCTCGTCGGTGCCTGCCGGTGCTGCCATGGTGCTGGTCATGGGATCCAATTCTCCTGTCCCCGCCCCAGCCAAGTTCCGATCAACTCGGGCGTCTCACACGAGTCTGTCGGATAGGGCGAGGGCGAGCCGGACGTTAGGATCGAGCATGGTCGACCACGCGACGCCCAACCTCCCGTCACGCCACTTCGACGCAACGATCAGCTTCTATGCAGCGCTCGGATTCACAGTCGTCTTCCGTGACTCAGGCTGGCTGATCCTCAGTCGCGGCCACCTCCTCCTCGAGTTCTTCCCCGACGCCAATCTCAACCCCGCCACGTCTTCCTTCGGCTCGTGCCTTCGCCTCGACGACCTCGACGCCTTCTACAGCGAATGCCGGAAGGCGGGCATTCCAGAGACCACCGTCGGCTGGCCACGTATCGAGCCGCCCAGGCATGAGGCATCCGGACTGCGAATCGGCGCTCTGCTCGACCCTGACGCCAGCCTGCTAAGACTCATCCAGAACCGCGATACGTAACCCGTGGCGTCCGGGGCGTCGGGGCGAGCTCGGGACCGTGTCGCCCACATACACCCGGCGGCATGGGCGCGCGCCACGACCGCCGCCCTGGTCCCCCATCGACTGGGGCAACCGCCTCTCGCGCGGGCAACCCGCGACCCTTACCCACTCGATTGTTGTGCCGGGCGCGCCCCCACCGAGCTAGAGCGTCGGCGCAGCGACATCGACTAGGCCGGGCGTGGGGATCGCTGTCGCCGCATGCCTGGCCGGCAACACATTCGCCAGAGCGTTCCCCAATGCGATTGCTAGCGGACTGACGCTCTCGCGCAGGACGGACACAATCAGATCAACGTATGCGTCGCGGGTCAGTCCGCAATGTCGAGCAGCGATGTCTACAAGAGCTTTACCTGGCACGAGTCGAAGGAGATCATGCGCGGGCGCCGTGGATACTGCGTCCTGAATCCTCCGGTCCTCCTCCTGCAAGATCTGACCCGGCTGGAAGGACCACGTCGCCATGTCGAATACGCTCGGCATTTGTTGGGCTAAGGAAGACGGGGCCACATTTCGAGAAACTACGGATCCAACAAGACTCTGGAGCTGCGGCTCAACCGCCGCTTTCCACCTCTCAACGGTAACTCGACTTGCTTGAGCGGACGCCGCGGTTCTCAAGTCGGACAGCAGGGCGGAAGGGTCAAAGGCTCGTGAGACGTGTGCACACACCGCAGCGACCACATCCGGAAGGCAGAACAGACTTTCCACCTCGTGAACGGGGAGGGCCAGGATTGCGGTCGGTAGGTTGCCTAGGTAGCTATCCGGATGGAAGTCGCGGTCGATGATGCCCATTGCCGTCAGAGACATCGCAACGCCGGGTGTGTTGAGCGCCTGCGCACACCGGATCACGTTGGTGCAGGAACCCACAGGACGCACAACCGTGTCGACACCGTAGAACCACGAAGAGTAGAGCCGATAGTCAAGGCTCTCGAAGTCCCCTTCGCAGAACACGATCCGCGAAGCGTAGAAGGAGAAGGAAGCAGAGCCCAACAGTTCGTGAGCAATGTCACTCGGGAGCTCTTCATCGATCGAGATTGTGCGGAGCCCTGCGATCGGACTCGCAAGGACGAACTGTGCGCCGCGTCGTGAAAGACCAAAGGTAAGGTCGTGAGTCACGTAAACGAAGCGAATGTCAGGCCGTTCCTTCTCGAGCTCAGTCCAAAAGGCTACGGCAAGCAGGGAATGAAAATGAGTCTCCGGCTCATCCACTACGAGTATTCCGGCAGGAGCAGCTAGCACCCTTCCGGCAAGATATAGCGCCGCCTTCTCGCCGTCCGACATCGTGTTGCTCAAGTATTCCGTGGGAGCGCCAGCGGATGTGTTCCGGACCATTGGTCGCCAATCTCGCCAATGGAGCTCACGGCCGGGAAATACGCGGCCCCACAGGCTCTCGACTCTCGTCAACACGGATCGCGGCGCCTGGCCCACTGAACTTGGATCCTGCTCCCACTTTCGCATGAACTCAATGGCAACCATCGACTTCTCGGCAAGTAGCTCGGACAGCATGTAGTCGAAATCAGAAGACAGGTCCCAATGATTCTGGCGCGCTTGGCTCTTCTGGCTCGCGAAGTTCGCCTTTGCTTGCTCGACACCCATCGCCGGAAGGTCTTGCGCAACGCGGGTGTTGCGCAACGCATTGATGAACTCGATGCCGACTGAAGCGCCGATTCCCCGCGTCTGCCTCGTCTTCCCGCTACCGTTCGGCCCGATCACAACGAGAGGGTGCTGGCCTGTGACCTGCTCGCCGCCCGGAAGGGTCACTGAGTAGTCCAGTTGCGGCATCGCGGTTGGCTCTTGCGTCATGCGTCACTCCCAGGGTTGCACTCCGCGGTCTTGTCGATCTCCGGGCTCTAAGCGTAACGGGGACCACAGACAGTGGAGGGGTGGAACGCGTGCAAGGCGAGGTTCGGCGCGCTCGGCCTATTCATCCGCAGATCGGCAGAACCGGTCGTTGGGTCAACGGTTCGGAACTCCGCGAGTACCCGCTCTCTATTGGTCGCGTCACGGCGAAAGTGGTCTGGTTCGACGGGCCCGACGATGATGACATGCTTGGTCTCCAGACCCACGCGGGGGGCAACGGCTATCCGACGCGCCCATACCAATGGTGAACCTAGCCGCCCTCCACCAGGCGAGACATGGCTGCCGCGATCGCTTGGTCTCGACCTTTCGCTGCGTGCTGGTAGCGCATGGCTGCCGCGGGCGTGGCGTGTCCAAGCCGAGAGAGAGACCTGGCCCCGGTCACTCCTGCCGAAGGAAGGAGTTCTCGCTCTGGACGGGGCGTGCGGCATACGCGTTGGCCAGATCGCTCCACAGGTCACCAACCGCTCGAACGCCTCACTGAGCTCATTCAACGGCTTCCACGCAGTTTCGCCCGCAATGTCAGCACGGTGAGCCTCGGTCAACAGCTCAGCCGCGGACGCGGCTGTGGCCTCGGCCAAGTCAGCTAGCTGATCCCTTTCGCAGCCCGTCGCTACCGATCGCATGAACGCTGCCTCACTGCGTTCGTATTTGGCGGAAAGCCACTCAAGGTCGGATGGCATGACACCAAACTAGGTCCTACGTGTCGCGGGATCGCCGAAAGACCATCTTCTGCCGCACCCGACACGGTGCGGGTGTTGGTCACGGTGCCGTCGGGCCGGAGCGGTCTGTGATGGGTAGCATGCGATATGCCTGATTCAAACCGTGCTAGTTGACTGATTCAAAGCATGCGTCTTGTATGGTTCGCTCATGGAGTATGTGCGCCGCATCCTCGATACCGAGTTGGATGAACTGTTCGACCAGGTGTCGGCCATCGCCATCGACGGGCCCAAAGGCGTGGGGAAGACCACCACCGCCGAACAGCGGGTCGCCAGCGTGGTCCGGCTGGACTCCAAAGCCGTCCGCGAGTCGATCGCCGCGGAACCAGAGCAGGTGTTGGGGCGCGGGCGTCCTTTGTTGATCGACGAGTGGCAGAAGGTCCCTGAGGTGTGGGACGTGGTGCGCCGGGCGGTGGACGCCGAACCGACTGGTGGCCAGTTCCTGCTGGCCGGTAGCGCCTCCCCGGCGCCGGGCGCCACGGCCCATTCCGGAGCGGGTCGGATCGGCCGGCTGCGGATGCGTCCGATGACCCTGTCCGAACGCGGTGTGACCTCGCCGACGGTGAGCCTGCGTCGGCTGCTGGCCGGCGGCCGTGAGCCGCTGGCCGGGGCATGCCCGTTGACCTTGCGCGACTACGTCGAGGAGATCGTCGCGTCGGGGTACCCGGCGATCCGGCCTTTGGAGGGGCGATCGCGACGGTTCCAACTCGACTCCTATCTGCACACCGCGGTCGATCGGGATGTCCCCGAACAGGGCCTGGCCGTCCGCAAGCCCGAAGCGATGCTGAAGTGGTTGCGCGCCTACGCTGCCGCGACGGCGACCACGGCCAGCTACGCGCAGATCCTGGACGCCGCCACCCCCGGCCAGGGCGACAAGCCAGCCCGCTCCACCTCCATCGCATACCGCGACGTGTTGACCAGCTTGTGGCTGCTCGACCCGGTGCCGGCCTGGGCGCCTTCGGGCAGTTTGCTGACCCGGCTGGGCCAGACACCCAAGCATCACCTGGCCGACCCGGCCCTCGCCGCCCGACTCCTCGGCCTCAGCCGCGACGCGCTGCTCGACGGCGCCGGCACTGCTGTGGGCCCTCAAGCGGGTAGCGTGCTCGGTCACCTGTTCGAGTCACTGGTGACACTGTGTGTCCGGGTACCCGCCCAGGCGGCCGAAGCACGTGTCGGCCACCTGCGAACCCGCAACGGCGACCACGAGATCGACCTGGTCGTCCTGCGTGACGACGGCCGGGCCTTAGCCGTCGAGGTCAAGCTGGCCAACACCGTCACCGACTCCGACACCAAACACCTCCACTGGCTGGCCGACCGCATGGGCGACAAGCTGCTGGACGCCATCGTCATCAACACCGGCCCCAACGCCTACCGCCGCCACGATGGGATCGCCGTCGTACCCCTCGGCCTCCTCGCACCCTGACCCACAGGCGGCTGACAGTCGGTTTCGGCCATCAACACGGAGTCCGGCCCTTGGTCGTGCCGACATCGCACCTCGGCCGTGAGCGTCGATCGGCTGTGCAGGCTGACATTTGATTAGAACACGTGTTCTAGCGTCGAGGGGTGTCCGGAGGGTGGTTCGTGGCCAGGACCTGAAGGTTCAGGGCGCGGAGCAGTTCGGCTACGCGCTGGCCGCCGACGGAAACACGATCGCGGTGGGCAGCCCTGATGAGCTCATCGACCGCACCGGCGTGCGCGGAGCGGTCTATCTGTACTCCGCATCCACCTTGCGATACACCCGCATCCACCAGCGCAGCAAAGGCGTCTACACCCGCTGGCTGTCCCGATTCGGCCACTCCGTCGACCTGCTCGACGGACGCCTCGTGATCGGCGCGCCGAATGCCGACGTTGGCAATCACAACGGTGCGGGACGCGTGCACTTCCTGCGCTGGAACGAAACCAAACGCACCTACTCGGTGGTCCGCTCGTTCAGCCAGGCCACCAAGGGGGTGCCGGGCGCCGCCCGCGACAACGACGCCCTGGGCTCAACAGTGGTGATCGCGCGCGGGCTGACCGCCAGCAGTTCCTACGACGTCGTTGCCGCCGCCATGTACGACCAGCTGGACAATGTGAAAAACAGCAGGCTCCTCACCGTCACGAACTTCGACAAAGGCGGCCACCGATTGATCACACAGGACTCACCTGGAGTGCCCTCCACCCCCAAGAAGCAAGGGATGTTCGGCTGGACACTCGCGGTACGCAACGACGGCCTCCGAACCAGCGCCGTCCTGGCTTCCGCGTCTCAACTCGACCACCCCGACACTGACGGGTGGGCCGTTGTCCAAACCAGCCCCGGCCGCCTCAACACTTGGAACTACCTGTGGCCCAGCACAATCGGCCACACCTATCAGTACGGCTACAGCATCACCGGCTGACCGCCGCGACATACGCCAGCACCATCATCCTGCCCCCTGGGTGAAAGACGCCGACACCGACGAGACCACCAGGCTGTGGGACACCCTCAACGCGTGGTGGCCCGCCATCGAGGTGTTCATCACCACCCGGGTCACCAACGCTCGCACCGAAGCGGCGAACACCGCCATCAAACACATCAAACGGACCGGGCGCGGCTACCGAAACAACGAGCACTACCAAGCCCGTATCCTGCTCAGAAGCGCCCACCGGGCGCGTCAACACCGCTTGACCAGCCAAGGCACCACGGCCAAGTGTGAATAGCCCGTTTGGGAGTGCTTCTACTAGTGCAGCGTGTTGGAAGTGTTTGATGGGTTGACGTTTGGGATGATGGGGTATGGCGAATCATCCTGCCCCTGCCCTGGTGTTGCGTGAGGGTGATGGTGTCCGGTTGGCCCGGAATGTTCGGTCCAGTTCCGCCTTGGCGGGTTTGGCTCAGCGGTCGAGGATTGTGTTGTTGGCTGCTGATGGGATGGCGAACGAGGCGATTGCCGAGCGGGTCGGGGTGGCGACGAACACGGTGCTGGCGTGGCGGCGCAGGTATGTGGAGCGGGGACTGGCAGGCCTGGCTGATCAGCCACGCTCGGGACGGCCCAGGCGGATCGATCACCGCAGGATCGTGTCGACAACGTTGAAACAGCCGCCGAAGAAGTACGGGGTGACCCACTGGTCGAGCCGGCTGCTGGGCAAGCATCTGGGGATCGGGAACGCCACGGTGGCCACCGCGTGGCGCGAGTACGGGGTGCAGCCCTGGCGGACCGAGACATTCAAGTTCTCTACCGATCCGGAGTTGGTCGCCAAGGTGAGCGACGTGGTCGGTTTGTATCTGGCGCCGCCGGAGAACGCGATCGTGCTGTGTGTGGATGAGAAGTCCCAGATCCAGGCGTTGGACCGGACCGCTCCGGTGTTGCCGATGCGGCCGCATGCATGTGAGAAACGTACCCACGACTACGTGCGGCACGGCACCAGCACCTTGTTCGCCGCCTTGGAGATCGCCACCGGGGAGAATCACCAGTGCCTGCAAGCCGCGGCATCGGCATCAAGAGTTCCTGGCGTTCCTGAAGCAGGTCGCCCGCGCCTATCCCGATGACGAGTTGCATCTCGTGATGGACAACTACGCCACTCACAACAGGGTCGAGGTCCGGGACTGGCTGGCCGCGAACCCGAAGATCCACATCCACTTCACACCCACCTCAGGCTCATGGCTGAACCTGGTCGAGGTCTGGTTCGGAATCATCGAACGCCAAGCCATCCACCGCGGCAGCTTCGGCTCGGTCAAAGACCTCAACGCCAAGATCCGGGCCTTCGTCAACGGCTGGAACGACCGCTGCCACCCCTTCGTCTGGACCAAAACCGCCGACCACGTCCTCAAGAAAGCCAAACCCTCAACAACCTCCGAAACGGGCCACTAGGAAGGTCGCGCAGCACGAAAGGGCAGCAGCGTCGGCTGCGCAAACCAATCGTCACCAACTGGGAAGAGCCCCCAAATGGCCCCGGCCAGGGTTCATCTATTTCTAAGGGTCTACTTGGGTCGGTTGAGCCTCTTGGGCAGCGAACCGACGCGGCGTACACTGCTCCAATGAAGCGCTCGGCGGGTCATCTCATGCGAACCGTGGGGGTGCTCACGGCGACTGCATGTTTGATTTCGTTCTCGAGCGGCTCCTCTACGGCCTCGCATACCTACGACGGGATCGTTCCCACAGACACTTACAACGCGTATCCGACGTTTCACTTCTGCGTGAATGCGAGCGGGCCAACAGATCCGGTGGGAGCGGTGTGCCAGACCGACAACGCCGGGTGGTACTGGTACGCGGACAGCGGGGACCCAGGCGAGCTAGAGGCAGATGACAAAGCCTCTGCTCAAAACGTCCTGTCAGGCCAATACAACCCAACAGATCTGTCTGTCCACTACGACAGTTCACCCGTGTTTTCAGGGTCAGCAGAAACGGACCTGATTCTGGAGGAGGCCGACGCAGGGAAGCCGCTTCCAGATGGATTGCTTGGGATCACGTGGTGTAACGATGCGGTTGATGGTGATCCCCAGTGGGACTGTGACCAGACTTACGTGCGCATAGCCAATCCTTGGTACCGATCATACTCAGGCTCCGTGGCGTGCCATGAAATGGGGCACGCTATTGGTTTGGTCCACGGTAATGACGCGTCGCCTGTGCTAGATCCTGGTGATGCTCGCTTAGGATGCATGGTCAATGAGGACGAGTTCCCCAGCTCTTTGGGCTCAGCTAGCGCCCACCTAATAAACACTGTCTACTAGGTAGGAATGATGGAACTAAGGCCATTCGTCATGTCTCTCTTGGTTGTGTCTCTAGGAGTCTCAGGCTGTGGGCACAACGCCGGATCTGCCACTTCGCCGCCACCTGGCGATCCCGCGCGGCCAGCCGCTACGCCGGTCGTGTTAGGAGAAGGGCGTGATCGCACAGGAAGTCGATCCGCTAGCGATTGGGCATCCAATGCTGAATTCGTCGTTGCGGTGACTGTGGTAGGAGAAGTGCGGGGCAAGATCGCTCAAGAGGACCTGGAGCGAGAAGAAGGCATGATTTCACGAGAGGTAGTGCTTCGAGTTGATCGGTTACTCTGGTCCGCCGAACGCGGCAACATGCAGGCGCCTCAAGAGATTCGGAAACAAGCTGCTGGATGGGTGTTTAACAACAATAATGGGACCGGTGAGCGTCCCTTTGCCCTTACCAATGCGTCGAGGTTTGAAGTTGGCCACAGCTACGTGACGGCTCTTGATTGGGTAGACGATCCCTGCTCTGAAGATGCGATGAAGGGGTCATGGGCAGGTTTGGGTGCGTTTGGGACGATCCCATTTGATTCGGGGATTCTGGGACTCGGAGAGATTGAGGGTCGCGTTCAAGACCTACGCGGGGTTCGAACGGACATCCCGACTCTGCGGACGGATGTTGCCGGCAGGTCTGTCGACGAGTTGGCGGCAAGGCTAGCCGTGGCGGAACGCAAGCAAATCGCACCACATCAGATGGCGTGCGAGCCTGAGGATTAGATGAAGCGGAGTTCTGGCTAGATCGGTGTGGTGACTGCCGCGTGTCCGGACAAGTCCAATGGCATGGTGTCGGCCCGCCTCGCGTTACAGATTCCTCACCAAACAACCCGAAGTGTGGGCCAGGCCCTCAACCGTCCTATGGCAACGCGCAACCGTACTCACCAACCACACCCGCGACAACGACCGCACAACCTGGCGCCAAGCAGCCGCCCACAACTCCAAAGCCGTCGACAAACTCCTCGCCAACTGGAACGTCACCGACCAACCCAAATACGCCGAAAACTCACGCGGACCCCTCCGTGAAGCGCCCCAGGTTTGATGCCGCATCCTTTTGAGTTGGAAGGATGTAGTTATGCCGAGGAAGATCGATCCGGAGTTGCGGGCCAGGGCGGTGCGCCTGGTCACCGAGCATCAGCAGGACTATCCGTCGATGACGGCGGCCGCTGAAGCGGTCGGCAAGCAGCTGGGGGTCTCGACCGAAAGCGTGCGGCGTTGGCTGGTGCAAGCCCAGGTCGATGCTGGTGATCGGGAAGGGATCACGAGCGTGGAGCGGGAGGAGATCCGCCGGTTGAAAGCGGAGAATGCCCGGCTGCGTGAGGACGTGGCGATCCTCAAGGCGGCCACAACTTTCTTCGTGGGGGAACTCGACCCCCGGCACCGCTGATCATGGGGTTCATCGATACCCAACGCCGGGAGGGGTTCGCGGTCGAGTCGATCTGCAGGGTGCTGTCCGAGCACGGCTGCAAGGTCGCCGCACGCTCCTATCGGGCCTGGCGGACCCGCCGGCCCGCGGCTCGCACGATCACCGATGCGATGGTGGTCGACCAGATCCGAGCTGTGGCCTGGACTGTGGACCGGCACGGCCGGCGGCGGCTCGCCCCGGAAGGGCTGTATGGGCGCCGCAAGATGACCGCTCTGGTGCGCCGCCAGCTGCCCGACGCTTCGCCTGGCAGCGTGGATCGGGCGATGCGGCTGCTGGGCTTGTCCGGGGTGCGCCGCGGCAAAGCCGTGCGGACCACCATTCCCGGCAAGGACGGCAAGCGGGCCGGTGACCTGCTGAACCGGGACTTCACAGCAGCGGCTCCGAACCGGGTCTGGGTGACCGATTTCACCTATTGCCGCACCTGGGCCGGGTTCGTCTATGTCGCCTTCATCGTCGACGTGTTCGCCCAGCACATCGTCGCCTGGCATGCCGCCACCACCAAGGCCACCGACCTGGTGATGATCCCGTTGCGGATGGCGCTGTGGCAGCGGGCCCGGGAAGGCCACCCGATCACCGTCGGTGATCTGATCCACCACTCCGATGCCGGCAGCCAATACACCTCGATCCGGCTCACCGAACACTTGGAGCTGGAAGGAATAGCTGCCTCGATCGGCAGCGTCGGCGACGCCTACGACAACGCCCTGATGGAAACCATCAACGGCCTGTTCAAGACCGAATGCATCCGCACCAGCGTGTTCCACGAAGGCCCCTACAAGACCATCGCCGACGTCGAGTACGCCACCGCCGGCTGGGTCGACTGGTACAACAACCGACGCCTCCACAGCAGCCTTGGCATGATGACCCCAGTAGAGTACGAAACCACCCACTACGCGGCCCTCAACCCAGAGCCGCACCCCGCATAGGAGCGGCACAAAACATGGGGCGCTTCACGCGGACCCCTCCGCAACGAAACCTTCCGACTCTGGAAAACCCACGGCGTACTCCGCCACCGCCCCGGCATCAAAACCTCCGCCAGCACACCTCGATACGCACTCGAACCCCACTTCGCCGACCTATTCAACCCAACACTGACCGACGACCACGTGCGCCGGCGTCTAGTGCAGCGTGTTGGAAGTGTTTGATGGGTTGACGTTTGGGATGATGGGGTATGGCGAATCATCCTGCCCCTGCCCTGGTGTTGCGTGAGGGTGATGGTGTCCGGTTGGCCCGGAATGTTCGGTCCAGTTCCGCCTTGGCGGGTTTGGCTCAGCGGTCGAGGATTGTGTTGTTGGCTGCTGATGGGATGGCGAACGAGGCGATTGCCGAGCGGGTCGGGGTGGCGACGAACAGGGTGCTGGCGTGGCGGCGCAGGTATGTGGAGCGGGGACTGGCAGGCCTGGCTGATCAGCCACGCTCGGGACGGCCCAGGCGGATCGATCACCGCAGGATCGTGTCGACAACGTTGAAACAGCCGCCGAAGAAGTACGGGGTGACCCACTGGTCGAGCCGGCTGCTGGGCAAGCATCTGGGGATCGGGAACGCCACGGTGGCCACCGCGTGGCGCGAGTACGGGTGCAGCCCTGGCGGACCGAGACATTCAAGTTCTCTACCGATCCGGAGTTGGTCGCCAAGGTGAGCGACGTGGTCGGTTTGTATCTGGCGCCGCCGGAGAACGCGATCGTGCTGTGTGTGGATGAGAAGTCCCAGATCCAGGCGTTGGACCGGACCGCTCCGGTGTTGCCGATGCGGCCGCATGCATGTGAGAAACGTACCCACGACTACGTGCGGCACGGCACCAGCACCTTGTTCGCCGCCTTGGAGATCGCCACCGGGAGAATCACCAGTGCCTGCAAGCCGCGGCATCGGCATCAAGAGTTCCTGGCGTTCCTGAAGCAGGTCGCCCGCGCCTATCCCGATGACGAGTTGCATCTCGTGATGGACAACTACGCCACCCACAAGAAGGCCGAGGTCCGCGACTGGCTGGCCGCGAACCCGAGGATCCACGTCCACTTCACGCCCACCTCAGGCTCCTGGCTCAACCTGGTCGAGGTCTGGTTCGGCATCATCGAACGCCAAGCCATCCACCGCGGCAGCTTCGGCTCGGTCAAAGACCTCAACGCCAAGATCCGGGCCTTCGTCAACGGCTGGAACGACCGCTGCCACCCCTTCGTCTGGACCAAAACCGCCGACCACGTCCTCAAGAAAGCCAAACCCTCAACAACCTCCGAAACGGGCCACTAGTTGCCATTTGTTGCCCACGGACTAAGAAGAAGAAGGGGGCTCTGATTATGTTTTGCCAAGTCAGAACCCTTTGAGAGGTGGCTCCCGCGCCTGGATTCGATCCAACCACCACGCCGCCTGGCAGTGACACTGCCGCGTCAAAGGCCAGTTTCAGGACTCGCTCACGGCAGTCGCCGGCGTTACGATTCCGCCATTTTGGAAAGCGCTTCGGCGATCGCCTTGTCTCGGCCTTTGGCCGCATGCTGATAGCGCATGGCTGCCGAGAGAGTCGACTGCCGCCCCCGATAGCCGAGCTCCGCGGAGGTTCCTCCAGCCTGAGCCGCCAGGGTGAGTCCGGTATGGCGCAGGTCGTGGAAGTGCAGAGTGGGGCGTCCAATCATCAATCGTGCCCGGTAGAATCCGTGTCCGCCCACGAACTCTTTGGTATTGGTGCGAGGGTCGCGGACGACCTTTGGGGCCTTTCCGTACAACGTCGACGGTGCCAGGTGGCCGCCGTTCGCCCCTGGAAAGATGAGCGCGTCGCGGTCCTTGTCAACGTGCTCGCTGAGGTGACCGCGTACATCGTCGATGATGTGGGGAGGGATCGCCACGTCGCTCACCCCGGCATCTGACTTGGGGGTGCCAACCTCGATTCCAGCACGCGTCCGGACGACCCCACGACGGACCCGCACCACACCGTTGGTCAGATCGATGTCACGCCGTCTGAGCTCGGCCAACTCACCGAATCGCAGCGCACACCAAGCCCCAAGAAGCACGAGCGCGCGACGCTTTGCCGGCATGGCGTCCGCCAGGGCTTCAATCTCAGCGACGGTCAGCGGCTCGGCGCTGTGCTTGCTACGACTGGCGCCTGCCCCGCGGATTCGTGCCGGATTGACCGGCATGACCGCCGGGTCGATGCTCCCAAGGATGGTCCTGAGCAAACCGTACGCATGAGCCCGGTACGTCGGCGTCGACGAGTCCAGTGATTCGTACCAGTCTTCGACGTCGTCGGGCGTCAAGGTCACTAGGAGGCGCCTGCCCAGGGAGGGCAGGATGAGCCTGTCCAGCAGGTCCTGATAGTGGTCCTTGGTGCGCTGCTTCAAGGGACGACCGGCGACCTGGCGTCCCTCCAGCCACCGGCTGGCGAAACTAGCAAGAGTCTCCTGAGCCTTTCGTCGCCGCTGCGTTCGCTCGCTGGGCGGACGCCACTCTTCGTTTTGAATCAGGCGGCGTTCACCACTGAGCCACGCGATCGCGGTGTCCTTGTCCTCGAACGTGGTTGCGGCGGTGTGCAGCAAGCTGTCGGGGCCGACGTAGGCCGCCTGCCAACGCTTTGAGGGCAGCTTGCGCAGCCGCCCGAAGCCTCGGCGCTCCCTGCCCTTCTCGTGGCCCGAGGTCGACGGTTCGTGCAACATACGTGCAACATAGCAGCCTCGAAATGCGCAGATTTGCCTACTTCTGCGACTTGGTCCAAGGGCGATACTGGGCCGCGTAAGACCTAGTCAACAAGGCTATAGCTAGCGCTTTCACAGTGTCGCCCAGTGCCCTCTCGCGACTGGTTCGAACCCAGTATCGCCCACCGCTGAACTGCCTTGTGAGAGCACCATTGCTCACAAGGCAGTCGTCACGTTGGTCACCTTCTGGTTATTGCACTTCGCCCAAACGCCGCCAATCATTCGGACGAAGCGCCGGCGGAGTCCAGCCCTAGGTTCCCCCCGAACCGAGATCGCGCCGGCGAGGCCGGTAGCCTGCCAAACTGCCGGCGAGCCGGCCCCGGCCGTCGCCCTGATCCACAGTCACCCGCGAGGGGGACAAATATGGCTGGCACGCTTCACGGCCACGTCCTAGAGTTATCTGCGGGGGGACAACCAAGAAGCCTTGACGGGGGGGATACGCAAGGCCACTGGTTGCCAAAGGGAGGCGCTGAGCCCTGAACGGGGCTTGACATCCTGACTGTGCAAGACCGGGTTCCGACCGGGGGGATCGGAACCCGGTCTCGCCATGTCCGGACCCTCCTGGGCCGCTCGCGCGCCGCGCAGACGGCGGACCGATTACGGCACAATGGACGCTGCGCCCGATCCGGGTGCCCGCTCTCTCCGGAAGGAAGTCCCGTCGTGTCTGTCTCCATCACCGTGGTGCGCCCCGATTCGCGCGAAGCCCGGGTGGTCGAGACCACGACCACCGGCCTCGACCTGTTCGGCAGCGATCGTGCCGTGGTCGCCATGCGGGTGAACGGCGAACTGCGCGACCTGGCTCGCGAACTGACCACGGACGACGTGGTCGAGCCGGTCGCCGTCGACAGCCCGGACGGCCTCAACATCCTGCGGCACTCCACCGGGCACGTCACCGCACAGGCGGTGCAAACGCTGTACCCCGACACCAAGCTGGGTATCGGCCCGTTCATCGCCGATGGCTACTACTACGACTTCGACGCGCCCCGTCCGTTCACCCCGGACGACGTCGCCGCCATAGAGAAGCAGATGGGCCAGATCGTCCGGGAACGGCAGAAGTTCGTCCGCCGGGTGGTCAGCGACGACGAGGCGCGCGCCGAGCTGGCGTCCGAGCCGTACAAGCTCGAGCTGATCGGCATCAAGGGCAACACCGAAGGCACCGAGGGTGCCGGGGTCGAGGTGGGCGGCGGCGAGCTGACCATCTACGACAACGTGCGACGCGACGGCAGCGTGGCGTGGAAAGACCTGTGCCGCGGCCCCCACGTGCCGCACACCGGCTACCTGAACGCGTACGCGCTGATGCGCACCTCCGCCGCCTACTGGCGCGGCGACCAGCGCAACGCCCAGTTGCAGCGGGTCTACGGCACGTCCTGGCCCAACCGCGACGACCTGAAGGCCTACAAGTTCCGGCTCGATGAGGCGGCCAAGCGCGACCACCGCAAGCTCGGCGCCGAACTCGACCTGTTCAGCTTCCCGGACGAGATCGGCTCCGGCCTGCCCGTGTTCCACCCCAGGGGCGCCATCGTCCGGATGGAGATGGAGGACTACTCGCGCCGCCGGCACGTCGAAGAGGGGTACGAGTTCGCCTACAGCCCGCATCTGACCAAGGCGCAGCTGTTCGAGACCTCCGGGCACCTCGACTGGTACGCCGACGGCATGTACCCGCCGATGCACCTCGATGAGGAGCGCGACGCCGACGGCAACGTCCGGCGCCAGGGGCAGGACTACTACATGAAGCCGATGAACTGCCCGATGCACTGCCTGATCTACCAATCGCGCGGACGGTCCTACCGCGAGCTGCCGCTGCGGCTGTTCGAGTTCGGCACGGTGTACCGCTACGAGAAGTCGGGGGTGATCCACGGGCTGACCCGGGCCCGCGGCTTCACCCAGGACGACGCCCACATCTACGCCATCAAGGAACAGCTGGGCGAGGAGCTGGAGCGGCTGCTCACCTTCGTCCTCAAGCTGCTCGCCGACTACGGACTGGAGGACTTCTACCTGGAGCTCTCCACCCGCAACCCCGACAAGTCGATCGGGGATGAGAGCACCTGGGAGGTGGCCACCGAGACGCTGCGCGAGGTGGCCGAGCGCTCCGGGCTGGAGCTCGTGCCCGATCCGGGAGGCGCGGCGTTCTACGGGCCGAAGATCTCGGTGCAGACCCGCGACGCGATCGGACGCACCTGGCAGATGTCGACCATTCAACTCGACTTCTTCGAGCCGGAGCGGTTCGAACTCGAATACACCGCCCCGGACGGCAGCCGGCAAGCTCCGGTGATGATCCATCGGGCCCTGTTCGGGTCGATCGAACGGTTCTTCGGCGTGCTCACCGAGCATTACGCAGGCGCGTTCCCAGCCTGGCTGTCTCCGGTACAGGTCGTCGGCCTGCCGGTTGCGGACGAGTTCAACGACTATCTCGCCGGCGTGCTCGATCAGTTGCGTGCTCGGGGCGTCCGGGTCGAGCTGGACGCCTCGGACGACCGGTTCGGCAAGAAGATCCGCAACGCGTCCAAGAGCAAGGCCCCGTTCGTGCTGATCGCCGGTGAGGCCGACCGCGACGCCGGCGCGGTGTCGTTCCGGTTCCGTGACGGTTCGCAACGCAACGGGGTGCCGGTCGAGCAGGCCGTCCAGCTGATCGTCGATCACGTGTCGAGCCGCACCAACACCGACCCGACGGCCGAGGGCTGAGGCATGTCCGAGCAACCCGAGGGCGCGATCGTCGAACCACCCGGCGAGCGCCCCGGGGTGCCGGACCCGTTCCAGCGGCTCTGGACGCCGCACCGCATGGTCTACATCGACGGCGAGAACAAGCCCGTGGACGCCACGCAGGGGCAGTGCCCGTTCTGCCGGGAACCCGGACGGCCGCCGGCCGAGAGCCTGATCGTGCGGCGCGGGGCGTCCGCGTACGTGGTGATGAACCTGTACCCGTACTCGCCCGGCCACCTGCTGGTGTGCCCCTACCGGCATGTCTCCGACTACACCGAGCTCACCCCGGCGGAGGTGATCGAGATCGCCGAGCTGTCCCAGCGCGCGATGACGGTGATCCGCTCGGTCAGCCACCCGGCCGGTTTCAACCTCGGCATCAACCAGGGCGACGTCGCCGGGGTCGGCATCGCCGCGCACCTGCACCAGCACGTGGTGCCGCGCTGGCAAGGGGACATGAACTTTCTGCCGGTGATCGCCCAGACCAGGGCGATACCTCAGCTACTCGACGACACCCGCGCGTTGCTGGCGCAGGCGTGGGACTGAATCGGGTGAGCAGCAATCGGGGACGGTTCCTCATTCCTGCTCACCCGGGCGTGAGCAGGAATGAGGAACCGTCCCCGATTCCTGCTCACCCGCCCGCGCCGACCCTCGTCTCCCGGCTGGCCGCCGTCCGGCCGGCTGAAAGCTCCCACTAGGCTGTGCCCGTGTCATCCGGCGAGCCCTACGACACCGAGCGGATTCTCACCCTCCCCAATGTGCTGAGCTTCGCCCGGCTGCTCGGGGTGCCCCTTTTCCTGTGGCTGCTGCTCGCCCGCCAGTACGACCTGCTCGCCGTGATCGCCCTGGTGTTTCTGGGCGCGACCGACTGGGTCGATGGCTATCTGGCCCGCAAGTACAACCAGCGCTCGAAGCTCGGCCAGGTGCTCGACCCGCTGGCCGACCGGCTCTACATACTCGCCACCCTGATCGGGCTGGCCATCCGGGGCATCATTCCGTGGTGGATGGTGCTGGTGCTGGTGTCCCGTGACGTGCTGATGGCGGTGGTGGTGCTGCCATTACTGCGCACCCGCGGTTTCATCACGCTGCCGGTGCACTTTCTCGGCAAGGCCGCGACCTTCTGTCTGTTGTATGCCTTTCCGATGGTGCTGCTCGGCGCCGGCACCGAACCCTGGGCGCTGGGCTGCCGCATCATCGGCTGGGCTTTCGCACTGTGGGGCGCCGGCCTGTACTGGTGCGCCGGACTGATGTACGTCGGCCAGACCCTGGACGTGTTGCGCCGGTTCCCGCCGGTCGGCAAGGGCGATCGTCCCTCGACCACCGCCGCCGTCACCGGGTCGGGATGACTGCTCCGCAGCGTCTCGCAACGGGATCTCGTCGGGTGGACGAGAGCATGAACCTGCTCACGGACCTGTCCCGCGATGCCTTGGATCCCTCGTATCGCGCGGCGTCCCCACGTCGCCGACGCTGGTGGCTGGTGGGCCTGGCGACGCTGGTGATCGGGCTGATGATCGGCGGCTCGATCGGCGGTGTGCTGCGCGCGGCGCCGGCGGAGCAGCTGGAGCGTGAGCAACTGATCCAGCGCATCGAGGACGCCGGCGCCAACGCCGACACGCTGCGGGTCAGAATCGCCGCGCTCACCGCCGAGAATCGGGTCCTCGCCGACGCCGCACTCGGCAAGGATCCTGCGGCCGCCGAGGTGCAACGGCAGGTGGACGCCCTCGAACCGTCCACCGGCATGCGCGGGGTGATCGGGCCCGGAGTGGTGCTCGTCACCGACGATTCGGAGACCACCGATCAGTCCGGTAGCAAGGTCGTCGACGTCGATATTCGCCAGGCCGTCAACGGGCTGTGGCAGGCAGGTGCCGAGGCGATCGCCGTCAACGGGCACCGGTTGTCGTCGCGCACCGCCATCCGCGGCGCGGGCGATGCCATCACGGTGGATTACCGCTCGCTCACCAGGCCCTATCGCATCGAGGCGATCGGTGACGCCCAAGCGATGCTGACGGGCTTTCCGGCGACGGTCGGTGGCAGCTGGTGGACCTATCTCAAGCAGAACTACGGCATTCGGTACGACCTCAACACGGCGGATAGTCTGCGACTGGACGCCGACCCCGGGCTGGGCGTCCGGGTCGCCGAGAAGAAGCGCTGAGGAGGTGCCGGCATGTTCGCGATCGTGGGCCTGATCCTCGGCATCGCGTTGGGCATCTACCTCGAGCCCACCCTGCCCGCCGGCCTGCAGCCCTACCTGCCGATCGCCATCGTGGCCGCGTTGGACGCGCTCTTCGGCGGGTTTCGGGCCTACCTCGAGCGGGTCTTCGACGACCGGGTGTTCGTGGTGTCGTTCGTCTCCAACGTGCTGATCGCGGCCCTGATCGTCTGGGTCGGTGACCAGATCGGGGTCGGGGCCCAACTGTCGACGGCGGTCGTGGTGGTGCTCGGCATCCGCATCTTCACCAACGCGGCAGCCATTCGAAGGGCGCTGTTCCATGCCTGAGCAGCCGCCGGTCGAGCCGGTCGCGAACAATCCTTCGCCGAAAACCGTCCAGACCACGTCCGACGGTGATCAGGACGCCGGCAGGCTCGACCAGCGCGCGGGTGTCGACCGGGTGGACCAGCAGGCGATCGGCTGGCGAGAGCTCGTCCGCGACTTCGTGAAGCCGGGACGCGCTCAGGTGATCTTCGCCGCGATCCTGCTGGTGCTGGGGCTCGGGGTGGCGATGCAGGTGCGCACGCAGGCCGCTGAGACCGACTACTCGACGCTCCGGCGGGCCGACCTGGTGCAGCTGCTGGACGACCTGAACGCCGAGAGCCGGCGGCTCGAAACCGAGATCGCGCAGCTGGAAGAAACCAAGCGCCAGCTGCAGACCGGCGCCGACAGCGAGCGGGTGGCCCGCGAAGAGGCGCAGCGCAGGCTGGACGTGCTGTCGATCCTGGGTGGCACCGCGCCGGCGCAGGGTCCCGGCATCCGCATCACCATCCTCGACCCCAGCCGCAAGGTGACCCCCGAGCTGCTGCTCAACACGGTGCAGGAACTCCGCGATGCGGGCGCCGAGGTGATCGCGATCAACCACACCGTCCGGGTGGTCGCCTCGACCTGGTTCGGCTCCAACAGCAGCGGCATCATCGTCGATGATCAGCTGGTCACCGTGCCGATCACGATCGACGTGATCGGTGAGCCGCACGCCCTGACCGAGTCCACGCGGTTCTCCGGCGGTCTGGTCAGCGAGGTGCAGGGCGCACGCGTCGGCGGAACGGTCAGTGTCGTCTCCGATGAGTTGGTCACCATCACCGCGGTGATCGTCCCGAGCCCCAACAGATTCGCCAAACCCGCCTGAACCGGTACCGTCCGCGTGCAACCCGTCGTGAGGGCGACCCGATGTGGGTAATGTGTGCGCAGGGTGATCGCAATCCCATCCCGTCCGAACTGCCGAGGAGTTTGCACGTGTTTCCCGAGGATCTGAAGTACACCGACAAGCATGAGTGGGTGCGCAGCGGCAACGGCGCAATCGTCCGGGTGGGCATCACCTCTTACGCTGCGGACGCCCTGGGTGACGTCGTCTACGTCTCCCTGCCGCAGGTGGGTGAAGAGGTCGCGAAGGACGACGCCTGTCTCGAGGTGGAGTCCACCAAGAGCGTCTCGGACGTGTTCTCGCCCGCCTCCGGCGTGATCACGTCGGTCAACGAGCTGCTGAACACCACCCCCGAGGTGATCAATACCAATCCCTACGGCGACGACTGGATGTTCGAACTGGAGATCAGCGACCCCGCCGAGCTTGAAGACACCCTGGACGCCGACGCGTATGCGGAACTGGCGGGGGAGTAGTCTCACCGTCAACCTCTGGCTTAGCCTTAACCCCTGACCCCTGACCCCCGTGCACCTTGCAGAACGTTGGTTGCAGAAAGGCCTGGACGATGATCAAGTGCCCCGCCTGCGCACACGAAAACGCCGGCACCAACAACTTCTGCGCCAACTGCGGGCATGCTCTGGTTGAGCATGAGTCGACCGGCGACACCACCCGGGTGGCCGAGGTCGAAAGCGCGGAAGACGCCCTCGGCGAAGAACTGAGCGCCGAGGACGTGTCGGCGATCAACCACCTGCGCGCCCACTCGGCCCTCCTGATCGTTCGGCAGGGGCCGGCGGCGGGCGCGCGGTTCCTGGTCAACTCCGACGTCACCACCGCGGGCCGGCACCCGCGCTGCGACATCTTTCTCGACGACATCACGGTGTCGCGCAACCACGCCCGCTTCACCAGGCGCGATGGTCACATCTGGGTCGAGGACGAGAACAGCCTCAACGGCACCTACGTGAACCGCACCCTGATCGACGGCCCGGTCGCGCTGCGCCGCGGTGACGAGGTGCAGATCGGCAAGTTCCGCATGCTGTTCTTCACCCAACCAGGGTGAGCGCGTATGGCTTACGGTTTGCGAAGCATCGGGCAGGTACTTTCCGTCCTCAAGGCGGACTTTCCCGATGTCTCCATCTCGAAGATCCGCTTTCTGGAAAGTGAAGGCCTGATCGCGCCCGAGCGGGCCCCGTCCGGCTACCGTCGCTACGCCGAATCCGACATCGCTCGGCTGCGGTACATCCTGACCGTGCAGAAGTCGCACTACCTGCCGCTGAAGGTGATCAAGGAGCACCTCGAGGCGATGGATCGGGGTGAGGATCCGCCCCGGCTCGAACCGCTGACCGGCGCGGCGGCCGCCACCGAGGTGCCGCTGCCGAACGCGACCCCCGGCCAGCCGTCCACGCGCAGCCCGAAACGTCCGATCCGGGTGACCCGTCGCGAGTTGCTCGAACTGAGCGGATTGTCCGAGGCCAGCCTGTCCGAACTGGAACGGCACGCGCTGGTCAGTCCGCGACGCGGCACCGTCTACTACGGACGCGACGCGCTCACCATCGCGGTCGCCGCCCGTAAGCTCTCCGCCTACGGCATGGACGCCCGGCACCTGCGGGTGGTCAAGCAGGCCGCCGAACGCGAGGTGGGGTTGATCGAGCAGGCGATCGCACCGCACCTGCGACGCAGTCAATCGCCCCAGCAGCTGGCCCAGGAGGTCATGCAGCTGGTCATGCACGCCCATGCCGCGATCATGCGATCGACGATGCCGCAATAGAGGAACCCATGCGCGAGCTCACGGTGGTGGAGGTCCGGCTGGACGAGGAGCAGGGCTCGCCCGTCCTGATCATGAAAGAAGCCGAGGGTGAGCGGCAACTCGCCATCTGGATGAGCGCTGCCGGGGCCGCCGGCATTCTGGGGGCCCTGCAAGAGCCTGATCCCGACCACCCGTCGAGTCATGAGCTGATGCTGGCCTTGATCGCCGGCCTCGACGGCGAAGTGTCGGTGGCGCACATCGTCGGCCACCAGAACGGGGTCTTCTACGCCGAACTGATCGTGGACGGGCGTCCGGTCAACGCTCGTCCTTCGGATGCCATCGCGGTGGCGCTGCGGGCCGGCGTACCGATCAAGATCGCCGAAGCGGTGCTGGATGCTGTCGGGGTGGTGCCGGTGCCGGCCGTGGACGAGGCTGAACCCGAGGGTGACGATCAGGTGGAGCAGTTCCGGCAGTTTCTCGACTCGGTGAACCCGGACGACTTCTAGCGGTCGCAGGCCCGTGGTTGAGCCCGGCTGGTGAGCGGGCTGCAACCCTGAGGTACAGCTGGAGGGTTGGTAGGGTGTCGGAAACTGCGGCGGCGTGTCGTTGACCGCCGGACACCGCCGGATCTAGCGTCATGGGGGTCAGCTACTCCGGCGCGGCCGGGGCAACACCACGAAGTGAGCGAGGGCGGGCGACGTGAACGGTCTGGACGAGGCGGCGGATCAGCCCGCGGACACCCAGGACCTGCTCTTCGACGGCGACTTCTCACCGCTGCCCGACGATCTGGGCTTCCGTGGCCCGGTGGCGTGCGGGGCCGCCGAGATCACCTACCGTCAGCTCGACTACTGGGCCCGCACCGGCCTGGTGGCGCCCGAGGTGCGTCCGGCCGGCGGTTCAGGCACGCAGCGGCTGTACAGCTTTCGCGACATTCTGTTGCTCAAGGTGATCAAGCGGCTGATCGACGCCGGCATCTCTCTGCAGCAGATCCGCACCGCCATCGACCATCTGCGCGCCCGCGGGGTGCAGGACCTCACCCAGGTCACGCTGATGAGCGACGGTGTGTCCGTCTACGAGTGCACCACCGACGACGAGGTGATCGACCTGCTGCGCGGCGGTCAGGGCATGTTCGGCATCGCCCTGGGCGGGGTGTGGCGCGACATCGAGGGCAGTCTTTCGACGTTGCCCAGCGAGCGGGTCCACGAGGACGAGCCGGTAGCGCCGTCCGCGACGGACGAGCTGTCGCGGCGGCGTCGCGCCCGCGCCGTCAGCTGACGGCCACCGCTGGTCGAGGCTCCACCCACGAACCCGGCGAACCAACGACCGGCGGCCCCTAGCGCCTGCGCGGTCGGACGCCGGGACGTGGGGCACTCGGCACCCTGCGATAGGTTGTGACTCGGCGCTCACAAGGTGCCCGTAACCCGCAACAGGAGTGCGAATGGCTGCCTTCACCACCCGTCATCTTGGAGCGGTCGGCGACGATCGGGCGCAGATGCTCGAAAGGGTCGGATACGAATCGCTCGATGCCCTCACCGCGGCTGCGGTGCCGGCCGACATTGCCCAGACAGTGCCGCTCGACCTGCCCCCTGCGCTGAGCGAAGCCGAGGCCGCCGCAGACCTGGCCCGGCTGGCCGCCGCCAACCGACCGAAGCGGGCCATGATCGGGCTCGGCTACTACGGCACCATCACACCGCCGGTGATCCGCCGCAACGTGCTCGAGAGCCCCGCCTGGTACACCGCCTACACCCCGTACCAGCCCGAGATCAGCCAGGGCCGGCTCGAGGCGCTGCTGAACTTCCAGACCATGATCAGCGACCTGACCGGGTTGCCCACCGCGGGCTCCAGCCTGCTGGACGAGGGCACCGCCGTCGCCGAGGCGATGGCCCTGGCCCGCCGGGTGACCCGCAAGGGGGCGGTGTTCCTGGTGGACGCCCAGGTGCTGCCGCAGACCCTCGCCGTGGTGCGCACCCGCGCCCTGGCCACCGGCATCGACGTCGTCGTTGTGGACGGCGACCTGGTCGAGGCTTTGCAGACCAACGAGGCGTTTGCGGTGGTCGTCCAGGTGCCGGGGGCGGACGGAGGCGTTCGCAGCCCTGATGAGTTGCGGGCCATCGCCTCGACCGCGCACGAGAACAACGCCACCGTGATCGCCGCCGCGGACCTGCTGGCGCTCACCCTGTTGGTGCCGCCGGGGCAGTGGGGTGCCGACATCGCGGTGGGTTCCAGCCAGCGGTTCGGCGTGCCGCTGTTCTACGGCGGTCCGCACGCCGGGTACATGGCCGTCCGCGAAGGCCTGGAGCGCCAACTGCCCGGACGCTTGGTCGGCCTCTCCGTCGACGCCGACGGCACGCCCGCGCTACGACTGGCGCTGCAGACCCGTGAGCAGCACATCCGCCGCGACCGGGCCACGTCCAACATCTGCACCGCGCAGGTGTTGCTGGCCGTCGCGGCGTCCATGTACGCGGTGTACCACGGACCGCACGGGCTGCGAATGATCGCCGAAACCCTCCACGACCAGGCCGGACGCCTCGCGGCCGCGCTCAGCACGGTCGGCGAGTTGGCCACGACGCACTTCTTCGACACACTCACCGTGACGGTTCCCGGCCGGGCCGAACAGATCGTGGCGGCGGCAGCCGAGGCGAACGTTCAGCTACGGCTGGTCGACGCTGACCGGGTCGGCATCAGCATCGGCGAGGACGCCACCGAGGCCGATCTGGCGGGCGTCGCCGGAGCCTTCGGTGCCGAACTGACCGACTCGCGGCTGGGCGATCTGGCCGGCCACGAACGTCCGGTCGACTACCTGAGCCATCCGGTGTTCAACAGCCGGCACAGTGAGACCGAGATGCTGCGGTACCTGCGGGCGCTGGCCGATCGCGACTTCGCGCTCGACCGGGGCATGATTCCGCTCGGCTCGTGCACCATGAAGCTGAACCCCACCACCTCAATGGAGGCGATCAGCCTGCCCGGCTTCGCCAACCTGCACCCGTTCGCACCGGCGTCCGACGCGCAGGGCTACCTGGCGATGATCACCCGGCTGTGCGACTGGCTGGCCGAGATCACCGGCTACGACCGGGTCTCGGTGCAGCCGAACGCCGGCAGCCAGGGCGAGTTCGCCGGTTTGATGGCGATCCGCGGCTACCACCGTGCCAACGGCGACGACCAGCGCACCGTGTGCCTGATCCCGGCCAGTGCGCACGGCACGAACGCGGCGTCCGCGGTGATGGCGGGCATGACGGTGGTGGTGGTGAAGACCGCGCCGGACGGCTCGGTCGACCTGGCCGACCTGCGGGCCAAGATCGAGGCGCACGGCGTCAACCTGGCCGCGATCATGGTCACCTACCCGTCCACGCACGGGGTCTACGAGAGCACCATCACCGAACTGTGCGAGCTCGTCCACGACGCCGGCGGTCAGGTGTACGTGGACGGGGCCAACCTGAACGCGTTGCTGGGGCTGGCCCAGCCGGGTCGCTTCGGCTCCGACGTCAGCCACCTGAACCTGCACAAGACGTTCGCGATTCCGCACGGCGGCGGCGGGCCGGGCGTGGGGCCGGTCGCCGTCCGGGCGCACCTGGCGCCCTACCTGCCGTCTCACCCGTTGCTGGCCGAGGCTGGCCCCGCGACGTCCTACGGCCCGGTCAGCGCGTCACCGTTCGGATCGGCCGGCGTGCTGCCGATCAGTTACGCGTTCATCGCGATGCTGGGCGCGGACGGTCTCAAGGCGTCGGGGCAGTCCGCGGTGCTGGCCGCCAACTACATCGCCAAACGACTGGCCGACCACTACCCGATTCTGTACACGGGTGCGAACGGACTCGTCGCGCACGAGTGCATCGCCGACCTTCGTCCGCTCACCAAGACCACCGGCGTCACCGTCGACGATGTCGCGAAACGTCTGATCGATTACGGCTTCCACTCGCCGACGATGAGCTTTCCGGTGGCGGGCACGCTGATGATCGAGCCCACCGAGTCCGAATCGAAGGCCGAACTGGACCGGTTCTGCGACGCCATGATCGCGATCCGGGCCGAGGCGGACGCGGTCGCGGCGGGGCAGTGGCCCGCCGACGACAACCCGCTGCACAACGCCCCGCACACCCAGCACCGGGTGGTCGACGACGAGTGGACGCACCCCTACCCGCGCCGGCTGGCCGCCTACCCGGGCGGGGTGGTGCTGGGCAGCATCGGCACCGGAGCAACGGACAAGTACTGGCCCGCGAGTGCCCGCATCGACGGCGTCTACGGCGACCGCAACCTGGTCTGCTCCTGCCCGCCGGTGGAGAGCTACGCCGACTGAGCCCGGCTTCCGATCTGCGCCTACTGCGCGGCTAAGGGCCGAAGCGAACGGGAATGGAACCGTCCCCATTACCGGTCGCGACAGGTATTGGGGACGGTTCCGTTATCCGCCACCCGCACGGTGTGCGTGCCCACTGAGCCCGTCCGGCTAGGCTGAACGCGCCCCAACGGACGAAGGGACGACCGATGCCGGACTGGCTCGCACAGTGGGTCGAGGAACTCAAGACAAAACCGTGGATCGCGCATCTGCTGCGCATGCAGGAACGGTTCACGCAGCGTCTCGGCAACCAGTTCGCGGCGGCAGTCACGTACTTCTCGGTGCTGTCCATCGTGCCTGTTCTGCTGTTCGCCTTCTCCATGCTCGGCATGGTGCTCACCGTGTTTCGGCCCGACCTGCTCGACGCAGTGAGCGACCTGATCAAGTTCCAGTTTCAGAACAACCCGTTGGGCGATCAGGTCATTGCAGTGATGGAGCGCGCGCTGGCCGGCTGGGCAACCCTCAGCATCGTCTCGCTGTTCATCTTCGCGTGGTCGGGTGCGGCCTGGATGGCCAACCTGAAGAGCGCGATCCGGGCGCAGATGCGCACCGACTTCAGTGAGGGCGAGAAGAAGGGCAACATCGTCGTCGAGACGCTGACCAATCTGGGCACGCTGCTGGTGGTGTTGCTGACCATTCTGATCATGTTCGCGCTGGCTGCGGTGGCCACCTCGTTGTCGGAGGTGGTGCTGGGCTTCTTCAACCTGTCCGACAGTGCGTGGGCGAAGTTCGTGGTGTACACCGCACCCATTCCGGTATCGATCGCCGTCGGCTTTGCGCTGTTCGCCTTCTTATACCGCATCTCGTTCCAGCAACGGGTCGCCAAGCGCATCTGGCTGGGGGGCGCACTGATCGGAACGATCGGGCTGGCCGTGCTGCAGTACGGTGCCGCGCTGATCTGGGGGATGTTCTCAGGCAACGCGGCCTTCGCGGTATTCGGTCCGATCATCATCATGATGCTGTTCTTCAACATCTTCGCCACGTTGATTCTGATGATCGCCGCCTGGATGGCGACGGCCGAGACCGGGCCGGTCTACCGCTCGCCGCGGGCCGCCGATGTGGGCGATCTGCCCGCCGACATGGACGAACCCGTGCCCATGGTGCGCGAGGCCGTCGCGCAGAAGGCCATGAAGGTCGGGATGGGTACGGGTTATGTGCTCGGGGCCGCCACCGGAGTCGGACTCGGCGCGATCATTGCCGGGGTGCTGGCCTGGTTCGCGCGCCTCGTGCGCCGGCCGTGACCCCGCGTTCGGCTTCGCGGCGGGGCGGGGTGGAGCCCTTCCACGTGATGGAGGTGCTCAAAGCGGTCGCCGAACGCCGACGCACCCACGATGACGTCGTGCTGCTGTGCGTGGGTCAACCGTCCACCCCTGCGCCCGCGGCGGTGCTCGCCGCCGCCGAGCAGGCCCTGCGCACCGACGTGCTGGGCTACACCGAAGCCGTCGGCACCCTCGCCTTCCGGACGGCGGTCGCCACCCACTACCGCGACCGGTACCGGGTGGACGTCGCACCCGATGAGGTGATTGTGACCACCGGATCGTCCGGGGGGTTTCTGCTCACCCTGCTCGCCGCGTTCGACCCGGGCGACCTGGTGGCGATCACGCGTCCGGGGTATCCGGCGTACCGCAACGACATCGTGGCCACCGGTTGTCGGCTGCTTGAACTCGAGTGCGGCCCCGAAACCCGTTATCAGCCCACGGTTGCGATGCTGGATGCGTTGCCCGAGCGGCCGGCGGGCCTGGTGATCGCCAGCCCGGCCAACCCCACCGGCACCATCATCGACGGTGCCGAACTCGCGGCCATCAGCGCCTGGTGCGCCGCCAACGGCGTGCTGCTGATCAGCGATGAGATCTACCACGGCATCAGCTTCGGCCGCCCCACCGACTGCGCCTGGCACTACGGACGCGAGTCGGTCGTGCTGGGCTCGCTCAGCAAGTACCAGTCGATGACCGGGTGGCGGGTCGGCTGGCTGTTGCTGCCAAAGGCGCTGCGACGACCGGTCGAACTGCTGCAGGGCAACCTGGCGATCTGCGCCCCCGCGATCTCGCAGGCCGCGGGCGTCGCGGCGTTCGGGGCGCAGGCCCGCTCCGAACTGGACGCCCACGTGCGCCGCTACGCCGCCAACCGCGATCTGCTGCTGGCCCGGCTGCCGGAGTTGGGCATCACCAGCTTCGCCCCGCCGGACGGCGCGTTCTACGCTTGGTGCGACATCGGCCACCTGACCGACGACTCGCAGCGCTGGTGCGCCGAGGTGTTGGCTGCGACCGGCGTGGCGTTGACCCCGGGCATCGACTTCGATCCGGCGGACGGCCACCGGTTCATGCGGCTGTCATTCTGCGGCACCGGCGCCGAGCTGACCGAGGGTATCAACCGGTTGGTGGCCCACCTCGGCTGAGCAAGAATCGGGGACGGTTCCTTTCCCGTTCACCCGGCTGGTCCGAGCAGGAATCGGGGACGGTTCCGCATTCCTGCTCACGGGGATGCCGCTGCAGGAGAGGCAGCAGGTCCGCAATCGGACCGATCCCGGATCCGCAGCTCAGCGCGCGATGTCGGCCCAGGTCGCGCGCGTGAGGGCCAGCAGATCGGCGGGGGACAGTTGTACCTGCAGCCCGCGCTTGCCGGCCGAGACGAACACCGTGTCGAACAGGAGGGCGGTCTCGTCCAGCACGGTAGGAAGCGGCGTCCGCTGGCCGATCGGTGAGATGCCACCGATCACATAGCCCGAACTGCGCTCCGCATCCGCCGGCTCCGCCAGTACCGCCTTCTTGGCCTTCAGTGCCGCGGCGAACGCTTTGAGGTCGAGCCGGCCCGCCACCGGCACGATGCCGACCGCGAGCGACGGACGTCCGACACCGATGTCGACCACCAGCGTCTTGAAGATGCGCAGTTCGTCCACGCCCAGTTCGCGAGCGGCCTCGGCGCCGAAATCACGACTGTCGTCGAGGTGGGTATAGGGGTGCAGGGTGAACGCGACTCTGGCGGCGGTGAGCGCCTCGACGGCCGGCGTGCCACCGGTGCTCCTGCCACTCACCACCCCAAAGTACCCGCGCCGCACGAGCGTCCCGCTGCCTCACTAGGCTGACGTCGTGGACGCAGCGGAGTTTCGGACTCAGGGTCATCGCCTGATCGAGTGGATCATCGACTATCACGACACGCTCGACACGCTGCCGGTTCAATCCCGCGTCGCTCCCGGAGACATCGCTGCGCTCCTGCCCGAACACCCCGGCGATCCGGACGGCTTCGACGCCCTGATCGCCGACCTCGACCGGGTCGTGGTACCCGGCCTGACCAACTGGCAGCATCCGCGCTTCTTCGCGTGGTTTCCGGCCAACACCAGCTATCCGGCGATCCTGGCCGAACTGGTCTCGGCCGGGCTCGGCGTCCAGGGCATGAGTTGGGCGACCAGCCCCGCCGTGACCGAGGTCGAGACCCGCATGATGGACTGGATGATCGACCTGCTCGGTCTGCCCGACACCTTTCGCAGCACCAGCGAGAGCGGCGGCGGGGTGATCCAGGGCTCGGCCAGCGAGGCGACCCTCACCTCGATTCTGGCTGCCCGCCACCGGGCCACGAAGGGTGCAGTCAACGTCGACTCAGACACCACCAAGCTGGTCGCCTACGCCACGTCACAAGCCCATTCGTCCATCGAGAAGGGGTTGCGGATCGCGGGTGTCGGCACCGCCAACCTGCGGGTGGTGCCGCACGATGAGAGCTTCACCATGCGTCCCGACGCCCTGGCCGAGATGATCGAGGACGACCTCCGACAAAGCCTGCTGCCGTTCTGGGTGTGCGCCACGCTGGGCACCACCAACTCGCTGGCGATCGACCCCGTGCGTGCCGTGGCCGAGGTAGCCAAGGCCCACAACCTGTGGCTGCACGTGGACGCCGCCATGGCCGGCATCGCCACCCTGTGCCCCGAGTTCCGCGGGCTGAACGACGGCCTCGAACTCGCCGACAGCTACAGCACGAACCCCCACAAGTGGATGGGCGTGACCTTCGACTGCAACCTGTTCTACACCGCCGACCGGGTCAGCCTGCTGGGCGCGTTGAGCATTCTGCCCGAGTACCTGCGCACCGCCGCCGCCGAGACCGGCGCCGTGATCGACTACCGCGATTGGCAGGTGCCGCTCGGCCGCCGGTTCCGCGCCCTCAAGCTCTGGTTCACCCTGCGAACGGACGGGGTGGCGCCGGCCCAGGCGATGATCCGCGACCACGTCGCCTGGACGCAGGAACTGGCCGGTTGGGTCGCGCAGGACGACCGATTCGAGATCGTGGGGCCGCATCCGCTCAACCTGCTGTGCCTCGCCCTGCGCTCGGGCGATGAGGCGACGGCCACCCTGATCGAACAGGCCAACGCCACCGGACGCGTGCTGTTCACCCGCACCGTGCTCGATGGCCGCACCGTGCTGCGGTTCTCGATCGGTGCGCGCCGCACCCGGCACGAGGACGTCCGGGCGGCCTGGAACCTGCTGCGCGAGCTGGCCGGCACTGCGGTCCGGCCCTGACCACCCGACACCGGTGGGGTGCCTCTGGCCGACGCGTGCGGGCGGCGTCCGACTGGTGCCGGGAAGATGATCAGCGCACAGCCAGCAGATCGACCACGAAGATCAGCGTCTCGCCCGGCGCGATCGCGCCGCCCGCGCCGCGATCGCCGTAGCCGAGGTGGGCCGGAATGACGAGCTGGCGGCGTCCGCCCACCTTCATGCCCTGCACACCTTGATCCCAGCCGCTGATCACCTGGCCGACACCCAGCCGGAACGACAGCGGCTCGCGGCGGTTGTAGCTGGCGTCGAACTCCTCGCCGCTGGAGTGCGCCACTCCCACGTAGTGCACCACGACAGTGTCGCCGGCCGAGGCCTCGGCACCCTCACCCACCACGATGTCGGTGATCACCAGATCGTCGGGGGCTTCGCCGGGAAAGTCGACTTCGGGCTTCTCATGAGTCATGCGTCCCACCCTTCCACAGTGAACCGCGCGGTTGCCAAACGGGCACGGCCACGGCGACCCATGCCGCGTCCGTAGAATCAGCCGGGTGATCCGCACCCTTGACCTGCGCGGGCAGGCCGTCGACTACCGCCGCGTCGTCCCCCGCGCGCCCATGGACGTCGAGCAGGCGGTCGAGCGGGTGCGGCCGATCTGCGCCGGGGTAGCGGAGCGTGGGCAGGCAGCCCTGCGCGAGTTCTCCGAGCAGTTCGACGGCTGCGTGCCCGCGTCGTTCCGGGTGCCGGCTGAGGCGATCACGGCGGCCGAACGCGAGTTGACCCCCGAGTTGCGCACGGCCGTGCTCGAGTCGATCCGGCGCCGGCGCGCGGTCGCCGAGGTCGAGGCGCGGGCCGAACTGCGGCGTGCCGAACCGGCCCCGGGTGCCGTGGTCGAGTCGCGCGCGATCGCCGTCGACCGGGTCGGCCTGTACGTTCCCGGCGGGCTGGCGCCGCTGGCGTCCTCGGTGCTGATGAACGTGGTGCCCGCACAGGTGGCGGGCGTGCCGTCCATCGCGGTGGCGTCCCCGCCGCAGGCGGAGTTCGACGCCCTGCCGCACCCGACGATCCTGGCGGTGTGCGCGCTGCTGGGCGTGAGCGAGGTGTACGCGGTCGGCGGTGCGCAGGCGATCGCCATGTTCGCCCACGGTGTGCCCGGGCTGTGCGAGCCGGTGAACCTCGTCACCGGTCCCGGCAACATCTACGTGGTGGCCGCCAAGCGGCTGCTGCGCGGCCTGGTCGGCATCGACTCCGAGGCCGGCCCGACCGAGATCGCCATACTGGCCGACGACACGGCCGACCCGCGGTTCGTCGCCGCGGACCTGATTTCGCAGGCCGAGCACGACCCGTTGGCCGGTGCCGTGCTGGTCACCGATTCGCCCGAACTGGCCGAGGCCGTCCGTACCGAACTCGAACCGCAGGTGGCGGCCACGCGGCACGCCGAGCGGATCCGCGCCGCGTTGGCCGGGCAGCAGTCCGCGATCGTTCTGGTGGACGACCTCGACCAGGGCATCGACGTGGTCAACGCCTACGCCGCCGAACACCTCGAGATCCACACTCGCGATGCCAAGGCGGTGGCGGGGCGGGTCCGCAACGCCGGAGCGATCTTCGTCGGGCCCTGGTCGCCGGTCTCGCTGGGCGACTACAGCGCCGGCAGCACCCACGTGCTGCCGACCGCCGGCTGCGCCTGTCACAGCTCTGGATTGAACGTGAACAGCTTTCTCAAACACGTGCACGTGATCGACTACTCCAGGCAGGCACTGCTCGACGTCGCGGACGCGGTCGAGGCCTTCGCGCAGGCCGAGAACCTGCCCGCTCACGGCGCCGCGGTCACCGTCCGCCGGCAGGAGTCTCGCCCCGCTCGACCCACTGACGCTCGGCCCACGGACGCTCGACCCACTGACGCTCGGCCCACGGACGACGCTCGACCCGGCTCCCGGCCGGCGGAGAGCACCCGATGAAGCCGCAGCCGAGACTGGAAGACCTGCCGCTACGGCCCGAGTTGGTGGGTGAGGAGCCGTACGGAGCCCCTCAGCTCGACGTGCCGATCTGCCTGAACGTCAACGAGAACCCGTTTCCGCCCAGCGCTGAGATCGCCGCCGACATGGCGGCGACGCTGACGGCCGCGGCAACGGGCTTCAACCGCTACCCCGATCGTGAAGCCACCGCCCTGCGCCGGGCGCTGGTCGGCTATCTCGGCCACGGGCTGACGATCGAGAACATCTGGGCAGCCAACGGTTCCAACGAGGTGATGACCCACGTGCTCGGCGCTTTCGGCGGTCCCGGACGCACCCTGCTCAGCTTCACCCCGACGTACTCGATGTACCCCGAGTACGCCCGCAACACCCACACCCGCTACGTCACGGTGCCGCGGCACACCGACTTCACCCTGGACGCCGACCTGGTGCTGAACGCCATCGCCGACAACGATGCGGACGTGGTGATCATCACCACGCCCAACAACCCCACCGGCACCACGACCCCGCTGGTGGTGACCGAACAGGTGCTCGCGGGCACCGACGCGATCGTGGTGGTCGACGAGGCCTACCAGGAGTTCAGCAGAGCACCCCGAGAACACCGCCCTGACTCTGCTGCCGCGGTTCGGCAACCTGATCGTCAGCCGCACCATGAGCAAGGCCTTCGCCCTGGCCGGCGGACGGGTCGGCTACCTCGCCGCTGCGCCCGCGATCGTGGACGCCTGCCGGATCGTCCGGCTGCCGTACCACCTGTCGTCCCAGACCCAGCTGGTCGCCGAGACCGCGCTGCGGCACGCCGACCACCTGCTCGGCCAGGTCGACCAGTTGCGGCGCACCCGGGATGAGCTGCTGGTCCGGCTGCCCGAGCTGGGCGTGCAGGTGATCGACTCCGATGCCAACTTCTGTTTGTTCGGCCCCTTCGCGGACCGGCATGATGTGTGGCAGCGCCTGCTGGATCGGGGTGTGCTCGTGCGCGAGACCGGTCCCGCGGGCTGGCTACGGGTTTCGGTCGGTACGCCGGACGAGACCGAGGTGTTCTACGAGGCTCTGGCCGAGGTAGTGAAGGAGATCCGATGACGGCACGCACAGCGGTGGTGGAGCGTTCCACCAGCGAATCGACCGTGCGGGTGGCGCTGAACCTGGACGGCACCGGCGCCTCGACGATCGACACCGGCGTCGGGTTCTACGACCACATGCTCACCGCGTTGGCCAGGCACTCGCTGATCGATCTGGACGTGACCAGCACCGGCGACCTGCACATCGACGGCCACCACACCATCGAAGACACCGCGATCGTGATCGGCCAGGCACTGGCCCAGGCGCTGGGCGACAAGCGCGGCATCGTCCGCTTCGGCGACGCCACGGTGCCGCTGGACGAGGCCCTGGCCCACGCTGTCGTGGACGTCGCCGGCCGTCCGTTCGTCGTCTGCGAAGGCGAGCCGGACGGACAGGTCTACGCCCTGATCGGCGGTTCCGGCGTGCCCTACGCCGGCTCGATGACCTACCACCTGATGCAGTCCCTGGCGATCAACGCAGGCATCTGCGTTCACCTGCGGCTGCTCGCCGGACGCGACCCGCACCACATCGTCGAGGCCCAGTTCAAGGCCGTCGCCCGGGCGTTGCGCATCGCGGTCGCCATCGATCCGCGGGTGGCCGACACGATCCCGTCCACGAAGGGCTCTTTGTGACCCGTTCCCGGGTGGTGGTGCTCGACTACGGCTCGGGCAACCTGCACTCGGCCACCCGGGCGCTGACGGCGGCCGGTGCGAACGTCGAGCTGACCGCTGACCCGGGTGCGGCCCGCGCCGCGGACGGCCTGGTGGTGCCCGGAGTGGGAGCCTTCGCGGCCTGCATGGACGGCCTGCGCGCGGTCGGCGGGCCCGAGTTGATCACCGCGCGGCTGGCCGAGAACCTGCCCGTGCTGGGCATCTGCGTGGGTCATCAGGTGTTGTTCGGCCACGGCGTCGAGCACGGCCATGACGCCGCGGGAGTCGGGGTGCTGCCGGGGGTAGTCGAGCGCCTGCACAGCGAACGGCTGCCGCACATGGGCTGGAACACCGTCGAGCCGCCACCGGACACCACCCTGTTCGCAGGCCTGGCGGGGGAGCGGTTCTACTTCGTGCATTCCTATGCGGTGCGCACCGCCGACCGGTTGCCGGACCGGGCCAAGGTCACCTGGGCCGAGCACGGCGGCGACCGGTTCGTCGCCGCGGTAGAATTCGGTGCGCTGTCGAGCACCCAGTTCCATCCGGAGAAGTCCGGACGGGCGGGCGCTGGGCTGCTGCGCAACTGGCTCGCGACCCTCTGAGGCACGTCGGCCACCGTCATCGCCTCCCGCGCCCGGCATGGCACACGAACTCCGCGGGTTACTCGGCCCCGCCTACGTCGTCCTCCTGCTCGCCCGGGTCACACGCCCCGTCGTGGCGGCTGCTGAGCGCCGCTGAGCGAACTGGACGACGGTGCTGCGCAGAATTGCCCCTGTGCGGGGCAGGTGCTGGGCGCCACACTGAGCGGATGCACCTCGACACCGATGCACTGACGGCCGTGGCTACGGACAATAGTCTCAGCGGCGTGATCCGGGTCGACGCCGGCGGTGACCGCCTCTACGAGGCAGCGTTCGGGCTCGCCGACCGAGCTCACGGCGTCGCGAACACCATGCAGACGCGGTTCGGCACGGCCAGTGCGTCCAAGGCGTTCACCGCGCTGGCGGTGCTCTCGCTGGTCGACGGCGGCACGCTCGAACTGGACGACCCCGCCCGCCGTTGGCTGGGCGACGATCTGTCCCAGGTGGACCAGCGGGTGACCCTGCGGCAGCTGCTCAGCCACACCTCAGGTGTGGGGGAGTACCTCGACGACGACGCCGATCCCGACAGCTACCTGTTGCCGGGCAGCATGCACGAGTACAACTCGCTGGAGGACTTCGTGCGTTTGCTCGATGTGCCGATGCTGTCCACTCCCGGCAGTGGCTGCGTCTACAGCAACGCCGGCTATGTGCTGCTCGGACTGATCGCCCAGCGCGCCTCGGGGATGCGCTACCAGGACCTGGTCCGCGAGCGGGTGATCGAACCGGCCGGGCTGCAGCACACCGGCTTTCTGCGCTCCGACGCTCTGCCGGGCGATGCCGCGATCGGCTACCTGTACCCAGACGCCCTGCGCACCAACGTCTTTCACCTGCCGATCGAGGGCAGCGGGGACGGCGGCGCCTACACCACCGCCGCTGACCTGCACGCGTTCTGGCCCGCGCTGGCCGGCGGCGCCATCGTGCCCGAAGCGCTGGTGGAGTTGATGACCACGCGGTCGTCCGGTGACGAGGCCGACTACGTCTGCGGCCTAGGTATCTGGCTACCGATTCCCGGGGTGTGGGGGCTGGAGGGCTCCGACGCCGGCGTGTCGATGATGAGCCAGTACCTTCCGTCGGCGGATGTCACCTGGTCGGTGCTGTCCAACGAATCGGACAACGCCTGGGAGCCGGCGGAGTTCCTGATGGCGTGGAGCCGCGACGTGCTCGCGGGCCGAGGCTGACACCGTCCGCCCACATCGGGCTCCGCTCGCCCAACTGATTGGCGCTCGCGAAGCTCCGCGAGCTCCAAAGAGTTGGACGAGCGGCCTGGCCTAGGCCGCCCGACGGTCGCGGGAATTCCCGACGTCCGGCACCCGTCCGGGCCTTCCCGGACGCAGGTTAGGGTGGTGCCTCGTGACCGCCCTGACACTGCTGCCCGCCGTCGACGTCCAGAACGGCCAGGCCGTCCAGCTCACCCAGGGGGTGGCCGGCTCCGAGAAGGTGTTCGGCGACCCGCTCGCAGCGGCGTTGCGCTGGCAGCAGGCCGGTGCAACGTGGCTGCACCTGGTCGATCTCGACGCAGCGTTCGGACGGGGCTCGAACGCCGACGCCATCGCCGCCATCACCGCCGAGTTGACCTTGAACGTCGAACTCAGCGGCGGGATTCGTGACGACGCCAGCCTCGGACGGGCACTCGCCACCGGATGCCGGCGGGTCAACATCGGCACCGCCGCACTGGAGAACCCGCAGTGGTGCGAGCGCATCATCGGCGAGCACGGCGACCGGATCGGCATCGCGATCGACGTCAAGGGCACCAGGCTGGCGGCCCGCGGCTGGGTCCGCGAGGGCGGGGACTGGGCAGAAGCGGTCGACAGGTTGTCGGCCGCCGGCTGCGCCACGTTCGTGGTCACCGACGTGAAGTCCGACGGAATGCTCAGCGGACCGAATCTCGACCTGCTCCGAGCCGTCGCGGCCCGCACCGACGCCGAGGTGATCGCCTCCGGCGGCATCGCTCAACTGGACGATCTGCGCGCCCTGCGCGAACTCGTCCCCCTGGGGATCACCGGCGCCATCATCGGCACCGCGCTCTACGTGGGCCACTTCACCCTTTCGGATGCTCTGGACGCCGCCGCCGGTTGAGCGAAGCGCGGAGCACTAGAGTTGCCGGGAACGATGCGGAGGCGATGATGCCCACACCGGCCAAGAGCCACGGCTGCACGTGGCACTGGCTGACCGATCAGGACCTGCCCGAGATCAGCGGTCTCGTGGCCGCCGAAGAGCACTTCGGCGACGCCACCCACCACCACGACCTGAGCGGCCTGCAACTCGCGGTCGCCGACGACGGCGTGCGCCGCACCCAGACCGGGGTGGTGCTGCGCAAGCCCAGCGGCACGTTGATCGCCTACGCCTGGCTGAGGATGCCGCAGCCGGGGGAGTCCGTTTGTCACCTGCACCTGCACGGCGGCTGCCACCCGGCCTGGCGTGACGAAGGGGTGCAGGACACGCTGATGCGCTGGCAGGTCGAGCGCGGCATCGAGTGGTACCTGGAGAACGTGCCTGACGGGGCCGAACACCTCAGCCGGCTCGAGTTGTCGGTGCTGGCCTCGGCGAAGAACCACTTTCTGGCCGAGACCCTGCCCAACCAGGGGTTCCGGCCCCAGCGCTGGTATCACGCGTTGCGCCGCCCGCTGGCCACACCGTTGCACGATGCCGGGGTGCCGCAAATCGAGTTCAAGCAGTTCGGACCGCACTGGGGCGAAGCGGTCCGGGCCCTGTACAACGCGACCGTCGCGGGTCCGTCCGACCAGCTGCAGCCGGACGCCTGGCGGTGGGGCCTGGAGAGCGCCGGCATTCAGGACGATCTGTCGTGGGTGGCGCTCGCCGGCGGACGCCCGGTCGGCTGGGCGCTCAACGCGATCACCGACCTGGGCGGTGAACCGGCCGGTTGGACGGAGTATCTGGGGGCCGATCGGGTCTGGCGCAACCGCGGGTTGTATGCCCCACTGCTGGCGCGCAGCCACGAGTCCTTTCGCGCGGCTGGTCTGCAAACGGCGGGCATCGGTGTCGAAACCGATTCCGACCAGGGCGCCCGGCCCTACATCGAGCTCGGGTACCAGCCGATCGACGCGATGGTCTGGTACGTCAACCACCCAGGCCTCGATACAATCGGGGCCGCGCAAGACGGACCAGCGAACGAAGACAGGAACTAGATGAGCGGGCATTCCAAGTGGGCCACCACCAAGCACAAGAAGGCGGCGATCGACGCCAAGCGCGGCAAGCTGTTCGCGAACCTGATCAAGAAGATCGAGGTGGCGGCGCGGCTCGGTGGCGGTGACCCCGGCGGAAACCCGACCCTCTACGACGCCATTCAGAAGGCCAAGAAGAACTCGGTACCCAACGACAACATCGATCGGGCGGTCAAGCGCGGTTCGGGCGTGGGCGGCGAGCAGGTCGACTACATCGAGATCATGTACGAGGCCTACGGGCCGGCCGGGGTGGCGATCCTGATCGAGTGCCTCACCGACAACCGCAACCGGTCGGCGTCCGATGTGAAGGTGGCGGTCACCCGCAACGGCGGCACGATGGCCGACGTCGGCTCGGTGTCGCGCATCTTCGACCGCAAGGGCGTGGTCGAGGTGAGCAAGGCTCAGGGTGGCACGACCCTCGACGAGGACCTGCTGATCGAGGCCACGCTGGACGCCGACCCCGAAGACGTCTCCGACGAGGGCGAGGTGCTCAAGGTGCTCTCCGACCCGAGCGTCGTGGTGGACGTGCGCAAGGCCGTTGAGGAGGCCGGCTACGACTACGAGTCGGCCGAGGTGCAGTTCGTTCCCCAGTACACCCAGGCGATCGACGCCAAAGAGGCCGCCGACAAGCTGTTCCGGCTGCTGGACGCCATCGAGGAGGTCGACGACGTGCAGGCCGTCTACAGCAACGAGGACGTTCCGGACGAGGTGCTCGCCGAACTGGACTGAGCGCTGTTGGCCACCCCAGCGAACGCCGTCATCCCGGCGCTCCCCGTCATCCCGGCGACCCCGTCATCCCGGCGAATGCCGTCATCCCGGCGAATGCCGGGATCTCCCCACCTGCCCGTCATCCTCGTGCTCCCCGTCATCCCGGCGAATGCCGGGATCTCTGCTCCTGCCCGCGTTGGTCGAGCGTGTCGATACCTGGGTTATCGGGGAGGGTTGCGCTTCATACGTGCGCTTGCTGGCGGCTGCGTGAGATCCCGGCGTCCGCCGGGATGACGGATCCCTCGAGGTCCGCGCTGCCCGTCATTCCGGCCCTCCCCGTCATCCCGTGCTCCCCGTCATCCCGGCGAATGCCGGGATCTCTGCGCCTGCCCGCGCTGCCCGTCATCCCGGCGCTCCCCGTCATCCCGGCGCTCCCCGTCATCCCGGCGAATGCCGGGATCTCTGCTCCTGCCCGCGTTGGTCGCACGTGTCGATACCTGGGTTACCGGGGAGGTTTCTGCTTCATACGTGCGCTTGCTGGCGGCTGCGTGAGATCCCGTCGTCCGCCGGGATGACGGATCGCTCAAGGTCCGCGCTGCCCCTCACCCCCGCGCTCCCCGTCACCCCCCGGCGACCCCCACCCCCCGTCATCCCGGCGAATGCCGGGATCTCCGCCGCCGGTCCCTGTTTGGTCGAGACCCCCGGCCGTCCTCGCGAAATGACGACCGATCCCGGACGGGGTGCGCCTCACCAAGGCGGGAGGTCGTCCAGATCGGTCGTCATTTCGCGACGCCGATCGAGAGCTCGTGCCTGTCGAACTCGCTGGTCGAGTGCTCGCGCCGGGCGTGCCGCAACCGGCCATCGGTGGCTCCTTCGCTAGTATCCGAACATCTGTTCGGCTGGCGAAAGAGCGTGGCGATGCGTGTGTTGGGGGTCGATCCGGGGCTGACCCGCTGCGGGGTCGGTGTCGTCGACGGTGTCCCCGGGCGCCCGCTCACTTTGGTCGAGGCGGGGGTGATCCGTACCCCGTCCGACGCCGACCTGCCACTGCGGCTGCTGGCCATCGAGACCGAGCTGGAGCAGTGGATCGGCCGGCACAAGCCCGACGTGATCGCCGTCGAGCGCGTGTTCAGCCAGCACAACACGATGACCGTGATCGGCACCGCACAGGCTGCCGGGGTCACCATGCTGGTGGCGGCGCGGCATCGGCTGCCGGTGCGCCAGCACACGCCCAGCGAGGTCAAGGCCGCGATCACCGGCTCCGGACGGGCCGACAAGGCCCAGATCGGCGTGATGGTCACCCGCGTGCTCAGGCTGGCCGAGGCGCCCAAACCGGCGGATGCAGCCGATGCGGTCGCGTTGGCGATCTGTCAGCTGTGGCGTGGTGCCGGTCAGGCCCGGGTGGCGGCGGCCCTGGACCGGGCACGGCGCGGCGATCCGCGGCTGGGCGATCCGCGGCTGGGCGATTCGGGCCCGGGCGATTCGGGCCGCGGAGATCAGAGGCGGGGCGCATGATCGCTCAGCTCAGCGGCACGGTGATCGCCGCCGGGCCCACCTGGGTGGTGCTCGACCTCAACGGCTTCGGCGTCAAGGCCCTGTGCTCGCCGTCCACGGCAGGTTCGGTGCGGCTCGGCCAACCGGCCACGCTCGCCACCTCGCTGGTGGTGCGCGAGGATTCCCTGACTCTCTACGGTTTCGCCGACGCCGACGAGCGGGACTGTTTCGAGCTCGTCCAATCGGCCGGCGGCATCGGACCCAAGATCGCCCAGGCGGTGGTCTCGGTGCTCACCCCGGACGCCCTGCGCGCCGCGATCGCCGCCGAGAACATCGCCGCCCTGACCAAGGTGCCCGGCATCGGCGTCAAGGGCGCCCAGCGGCTGGTGATCGAGCTCAAGGACAAGATCAATGCGCTGGCCGCGGTCGGTCCGCCGTCCGCGCAACCGGTGCCGCTGATCTGGCGCGAGCAGGTCAAGGGCGGGCTGGAGGGTCTGGGCTGGTCGTCGCGTGACGCCGAGCGGGCCTGCGACAGCGTCGCCGGGCTCATCGAGGCCGACCCGTCCACCCCGGTCGCCGTGCTGATGCGGGCCGCCCTGCGAAGCCTGGCCAAATGACGCGCGCCGACGAAGACCCGATGGACCCGCACGTCCACGACGAGGACGCGGTCGCCGAGTCGGCGCTGCGGCCTGTCAGCCTTGCGGAGTTCGCCGGTCAGCAACGGGTCAGTGACCAGCTCGGCCTGGTGCTGGACGCCGCCCGGCACCGCGGCATGGTTCCCGATCATGTGCTGTTGTCGGGGCCGCCCGGGCTGGGCAAGACCACCCTGGCGATGATCATCGCCGCCGAAATGGGCGCACCGATCCGCATTTCGTCCGGGCCCGCCATTCAGCACGCCGGCGACCTGGCCGCGATCCTGTCGGGGCTGACCTCGGGCGAGGTGTTCTTCCTCGACGAGATCCATCGCATGTCGCGTCCGGCCGAAGAGATGCTCTACCTGGCCATGGAGGACTTCCGGGTCGACGTGGTGGTCGGCAAGGGCCCCGGTGCGACCGCGATCCCGCTGGAGATTCCGCCGTTCACCCTGGTCGGCGCCACCACCCGGGCCGGGTTGCTGCCGGGCCCGCTGCGTGACCGGTTCGGGTTCACCGGGCAGCTCGACTTCTACGACACGCCGGCCCTGCGCGGCATCGTCCAACGTTCGTCGCGGCTGCTCGGCATCAGCTTGTCGGCCGGCACCGACGAGGTGATCGCGTCCCGCTCGCGCGGCACCCCCCGGATCGCGAACCGGCTGCTGCGGCGCGTCCGCGATTATGCCCAGGTGCGGGCGGACGGCCGGCTGACGCCCGCGGTCGCGGCCGCCGCACTGGAGCTGTACGAGGTGGACGAACTCGGCCTCGACCGGCTCGACCGCGCCGTGCTGTCGGCGCTGTGTGAGCGCTTCAACGGCGGCCCGGTCGGCCTGTCGACGCTGGCCATGGCCGTGGGCGAAGAGCGCGAAACCGTTGAAGAGGTCGCCGAGCCGTTCCTGGTGCGGCAGGGCTTTTTGATGCGGACGCCCCGTGGTCGGGTCGCGACCGCCCGTGGCTGGGCCCACCTCGGGCTGACCATGCCGAGCAGCGTGGAACCCGACCTGTTCGGCGGCTGACCACCTCCCTGTCCCGGTGACTGTCGGCCGTCGGCGTCCAGGCTCCGGTGCCCCGCTCAGCACGTCCGATCGGCGTCCGGCCCGCGTCGAGGCCAAGCTTTCTGGTCGCCTCGGCTAGAGTTGTGCGTCGGTGGCCATGCCGCCGCGATGCCGGTCTAGTGAAAGAAATCCAATGGGTG
This sequence comes from Micropruina sp., assembly GCA_016711205.1. GTDB lineage: Bacteria > Actinomycetota > Actinomycetes > Propionibacteriales > Propionibacteriaceae > Micropruina. Next base: position 1,347,321 of record JADJTM010000001.1, on the reverse strand, counting down.
ACATGGGTAGCACCGTCCTGATGCTGGTGCTGATGGGCGCCGCGTTCTACTTTCTGCTGATTCGTCCGCAGCAGAAGCGGGCCAAGCAGCAGACCGAGATGACCAACTCCCTCGCACCCGGGGCGCGCATCATGCTGTCCTCGGGCGTGTTCGGCACCATCCGGCACCTCGGCGAGCGTCAGGCCATCATCGAGATCGCCCCGGGCATCGAGATGACCGTGATCAAGCAGGCCGTGGTCAAGACGCTCAAGCCCGAGGACGACGAGTTCGAGTACTCCGACGACGACCGAGCCCACCGACATCGACGAGCCGGTCGACGCGGCCCACGAGGGCACGCACGACAGCCCGTTCGCGAACCCACAGAGCACCAACCCCTTCGACACCATCGAGCCGTCCGACTTCAACGATCCGAAGCCTTCTGGCAGCGAGCGCCCGGCGACCGACGACGGCACCGGCCCGACCACCCAGAAGTGACCCTTAAGGCGTAACTGCTCGTGGCAACGACAAGTAGGCATCACAGCCATCCCCTGCGCACCCTGATCATCTTTCTGCTTGCGTCGGCGAGCCTGTTCGGATTGATGGCGCTCGGCGGTGTCTGGACCCCCAAGCTGGGCCTCGACCTTCGCGGCGGAACGACCATCACGCTGACCGCCAGCAACACCACCGGCGAAGGGACGGTCGATCCGGCCAGCCTCGAACTGGCCCGCTCCATCATTCAGCAGCGCGTCGATTCGATCGGCGTCGGCGAGTCCGAGGTGACCACGTCGGGCGACCGGCAGATCATCGTCAGCGTGCCCAACGTCCAGCAGGACGAACTGGTGCGCATGGTCGGCCAGACCGCCCAGCTCTACTTCAGGCTGGTTTACGCGCAAGAGACCGTCTCGACGGCCACCCCGCAGCCGACCGTGCAACCCACTGACGGTGCCACCGAGCCGGCCGCGACCGAGCCTGCGGCCACGCAGCCCGTCGCCACCGCGACCGCCGAGCCCGTGCCCACCGCCACCGCCTCCCCGTCGGTGAACGAGCGGCCGCTCCCGGGTCTGCCCACCCCGGTGCCCAGTCCCCGTCCGACCGTCGCCGGCCCCACCCCGCCGACCACCCAGCAGGTGCTCGACTGGACCCCCTCCGAGCGCGACCAGAGCGACTTCACGAACTTCCAGTGCGGCGACGACTTTCCCGACGTGTCCGACCAGCCCCTGATCACCTGCGACTCGGGCGGCACCGTCAAGTACCTGCTCTCGCCGGCGGTGATCTCCGGCAGCGAACTCACCCAGGCCGCAGCGGGCATTCCGCAGGGTCAGGTCAGCTGGATCGTCACCCTCGAGTTCAACAGCGCCGGTGCCGCGACCTTCGAGACGGTCACCAAGGCCATCTCGACCAAGACCAGCCCGCAGAACCAGTTCGCGATCGTGCTGGACGGCGACGTGATCAGCGCCCCCTACGTGAGCACCGCGATCGCCGGTGGACGGGCCCAGATCGAGGGATCCTTCACCCAGCAGTCGGCCACCGAGCTGGCCAACGTGCTCAAGTACGGCGCCCTCCCACTGGCCTTCGACGTCTCCAGCGTCGACAACGTGTCGGCCAAGCTCGGCGGCGAGCAGTTGGAGGCCGGCATCATCGCCGGCATCATCGGCCTGATCCTGGTGGTCGCCTACAGCATCGTCTACTACCGCGCGCTCTCGGTGGTGGTGGTCAGCAGCCTGGTGGTTGCCTTCGGCGTCACCTACGCCTTCGTGGTGCTGCTGGGCCAGGCGATGGGCTTCGCTCTCAACCTGCCGGGTGTGGCGGGCCTGATCGTTGCCATCGGTATCACCGCCGACTCGTTCATCATCTACTTCGAACGAATCAGCGACGAGGTGCGCGACGGCCGTACGCTGCGCAGCGCGATCGAGATCGGCTGGGAACGCAGCCGGCAGACCATTCTGGTCGCGGACGGGGTGTCGCTGCTGTCGGCCCTGGTGCTGTTCATTCTGGCCATCGGCGCCGTCAAGGGCTTCGCCTTCACCCTGGGCCTGACCACGCTGATCGACATCGCGGTGGTCTTCTTCTTCACCAAACCGCTGGTGTCGCTGCTGGGCCGAACGAAGTACTTCGGTGAGGGCCGCCGCTTCTCCGGCTTCGAGCCCGATCATCTGGGCGCCAAACGTCAACCGCCGCTCCATCGACGGCGTCCGGCCAAGGCCTCAGCAGGCGTCGTGGCCACCGCGAAGGAGGCGTGATGAGCACCAAGACGAGCGCTCCGGACGACCAGCTGGACGCGCCCGAGCCCGCCAAGACCACGTCCAGAACCAAGAAGTCCAGCTTCGCCCACAAGCTGTACACCGGTGAGATCGGCTACGACTTCATCGGCAACCGCAAGCGTTGGTACATCGTGTCCGCCGTGCTGTTGGCGATTTCGATCCTGGCGTTGTCTGTTCTGCGGCTGAACCTGGGCATCGAGTTCAAGGGCGGCGCCGACTTCACGGTGCCGATCACGGTCACGGCCGACACCCCCGACACGCTGCGCGGCGCCGTCGAGGCGCTCAACCTGCCCGACAACGACGACATCCAGGTGATTTCGGTCGGCCAGAACCAGGTCCGGGTGCAGACCCGATCCCTCAGCGTGGACGAGGTCACGCAGGTCAAGCAGGCGCTGGCGACGTCCGCGGGCGGTATTCCGGTCGACGAGGTCGGCTACAGCCTGATCGGCGCCTCGTGGGGCACCATGATCACGCAGCAGGCTCTGATCGCACTGGGCGTGTTCCTGGTGCTGGTGTCGCTGTTGATCTGGGCATACTTCCGCAACTACCAGATGGCGATCGCGGCGATCGTCGCGTTGCTGCACGACCTGATCATCACCATCGGCGTCTACGCTCTGGTCGGCTTCACCGTCACCCCGGCCACCCTGATCGGCGTGCTGACCATTCTGGGCTACTCGCTGTACGACACCGTGGTGGTGTTCGACAAGGTGCGCGAGAACACCGCCGACCTGAAGAACAGCAAGCTCACCTACTCCGAGGCGGCCAACACAGCGGTCAATCAGGTGCTGATCCGGTCGATCAACACCACGATCATCGGCGTGCTGCCGGTTGCGGCCCTCACCTTCGCCGGCACGTTCATTCTCGGCACCGGCCCGCTGAAAGACCTCGGCCTGGCACTGCTGGTCGGCATGATCGCGGGCGCCTACTCGTCCATCTTCATCGCTGCGCCGCTGCTGGCGCAGCTGAAAGAGGCCGAGCCCGAGATGAAGGAGCACCGCGAGCGGCTGGCGCGCCGTGCCCAGCGGCACACCGACAAAGGCACAGCCACTGCCAAGAAGAAGTCGGTGGTGATCACCGACGGCGAGGGTCCGCTGGCCGAGGTGGACGAGGTCGAACCCGAGCGGCTCGGACTGGTCAGCGCCACCGACCTGGCGCGGCAGAGCCGCGTACAGCCCAACCACACCACGCGAGCCAAGCGAAAGAAGTAACCGTGGGATCAGACGACAACCGGCACCTCATCCTCGACCTGATCGAGGACATTCCCGACTTTCCCAAGCCGGGCGTCGTGTTCAAGGACATCACGCCGCTGTTGGCCTCCCCGCAGGGGCTGCGCGCGGTCGTCGAAGAGCTGGTTGCGCTGGCTCCCGAGGGCATCGACGTGGTGGTCGGCATGGAGGCTCGCGGGTTCATTCTGGCCGCACCGGTCGCGCTCGAGCTGGGGGCCGGTTTCGTGCCCGTCCGCAAGCCCGGCAAGCTGCCCGGCGAGCTGTATTCGGAGCAGTTCTCGCTCGAGTACGGCCACGAGACGCTGACCGTCAAGACCGACGCGATCCTGCCAGGAGCGCGGGTGCTGGTGGTGGACGATGTGCTGGCCACCGGCGGCACCGTGGGAGCGACGGCGGCACTGGTCAACCGACTGGGCGCCGACCTGGTGCACGTCGCGGTCCTGATGGAACTCAGCTTTCTGAACGGACGCGAGAAGCTCGCCGAACTCGGCATCGACAACTATTCGGCCGTCGTCACCGTCTGAGCGCCGTCTGGCGTCAGTTGCACGGCTGTCTGGTCGTTCAACGAGGCCACCCGCTGGGTTGGACGGGGCGCAGGGGGCGGAATGGAAGATCCGCCTGCCATGTCCACCCTGGCGCCGGATGCCTGAGCAGGCCCGATCACGGGCATCGAACGTGGTCGCGGCTCCCGGTCGTCGCGGCAGTATGATGCAGACCAGCCGAAGGGACACGGGTGACCGACAGCGTGCATGGGCCGTACGGGGCAGGTAACGGCCTGCCCGGTGAGCCCCGCGCGTTGTCACGGCCCACACCCGGCGCGGAACAGCCTCGCATGCGCATGCGGCATGCGCTGGCTCGGCTCGGTGCCCCGAAGAACTCGCAGGCCGCTGTGCTCGATCCGCTGGTCAAGACGTTGCGGGCCAATCATCCCCGGGCCGACATCGGCGTGATCGAACGGGCCTACCGCACCGCCGAGCACTACCACGCCGGCCAGTCGCGCAAGAGCGGCGACCCCTACATCACCCACCCGTTGGCCGTGGCGACCATTCTGGCCGAACTGGGTATGACCGAGACCACCCTGTGCGCGGCGTTGCTGCACGACACCGTCGAAGACACCTCGTACACCATGGCGCAGCTGACCGCCGACTTCGGCTCAGAGGTGGCCACCATGGTCGACGGGGTCACCAAGCTCGACAAGGTCACCTACGGCGACTCGGCCAAGGCCGAAACCCTGCGCAAAATGGTCCTGGCGATGAGCCGCGACATTCGGGTGTTGGTGATCAAGCTGGCCGACCGGCTGCACAACATGCGCACGCTGGGCTTCCTGCGGCAGGACAAGCAGGCGGTGATCGCCAACGAGACCATCGAGATCTACGCGCCGCTGGCCCACCGGCTGGGCATGAACGCCATCAAGTGGGAGCTCGAAGACCTGTCGTTCGCCACCCTGCACCCCAAGATCTACGACGAGATCGTGCGCATGGTCGCCGCGCGGGCACCGCTGCGCGAGAACTACCTGCGCCAGGTGATCGATCAGGTGAAGGACGACCTGGCCGAGGCCAGGATCAAGGCCACGGTGTACGGACGTCCGAAGCACTACTACTCGATCTACCAGAAGATGGTGGTGCGCGGCCGCGACTTCTTCGAGATCTATGATCTGGTCGCCCTGCGCATTCTGGTGGACGCCCAGCGCGACTGCTACGGCGCACTGGGCGTGCTGCACGCGCGCTGGAACCCGCTTCCGGGCAGGTTCAAGGACTACGTCGCAATGCCCAAGTTCAACCTCTACCAGTCACTGCACACCACCGTGCTGGGCCCCGACAGCAAGCCTGTGGAGTTTCAGATCCGCACCCACGAAATGCACCGGCAGGCCGAGTACGGCGTCGCCGCGCACTGGAAGTACAAAGAGGGCAAGGCCACCGGTGCCGGCAACGACCTGGCCTGGGTGCGGCAGATCACCGAGTGGCAACGTGAGACCGAAGACCCGGGTGAGTTTCTCGACACGCTGCGGTTCGAGATCACCACCAACGAGGTGTTCGTGTTCACCCCCAAAGGCGATGTGATCGCGCTGCCGGCGAACGCCACGCCGGTCGACTTCGCGTACGCGGTGCACACCGAGGTCGGTCATCGCACGATCGGTGCGAGGGTGAACCAGCGGTTGGTGCCGCTGGAGTACCAGCTGAACAACGGCGACCAGGTCGAGGTGCTGACGTCCAAGTCGCCGAACGCCGGCCCGAGCCGCGACTGGCTCAACTTCGTGGCCAGCCCCCGGGCACGCACCAAGATTCGCCAGTACTTCATGCGCGAGCGCCGCGAAGAGTCGATCGAGCAGGGCAAAGAGGCACTCGCCAAGCAGCTGCGCCGCACCGGCCTGCCCGTGCACCGACTACTGTCGGCCGAACACGTCGCAGCGCTGGCCCGGCATTTCCGGGTCGCGGACGTCAACGCGCTCTACGCCGCGATCGGCGAGGGTACGGTCAGCGCGCAGAACGTGGTGGCACGGCTGATCGCCGCCGAGGGCGGTGCCGAAGAGGCCGCCGAGGCCAGCGTCGAGGACCACGCCACGATCACCACCTCGCCGCGCCGTCGTCCGTCCCGGCGCACCAACGACCTGGGGGTGGTGGTGCAGGGGCAGGCCGACATGTGGGTGAAGCTCGCCAAGTGCTGCATGCCGGTGCCCGGCGACGACATCATCGGCTTCATCACCCGCGAGGACGGGGTGTCGGTGCATCGGGCGGACTGCACCAACGCCGACAACCTGCGGCAGAAGCCCGACCGGCTGGTCGAGGTCAGCTGGGCGACGCCGTCCGCCGATTCGAGCTTTCTGGTGGCCGTGCACGTGGAGGGCCTCGACCGGGCCGGCCTGCTGTCGGACGTCAGCCGGGTGATGACCGAACACCATTCGAACATCCTGTCGATGTCGGCCAACACCTCCAAGGACCGGGTGTTCACCATGCGACTGCAGTTCGAGACCCCGGACCCCACGCACCTGGCCTCGCTGACCAACGCGCTGAAGCGCATTCCGGGGGTCTACGAGGCCACCCGGATCAAGAGCTAGTGTCGCGCGGTACCAGTGGCCCTGGTACCAGCTCAGCGGCTGAAGTCGGCCAGCGTGGTGCGTGCCTGATCGAGCCAGCTCTGGTAGGTGGTGATCGAGTCGCGGGCCTTGTCGGCGGACTTCTGGTCGCCGCGGGCCTCGGCCTTGGTGATCTTCTCGGCCAGCTTGTCGATCTCGCTGCTCAGCATCGCGACGGTCTCTTCGGCGCGGGCGCGCGCCTCGGGGTCGGTGCGCTTCCACTCGGCGTCCTCGGCCTGACGGACGGCGTTCTCGATCGCGCGGACCCGGTTGTCGAGCCCCCGCATCGACTCGCGGGGCACCTTGCCCAGCGCGTTGAACTGCTCGACGAAAGTGCGGAACGCGGCCCGGGATTCGGCCAGGTCGGTGACCGGCACGATCTCGGCCTCGGCCTTGACCAGCAACGCCTCCTTGGCGTCGAGGTTGGCCTTGAACTCCTCGTCCTGCTGCGACTGGGTGGTGGTGCGCGCGTTGAAGAACTGGTCCTGCAGGCCGCGGAACTCCGCCCACAGAGCGTCGTCCACCTCACGGGGCGCCGCCCCGGCCGCCTTCCAGCGGGCCATCAGGTCGCGGAAAGCCCCGGACGTCGGCCCCCAGTCGGTCGACTCGGCCAGCGGACGCGCCTCGGCGATGATCTGCTCCTTGAGCTGACGGGCGCTGTCGCGCTTCTCGGCCTGCTCGGCGAACTGGGCCTTGCGGCGCCGGGTGTAGGTGGTGCGGGCCGTCGAGAACCGGTGCCACAGGTCGTCGTCGGTCGCCCGGTCGATGCGGGGGAGTGCCTTCCACTCATCGAGCAGGGAGCGGAACCGGTTGACGCCGCCGCGCCAGTCGTTGCCCTGCGCCAGCTGTTCGGCCTCGCCGACCATGGTCTCCTTGGTCGCCTTGGTGGCCTCTGCCTGCTTGGCCCGCTCGGCCTTGCGCGCCTCGGAGGCCTGCGCCAGCACCGGGGCCAGCGCCGTCAGTCGGGCCGCCAGAGCGTCCAGGTCGCCGACCGCGTTGGCGCCGGTCACATTGCCGGTGACCGTGTGGATGCTGTGCCGCGCTTCTTCGGGTGACAGCGCGCCGGAGGCGATGCGGCGCTCCAGCAGGCTGACCTCCAGCTCCAGCGAATCGAAGCGTCTGGTGTAGAAGGCCATCGCCTCCGACTCGGTGACGTCCGGAATCTGGCCGACGCTGCGTTCGCCCTCAGCTGTGCGGACGTACACCGTGCCGTCAGGGTCAACGCGGCCGAAATCGGCCGGGCTGGATGAAGTCATGGGGACCATCTTGCCTCATGCCCGGACGTTTGTGGATTTTGACCGTGGCAGGGGCCGCTAGGGTGGCGCTCGTGTTTCTGGCCAGTTTCGCGAGCGGTCCGTGGCAGGCGAACTGCTATCTGGCCGCGGTGGCGGCCGGTGCTGACTGCGTGATCGTCGATCCGGGGGTCGATGCCGCGGGCGGTGTTCGACGCCTGCTCGCCACCCACGGACTCACTCCGGCCGGGGTGCTGCTCACCCATGGCCACATCGATCACATCGCCTCGGCCACCGAGTTGGCCGACGAGTACGGCGTTCCGGCCTGGATCCATGCCGCCGATCGCGAACTGCTCACCGATCCGGTGGCCGGGCTGGGGCCGTTCGCGGCACCGTTGCTGGCGCAGGTGATCGGCGAGCGCGCACTGGCGGAGCCGAGCGACCTGCGGTTGTTCGACAGCGGCGTGGACGTGGCGGGGCTGAGCTTCGAGGTGATCCATGCGCCGGGGCATCGTCCGGGCTGCGTGCTGCTGCAGACCGCGCTGACCGGCAACGATCGCGCCGACCGGGTGGTGTTCTCGGGCGACGTGCTGTTCGCCGGATCGATCGGCCGCACCGACCTGCCCGGCGGCGACCACGCGGCGATGCTCGACACCCTGCGCGGGCCGGTGCTGGCACTGCGCGACACCGCGGCGATTCTGCCCGGCCACGGGCCGCAGAGCCTGATGGCCGCCGAGCGCGCCACGAACCCCTATCTGCAAGCCGACTACCTAGGTGGTGTCCGCACCCGATGAGCCGTCCCAAACCGCTGAGCGGTTTTCCCGAGTTTCTGCCCGCCGCGCGGATCGTCGAGCAACGCGTCCTGGCCGCCCTGGCCGACACGTTCGAGCTGCACGGCTTCGGCTCGATCGAGACCCGGGCGCTGGAGCCGATGGCGCAACTGGCCCGCAAGGGTGAGATCGACAAGGAGATCTACGTCGTCCGCAGGCTGCAGGCCGAACGTCACGGTGCGGGGCAGGCCGATCGCGACGAGCTGGGCCTGCACTTCGATCTCACCGTGCCGTTCGCGCGTTACGTGCTCGAGCACTCCGGTCACCTCACCTTCCCCTTCCGCCGCTACCAGATCCAGAAGGTCTGGCGCGGCGAGCGTCCGCAAGAGGGCCGGTACCGCGAGTTTCTGCAGGCGGACATCGACGTCGTCGGGCAGGACGTGCTGGCCGCCCATCACGACGTCGAGGTGGCGCGGGTGATTCTCGAGGCCCTGGAGCGGCTGCACACCGAGTTCGGCGTGCCGCCGGTGCTGATGCGGGTCAACAACCGCAAGCTGGCCGAGGGCTTCTACCGGGGTTTGGGCATCGAGGACCACCTCGCCGTGCTGCAGCGGGTCGACAAGCTCGACAAGGTCGGGCCGGACGCGGTGGCCGGCCTGCTCACCCGTGAGCTCGGGTTGACCGATGTGGTGGCGCGGCAGTGCCTGCAACTGGCCACCATCGCGGCGCCCGATGAGTCGTTCGTCGAGCGGGTGCGCGGGCTCGGGGTGCAGCACGACCTGCTGGACGAGGGCCTGGCCGAGTTGGCGGCCGTGCTGCGCGCGGGGGCGTCCGCTGCCCCTGGACGCATCGTGGCCGACCTCAAGATCGCCCGCGGCCTGGACTACTACACCGGCACCGTCTACGAGACCGAACTGGCGGGCTACGAACACCTCGGATCGATCTGCTCGGGCGGACGCTACGACTCGCTCGCCTTCGACGGCCGCACCACCTACCCAGGTGTCGGACTCTCGATCGGCGTGACCCGCATGCTGGTGCCGTTGCTGGCCAAGGGCACGCTCGCGGCGTCCCGATCGGTGCCCACCTGCGTGCTGGTGGCCATCGACGCCGAAGAGACCCGCGACGAGGCGGACGGCATCGCGGCCCGGTTGCGCGCCCGCGGCATACCGACCGAGGTGGCACCCAAGGCCGACAGGTTCGGCAAGCAGATCCGGTACGCCGACCGGCGGGGTATCCCGTTCGTATGGTTCGGCTCGAACGAGGTCAAGGACATTCGTTCCGGTGCGCAACAGGCTGCCGATCCGGACGAGTGGCTGCCGCCGGCGGACGATCTGCGTCCATCGATCGTGCGCGCCTGATTTCGTCGTCAGTGGAGCTTGTCGAGGTCCGAATCCCGCTGATTGAGCCTGTCGAGGTCCGAGTCTCGCTGATCGAGATCGGTCTCGTCACGCTCGACCTCCCGGGGGTCTCGATGAGATCGACCACCCGGATCCCCCATGCAATAGATCGTGCCGGGCCACTCGTGTCGCCTGGTTCCTTGGTGTCTTTCGGTGCAGGTGGTGCTTGTCGCGACTTTTCGGTGCTTATGGAACGGCAGGGGACTGAGTGGCCGGGCTAGGACGGGTCGGCGCCGACTTTTGGTTGATATGAATACCCCAGGGGGGTATTCATATCAACCGCAAAGTCGCACCGGCGGGCCTGCGACCGCAGCGCCCTCGTGAAAACCACCAAAAAGTGGCGCTGCTGCGAGAGCCGGGCCAGCCGTCACAGCAGCGCGGCACCCAACAGATGAATCGCCCCGAGTGCCGCTAGACCGATGAACACCGAACGCAGCAGGGTCTGCCAGATGCGGGTGTGACCCAGACTGGCCATCACCACCGAGGTGAGGGCAAGGCGAGGGCAGCGGCCAGCACGGCGTACTCGTCGCGCCACTCGCCGCTCACCACTATCGAGATGGCGATCGGAACCGACGCCCCCAGCAGGAGCCCCGCCCCAACCACCCGGAGTTCACGATCGGGCCGCACTCATGCACCCCTCCGTCCAGCGGTGCAGCACGTCCGATTGGGCGGCCTCCGCACGTCCGCCCTAGACTCGTGCGAACGCGCCCGCACCGTCTATGCGGGGCAGAGAAAGGAACATCGTCATGCTGCGCACGCATCAGGCAGGCACCCTGCGCGCCTCCGACATCGGCGCCGAGGTCACGTTGACCGGCTGGGTGGCCAGGCGCCGCGACCATGGCGGTGTCGCCTTCATCGATCTTCGTGACGCCTCCGGTGTCGCCCAGGTGGTGGTGCGCGATGAGGTGCTGGCGGCGTCCGGCGCGCACGAACTGCGCAACGAGTACTGCATCAAGGTGGTCGGTGTCGTCGAGGCCCGGCCCGAGGGCAACGCCAACCCCGACCTGCCGACCGGCGAGGTCGAGGTGGCGATCCGCGAACTCGAGGTGCTCAACCCGTCCGCACCGTTGCCGTTCCAGATCGATGAGCGGGTCACCGTCGGCGAAGAGGCCCGGCTCAAGTACCGCTACCTGGACCTGCGCAGGCCCGCCCCGGCCAGGGCCATCCGGCTGCGCTCGAAGGTGAGCGCCGCGGCGCGCCGGGTGCTGGAGGCCCGCGACTTCGTCGAGATCGAGACGCCGACGATGACCCGCAGCACCCCCGAGGGTGCGCGCGACTTCATCGTGCCGGCCCGGCTCGCGCCCGGCTCGTGGTACGCGTTGCCGCAGTCGCCGCAGCTGTTCAAGCAGCTGCTGATGGTGGCCGGCATGGAGCGCTACTACCAGATCGCCCGCTGTTACCGCGACGAGGATTTCCGCGCCGACCGGCAGCCCGAGTTCACCCAGCTCGACATCGAGATGTCGTTCGTCACGCAAGAGGACGTGATCGAGCTGGGCGAGGCGCTCGCGCGCGAGATTTGGGGCCTGATCGGCGTCCGACTCGAGACGCCGTTCCCGCGGCTCACCTACGCCGACGCGATGAAAACCTACGGCTCGGACAAGCCCGATCTGCGGTTCGAGGTCAAGCTCACCGACCTGACCGGCTTCTTCGCCGAGACGCCGTTCCGGGTCTTCCAGGCGCCCTACGTGGGCGCGGTGGTGATGCCCGGTGGGGCGTCCCAGCCGCGCCGCACCTTCGACGCCTGGCAGGAGTGGGCCAAGCAGCGCGGGGCCCGCGGTCTGGCCTACGTGACGATCGCCGAGAACGGCGAACTGGGCGGACCGGTCAGCAAGAACATCTCGGACGCCGAGCGGTCCGGTCTCGCAGCCGCGGTGGGAGCGAACCCCGGCGACTGCGTCTTCTTCGCCGCCGGCGCCCGTACGACCTCGCAGGCGCTTCTCGGCGCAGCCCGCAACGAGATCGCCAAACGTTGCGACCTGATTGACGAGGGCGCATGGTCGTTCCTCTGGGTGGTGGACGCGCCGCTGTTCAAGCCGACCGGCGAAGCGGTCGCCGAGGGGGACGTCGCGGTCGGCGCCGGCGCCTGGACGGCCGTCCATCACGCGTTCACCTCGCCGCAGGACCTCGACACGTTCGACACCGACCCCGGCAATGCGCTGGCCTGGGCCTACGACATGGTCTGCAACGGCAACGAGATCGGCGGCGGGTCGATCCGTATTCACCGTCGTGACATTCAGGAGCGGGTGTTCGCGGTGATGGGGCTGGGCGAGGACGAGTCGCAGGAGAAGTTCGGCTTTCTGTTGGACGCGTTCAAGTTCGGCGCGCCGCCGCACGGCGGCGTCGCCTTCGGCTGGGACCGCATCGTCGCCCTGCTCTCAGGTTCGGACTCGATCCGCGACGTCATCGCCTTTCCCAAGAGCGGCGGCGGCTACGACCCGCTGACCGGTGCGCCGGCACCGATCTCGGCCGCCCAGCGCAAGGAGGCCGGGGTGGACGCCAAGCCGGTGATCAAGGAGTCGAAGAGCGACCCGGCACTGGGGACCGCAGTCGGCTGAGCAGTCCGTCCTGAGCTCGCAGGTGATCACGCAGCCCTCGCGGTGAGCCCTGTCGGCGCATGGGATCCCGGCGTTCGCCGGGATGACGAGTGAGCGGTTGGTTTGCCGGCGCCTGGGATCCCGGCATTCGCCGGGATGACGGGGAAACGGTGGTTTGCCGGCGCTCGGGATCCCGGCATTCGCCGGGATGACGGGTGAGCGGTGAGCCCTGTCGGCGCCTGGGATCCCGGCATTCGCCGGGATGACGGGTGAGCGGTGAGCCCTGTCGGCGCCTGGGATCCCGGCATTCGCCGGGATGACGGGTGAGCGGTGGGTTTGCCGGCGCCTGGGATCCCGGCATTCGCCGGGATGACGAGTGAGCGGTTGGTTTGCCGGCGCCTGGGATCCCGGCATTCGCCGGGATGACGGGTGAGCGGTGGGATTGCGAGTCGCGGTGAAACCTGCCTGCGCACGAGATCCCGGCGTTCGCCGGGATGACGAGTGGGCCGCCCGAGTTGTTCGGGCGGCCCTTCGTGGTGGTTCAGCGCAGGTCGGCGGGGTTGGCCAGGTCGGCGTCACCCTCGTCGGTCGCATCGTCGCTGGCCAGCAGCCCGTAGAGCTTGCGGCGGGCGTCCGAGAGCAGTCGCGCCGCCTGGTCCTGCTGGGTGCGGGAGCCGTTGCGGGTGATCTCCTGGGTGGCCATGGCCAGCCCGCGGAACTCGTTCCACAGCGCCTTCATCGCCTCAGGATGCTGCGGCGCGTTGTCGGCGTTGAAGGCGTCCCAGGGCTTGTCGTTGATTTCGGCGGAGGCGGTGCGCCCCGCCTCGGTCAGCCGGTAGGCCTTGGTGCCCTCGTTGTCGAACTGCTCGATCAGACCCTCGTCCTCGAGTTGGGCCAGCGCCGGGTAGATGGCGCCGGGGGAGGGCTTCCAGCCGCCCTCGGTGCGCTCGGCCAGCGTCTGGATCATCTGGTAGCCGTTGAGCGGCTGCTCCGCGAGCAGGGCCAGGACGGCCTGCCGCACGTCGCCGCGCCTGGCTCGTCCGCGTCCGCGGCGGCCCATCGGCCCGCCGAACGGACCCATCGGACCAAAGCCCGGGCCGCCGAAGCCGGGACCACCGAAGCCGGGGCCGAAGCCGCCGCGTCCGTGGCCTTGGCCGAAGGCCCCGCGGCGGGGCTTCCGGTCGTGTCGCTGCCCGTCATTGGTGATCGGGCCGTTCGAGTTGATGTCGTGGTTCCTCATGGTGGGAACTCCTTTCGTTTGTGTCTCGATGTAGCAACGATATATCTAGAACATTCGAAACGCAAATCTAGTCCGTGTGGTGCAGCTGGTCGTCAACGCGGGCCGGGCCGCTGCTACCAGTGCACGGGTGCAGCCAGGGGGTTTCGAGAGGCTCAACTAAGCGCGGTTCTACGGTCTAAGCAGGCCGCCGGTTCTGATTTCACCCGTGGGAGTGCGCAGCAATCCCGGCGTGTCGCGGGCCGAGTCATCCACGAGTGTCGGGATCTCAGAATCAGGCTCGGGGTCGACCAACTCAACCGGCGGATTGCTCTCGTACACTCGGCGCGGTGGAGGATCTGTTCGGTAACGACGAGGCCCCGGTGGCCAGCACCGGCGGCGGCTCGCTGAGCATGCCCTCCTCAGGCGCGCCGCTCGCGGTGCGGATGCGTCCGCGCACGGTCGACGAGATCGTCGGCCAGCAGCACCTGTTGAGGCCGGGATCGCCGCTGCGCCGGCTGGCCGAGGGGGATGCCGCGATGTCGGTATTCCTGTGGGGACCGCCCGGGGTGGGCAAGACCACGATCGCCGCGGTCGTCTCGAACTCGGGTGATCGCCGGTTCGTCGAACTCTCGGCGGTCACGGCCGGAGTCAAGGAGGTGCGCGCCGAGTTGGAGAGCGCCCGGCGCGAGCTGGCCCGCGGACGCTCCACCGTGTTGTTCGTCGACGAGGTGCACCGCTTCAGCAAGGCGCAGCAGGACGTGCTGCTGCCGGCCGTGGAGAACCGCCTGGTCACCCTGATCGCCGCCACCACCGAGAACCCGTCCTTTTCGGTGATCGCGCCCTTGTTGTCGCGGTCGCTGCTGCTCACCCTCAAGCCGCTCACCGACGCCGACCTCGGCACGTTGATCGATCGGGCGCTGAACGACGAGCGCGGCCTGGGTGGGCAGGTGAGCCTGAGCGCCGAGGGACGGGCCGACCTGTTGCGCCTCGCCGGTGGCGACGCACGCAGACTGCTCACCTACCTGGAGGAATCGGCGGCCGGCGCGGCCGCCGAGGGCGGCAGCGAGATCACCCCGGCCGAGATCAGCCGGGCCGTCGACCGCGCCGCCGTCCGCTACGACAAGGATGGCGATCAGCACTACGACGTGATCAGCGCCTTCATCAAGTCGATGCGGGGCTCGGACGTGCAGGCGTCCCTGCACTGGCTGGCCCGCATGATCGAGGCTGGCGAGGATCCCCGTTTCATCGCGCGGCGGCTGATGATCCTGGCCAGCGAAGACATCGGCATGGCGGCGCCCTCGGTGCTGCAGACCTGCGTCGCGGCGGCGCAGGCCGTCCAGCTGATCGGCATGCCCGAGGCCCGGATCAACCTGGCCCACGCCGTCATCGCCTGCGCCCTGGCACCCAAGTCGAACGCGGTGGTGGTGGCCGTCGACGCCGCCCTGGCCGACGTGCGTTCCGGGCGCATCGGCCAGGTGCCGGCCCACCTGCGCGACGCGCACTATCCGGGCGCCAAGGCACTGGGCCACGGCAAGGGGTACCGCTACGCCCACGACCACCCGCACGGGGTCGCCGCGCAGCAGTACCTGCCGGACGAACTCGCCGACGCCCGTTACTACGCACCGACCGATCACGGCAACGAAGCCGCCATGCTCGAGCGGTTGGCCACCTTGAACGCACTGCTCGGACGTTCCGACGCGCCCCCGGCCTGACCGCCGCCCCTATCCGACACGCCCCCGGCCTGACCGCCGCCCGCTGACGGCTGGCGGTGCTGCCCACCGCCCCCCGCCCGGCCCTCCGGCCTGCCCGCCGCCCGCCGCCCGCCACCCGCCGGCGCGGGCACATGGAATCACCCCTTGTGGCCCTGCTGGTTGGTGGCGACACCTGACAGGATCGGGGCATGACAGCGATTCTTTGGCTGCGCCGTGACCTGCGCCGCGCCGACCATCCGGCGCTGGCTGCCGCCCACGCCGACGGCCCGGTGCTGCCCGTGTTCGTGCTCGACCCGGCGATCTATGACTCGGCCGGCGACGTGCGGCGGGCCTGGTTGGCACACACGCTGCGGGCGCTGAACGAGGCCTACGACGGCCGGCTGTGCCTGCGGCACGGCAACCCCGCCGAGGTGCTGCCGGCGCTGGCCGCCGAAGTGGGGGCGAGGAGCGTCCACGTCTCGACCGAAACCGAGCCAGACGGTGCCGCCCGGGACGCCACGGTGCGCGAGGCGCTGAACCGGGCCGATGTTGCCTGGGTCGAGACCGGCAGCCCCTACGCCGTCACGCCCGGACGCGTCCGCAACGCCCAGGGCGATCCCTATCGGGTGTTCACGCCCTTCTCGCGGGCCTGGCGCGACCACGGCTGGCGCGAACCTTCGATGGAGCCGAAGGGTTTGACGTTCGCCAAGGCCACGTCCGACGACGACGCCTGGGCCACGCTCGATGCCGCACTCCAGGTGGACGGCCTGCCCGACCTGCCCAAGCCCGGGGAGCGGGCGGCGCTCACCCGCTGGCACGAGTTCCTCGACGAGGGCCTGGCCCGCTACGCCAACGACCGCGACCGGCCGGACCGCGACGGCACGTCCGCATTGTCGCCGTACCTGAAGTTCGGTGTGCTGCACCCACGCACCCTGCTCGCCGACCTGGCCGGCCGGCTCGCGAAGGGCGCCGACCGCTACGGCACCGAGTTGGCCTGGCGCGAGTTCTACGCCGACGTGTTGCACCATAATCCGCGCTCGCTGTGGCACGATCTGCGCACCGATCTCAGCGCCATGGCCTACGACGACGACGCTGATGCGATCGAGGCCTGGCGGCAGGGCCGCACCGGGTATCCGTTCGTTGACGCCGGCATGCGGCAGCTGCTGGCGCTGGGCTGGATGCACAACCGCGTCCGCATGGTCACCGCCAGCTTTCTGGTCAAGGATCTGCATGTGTGGTGGCCGGTGGGCGCGCGGCACTTTCTCGACCACCTGATCGACGGTGACCTGGCGTCCAACAACCACGGCTGGCAGTGGGTGGCCGGCACCGGCACCGACGCGGCCCCGTACTTCCGCGTGTTCAACCCGGTCACCCAGGGCGTCAAGTTCGACCCAGACGGTGCCTATGTGAGGCGGTGGGTGCCCGAGCTTCGCCAGCTGGACGGGGCTGCCGTCCACGAACCGTGGCGTCATCCGGACGGGTACGCCCACGGCTACCCCCCACGCATCGTCGACCACGCCGAGCAACGCCGCGTCGCGCTGGATCGGCTCGCCCTGGCCAAGGACGCCCGCTGAGCGCTGGCCTTCGCAGCAGGTGGAGCCGCCGACGCCGGATGCTGCGCACCGCCCCCCCCGCCCCCCCCCCCCCCCCGCGCCCTCCACCGGGGCCTCAACCGGCTGGGTCGGTGCGTTAGGCTGCGACAGACACCGTTTCGAGTCGAAGGAACCACCATGTCCGTTGGAGAGATCGCCGGCCTGATCGCGGCCATCGCCGCCGTCGCCCTGGTCGCCTTCTGTGCGGTTCCGCTGCTCAAGCTGGGCCGGGTGCTCGAAGAGCTGCGGCTCGTGGTCCGTGACCTCGGGCACTCGTCGGTGCCGATCCTGCACGAGCTGAAGGGCACGGTCACCGCCACCAACGACGAGCTGGGCAAGCTCAGCCTGGTCACCGAAGACGTCTCGAAGGTCAGCCGGCACGCCGTCGTGGTCAGCGAGAACGCCGCGCAGCTGTCGACGCTGTTCTCGGCCACGCTCGGGGGTCCGCTGGTGAAGACCGCCGCGATCAGCCACGGCGTCCGGCAGGCGATCAAGGGCACCCGTAAGGCCAAGAGCTGATGCGCCGCCGGCTGTTCTGGTTCGTGGTCGGCGTCGGCGTCACCGCGCTGCTGGTGGTGAAGGGCCGCGAGTACTACGAGCGGTTCACGCCCAAGGGCGTCACCGAACAGGTCGAGAAGTCGGCCCGCAACGCGCAGGAATGGCTCACCGACCTGGTCGACACCTTCACCAGCGCCATGGACGAGCGCGAAACCGAGCTGCGCGAGGCTCTGGGCCTGGCCGGGGAGAACCTTCCCGTCCAGGAGAGCGACCGCACCTGACCACCCGCCGGCGCAGCCGGCACATCCGATCGGACAACACACATGAAAACCGCCGAGATCCGGCGACGCTACATCGACTTCTTCACGCGCTTCGGTCACACCGAGGTGCCGTCGGCGCCGCTGGTCTACAACGACCCCACCCTGCTCTTCGTCAACGCGGGCATGGTGCCCTTCAAGCCCTACTTCACCGGCGCCGAGGACCCGCCCTTCACGCGCGCCGTGAGCGTGCAGAAGTGCGTCCGCACCCTCGACATCGAAGAGGTCGGCAAGACCACCCGGCACGGCACCTTCTTTCAGATGAACGGCAACTTCGCCTTCGGCGACTACTTCAAGGCCGGCGCCATCGAGTTCGCCTGGCAGCTGGTCACCGGCAGCCAGGCCGAGGGCAACTACGGCTTCGATCCCGACAAGGTCTGGGTCACCGTCTACCTGGACGACGACGAGGCCGCCGCGCTGTGGCGCGGTGTCGGGGTGCCGGACGCGCACATCCAGCGCCGCGGCCTGAAGGACAACTACTGGCACATGGGCATCCCCGGTCCGGGCGGCCCGTGCAGCGAGATCTACATCGATCGCGGGCCGGAGTTCGGCCCTGACGGTGGCCCGATCGTGGACGAGGACCGGTTTCTCGAGATCTGGAACCTGGTGTTCCAGACCGAAGAGCTCAGCGCCGTCCGCGCCAAGGACGACTTCGACGTGCTCGGCCCGTTGCCCAGCAAGAACATCGACACCGGCATGGGCCTGGAACGCACCGCGTACCTGCTGCAGGGCGTGGCCAACATGTACGAGATCGACGAGATCTTTCCGGTGATCACCCGGGCCGCCGAACTTGCCGGCACCCGGTACGGCGCCGACCAGAACAACGACGTGCGGCTGCGGGTGGTGGGCGACCACGTCCGCTCGGCGCTGATGCTGATGACCGACGGGGTCACGCCCGGCAACGAGGCCCGCGGCTACGTGCTGCGCCGATTGCTGCGACGCTCGATCCGCTCGATGCGGCTGCTCGGGGTGCACGACCAGGTGCTGCCCGAACTGCTGCCGGTGTCCAAGGGGCTGATGGAGGTCAGCTACCCCGAGGTGTCCAGCCAGTGGCAGCGGGTCTCGCAGATCGCCTACGGCGAAGAGGAGGCGTTCCGTCGCACGCTCGTGGCCGGAACGCAGATCTTCGACCTGGCGGCCACCCGGGCCAAGCAGGCGCACTCGGCAGTGCTCGACGGCGATCAGGCCTTCCAGCTGCACGACACCTACGGCTTTCCGATCGACCTGACGCTCGAGATGGCCGCCGAGGCGGGCCTCGAGGTGGACCAGACCCGGTTCCGCACGCTCATGCAGCAGCAGAAGGACCGGGCCAAGGCGGACGCCCGGGCCAAGAAGGGCGGGGCGGTCGACACCGAGGCCTACCGCACGTTGCGCGCCTCCGGTGAGACGCCGTTCCTGGGGTTCACCGACCTCGTCGTCGAGTCGGCGGTGCGCGGCATCGTTTCGGACGGGGCGCTGGTCGAGGTGGCGCGTCCGGGCGACGTGGTCGAGGTGGTGCTGAACGAGACGCCGTTCTACGCCGAGGCGGGCGGGCAGGACGCCGACCACGGCGTGCTGACCGGCTCCGGTCTCGAACTGGACGTGCTCGACGTGCAGCGTCCGATCCAGGGCCTCGTGGTGCACAAGGTGCTGGTCAACGAGGGCGAACTGGCGACGGGACAACGGGTGCTGGCGCAGGTGGACGCGCCCGCGCGGTTCGCGGCCAGCCAGGCGCACACGTCCACCCACATCGTAAATGCGGCGCTGCGGCAGCTGCTCGGGCAGGGCACCCATCAGGCCGGTTCGTACAACAAGCCGGGCTATCTTCGCTTCGACTTCAACGCCAGCCAGGCGCTGTCGCCGAGCATGCGCAGCGAGCTCGAAGGCATCGTCAACACGGCGATCCGCGACGACTTCGAGGTGACCGACCGCGAGCTGGCGATCGACGACGCCAAGGCGCTCGGCGCGCAGGCGATGTTCGGCGAGAAGTACGGCAACGTGGTGCGCATGGTCGAGCTGGCCGGACCGTGGTCGCGTGAACTCTGCGGCGGCACCCACGTCGCCCGCACCGCGCAGATCGGACTGGTCAACCTGCTCGGCGAGCAGTCGATCGGCTCCGGCATCCGCCGGGTCGAGGCGCTGGTCAGCCGGGACGCGTTCGAGCGGTTCGCCGCCGAGCGGGCCCTGGTCGCGACGCTGTCCGACACCCTGAAGACCCAGCCGGAACAGTTGACCGAGCGGGTCGAGAAGCTGCTCGCGCAGCTGAAGTCGGCCGAGAAGCAGATCGAGAACTACCGCAGTCGCGAGTTGCTGGCCGGCGCGTCCGGGCTGGCGGCGCGGGCGGCCAGAGCGGGCAACGTCCGGCTGGTGGCCGAGCAGGTGAGCGGCGCGTCCGGCGGCGACCTGCGCACCATCGCCCTGCAGGTGCGCACCGATCTCGGCTCGGACGCCGCCGTGGTGGCGCTGGTCGGTGGCACCGACGCCAAGCCGGTGCTGGCCGTGGCCACCAACGAGGCCGCCCGGGCGCTCGGCGCACGCGCCGGCGCTCTGGTCGGCATCGGTGCCGGCGAGTTGGGTGGGCGCGGGGGCGGCAAGGACGACTTCGCCCAGGGCGGCGGCACCGACGGTGCCGGCTCTGCACGGGCCCTGGACGCCGTCCGCGCCGCGGTGGCGGTTCTTTGACCGGCAGCCCGCCGGTCGAGCCTGTCGATCCGCCGGTCGAGCCCGAGCCGCTGGTCGAACCACCGGTCGAGCTTGTCGAGACCTCTCTGCCCGGGGTCGGTGCGGAGGGCTCGACCCACCACCTGGCGCGGCCCCTCGGCGGCCAGACCCACACCCCCGGCCCCCCCCCCCCCCCCCCCCCCCCCCCCCCCCCCGCCCCCTCTCCCCCCCGCCGGGCCCCCCCCCCCCGCCGGCGAGGACCCCCCCCCCCCGGTCGGGGCCCCCCTTCCCGACGAGCTCCATCGGCAGGGGTC
Source organism: Micropruina sp. (assembly GCA_016711205.1). Taxonomy (GTDB): domain Bacteria; phylum Actinomycetota; class Actinomycetes; order Propionibacteriales; family Propionibacteriaceae; genus Micropruina. The sequence goes on along the minus strand of JADJTM010000001.1, from coordinate 1,326,578 downwards.
GGGTGATCTCGACACGCTGGATCGGCAGCGGAAGCTCGATCAGCGTTTCCGGCTGGGCGTCCGGCTGGCCCTCGACTGGGGCAAGGCCCGGATCGGTGTCGCGGCCTGCGACGCCGAGGGCACCCTGGCCTACCCGGTCGAGACCGTCCAGGCGTCCGGAGCGGGCACCCGGCTTCCCGTCCTGCTGGCGGAGTACGAGCCGATCGAGGTGATCATCGGCCTGCCGCGCAACCTGGCCGGTGATGAAGGGCCGGCCGCGAGCTTCGTCCGTGCCCAGACCCGCGCCCTGGTCGAGGCGAACCCCCAGGTCAGCTGGCGGTTCACCGATGAGCGGCTGACCACCGTGGACGCCAGCCGCAGACTGCGCTCGGCCGGCCGCGACACGCGCCGCCAGCGCGCCGTCATCGACCAGGCGGCGGCCGTGGCAATCTTGGAGCAGGCGTTGGCCGTGGAGCGTGCCACGGGCAGGCCTCCCGGCGAACCGGCGCGGTGAGCAACGAACCGGCGCGACGAGCAAAGGACTGAACTGATGGCGAAACTGTTCCGCGAGCTGCGGGATCCCGAGACCGGGCGATGGCTACCGAAAGAGGTGTGGTACCGGGTCCGCGGGTCGGTGGCGGTGCTGCTGTCGATGGCGGTGCTCCTCGGTGGCGGCTGGTTCGTCTACGGCAAGGTGCACGACGCCTACATCGCCTTCCGCACGGTCGAGGACTACATCGACCCCGAGGGTGCCGCCGACGTGGTCGTGGAGATTCCGCAGGGTGCCTCGACCACGGCGATCGCCGACATTCTGCTGGCCGCGGACGTGATCAAGACCGCCAAGGCGTTCCAGTCCGTGGCGGCCAGCGACCCGACCGGCGTGCGCAAGATCCAGTACGGCCTGTACAAGCTGCGCACGCAGATTCCGGCCAAGACGGCCCTGCAGATGCTGCTAGACCCGGCCAACCAGATCAACAACCAGTTCCAGATCCGTGAGGGGCAACGGCTCTCGCAGGTGCTGACCGCACTGGCGCAGGCCACGAAGGTGCCCGAGAAGAGTTTCAAAGCGGCCCTGAAGAACCGCAAGCAGTTCGGGCTGCCCGACTGGATCGGCCCCAGCAACGAGGGTTTCATCTTTCCCGACACCTACAACCTGCCGCTCAAGCCGACGGCGGTGAACGTGCTCAAGCTGCCGATCAACCAGTTCAACAAGACGGTGAACGACCTGGCGTTCGAGGATCGGGCCAAAGCGCTGGGCTACAAGCCCTACGATGCGCTGATCGTGGCCAGCATCATCGAACGCGAGGTGAATCGGGCCGAGGATCGCGGCAAGGTCGCCCGGGTGTTCTACAACCGGCTGAAGAAGGACATGAAGCTGCAGTCGGACGCCACCGTCGCCTTCGCCAACAACATCACGAACCGCATCTACACCACGGACAAGGAGCGCGAAAGCGACTCGCCGTACAACACCTACAGGTTCGTCGGCCTGCCGCCGGGCCCGATCACCTCTCCGGCGAAGGCCGCCATGGAGGCGGCGCTGAATCCCGAAGACGGCGACTGGCTCTACTTCATGCCGATCAACCTCGACACCGGCCAAACCGTCTTTTCCACCACCTTCGAAGAGCACAAGAAGGCGGTCGCGCAGCTGCAGTCGTGGTGCCTGGCCTCCGCCGAGAACAAGAAGAAGTGCCGGTGAGCCCTGAGCGACCCAGGGCCGCCGTCGCGGGCTCACCGATCGCTCACTCGCTGTCGCCGGTCATCCACCGCGCCGCCTACGCCCACCTCGGCCTGAGCTGGAGTTACCAGCGGGTCGAGCTTCAACCCCACGAGTTCGCCGGCTTCGTCGCCGGGCTGGACGATTCGTGGCGCGGGCTGAGTATCACCATGCCGCTGAAGGAGCAGGCCGCCGCGTGCGGAGTGGCGGACGACGACGTGCTGCTGACCGGCGTCGCCAACACTGTGGTGCTGGGTGAACAGCGCCGGGTCCACAACACCGACATCGCCGGCCTGGCGGACGCGCTGGCCGCCGAGGGGGTGGGTCCGGTGCGGGTCGCGACGGTGATCGGCAACGGCGCCACCGCCCGTTCGGCGATCGTCGCGCTGGTGCGCAGCGGCGCGCAGTTGATCGAGGTGCAGGGGCGCAGCATCGAGCGGGTGCGCGAGCTGCGGCAGTGGGCGGAGGGCGCGCTGCCGGTCGAGCTGCAACCACGCAGCCTGGGTGCGCCGCTCGATCCGGCGAGCGAACTGCTCGTCTCTACGGTGCCGTCCGCAGGCCTGGACGGGCACCTGGACAGCCTGCAGGTGCCGTCGTGTCCTGCACTGCGCGCGGTCTTCGACGTGATCTACCACCCGTGGCCGACGCCGCTGGCCACACGGGCCGCCGCGGCGGGGCTGAGCGTGCTCAGCGGGCTGGACCTGCTGGTGCACCAGGCCCGGCACCAGGTGCGGCTGATGACCGGCATGACCGTGCCCGCCGAGGTGCTGATGTCTGCCGTGCGGGCAGAGCTCGAACGGCGCGGCCGGGCGTGAAACACTCCGAACCATGCTCCGTTACCTGACCGCCGGCGAGTCGCACGGACGTGCGCTGGTGGCCACCATCGAGGGCATTCCGGCGCATGTGCGGGTGAGCACCGGCGACATTGCGGACGCTCTCGCCCGCCGCCGGCTCGGTGCCGGCCGCGGCGCGCGGATGAAGTTCGAGGCCGACGAGGTGACCCTGCTGGCCGGCGTCCGGCACGGCGAAACCCTCGGCTCACCGGTCGCGATCATGATCGGAAACACCGAATGGCCCAAGTGGCAGACGGTGATGGCGCCCGACACCGTTGACGAGGACGAGCTGGCCGCGCTGGCCCGCAACGCGCCGCTGACCCGTCCGCGGCCCGGTCATGCCGACCTGGCCGGCATGCAGAAGTACGACTGGGCCGAGGCCCGTCCGATACTGGAGCGGGCATCTGCGCGCGAGACCGCAGCCCGGGTGGCGCTGGGGCGGGTGGCGTCCAACTTTCTGCAGCAGGCGTGCGGCATCACCGTAGTCAGCCACGTGGTCGAGTTGGGCCTGATCCGTACCGGCGGTGCGGTGCCCGGCTTCGCCGACCGCGACGCGATCGACGCCGATCCGGTGCGCTGCTTCGACCCCGAGGCCAGCCTGGCCATGCAGGCCGAGGTGGCCGAATGTCAGCGGGCCGGCGACACCCTGGGTGGAGTGGTCGAGGTGGTCGCCGACGGGGTGCCGGCCGGCCTGGGGGCGCACACCCAGGGCGATCGACGGCTGGATTCGCGGCTCGCCGGAGCGTTGATGGGCATTCAGGCGATCAAGGGCGTCGAGGTGGGTGACGGCTTCGAACTGGCCCGAACCCGCGGCAGCCTGGCGCACGACGAGATGCAGCCGAGCCCGGGCGGCGTCACCCGGCTGAGCAACCGCTCCGGGCGGTACCGAGGGCGGCATGAGCACCGGCGAGACGTTACGGGTGCGTGCCGCGATGAAGCCGATCGCCACCGTGCCGCGGGCGTTGCGCACCGTGGACGTGGCCACCGGCGAAGCCGCATCCGCCCACCATCAGCGCTCGGACGTGTGCGCCGTGCCGGCCGCCGGCGTGGTGGCCGAGGCGATGGTGGCACTCGTGCTGGCCGAGGCGGTGCTGGAGAAGTTCGGCGGCGACTCGGTCGATGAGACCAGCCGCAATCACCAGGGGTACCTGCAGCGGCTCGCGCAGCGAGGGCTGAGGTGAGCGCGGCGTCCACGATCGCCGTGATCGGCGCCCCCGGCGCCGGCAAGACCAGCGTGGGGCGGCAACTGGCCACCCGGCTGAAGCTGCCGTTCGTCGACGTGGACACCCGGATCGAGGCCGAGCAGGGCCGGTTGATCCGCGAGATCTTCGCCGATTCCGGTGAGGCCCACTTTCGCGAACTCGAACGCGAGGCGAGCGTGGCGGCGTTGGCCGCGCCAGGGGTGGTGTCGCTGGGCGGGGGTGCGCCGATGACCCCGGCGATCGCGGACGCCCTGCGCCAGGTCACCGTGGTGTGGCTGTCGGTGTCGGTCACCCAGGCGAGCAGGCGGGTGGGGCTGAACCAGGCCCGTCCGTTGTTGCTGGGTAACATGCGGGCGACTTTGATCCGACTTCTCGCAGAACGAACGCCGGTGTACCAGAGTGTGGCCACAATCACGGTACAGACCGATTCCACACCGATTCGCGTCATCGTGGACCAGATCATCAGCGAGCTGAAGGAGGTGGAGCGGTGAGGTTGTCGACCATCGACGTGACCGCCGAGCGGCCCTACCAGGTCGTGGTGGGCAATGGCGCTTTGGAGTTTCTGCCCCAGTATCTGGCGGACGTGCAACGCATCGCGGTGATCCACCCGCCGGTGATGCGGGCGTCCGCCGAGCGCATCGGAACCGGCTGCGACGCCGAGGTGATGCTGATCGAGGTACCGGACGGCGAGCGCGCCAAGACCACCGAGATGCTGCAGCAGTGCTGGGATCGGCTCGCGGCGGCGGGGTTCACCCGCTCGGACGCGATCGTCGGCATGGGCGGCGGCTCGACCACCGACCTGGCCGGCTTCGTGGCTGCGACGTGGCTGCGGGGCGTCCGCTACGTCTCGGTGCCGACCACCGTGCTGGGCATGGTGGACGCGGCCGTCGGAGGTAAGACCGGCATCAACCTGGATGCGGGCAAGAACCTGGTCGGGGCCTTTTACGAGCCTTACACCGTGCTGTGCGACCTGCTGTTTCTGGCCGAACTGCCGCCGGCCGAGCTTCGTTCGGGCCTGGCCGAGGTGGTGAAGGCCGGCTTCATCGCCGACCCGGCGATCCTGACCATCATCGAGGACGATCCGGCGCTGGCCCTCGACCCGCGCGGCGACGTGATCTGCGCGCTGATCAAACGCTCGATCGAGGTGAAGGCCGCGGTGGTCGGCAGTGACCTGCGCGAACGCACGTCCGTCGGTCGCGACCTGGGTCGTGAGGTGCTCAACTACGGCCACACCCTGGGCCACGCGATCGAGCGGCACCAGGGTTTCACCTGGCGGCACGGCGAGGCGATCAGCGTCGGGATGGCGTTCGTGGCCGAACTGAGCCGTCGGCTGGGTCTGCTGGACGACGACACCGTCGAGCGGCATCACCGGCTGCTGCACGAGCTCGGCCTGCCGACCTCGTATCCGACGGAGGCTTGGCCGGCATTGCGTGAGGCGATGAACCTGGACAAGAAGACCCGGGCGTCCGCGCTGCGGTTCGTGGTGCTCGAGGGGCTGGCTCGCGCCAGGATCGTCGAGAGCCCGGACGAGGCGGTGCTCGAAGCGGCGTTCATGGCGCTCAGCACGCGCTGATGTACACGCCACGGCACTTCGGCATGCCGGCCGACCTGCAGGCACGCATGCTGGCCGCGCCGGGGGTGGGCGACCTGATCACGCACGGGCCCAGCGGGCTGCTGGCCACGCACCTGCCCTACGTGTTCGACGGCGCCATGGGCGAACAGGGCAGCCTGGTGCTGCACGTGGCCCGTCCGAACCGGCAATGGCGCGAGGCGGTCGAGGGCGAGGCGCTGTTCGTGATCACGATGGCCAGCGACTACATCTCGTCGCTGTGGTACCCCTCGGCGGCCGAGTCCGGCCAGTACGTGCCGACCTGGGACTACGTCACGCTGCACATGTACGGCCGGCTGATCGTGCACGACGACCTGGCCTGGACGACGATGGCGGTGCAGCGTCTGATGGCGGTGCACGAAACCGAGGTCGGCATGGCCGACATGCCCGCCCACTACCTCGGGGGTCAACTGCGGGCGATCGTCGGGCTGCAACTGCAGGTGACCCGCGTCGAGGCCAAGGCCAAGCTCAGCCAGAACCGCACGCCCGACGACGTCCGTGGTGTCATCGGGGGCCTGGACGGGGCGGGTGCCGAGGTGATGGCGGACCTGGTGACCGAGTACGCCTTGCCCGCCTCGGAACGCCGGGCGGCGCTGATCGCCGATGTGGCTGCGCGCCGCCGTCCGGATCGGGTGACCGGCGAGTAATGGGGACGGTTCCTTTCCCGGTCGCGTGCGCCGGGGACGAGGCGTGCCGACGGGGAAGGGAACCGTCCCCATTCCCGGTCGCCTCGTTTGGTGCTCATCGGGGGCCCCCGGCTAGACTGGGCGGTCGGCTCGCAAGCGGTGAACGAAGGGTTTCCACGTGGCTTCCACCAACGATCTGAAGAACGGCATGGTGCTCGACCTCGACGGTCAGCTGTGGCAGGTGCTGTGGTTTCAGCACCACAAGCCCGGCAAGGGCAACACGGTGGTGCGCACCAAGCTCAAGCATGTGCTGAGCGGCAAGGTGGTCGATCGCACGTTCAACTCCGACACCAAGGTCGACACCGCCACCGTCGACCGGCGCGAGATGCAGTACCTCTACCACGACGGCGACGGGTACGTGTTCATGGACACCGCCACCTACGACCAGCTCATCATTCCCGATGCCACCGTGGGTGACGCCAAGGGGTATCTGCTCGAGAACCAGACCGCCACCGTGGCGCTGCATGAGGGCAACCCGCTCTACATCGACCTGCCGGCCTCGGTCGAGCTCGAGGTCACCTACACCGAACCCGGCCTGCAGGGCGACCGCTCCACCGGCGGCACCAAGCCCGCCACCGTCGAGACCGGCCTGCAGATTCAGGTGCCGCTGTTCATCACCACCGGGGAGCGGGTCAAGGTCGACACCCGCGACGGCAGCTACCTGGGTCGGGTCTGACCCCCTTGCCCGCTGACCCTGTCACCACCGCGGACGCCCCCCGCAAGCGCATCACCACGCCCGACGGCACGGTGGCCGAACTGATCGAAACGGTGCCGACCCCGGCACCCGCCCGCGGCTCGTCGCGCACCAAGGCCCGCAAGCGCGCGCTGGACGTGCTGTTCGAGGCCGACCTGCGGGGTGTGGACGCCGGTGAGGTGCTGCGCCTGCACACCGCCGAGGCCGACCCCCCGGTGCGGGCCTTCACCACGACCGTGGTCGACGGCGTGCTGGCCCGGCGACGTGAGATCGACGAGTTGATCGCCGGCTGCCTGGTCGCCGACTGGACGCTGGAACGCATGCCCCGGGTCGATCGCACCCTGGCCCGGATCGCCGTCTGGGAACTGCTGGACGCCACCACCTCGGCCGAGGTGGTGCTGCAGCAGGCCGTCCAGTTGGCGCAGGAACTCAGTACCGACGACTCGGCCGGCTTTCTCAACGGCCTGCTCGCCCGCGCGCGGCAGCGCATCGAGGCGAGCCGGTCCTGACCCTCGGGGTCAATCGGTGGGGCCGAGCGACTTGTGAAAGTCGTAGCCGACCATGCGCCGGTACATGCCCACCGACTCATACAGGTGGGTCGCTCCGGTGGGGCTTTCGGCATCCACGTGCAACTTGACCGCGGCACGTCCGTCGGCGGCGTAGCGGGCGAAGCTGGCCCGCAGCAGCGCTTTGGCTGCGCCTCGGCCGCGTCCGGAGCGCAGCACACCCAGGTTCGCGACATAGCCGGCGTCATCGCTTTGAAGGTAGGCGTTGTGACCGACCAGGCCGCCGACGACCATCCCGTCCAGCTCGGCGAAATACCAGTGATCGAGCGCTCGCAGCGGATCCTGCAACCGCGACTCGGCCCAGTCATCGAAGGTGCGCTCGGTGAAGTCGAAGTGGTCGCGGAACGATTCGGTGATCACCTCGTACATGGCGCGCAGGTCGGGACTGCCGGCGTCGGTGACCTCGGCGCGGCGCAACGTGACCGCCGAAGCCCCGGTCGGGGCGGCGTACCCGGGTAGGTCGAGCTGCATCTCGATGAACGCGCGCACCTGCTCGAACCCGGCCGCCTCGGCGTGCCGTCGGGCCAGGTCGTCGTTCTCGAACACCCACAGGTCGGCGCGCGGACGGTCGATGCCCCGGGCGGCGGCAACCGAAAGGGCGACCGCCTCGGACCACTGCAGGCCCTGCTGCCACAGCTCGTCCACCAGCGGCGCGGGCAGCCTGCGGTCGATCGCGATCGCGAAACTGTACTTGGCGTCGAAGTTGCGGCCGACCCGCCACAGGCCGATCAGCGCACCGTCGCGCTCCAGTACCCGCCCGATCAGCCGCTCGCGCGCCCGGGAGCTCTCGAACGTCGCCGCCACCTCGGTCTCGGTCATCGAACTCTCACCCGAGGCCGCGAGTTCGTCACCGCGCAGCAGGCTGACCAGGGCCGCGACGTCACCGGGTGCCGCCGGACGCACCGTCACCCCGCGCGGCAGCGACGTGGGCTGCGGAACGTCGGGGGTCTGGATGGCCGGTGCGGAGATCTCGGTCATAACCCGACCCTAGCGATTCTCATGTTGGCCGCCTGCCGGGTCCCCCTCCCGGCCGGCTGGTGAGCAGCGTCCAAAAACCGCACGCTCGGCGCGTCGACCACGCCGAGGCAGCGGGGTGTCGCTCAAGCTGACGTGCGATTCTCTGAAGCTCAGCCCTGCGCCCGCATGCGAAGCGCGTCACGAACGACCGCAACGAACTCGTCCGGTGCGTCGTCGAGTTCGCTGGCCGCGAACGGCAGCACGCACCAGCCCGCGGCGGCCAGCCGGGCGTAGCGCCAGCGGTCCTTGATGAAGGACTCGCGACTGCCGTGATAGCTCCAGCCGTCGATCTCGACGGCGACGCGCTGCTGCTGAAAGACGAGATCCACCACGTAGCCGACACCCTTGACCATCACCCGGCGATTGGTTCGCCACCCGTTGATGCCGGCCTGCCGCAGCAGGTGATGGGCGGTACGTTCGGCGGGCGACCACGGTCGATCGCGAGAATCGTGGATCAGGGCAGCCCGCTGCCGATTGCCGGGCCGGGCCGGGGTCTGCCGGAACGCTTCAGCGAGGTGCTCAAGGGTGACCGATTGCCGGCGCAGGGCTTCATCGATCACCGCGCCCCCCAGAATCGGTATCAGGTCAAGCACCGACAGCGCCGGCGACGCGACGCGCAGAACGCCGGAGTCAACGACCAGGTCCGCCGGTATTGAACGCCGCTCCCAGTTGAATCCCTTGGCGCACGTGCGGACCGGCTGCTTCGTCGCAGCGCAGACCGCTGTGATCGGGCACTCGGGCCACCAGGTCATGACCGCGGCTGCCGCACCGGTGATCACGCAATCGGGGCGAAACATGCCCGCGGCGCGGATGCGGGCCTGCCAGGTCGGTTCGAGGTCGGTGTAGACGCCCGGCAGCAGTGCCCGCAGCTGTCCTTGTTGCACGAGGTGCTCGAGTTGATGCCGGATGGTCAGGTTGTTGCGCCGGGCCAACACCCCGCCCTCGGTGCGCAGCAGTTCGGCGATCGGTTCGTAGTAAGTGTCCATACCCTTGAATGCACTTTTTGACCCCCCTTTTGTGAGTGCACCCCCACGATTGGCCGCACTTTCGTCAGAGAACCGCACGACAGCCGAGGTGACACGCCCGCCAGCGGGCGTGTCGCCGCGGCTGGCGTGCACTTTTCGGACGGCCGCCCGCGATCCGGCGTGGTCGTGGAGCTCGCCGTGGCTTTGATAACCTCGGGACAGTTTTGAGCCCACCGGCTCTCGGTGGGGAAAGGACGCCCATGCCTTCAGGCTTCTTCGAACGCGAACAGACCCCGGCCTTGTTGGTTCTCGAAGATGGACGGTCCTTTCGCGGTCTCTCCTTCGGCGCCACCGGCGAAGTCTTCGGTGAGGCGGTGTTCTGCACCGGCATGTCCGGCTACCAAGAGACGCTGACCGACCCGAGCTACCACCGTCAGGTGGTGGTGGCCACCGCTCCGCACATCGGCAACACCGGCTGGAACGACGAGGACGACGAGTCGCGGCGCATCTGGGTGGCCGGCTATGTGGTGCGTGACCTGTCGCGGGTGCGGTCCAACTGGCGCTCGAACCGTTCGCTGGACGACGAGTTGCGCAACCAGGGTGTGGTCGGCATCGCCGAGCTCGACACCCGTGCCCTGACCCGGCACCTGCGTGAGCGCGGCGCGATGCGGGTCGGCATCTCGACCACCGAGCTCGACCCCGACAGGTTGCTCGCCAAGGTGCTGCAGACGCCCGTCATGGCCGGCGCCGATCTGGTCGCCGACGTCACCCTGTCAAAAGCCCAGGTGATCGCGCCGGTGGGCGAGAAGCGGCTCACCGTTGCGGCCATCGACCTCGGCATCAAGGACATGACGCCCACCCGCATGGCGCAGCGCGGCATCGAGGTGCACGTGCTGCCCGCCACCGCCACCATGGACGAACTGCGCAGCATCAACCCCGACGGGGTCTTCTTCTCCAACGGCCCGGGCGACCCGGCCACCGCGGACGCCCCGATGCGGTTGCTGCAGGGCGTGCTCGATGAGGGCTACCCCTACTTCGGCATCTGTTTCGGCAACCAGATCTTCGGCCGGGCCCTCGGTTTCGGCACCTACAAGCTGAAATACGGCCATCGCGGCATCAACCAGCCGGTCAAGGATCTTCGCACGGGCAAGGTCGAGATCACCTCGCAGAACCACGGGTTCGCCGTGGACGCCCCGCTCGAGCGCGCCACCCCGACTCGCTGGGGGCAGGCCCGGGTCAGTCACATCTGCCTCAACGACGACGTCGTCGAGGGCCTCGAACTCACCGACGACGCCGGCAACCTGCTGGCCTTCTCGGTGCAGTACCACCCCGAAGCGGCGGCCGGCCCGCACGATTCGGCCTACCTGTTCGACCGTTTCGTCGACGTGATGGCACCGCGCCCCCACCCACCCACGGCGCCCCGACGCCAGGCTGAGCACTGATGCCGAAGCGCACCGACATCAGCTCGATCCTCGTGGTCGGCTCCGGCCCGATCGTGATCGGCCAGGCCTGCGAGTTCGACTACTCCGGCACCCAGGCCTGCCGGGTGCTGCGCGAAGAGGGCTACCGGGTGATCCTGGTCAACTCCAACCCGGCGACGATCATGACCGACCCCGAGTTCGCCGACGCCACCTACATCGAGCCGATCCAGCCCGACTTTCTCGAGAAGGTGATCGCCGCCGAGCGTCCGGACGCCCTGCTGGCCACCCTGGGCGGGCAGACCGCACTCAACGCCGCTGTGGCGCTGCACGAGCGCGGCGTGCTCGCCAAGTACGGCGTCGAGCTGATCGGCGCCTCGTTCGAGGCCATCCAGAAGGGCGAGGATCGGGAGAAGTTCAAAGAGATCGTCCAGGCATTGGACGTTCCCGGCGCCAACCCCGAGGTCGCCCGCAGCCACATCTGCCACTCGATGGACGAGGTGCTGGCCGCCGCCGCCGACCTCGGCTACCCGCTGGTGGTGCGGCCCAGCTTCACCATGGGCGGCGTCGGCTCCGGCTTCGCCCACGACGAGGCCGAGCTGCACCGCATCGCCGGCACCGGCCTGTCGGCCAGCCCGGTCACCGAGGTGCTGATCGAGGAGTCGATCCTGGGCTGGAAGGAGTACGAGCTCGAGGTGATGCGCGACAAGGCCGACAACGTGGTCATCGTCTGCTCCATCGAGAACCTCGACCCGATGGGCGTGCACACCGGCGACTCGATCACGGTCGCGCCCGCGATGACGCTCACCGACCGCGAGTACCAGGCCATGCGCGACGTCGGCATCGGCGTGATCCGCGCGGTCGGTGTCGACACCGGCGGCTGCAACATCCAGTTCGCGATCAACCCCGCCGACGGTCGCATGATCGTGATCGAGATGAACCCGCGGGTCTCGCGCAGCTCCGCGCTGGCGTCCAAGGCGACCGGCTTTCCGATCGCCAAGATCGCCGCCAAGGTGGCCGTCGGCTACACCCTGGACGAGATCCCCAACGACATCACCCCGGCCGCCCAGACCCCGGCCCCCGCCCCCCTTCGAGCCGGCCCTGGACTACGTGGTGGTGAAAGCGCCGCGGTTCGCGTTCGAGAAGTTCCCCACCGCCGAGACCACCCTGACCACGCACATGAAGAGCGTCGGCGAAGCGATGGCCATCGGCCGCAACTTCACCGAGGCCCTCGGCAAGGCACTGCGCTCGCTGGAGGATCCGAAGGCGATCTTCGACTTCACCTCACCCCTGACCGAGACCGCGGACGAGCTGCTGGCCGCCGCCGCCCGTCCGCACGACGGGCGGCTGGTGCTGGTGATGAAGGCCTTCCGCGCCGGCGCGACCGCGGAGCAGTTGTTCGAGGCCACCAAGATCGACCCCTGGTTCCTCGACCAGCTGCAGCTGATCGCCGAGGTCGCCGACCACGTCCGCGACGCCCCCGAACTGACCGCAGACGTGCTGCGGCTGGCCAAGCGGCACGGCATCTCGGACGAGCAGATCGCCCGGCTGCGGCACCTGAGCACCGACGTGGTGCGCGGCGTGCGCTGGGCGCTGGGCATTCGTCCGGTGTTCAAGACCGTCGACACCTGCGCGGCCGAGTTCGCCGCCCGCACGCCGTACCACTACTCGTCCTACGACGAGGAGACCGAGGTGGCGCCGCGCACCAAGCCGGCGGTGCTGATCCTCGGCTCGGGCCCCAACCGGATCGGCCAGGGCATCGAGTTCGACTACTCCTGCGTGCATGCCGCCATGACCCTGTCGCAGTACGGCTACGAGACCGTGATGGTCAACTGCAACCCCGAGACCGTCTCGACCGACTACGACACCTCCGACCGGCTCTACTTCGAGCCGCTCACCCTCGAGGACGTGCTCGAGGTCTACCACGCCGAAGCCGCCGCCGGCCCGGTCGCCGGCGTGATCGTGCAACTCGGCGGACAGACCCCGCTCAAACTCGCCCAGGCGCTCAAGGACGCCGGCGTGCCGGTGGTCGGCACCTCACCCGAAGCCATCCACCTGGCCGAGGAGCGCGGCGCGTTCGGACAGATTCTGCTCGACAACCACCTGACCGCTCCCGCGTACGGCATGGCCACCTCGGCCGAGGATGCGCTCGAGATCGCCCACGGCATCGGCTATCCGGTGCTGGTGCGGCCCTCCTACGTGCTGGGCGGACGGGGCATGGAGATCGTCTACGACGACACGTCCCTGGTCGGATACATCGAGCGCGCCACCCACATCACCCCGAACTCGCCGGTGCTGGTCGACCGGTTCCTCGACGACGCGATCGAGATCGACGTGGACGCCCTCTACGACGGCACCCAGCTGTACCTGGGCGGCGTGATGGAGCACATCGAGGAGGCCGGCATCCACTCCGGCGACTCCGCCTGCACGCTGCCGCCGATCACCCTGGGCAACGAGACCATCGACCGGATCCGCTCCGCGACCGAGGCGATCGCCCGCGGGGTCGGGGTGCAGGGGCTGATCAACATCCAGTTCGCGCTGCTCGGCGACGTGCTGTACGTGCTCGAGGCCAACCCGCGGGCGTCCCGCACGGTGCCGTTCGTCAGCAAGGCGACCGACACCCAGCTGGCCAAGGCGGCCGCCCGCATCATGCTGGGTGCGTCGATCGCCGACCTGCGCGCCGACGGCACCCTGCGCACCGGCGTCGACGGCACCGCGACGCTTGAGTCGGCGCCGCTGGCGGTCAAAGAGGCGGTGATGCCGTTCAACCGGTTCCGTACCGTCGACGGCGCCTGGGTCGACACCCTGCTCGGCCCCGAGATGAAGTCGACCGGCGAGGTGATGGGCCTCGACGTCACCTTTGGGCTGGCCTTCGCCAAGAGCCAGACCGCGAGCTACGGCGATGTGCCGACCGAGGGCTCGGTGTTCGTCTCGGTGGCCAACCGCGACAAGCGGCACGCGATCTTCCCGGTGAAACGGCTGGCCGACCTGGGCTTCAAGGTCTATGCCACCGAAGGAACGGCCCAGGTGCTGCGCCGCAACGACGTCGACGTGACGGTGCTGCGCAAAGAGACCCAAGGCCCGGGCGCAGACGGCACCAAGACCGTCGTCCAGGCCATCATGGCCGGCGAGATCAGCCTGATCTTCAACACCCCGCTTGGTGTGTCCGAGGGCGGCGATCCGCGCCGCGACGGCTGGCAGATCCGGTCGGCGGCGATCCTCTGCGACGTGCCGTGCGTCACCACCGTTGCCGGACTGTCGGCCGCCGTGCAGGGCATCGAGGCCCTGCGCCGCGGCGGGCTCACCGTGCGTCCGCTGCAGGCCTGGAGCGCCGACGTGCGCGCCGAATTGGCCGCCGGCACCACGGCTTCGGCGCGATGATGGACGCGTGAATCCCCGGGTCGGCCTGATCGACGGGGGCTACCGGGCCCTCGTCCGTCCGGTGATGTTCGGTTCGTACCACGGCGATCCCGAGGCGATCCACGAAACGATGATCGACAACCTGGCCCGGCTCAGCCATTCGCCGCTGGCGGTCCGGGCGGCACGGCTGGCGGCCGGCAGCCGCGGGGCGCCGGTCACCGTCGCCGGCATCCGCTTTCCGGGCCGGGTCGGCGTGGCCGCCGGTCTCGACAAGAACGGACGCGCCGCGCTCGCCTGGCAGGCGCTGGGCTTCGGGTTCGCCGAACTGGGCACCGTGACCGCGCAGCCGCAACCGGGCAACGAGCGTCCACGGGTGTTCCGGCTGCCGCGCTCGAAGGCGCTGATCAACCGGATGGGGTTCAACAACGCCGGGGCTGCGCGGTTGCACCACGAGTTGTCGCTGCTGGGGGTGTACCGCGGCAACGAGGGGGCCGGCATTCCGATCGGCATCTCGATCGGCAAGACCAAGGTGGTGCCGGTCGACGCCGCCGTGGACGACTACCTCACCTCCCTCGCTCTGGTGGCCCCGCACGCCGACTATGTGGCGGTCAACGTGTCCAGCCCCAACACGCCGGGACTGCGCACCCTGCAGGACGGAGGAGCCCTGGGTGCGTTGCTGACGGCGCTGGTCGAGCGGGCCGCCGGACGGGTGCCGCTGTTCGTCAAGATCGCCCCCGACCTGACCGAGTCGCAGATCGACGAGGTGCTGGCGGCCGGTCTGGACGCCGGCGTGGCCGGCCTGATCGCCACCAACACCACGCTGGCCCGCGACGGTCTCGACCCGGCCGATCAGCCGCTGGCTGCCGAGGCGGGAGGCATGTCGGGCGCACCGCTGAGCGTGCGCGCCCGCGAGGTGGTCGGCTACCTGACCCGGCACACCGACCTGCCGGTGATCGCCTCCGGCGGCATCATGACCGCCGATGACGCGTCGGCGATGTTCGACCTGGGCGCGCCGTTGGTGCAGCTCTACACCGGCTTCATCTACGCCGGGCCGGCGCTGCCGGCCCGGATCAACGCATGGACCCGACGCAGCGTCGACCCGGGCCACTCACTGACGAGGAGCACGCCATGAGCACCTACTGGCAGCGGTTGAACGCACGCACCGACGCGCGCGGCAACCTGTGCGTCGGCATCGACCCGCACCCGCCGTTGCTGAAGGCGTGGGGGGTGGCGGACGACCCGTCCGGGCTCGAGCGTTTCGCCCGCCGCATCGTCGAGGTGCTCGGCGAGCGGGTGGCCGTGTTCAAGCCGCAGTCGGCGTTCTTCGAGCGGCACGGCTCGGCCGGCATCGCCGTGCTGGAGCGGGTGCTCCGCGACATCGAAGCGGTCGGGGCGTTGAGCATTCTCGACGTCAAGCGCGGCGATATCGGCTCGACGATGGGCGCCTACGCCGACGCCTACCTGGTGGACGGGGCCCCGCTGGCCGCCGATGCGATCACCGTGTCGCCCTACCTCGGCTTCGGTTCGCTGCAGCCCGCGTTCGATGCGGCGCACCGGTTCGGACGGGGCGTGTACGTGCTGGCCCGCACGTCCAACCCGGAGGGCCATCTGGTGCAGCTGGCGCTCGGCGAGGACCACGAGGGCTCGGTCGCGCAAGAGATCATCGACGCTGCGAGCAGCGCCAACGCGGCGTCCAGGCAGGCGGCGATCGGTCTGGTGGTCGGCGGGACCCACAACGACCTGGGTTGCGACGTGTCGGGGTTCAACGCGTCGATCCTGGTGCCCGGCATCGGCTTTCAGGGCGGCCGGATCGAAGACCTGCCTGCGCTGTTCGGCGACGCGGTCGACGTGGTGCTGCCGGCGGTCAGCCGCGACGTGATCGGTGCCGGGCCGGACGCAGCCGCCCTGCACGACCGGGTCGACAGGCTGCTGGCCGCAGCCGTCCAAACCCCATGAAATGCGGGCCCGCAAGGGTGTTCACAACGTTGGTTTGCTTGTAAATTGTGGCAAACCAACGCAGGGCGAGCGGCCGGAGGTCACCGTGGCGATACCCCAACTGACGACCGAGCAGTTGCAGGCGGCCCGGGCGGCCGCCACCGAGGCACGTCGTGCACGCGCGGCACTCAAGGCGCGGGTGCGGTCGGGGGAGTTGTCCTTGGCGCAGGCTCTCGACGAGGCCGCCGGCAACGAGGTGCTGGCCCACGTCAAGGTGGTCGACCTGCTCAAGGCGTTGCCCAGGGTGGGCGACAAGCGCGCCACCTTGGTGATGGAGCGCTACGACATCGCCGCCAATCGGCGTATCCGCGGACTGGGCCGGCATCAGCTCGCCGGCCTGAAGGCCGAGTTCGGTGAGCGGTGATGTCACCGTCATCTCCGGCCCCACGGCCGTAGGCAAGGGCACCGTCACCAGGGCTCTGAAGGCTCTGCATCCCGAAGTGTGGCTGTCGGTCTCGGCCACCACCCGTCCGCCCCGTCCCGGTGAGCGTAACGGCGAGCACTACTGGTTCATCAACGATGCGGATTTCGACGAACTGGTCGAGACCGACGGGCTGCTGGAGTGGGCGGTGGTGCACGGACGCGACCGCTACGGCACGCTGGCCGCCCCCGTCCGCGCCGCCGTCGAACGGGGTGAGCGGGTGATCCTCGAGATCGACCTGCAGGGTGCCCGTCAGGTGCGGCAGCGGCTGCCGCAGGCCCGGCTGGTGTTCATCGCGCCGCCCAGCTGGGACGAACTGGTCAACCGCCTGGTCGGTCGGGGCACCGAAACCGCCGAACAGCGCGAGCGGCGGCTGGTCACCGCCCGCGGCGAACTGGCCGCTGCGGACGAGTTCAACCACGTCGTCGTCAACGACGATTTGGGTACTGCGGTCGATGAGTTGGTAAGCTTGCTTGGCTTGTGATGTCTGCAGGCCGAACCACCCGCCTCGAAATCACCCGTTGGCGCCGCATTGAACCGCTGCCGCGCGCCGCACGAACCGAAGGTCATCGTTGAGTACACATTCGTTGAGCACACCCGAGGGCATCACCAACCCGCCGATCGACGAGCTGCTGACGCGGGTCGACTCGAAGTACCGCCTGGTGCTGTTCGCCGCCAAGCGCGCCCGGCAGATCAACGCCTACTACAGCCAGCTGGGCGAGGGCCTGCTCGAGAACGTGGGCCCGCTGGTCGACACCGGCGTGCAAGAGAAGCCGCTGTCGATCGCGCTGCGCGAGGTGAACGCGGGCGTGCTGGAGTGCACCCAGATCGATCCGGAGGCCGAGGCGGCCGCCCGCGCCGAGGCTGAGGCCGACCCCGCGTTCAACGATCTGGATCCGTTCAGCGACGACCTGGCCTGAGCCGGCACCATCAGATGAGCCGCATCCTATTGGGGGTCGCCGGCGGCATCGCCGCGTACAAGGCCTGCTCGTTGTTGCGGCTGTTCACCGAAGCCGGCCATGAGGTGACCGTGGTCCCGACCGCCAACGCGCTCGAGTTCGTCGGCGCGCCCACGTGGGCGGCGCTGTCCGGCCGTCCGGTACACACCGAGGTGTGGGCCGACGCCCACGAGGTGCCGCACGTGGCGCTGGGACGGGGCGCCGACCTCGTCGTGGTGGCCCCGGCGACGGCCGACCTGTTGGCCCGTGCCGCGTCCGGACGGGCCGACGACCTGCTGACCAACGTGCTGCTCACCGCCACCTGTCCGGTGCTGATGGCGCCCGCCATGCACACCGAAATGTGGCTGCATGCGGCCACGCAGAGCAACGTGGCCACCCTGCGCGAACGCGGCGTGGTGGTGCTCGACCCCGATTCCGGACGGCTCACCGGCGCCGACACCGGGCCCGGCCGGCTGCCTGAGCCGGGCGAGATCGAACAGGTGGCGCTGTCCCTGCTCGACGCGGGGGTGGTCGAGGTGGTTCGCCGTCGCGATCTCGCCGGGGTGCGGCTCGCGGTCAGCGCCGGCGGTACCCGCGAGGCACTCGACCCGGTGCGGCACCTGACCAACGCCAGCTCCGGACGCATGGGGCTCGCGATCGCCCGTGCCGCCGCACTGCGCGGAGCCGAGGTCACCGTGGTCGCCGCCGCGATCAGCGCCGCGATCCCGGGCAGCGTCGAGGTGCTGCGGGTCGATTCGACCGCTGAACTCGCGCAGGCCATGACGTCGCTCGCACCGGCGTCCGAGGTGCTGGTGATGGCGGCCGCGCCCGCCGACTTCACCCCGGCGCACACCAGCGAGCTGAAGCTGAAGAAGAGCGGGGCCGAGGGCCTGACCGTCGAGTTCACCCAGACCACCGACGTGCTCGCCACCTTGGTGAAGGCACGCCACGAGGGCCAGGTGATCGTGGGCTTCGCCGCCGAGACCGCGGGCAGCGACGACGAACTGCTGCGGCTGGGCCGCGCCAAACTCGCTCGCAAGGGCTGCGACCTGCTGGTGCTCAACGACGTCAGCGGGGGAGCGGTGTTCGGCGCCGCCGAGAACGCCGTCACCATTCTGGACCGCTCCGGTGTGGTCGAGCGAGCCAGTGGTAACAAGAATTTCATCGCGCATCGCATTCTCGACGCGATCACTGACACCAGAGGGGTAGTTGCATGAACCGCTTGTTCACTTCGGAGTCCGTCACTGAGGGGCATCCCGACAAGGTCGCCGACTCCGTCTCGGACGCCGTCCTCGATGCGCTGCTTGCGCAGGACATCGGCAGCCGGGTGGCGGTCGAGACGCTGGTCACCACCGGCACCGTGCACGTGGCCGGTGAGGTGACCACCGCCGGATACGTCGACATCGCGCAACTCGCCCGCAAGCGGATCCTCGAGATCGGCTACGACTCGTCCGACAAGTCGTTCGACGGGGCGTCCTGCGGTGTGCTGGTGTCGATCGGGGCGCAGTCGCCCGACATCGCCCAGGGTGTGGACGACGCCGGCGAGCACCGCGAAGGCGGCTCCGGCGACGCGCTGGACGCCCAGGGCGCCGGCGATCAGGGCCTGATGTTCGGCTACGCCTGCACCGACACGCCGACGCTGATGCCGCTGCCGATCGACATCGCGCACCGGCTGTCCGAGCGGCTCACCGCGGTGCGCCGCGACGGGGTGCTGCCGTTCCTGCTGCCCGACGGCAAGACCCAGGTGACCATCGCCTACGACGGCGATCGCCCGGTGGCGGTCGAGACCGTGGTGGTGTCGTCCCAGCACACCGAGGCGGCCTCGTACGACCACGACATCCGGCCGGGCATCATTCGCGAGGTGATCGAGCCGGTGCTGGCCGGCTACGACGTGACCTCCGATGGGTTGAACGTGCACGTCAACCCGACCGGCAAGTTCGTCATCGGCGGGCCGATGGGCGACGCGGGCGTGACCGGACGCAAGATCATCGTCGACACCTACGGCGGCAGGGCCCGGCACGGGGGCGGCGCGTTCTCGGGCAAGGACCCCTCAAAGGTCGATCGCTCGGCTGCCTATGCGATGCGCTGGGTGGCCAAGAACGTGGTCGCCGCGGGTCTGGCCAGCCGTTGCGAGGTGCAGGTCGCCTACGCGATCGGACGCGCTCACCCCGTCGGCTTCTACGCCGACTGCTTCGGTACCGAGCAGGTGCCGCTGCAGCAGATCGTCGACGCGGTGCAGCAGGTGTTCGACCTGCGGCCGGCGGCAATCATCCGCGACCTCGACCTGCTGCGTCCGATCTACTCGCTGACCACGAACTACGGCCACTTCGGACGCGAGTTGCCCGAGTTCACCTGGGAGCGCACCGACCGCGCGGACGCCCTGGCGGGAGCAGTCAAAGGCTGAGCGGGCCGCCCTCGTCACCGCCGGGGCCTCGTCATCCCGGCGGTCCTCGTCATCCCGGCGGTCCTCGTCATCCCGGCTCCCTCGTCATCTCGGAGGGACCGTCATCCCGGCGAATGCCGGGATCTCCAGGCGCAGCATCACCATCCCGGCGGGCCCTCGTCGTCCCGGCCGCACCACGTCATCCCGGCGAATGCCGGGATCTCCGCCCGGACGCCCGGACGCCCGGTTACGTCTGGTGCCGCGGAGCGGGGATGCACCCCGTCCCGCCCCGGGCAGCCTCAGCGGCTCCGCAAGCTCCGCCGGTGAGTTGCCCGACGCCCGACCACGCCCTGACGGGGTGCACCCCCACTCCGCTTCACGGTTGCGCTTGGCGCGTCGTTTATGGAGACCTGGTGTTTGCGTTTGGGTTCGGCGTGGGTGAGATCCCGGCATTCGCCGGGATGACGGACCGCCCCGTCCTGCTGGTCGAGACCCGCTTGCGTTGGGTTCGGCTTGGGTGAGATCCCGGCATTCGCCGGGATGACGGACCGCTGCGCGTGTGCGCCCGTCCGGCTCCCGTCATCCCGGCGAATGCCGGGATCTCGGCGCTGCGCGTGTGCCCCCTTCCGGCTCCCGTCATCCCGGCGAACGCCGGGATCTCGGCGCTGAGCCCTCGCTCCGCTTCGCAGTTCCGTCCGCGCTGTTCGCCGAAATGACGGCCCGCCGCGTCCTGCTGGTCGAGACCCTCGTCCGCCGGTGCCTTGGCTGAGACCTCCCACCTCCTCGGCATGCACTCGTCCAAGCGCCCCTCGGGTTCGTCGCGCGGGCTCGTCCGTGCGCAATGAGCCGGGGCCCCCACTCGTGGTGCGAGGTGCACGTCGGCGCGCTGTCGGTGCTGGCCCCTAGCATCGGGGACATGGAAGAGGCGAGGGTGGCTAGGGTGGCGGTCGACATGCCGCTGCCGCACCTGGACCGGTTCTTCGACTACTCGATCCCGGTCGAGCTGGCCGAGCAGGTGGTGCCGGGTTGCCGGGTGAAGGTCCGGTTCGCCGGCCGCCAACGTGACGGGTTCGTGATCGAGACCGGCGCCACGTCCGCCAGTGACCGCGAACTCTCGCCGCTGCTGAAGGTGACCTCGTCCGAACCGGTGCTGAAGCCTGAGATCGTAGACGTGGTGCGGGCCGTCGCCGATCACTATGCAGGCACGTTCGCCGACGTGGTCCGGCTGGCGGTGCCGCCGCGGCACGGTCTGACCGAGAAGGCGGCACCACCCGACTATCCGCCGCCCCATGCCGCGTCGGGCAGCCGAACCCTGGCGGCGTATGCAGACGGTGCGTCATTCGTCCAAGCCCTGCAGTTGCGCCGGGCGCCCCGCGCCGCGCTCGCGCTCTCGCCGGTGTCTGAGCCGTTGGGCGACTGGGTGGGCGCGATGGTCGAGGCGGCGGCAGCCACGCTGGGCGCCGACCGTGGGGCGCTGTTGCTGGTGCCGGACGCCGCCGACCTGGCGCGGCTCGCCGCGCGCTGCGAGCTGACCTTCGGACGCGGCAGTTTCGTCACACTCACCGCCGACCTCGGGCCGGCCGCCCGCTACCGGGCCTTTCTGGCGGCTGCCCGCGGCGGGGTGCGGCTGGTGCTCGGCACCCGGGCCGCCGCATTCGCACCCGTCGCCGACCTGGGCTTGATCGCGCTCTATGACGACGGTGACGACTCCTGGTCGGACCAGCGGGCGCCGTACCCGCACGCCCGGGTCGTGGCGGCGCTGCGGTCGTCCCGGCAGCAGTGCGGTCTGCTGTTCGTGGGCTACGGCCGCACCGCCGAGACCCAGTCGCTCGCCGAGCGGGGCTGGGTGGTGCCACTCCAGGCAGCGGCGTCCGCGCGCCGTGAGGCGTGCCCGGTGGTGCACGTGACGTCGCTCAGCGATGTCGCGGCCGAACGCGACCCGGCGGCCCACTCCCGGCTGCCGCACGAGGTGTTCACCGCCATCCGGGCCGGTTTGGCTCGCGGTCCGGTGCTGGTGCAGGTTCCGCGGGCAGGTTACCTCGCGGCGTTGGCGTGTGGGCGGTGCCGGTCCATCGCGCGATGTCCGTCCTGCGGTCACCCGCTGGCCGGTGAGCGATCCGCCCGGGGTGCCGCCGTGGTGTGCCGGGTGTGCGGTCTTCGTCCGGACTGGCACTGCCCCGACTGCGGCAGCACCGAACTGCGGGCACCGCGGGTGGGTGTGGTGCGTACCGCCGAAGAGCTCGGACGCGCGTTTCCGCAGACCCGCGTGGTGCAATCCAGCGGCGAGCAGCGCGAGGCCGAGGTCGGCGATGAGCCTGCCCTGGTGATCGCCACGCCGGGGGCAGAGCCCGTGGCGAGCGCCGGGTATGCGGCAGCGGTGCTGCTCGATGCCGATCTGCTGCTCGCCCGGGCCGACCTGCGCGCGGGCGAGGAGGCGCTGCGGCGGTGGCTGGCGGCCGTCGCCCTGGTGCGGGGGGCCGAGCATGACGGCACGGTGGTGCTGGTGGGTGATTCGGGGGCGCGGGCCGTCCAAGCCCTGGTGCGGCTCGACCCGGTCGGCTTCGCCGGGCGTGAACTCGCCGAGCGCGCCGAGGCGGGGTTTCCACCCACCTCGAAGTTGGTCGGCATCGAAGGCGCCCACGACGCGTCACCGAGGCGGTGCGGCTGCTACACCTGGAAGCCGGCGCCGCTGTGCTGGGTCCGGTGCCGTTGGCCGAGGGTGAGCTGCGCGCCATGCTGCGGGTGCCGCTCGAGCACGGCCGCGCACTGGTGGCTGCGGCGAAGGCGGTGCAGGCCACGCGAACCGCTCACAAGGACGACGGCTCCCTGCGGGTGCGGGTCGACCCTGCGGTCCTGTGAGAGCGTCGCTGAGCTTGGCTGAGCCCGGTTCGGGCGTTGTGCGCGCCGATCACATGGCCGACCGCCGGATTCTGGTTGTTATGAGCGGCTCTCAGAGCAGCTGAGCCACCCCTATGCAGCGACCGCCACTTTGTGGTTGATATCGATACCCCCGGGAGGTATTCATATCAACCATAGATCGGCGGATCCGTTACGGTCCCCCAGCTGGCCCAGCCATATCAACAACAAAGTGGCGAGCGGCGGCTGGTCGCGCCCCGAGCTCGCGCCGAGGCAGAGCTGCAGGCCGGCTGCAGCAACGACCCGGGTTAGCCGGCCCGACGGGGCAACCCGCCACTAGGCTGACCCGGTGCGTGTCGTGTTCGCTGGAACCCCCGAGGTCGCCCTGCCCAGCCTGACCGCGTTGGACGCCTCAGCTCACGAGCTGGTGGCCGTGGTCACCCGGCCCGATGCGCCACAGGGCCGCAGCAAGCGGCTCGTCCCCAGCCCGGTTGCCGAGTGGGCGGCCCGGCACGGCGTCGAAACCCTGAAACCGGCCCGACCGAGTGAGCCCGATTTCGTCCGGCGGCTGGCTGAACTGCGACCCGACTGCTGTCCGGTGGTCGCCTACGGGGCGTTGATCCCGTCCCCGGTGCTGGCCGTACCCACCCACGGCTGGGTGAACGTGCACTTCTCGCTGCTGCCCGCCTGGCGTGGGGCGGCTCCGGTGCAACGCGCGATCCTGGCCGGCGACACCCGCACGGGCATCACCGTCTTCGACCTGGTGGCCGCGCTCGATGCCGGGCCGGTCTACCGGCAGGAGGCGTCCGAGTTGGGTGGTGCCGAGACCGCCGGCGCCGTGCTCGCCCGGCTCGCCGACCGGGGTGCCGAGCTGCTGATCGAGGTGCTGGAGGGCATCGAGAACGGCACCCTAGAAGCGACGCCGCAGCCCGAGGAGGGCGTCACCCTCGCCCCCAAGCTGACCGTCGCCGACGCCCGCATCGACTGGACGCAGCCCGCTGCCGCCATCGACCGTCAGGTGCGCGCCTGCAACCCCACCCCGATCGCCTGGACGACCCGTGCCGGCGACCGATTCCGGGTGCTGCTGGCCCGGCCACACGCCGGTACGGTGCTCGCCCCCGGCGAGCTTCGGCTCGACAAGCGCAGTGTGCACGTCGGCACGGGACGCGGCGTGCTCGAGTTGCTCACCGTGCAACCGGCCGGTAAACGCGCCATGCCGGCCGCCGATTGGGGACGCGGCCTCGGCGAGGTTCCGGGGGGCTTCGAGTGACCGGTCGCGAGAAGAGGAATCGTGGTCCGACAGCGAAGCACGAACCTTCGCGTTCCGTAGATGCTGCCCCGGCCCGCTCGTCGAAACAACACCGTAGCCACAGTGCGCCGGCCGACCCGGCCCGGCTCGCCGCGTTTCGTACCCTGCGGGCCGTCTCGGCCGACAACGCCTACGCCAACCTCGCCCTGGCCGAACACGCCGCCGGCCTGTCGGCGCGTGATGCCGCCTTCGCCACCGAACTGGTCGCCGGCACCTGCCGCGCCCAGGGCCTCTACGACGCGATCATCGCCTCGGCCTCCGCACGGGAGCTCAGGACCCTTCAGCCCGCCGTGGTCGACCTGCTGCGGCTGGGCACCCACCAGCTGCTCGAGCTGCGGGTGCCCACCCGCGCCGCCGTGGCGGCCACGGTCGAGCTGGCCCGGACGGCCGTGTCCGAACGGGTCACCGGCGTGGTGAACGCCATCCTGCGCAAGGTCGGCGCCCTCGATTCGGACGGCTGGGCGGCGCGGCTGCGGGCCGAACGTGCCGACGCGGACGCCTTACTGGCACAACACCCGCAGTGGATCATCGACGCCTACGCCGACGTGCTGCCGGCCCACGAACTGCCCCAGGCTCTCGCAGCGAACAACACCCCGCCCAGCACCCACCTGGTGGTGCGCCCCGGCCTGGCCGATCCGGCCGAGCTGGGCGGCGAACCGCTGCGCTGGTCACCGTTCGGCGTGGCCGCGAGCGGCAACCCGGCCGCACTCGCCGCCGTGCGCGAGGGACGGGCCGGCGTCCAGGACGAGGGCTCCCAGCTGGTGGCCTGGGCGCTGGCCAGAGCCGACGCCCAGGACGGCCCCTGGCTCGACACCTGCGCAGGCCCCGGGGGCAAAGCGGCGCTGCTCGCCGGCCTCGCCCGGCAGCAGCACCAGACCCTGCTGGCCGGCGAACTGCAACCGCACCGGGCCCTGTTGGTGGCCAAGGCGCTGGCCGCCTACCCCGACCCCAAGCCGGTCGTGATCGCCGCCGACGGCACCCGTCCGGCCTGGCCCGCGAACACCTTCGCCCGGGTGATGCTGGACGCGCCCTGCACCGGCCTCGGTGCGCTGCGCCGGCGTCCAGAGGCCAGGTGGCGCCGGAAGCCCACCGATCTGGACGCCCTGGTACCCCTGCAACGCGCCCTGCTGGCCGGTGCCATCGACGCGACCGCGCCCGGTGGAGTGATCGCCTACGTCACCTGTTCACCGCATCGGCGCGAGACCGTCGAGGTCGTCGACCAGGCCGAAGGCGTCGAGCCGGTCGACGCCGCATCGGTGCTGCCCGAGCTGCCGGACGCCGCCCTCGGCCCCTACCTGCAGCTGTGGCCGCACCGGCACGGCACCGACGCCATGTTCCTGGCGCTGCTACGCAAGACCGGTGCGAACCAATAGGGTCGAACGCATGACGATGCGGATCACACCCAGCATTCTGAACGCTGATCTGGCGAACCTCAGCGGCGAGATCGCCCGCATTCCCAGCGCCGACGCTGTGCACATCGACGTGATGGACAACCACTTCGTGCCCAACCTGACCCTCGGCCTGCCGGTGGTCGAGAGCATCCGGGCGGGCACCACCGCGTTTCTCGACATTCACCTGATGATCGCCGAGGTCGACCGCTGGGCGCCCGGCTACGCCGACGCCGGCTGCGAATCGGTCACCTTTCACGTCGAGGCGTCGGACGCCCCGATCAAGCTGGCCCGCGAACTGCGCAGCCTGGGGGCGCGGGCCTCCATGGCCTTGCGGCCGGCCACGCCGATCGAGCCCTACGCCGACCTGCTCGGCGAACTCGACATGGTGCTGCTGATGACCGTCGAGCCCGGCTTCGGCGGGCAGAAGTTCCTCGACCTGGTGCTGCCCAAGATCCGTCGCACCCGCGAACTGATCGCCCGCACCGGCGGCGACATCTGGCTGCAGGTGGACGGCGGCGTATCCGTCGACACGATCGAACGCTGTGCCGAGGCGGGCGCCGACACGTTCGTGGCCGGCTCGGCCGTGTACTCCGCCGAGAATCCCGATGCGATGGTGATCGCCCTGCGCGAGCAGGCCATCGCCGCGTGCGCCCATTGAGCCGGCAACTGGTCGCCGTTCTCGGCCGCGGGGTGGTGCCCGCCGCCGAGCCGATCGCGACCGCGGACGACCTCGGCCTGGTCCGGGGCGACGGCTGTTTCGATGCCATGCGCCTGCTGGGCGGGGGAACCCAGGCCGTCGCCGAGCATCTCGATGAGCACCTGGAGCGCTTCGCGCACTCGGCCGCGACCCTGGAGCTGCCGTTCGACGAACCCGGGTGGCGGGCGCTGATCGCCGAGGCCGCGAACGCCTGGGCACCGGCACCGGAGGCGGTGCTCAAGCTGGTGCTGACCCGCGGCACGGAGGCGGCCCCGCACCGTCCGTCCGGGTTCCTCACCGTGACCGAGCTGAACCTGGCCGCGATGCGCCGCGCACGGGCCGGCATCAGGGTGCGGCTGCTCGCCCGTGGCTACGCCAGTGACGCGTTCGCGGACGCCCCGTGGCTGCTGGGCGGGGTGAAGCTGCTGTCGTACGCCGTGAACAGCGCGGCCAAACGCGCGGCCGAGGCGTCCGGTGACGACGACGCGCTGTTCGTCAGCAGCGACGGCTACGCGCTGGAGGGCCCCACGTCGGCGGTGATCGTGCTGCGCGATGGACGCCTCACCACCACACCGACCGGCGACACCGGCATTCTCGACTCGGTCACCACGCGGCAGGTGTTCGCCCGGGCGGCCGGCGTGGGGGTGCCCACCGAGCATGCGCTGATCGCTGCCACCGATCTGTTCTCTGCGGACGGGGTGTGGCTGGCCTCGTCCATCAGGGGAGTGTGCCCGGTGCTCACCCTCGACGGCCGCACCCTGCGCCGCGATCCCGGCTGGAACGCGAAACTAGCGGGCTGGGGTGGCTTCTGAGCCCGATGCCGACCAAGGGGTGAGCGGACGGCGAGATTGACGTCTGTCAGCGCTGTCCGTGCCCCGGCGGCTGGTTGCGCCGGCGCAGGTAGCGCTGGATCTCGGCGGCGATCACGTCCCCCTCGGGCTCGGGCTGGTTCTCGTCGCGGCGTTCCTCGAGCGCGCTGATGTAGGCGGAGATGTCGCTGTCCTCGGCGGCCAGATCGTTCACCTGCGTCTCCCAGGACGCCGCCTGCTCGGCCAGATCGCCCGGGTCGAGGGGAGTGTCGAGCAGATCCTCGAGCCGATCGAGAAGGGCCAGCGTGGCTTTCGGGTTGGGCGGCTCGGCCACATAGTGCGGCACGGAGGCCCACAGGGACGCGGTCGGCACGCCCACCACGGCACAATCGGACGCCAGCACGCCGACCATGCCGGTGGGGCCCTCGTAGGTCGACACCTCCAGGCCCAGGGAGTCGGCGAGGTCCTGCGTCGAGGCGGTGCCGTGCACCGGCACCGGCCGCGAGTGCGGAGCGTCCGTCAGCATGGCGCCGAGCAGCACCACGATCTCGGGTTTGATGGTGCGGATCGCCGAGATCAGCGAGCCGGCGAAGGCGCGCCAGTGAAAGTTGGGTTCGGGCCCGCCGATCAGCACCAGGTCGCGTTCGGCCAGCGGCGCCACCAGCACTTCGGTGGTCGGCCACTGAAGGGTGCGCTCGCCGCCGGAGGTCGCCGTCACCGTCGGCCGGTTCACCTGAAAGTCGTAGTAGTCGTCGGGATCGATGGCGAACGCCAGCCGTGCGGACGTCAGCGCCGCGAGGTGGTCGATCACGCCACTGGCGGCGTCGCCGGCGTCGTTCCAGCCGCCGAACGCGGCCACCACCGCCGGTCGGCGCAGGTTCTTCAACGACGTCACCTCTGCCATGGCGGCCATGCTACTCACCCACTGGCGGGGTTCCGTCGCCGGTTCGGGCAGCGGCCGGCGGGCTGCCGTCACCGGTGACGACTATGGCGAACACGCCTCGGACGAAGGTCAGCGGGCGTCCTTCTTCGCCTGCCGCCGGGCGCCCGCCGCAGTGCTGGACGCGTCACGCTTGACGCCGCCCGTCGTCTTCGCATGGGTGCGTGCCCGGCCGGCCGACGACGTGGCCGAGGCGTTGTCATCGCTGCCGGGACCGGTGGATCGTCCGGCCCTGGCCTGCGCCAGACGCTGCTTCTTCAACGCCGCGGACTGCTGGTGGGCGAGCTTCGCCAGCCGCGCGGAGACGATCGACAGCGCCTCCTCGAACGCCTCGGCGCGCAGCCGGTCCTTGGCGCCCTTGGGATGTGCCGCACCGCGACCCCCCGTCTGCTGCACCGTACGGGCGGCCTTTCGGCGGTAGTTGGTGGTGTGCTTGTTACGGGCGCGGCGTACGCGTTTGTGCAGGTTCAGCAACTCGTCCTCCTCCAGCGCGTTGAGCCGCTCGGGCTCGAGTTCGCGGATCAGGTCACGTTCGCTGTCCTTCAATACCCACAGGTAGTCGTCCATCACCCGATCATGCCGTAGTGCGGCAAGTCGCTGGAGTCACCGCGCGCGCATCCTGCGAAGATCCCGGCGTCCGCCGGGATGACGGTGTTCGGGATCGTGTTCATCGGGACGTTTGGGTCTCGACAAGGTCGTCCAACGAGAGCCCACGCTCGTCATCCCTGCCCCCACTCGTCATCCCGGCCCCCACTCGTCATCCCGGCCCCCGCTCGTCATCCCGGCCCCCACTCGTCATCCCGGCGAACGCCGGGATCTGACCCCGTAGCGAACGCTACGGTCAAGCGCCGCGGCCACACGCTCGACCAAGGGGAGCCCCCACTCGTCATCCCGGCGGAAGCCGGGATCTGACCTCGAAGCGAACGTAACGAACTCGGTGCGGAGATCCCGGCATTCGCCGGGATGACGGGGGTTGGGTTGAGCGGGCGGAGATCCCGGCGTTCGCCGGGATGACGGGGGTTGGGTTGAACGGGCGGAGATCCCGGCGTTCGCCGGGATGACGAGGCCTCGCCGGGATGACGAGGCATTCGCCGCGATGACGAGGGCCCGCCGGGATGACGAGGGCCCGCCGGGATGACGAGGGCCCGCCGGGATGACGAGGCATTCGCCGGGATGACGAGGCAGCCGGGATGAGGTGGGGTGTCGATGAGCTCGAGCGGCGATCAGTCCACCGGGTCGTAGCCCAGGTTGGGCGACAACCACTTCTCGGCCTCGGCCAGCGTCCAGCCCTTGCGGGCCGCGTAGCTCTCGACCTGATCGCGGCCCAGCCGCCCGACCACGAAATAGCGGCTGTCGGGATGGCTGAAGTACCAGCCGGACACCGACGCCCCCGGCCACATGGCCATCGACTCGGTGAGCTGCATGCCGGTGCGCGCCTCGACGTCGAGCAGTTGCCACAGCGTGGCCTTTTCGGTGTGATCGGGGCAGGCCGGATACCCCGGCGCCGGACGGATGCCCCGGTAGCGCTCGGCGATCAGATCGTCGTTCGGCAGGTCCTCATCGGCGGCGTACCCCCACAGCTCGCGCCGGACGATCTCGTGCAGCCGCTCCGCGTACGCCTCGGCCAGCCGGTCCGCGAGGGATTCGAGCAGAATCGCGCTGTAGTCGTCCAGGGCGTCCTTGAACGCCTTCACCCGCTCGGACGCCCCGAGACCCGCGGTCACCGCGAAGCCACCCACCCAGTCGCGCAACCCAGTGGTCGCGGGCGCCACGTAGTCGGCCAGCGACCGGTTCGGCACGCCGTCGCGGTGATGTCCCTGCTGCCGCAGGTGATGCAGCCGCAACGCCACCTGGCTACGGGTTTCGTCGGTGTACACGTGCAGGTCGTCGTCGACGGACGAGGCGGGGAAGAAGCCCACCACGCCGTTGGCCTGCAACCAGCCCTCGTCGATCACCCGATCAAGCATCACCTGGGCGTCGCTGAACAGCTTGCGGGCCGCCTCGCCCGAGGCCGGGTTGTTCAGAATGTCGGGGTAGCGGCCCTTCAGTTCCCAGGCGTTGAAGAACGGCTGCCAGTCGATGTAGCGGCGCAGGTCGTCCAGCGGGTAACGGTTGAGGGTGCGGATCGGTTCGTCATCGAGCATCGTGGGCCGCGGCGGCAGATACCCCGTCCAGTCGATCGGGGTGCGCTCGGCCAGCGCCTGCTGGTAGCTCAGCAGCGGACGCTCGTTGCGCTTGGCGGCGTGCCGCTCACGGATCGATTCGTAGTCGCCGAACACCTCGGCCATGAAATCGGGACGTTTCTCGTCCGACAGCAGCGCGGACGCCGTCTGCACCGAGCGGGAGGCGTCCTTCACCCACACCACGGGTCCCTCGTAGCGGGGCGCGATCTTCACCGCCGTGTGGGCCCTGGACGTGGTCGCGCCGCCGATCAGCAGCGGCAGCTTCAGCCCCAGCCGTTGCAGCTCGGCGGCGAAGTTCGCCATCTCGTCCAGGGACGGCGTGATCAGGCCCGAGAGGCCGATCATGTCGGCGTTCGCCTCGGCGGCGGCGGCCAGGATCTTCTGCGCCGGCACCATCACGCCCAGATCGATCACGTCGTAGTTGTTGCACTGCAGCACCACGCCGACGATGTTCTTGCCGATGTCGTGCACGTCGCCCTTGACCGTGGCCATCACGATGGTGCCGTTGCTGTAGGCGGCATCGCCCGGCTGTCGCTCGGCCTCGATGAACGGCACCAGGTGCGCCACCGCCTTCTTCATCACCCTGGCGGACTTCACCACCTGCGGCAGGAACATCCGCCCCTGCCCGAACAGGTCGCCGACCACGCCCATGCCGTCCATCAGCGGGCCCTCGATGACGTCAAGGGGACGTCCACCGGTGGCGGCGAGTTCGGCCCGCAGCTCTTCGGTGTCGGCCACCACGTGCTCGTCCAGTCCCTTGACCAGGGCGTGCGTGATGCGTTCGCGGACGGGCAGCGAGCGCCACTGCGCCTGCACCTCTTCGACCGGCGCGCCCGTGGTGTTGAAGGCGGCGGCAACATCGAGCAGCCGCTCGGTGGCGTCGGCGCGGCGGTTGAGCACCACGTCCTCGATGCGCTCGCGCAGGTCGGCGTCGATGTCGTCGTAGACCACCAGCGCGCCGGCGTTGACGATGCCCATGCTCATGCCCGCGGCGACCGCGTGGTAGAGGAACACGGCGTGGATCGCCTCGCGCACCGGGTTGTTGCCGCGGAACGAGAACGACACGTTGGAGACCCCGCCCGAAATCTGTGCGCCGGGCAGGTGCTGCCTGATCCAGCGGGTCGCCTCGATGTAGTCGACGCCGTAGTTGGCGTGCTCGTCGATGCCGGTGCCGATGGCGAAGATGTTGGGGTCGAAGATGATGTCCTCGGCCG
Organism: Micropruina sp.; assembly: GCA_016711205.1. Lineage (GTDB taxonomy): Bacteria > Actinomycetota > Actinomycetes > Propionibacteriales > Propionibacteriaceae > Micropruina. Next base: position 1,295,399 of record JADJTM010000001.1, on the reverse strand, counting down.
GGAAGCCGACCTCGTCGACCAGAATGCGGTAGGCCTGCGCGGTGACGTCCTTGCGCCGCTGCAGGGTGTCGGCCTGGCCGTCGGTGTCGAAGGCCATCACCACGATCGCGGCACCGTACTTGCGGCACAGCCTGGCGTGCTCGATGAACGGCTCGACGCCCTCCTTCATCGAGATCGAGTTGACGATCGGCTTGCCCTGCAGGCAGCGCAGGCCGGCCTCGATCACTTCCCACTTGGACGAGTCGACCATCACCGGTACCCGGCAGATGTCGGGCTCGGAGCTGATCAGCTTGCAGAACCGGTCCATGGCGGCGACGCCGTCGATCATGCCCTCGTCCATGTTGACGTCGATCACCTGGGCGCCGTTCTCGACCTGTTGGCGGGCGACGTCCAGCGCGGTGGGGTAGTCGCCCTCGGTGATCAGCCGGCGAAAGCGTGCCGAGCCGGTGATGTTGGTGCGCTCGCCGACGTTGACGAACAGCGCGTCCTCGGTGATGGTGAGCGGCTCCAGTCCGGCCAGCCGCATCGCCGGACGGGGTGTGGCGGGCGTGCGGGGGGCGGCGTCACGGGCGGCGGCGACGATCGCCTCGATGTGCTCGGGGGTGGTGCCGCAGCAGCCGCCCAGAATGTTCACCAGGCCGTCGGTCGCGAAGCCGGTCACGATGGCCGCCATCTCGGCCGGCGTCTGGTCGTACTCACCGAAGGCGTTCGGCAGCCCGGCGTTGGGGTAGCAGCTGACGAAGCAGTCGGCCACCCGCGCCAACTCGGCCACGTACGGACGCATCTCGGCCGCGCCGAGCGCGCAGTTCAGCCCCACCGCGAGCGGCCTGGCATGCCGGATCGAGTTGTAGAACGCCTCGGTGACCTGGCCGGACAGGGTGCGTCCGGAGGCGTCGGTGATGGTGCCGGACAGCACCACCGGCCAGCGCCGCGCCCGCTGCTCGAACAGGGTTTCCAGGGCGAAGATCGCGGCCTTGGCGTTGAGCGTGTCGAAAATGGTCTCGACCAGCAGAATGTCGGCGCCGCCGTCCACCAGGCCGTTCGCCTGCTCCAGATAGGCCTCCACCAGGTCGGCGTACTGCACGTTGCGGGCGGCGGGGTCGTTCACATCGGGCGAGATGGACGCGGTCTTGCTGGTCGGACCCAGTGCACCCACCACGTAGCGCGGCCGGGTCGGATCCTCGGCCGTGACCGCGTCGCAGGCCGCCCGGGCCAGCCGCGCCGAGGCCAGGTTCAGCTCGTACGCCAACGACTGCATGCCGTAGTCGGCCAGCGAGATGCGTTGGGCGTTGAAGGTGTTGGTCTCGATGAAGTCGGCACCGGCGTCCAGATAACTGCGATGGATGGACGCGATGATCGCGGGTTGCGTCAGCGACAGCAGGTCGTTGTTGCCCTTGACGTCTTGGCCCCAGTCGGCGAACCGCTCGCCGCGGTAGTCGGCCTCGTCCAGGGTGAACCGCTGGATCACGGTGCCCATCGCCCCGTCCAAGAAGTGCAGCCGGGTCTCCAGGGCGGCACGCAGTTGCTCGGTGGCGTCGGGACGTAGCTCGGCCGCGTCCGCGCTCGGGGGGATCGGTGTGAGGAGGTCAGAACTCACGGTGCCATCCTTCGTGGTAATCAACTGGGTCACTGTACGCGAGGGTGGCGCCCGAGGCTCGGGATCGGCGCCCACCGGCCGGAAGCTCTACCCTGGGGGGGTGCTACCGGTGTCCCTGTCCTCCTTCGCCCGGTCGCTGCTCGCTCTGCTCACCACGTGCACTCTGGTGCTCGCTGCGAGCGGCTGCATCAGAACCCCGCAACCGCTGCCGACCACGACTGTGACCACGCCGACCCCGGACCGGGTGTTCACCGTCATGACGGCGCAGAAGGCCACCACGACCGACCCCGCCGGGGTGCGCAACGACTCCGACGCCATGGTGGTGCTCGACCTCTACCAGAGGCTGATGCTTGTTCAGCCGAGCACGCAGTTGCTCAAGCCCGACCTGGCCAAGGAGTGCCTCTACACCGCACCCACCATCTTCGAATGCTCGCTGCCCCGCAACGTGGTGTTCTCCAGCGGGCACCAACTGACCAGTTCCGACGTCAGGTTCAGCCTGCAGCGTGCCCTGCGGCTCGCCCCGGCCCAGCTGTCGCTGCTCGGCGCACTGCGCACCATCGAGACCCCGGACGCCTGGACGGTCCGGTTTCGGTTGAAGTACCCCGACAACCAGTTCGGCTACGGCCTGGCCGCGCCGGCGGCGTCCGTTGTGGACGAGGAGGCGTACTCGGCGACCAAGGTGCGACCGGTCACCCAGATGCCGATCGGCTCGGGCCCCTACTCGCTGGACGCCTGGGACAGCCGTGGACTGAGCATCGTGAAGTTCGACAAGTACGTGGGGCCGCTCGGCACCGACATGCCGAAGATCCGCATCACCTGGGCCGATTCGCCGACCGCCGAGCAGGCGCTCATCGACCAGCAGGTCGAGATCGTGTGGCGCACCTTGAGCCCGGCCGCGGTCGAGCGGCTGCAGGCACGCATCCGCGAGGCGCTCGCCGACAGCGAGCGTCCGGCGTTCTATCGGTGGGGCCTCACCGGCGCCGTGCAGCAGCGGCTGGCCTGGCTGCCCAACAGCACCTACCGCTCGAACGCCACGCTGCGGGGGGCCATCGCGCTGGCACTGCAGGACGACCGGACGGCCACCTCGATCGTGCCCAGCATCGACCCGGGCCACACCGACAGCTTTCCGGTCGGCGGCAACCCTGAGGTGCCGACCCTGCCCAAGGGCATCAGCCTCACGTTGAGGTTCACCAACTCGGCACCCGGCATGGGTGACCTGGCCCGTCAGGTCGGCGGCCGGCTGCAGGACCGGCTGGGCATCACCGTCCGGTTGGTCACCGAGGGCGAGCGGGCCGATCTCGAACTGCGTGACAGCGCGCCACAGGTGAACACGGCGCTGGGCTGGCTGCAGGATTACCTGAAGAATCCGCTGCCGGGCAGTGCCAGCAAGCTGGCCGAGCTGGAGGAGCGCATTCGCTCATCCAGCAAAGAGGACGTGCAACTGCCTGCGCTGAGCGAGATTCAGAAGCAGGCCGCTGTCGATGCCACCGTGGTGCCGATCGCCGAGGTCGACGGGGTGCTGTTTCTGGGCGACCGAGTGGACCTGGTCGGCGAAGCGCTCGGACCGGGCTGGCAACTGGCGTTGTGGGGGGCGAGATGGCGGAACTGACCGGCGTGCACACCGGGCCACTGCGGCCGGGTGAACGCGTCACGCTGACCGATCCGAAGGGCCGGCGGCATTCGGTGCTGCTGGTGCCGGGTGGCACCTTTCACACCACCCGTGGTGCGATCCGGCACGACGACCTGATCGAGGCTCCGGACGGCACCGTGGTCACCTCGGCCGGCGGCATGGCGTACGTGGCCTTCCGTCCGTTGCTCGAGGAATGGACCGTGTCGATGCCGCGCGGCGCCGCGGTGATCTACCCCAAGGACGCCGCCCAGATTCTGGTCCAGACCGACATCTTCCCAGGCGCGCGGGTGCTCGAAGCGGGCGTCGGCTCGGGCGCGTTGACCATGCACCTGCTGCGCAGCATCGGCGCGTCCGGCACGCTGTACAGCTACGAGCGGCGTCCCGACTTCGCCGCGACCGCCCAGCGCAACGTCGAGACGTTCTTCGGTGGGCCGCATCCGGCGTGGCAGCTGCGGATCGGCGACCTGGTCGCCGACCTCGGTCCCGAACCCATCGATCGGGCGATCCTCGACATGCTGGCGCCCTGGGAGTGCATCGACGCCGTCGGCGGTGTACTCGAACCGGGCGGCATGCTCTGCTGCTACGTGGCGACCACCACGCAACTGGGCCGCACCATGGACACCCTGCGCGCCCACGGCGGCTTCACCGAGCCGGCCGCCAGTGAACTGACCGCGCGGCAGTGGCACGCCGAAGGGCTGGCGATCCGTCCGGGCCATGCGACCACGGGCCACACCGGGTTCCTGGTGTTCACCAGGCGCCTGGCGCCCGGGGTGAGCGCACCGTTGCGGCGCCGGCGTCCGTCGCCCGGCGCGTACGGGCCCGACTATCGCGGGCCCCGTCCGCCCGGTGTGGAGGTGCCGGTGCAGGACGCTCCTGCACCGACGGCCGAGGCGGCAGAGGAGTCGCTATGAGCGAGTCCGCGCCGGACGCGGTGCAGCGCGCCGAAGCCGTGGCCGAGGCCCGCGGACGAGCCGCCGAACTCGCCGAACGCCGGCTGGCGGACGCCCGCGCGGACGCCCGGTCGCTGGCGCAGCAGAACGAGAAGCTGAACGCCACGCTGCGCGAGGCCCGCGAATCGCTGCTGCAGTTGCGGGGCCAGCTGGACGCCTTGTCGAATCCGCCGCAGGCCCACGGCGTGGTGCTGGGCATGCCCGACCCGGGGCTGGCCGACGTGTCGGTGGGGGGCCGGGTGCTGCGGGTGGCGGTCGGTCCCGAGTTGGACCCGGCGACGCTACGTCCGGGTGCTGCGGTGCTGCTCAACGAGGCGATGATGCTGGTGGCACTGGCCCCCGACCCCGTCCAGCTGGACGTGCTGGTGGTGCGCGACGTGCTCGCCGACGGACGGCTGCTGGTCGGCGGCGGTGGTGACGACGAACACCTGATCACCGCCGGGCCGGACGTCGCCGGCGTGCAGCCCGGGCAGAGCGTGGCTGCCGACCGGCGGGCCGGCATCGCGCTGTGGGTGGTGGAACGCAGCGACGTGAACGAGTTGCTGCTGGACGAGGTGCCCGACGTGGACTACTCCGACATCGGCGGGATGGCCGGGCAGATCGGCCAGATCCGGGACGCTGTCGAGCTGCCGTTCCTGCACCGCGACCTGTTCGCCCGCTACCAGTTGCCGGCACCGAAGGGCGTCCTGCTGTACGGACCGCCCGGCTGCGGCAAGACGATGATCGCCAAGGCGGTCGCCAACTCGCTGGGCGACCAGCTGGGCGGGGGCGTGGGCAGTCACTTCCTGAACATCAAGGGTCCCGAACTGCTGAACAAGTACGTCGGCGAGACCGAGCGGCAGATCCGGGTGATCTTCGCCACGGCCCGCGAACACGCCGCCGACGGACGTCCGGTGATCGTCTTCTTCGACGAGATGGACTCGCTGTTCCGCACCCGTGGCAGCGGGGTGAGCTCCGACATGGAGAGCACGGTGGTGCCGCAGTTGCTCAGCGAGATCGACGGCGTCGAGAGCCTGTCGAACGTGATCATCATCGGTGCCACCAACCGCGAGGATCTGATCGACCCGGCCATTCTGCGTCCGGGCCGGCTCGACGTGAAGATCAAGCTGGACCGGCCCGATGCGGCAGCGGCCCACGAGATTCTGGAGAGGTACCTGACGGCGCAGACCCCGCTCTGGTTCGGCGATGTCGGCGGTGTCCGTCATCCCGGCGGCGATGTCCGTCATCCCGGCGAACGCCGGGATCTCGACGGCGGTGTCCGTCATCCCGGAAGTGGTGTCCGTCATCCCGGAAGTGGTGTCCGTCATCCCGGCGAACGCCGGGATCTCGAAGCCCAGCCCGCGGAGGACCTTCGCCACACTCTGATCCGAGCCACCGTCGAGACGCTGTACGCCGAGACCGACGAGAACCGCTTCCTCGAGGTCACCTACGCATCCGGCGATCGCGAGGTGCTGTTCGTGAAGGACTTCGTGTCCGGGGCGATGCTCGCCAACATCGTCGGACGGGCCAAGAAGGCGGCGATCAAGCAGGTGCTGGCCGGCGGCGAGGACGGGGTACGACTGCAGCACCTGCTGGATGCCTGCGCCGACGAGATCGCCGAGAACGAAGACCTGCCGAACACCACCAACCCTGACGACTGGGCGCGCATCTCGGGCCGCAAAGGCGAGCGGATCACGTTCATGCGCACCTTGCGGGGCGGACGCCAAGTCAGCCTGTAGCGAGACCCCTCGTCATCCCGGCTCCCTCGTCATCCCGGCTCCCTCGTCATCCCGGCGAATGCCGGGATCTCTGCCGGGCCGCACCGGTTACGTCTGGTTGCCACGAAGCGAGGATGCACCCCGTCCCCCTGACGAGGTGCAGCCCCGCTCCGCTTCACAGGTGCGTTCGCCTCGACGTGGGCGAGATCCCGGCGTGCGACTCTCCTATGTCTTGTCAAGGGTTGTTTGGGTGTAGGCGGTGGTGAGGTAGCGGTGGATGTGGCGGGCGAGGTAGCGCTTGAGGCAGCGTCGGATTTCTTTGGTGGTGCGGCCTTGCGCGGTGCGTCGTTGGACGTAGGTGCGGGTGTCGGGGTCGTGGGTCATGCGGGTGAGGATGGCCATGTGGAGGGCGCGGTTGAGTCGTCGGTCGCCGCCGCGGTTGAGGCGGTGTCGTTGGGTGTTGCCGGAGCTGGCGGGGATCGGGTTGACGCCGGCGAGGGCGGCGAAGGCTGCTTCTGAGCGGAGTCGGCCGGGGTGGGACCAGGCGGTGAGGGCGATGGCTGCGGTGACGGGTCCGATCCCGGTCTTGGCGAGGAGTCCGGCAGCGGGGGTGGCTTGGATGAGGGTGGTGATGGTTCGTTTGTTGGTGGCCAGCTCGGTATCCAGGGCGGTGATCCGGGTGGCGAGCCGGGCGGCTTCGGTGCGGGCGGTCGCGGCCGCGATGGGTTCGTCGCGTTGTTCCCAGCTGGCGATCTGGACGATTTGGGTGTGCCGTAGGCAGTGGCGGGCGTCGATGCCGAGATCGATGGTGCGCAGCAGAGCGGTGAGCGCGTTGATGGCCGCGGTCCGTTCGGTGCTCATCTGGTCACGGGCGGTGATGAGGATCTGGAGTGCGGCTCGTTCCCCGTTGTCAGATCGGGGATGCCGGAGCCGGGTTTCGTCCAGCGGTAACACCGCCTCGGCGATCCGGCGGGCGTCGATGGTGTCGGACTTGCCGCTAGAGCCGCGGCTGCTCATCTGCGGCGCTTCCACCACTTGGTAGCCGGCCTGGCTGGAGGCGGCAGCGAGTTGAGCGCCGTAACTGGCCGCCCCCTCGATCACCCACAACGCGCTCAGGTCGCCGCCGGTGCGGCGGGCGGCCCAATCGATCGCCCGGGCCAGACCGGGCTGGCTGGTGGGGAACGAGGCAGTGTCGATGAACTGGCCGTTGCCGGCCACAACGGCCAACACATGGTTGCGGGCGTGGGTGTCCACCCCGATGACGAACTGGCGGGCATACGCGACGATAGTCACGACGGTCCTTCCTGTTGAGGCTAACTACGGGTCCGGCCGTCAAACGCGGCCGGCGCCAGCCTGGGGAAGAGTCATTCCGGGTCAACACTGTGATGGGCCACACCCCCCGGCACGCCGGGGTTAGGACACTCTCCTGATCAGGACACCGCAATGGGCCAGGACGGCGCCGGCCGCCCCCGCCCGGACCGGACAAGTCGCACGAAAGGCACACAGACGCAGCCAAACAGCACCACGCCGAAGCCACCGGGATGAAGGGTCACAACCCGAACAGGAACAGCCGACACAATCCTGACAGCCAGTCCCAGACCAGCCACCCAAAGACTCACAGCCGGGATGACGGCGAGACCGCCGGTCCTGCAGGTCCGCTGGTTCGATACCCCTTCCACGGCGAGACCGCCGGTCTCGCGGGGTCCGCTGGTCGATAACCCTTCCACGGCGGGACCGCCGGTCTCGCGGGGTCCTCGGGTCGAGACCCCTTCCACGGCGAGACCGCCGGTCTCGCGGGGTCCTCTGGTCGAGACCCCCTCCACCCGTCATCCCGGCGAATGCCGGGATCTCGTATTCAGGCCTGGGACATCGACACGCTCTCGACCGGTGGGCGTCGGGGCAGAGATCCCGGCGTGCGCCGGGATGACGGCTCGGTGGGTGTGCGCGGCAGAGATCCCGGCGTTCGCCGGGATGACAAACACCGCCGGGATGTCACACACCGCCGGGATAACGAAGGCAGTGCGCCTTCCGCTGGTCGAGACCCTCCACCCGTCATCCCGGCGAATGCCGGGATCCCACCTTCATGCCCTTCGAAAAGCTCAATCAGCGGTGGTCACGCCGGGCCGCGAGCACCCGCCAGCCAAGCATTGAGGCGGCCAGAAAGATACCCGCCACGATCACGAAGCTGACCTGCACGCCTTGGCCCGCGCTGCCTCGGATCCACATGCCGAACACGAGGGTGCCCGCCCAGATGAGGACCCCGTTGAGCATCTGGTGAGTGGGCCGCTTCATGCCGATCAGCGCGATCGTCGTGCCGATCAGGCCTACGATGAACGGCCAGGCCGTGACCACGATTCCGCCGGGATCCGCCGCCTCGCCGTGCGACAGCCGTCCGATCGACGCGAACAGCAGCACCACCGCCAGGTCGAGGCCGAGCGTCGTCCACCACTTCATGACCCCACCCTACGATGTGGGCATGCCGCTGCTGGGAGCCGAGACCGAGTACGGGATTCTGGCACCCGGCCTGCCGGACCTGCACCCCACGGTGCTGTCGGCGGCCGTCGTTGACGGCTACGCCGGCACTGGCACCCGTACGCGCGTGGACGACGACGGATCGATTCCGCTCGAGGACGCCCACAACCGGTTCCTGGGCAACGGCGCTCGGCTGTACGTGGACCACGCGCACCCGGAGTACTCCACGCCCGAGGTGACGTCTCCGCGGGCCGGCCTGCTCGCCGATTTGGCCGGCGACGCAGTCGTGCGGGCCGGTGCGCAGGCCGCCGAGACTCAGTTGGGCAGCCCTGTGCGGCTGTTCAAGAACAACACCGACGGCAAGGGCGCCTCTTACGGCTATCACGAGAACTACCTGCTCAGCCGTGCGACGCCCTGGGATCGCATCGTCGCCGGCATGCTGCCGTTTGTGGTGACCCGGCTGCCACTGATCGGGGCCGGACGGGTGGGGCTCGGCCAACGCAGTGAACAACCGGGATTTCAACTCTCCCAGCGGGCCGACTTCTTCGAGACCGTCACCGCGCTGGAGACCACGATCCGGCGACCACTGCTGAATACCCGCGACGAGCCGCACGCCGACCGCGGGCGGTGGCGCCGGCTGCACGTGATCAGCGGGGACGCGAACCGCTCCGAGACGTCCACGCTGCTCAAGCTGGGCACGGCCTCGGCGGTGGTGTCAGCCATCGAGGCCGGCGTGCTGCGTCCGGTTGCCTTGGCGGACCCGCTCGGCGCCGTCCGAACGGTGAGTCGTGACCTCGACTGCAGGGCGAGACTCGACCTGACCGATGGACGCCGGCTCACCGCCCTCGACATCCAGCGTGACTATCACGCTCAGGTTGAGACTTCGGGTCTGGGCGACCCTGAGGTGCTCGCGCTCTGGGCCTCCACCCTGGATGGCCTCGATGCCGATCCCCGGCAGTGCGGCGAGCTGGACTGGGTCGCCAAGCTGGACCTGCTGCAGAGCTTCAGGCGACGTGACGACCTGGCGTGGGACCACCCGAGGCTGGCACAACTCGACCTGGCCTGGGCAGAGCTCAGCGACCGCAGTCCGTACCACGCGCTTGTCCGGGCCGGACGGATGCCGCGGCTGACGTCCGACGCCGAGGTGCAAACCGCCGTCGAGCAGCCACCGTCCGACACCCGGGCCTACCTGCGCGGACGCCTGGTCGGCGAACGCACCGCCCGGATCGGGGCGGTCGACTGGTCGTGGCTGACCCTCGGCAGCGGACGGCGCCGGCTGCGGCTGGATGACCCGTTCGAGGGGACGGAGGCCGCGGTGCAGTCCGCCGGCGGCCTGGACGCATACCTGGCGTCCCGATGATCCGTCGCGCGCCCGCTCATCGGTAGTCCGAACGGTCGATCGCTCGGTCCCCCAGGGCGCTCACGAGCGACGAGCCCGGTGTCGTCGTCTGCCGCCGTGGTTCGACGCGCGGAACCGCTGAGGCGGGGGCGTGGGACGGTCAACACATCCTCGATGCGTGCCCGGCGGGGCATTCTCGGTAGGCTGTCTGGCTGAACAGGAGGAACCATGGCTGAGCGGATCCAGCGGCAGCGCAGCACGCAGCGCGCCGAGGAGCCCTCGACCGAGGCGACCCCTGCGGTCGGCAAGCCGGCGGTCGACTACGACGCGTTGCTCGACGAGATCGACTCCGTGCTGGAAACCGACGCCGAGGAGTACGTCCGCTCCTTCGTGCAGAAGGGTGGCCAGTGAACGAACCGACCCTGACACCAGCGGTGGTCATCGGCGCCGGCCTGGTGGGGGCGTCGGTCGGTGCCGCCCTCACCGATGCAGGTGTCGAGGTGCACCTGGTGGACGCGATCTCGTCGCACGCTCGGGTGGCGGCCTCGCGCGGCGGTGGCACGACCGAGCCGATCGACGCCGCGTCCGTCCGGCTGGTCGTGGTCGCGGTGCCGCCGGCGAAGCTCGCCGAGGTGATCGCCGACGCGCTGGCCACCTACCCGAAGGCGACGATCACCGATGTCGGCTCGGTGAAGGGCACGGTGCTCGCCGACCTGCGCGGACGGGGCATCAGCCTGGCCCGTTACGTGGGTTCGCACCCGATGGCCGGCTCGCAGCGGTTGGGCCCGTTGACCGCCCGCGCGGACCTGTTCGAAGACCGCACCTGGGTGATCACGCCGCACGACACGTCCCGGGCCAAGGCGGTCCTCACCGTGCACGCGCTGGCCAAGGCGTGCGGCGCCCGCATCGTCAGCATGGGTGCCACCCATCACGACGAGGCTGTCGCTCAGGTGTCGCACCTGCCGCAGCTGATGAGTTCGCTGACCGCCGGACGGCTGAACGACGTTCCCGACGAGCACCTGCAACTCGCCGGTCAGGGCCTGCGGGACGTGACGCGCGTCGCGGCGTCCGACCCTCGCATGTGGACCCAGATCATCAGCGCCAACTCCGACGCCGTCCGCGCCGAACTCGAAGCCGTCCGCGACGCACTCGACGACCTGCTGTCCGGCTGGGGCGACCCGGACGCGTTGCGCCGCTTCCTGGCCGACGCACGCCAGGGCACCCGAGCGATTCCGGGCAAGCACGGCACCGGGCCGGTCGCGTACGCCCAGGTGGTCGTCACCATTCCGGACGCTCCCGGCGCCCTGGCCCGGCTCTTCGCCGACATCGAGGGGGCCGGCGTCAACGTCGAGGACGTCCGCATCGAACACGACCCGGCGCGCGAGGTCGGCTATCTTGCCGTGCAGGTCGCGAAGCCGGTCGCCAAGGCACTCGAGGCCGCCATGACCGAGGCCGGCTGGACGCTTCGTCCGGCCGAGTCGCTATGAGGAGAATCATGACGCAGAGTCCCGATGACGGGCGCCTGGTGATCGCCATCGACGGGGCCAGCGGCTCGGGCAAATCGAGCACCGCCCGCGGGGTGGCCGACCGACTCGGACTCGCCTATCTGGACACCGGCGCCATGTACCGCGCGGTCACCGTGGCCTACCTCGACTCGGGGGTGGACGCGGCGGACCCGGCAGCCATCACCCGGGCGGTGCAGGCTGCCGACATCGTGGTCTCGACCGACCCCAACGATCAGTGGGTGCGGGTGAACGGACGGGACGTGACCGACGAGATCCGCTTGCAGCGGGTGTCGACGCACGTGTCCTCGGTCGCGGTGATACCCGAGTGCCGGGCCGATCTGGTGGCGCGCCAACGGGCGATCATCGACGCCGCGCCGCGGGGCATCGTGGCCGAGGGGCGTGACATCACCACGGTGGTGGCCCCCGATGCCGACGTGCGGCTGCTGCTCAGCGCCGACCCCGAGGTGCGGATGGCGCGCCGCAAGCTCGACCACGCGGGTCAGATCGACGACGCGGCGCTGCGCGACCAGATTCTGCGTCGTGACGTCGACGATTCGACCCTGGTGAACTTCACCACCGCGGCGGACGGGGTGGTGCACCTCGACGGCAGCCACCTCACCCTGCAGCAGACCATCGACGCCGTGGTGCGGTTGGCCGACCAGGCAGCACGAGGCGAGGAGACGCCATGACCGAGCCCGAGATCGAGACCATCAAGCCCGTGGTGGCTGTCGTCGGACGGCCCAACGTGGGCAAGTCGATGCTGGTCAACCGCATCATCGGACGCCGCGAGGCCGTCGTGCAGGACGTCCCCGGCGTCACCCGCGACCGGGTCAGCTACGACGCCGACTGGAACGGCCGCGAGTTCGTGATCGTCGACACCGGCGGCTGGGCGCCCGACGCGAAGGGCCTGGCCGCGCAGATCGCCGAACAGGCCGAACTGGCCATCGCGGCGGCCGACGCCGTGCTGTTCGTCGTGGACGCCTCAGTCGGCATCCAAGACGTGGACGAGGCCGTCGTCGGCGTGCTGCGCCGCAGCCGCAAGCCGGTCGTCCTGGCCGCCAACAAGGTGGACGACGCCCGCAACGAGGCCGAAGCGACCACGATGTGGAACCTCGGACTGGGGGAGCCGCACCCGGTCTCGGCCCTGCACGGACGGGGCTCCGGCGATCTGCTCGACGCACTGATGGAGGCGATTCCCCAGGCCCCCCGCGAAACGGATCGTGAGCTCGGCGGGCCACGGCGGGTGGCGATCGTGGGACGTCCGAACGTGGGCAAGTCGTCGCTGCTGAACAAGCTGGCCAAGCAGCAGCGTTCGGTGGTCGACAACGTGGCGGGTACCACGGTCGACCCGGTGGACGAACTGGTCGAGGTGGCCGGCACGCTCTACCGCTTCATCGACACCGCGGGCATCCGTCGACGGGTCAAGGAGGCGTCGGGCCACGAGTACTACGCGTCGTTGCGTACCGCGTCCGCGATCGAGCGTGCCGAGGTGTGCGTGGTGGTGATCGACGCCGCCGATTCGATCGCCGACCAGGACCTGCGGGTGCTCACCATGGTCGAGGAGGCCGGCAAGGCGTTGGTGATCACCTACAACAAGTGGGATCTGACCGACGAGGAGCGTCGCCGCTACCTCTACCGCGAGATCGAGCAAGACATTCAGGCGTTCAGCTGGGCGCCGTCGGTGAACATTTCGGCACTGACCGGACGCGGCGTCGACCGGCTGTCCAAGGCGATCGAGGCCGCGCTCGAAGGCTGGGAGACGCGTATCTCGACCGGCAAGCTGAACGCCTTCCTCGGACGGATCACCGCCGCCCATCCACACCCGGTGCGGGGCGGCAAGCAGTCACGCATCCTGTTCGGCACCCAGGCGCACACCAGCCCGCCGACGTTCGCACTGTTCACGTCCGGGCAACTCGACCCGGGCTACGTCCGGTTCATCAAGCGCCGGCTGCGCGAGGAGTTCGGCTTCGTCGGCACCCCCGTGCACATCGAGGTGCGGGCCCGAGAGAAGCGCGGAAAGTAGCGCTGGTCGCCGTACCGTCATCCCGGCCCGACTCCCGTCATCCCGGCCCGACACCCGTCATCCCGGCCCGACACCCGTCATCCGGCCCGACACCCGTCATCCCGGCGAACGCCGGGATCTCACCCGACCGCCCAGACCCTCCCGTCGGGAAACCGTCGTCCCTGCTCGCATCCGTCATCCGGGCGAACGCCGGGATCTCACCCGACCGCCCAGACCCTCCCGGCGGGCAACCATCGTCCCTGCTCGCATCCGTCATCCCGGCGAACGCCGGGATCTCACGCAGTCCCGCAGACCGTCCGGCCGGTTAAGCCGTCATCCCGGCGAACGCCGGGATCTCACTTAGTCCCGCGAGAACCGTCACCCCGACCGGGTGCACCGTCGTCCCGGCTCGCGACCGTCATCCCGACCGGGCGCATCGTCGTCCCGGCTAGCAACCGTCACCCGACCGGATGAACCGTCATTCCGGCTCGCAACCGTCATCCCGGCGAACGCCGGGATCTCACCCAGCGGAGGACGCGCGCCCCACGTCCAGTGCTTCGATCAGCTCTGCGTGGGCCACTGATTCTGCGAGCCAGGCTGCGTCGGCGGTTGCTGTCCGGGGTACTGCTGAGGTGCCTGGCCCGGGTACTGCTGGGGCTGCTGCGGGTACTGCTGTCCGGGATACTGCTGACCCTGGCCGGGGTACTGCTGCTGCGGGTAGCCCTGCTGCGGGTAGGTCTGCTGCGGGTAGGTCTGCTGCGGGTACTGACCCGGCTGTCCACCGAGGAACCCGTAGCCGGGGTTCCCATAGCCGGGTTGCTGCGGCGGCAGTTCGTTGCGCTTCACCTGGTCGACGAACATGTAGGTCTGGTAGATCTGCAGGAACGGCGTGGTGAACAACTGCACCGCCAACTGCAAGACGATGGAGATCAGCAGAACCGGAATCAGGGTGAGCAGCGCCGCCGTCACCTGGGCGGGGTCATCGGGACTGGGCATGCGCGCGGCCACGTTTCCGGTGAACAACTGGCTGATCATGTTGATCACCCACAGAATGGCCGAGACCGCCAGCTGGGCCAGGATCGCGTAGCCGAACGTGCGCCAGAACTGACCCTTGGTGAGGCTCCAGGACCGCTTCCAGGCGTCGATGCCGCCGCGTTGTTCGATCGCGATCGCGGGCACGGTGTACAGGAGCTTCACGGACAAGAAGACGGCCAGCGGAACACCGATGAAGAACATCAGCGCCAACAACAGCAGCACGCCGCCCACCGCCGCACCGGAGTTGTCGCTGCTGCTGACCGACACGATGAGCCCGACGATCGCACCGAAGAAGAGCAGATACAGCACGATGGTGACGCCGATTGCGATCAGGATCAACGGCAGCATGCGTGGAAGAAAGCCCTTGGTGCGCGCCCACAGGCCACCGAAATCCGGCGCTTGATTCTGTGCGATCTCGTACGCGCCGAGGGACATCATGCCGTAGCTCTTGTACTGGGCCAGCACGGCGGCGATGGTGCCCACCGCAAAGATGACGCCTGCGGCGATGACGGCCCCAGTGGAGGCGGTGCTGTTGCCGGTGAGCGCGCCCCCGCCCCCGACCAGCGCTGCGATCAGCAACACCACGAGGATCAGGATCGACGGAAAGAGGGCCAGCAGGATGAACAGGCCGATACGACGTTTGAGCGCCTCGAAGGTGCCGGTGAAGAGCCCGGAAAGGTCCATCGGGCTGGGACGAAGCATGGGAGTGGGGTTGGTCACCCGAGTCAGTCTAGGAGTCGCGGGGTTCGAAAAGCGGAGCGTCCGGGTGCGGTGGACGTGTCGCGGCGGACGTTCGTCTTGCCTCACGTCAAGTTGATCGCGAACTCTGACCGCGTGCCTCACTTGTTTTGATCGCAAGCTGTGGGTTCAGGCGTGGGAGCGGACGTTGGTGCGTTCGCGCGCTGAGTCGAGTAGCCGGTTCTGGATGGTGTTGATCTTGCGGGTGATCGCGGCGGGGTTCAGCTGGTGGTGGATCGCGGCGAGTTGTTCAGCTTTCGGGCCGGTCAGGGCACGGCTGGCTAGGAGCCGGCTGTAGGGGGTGGCTGGCTTGTCATAGATCCGCTTCTTGCGGCCTGAGCGGGTCTCGGCCCAGTCGACGGCCTTCACGCACGGCAGTAGGTGGTTCTTGCGCGCCATCACCTGGGCCCACAGCAGGTTCAGGTCATCGAGTTCGGCTTGGGTTTCGTAGCGGTAGCGGAACGCGTGGCGGCGGACCCAGTCACCGTTGCGTTGCTCGACGTGGGCGTTGTCGTTGTGCTGATACGGCCGGGACCGGGTGATCGTGGGGATGCCCTGATCGTCACACCAAGCGATCATGCCCCAGTTCAAGAACTCTGACCCGTTGTCGAAGTCGACTCCGGCCAGCGGAATCGGGTAGGCGGCCAGGATCTGGTCCATGCCGGCCTTCATGTGCACGAACGCCTTGTTGCGCACGGTCCGGGTCACACCCCAGCCGAGGTAGGGGTCGGTGGCGTTGATCGTGACCAGGTAGTCACCCTCGTTACGGTGCCCGCAGTGGGCCACGGTGTCGATTTCCAGATAGCCCGGCTTGGCCGGGAACCCGTCCATCGCGGTGCGCAGCGGGATCGAGCCGCGCAAGATCAGGCCCGGCCGAGTCGTCGATTTCGCCTGCGGATAGCGGGCAGACTTCACCGGAGCCAGGTAGCGGTCGATCGTGGCCGGCGACATTGCCCGCAACTCGTCGAGCACCACGTCGCTGATCCGATCAGCGACCTTGCCCAGCTCGGCGAAACGGAGCAGCCGTTCCAGCGTGTCGTCCATGACCGGGGCCAAGTACTTCCCGCACGGCTCACCGTCCAGTGTCCACACCTCCTCCAAGACCTTCAACGCGTCGTAGGAGTACTTCCGAGGGCGCGGCTTGCGCGTGCCCTGCCCGACACGTCCCTTCCGGTTCGCCGCTTCCCGGATCGCGCGGCGGGCGTTCACCCGCGACCAGCCCGTCGCGGCGCACAGTTCGTCCAGCATCACCCCCTTGGCCTTCTTGGCTGCCCGCTGGTACTCCCGCGCATACGCCTTGGTCAGTTCCCGCCTGGTGGCCATTGATAACTCCCTCACGAACCGTGAGCGAACCCGACCACCACCCGACCAGCCACCACGACACGCAGCCCGCGTTTCGCGATCACCAGCAACTGAGGCACGCGGTCCCGTTCGCGATCATCTTTCGTGAGTCAAGTCGACGGTGAGAGATGTGGGCGACGCGTCACTAGACTGACCTCCCGCCCACGATCCGGCGTACACGCCTGAAAGAGACAGTTCGTGCTCAGCGTCATCGTCATCGCCCACGTGGTGGTGGCCCTGTGCGCCCCGTGGCTGGCCCGTACCATCGGTGCCCGCGGCTACCTGATCATGGCGGTGGTTCCGGCGGCCGCCTTCGGCTGGTTGCTCACCCTCGCCCCCGCCATCACCGCTGGTGAGAGTCACCTCGAGTCCTACTCCTGGATCGGGCGCCTCGGAGTGGCCATCGACTTTCGGATCGGTCTGCTGCAGTGGCTGCTCGCCCTGATCGTGACCGGGGTCGGTGCCCTGGTGCTGTTCTACTGCCGCTGGTACTTCGAGGCCGGCGCGAACGCTCGGACGATGGGCGTGCTGACGGCGTTCGCCGCCGCCATGCTGGGGCTGGTCACCGTCGACAACCTGGTCATGCTGTACGTGTTCTGGGAGCTCACCACCGTCTTCAGCTACCTGCTGATCGGTTACGACCCGACCCGGCGGGCCAACCGGGCGGCCGCCATGACCGCCCTCATCGTCACCACCACCGGTGGGCTGGCGATGCTGATCGGCATCGTGTCGTTCGGCGTGCTGGCCGGCACCTTCAGCCTGGCGGCCATTCTCGCGCAACCGCCCACCGGCGTGGTGGCCGGGGCGGCTGCGCTGCTGATGCTGGTCGGAGCGCTCAGCAAGTCGGCGTTGGTGCCGTTCCACTTCTGGCTGCCGGGCGCGATGGCCGCCCCGACCCCGATCTCTGCCTACCTGCACGCCGCGGCCATGGTGAAGGCCGGCGTCTATCTGGTGGCCGCCCTGTCGCCGGCGTTCGCCGCAGTTCCCGGCTGGCGGCTCGCGGTCGGCCTGTTGGGTGCCACCACGATGATCCTGGGCGGCTGGAGGGCCCTGCGGCAGAACGACCTCAAGCTGCTGCTCGCCTACGGCACCGTCAGCCAGTTGGGCTTCATGGTGCTGCTCAGCGGCTTCGGCACCCGGGCCACGGTCTTCGCCGGGGTCGCGATGCTGATCGGTCACGCACTGTTCAAGTCGACGCTGTTCCTGGTGGTCGGGGTGATCGACCACTCCACCGGTACCCGTGACCTGACCCGGCTGACGGGGGTGGCCCGCCGGCTTCCGGTGCTGGCCGTGGTGGCCGGCCTGGCCGCGGCGTCCATGGCGGGGCTGCCGCCCACGCTCGGATTCATCGCCAAGGAGTCGGCGCTGGAGTCGCTCACCTACCTGCTCGGCCCGGGCGGCGACGGTACGGAGATGACGCCGCTGGTTGCCGCGCTGCTGCTCGCGTCGATCGTCGTCGGCTCGGTGTTCACCGTGGCGTACTCCCTGCGCTGGTGGTGGGGTGCCTTCGCCGACAAGCGCGACGTGCCGAAGCCGGACGTCCATCAGCCGGCCTTCGGTTTCGTGCTCGCCCCGCTGCTGCTGGGGCTGGCCTGCGGCGTCGGTGGCCTGCTGGGCGAGCCGCTGACGGCGTTGCTGCAGCCGCTGGCTGCGGGGGTGGCGGTGGGGGAGAAGAGCCATGGCCTGGCCCTGTGGCACGGCTGGACGCTGCCGCTGGGCCTGTCGCTGCTCGCGATCACCCTCGGCGTGCTGATGTTCTGGCAACGCGCGGCGATCACGCAGGTGCAGGCCACGTTCCCCAAAGTGCCCGGCGCCGACGAGCTGTACACCGCGGCGATGAAGCGGGTCGACACCCTGGCCGTCGAGGTGACGGCCCGCACGCAGCGCGGCTCGTTGGGCAACTACACCTCGATCGTGCTGGCCGTGGTGGTGCTGCTGGCCGGTGGCTCGCTGCTGTTCACCGTGCACTGGCCCGCCTCGGTGACTCCGTTCGACTCGGTGCCGCAGTTGCTGATCGGCGCGGTGATGATCGTGGCCGCGGGGCTCGCGGCCACCTCACGCGGACGCGTCCGGGCACTGCTGCTGGTGGGTGTGACGGGGTACGGCACCGCGCTGCTGTTCCTGCTGCACGGCGGCCCCGACCTGGCGCTCACCCAGGTGCTGGTCGAAACCGTCTCGCTGGTCGTGTTCGTGATGGTGCTGCGGCGCCTGCCCAAGTACTTCACCAACCGGCCGCTCAGTTCGAACCGCTGGTGGCGCGTCGTGCTGGCCGCACTGGTCGGCGGCAGCCTGGCCCTGCTCGCGCTGGTGGCGTCCGCGGCCCGGGTCGCCGTGCCGGTGTCGGTCGACTACTACGAGGCCGCCTACACCTTCGGCTACGGCAAGAACATCGTCAACGTGACCCTGGTCGACACCCGGGCCTGGGACACCATCGGCGAGCTCTCGGTGCTGGTGATCGCGGCCACCGGGGTGGCCAGCCTGATCTTTCTGCGCTCCCGCGTCCAGCGCGTCCAGGGCCGGGAAGCCGAACCGGCCTCGGCAGCGCAGGGCCTGTGGCTGCGCGCCAGCGGAGCGCTGGATCCCGGCTCGCGTTCGCTGATCTTCGAGGTCGTCACCCGCATCATGTTCAGCCTGATGATGATCGTCTCGCTGTACCTGCTGATCGCGGGGCACAACGCCCCGGGCGGCGGCTTTGCGGGTGGTCTGGTGGCGGGCCTGGCCCTGATGATCCGGTACCTGGCGGCCGGCCGTCGCGAGTTGGACGAGGCCGCTCCGTTCGATGCCGGCCGGCTGCTGGGTGCCGGCCTCGCGCTGTCGGTGCTCAGCGCCGTCACCCCGGCGCTGCTGGGCGGCAAGATCTTTCAGAGCTACGACCTGCGCCTGGTGATTCCGGGCTGGGAGTACCTGCAGACCCCCTGGGGCACCTGGACGCTGTTCGGCGAGATGCACCTGGTCAGCTCCACGGTGTTCGACATCGGGGTGTACCTGATCGTGATCGGTGTGGTGCTCGATCTCACCCGCAGCCTCGGCGCCGGCATCGACATTCAGACCGAACAGGATCAGGCGCCCGTGCCCCAGCCCGAGTCGACCCGGGCGACCCCGGCGTCCGGCTCCGATGAGCAGCAAGTGCTGCGCTACACCACCAGCGGCGATCAGGGGGCCCGGCCATGAGCCCCAACCTGACCCTCGCCATCATCGCCGGCGCCCTGATCGCCTGCGGCGTGTACCTGATCACCGAGCGGTCGCTGAGCCGCATCCTGATGGGGGTGCTGCTGGCCGGCAACGGCGTCAACCTGCTGTTCATCGTGGCGTCCGGCCCCGCCGGCGGCCCACCCCTGATCGGCGTCACCCCCCGGGAAGAGATGGCCGACCCGCTGCCGCAGGCCATGGTGCTCACCGCCATCGTGATCGCGCTGGCCACCGCCGCATTCGTGGTCACCATGGCCTATAGGTCGTTTCAGCTGAACGGTCACGACGAGGTCGCCGACGACGTCGAGGACAACCGCATCCGCGAGCTGGCCAAGGCCGACGAGGCGTCCGACAGCTTCGAAGAGATCCGGTTCACCGACACCGGCGCGGACGTGGTAAGCGAATGAACAACCTGCTGCCGCTGCCCGTGCTGCTGCCGATGTTCGGTGCGGCGCTGACCATGCTGCTCGGACGGCGTCCGCGGGTGCAGCGGGCCGTGTCGATCGTGACGCTGGTCGCAGTCTGCGCGGTCGCCGGCTCGTTGATCTGGATCACCGACACCCAGGGCGTCCAGTCCCTGTGGGTGGGCGCCTGGGCCCCGCTCGGCGTGGTGCTGGTCGCCGACCGGCTGGCGGCCCTGATGCTCACGGTGGCCTCGCTGGTCACCCTGTTCGTGTTGATCTACGCAACCGGTCAGGACGAGGAGGAGGTGCGCCGCGAAACCCCGGTGTCGATCTTCCACCCCACCTTTCTGCTGCTGAGTGCCGGGGTGTCGGACGCGTTCCTGGCCGGCGACTTGTTCAACCTGTTCGTCGGCTTCGAGGTGCTGCTGTTCGCCTCGTACGTGCTGATCACGATGGGCGGCACCGGCGAGCGGATCAGGGCCGGGTCCATCTACGTGGTGATCAACCTGGTCAGCTCGTTGCTGTTCCTGACCGCACTCGCGATCACCTACGGCGCCACCGGCACCGTCAACATGGCTCAACTGAGCCTGCGGTTCGGTGCGCTGCCGCACGACGTGACGATCGGCATCCAACTGCTGCTGCTGGTGGTGTTCGCGATCAAGGCAGCGGTCTTTCCGCTCTCGTTCTGGCTGCCCGACTCCTATCCGACCGCTCCCGCGCCGGTCACGGCGGTCTTCGCCGGCCTGCTGACCAAGGTCGGCGTGTATGCGATCCTGCGCACCCAGACGGCGATCTTTCCCGACAATCCGCTCACCGATCTGCTCGGCTGGGCGGCGCTGGCCACCATGCTGATCGGCATTCTCGGTGCCATCGCGCAGTCCGAGATCAAGCGGCTGTTGTCGTTCACGCTGGTGTCGCACATCGGCTACATGGTCTTCGGCATCGCCCTGGCCACGCAGGCCAGCATCGGTGGTGCGATCTTCTACACCGCGCACCACATCACCGTCCAGGCGGCCTTGTTCCTGGTCGCCGGCCTGATCGAGCGGGTGGGGGGCTCGACGTCCATGGATCGGCTGGGCGGCCTCGCGGCCACCGCCCCGGTGCTGGGGGTGTTGTTCTTCATCCCGGCGATGAACCTGGCCGGCATCCCGCCCCTGTCCGGTTTCATCGGCAAGCTGGGCCTGCTGATGTCCGGCGTGGACGTCGGCACGCCGCTGGCCTGGTCGCTGGTGGTCGGCAGCGTGCTGACCAGCCTCCTCACCCTGTACGCCGTGGCCAAGGTGTGGAACCGGGCGTTCTGGGGCACGCCGGTGCTCGGCCCCTTCGCCCCGGACGAAACCCTGCCGGACGACGCGGCGCGGGCCGGCAAGCTGCCCGCGGTGATGGTGGGGGCGACGGCGGCCCTGGTCGCACTGGGACTCACGCTCACGGCGGTGGCCGGACCGCTCTACGGCTACGTCGACCGGGCCGCCGCCGGCCTGCTCGGCAACGCCTACCTGGAGGCCGTGCTGTCGGGGGTGGGTCGATGAAGCGCTCGTCCAGCCGTCGCCGGCTCCGGTTCCGCCTGCAGTGGCGGGCCATGCTGCTGCTCGCCCTGGTCTGGGTGGTGCTGTGGGGCAATTATTCGCTGGTCGATCTGCTGGTCGGCCTCGTGGTGGCTTGGCTGGTCACCGTGACGTTTCCGTTGCCGCCGATCCACTACCACGGACGTCCGCACCCGCTCGGCCTGCTCAAGCTCTCCGTCACGGTGCTGCGCGACCTGGCGGTGGCCTCCTGGCGGCTCACCATCTCGTCGTTCGCGCGGGTCATCGACTTTCATCCGGCGGTGATCCGGGTGAAGCTGCGCAGCACCCACGACCTGTATCAGGTCGAGACCGCCGAGTTGATCTCGATCGTGCCCGGCTCGATCGTGATCGACGCCCGGCGCTCGACCCGGATGCTCTATCTGCACCTGGTCGACGTCGACCTCAACGAGGGCGTCGAACAAGCGCGCGAGGCGGCCCTGGACGTGGAGCGACGGGTGCTGGAGGCCATGGCGAGCAGCGAGGAGATCGCGCAGATGAGGCGGCAGGAGGCGCAGGAATGATCGCGATGCTCACCCAGGTGCTGCTGTGGGCGGCCATGACGCTGATCGCCGCCGCCGCGGTGCTGACCCTGTGGCGGTTGACCAAGGGCCCTTCGACGCTCGATCGAATCGTCAGCGCCGACGTGATGCTGTCGATCGTGCTGATCAGCATCTGCGTGACCATGGTGGTCAGCGGGTACTCCAGCGCGCTGCCCATTCTGCTGGTGTTGTCGATGGTGGCGTTCACCGGCGGGGTCAGCGTGGCGCGCATGCTCGCACCCGGGGCGCCCGATCGGCAGCGGTATCGCCGCGACGAACCGGGGGACGACGCATGAACCTCACCGAGGTGATGGCCCTGATCGGGGCGTTTCTGCTGCTCGCCGGCGCCTTCTTCTGCTTCGGCGGAGCGCTGGGGCTGGTGCGCTTCCCCGACATTCTGGCCCGCATGCACGCCGCCACCAAGCCGCAGGTGTTCGGCCTGATGTGCGCCCTGGTGGGCGTCGGGTTCTCGTTTCCCGACCCCAGGGTCTGGCTACTGCTGGCGCTGGTGATGCTGCTGCAGATTCTCACCGCGCCGGTCGCCGGCCACCTGATCGGACGGGTCGCCTACCGCTCCGGGCAGTGGGAGACCGATGAGCTGGTCGTCGATGAGCTCGCCGAGGATCTGCGGGACGCGGGCTTCACCCGCAACGAGGAGTTCCGTCCCGAACGTGGCAAGGACCGGCCGTCCCAGTAGCGGTCAGCGCCCCTTGTGTGTGGCGGTCCAGGACGGTCGCGCGCACCCCGTCCGCCGAGCCCACCAGCAGTTCCCCGCCCATTCAGCCGGTGAGTTGGTGCGCCAGGCTGCGCCTTTCTCGCGGTGGCGGGGGTGGCGCGTCCAACGCCCGCAGCATGCGCTCGAGCATCTCGCGGAGCTGGCCGCGCGCGGGCTCGGCCAGGTCGGTGGTGTACTCGACGCCCGGCGGAATGTAGCTCAGCCCGTACATCGTCTCGCGCCAGTCGGCGCCGCCGACGCTCCAGCGGGTGTGCGTCCCGTCTTCGGCGTCCGACCCCTGCCCCCACTGGCCGAAGAAGGCCCGCATCTCATCGAGGGGCAGCGCCATCACGGCATCCGCTTCGATCGGCTGGCGCGTCCATGAGCGCGCGACCAGCACGAACTCCTCGATCTCTTCGGGGCTGAGCGGCCTGGGCGCAAAGAGCGCACGCGTGTGCTGGACGTCGGTCAGCCGGTCGACGCGGAACGTGCGCCAGTCGTCCCTGTCCAGATCCCAGCAGAGCAGGTACCAGTGCCGATCCGCGGGCGCCAACGCGTGCGGCTCGACGCGGCGGTGGGTGACCTGCTCCGACGCGGAGGTGTAGCGGAAGCGCACCCGCTCATGGTCGCGACAGGCGAGCGCCAGGTCGCCCAGCACCTCGGTCGAGACCGGCGCGCCGGATTCGATTCCGGCGGGACGCACGGTCTCGGCGAGCGCGTTGACCCGTCGCCGCAGCGGGGCCGGCAGCACCTGCTCGAGCTTGGCCAGCGCCGTCAGGGTCGTGTCGGCACCGTTCACCAGGCGCTGGGACGCCGCCAGCCGCAGCCCGATCGCCATGGCCACGGCCTCCTCGTCGGTGAGCAGCAGCGGGGGCACGGCGCTGCCCGCTTCAAGCCGGTATCCGCCGGCTGAACCGGGGGTGGACTCGATGCGGTAGCCGAACTCGCGAAGCCGCTCGACGTCGCGCCGCACGGTGCGCTCGGTGACGCCCAACCGGTCGGCGAGCTCCGATCCGGGCC
This sequence comes from Micropruina sp., assembly GCA_016711205.1. Classification (GTDB taxonomy): domain Bacteria; phylum Actinomycetota; class Actinomycetes; order Propionibacteriales; family Propionibacteriaceae; genus Micropruina. The sequence goes on along the minus strand of JADJTM010000001.1, from coordinate 1,271,661 downwards.
AGTGCCGGTGGGTCTGCAGCAGGTTGAGCAGGGAAAGCGCTCGCGAGGTGGTGTCGGACATGGCTCAAGATTGCCAGCCATTGAGGACAGGATCTGTCCCCATTGGCTTCTACGGTTACCCGCATGACCGATTCGATCATCGACGCCCAAGGGCTCACCAAGCGCTTCACCGTCAAGAAGAAGGCGGTCGAGGCGGTGACCGACCTCACCTTCGAGGTCGCCCGCGGCGAGCTCGTCGCATTTCTCGGACCCAACGGCGCGGGTAAGTCCACCAGCCTGCGCATGCTGACGACGCTGATCCCGCCCACCTCGGGTACGGCGCGCGTCGTCGGTTTCGACATCCTGCGCCGACCCGCCGACGTGCGGGCACGCATCGGCTATGTCGGGCAGCTCACCAGCGGCAGCTTCGCGCAGCGGGTGCGTGACGAACTGCTCAGCCAGGGCACGTTCTACGGCATGTCGAAGGACGCCTCGCGCCGGCGGGCCGACGAACTCATCGAGTCGCTCGACCTGGCGTCGTTCGCGATGCGGTCGGTTCAACAGTTGTCTGGCGGGCAGAAGCGCCGGCTCGATGTCGCACTCGGGCTGATGCACGCCCCGCCGCTGCTGTTCCTGGACGAGCCCTCGACCGGGCTCGACCCGCAGAGCCGGGCCAACCTGTGGCAACACATCCTCGACCTACGCGCCCAGCACGGCACCACCGTCTTTCTCACCACGCACTACCTCGAAGAGGCCGACCGGTACGCCGAACGCGTGATGGTGATGGACCAGGGGCGGGTGATCGCCGACGATACGGCGGCACGACTCAAGGCGAACCTCGCGGGCGACGTCCTGACCCTCGGCTTCGCCTCGGCCGAGGAGGCCGGGCGTGCGGTCGCCGTCGTGCAGTCGCTCACCGACCGCGAGGTGCGGCGCGAGGGCGAGGCGTCGGTGAGCGTCACGGCCCCGGACGGCGACGCACTGCTGCCCAGCGCCGTCCGGGCGCTGGACGCCGCGGGCATCGTGGTGCGGCGAGCGACCGGCGTCCCACCCACGCTCGACGACGTCTTCCTCGCGCTCACGGGACGCACGCTGCGCGAGGCCGACGAGGGCGGAGCAACCCCAGCAGACGAGCCGACCGACCAGGTCGCGGACGACAAGGTAGGAGCGAACCGATGAGCAGCACCACTGATCACCCGGCTGCGCAGGCCAATCCCGCGCGGGACACCTGGCATGTGCTGACGCGCGAGCTCAAGCCCGTGCTGCGCGATCCGTTCACGCTGATCTTCAGCCTCGTGCAGCCGCTGGTCTTCCTCGGGTTGTTCGCACCGCTGCTGATCGGCCAATCGGGCGTGCCGGCGGGCGAGACCCTGCAGTGGTTCGTGCCGGGCGTGCTGGTGATGATCGTGCTGTTCGGCACGGGGGCAACGGGCTCCAACCTGCAGTACGAGATGATGACGGGCTCGCACGAGCGCACGCTCGTCGCCCCGCTGTCGCGTTCGTCGCTGCTGGTCGGCCGCGCCCTGAAGGAGATCGCGCCGATCATCGCCCAGTCGCTGCTGATCGTCGCGATCGCGATGCCGTTCGGCTTCCGTGCCGATCCGATCGGCCTGGTGGTGGGTCTCGCGCTGCTCGCGGTGTTCGGTGTCGGCCTCGGTGCCCTGTCCTACACGCTCGCCCTGGCGACCAAGGACCGCGAGTGGCTGTTCTGGGGCGTCCAGCAGACCCTGATCTTTCCGCTGATGATCCTGTCGGGCATGTTGCTGCCGCTCGACGTCGCCCCCGGGTGGATGCGCGCGGTCGCCGCCGTCAACCCGCTCAACTGGGTGGTGCAGGCCGAGCGGGCCCTGCTCGCCGGCGAGCTCGGGAGCATGGTCGTGCTGTGGGGCTGGGTGGCGGCGCTCGCGCTCGCCTGCGTCGGGCTGTGGGCCGGCGTGCGCGCGATCCGCAGGAGCAGCTGACCTCCGCTCCAGTGAACAGGAATGAGGAACCGTCCCCCGTTCCTGCTCAGGTGAACGGTAATCGGGGACGGTTCCGCATTCCTGCTCACGCGGGGACGTTCCCGGCCCGGTCGACTCGTCGCTCACCCGCGCGCGCCGGGACCGGGTGAGCGGTAATCGGGGACGGTTCCGCATTCCTGCTCACGCGGGGACGTTCCCGGCCCGGTCGACTCGTCGCTCACCCGCGCGCGCCGGGACCGGGTGAGCGGTAATCGGGGACGGTTCCGCATTCCTGCTCAGGCGAGTGAGCAGGAATGAGGAACCGTCCCCAGTTCCTGCTCACCAGTTCCTGCTCGGGCGGGTGAGCAGGAATAGGAACCGTCCCCTGTTCCTGCTCACGCGGGGACGTTCCCGGCCCGGTCGACTCGTCGCTCACCCGCGCGCGCCGGGACCGGGTGAGCGGTAATCGGGGACGGTTCCGCATTCCTGCTCAGGCGAGTGAGCAGGAATAGGAACCGTCCCCTGTTCCTGCTCACCTGTTCCTGCTCGGGCGGGCGAGCAGGAATAGGAACCGTCCCCTGTTCCTGCTCACGCGGGGACGTCCCCGGCCGGTCGACTCGTCGCTCACCCGCGCGCGCCGCGTCCCGGATGCCGTGGCGTGGGCGGGCCGCGCCCAGTAGCGTTCGCGCATGGAGGCTGAGGCGGCGCCGCGCTGGGTGCGGTACGCACCGGGTCTGCACGTGTTGCTGCACTACGACCGCAACTGGCTGCGTGGCGACCTGCTCGCCGGCATCACCGTGGCGGCCTACCTGATTCCGCAGGTGATGGCCTACGCCGAGATCGCCGAGCTTCCGCCGATCGCCGGGCTGTGGGCCATTCTGGTGCCCCTTGCGATCTACGCGGTGCTCGGCTCGTCGCGGCAGCTGTCGATCGGGCCCGAATCGACCACCGCGCTGATGACGGCCGCCGGCCTCGGGGCGCTGCTGGGGGCGGCGGGCGGCTCCGATCGCTGGTCGGATGTCGCGGCCCTGATGGCGATCGCCGTCGGGCTGGTCTGCCTGGTCGGCTGGTTGTTCCGGCTCGGGTTTCTGGCCAACCTGCTGTCGCGGCCGGTGCTGGTGGGATACATGGCCGGCATCGCCGCGCTGATGATCACCAGTCAGCTGGGCAAGGTGACCGGGCTCAGCATCGAGGGCGACACCACGGCGTCCGAGTGGCTGTCGTTCCTCACCCAGGTGGCGGACGTTCACCTGCCGACGGTGCTGCTGGCGGCCGGGGTCGGGGCCGCGCTGGTTCTGTTCCGGCGCTTCGCCCCCACCTGGCCCGGCCCGCTGATCTGCATGCTGGTGGCCGCCGGCTGCGTGTACTGGTTCGGCCTCGATCGGCTCGGCATCCGGATCATCGGCGAGGTGCCCCAGGGCCTGCCGGCGCCACGGGTGCCGTGGGTCGACGATCTCAACGTGCTCGCCCTGTTGCCGTACGCGCTGGGTATCGCCGTGGTCGGCTACAGCGACAACGTGCTGACGGCGCGGGCGTTCGCAAGCAAGCGGCGCGAGAGCATCGACAGCAATCAGGAGTTGCTGGCACTGGGCACCGCCAACGTGCTCAACGGCTTCGCCAACGGGTTTCCGGTCAGCTCCTCGGGCAGCCGCACGGTGATCGGCGACGCGGTGGGCAGCCGCACCCAGCTCTACTCGCTGGTCTGCCTGGCCATGGTCGTCGCGGCACTGTTGGTGCTCGGACCCGTGCTGGCGTGGTTTCCCGCCGCCGCGCTGGGCGCGCTGGTGATCTACGCCGCGTTCCGACTCATCGACGTCGCCGAACTGCGCCGGATCGCCCGCTTCAGGCGCAGCGAGTTGTACCTCGCGCTGGCGACCACGGTGGGCGTGCTGGTGTTCGGCGTGCTGGGCGGGATCGGCCTGGCCATCGGGTTGTCGGTGCTCGATCTGATCCGCCGCATCGCCAGCCCGCATGACGGTGTGCTCGGCTACGTGCCCGGCATGGCCGGCATGCACGACGTGGACGACTACCCCAACGTCGTGCAGGTGCCCGGCCTGGTGGTGTACCGGTACGACTCACCGCTGTTCTTCGCCAACGCCGAGGACTTTCTGACCCGGGCGCTGCGCTCGGTGCAGCGCGCCGAGCCCGGCTGCGAGTGGTTCGTGCTGAACGCCGAGGCCAACGTCGAGGTCGACCTGACCAGCGTCGACACCCTGGAATCGCTTCGGGCGGCGCTGGCGGCCCGGGGGATCAGGTTCGCGATGGCGCGGGTCAAGTTCGAGCTGCTGGAGCAGTTGGAGTCGACAGGTTTCGCGCACGAGGTGGGCAAGGAGTACATCTTCCCGACCCTGCCGACGGCGGTTGCCGCCTACGCGGCCTGGTACCGGCGGACGAAGGGCGAGGTGTTGCCGGGCATCCCGCCCGCACCGCCCCAAACGGACGCCGCCGACGGGCAGATCTGACGGGTTCCTGTGGCCCTGGACCGCGTCACCAGGGGCGACGCGACGATAACCAACAGGACGAGGCTAGAACCGATAGCCGGTGCGCCGGAGGTTGGCGTCGCGGGTGTAGGTGGGAATCAGGAACAGGTCCACGAGCAGAGCGAGCCCGACGATGATCACCCCCAGCCCGATCCAGCCCAGCAGCACGGTGAGCAGCAAGTAGACCAAGCCCTGCCCGGTACGTCCGAGGTAGAAGTGATGAATGCCGAGAAAGCCAAGAAAGAACCACAGCAGGTACGCCACACCCATCGACTTGGGCCCGACGATGGGCCCCTGGTGCACGACGGTCTGGTACACCACCTGCTGCCGGTAGCCCGGCGGCTGAGGCATGGGGGCGCCCACCCGCGGGTCGTACTGCGGTGGGGGAGGGTACGCCGCATAGGCGGGTGGAGGGGTCGACTGCTGGGTCCAGGCCGGCGCGTCGTAGCGGGTGACGTGGCCGTAGGGGCCGGGTCGTGCGCTCGGCTGCTCGGACGGAGCCGGCGGCTGCTGATAGGCACCTGGCCCGGGCTGCGGCGGTGCCGCCGGTGGTTCGAAGCCGGTGGGCTGGTGCGGGTAGAGGGGAAACTGGACCGTCGGGGTGGCGTCTGCCGAGGCTCCCGTGGCGGCCGGCCACGGCTGGGCCGGCTCGGGACGGGTGGGTGGGTACTGCTCGCTCACGCGATCGATGGTAGCCGTCGGCGGGGGCGCCCGAGCCGAGCGCGATCCCCTCGATACGGCCCGCGGTCGGCGCGGGCGGCAACCCCGGGGCCGTCCCTGCGGGTGTGGCGCCGCAGCCGCTGCGGCCGGTGTGGCATAATCAGGAGCAGGACGAGCCCGCGCAGTGGGCTCACCCGATCCGGCGTTCGAGGTGACAGCTCGATGGACGCCCCCACCCGACCGCGACGGCGACGACCGCGGGGGTGGGTGCTGTGTCGCGATCCAGTCCCCAGGCTTTGCCACCTCGGTGGCCACATCAGCGGTGCACCCCACGCCGCATAAGGAGAGCACATGCTCGACGAAGAAACTCCCACACCCGCAGCCGACGGCACTCCTGCCGACAACACCGCCGCCGCGCCGCCGCGCCGGCGTCGCTCTGCGAGTCGTCCGGCCGGACCGCCCGCGCCGGTGGTCGCGGCCGAACCCGTGCTGCCCGAACTCGATCAGCCGACCGCCGAAGCTGCTACTCCCGTTGAAGCTGACGCGCAGTTGAACGTGGACGTCGTCGACGACGAGGTTGTCGACGACACCCCGGCCGATGAGGCTGCCGCTGTGCCGGAGCCGGTGGTGGAGCCTGAGCCGCTGGGCGAGCCGGCCACCGACGCCGATCTGCCGACGATCCCGGCTCCCGACGAGCGGGTCGCTCAGCCCGAGGACGTCCCGGCGACCCTCGACGTGGCGGTCCAGCCGCCTGCGCCCCGGCGCCGGCGCAGCAGTCGGGCCGCGGCCGCCCCCGAACCTGTCACGACCGAGCAGACCGCTGCGGTGCTGCCGGAACCCGAGCAGCCTGCACCGCTCAGCCTCGACGAGCTGCCCACGCTGGACGAACTGGCGCCGCCGGTCGAGCCCCGTCCGCGCCGCCGGCGCAGCAAGCCGGAGCCCGCACCCGAGCCGTTGCCCGAGAGTGCCGACCCGCTGGAAGAGACCCTCAGCGAACTCAGCCGCACCGGCAAGCGCAGCCGCCGCACCAAGGTGGACGAGGCTCAGGCCGCTCAGGCGCTGGACGAACTCGCCGCCATGATCGGCGGTCAGGTCACCGACACGCCGTCGTCCGACGGTGCCGAGGGCGAGGAAGCAGACACCGGAGTCGCCGAGGCAATCGCCGCCGACCAGGTGATCGCAGACACCGACCAGGCAGAACAGCCGTCCGCCATCGATGACGACACCGATGATGAATCCGACGACGATTCCGCCGATGACGACGGGTCCGACGAGGACAGTCCGCGCCGCCGGCGTCGCCGCCGGGGTGGCCGCCGTCGCCGCCGGGGTTCCAGCGCTGACGCGGGTGACGGTGACGCGGACAGCTCCGACGACGAGGACGCCACCGACACCGACGAGGGCGAGGCCACCGAGTCCACGTCCGAGGCCGAGGGTGCCGAACCGAGCGAATCCAGTGGTTCGACGCGTCGTCGGCGTCGTCGGCGCCGTCGCGGTGAAGACACCGCCGGGGCCGAGGACGACCCGTCCGACGTCGTCGTGCGCGTGCGTGAGCCACGTCGCTCCCGCAGCGCCAGCGACGAGGTCACCAGCATCGAGGGCTCCACCCGCATGGAGGCCAAGCGCCAGCGCCGCCGCGAGGGTCGCGCGGCTGGCCGGCGTCGCTCACCGATCCTCTCCGAGGCCGAGTTCCTGGCTCGTCGCGAATCCGTCGAGCGCACCATGCTGATCCGCCAGGCCGACGACTACACCCAGATCGGCGTGCTCGAGGACGGTGTGCTGGTCGAGCACTACGTAGACCGGGCGTCCGCCGCTTCGATGATCGGCAACGTGTTCCTGGGCAAGGTGCAGAACGTGCTGCCGTCCATGGAGGCCGCCTTCATCGACATCGGACGCGGCCGCAACGCGGTGCTGTACGCCGGTGAGGTCGACTGGGACGCCTTCGGGGTCACCGGTGGCGACCGCAAGATGGAGAAGGTGTTCAAGTCGGGCCAGAGCGTGCTGGTGCAGGTCAGCAAGGACCCGGTCGGCGCCAAGGGTGCCCGGTTGACCGCGCACGTGTCGATCCCCGGCCGCTACGTGGTCTACTCGCCGAGCGGTCAGCTGTCCGGCATCTCGCGCAAGCTGCCCGAGCAGGAGCGCAACCGGCTCAAGGGCATTCTCGAAGAGTTGGTCGGCGACGCCGCGTCCGTCATCGTGCGGACCGCCGCCGAGGGAGCGTCCGAAGACGAGTTGGTCCGCGACGTCAGCCGGCTGAAGGCGCAATGGGAGGTCATCGAGAAGAAGGTCAAGGCCGGCAAGTCGCCCGAGCAGCTGTACGCCGAGCCAGACCTGACCGTGCGCATCGTCCGTGACCTGTTCACCGAGGACTTCGGCAAGCTGATCGTCGACGGCAACGGCAAGGGTGAGGACGCCTACGACACCGTCGATGCCTACGTCACCCATGTGGCGCCGCACCTGAAGGAACGCCTGGTGCACTGGAATCGCGAAGAGCAGGGCGACCTGTTCGCGGCGCATCGGTTGGACGAGCAGATCGCCAAGGCCCTGGAGCGCAAGGTGTTCCTGCCGTCCGGCGGGTCGCTGATCATCGACCGTACCGAGGCGATGACGGTGATCGACGTCAACACCGGCAAGTTCACCGGCACCTCCGGCAACCTCGAGGCGACGGTCACCTCCAACAACCTGGAGGCGGCCGAAGAGGTCGTTCGTCAACTGCGGCTGCGCGACATCGGCGGCATCATCGTCGTCGACTTCATCGACATGGTGCTGCCGGCGAACCGTGAGCTGCTGCTGCGCCGGCTGGTCGAGTGCCTGGGCCGCGACCGCACCCGCCATCAGGTGGCCGAGGTCACCTCGCTGGGCCTGGTGCAGATGACCCGCAAGCGCATCGGCACCGGCCTGGCCGAGGCCTTCACCGTCACCTGTGAGACCTGTCACGGCCGCGGCTACCACCGCCACGACACCCCGGTCGACTCCCAGTCGCAGGCCGACGGCGGCGAGCGCGAGCACGGACGCCGCCGGCGCAACTGAGGTCGGTCTGGCCCGGCTCAGTCTTCGGTGAGCACCGGGTCGGTGGTCAGCGCGATGGTGGCCCACACCAGCAGGCCCAACTGATCGAGCCGATCGGTGATCGCGAGCCGGACGGCGTCCTCGTCGTCGACCTGCCAGCGGCGCACGGCACCAGGAAGTCGACCTCGACGTACAACCGCTGCCCGAGCTTGGTCGACCGGATGATCGGCTCGGGCAGTGTCCGCTCCGCAGTGGAGACGGCGGCCGCCCCCTCTGCAACGGCTGCGGCGATCTTCGCGCTGAGTTGCGGCGAGGGCGCCGCTTCGAGCAGTTCGCGCACGCCCTCGCGCACCAGCCGCAGCGCCATCGGCGTGATGAGAGCGCACGCGATCAGCACCAGTATCGGGTCGATGAACGCGGCGATGTGCTGGTAGCCGCTCGCGCTCAACACAACGGCGGCCACGCCACCGATGGCGACGACCAGGCTCAGCAGTGTGCCGGCCCGCCACGAGACCACCTCGGCCTGCGCGAGCGCCGACACGCGTCCGGCCCGGCGCAGCATCAGCACCACGACCAGGGCCGCCACCGCCGAGATCACGCCGTACAGCAGCACCGACAGCGCCGCTGCTTCGGACCCTCCGCCCAGCAGCACCGTCACCGCGTCCGCTGCGCCGTAGACCAGCGTGCCGAGCAGCGCCGCCCCCTGCATCGCCACCGCCAAAGGAGTGGCGGCGTGCCGTCCGAACGGGTACTCGGGCGACGGTGCACTGCTGGATGCCAGCGAAGCGGCAAGTGAGACGGCCACCAAGGCGATGCCGGCCAGCATGTAGACGCCGTCGAACAGGATCACCCGGGCGCCGCTGAGCATGCCCCAGACGACCGCGCCGGTGCCCAGCACAGCGGTGGAGATGATGCTCAGCCGCAACGCGCGGGTTTCGGCGATTCGGGTGCGCTCCACGGTCTCGTCGACGGTAAGGGACGCCATGGCGGCGGGGCCTTTCTCGAATGGGTGGGAGTCCCAGCCTAACCAAGTCGGCGTCGCCGGTCGGGCCGAACGCCGATCGACTCAGCCGGTGACCAGCAGGCTGATCGCGTGGATCGCTAGCCCCGCGAGGCAACCCACCACGGTGCCGTTGATCCTGATGAACTGCAGGTCGCGGCCCACGTGCAACTCGATCTGGCGGGCCGCCCGCTGACCGTCCCAGCCTTCGATGGTGTGGCTGATCACCGTGGACAGCTCGGCGCCGTAGGTGCGCACGACGAACGCGGCGGCGTCCTCGAGCCGCTGCTCGACGGTGCCGCGCAGGCGATCGTCCGTGACCAGGGCAACACCCAGCCGCCGGACGGCGCGCTGCGCGCGCACCTTCAGTTCGGACGACTCGGCGGCCAGCGCACCCTCCAGCGAGGCTCGGACGGTGCGCCACAACCCCACGACCGTTTCGGTGGTCTGCGGGTGGCTGAGCAGGCGCTCCTTGAGCCGCTCGGCACGCTCGGCGACGATCGGGTTGTGCTGCAGGTCGTCGGCGATCTGGCGCAGCAGGTCATCCAGCGCGGCCCGGGTGGGGTGCTGCCGGTCGGAGCGGATCGCCCACAGCCATTCAAGCGCCTGATCGTAGGTCCACGAGACGATGCGGCGGTTGACGAAGCCGGGGGCCCACCGCGGCGTCCGCTCACCCACGATGCCGTTGAAGGTGTCCGGGTGCCGGCGCAGCCAGTCGTGCACCTCGCCGACCACGAGATCTACCAGCCCGCGGTGGGCGCCGTCGGTGACGATGGCGTCCAGCAGGTCACCCATGGCGCCGGCCAGGGGCTCAGCGGCGAGGCGCGGAACGATCACCTCGCCGACCACGTGGGTGACGTCGTCGTCCGAGACGTGGGCGAGCGCGACCCGGGCCAACCGCGCACCCTCGGTGACCGCCCGCTCGGCGTGGGCCGGCTGCTGCAGCCACTCGCCGAGCCGCCGGCCGGCCTGCAGCGAGCCGATCCGCTCGCGGATGATCTCTTCGGTGAGGAAGTTCTCGGTGAAGAAGTCCTGCAGGTTGCGGGCGATCTCGTTCTTGCGTTTGGGAATGATCGCGGTGTGGGGGATCGGCAGCCCGAGCGGATGCCGGAACAGCGCGGTGACCGCGAACCAGTCGGCCAGCGCGCCCACCATGGCCGCCTCGGCGCCCGCGTTGACGAACCCCCACACCCCAACGTCCGCCACCCGCAGCGTGCTGAGGTAGATGACGGCGGCGAGCAACAGCAGCGACAGGGCGATCGCCTTCATGCGCCGCAAGCCGGCGGCGCGCACGACATCGGCCGGGCCGAGTTCAAGACCCTGCACCGACTCGACCACTGCCCGGCGGGCCACGGTGCCGGACGGAGCGGTCACAGCACCTGCAGCCGCACCAGATCGGCGCGCAGTTGTTCGGCGCTGGTGAACAGGATCGTCGGCAGCCCCACTTCGGCGGCCGAATCGAGGTTGCGCTGCATGTCGTCGATCATCACCGTGGTGGCGGCGTCCGACCCGAACCGCTGCAGGGCGTAGCGGAAGATCTCGGGATCGGGCTTGGCCAGGCCCACTTCGCCCGACACGATCACGTCCGCGAGTTCGTCGATCACCGGATTGGCGCGGCGGGCCACGTTGAAGTTCTCTTTGGCCCAGTTCGACAAGCCGAAACAGGGCACGCCGGCGGCCAGCAGCTCGCGGATCACGTCGGCGGTGCCGTGGATCGGTCCGCTCACCGTTCGCGCGAAATGCTCGATGTAGAGCCGGTAGGCCGGGGCCAGGTGGGGCGCCTGGTCGTCCATCTCGACCACGGCCTCCGCGATCGGCATGCCCGCGTCGCAGCGCGCGTTCAACTCCCAGAACACCTCGGAGTCGAAGAATTCGCTCACCTGGTCTTCGGGCAGTTCACCGGACAGGGCCCGGAACGGATCCCAGTCGACCAGTACGTTGGCCACGTCGAAGATGAGGGTGGTGGTCACTGGTCCTCCTCGGTAACGGTGATGCGCAGAGCGGTGGCCAGCAGCGGACCCAGCCAGCGGGCCTGCTGGTCGGTGATGGTGGCCCCGACCAGGCTGTCAGCCCCCTCCAGCTTGTTCAACCGCACCACGTCCAGTCCGCGCAGGTCAAGGTGGTCGCCCTTGCGGTTGCGCAGGTCGAGATCCTCCACGACGCACCCGACCAGCGACACCCGCGTGGTGGACGCGCCGGCGGCGTCCAGGGTGCCGAGGCGGCAGCCGGTCAGCAGCACGTCGCCGAGCACGGCCTCGCGCAGATTGAGGTAGCCGATCCGGACGTCGGTCAGCACAACGTTGCGCCACGTCGAGCCCGAGCAGTCGAGCACGCCGATGCTGCCGCCGCTGACGCTGACCCCGCGCCAGTTGGAGCGGGGGGCGTTGAGGGTGACGATCACCGGATCGGCCACCTCGACCTCGGCCAGCCGCAGCCGGCGCGCGTGCAACGTGTCGGTGGGCAGCCGTTGCACCCGGGAGTCGAGGATCTCGGCCCCGATCGTGGACGCGTCCGCGCCCGACCAGGCCAGTTGCGCTTCGGTGAAGCTTGCACCGTCACAGGCGTCGCCCGGGTCGCTCGCTATCAGCGGGGGCAACTGCGGTGGGCTGACCCGAGGTGCGTCCAAAAGGCTCATGGCACGTTGCGTTGCAGCTCGTCCAGCCACAGCTTCGCGGAGGTGTCGGACGGCATCCGCCAGTCCCCGCGCGGCGACAGCGACCCACCCCGGACGACCTTGGGCCCGTTCGGCAGCGCCGATCGCTTGAACTGCGCGAAGCCGAAGAAGCGCTTGCAGAACACCTCGAGCCACTTCTTGATCGCCGGCAGGTCGTAGGCGACGCGCTTGTCGTCGGGGTACCCCTCGGGCCAGTCGCCGCGGGCGGCGTCCGACCATGCGTGCATGGCCAGGAACGCGATGGTCGAGGGTGCCGCCCCGTGTCTCAACACCTGGTAGAGGGTGAAGTCCTGCAGGTTGTAGGGGCCGATGCTGGCCTCGGTCGACTGAGGCTTCTCACCCGGCGTGGTGGGCACCAACTCGGGGGTGATCTCGGTGTCGAGGATCGCCTGGAGCACCACACCCACCTCGGGGCCGAAGGGTCCGGAGGTGATCACCCAGCGGATCAGGTGCTGCATCAGCGTCTTGGGCACCCCGCCGTTGACGTTGTAGTGGCTCATCTGGTCACCGACACCGTAGGTGCACCAGCCCAGCGCCAGCTCGGACAGGTCGCCGGTGCCCAGCACGATGCCGCTGCGTTGGTTGGCCAGCCGGAAAAGGTAGTCGGTGCGCAGGCCTGCCTGCACGTTCTCGAACGTCACGTCGTAGACCGGCTCGCCCTCAGCGAACGGGTGATCCATCTCGGCCAGCATGGTGCGCGCCGTGCCGGTGATGTCGAGGGTGGCGAAGCTGACGCCGAGGGCTTCGGCCAGCCGGGTGGCGTTGTTCTTGGTGTGGTCGGACGTCGCGAAGCCCGGCATGGTGAACGCCAGAATGTCGGTGCGGGGACGCTCGAGGCGGTCCATGGCCTGCGCGGCGACGAGCAGTGCGTGGGTGGAGTCGAGACCGCCCGACACGCCGATGACGATCTTCGGCTGCCCGATCGAGCGCAGCCTTTGCTCCAGGCCGCTGACCTGAATGTTGTAGGCCTCATAGCAGTCCAGAGCGAGCCGGGCCGGGTCGGCGGGCACGAACGGGAAACGCGCCACGTCGCGCCGCAACCCCAGGTCGCCGGAGGGGGGATCGAGGGTGAAGTTGATCCAGCGAAAACCGTTGACCCGTTCGGCGTGGGCGCGCCGGTTGTCGTCGAAGGTGCCCATCCGGAAGCGTTCCTGCTGCAGCCGGGCGGTGAAGACGTCCGCGATGGACGCCCGCGGACCGTTCGGAAAGCGCTCCGATTCGGCCAGCAGCGTGCCGTTCTCGTAGATCATCGTCTGGCCGTCCCACGACAGGTCGGTGGAGGATTCGCCCTCGCCGGCCGCCGAGTAGACGTAGGCGGCCAGGCACCGCGACGAGTTCGCCGCGCATAGTTGGTGCCGCTCCACGGACTTTGCGACGGTGATCGGTGAGCTGGACAGGTTGGCCAGCACCGTCGCCCCGGCCAGCGCGGCCTCGGCGCTGGGCGGAATCGGCACCCACATGTCCTCGCAGATCTCGACGTGCAGCACGAAGTGCGGCAGGTCGTCCGCGGCGAAGAGCAGATCGGGGCCGAAGGGCACGTCCACGCCCGCCACCCGGATCTCGCCGGTCACGTCGTCGCCAGGCGCGATCTGGCGACGCTCATAGAACTCGCGGTAGGTGGGCAGGTACGACTTGGGCACCACGCCCAGGATCTCGCCGCGGTGAATGACGACGGCGCAGTTGTAGATGCGGTGCAGGCTGCGCAGGGGAGCACCGACCACGAGCACCGTGTCGATGTCGGACGAGCCCTGCGCCAAGGTGCCGATCGCGGCGTCGGCCGCGTTGAGCACCGGATCCTGCATCAGCAGGTCCTCGATCGAGTAGCCGGTCAGGCCGAGTTCGGGAAACACCGCCAGCGCCACACCCTGGGCCGCCAGCTCGCGTGCCTGGGCGAGGATCGCCTCGGCGTTGACCTGCGGCTGCACCATCGTGATCGGCAGGGTGGCCGCGGCGACCCGGACGAACCCGTGGTCGTACAGGTTGCGAAACTCCATCGTCCCTCCATGCCGTGCGGTGAGCCCAGCATGTCAGATCGGACGGACGTAGGCCGGGCCTGTCGGGCGTCAGTCGCCGAAGCCTCCGCCGAAGTCGCCACCACCGCCGCCGAAGTCACCCCAGCCGCCACCGTCACCGCCGCCCCAGCCGCCGGCGTCGGCACCCGCGCCCCCGTCCATGCCGCCGAAGCCGCCGTCGCCGCCGATACCGCCGTCCAACGCACCCCCGGCGTCCGCGCCGAGCCGTCGATGGTGCCGCTGTCGAACAGCCCGCCGCCGTCGGCGAACGCGTCACCGAACCCGGCGCCGTCCCCGAGCCCGCCGAGGTCGCCGCCGAAGCCGTCCATCGCCGAGAACATCGCCAGGGTGAACATCGCGTCGTGCATGCCCCAGCCGGCCACCCCGAGCCACATCAGGTCGAGGCCGTCGTCGTAGCCCTCGGCGCGGGCCTGGGCGGCCAGGTCGCCGAACACCTTGACCCAGTGCCCGGCCACGCCCAGAACGATCGCCCAGGGCAGGTACTTGGAGAAGATGCCGGCCGCCTCCTCGTAGCTGAACTGCTCCTTCTCGGCGGTCTCCAGGTAGCGCTTGAAACCCAGCGTCTGAATGCGGACGGCGGTGCCCTCCGCGGTGCGCACCGGACGCTGCGTGCTGCGCGCCCCGATCAGCGCGCCACCCAGCCCCAGCACGGCGGCGGCGGCCAGCGCGACGCCGCTGGTGGTGGCGAAGCCGAGCATCAGCAGCAGCCCGGCGGCGATCCACACCAGCCGCACCGGGTGCATGCCGGTGACCAGTCGAAAGAAGCCGCGCTCGTAGCTCTCGTTGGCCAGCGCGAACTGATGATCGTTGAACGCGTGGTTGCTCTGCCGCGGCAGTTCGGACAGCCGCACCTGCGGGCCCGCGGAGAAGACGGCGTGCAGCAGCTGCTGCTCGGTGGGTTCGAGTTCGTCGCGCGGCGGCACGTCCGCCGCGTGCAGTTGCCAGTCCTTGCCGGTACGGCGGGTGTCGTCCTCGACGATCGTGATGGTCAGGTGCCCGCGGGCGGCCAGGTCGACCAGCGTCGCCATCACGTCGCGACTCTCGGGCTTGCCGTCGACCACGGTGCCAGCCAGCCCCGGACGCACCCCGCGCGGCGGGTTGAACGCGACCGCGATCTCGCCCGAATACTCGGCGCCGCCGGTCACCGGCACCCGGTGCTCAGGCTGGGCACCCACCGGCACCAGGCCCGGGGTCACCCCGTCGAAGTACTCGTCGGCAAACTTCGTGCGTTGCGCACGCCACGCCCACACCAGCACGGCGGCCGAAGCGATCCCAGCGAGAATCCAGGTCAGGTCCATGCATCCATGGTGACAGGTGCGCGGTAGCCCCCCAGGCCGACACAATCGGCGCATGGCTCCCTGGCTCGTCGACACCCCGCTCGGACCCTGCCGGCTGACCGTTTCGGCAGCGGACGATCCGCGCGCCGTGCTGCTGCTCGGCCACGGGGCGGGCGGCGGCATCGAGGCGTTCGACCTGGGGGCGCTGGCCTCGGCGTTGCCGGCGCGTGGGGTGACGGTGATCCGGCACGAGCAACCGTGGCGGGTGGCGGGCCGCCGGACGGTGGCCCGTCCGGACGTGGTCGACCAGGGCTGGCGGCCGGCGCTCGACGCGGTGGTGGCGGCGTTTGCTCACCTGCCGCTGTGGGTGGGTGGACGCTCCGCCGGTGCGCGGGGTGCGTGCCGAGGTTTCGACGAGCGTCAGGCGGGGGTGGTCTGCCTGTCGTTCCCGCTGCATCCGCCGGGGCGTCCAGACGTCTCGCGGGTCGCCGAGCTGGCGGCTGTGTCGGGGCCGGTGTTGGTGGTGCAGGGCGCGAGCGACCCCTTCGGTTCACCGCAGGACGTGCGCGACGCGGCCAAGGGGGCGGGGGGAGCGCAGCCGCTGGTGGTCGGGGTGCCGGGCACGCACTCCTTCAGCAAGCGGGCGGACGTCCGGGATTCGATCGTGTCGACGGTGGCCGAGTTCCTGGGCGGGTAATCGCCGGTCGTGACCCTGTCCCATGGTCGAACGTGCGTGACCTGTCCCGTGATTCCCGGCTCTCTCGTCATCCCGGCGGATGCCGGGATCAGCGTGTCGAAACCTGTCCCTCACCCGGCTCCTCGTCATCGGCGTGCCGATCTTCCGCCCGCTGGTGGACAGCGTGTGGTGACCTCTCCCGTCATCCCGGCTCCCTCGTCATCCCGGCGGATGCCGGGATCTCTTACCGCGCCCCGCTGGTGGAGACAGCGTGTCGTGACCTGTCCCGTCATCCCGCTCAACAGCAGCCCTACCACCCCGCGCCGTAGCACTGGAACGTCGACAACAGCTCCGGGTGCTTCGCCGTCGCCGCCGCCAAGGCGTCCGCGGGCGGGCTGCCCTTGGCCAACTCGGCGTGCATGTCGGGCAGAATCGCGGCCGCGACCTCGTCCGACACGCTCGCGGGGGACGCGATCACGCAGCGTGCGCCCGCGTGCAGCCAGGCGGTGGTCAGGCCGAGCAGCTCATCGCCGCGCCGAATGGTGGTGGCGCCCAGTTCGCAGGCCGAGAGGATGACGGTCTCGGGTACCTGGGGCAGTTGGTCCAGGTCATAGCCGAACCAGGGCCCGTCCACCAGTTCGAGGTTGCTGAACAGCGGGTTCTCGGCCACATGGTGGCCGTGCGCGGCCAGGTGCAACAGGTCGACCCGGCCCGCCAGTTCACCGACCGCGTCCGCCGTGGCCCCGGGTCCGGCCAGCACCTGGGGCTGTGCCCAGTGTGCCGAGGCTGCGGCCACCTCGTGCTCGGCACGCGTCAGCCGCGGCCCGGCCGCGAACCCGGACGTCGCGTATTCGTGCGGCTTCGATCGTGCGGCCACCCACGCGGACGCGCTGCGCGGAATGGTCACCGACCGGCCGGCCAGCGACGGCATCAGCACCCAGGGCAGACCAGAGAACGCGCCGATCGGGTTGATCACGATCCGGGGCGCTGCAAGGTCAGCACTCAGCGGCGCGAGAATCAGGTCGTCGAGGGCGCGCAACCGATCCTGCAGCGATGCGAGCACCGATTCGGCGATCATCGGCGGCAGGTCCGCGGCGGCGAGGTCGAGGTCGGCGGGCAGCCCACCCACCTGGCAACGCAACTCGTCGCTGTCGCACAACCTGATCAACCTGCTGGATCTGGCCGTGACCACCAGGGCGAACGTGTCCGGCCCGACGCTGAAAAGCGCGATCAGGGTGGCGTCGCATTCGGCCAGTTCGGCCTGCAGCCGGCCCAGAGTGACCAGATCGTGCAGTTCGGCGGCGCCCTCGCCCATCCAGGAGCGTTCGCGGACGGCACGCAGCAGCAGGTCGCGTTCGCGGAGATCGTCCGGGCTGGGGTCGTCCTCCTGACTCAGTGCGCGCAACCGCGTCAACCGTTCCGCGAGCTCGGGGTCCGCCGGCGGACGCAGCGGGTTCAGCCGCCCGGTGAGCGCGCCGGTGCGTTCGATCCACTGGTGGACCACGCCGGGACGTCCGGTGGAGACCGCTAGCCGCAGTCCCCGTTCGAGCAGCGGTTGGGCGTGGCTGGCGGCGGACGTCTGCAGGTCGAGGCTGCCGAAGGTGGCCTGCCAGCCCGCGAGCTGATCAAGGGCGTCGCGGATGATGCGCATCGCGCGATTGTGGTGCCCGGCCGCCTCGGCCTCGTCCGCCCGCAGATCGGCCGCGATCAGCCGGAGCGGCAGGGCCGTGTTGGGGGGCAACCGCAATGCCCCGGCGCGTCCCTGGGCTCCGGACAGCAGCACCTGCAACAGCTGGGCGTCGCGCCGGATGCCGAGCCTGCGCAGTTCGCTCAGCAGCGTCTCTGCCTCGCGTTGATCGGCCACTCCGCGGGACAGGTCGCAGGCCGCTTTGATGGCCCGGCAGCGCAGCGCCTGATGCGGGGCGCCGGCCCGCTCGAAGCGCCGGGCCGCCCGCATGGCGACCCGACCCGCGGCGACCGGATCGTCCCAGGCCAGCAGTTGCGCCAGCGACATCTCCGCATCGGCCTGCCGTAACCGGACCCGTCGCGCACCGAAACGGGCGGCGGCACTGCGCAGCAGCTTCTCCGCCTCGTCGGTCAATCCCGCCGACTGCAGCGCTTCCGCACGATCCTGATCGAGGATCGCGACCAGCGCCGGGGTTTGGGTGCGAAGAACCTGGTACGCCTCGTCGAACAGGCGCAACGACTGGACGAGATCGCCCAGAATCATGTGCGCGTAGCCGAGATTGTGGGTCGCCTTCGCGCGCCCGTCCAACCGATCGAGGATGCCGAACTGCTCCAGCGCCATGGAGTAGTCGTCGATCGCGGCCGCCGCGTCGCCGCGGTCGACGAAGATGTTGCCGCGGTTGAGTCCGATCCGCGCCAACTCTTCGGGCACTCCCGCGAGAAGTGGCTCGGCGGCGGCGTAATCGCTCAGCGACGCTCTGACGTCGCCCAGCCGATTGTGCACCAGGCCGCGCTGGGACAGCAGCATTCCTCGCTCCAGCGAGGTCAGTGGCCGCGTGGCGTTCAGCGCTTCGTCGAGCAGTGCGAGGCCTCGCACCGCATCGCCCAACTCGGTTTCTGCGTAGCTCAGCCCTCGCTGCAGGGCAGTCACGAGAGTGGGATCACTCGTTCGAGCGAGACCCTTCAGAAAGTGCCGACGAGCCTCCCGATAGCGCCCATTCGCATTCGCGTCCGTCGCGCGGGCGTGGAGTTGAGCGGCTGTGAGCACCCCTCATCGTGGCATGTGCGGCCACCACCGCGGTTACCAACCCCTGCCGGCTGCCTGACGCCTCGCTGCGTTCTGCTCGGTCAACAGACGACTAGTTCGGTACGATCCGCAGTTCTGTGTGCTTCTCGATCGCCTTCCAGCCGCGCTCGACGCCGGTCTTTCGGGCCTCATCCTCGTCCGCGGGCATGTCCCTCAGCAGGCTGGCGGCAATGCGCCCGGCGAGCAGGGGGGCGGAGAACGAAGAGCCGGTCCAGGTTCCGAATCCCGCGCCGAAGTTGTCGGGGTCGAAGCCTTCCCGGGTGCGGCCCTCGTACTTCACCCGGGCGAACGGCAGGAAACCGCCGTTCCAGCGCGGCAGGGTGCTGACCAGCGCGACGCGGGGGCCCAGGCGCGCACCCACGGGCCGGTGTTGGAGAAGATGGCGTCGGTTCCGTTGGGATTGAGCGCGCCCACACTGACCAGCGGCAGCGTGTCGGAGCGCACCGGCAGCGACATGGACGGCGTCGGCTCGACGCGCCACGGTGCCAGCGCGGCGGGGAACTGTGGCCGGGCGGTGGCGTCATTGCCGGCGGAGCAGACCACCACGACACCCATCGCACCCAGTGCGCCCAGCATCAGCCGTGCTGTCTCGACCGCTTCGGTGTCGTCCACGTTCTCGTGGTAGAAGCCCATCGAGAGCGACAGCACATCAATGCGTCGTCCCTCAGGCTTGCCGGCGTGGTAGGCCTGAACCAGCTTGACCACCTGTGACAGTGCCCGCTCCCACTCGGACTCCGACACCGGACCCTCGCTGTCGACGAGCCGCCAACTCAGAATGTCGGCGTCGGGACAGGCCTGGTGGATCAGTCCGGCGATGAACGTGCCGTGGCCCGAGTTGGTGTCGAGGGCACCGGTCAAGGGTCCGGCCAGATCGCCGTGTTCTTCGGAGTCGGTGGCCGGGTCTGTGCGGCCGATGGGTCCGTCCATGGTGACGGACTCGTCAACGACGCCGCTCAGCCAGGGATGGCTGGTGTCGCAACCCGAGTCCAACATCGCCACCACCGGCCGGAGCCTCTTCAGCTCGTCGTCCGCGCACCGGTAGGGCCGCGGACCGACGTAGTTGACCGGGTTTCTGCCGTTCACGCGTTGGGGGTTCGGTTCGTGGACGGGGTTGGGCTCATGGACGGGGTTCGGTTCGTGCACCGGGTTGGGCTCGTGCACGGGGTTGGGCTCGTGGACGGGGTTGGGCTCGTGCACGGGATTGGCGGTGAGCTCACTGGCCGAGAACACCGCATGGTCGAGCCCGACGCCCGCCACGGCTTCACGATCCACCGCCCGGGCCAGTTGCAGCAGCACCCATGCGTCCGGTGCCGAGGCAGCCTGGCCCTCGGCGACCTCGAGCACCAATCGCGCCCGTCCGAGCGTCATCTCACGCTCAGGATTGCGGGGGTCGGGAATGGTCACCTCCCACGGCTTGAAGCCGTCGTCGAGGACTATGACCCAGCCCTTGCCCTCGCCGACCCGGTTGAGCAGTGCCAGCACCTCGTCCAGTCGAGCGGTCGGAACCAGCAGTCGATCACTGACATACACGGTCGCGCGCGGCGCGACGCCCCGGATCTTCATCGCCGTGGACGGGTCCAGCACCCGGCCGGACAGCAGGTCGAGGAGTGCCCGCGGCGGCGCTTCCGGATCGCGGTCCAGCGGGTCGCGGAACCGCTTGATCTGTTCAGGCTTCGCGTCTTCGGCCCGGTCGGTCTTCGGGGTGTAGTCACTCATCGGCAGTGTCCTCGGGGGGTTTGGATGTGAACTCAGATCTCGAACAGGGTGGTGCGGAAGGCCGAATCGGAATCGGCGACCAGATCCAGCCGGGTCAGGCCGCTGGGCACGCTCGCGAACTCGAACCGGCCATGCGTTCCGACCGGTGAGGTGGCGGTGCCGTGCTCCTGCCACAGCGAGGCGGTCAGCTCGACAGGGCTGTCCTTGGCGTCGGTGGCGCGGGTCACCCACCCGTCGATGCGGCGATGCTTGGCGTCGACGGGGCTGATCCGCAGCATCACGGTGATGCCGGCGGCGGTGAACTCCATCACCAGCTTCTGGTCGTCGCCGCCGCGGACCCCGGCCAGTTGCTGCGAGCGGTGCACCATGGTGAGCAGCTCGTACTCGAGCTCGAGGTCGTCCACGGCCAGGGCGACCAGTACCCGCTCGCTGAGCCCCTGGGGAGGCGGATCGAGTTCGGAGTACAAGCGCTTGATGGCTACCAACAGGGGGTCACGTTCCTCGGCGTTCACAGTTGGCCACCTTTCTCCAGCGAGCTGCGCAGTTTGTCGAGGCAGCGGCGCCGGGTCGGGCCGATGCTGCCGATGGGCATGCCCAGGGATTGGGCCAGCCCCGCGTAATCGGGACGATCGTCGAAGGCGACGATGCGCAGCAGCCGCTGGCACCGCTCGTCCAGGGTCTGGACGTGCTGCCACAGCGCCGTACTGGCCAGTTGCTCCAGCGCGCTCGCCTCCGCGGCCGCCGAGTTGGGCAGGTTCGCCGCCAGCTGCGTGTCTTCGACGGCCAGGGTACGGGTGTCGGTCGACTTGGTGCGCCAGGCGGTGCGACGCGCGGTGGTGAGCAGCCAGCCCCCGATTGCGGCGGCCTCGTGCACCTGGTGCCGGTTACGGACCAGCGCCAGCCACGTGTTCTGCACGGCATCTTCGGCCGCGGCCTGGGTCAGCCCGTACGCGCGCACCGTGTGCCACAGCACCGGCGTCAT
The DNA here is from genome assembly GCA_016711205.1 of Micropruina sp. Taxonomy (GTDB): domain Bacteria; phylum Actinomycetota; class Actinomycetes; order Propionibacteriales; family Propionibacteriaceae; genus Micropruina. The sequence continues at coordinate 1,250,465 of JADJTM010000001.1, read as the reverse complement.
CAGCCGTACGAGATCGTCCAGCGCGGCGGAATCGCCGCCCTGCCAACGCGTGAAACACGCAGTGGCCCGGACCCAGACGGAGGATTCCGTCGCGTCCGAGCGTCCTGCCACATCCGATGCAGCCATCAGCGTCCCTGTTTCCACAAACCCTCAGGAGTCGACCCCCGTCGTCCTGATACGTGCGCAGCCTGGTGATGCTGCTCACCGTGAAGGTGTGGCAGAAACCTACCCCTTTGCGCGATATGGCGGCAGGGCACACTGGACAGATGGCTGACACCGCACGCATTCGCCTCACCAGCATCAGTTCCCGCGCCTGGGAGCACCCGGCCGACCGCGGTGCCCTGGTGGCGCTGCGCAAACTGCGCGGCTTCGACCTGATCCTTCGGCAACTGTCCGGTTTTCTCAACGAGCGTGCGGTGCGCATGCTGCTGCTCGGCTCTGCGGTGCGGGTGGATCAGCGGCAGTTCGCGCGGGTGCACCGGCTCTACCGGGAAGCCGGTGACGCATTGGACGCGGGCGAGCTGCCCGAGCTGTTCGTGCGCGCCGACCCCATCATCAACGCCATGGCGGTCGGACTCGACACGCCGGTGATCGTGCTCAACTCGGGCCTGCTCGAGGTGATGGACGACGACGAGCTGCGCTTCGTGCTCGGGCACGAGTTGGGGCACGTGCTCAGCGGACACGCCGTGTACCGCACGCTGCTCGGGGTGATGCTGGCGCTGTCCAGCACGGTGTTCGCGATTCCGTTCGGGGCCCTCGGTGCCCGCGCGGTGATCGCCGCGCTGCTGGAGTGGCAACGCAAGTCGGAACTCTCCGGCGACCGGGCCGGCCTGCTGGCCACCCAGCAGCCGGAGGTGGCGCTGCGCGCGCAGATGAAGATGGCCTCAGGCGGCCGCATCGACGAACTGGACGCTGAGGCGTTCCTGGAGCAGGCGGGGGAGTACCACGCCAACGACGACGTGCGTGACGTGCTGATCCGGGTGCTGATGGTCGAGACCCAGACGCACCCGTTCGCGGTCGTCCGGGCCGGCGAGCTGCATCGGTGGGTGACCTCGGGTGCGTACACCCGGGTGCTGGCCGGCGACTACCCGCACCGCGAGGACGACGCCGCGGCCAGCATGACGGACGAGGCCGCGGCAGCGGCGGCGTCCTACGCCGAGGAGTTCCAGCGCTTCGACGCCAGCCTGGGTGGTCTGCTCGGCGACCTGGGGCAGGGCCTGGGCCAGGCCCGGGACTGGCTGGCCGACCGGTTCCGCGATCTGGGCGCCACCGCCCGCGGGGATGACCATCGGGACGACCGGCGCAGCGACGACCGGCGGGGTCCGTCCGGCTGGTAGGGGGCTGAGCAGGAATCGGGGACGGTTCCGCTTTCTTGCTCAGCCGGACGGTGGTGGGCAGCGCGTGAGCAGGAATGCGGAACCGTCCCCCATTTCTGGTCAGCGCAGATGGTGAGCCAGGAACGTCGCTGTGCGCTCGCGGGCCAGCCCGGACGCTGCCGCGTGAAAGAACATCGGGTGCGGGTTGTCGAATGCGTGGCCGGCACCCGGGTAGGTGTAGAACTCCACCTCCGCATCGGATGCCGTGACCGCCTGCCTGACCTGCTCGACCACGTCCGAGGGAAAGAAGGTGTCGGCCAGCCCCCAGTGGTGCTGGCTGTGGCAGGTGACCGCGGGAGCGAGTTCGAGCAGGCCGGGAATCGCCGACCCGTAATAGCTGACCAGCGCGTCGGGGGCATTGGCGGCTGCGACCTGAAAGCCCATGCCGCCACCGAAGCAGTAGCCGACGATGCCGACCCGGCCGGTGGTTTCGCTGGCCGAGCGCAGGGCGTCCAAGGTTGCGGAGACGTCCTCGGCGCTCTGGGCCCAGTCGAGCCGCTGCGCGGCGCCGATGCCTTCCTGTACATAGCTCGGGCTGCTCTCGTCGAACTCGAGCCGGCCCTCGCGAAAGTACAACTCGGGCGCATACACCACGTAACCGGCGGCCGCGAAATCGGCGCAGCGCTGCTGCACGTACTCGCTGACGCCGAAGATCTCCTGAATCACCAGCAGGCCCGGGCCCCGTCCAGCTGCCGGAAGCCAGCGGTGGACGGGCAGTTCACCGTCGGGGCGCACTACCTGTACGACATCGTTCACGGGGAACATCCTGCCGCACGCCCCGAACCGGCGGGCGTTGCCGCGCCAGGCGTAACACGCCGAACGCTCGGGCCGATGGCAGACCCTTCTGGGTGGGATTCCATTAGCATCATTGCTGGACGACAGGCGTCCCCAACGCGGTGAGGAGAACACCATGTCAGGCAAGTTCGAGGTCTACGAGGACGCGTCCGGCAAGTTCCGCTTTCGTCTGAAGGCCGGCAACGGTGAGGTCGTCGCGACGGGACAGTCGTACACCAGCCTCGCTGGCGTCAAGGCCGGCGTGGACGCGGTCAAGAGGGCGGCCGAGGGCGCCGCGGTGGTCCAACTCGAAAAGGAATGATCGGTACGCCGGTTTGACCCGTTTCGGGCTGGGCACGTAGTCTTGATCCTCGGTGCCCTTGGGTTGCTCGTTGGCTGACCTGGACGTGATCCAGTCGCCCGTGCCCGGCGCTGAGTTCGTGAAGTTCACGCAATTCGTGAAAAGTTCGAAGAGAGTGGGTCAGGCGTGTACGCGATCGTGCGCAGTGGCGGACGCCAGCACAAGGTTGCCGTCGGCGATGTGGTCGACATCGATCGGCTCAATGCCGAGGTGGGGTCCAGCGTTGAGTTGACCCCGCTGCTGGTGGTCGATGGCGAGTCCGTGACCTCAGAGGCGTCGAAGCTTGCCAAGGTGAAGGTCAGCGCCGAGGTGCTGGCCGAGGTCAAGGGCAAGAAGATCCACATTCTGAAGTACAAGAACAAGACCGGGTACACCAAGCGCCAGGGCCACCGGCAGAAGTACACCCAGGTCAAGGTCACCGGAATCGAAGGCTGAGGTAGCACGAGATGGCACACAAGAAGGGCGCATCCAGCTCCCGTAACGGTCGCGACTCAAACAGCCAGCGGCTCGGCGTCAAGCGCTTCGGCGGCCAGCAGGTCAACGCGGGCGAGATCCTCGTCCGGCAGCGCGGCACCCACTTCCACCCCGGTGAGGGCGTGGGCCGCGGCGGCGACGACACCCTGTTCGCCCTGCGCGCCGGCCAGGTCGAGTTCGGCACCCGGCGCGGTCGCCGGGTCGTCAACGTGGCAGTAGCCGAGTAGCGCAACCCGAACAACGAACGAGGGCGGTCCCGACGGGACCGCCCTCGTTGCTGCGCCCGCACGAAGGGTGCTGAGCGGGAATCCGTCGGTTGAGCGTGCCGAGACCCTGGTCAGCGAGGTCTCGACACGCTCGATTTGTGACTAGCCCTGCTCGGCCATCAGGGCATCGATCTCGGACGCCGTCGGCAGGGACGGCTGCGCGCCCAGCTTGGTGCAGGTGAGTGCTCCGGCCGCGCCGCCGTAGCGGGCCGCAGCCACGATGTCGCCGGTCTCGGCGAACGCCTTCGCCAGCGTGCCGGTGAACGCGTCGCCGGCCGCGGTCGGATCGACGGTGTCCACCTTGAACGGCGGCACCAGGGTGTCGACGCCCTCCCCGTAGATGTAGGAACCGCGATCGCCCAGCTTCAACACCACATAGGTGCAGCCGTTCTTCTGCTGCAGTCGCTTGGCGGCCTCACGGCAGGTCTCCTCGTCCGCCGGGTAGATGTCGACCAGCGCCTTGGTCTCGGTCTCGTTCGGCGACAGGATGGTCACCGGCGGCAGGCCGTCCAAACCGTTCTTGGTGGCGGGCCCGGCGTCCAGCACGGTGATCACGCCGCGCAGGTTCGCAATCTCGATGGCGCGCCGGTTGGTTTCCGCCGGAATCTCGAACTGCAGCAGCACGGCGTCGCAACCGGCGTCGAAGGCGGCCTCCAACTCATCCGGCGGGGTCTGCATGTTGACGCCGGGAAAGATGATCAGCCTGTTCTGGCCGTTGTCCTCCAGGGTGATCGCGACGAAGCCGGTGTTGCCCTCGCGGCGCAGCACGTGGGTGGTGTCGACGCCCTCGTCGGTCCAGCGCTGCAGCAGGTAGTCGCCGTTGGTGTCGTTGCCCACCGTCGCGTAGGCCGCCACCCGTGCGCCGGCCCGCGCGGCGGCCACCGCGGCATTGCTGCCCTTGCCGCCCGGGGCGTTGCGGTAGTCGTGACCCAGCACGCTCTCGCTGGGTTCGGGGGCCCGCTCGCAACGCAGGATGAGATCCATCATCACGCTGCCGACGAGCAGAATTTTCGCTGCCATCGTTCATCACTCCTTGAGGGTCGGCGCAGCGGCGGTACCCCGACCTCGATGTGGGGGTGCATCGCACGCTGCGTTGTCAGCTTGGCACGAGCCCGGTGGGTGGGGGTGGAAACGGTGGAACATCGTCCGCGTGACGGGTGATGGGGACGGTTCCTTTCCCCGTCGCCCAGGCGGGTGAACGGGAAAGGAACCGTCCCCGAACTGCCGCTGACTACGGCACCAGGATCGCCCTACCGCGGACGTTGCCGGCGTCCAGGTCGGCGAGGGCCTTCAGGGCGTCGGTCAGCGCGTACTTCTGGGTGTGCAGCGTGACCTTGCCGCCCTGGGCCAGCACCATCAGTTCGGCGAGGTCGGTGTAGGTGCCGACGATGTTGCCGATCACGCTCTTCTCACCGGCCACGAAGTCGAGCGTGGGCGCGACGAACTGGCCGCCGTAGCCGATGATGTACTGGTAGCCGGCCGGGGCCGTCATCGCCCAGCCATCCAGCTCGGCACCCTGCTCGGCGACGTAGTCGAACACGACATCGGCGCCCCTGCCGCCGGTCAGGTCCTTGACCGCCTCGATGTGGCTGCCGTCGGCGACCACGGTCTCGTCGGCACCGATCTGCTTGGCCAACTCCAGTGCGGCCGGGTTGCGATCGACGACGATCACCTTGGCGCTGGTGATCGCCTTGAGCGCCTGGATGCCGATGTGGCCCAGTCCACCCGCGCCCTGGACGACGGCGGTGCTGCCCGGGAACAGCCCGGGTGCCGCCTTGCGCACCGCATGGTAGGCGGTGATGCCCGCATCGGCGAGCGCCGCCACGTCCGCCGGGTCGGTGTCGGGGTCGAGCTTGACGCACGCCCGGGCGGTGGTGCGCAGGTACTCGGCCATGCCGCCGTCGTTGTTGCTCAGACCCGGGAAGAACGCGCTGTCGCACTGCATGTCGCGGCCGGCGCGGCACGCCAGGCACATCCCGCAGCTGGGCTGCGGGTGCAGGATCACGGTGTCGCCGACCTTGACGTTGGTGACGCCCTCGCCGATCGCATGCACCCAGCCGGCGTTCTCGTGGCCGATCACATACGGCAGGTCAGGATTCATCGCGGCTTGCCAGTCGCCGTTGATGATGTGCAGATCGGTACGGCAGACCCCGGCGCCGCCGATCTTGACGATGACATCCAACGGCCCCTGCAGGGTGGGCTCGGGAATGTCGTCGATCGTGGGATCGGAATGGTAGGCGTGCACGCGCACGGCTTTCATGTGAACTCCTCGTCGTTGAAAAGTGGTCGGAGGTGCCGACCTGTCACAGCTGCTGGTCTACCTCCGTGGTGGACGCCTGTCCACCCCCGTTTCTCATCCGCTGACAAGCCGGCGCGCGCAAGATCCGTCCCGCCCGATCGCTCCGGTGGATGGCCGCCGCGAGGCCCCCGGGGTAGCCTGCGCGAGTGATCGCCCGTCGGCTACGTGCACTGCTGCTGGTGCTGCTCGGCGTGTGCACGCTGGCCGGCTGCAGCATCGAGGGACGGGTCGAGCTGGTCTCACCGTCGGTGGTGAATCTGGACGTCACGGTGCGGGGTGAGCGCAGCCCCTACTGCAACGGCGACATCGCCGGCGTCACCGTCACCCCCGGCAACGAACCCGGTGGCATCGTGAGCAGCTGCCGCTACGTCGGCACGGTGAACCCGCTCACCCTGGAGGGCGCGTACGTCGCGGTCGCCACCGCGGGGGAGTACACCGCCGTGGTGCTCAACCCGTATGCCGATGGCCAGATCAGCAACGAGGTGGAGAGCCTCGCGGTCACCCTCGTGCTGCCCGGCGACCTGGTGGAGCACAGCAGCGGCGTGGCCGTCGGACGCGAGCTGCGGCTCACCGATCCGACTGTGTTCGACGTGCCGGGCGGGCTACGGGTGGTCGCGCTCAACCATGCGGGCCCGCCCTATTGGCTGTGGTGGACGGGCGGCGGCCTGGTGCTCGGCTTGCTGGCCGGACTGGCTATGGCGGCCCTGATTCGCCGGCGCTCGCCACGGCACGGCGGCCGCACGGCCGACCAGCCGAACGGCTCGGACGACCCTGACGCGGCTGATCACGTGCCGGTCACCGCACCGGCGCAGGGGTGGGACGGTGCGGATCCCGGCGACACCGCACACGATTCATCGGCTGCGCCGAGCTCCAGCGACGACGCACGTCCAGGCGCGGGTGATGATCCCGCACCGGAGCCGTCGCTCTGGGCCAGGCCCGAGCCGCGTCCGGCCCCGACGAACACCGACACCTCCGATCCGTCCCGATGGGCGCCCCCCGGCTGACCGGGCAGATCTGCGACCGTGGCCCGATCCGGCCCGTTGCCGATCGTGGTATTCAGGACCGATGCGGCAGCTGGTGCGGCGCCTGATCGCTGTCATGGTCGGCCTGGTGGGCGCCATGGCGCTGGCCGGCTGCGACGTCACGGGCACGATCACGGTGCGGGCCGACGACCTGGTCGACCTCGACCTTCGGGTGATCGTCGAGGACGGCGAGTCGTGCGCGTGGAATCTCACCGGCGTCCGCACCTCCGAGCGACGCAACCGCGGCGGCGGCCGGCTCTGCATGTTGCAGGGCACCGTGCCGGCCGAGACCCTGCGCCGCTGGGGCATCGACATCGCGCACAACGGCGAGCAGCTCCAGGCGGTGTACAACCCGTTGGGGCAGGCGGCCGTGCCGAGCGCAGACCAGTTCGTCCCCCTCAGCGACGTCGCGGTCACGGTCGCTTTTCCGGGCCAGATCCTCGAAAGCACCGGTGTGGTGGAGGGCAATACCGTCAGGTTCACCGACGTGGCGCAACTGCAGCGGCCCTACGGCATGCGGGCGGTCGCCCTCGACCACGCCGGCCCACGGTGGTCGCTGGTGCTGCCTGCCGTCACCTTCGCGGTCGGGGCACTGGGCGTTGCCGCGCTGTGGGCCGCCGGTCGCCGCCGCGAGCTGTTCGAACGATCGGGGTTTCAGCGCTTCTTCGGCAACGAACAGCCCCGACCGGACGCTCCCGAGTCGCTCACCACCGACGACGTCGCAGCAGCAGCGAGACCTGCCGACCTACGCGCTCCCGGCAGCCTGCTGCCGCCCGACCTGCGCGATCAGGACACCGCCGGCGGCCCGTCCGGGTGGGAGCGACCCGGCGACCAGCCGGACGACGCCGACCCACCCGCCGCCGGCTCGATACAGCCTGCACACGCCAAGTGGGCACCCCCGGACGACCCCGGCTGAGGCCACGGTGCGGCCCGCTTTGCCGTTGTGGGACGATGAACCCCGGCGCGTCCGCCGAATCCCTCCACTTCGAGAGTGCTACCGATGGCCATTCCCTCCTTCGTCGATGCCGCGACCCTGACGGTTGCCGGCGGCAACGGCGGGCACGGCTGCGCATCCATTCATCGTGAGAAGTTCAAGCCTCTGGGCGGCCCGGACGGCGGCAACGGCGGCAACGGCGGCTCGGTGATCCTTCGGGTCGATCCGGGCCTGACCACGCTGGTCGAGTACCACCGGCAGTCGCAACGCCGCGCCGACAACGGGCAGCCCGGCAAGGGCGATCACGCCAACGGTGGCAACGGCGCCGACGTGGTGCTGGGCGTTCCGGACGGCACCGTGGTGCACGACGCCGACACCGGTGCGACCCTGGCCGATCTGGTAGGGGCCGAGGCCGAGGTGATCGTCGCAGCCGGTGGACGGGGCGGCCTGGGTAATGCCGCGCTGGCCTCCGCGACCCGCAAGGCGCCCGGTTTCGCGCTGCTCGGCGAAGAGGGCGAGGCCCGGCGCATCACGCTCGAGCTCAAGGTGCTCGCCGACATCGGCCTGGTCGGTTTTCCCAGCGCCGGCAAGTCGTCGCTGATCGCCGCGATCAGCCGCGCCCGTCCGAAGATCGCCGACTACCCGTTCACCACCCTGGTGCCCAACCTCGGCGTCGTGGTCGCGGGCGAAACCACCTTCACGGTCGCGGACGTGCCGGGGCTGATCGAAGGAGCGTCCGAGGGTCGGGGCCTGGGGCACGACTTCTTGCGCCACATCGAGCGTTGCCAGGCCATCGTGCACGTGATCGACTGCGCCACCTACGAGCCCGGACGCGACCCGCTCACCGACCTGGACATCATCGAGGCCGAACTCGCCGCGCACGGGGGCCTGGAGGACCGGCCGCGCATGGTGGCCCTGAACAAGGTCGACGTGCCGGACGCCGCCGACCTGGCCGAGATCGTCCACGCCGATCTGGAGGCGCGCGGGTTGCCCACCTTCGCCATCTCGACCAAGACCGGGCACGGGCTGCAGGCGCTGACTTTCGCGATGGCCGAGCTGGTGGCGGCCCGGCGGGCCGCGGCCCCGAAGCCCGAGCCCAAGCGGATCGTGATCCGGCCGGCGCCGGTGGCCGGCGGGCCCGAGTTCAGCATTCGGCAACAGGGCGACGGCGAGGGCGGCTTCGTCTGGCGGGTGCGCGGCGAGAAGCCCGAGCGCTGGGTGCGGCAGACCGACTTCGGCAACGGTGAGGCGGTCGGCTACCTCGCCGACCGGTTCGCCCGGCTCGGCATCGAGACCGAGCTGCTGGCCCAGGGGGCGAGGGCCGGCGACGCGGTCGCCATCGGCGGGGGAGAGCATCCGGTGGTGTTCGACTTCGCGCCGCAGGTCGACGTGGGTGCCGAACTGCTGTCGCGACGGGGCGAGGACCAGCGACTGTTCCAAGAGCGGGAGTCGGTGAAACGACGCCGCAAGCTCGACGCCGAATACCACGCCGCCAAGGAGGCGGAGCGGCTGACCCGGCTCGCCTCGGACGGCTACTCGGCCGACGACGCGTCCGCGCTGCAGCCGGGGGAGTCGGGACCCGACGAGGGGCAGCACAGCGGCACGCACCAGGGCGACACGCAGCAGGGCGACAGGCAGCAGAGCGACAGGCAGCAGAGCGACAGGCAGCAGAGCGACGATGATTGATCGGCCCCAGATCGCCGACGCCCAGCGCATCGTGGTCAAAATCGGCTCCTCATCGCTGACCGGGCGGCGCGGGCTGAACGTCGAGCACATGCAGAGCCTGGTGGCGTCCCTGGCCGAGCTGCGCCGGGCCGGCAAAGACGTGGTGCTGGTCTCGTCCGGGGCGGTCGCGGCGGGTATGCCGGCGCTGGGCATGAAGCACCGTCCTCGCGATCTGGCCGGTCAGCAGGCGGCGGCGTCGGTGGGCCAGGGGTTGCTGATCGAGCGCTACGACGCACTGTTCGCCGAGCACGGACTGGTGGTCGGGCAGGTGCTGCTGACCGTGGACGACCTGACTCGGCAGGCCGGCTTTCGCAACGCGCTGCGCACCTTCACCCGGCTGATGCAGCTGGGCGCGATCCCGGTGGTGAACGAGAACGACACCGTCGCCACCCACGAGATCCGGTTCGGTGACAACGACCGGATGGCCGCGCTCGTCGCGCACCTGGTGCAGGCCGAGGCACTCGTGCTGCTGACCGACGTGGACGCCCTGTACACCCGGCATCCCGCCGATCCCGAGGCCGAGCGGATCACCGAGGTGGACGACGTGGAGGATCTCGACGTCGACACTTCGCGCGGAGGTTCGATGATCGGCACCGGGGGCATGTCCACCAAGCTGCATGCCGCCCGGATCGCGACCGCCGGCGGCATCAGCGTCGTGCTCGCCTCCTTCGACGACCACGAGGCGGTGCTCGCCGGGCAGGCGGTCGGCACGCTGTTCCACCCGACCGGCAAGAAGCGGTCGCGCCGGCTGATGTGGCTGGCCTACGCGTCGCAGGCCAAGGGCGACCTGGTGCTGGACGACGGTGCCGTGCGCGCGGTGCTGCACCGCAAGGCGTCCCTGTTGCCGGCCGGCATCACCGCGGTGCACGGCGATTTTGTGGCCGGTGCACCCGTGCGGCTGCTCGACCCGAGCGGTGAGGTGATCGCTCGCGGCATCGTCAACTACGACGCCGCCGATCTGCCGCCGCTGCTGGGCAAAAGCACTCACGAGCTGGTCGAGGAACGCGGTCCCGAGTTCGACCGCGAGGTCGTCCATCGCGACGCGCTGATCAAGGTCGGACGCCGGGCGCTCGCCTAACTCTTTGGGGCTCGTGAAGCTTGGCGAGCGGCAAATAGTTGGGCGAGCGCGGGCGTGATCAGTGGGGGATCGGCGCCGCCGCACGCGCGGAGCGTCGAGGACGTCCATCTGCAGCCCCGCGACGAACACGGCCTCGGGGCTAACCTGAACGACGAACTGCGCAGTTCGGACGATAATGAGTCGGCCTACCTACCAGTGCCGCGGCGGCGCGACGGAACTCTCACAGATTGGTGCTCGACGATGACCCAGGCCCTGTCCCGCGCGACCCTGACCAGTTCGGTGCTCGGCGTGAGCGCACCGCCCACCCCGGGAATGCTGCACCTCGGCATCGGCAACTTTCACCGGGCGCACGCCGCGGTGTACACCGCCAAGGCGATGGCGGCCAAGGGTGGTGACTGGGGCATCGTCGCCGTCGCCAATCGCTCGCGCCGGGTGGTCGACTCGCTGGTCGCTCAGGACTACCTCTATTCGATCCTGGAACTGTCCAGTGCCGGTGAGCGCGTCAACGTGCTGGACGTGCATCGCGAGGCTCTGGTCGCCGCCCAGCAGACCACCGAACTGATGGCCCGGATCGCCGCCCCCGAGATCCGGATCGTCACCTTGACGATCAGCGAGAACGGCTACTGCCGCAACGCCGTCACCGGCGACCTCGACGTCGACGGCGAACTGATCAGCGCCGACCTGGCCAACCCGGCGGCCCCGCGCACCAGCATCGGCCAGTTGGCCGGCGCGCTGATTCGGCGTTACCAGGGCGACGGGGGACCGATCACGATCCTGTCCTGCGACAACCTGGTCTCGGCCGGTCACACGGCGCACCGGATGGTCGGCCAGTACCTGCAGGCCACGCAGACCCCGTCCGGTTTTGAGGAGTGGTTCCAGGCCTGCGTCACGTTCCCCAACGCGATGGTCGACCGGATTGTGCCCGGCACCACCGACGCCACCCGGACGCGCGTCCGCGAACTGCTCGGCCTCGCCGACGCGATCCCGGTGCCGGCAGAGCGGTTCTGCATGTGGGTGATCGAGGATCGGTTCGCGGCCGGACGTCCGGCGTGGGAAGAGGCGGGCGCGATCTTCTCCGACGAGGTCGAGGCCTACGAGCTGGTCAAGTTGCGCCTGCTCAACGGCTCCCACTCGCTGATCGCCTACCTGGGCGGACTGGACCGGCAGCCGACGATCCCGTCCAGCTTTGGTCAGGACTTCGTGCGCGAGTGCGTCACCGAACTGCTGAACACCGAGTACCTGCCCAGCATCGCGCTGCCCACCGGCTTCGACGCGCAGGCCTACATCGCCCAGCTGTTCGACCGCTGGAGCAACCACGCACTGGGCGACGCCACCGCTCGCGTCGGCTCAGACGGTTCGCTCAAACTGCTGCAGCGGGTGCCCGACCCGGCCCTGCGGATGCTGAACCGGGGCGAGGTGCCCCAGCAACTCGCGCTGATGATGGCAGGCTGGATCGCCTGCGTCGCCCCGCCCGCCGGATTCGACCCCGGACCCATCGCTGCGGCCATGATCGAACCGGCCAAGAACAAGCTGGGCGCCGTCACCACCGGCGCCGGCTCGGTGCGAGCCCATGTGGAAGCCATCATGCGCGGCGGCTTCTTCCCCGACGCCCTGGCCGCGCACGACGAGTACGTCGCCCGGGTCGCCGAGTTCGTCCAGATCATCACCGCCCACGGCGTGCGGGACGCGGCCAGGGCCGCTCTGGAGGCATGATGGCGCTCAGCTGAGATCCCGGGGCAAGCCCGGGATGACGCAGCACGAACCACACGACAACGCGCAGCCCGTCCCGCCCAGCAACGCCAGCCCGTCCCACTCAGCCGTCCCACCCAGCAACGCCAGCCCGTCCCACCCAGCCCGTCCCCCCAGCCCGTCTTACCCGTCATCCCGGCGAACGCCGGGATCTGCCCCAAGGAGTGTCGATGAAGACCCTCAAGATCCACGGCGCCGAGAGCATCGCTATCGAGGACGCACCCGTACCCGAGCCGAGCGAGGGCGAGGTGCGGGTGCGGATGATGTACGCCGGCATCTGCGGCTCCGACCTGCACTACTACTTTCATGGGCGCAACGGCGCCTTCGTGGTCAACGAACCGTTCACCCCGGGCCATGAGATGGCGGGCGTGATCGACCTCGACCCGTCCGGACGGTGGGCGCCCGGCACCCCGGTGACCATCGCCCCGGCCAGCTACGGCACCGCGCAGCCCGGTATCGAGGACCGCAAATACCTGTGGCCCGGCGGCAGCTACTTCGGCAGCGCGTCCACCACGCCGCACACCCAGGGCGGCATGAGTGAGTACCGCGCGGTGAAGAGCTTCATGATCCGTGAACTGCCGCCGGGATTGTCGCTGCGCGATGCGTCGCTGGCCGAGCCGCTGGCGGTTGCGCTGCACGCGATCCGGATCGCCGGGGGAGTCGAGAATCAGAAGGTGCTGGTGACCGGCTCGGGCCCGATCGGCCTGTGCGTGGTCGCGGCGGCCGCAGCCCTCGGGGCCGCGGCGGTGACGGCAACCGACATGCTGGACGGTCCGTTGGCGCGGGCCAGGTCCGTCGGGGCGACCGCCACCTTGAAGGCGGGTACCGACGAGGTGCCGGCGATGAGCTTCGACGTGGTGTTCGAATGCTCGGGGGTGGCCCCGGCGGTCAGCCAGGCGCTGGCGGCCGTACGACGCGCCGGCACCGTGGTGCAGGTCGGCATGCTGCCCGGCGCCCCGATCACGGTGAACCTCGAACCATTGGTGTCGCGCGAGGTGCGCTACCTGGGCACCTTCCGCTTCGACGACGAGATCGACCAGGCCATCACCCTGCTGGCCGAACACCCCGAGATCGCCAACGTGATCACCCACGTGATCGACGCCGAGCACATCGTCGAGGCGTTCGAGACGGCTCGCAACAGCCAGGAGTCCGGCAAGGTCGTCGTCTCGCTCTGGCTGGACGAATAGGGGCCGCAGCGGAGCGGCGCCGGTATTCTGCGCGGGTGAGTTTCCACGATCAGGCTCTGGCCGCCAAGGCCGCCGCTGTCACCCTCGCCACGCTGAACCGGGCCACCAAGGACGCTGCACTGCACGCCATGGCCGACGCCCTGGCAGACGCCGAGGACGCGGTGCTCAAGGCCAACCTGCGCGATGTCGAGCGAGCCCGTGCCGCGGGCACCTCCGATGCACTGATCGACCGGCTGCGGCTCACCCCGCTGCGGGTGGACGGCATGGTCGGCGGCCTGCGCGACCTGGCCGGGCTGCCGGACCCGGTCGGCGACGTGATTCGCGGCTGGACGAACGCCAACGGCGTCCAGGTCCGTCAGGTGCGGGTCCCCTTCGGTGTGATCGGCATCATCTACGAGGCGCGGCCCAACGTCACCGCCGACGCGGCCGGCATCTGCCTGAAGTCGGGCAACGCGGCGCTGCTGCGCGGGTCGTCCTCGGCGCTGGAGTCGAATCGCGCGGTGGTGACCGCGCTGCGGGCGGGACTGCAGGGCGCCGGGCTGCCGGCCGACGCCGTCCAGCTGGTCGAGGGCGGCCGCGAGGTGACGGCCGAGCTGATGGCCGCCCGCGGCCTGATCGACGTGCTCATTCCGCGCGGCGGGGCCGGGCTGATCAACGCGGTGGTCGACGGCAGCACCGTCCCGGTGATCGAGACCGGTACCGGCAACTGCCACATCTTCGTGGACGCCGGCGCCGACCAGAGCATGGCGCTCGACATTCTGCTCAACGCCAAGGTGCAGCGGCCGAGCGTCTGCAACGCCGCCGAGAGCCTGCTGGTGCATCGCGCGATCGCCGACGAGTTCGTGCCGAAGGCGCTGGCCGCGTTGGCCGAGCAGGGCGTCACCGTGCACGGTACCGAAGCTGTGCAGGCGTATTCCGACCAGGTGGTGCCGGCCGGCCCGGACGAGTTCGACGGCGAGTACCTGTCGCTCGATCTGGCGGTCGCCGTGGTCGACTCGGTGGACGCCGCGATCGACCACATCCGCGCCCACACCACCGGGCACTCCGAGACCATCGTGACCAACGACCGCAGCGCGGCGGACCGGTTCGTCGCTCAGGTGGACGCGGCCGCGGTGCTGGTCAACGCCTCGTCCAGGTTCGTGGACGGCGGTGAGTTCGGCTTCGGCGCCGAGATCGGCATCTCGACCCAGAAGCTGCACGCCCGCGGCCCGATGGGGCTGGCCGAGATGACCTCCTCGAAGTACATCGTCACCGGTGAGGGTCAGATTCGGCCCTGACCCTGGCCGATCGGTTGGTGCAGCAGCGTTCAGCGAATCAACGCGATGCCGATCTCCGCATCGGTGCACGTTGTCAGGTTCGGTGCCTGTTGTCGCGTCATGACACGAAAGCGTGCACGCAGGCCGAAACCGTGTACCGATCTCGACAACGAGTTCGCCACCGCAGTGATGCGGGTCGGCGTGGCGATGCGGGGCGGTGGGCCAGTATCATCCGCGCATGGGCATTCTTCTGGAGACGGCGGCGCACAACCCGTACCTGCCTTACCTGGTGGGCGGGGGGTCTTTGTTCTACTGATGATCGCTCTGCGGGTCGTGTGGGGCGTCGGCAAGAGTCGTCCGCATAGCTGATGACGAATCCCGGCATCGTCTGGTCCAACGACGGGTCCAGGCGACGACGCCTCGGGGTGATGGGTGGCACGTTCGACCCGATCCACCACGGCCACCTGGTGGCGGCCAGCGAGGTGGGCACCAAGTTCAAGCTGGACGAGGTCGTGTTCGTGCCGACCGGGCAGCCCTGGCAGAAAGCCGACCGGCAGGTGTCGCTGGCCGAGGATCGCTACCTGATGACGACGATCGCGACCGCGTCCAACCCGCGGTTCTCGGTGAGCCGGGTCGACATCGACCGCCCGGGCAGCACCTACACCCTCGACACGCTGCGTGACCTGCACGCACACTACGGCTCGGACGTGGAGCTGTTCTTCATCACCGGATCGGACGCCCTCAGCCAGATCCTCACCTGGCACGGGGTGCTCGAGCTGTTCGAGCTCGCGCATTTCGTCGGGGTGACCCGGCCCGGCACCACGCTCAGCGAACGCGACATCGCCCACCTGCCGCCCGACAAGGTGACCCTGATCGAGGTGCCGGCGCTCGCGATCTCGTCCACCGATTGCCGCAAGCGGGTCAAGGAGCGGCTGCCGATCTGGTACCTGGTGCCGGACGGTATCGTCCAGTACATCGCCAAACGCGGACTCTACCGCTGAACAACGCACGACCCTGGGAGCTCGATGACTGCAACAGACCACGCGATCACCCTCACGCGCGTCGCCGCACAGGCGGCGTCCGACAAGCTCGGGAGCGATCTGGTGGCCTTCGATGTGTCGGAGCCGCTGGCCATCACCGACGTGTTCCTGATCGTCAGCGCGTCCAACGAACGGCAGGTCGGTGCTCTGGTGGACGCCGTCGAAGAGACCCTGCTGCGGCACGGAACCAAGCCGGCGCGGCGCGAGGGGCATGGCGAGAACCGGTGGGTGCTGCTCGACTTTCTCGATCTCGTGGTGCACGTGATGCACACCGAGGAGCGCGCCCTCTACACCCTGGAACGGCTGTGGAAGGACTGCCCGCGCATCGACCTGCAGCTCGACACGCCGGCGCCGGACGCGGTCGCCACGCGCGATTCGTCCGTCTGAGGTGACCGCCGCGCGGGTCGTGCTGTGGCGGCACGGCGAAACGGATTGGAACGCGACCGGACGCTACCAGGGGCAGGCGGACGTCCAGTTGAACGCACGCGGACTGCAGCAGGCCCGCGCGGCCGCACCCGTGATCGCCGCACTGAAGCCGGCGCGCATCGTGTCGTCCGATCTGGGCCGGGCGCAACGCACCGCCGCGGAACTGGCCGGTCTCACCGGCCTCACGGTCGAGTTGGAGCCGCGGCTGCAAGAGATCAACGTCGGCGACTGGGCGGGGCTGACCAACGAGCAGGTGTTCGCTGCCCACCCGGACTTCGCCGAGGCCCTGCTGGCCGGGCGGGACGCTCGCCGCTCACCGAGCGGCCAAACCGGTGCCGAGGCCGGTGCCCGGGTGGCCGAGGCGCTGCTCGACATCGCCGAAAGCACGCCCGAGGGCCAAACGGTGGTTTGTGTCGGTCACGGTTTCGCGATGCGGGTGGCGACGGTGTTTCTGCTTGGCCTGGACTATGCGCACAACCTGACCCTCGGCGGACTGTGGAACGCCTCTTGGACGATGCTGCAGCCGGCGGGTGAGACCTGGCGGCTGTTGTCGTACAACAACGTCGCCCCGTCGTGAGCTGATCGGTATTGGGGACGGTTCCTTTCCCGTTCGCTCCCGCTCGGATCGACAGGTATTGGGGACGGTTCCTTTCCCTGTCGCTACTCGCGGCATCGACGGGTGGAGAAACCGTCCCCATTGCCCGTCGCACCATTCCCGGTCGATCGAGCCCTGGCGAGGGTGCGCGGAGACGGCATCGACGGGTAGAGGAACCGTCCCCATTGCCCGTCGATGCCCTGGCGGGGACAGGGGTGACGGGGAAAGGAACCGTCCCCAATACCTGTCGGTGCCGCGAGCAGCGACAGGGAAAGGAACCGTCCCCAATATCGGTCAGCGAGCACGCCGGTGCGCGATCAGCGCGACCACGCCCACGGACGCAGCCACCGCTCCCGTCACCCAGGCCCAGGCCGGGACGGCGTGCCCGGCCGGTGCTGCAGCCTCGGGCGCCCCGTCAAGCCGGACGGTGCCCGTACCCCCGTCGATCGTGATCACGTCGCCGGTTGCGATGCGTTTGGTCGCCGCGGCGGTGCCGAGCACCGCCGGAATGCCGTACTCGCGGGCCACGATCGAGCCGTGGCTCAGCACGCCGCCGATGTCGGTGACCACGCCCACGGCAAGGGCGAACAGCGGCGTGTAGGCCGGCGTGGTGATGGGGGCCACCAGAATCTCGCCGGGCTGGAACGCCGCGAAGTCCTCCGGGCCGGCCAGCACCCGGGCGGTGGCGGTCACCCGCCCGCCCGAGCCGCCGGTGCCCTTGAGCACCGGGCCGCTCTGGTCGCCGGTGTGCGCCGGCATCATGTCCTCCATCAGCCCCATCCAGGCGATCTCCGGCAGGTACTGCGGCGGCGTCGCGAGGGCCTGCCCGCGCCAAGCGGTCCGGCGTCGCGCCACGTCGGCCGTGCGGTCTGCGAGGGTCAAGGAGCCGTCGTCGAGCGCGGACGCCGCTGCGTCGGCCTCGGCTGCGGTCAGCCAGTAGACCTCGTCCGGACGTTCGAGAGCGCCGGCCCGGACGAGCCGGCCGCCCAGCTCGGCCAAGAACCGACGCATCGTCGGCCAGGCCAGACCCATGGCGGCCAGCGCGTCCTCGCGGATCGGCGCCCAGCGCTGGGCTGCCGCGAGGCTGCCGCGGGCCAGCTTGCGGCGCGCCGGGTCGAGCCGGTCCATCAGTTGCTGGGTGATCAGGCTGCGGCGTTCGACCAACCGGGCCTGCCGCGCGACCGGATCCGTGCTGCGTCCGGACAGGGCGTGCTTGAGCGCTTCGAGCACCAGGCCCGGATCGTCGGCGGGCACCGGATTGGCGAAGTCGAGGTTGTAGAGCGTGTGCCCGTAGGTGTCGAGATGCTCGGCGAGCCGGTCGCGGAACTGCGCCCAACCCGCCTCGTCGACGCTCGCGGGGGCCTGCTCCGGTACGTCATGCAGGCCGCTGAGGGCCGCCGCCAGCCCAGGGACGCCTCGGCACCACTCCGCCAGCCGGTAGAGCGACTTCTCGGCGAGAATCGGCGTGGAGTCGAAGCCGATCAGAAACTCCGACGCCTGCGCCGAGCCCCGCAGCACCGAGTCGTAGAGCCCCGTCCAGGTCAGCTCGGTGGTGGCGGCCATCGGAATCACCATCTGCACGTTGGTGTAGTACCGGCAGCCGGCTTCGAGCAGTTCGCGGACGGCGGCGAGCAGGGTGGCGGCGGGCAGCTGGGTGGCGTCCCGCTCCCAGCGGGCCACCGAAGCCCGGTACGCCGGCAAGGCCCGATCCCGCCAGCGGGTGATCACGAAGCCCTTGCTGGTCAGCTTGCGGATGGCGTACGGGGTCAGCCCCCAGAGCGAGTTCATCGTCTTCTTGCTGTAGGCGTAGTAGGCGTAGCCGTTGATGGTCGGAAAGTCGACGTCGAGATCGGCGGTTCGTGGGCTGAGGTCGCGCATCAGCCCCTGAAGCCCGTTCGGCACGGCGGGCCGGATCAGGTCGGCGAACAGGGGAGTGAGCGGATCCGGCAGCTGCTCGACGATGCTGGCCCGAAAGTACAGGCAGTCCTCGCGCGGGATCGGCCAGTCGGTCGGCACGTCACCGGTGGGTTTGGGCAACGCCGTGATCGGACGGGCCTGCACCAGTTGAAAGGCGCCGTCCGACAGCACCCATTCGATGTCCTGCGGACGTCCGAAATGGTTCTGGACGCGGTCGCCCAGGGCGGCGAGCTCGCGCGCCTGCGCGTCGGTGAGCGTCGGCGAGTGGACCAACTCCGGCGGCGTCGGTTGCTGCGTGGACCCCTGGTCCGTCACCACGGTGCGCACCTTCTTGGCCGCGATCCGGCGGCGCACGGACGTCTCTACCCCACGCCCGGACGTCGATGGAGCCCCGTCGGCCGCGGACGGAGCGCGCTCGACCACGAACTCGTCCGGCTCGACCAGCCCGCCCACCACCGCCTCGCCCAGGCCCCAGGCTGCGGTGATCACGGTCTGCTCGCGGCGTCCGTTGGCCGGGTTGGCGGTGAACATCACCCCCGCGACGTCCGCCACCACCAGCCGCTGCACCACCACCGCGATCCTCGGCTGGACGTCGGCCGCGTGCTGAGCCCGGTAGGCGACGGCCCGCTCGCCCCACAGCGAGGCCCAGCAACGCCGGATCGCCGTCAGCAGCGCGTCGGCGCCCTGCACGTTGAGGTAGGTGTCCTGCTGGCCGGCGAAGCTGGCATCGGGCAGATCCTCGGTGGTCGCGGACGAGCGCACGGCGACGGCAGGCTCGCCCAGTTCGGCGTAGCCGGACCGGATCCGGTCGGTGAGCCCGGCCGGCAGTTCGACCGTCTCGAACAGCTGCCGGACGGCGCTGTGGTCGCCCTGGGCCGCCAACTCCACCAGCCTCGTGCCCGCGACCGCTGCGTCGTAGGCGGCCGTGGTCACCACGAAACCGTCCGGTACCGCAAACCCAGCCGAGATCAGTTCGCCCAGGTTCGCCCCCTTGCCGCCGACGCTTTCGAGATCGGCTGCTGAACAGCTCGACAGGGGCACCACCAGGGGCGTTTCAGCCGTCATGATCGCCACTCTTCTCCCGCGTCCCTGATTTCACAAGGTCGCGGCGATCCGGTAATGTTGACGAACGTCCGCAGGGCACGGGGCTATGGCGCAGTTGGTAGCGCGCTTCCATGGCATGGAAGAGGTCAGGGGTTCGAATCCCCTTAGCTCCACCGATGAAAGGCCTTGTCAGAGGCGGTTGACCCGCTCTCGGCAGGGCTTTTGCTGCGTGCTGGGCCGCTCCGGGTGCCACCGCTCGTGCTCGCCGCGATTGAGACAGCACAGCCCACCGACTCGTCCCCTGCAACTTCACCGTCGCAACTCCAGCGCACTCGGGACGCTCCAGCGGACGGCTGGGACGGTCGGGCCCCAGTCGTGTTCGTCAGGAGGGCTTGACGGCACGGACGAACGCAGCGTTCATGGCCTCACCGGTGATGAGGTGCCCCTCCACGACGTTGAAGCCGGCACTGCGCACGAGCGCCTCGAGCGTTGTCTGTGTGAGGTTCTGTTGACCTTTCACATGCATCGGGCCCCACCGGCGAAGGAATCGCACCATGCTGGTCAATGACTTCAGTGGTGACAGGGCCTGACCAGTGGCGTCGACGAGCACAGCGAGTCCCCCGGGACGCAGCAACCGGTGTATCTCCGTCATCACAGCGGGGGCATCGGGAACGATGTGTAGCAGGTTGACCGCGACCACGACATCGGCAGACTCGGCGGGTAGTCCGGTGGCGGTCGCGTCTGCGGTCCTCATCGACACGTTGGGCAGACCGGTCAACTTGCGCGCGGCACGTTCCACCATGCGGGGGGAGATGTCGGTGGCGATCACATGTCTGCATACGGGGGCATAGGCCGAGGTGAACAGGCCGGTGCCGCATCCCAACTCGATCGCGTAGCGAAAACGGAATCCGAGACCTGCTCAACCAGGCCCGTCGCTCCACGGACACCTGGAACCGGCTCGTGCAGGGAGGGGTGTGAGTCTCGTACGCCAGCGGCACGGTGAAGGACGCCGGTTGGAGTGATCCCCGATCGCGACCCCGGCTGACCGGTGCCAAGGCGGTGCCCGGAGTGCACCAATCATCCGAACCACCCGCGCCAGCGCGTGCGCCGCGCTACGTTGCTGGTGAGGAGAGCGGCCCCGACCCCCGGATGCCGGCCCTGACGAGCCGGCCCCTCGACGCTACAGACTGCTGGACGGCCGAAGGGTTGAGCGTTCGCTGAAAGGAAGTCGTCCGCATGGACCAATCGAATCGCTACGCCGACCTGAGTCTCGACGAGGCCGACCTGATCGCCGGCGGCCAGCACATTCTCTGTGCCTACACCATGCAGCCGAAGGCGGGTACGGGGTATCTGGAGGCGGCCGCCCACTTCGCCGCCGAATCGTCCACGGGCACCAACGTCGAGGTTTCGACCACCGACGACTTCACCAAGGGCGTGGACGCGCTGGTTTACCACGTGGACGAGGCCGCGCAAGACATGCGGATCGCCTACCCGCTGGACCTGTTCGATCGCAACATCATCGACGGTCGCATGATGCTGGCCTCGTTCCTCACGCTGACCATCGGCAACAACCAGGGCATGGGCGACATCGCGCACGCCAAGATGTACGACTTCTACATGCCGCGGCGGGCGATCGAACTGTTCGACGGGCCCGCTGTCGGCATCCAGGAGTTGTGGCGCATCCTGGGCCGCGACGTCGTCGACGGTGGCTACATCTGCGGCACCATCATCAAACCCAAGCTGGGGCTGCGCCCGGAGCCTTTCGCCAGGGCTGCCTACGACTTCTGGCTGGGCGGCGACTTCATCAAGAACGACGAGCCGCAGGGCAACCAGGTGTTCGCGCCGCTGAAGACCACGATTCCACTGGTCTACGACGCGATGAAGCGGGCCATGGACGAAACCGGCGAGGCCAAGCTGTTCAGCGCCAACATCACCGCCGACGACCACGCCGAGATGCTGGCCCGCGGCGAGTTCATCCTCGCCGCCTTCGGCCCGGACGCCGACAAGGTCGCCTTCCTGGTGGACGGCTTCGTGGCCGGGCCGGCCGCGGTGACCACGGTGCGGCGGTACTTTCCGCGGCAGTTCCTGCACTACCACCGGGCCGGTCACGGCATGATCACCTCGCCGAGCTCACAACGCGGCTACACCAGCTATGTGCTGGCCAAGATGGCCCGGCTGCAGGGTGCGTCCGGCATTCACGTCGGCACCATGGGCTACGGCAAGATGGAGGGCGCCAAGGACGACCGGGCCAGCGCCTACATCATCGAGCGCGACGAGTTCCAGGGCCCTGCCTACTTCCAGCAATGGTGGGGCATGCGCCCGACCGTCCCGATCGTCTCGGGCGGCATGAACGCCCTGCGGCTACCGGGCTTCTTCGCCAACCTGGGCCACGCGAACGTGATCAACACCGCCGGCGGCGGTTCGTACGGCCATCTGGACGGGCCGGCGGCCGGTGCCCGCTCGCTGCGCCAGGGGCACGAGTGCTGGGTGGCCGGAGCCGACCCGGTGGAGTGGGCCAAGGATCATCGCGAGTTCGCCCGGGCGTTCGAGTCGTTCCCGGGCGATGCGGACACGCTGTTCCCCGGTTGGCGCGACACGCTCGCCGGCAGCTGAGTGGCGCCGACAGGCAGCCGGCGATGCCGAACGCAACGCTCACCCAATACCTTCTCGACGTCGCCGCGGACGCGCCGAAGGCCGGTTACGCGCACATCCTGAGCGCGATCGCGGTGTCGGTCAAGCTGACCGCGGCGGCGGTCAGCCGTGGGCGGCTGATCATGGACGGCGACGCGGGCGGTGCGACGACGTCCGATCAGGAGGTGGGACGCCGGCTGCGCCGCTTCGCCAGCAAGGCGCTGCTGGAACAGACCAGGCCGATCCCGCAGCTGGCCGGGGTCTGCTTCGCCCGCAGCGCACCGATCCTCGGCGACGACCCGTCCGCCCGCTATCTGCTGGTGGTCGAGGCCCTGCACGGACCCCGGAACCTGGCCGACAACCTGCCGGTCGGGGCGACCTTCTCGGTGCTTGAGCGGCCCAGCGACCATGCGCCGCACGTCAGCGATCTGCTGCAGCCCGGACGCCGGCAGGTGTGCGCCGGCATCGCCCTGTACGGGCCGCGCACCATGCTGGTGCTGACCACCGGCAACGGGGTGGACGGCTTCACCCTCGACCGTGACGTGGGCAACTTCGTGCTCACCCACCCGCGCCTGCGCATTCCACCGGCCGGCCGCCAGTTCACCATCAACGCCGGCGAATCGCCGTACTGGCCGGCGCCGGTGAAGCGCTACGTCGAGGAGTGCGTGCTCGGTTCGGCCGGCCCGCGCGGGCACGACTTCACCATGCGCTGGAACGCGTCCGCGGTGGTCGGTGCGTACCGGGTGCTGAACAGCGGGGGACTGTTCCTGGTGCCGGACACCGGACGACCCACCGGCTGGCTGGCGCCGCTGCTGCACACCGCTGCGCCACTGGCGCTACTGGCCGAGCAGGCGGGTGGGGCGGCGAGCACCGGCACCGAACCGATCCTGGACGTGGTGCCCGACTCGCCCCAGTCGTCCGTGCCGCTGTTCTTCGGGGATGCCGACGAGGTGGCCCGCATCGACGCCTACCATGCCGAGCACGCCCAGGGCTACGACCAGGTGTTCAACCATCCGCTGTTCGGCCAGCGCAGCCTGTTCATCGACTGACCAGGGAGGTCACCATGTCGCGCGCCCATCCAGTGGTCGCAGTCACCGGCTCGTCCGGAGCCGGCACCAGCACCGTCACCGACACGTTTCAGCAGATCTTTGCGCGCGAGGGCGTCCATGCGGCGATCGTGCACGGCGACTCGTTCCATCGCTACGACCGCGCCGCGATGAAGCAGGCCCTGGAAGAGGCGGTCGCTGCCGGCAGCACCGAGTTCAGTCACTTCGGCCCCGACGCGAACCTGTTCGACGAGTTGGAGCAACTGTTCCGGCGCTACGGCGAAACCGGTTCCGGCAAGGTGCGCAACTACGTGCACGACGATCAGGAGGCGGCGCTGTTCGAGCGTCCGCCCGGCACCTTCACCGACTGGACGGACCTGGCCCAGGGCACCGATCTGCTCTACTACGAGGGCCTGCACGGGGCCGTCCAGACCGAGACGGTGGACGTGGCCCGCTACGCCGATCTGCGGATCGGGGTGGTGCCGATCATCAACCTGGAGTGGATCCAGAAGCTGCACCGGGACCGCACCAAGCGCGGCTACTCCACCGAGGCCGTCACCGACACGATCCTGCGCCGGATGCCCGACTACGTGCACTACATCTGCCCGCAGTTCGCCAACACCCACGTCAACTTTCAGCGGGTTCCGGTGGTCGACACGTCCAACCCGTTCATCGCACGCTGGATTCCGACCGCGGACGAGTCCATGGTGGTGATCCGGTTCGCCGACCCGCGGGGTATCGACTTTCCCTACCTGCTCAGCATGATCGACGCCTCATTCATGTCGCGGGCCAACAGCATCGTCATTCCCGGCGGCAAGCTCGACCTGGCGATGCAGCTGATCCTGACTCCACTGATCTGGCGCCTGGTCGAGAAGGCACGCACGGGGGGTCGCTGACTCGGTGGTCGCTAACTCGAGCGATCGGGGGTGGTGACCCGCGCCACGTGCAGGGCGAGGTACGACACCTCGTCCGAGGTCAGCGCGGCACCCATCCGCAGCTCGAGCAGCCCGGCCAGCCGGACGGCGCACTCGGCGGCGTCCGGAAACGACTCGCGGATCGCCGCCCCGACCAGGGACGGTTCGTCGTCCAGCTGTTTGTGCTGTGAGATGCGCACGAACAGATATCGCAGGTGGGTGATGAACCGGCCGACGCTGACGCTGCCCGAGTCGAGAGGCAGTCCGAAGGCCTCTTCGATCACCCGCACCATCTGTTGGATGACGCCGGTCATCTGGTAGGTGTACGACAGGTCGCCGGTGGCGAACCCGGCGTTCACCAGGTGCAACGCCAGGCCGACCGCCTCGATCTCGGGCAACTGAACGTCGCTGCGCGCGTTGACCGCATGCAGCAGGGCCTCGGCCTGGGCGTACTCCTCGGCGTAGAGGTGCTTCACTTCGGCGAGCATCGGGTAGACGATGTCCAGGCCCAGAGCCGTGCGACGCAGCGCGAAGCTGATGTGGTCGGCGAGCGCGATCACCATGGCCGGGTTGCGGCTGACCGAATCGAGACCGATGTCGGCCAGCGCTTGTGCGACCAGGTGGATGTGTTCGGGGGGTATGCCGGAGAGCATGCCGGCCAGGTGATCGGGATCGCGTCCATCGATGGGGACGAAGGTCCGCACCACCTTGGACGCATCCACCGGCTGTCCGGGCCTGGCCTGGAAGCCGAGGCCGCGGCCGGTGAGAATGACGTCTCGTCCATCCTCGTCCAGTGCCAGGACGAGGTTGTTGTTGAAGACGCGAAGAATTTCCATATGCTCACATGGTCCGGGGCGGCTCAGTCTACTGAGCCGCCCCGGACCTGATGGTATTTCAGACGGTGACGTCGATGACCGTGTCACCGTTCGCCACGGTACCGCCGGCAGTCGGCTTGACCTCGGCCAGGGCCGCGGTATTGATCACAACCACAATCGTGGTGGTGTCGAACCCGGCGGCCTTGACTGCGTCCAGGTCGACCTTGGCCAGCAGATCACCTTCTTCGACGCGGGCATCCTTCGCCACGTCGAGGGTGAAACCCTTGCCTTCCATCTGCACCGTGTCGATGCCGACGTGCACCAGCACCTCGACCCCGTCATCGGTCTTGATGCCGAAGGCGTGGCCGGTGTCGGCGACGGTGACCATGGTGCCGGCCACCGGTGCCGTGACGTGACCGTCGCTGGGCACGATGCCGACGCCGTCACCCAGTGCCTTGGAGGCGAACACCTTGTCGTTGACCTCGGCGAGCGGGACGATCTGTCCGGCGACCGGGGCACTGACCCTGGGGCTGCCGCGGTGGCAGCAACGGCGGCCGGGGCAAGGGCCGAATGGGACTCCTGCTGCGCCACCGTCAGGTGACCGCCGGCGGCCGCGAGCTCGGCCTCGAACTCGGCCTTCTGCTCAGGGGTGCGGTAGTCACTGATGATGACCAGGATCATTGCGACGGCGAACGCGGCCGCGATCGAGATGGCGTAGATCCACATCGGGTTGAACACCGGAATGGTGAGCAGCGAGGTGAAGGCGAACGCGCCGGTGGTGACGGGGGTGAAGATCCAGCCGAGAATGCCGATCGTCACACCGCCCACCGCGCAGCCGACCAGCATACGGGGGTAGATGCGCTTGTAGCGCAGGTGGATGCCGTACAGGGAGGGCTCCGAGATACCACCCAGAAGGCCGGCGGCCAATGCGCCGATGGCCGTCTGCCGCACCTCGTTGTCCTTGGCCCTACTGGCGACGACCAGCACACCGGCGGTGGCGCCGAAGCAGGCGAAGTTCCAGGTACCCATCGGACCCTGGATGAAGTCGTAGCCCAAAGAGCTGATGTTGGCCAGCATGAGCGCGTTGAGCGGCCAGTGCAGGCCGAGCGGCACCAGGAACGGGTAGAGCATCGGGATCAGCACCGCGAACAGCAGCGGCACCGTGTTGTTGAGCCACGCCAGTCCGGCGCCCAGGGCGCTGCCGATCCAGATGCCGAGCGGGCCGATGAGGAAGGCGGTGATCGGGATCATGATCAGCAGGCAGAAGAACGGCACGAAAACCATCTGCAGGTTCTCGGGGAAGATGCGGTTCAGCGCCTTGTAGAGCATGGCCAGCAGAGCGACCATGATCAGCGGCACGAACACCTGGCCGCCGTAGCCGTTGAGCTGCATCGGCAGGCCGAAGATCTGCGCCACACACTGGTCGGTGCCCAGGGTCGGGTTGGTGGTGCAGACGGTGCCGGCGGACTCGACAGCCGCCTCGCTGGACAGCGAGAGGAACTCCGGGGTGAACAGGGCGGCCATGATGGCACCGCCGATCCACGGGTCGATCTTGAGCGCCTTGGCTGCGTTGTAGGCGACCATGATCGGCAGGAAGTACAGCACCGAGCGCCACATGGTGTCCCAGAACACCCAGGTGGCCCCCGCCTCGGTCAGGCGATCCACGCCCTGGAACGGCACGACGTTCAAGGCGTCCAGCACGGCGGCGATCGCGATGATCAGCGACGAGCCGAGCAGCACGCCTAGCAGCGGCCGGAACGAGTTCGAGAGGTACTCGAAGAAGGCGTCCAGCCAGGCGAACCTTGCCTTTCACCTTGGCGCGTTCCGCGGCCTTGATGTCGGCGTCACTCGCGACGGCCTTGCCGGCGCCGGACATCGACGGTAGATGCATGATGTCGGCGTAGGTGTTGGCCACGGCGCCGCCGATGACCACCTGGTAGCGGTCGCCGCTCTGCGGCACCGCACCGAGCACGCCGGGGATCTTCTCGATCACGGACTGATCTACGCCGCTGGCATCCTTCAGTTCGAAGCGAAGCCGGGTGGCGCAGTGTGTGAGGCTTGAAATGTTGCCGGGACCGCCGACTGCATCGACGATCTGTGCGGCAGTAGTGGACGCCATTATCGGTTCCTGTCTACTAGCTGTTGATGGGGAAATTGACGGTAGAGAAAAGGACCCGAGTTGCACCCTGGTGCACCTCAGGTCTTGCCCCTGCCGGGTAACAACCCTTCTGATGAGCGTTTGCTCACCCCGCACACTAGCACCAGAGACTCCGTCGTGTGCGACTTGAGGAGGGTGCGACACGCCCGTGATCGAGACCGTGGTCGCAGTGCCGCCCCGGCATCGTGCCAAGGTGTCGAGACGCCGCTGCGTCAGCGCGGGTGTGGCCCGCCGCGTGGTCAGCGATCGGGCGGCGGGGGCGGGATCGAGCCGATCGCCGGTGTGCTACCGGGCCAGATCAGCAGCACGCGGCAGGGCGCGTGGTCGATCACGAACCGGGTGTGCTTGCCGAGGCTCTGCGGTCCCAATCGGCTGCGGTCGCCGTCGCGTCCGACCACCAGGTAGTCGACCTCGTCGGCGAGCGCGGTCACCACCCTTTCGGGAAAGCCTGTCTCGAGCCGGACGGTGGCCACCCGGCCCAGCCGTTCGGCCGCCTGATCGAGCAGCTGTTCCGCCGCATCCTGCGACAGTTGCTGCAACTCCTCGGACGCTCGCCGCACACGTCCGCGGCCCATCAGCGACCCGAAACCGGGCTCGGGCGCGGCACGTCCGCCTTCGCGCACGTGGAGCAGCGTGATCTCGGCCCGCTGCGACCCGATCAGGTCGTTCGCGGCGTCCACGCAGGCGGGCCAGGTGCCCTCGGTCACCCAGACGGCGACCCTCATGCCGCACCTCCCATCACCAGCAGCGACCCCCAGAGTGCCAGTACGCCCACGACGATGGCGAGGGGGGTGGCCAGCAGCCCCAGCAGAGTGAACTCCTGAATCGGCGTTTCATGGTCATGCGCCTGGACGATGCGGCGCCACAGCAGGGTGGCCAGCGATCCGACGTAGGTCAGGTTGGGGCCCACGTTGACGCCGATCAGCACGGCCAGCACCGCACCGGTGCCGGCCTGGGCGGCGAAAGGCAGCAGCACCAGCACGGCGGGCAGGTTGTTCACCACGTTGGCGAGCACGGCGGCCAGCCCGGCCCACAGCAGCAACGCGACCAGGGACTGGCCCTGGGGCACGATGGCACCGATCGCGGCGCCCAGGCCGCCCTCGACCACGGCGGTCACCACGACGCCGAGCGACAGTACGAAGCCGAGGAAGCCCAGGTTGATGAAGCCGGGCACGTCCTTGGGGCTCACCTGCTTGAGCATCAGGGCACGCGTGAGCATGACCAGCGCGCCGGCCAGCGCCACCCACGCCGCTTCGATGTGAAAGAACGACGCCACCACAAAGCCGGCCAGGGTGAGCGCCAGCACGCCCGCGGAGAACCTGGGCAGGGGTGGCACCTCGGGCGGTTCGGGGTTGGTGGCCGGAATCGACAGCTCGGAGGCGAAGAAGAGCCGGAAGGCCACGTATTCGACGGCGATCACGGCGAGCCAGGGCAGTGCCATCAGTCCGGCGAAGCTGACGAAGGTGAGGCCGGCGGCCGACATGGCCAGCAGGTTGGTCAGGTTCGACACCGGCAGCAGGAGCGAGCCGGCGTTGGCCAGATGAGTGCAGGCGTACGCGTGCGGTTTGGGTCGCACGCCCATCCGCGAGGCGGTGGCGAAGACGACCGGGGTGAGCAGTACGACGGTGGCGTCCAGGGAAAGGACCGCGGTCACCGCGGAGGCCAGCACGAAGACGAACACGAGCAGCCGATGGGCCTCGCCCCGGCTCTTGGCTGCCATCAGGGCGCCTGCGTAGCGGAACAGCCCGTCGGCATCGCACAGTTCGCTGATCACCAGTACGGCGGCCAGAAAGGCCACCACCGGAAACAGGTGTTGGATCTCGGCCCAGGCCTGGGCCCAGCTCAGGGCCCCGGTGAGCAGCACGATCAGGGCGGCGGGTACGGCGGCTACCGCTTCAGGCAGCCCACGTGGCCTGATCACGGCGAAGCCGAGCACGGCGATCAGCATCGCAACCGAAATGACCTCGCCCACGGGCGCTCACCCTAGACCAGGGACACCCAGAGTGTGAGGTGAGTTTGGGCACCACAGACGGTGCCCAGACTCACATCGATCACAGAGCCCCTCGGTCAGCCGCGCCGCAGGGACGCCGGGCCGCCGGGTACTGCGATGCGGGTTCCGGTGTCGCGCAGGCCGTCGTCGGCGATCTCGTAGACGCCCAGGCAGCGGTCGGCGTAGAGCTGCGCCACCAGCCGCACGGAGTCCGCGGCGAACGCCAGCCCCTGCGCGGCGGCACCGGTCGGCAGCGAGTCGACCCGGCGCAGGCGTCCGTCATCGTTGGCGAAGAGCACCAGCCGTCCGGACGGGCTGTGTCCGGCCTCGCCGGGCGGCACCTGGGTGCCCGCCATGCACAGGGCGGCCACCCACGCTCCATCGGGAGAGATCGCCACTCCTTCGGGAATGGACGGCACGGCGGCATGATCCACCGCGCGGAAGGGCCGGGCGGACGTGTCGACCAGGGTGATCAGATCGGCATCGGCCACGCAGGCGCCGCCCTTGACGGCCTTGCCGCCCCAGCCGACGCTGCCGATCACCGCCCACCGCGCGGATGCATCGGTGTCGATCGCGTAGGGGCTGACGCCGGTGGCCACCCGCTGGGGAAGCAGGACGGCCTCCGGCCCGGTCAGGTCGATCACCACCGCACCCTGCTCGTCACGCAGCGACACGATCGCCGCGCTGCCGTCGGCGAGTACGCCGAGTCCGGACAGCGAACCGGTGCTGACCACCAGCCGCTGCCGCAGCGTCACGACGCCGGCGTCGACCCCGAACACCAGCACCTCGCCGCTCACGGTGCTGGCCAGCAGCCGGGCGCCATCGGGGGTGAAGGCGACCGATTGTGGGTGGGCGCCGATCGGGATGGCCTCGACGGTGGGTGGGTCGGCGTGCAGCCGGACGACCTGCAGCACGTCCGCGAACCGGAGCGCGCCCGCCGCGCGGTCGTAGCTGGTCGGTGCGGCGACCGCGGCCAGGGAGCCGTCCGGGGACAGCGCCACCGCCTGCGGCGGCCCCACGATGGAGGTCTGCACCGGCACGGTGGCGAGCACGCGGGCACCGTCCAGATCGATCAGGGTGAGGGTGTCGGGGCCGGGATCGTGCGGAAACGCGTCTCGGCCGAAGTCGCGGACGAGCTTGGCGTCGTTGGCGCTGACGAACAGGTTCACCTCAGTAGCCGAGGTTGGGGTCGACCACGTTGTTCAGTGGACGACCGGTCAGGTACAGCTTCAGGTTCTCGCAGAAGATGTCGCAGATGCGCTCGTCCTCTTTGGAGTCCAGGCCGCCCGAATGCGGGCTGATCAGTACATTCTCCAGATCCCACAGCGGGGAGCCGGCTTCGAGCGGTTCGTGCTCGAACACGTCCAGGGCCGCGAAGCCGACCTGGCCCGAGCGCAAGGCGTCGATCAGGGCGTCCTGGTCGATCACGGTGCCGCGGCCCACGTTGACCACCGTCACGCCCGGCTTGGCCAGGCCGAGCAGGTGGGCGTCGAGGAGTTTCTCGGTCTGCGCGGTGCCCGGCAGGGTGAACACGATGTGGTCGGCGCGTCCGATGATCTGGTCGAGGTCGGCCAGCGCATGCACTTCGTCCACGTTCTCGACATCGCTGACCTGACGCTTCACGCCCAGCACCGTCATTCCGAGCGCCTTGCAGCGCTTGGCGACCTGCTGGCCGATGCCGCCGAGGCCGGCGATGAGCACCGTGCTGCCCTCGATCGGGTGCCCGACGATGCGGGTCGGCCAGTCGTGGGCGCGCTGCTGGCGCTGTAGGCGGGGCAGTTCCTTGCGGCCGCAGAACAGCCCGAACAGCGCCCATTCCGCCAGCGGGATGCCGTGCGCCCCGGCCGACGTGGTGAACACGATGTGCTCGAAGGCGTCGGCGGGCAAGCCGGCGGCCACCACCTGGCTGCCACCACCGGCGGCCATCGTCATCACCCAGCGCAGGTGCGGGTTGGCCCCCACCGTGCGGGCCAGGGCCGGCGGCGCAACGTCCGGGATGCCGTAGAGCACCTGGGCGCTGTCGACCAGCGCGTCGTAGCGAGCCTGCTGCTCGGGGGTGCGCGACCACGCCGGGTCGCCGGCGAAGTCGGCGGCGTGCCGCATGGGGGGCAGGAGCTCCTGGTCGACGGCCACCTCGACTCGCGGATCGATGGCCGCGATGCGGTCGCACAGCTCAGGGGCGAGGGGGGTGGCGATGACCACCCGCACCTTGTCGGTCAACTCAGGCATGCGCGGGCTCCTGTCCGGCGTCGTTCAGATCCGTCAGGCTACGGCCTCGCGTTTCGGGGGTGACGAACGTGGTGCCGAACGAGATCAGGGCGAGAATGGCCGAGTAGGCGGCGATGATCCACCAGGCGTTGCCGGTGGCGGCCAGTAGGGCGGCGCCGAGCAGGGGAGCGATGCCGCCGGCGATGACGGCCGAGAACTCGCGGGCCGTGGCGACACCGGTGAACCGGTGGGCGTTGCCGAACAGTTCGGGCAGCATGGCGCACTGGGGGCCGAGCATCGACTGCACGCCGATCCCGATGCCGATGCCCATCACCAGCAGCACCAGCCAGACCTGGCCCAGAGTGAGCAGATAGAAGCCGGGAAAGGCGAAGGCGGCGGTGAAGAAAGCGCCCCAACGGTAGACGGGCACACGGCCGACCCGGTCGGACAGGGCCCCGAAGGCGACGACGGTGACGATCGCGACAGCGGCGGCGACCACGGCACCCCAGGTGCCGATCAGCTGCTGACCCTTGTAGGCGGGCAGGCTGGCCACGTAGGCGAGCAGCAACGCGGAGTAGATGGAGCTGTTGCCGTTCTCACCCATCCGCAGGCCGATGCCGATCAGGATGTTCTTGCGTGACGTGCTGATCGCCTGGCCGACGCTCTGCCGAACCGGCGCCTCACGATGCGCTTCCGCCTCTTCGAGGGCTTCGAAGGCCGGCGATTCCTTGAGCCGCATGCGGATCACCACGGCGACGATGATCAGCAACGCGCCCAGCAGGAAGGGCACCCGCCACAGCCAGCCGAACAGGACCTCGCGGTTGGCCAGCCCGAGAAGGGCGAAGGTGCCGGCGCCGAGCAGGGTGCCGATCTGAATGCCGACGAACGGCAGGGCGGCGAAGAAGCCGCGGCGCTTGCTCGGCGCGAACTCCGAGATCAGCACGGTCGCACCGGCCTGCTCGGCGCCGGCGCCCAGGCCCTGGGCGATGCGCAGCACGATCAGCAGGATCGCTCCCCACATGCCTGCCATGTCATAGGTCGGCAGCATGCCGATCAGCATGGACGAGCCGCCCATCAGCGCGATCGTGATGATCAGGATCAGCTTGCGGCCGAGCTTGTCGCCGAGGTGGCCGAAGACCAGACCGCCGATCGGACGGGCCGCGAATCCGACGGCGTAGGTGCCGAAGGCGGCGATCAGACCGCCGGCCGCACCGAGCGGCTTGAAGAACAACTCGGCGAAGATCAGGGCGCTGGCGAGCCCGTAGATGTAG
Source organism: Micropruina sp. (assembly GCA_016711205.1). Taxonomy (GTDB): domain Bacteria; phylum Actinomycetota; class Actinomycetes; order Propionibacteriales; family Propionibacteriaceae; genus Micropruina. The sequence goes on along the minus strand of JADJTM010000001.1, from coordinate 1,217,909 downwards.
AAGTCGTAGTACTCCAGGGCCGATCCGACCGATGAGGCGAGGGTGGCGCGGCGAAGTTGGACGGGGTCGACGACCTCGTCCTCATGGGAGGGGGCCTGCACGGTGTATGGCTCAGACATCGAGACTCCTTTGTTCTCTATGACGCTGCGACCAGTATGCACCATAGATCGAACGATGGTCAATAGATCGAACGGAGGAGGTGGTTCCGTCGCGGTTGACGGATGCGGGCTCCGTCCGGTGCGTCCTGCGGGTGAACCGAGTGCAGGGGCCCGGCCGCGACCAGTCGAGGCGGCTGAGCGGGTGTCGCGTTGTCAGCAGCGGTGCACGGTTTCGGGTTGCGTCTACGTTTTCGCGTCACTACACGAAAGCGTGTTGCGAAGGTGACAACGTGTACCGCTGCTGAGATCGGTGCGGCCGTGGAGCGGGCAGGGGCCGGACGACCCCCGCCCAAGAAAGGAGCGGGTGACACAGCAGCAGCGGACAAGGCGGCGGAAGCGACGAACCGGCACGATCAGGACGAAGGCAAGTACAGCAATAGCAGCCAGGAGGGGCGCCGCCGGAAGCGCCTACCCCGTTGCCATGGGGTTGCCGAGAATGGTCGCCACCCGCGCCAGTTCGCCGACCAACCGGTCGCGTTCGGCGTCGTTCCAGTCCGACTTGTGCTTGGTCACGCTGATCGCCAGGATCGGCGCACGCACGCCGCGGGTCGGCACCACCACCGCCAGGCCCATCACGCTGTCGGCCGACTCTTCCTCGTCCACGGCGTAGCCGCGGGCACGGGCGAGCCGGATGTCCTTGAGCAGCCGCGGCACGGTGCGGCGCGACCGGCTGGTCAGTCGGGGCAGCTCGTCGATGCCGTGGTAGAGGCGCTCGATCTCGGAGTCGTCCAGCCGGGCGAGCAGCGCCTTGCCCTGCGCGCAGGACGAGGCCGGCAGCCGGTCGCCGATGTTGGTGGTCAGCCGGATCGCCGGGTGTCCCTCGTAGCGGGCCAGGCACAGGCAGTCGATGCCGGCGGCCGTGGACAGGCGCAGGGTCTCGGCACGGAAGACGTCCGATTCGAGGCAGGCGCGGTGGAACTCGCTGACCTGATCGAGTCGTGCGAGATACGCCCCGCCCAGCTCGACGAGCTTGCGGCCCAGTGAATAGCCCAGATCGTCGCGGCGCACCATTCCGCCGAGTTCGAGTGCGGTACAAATGGCACTGGTGGACGACTTGGGTACCCCCAGCGCCCGGCTGAGGTCGGACAGGGTCATCGATCCGTTCTCGCTGGCCGCGAGGGCGTCCAGCACGGCGACGCCTCGGCTCACCGCCGGGGCTGCCCCGGGTGGGGTGACGTCGGTTCCACCACGTACAGGCGACATTGCCCACTCCATTCGCTCTAAAGAACAGTGTTCGAGATAGTGAACGAACCTTAATACGAGAATGGGCCGTCACGCCAGCGGCCGGACACGTGAGTACCGAACTGGTGCGCCGGACGCCCCGGTGCGCCATACTCCCCGCCATGGGCCGAGAGATCGCTGCACGTACCTATACCCGTGAGCAACGCCAGCGTTACCGCGAGAAGGTGCAACGCTGCCTGGACGTCTTCGAGCAGATGCTCACCGCGCACAGCTTCGAGTTCGACGAGCCCATGATCGGCATGGAGATCGAGCTCAACCTGGTCGACACCGAGCATCGGCCGGCGATGGACAACGTCGAGGTGCTGAAGGCCATCGCCGACCCCGAGTACCAGACCGAACTGGGCCGGTTCAACATCGAGTTCAACGTGCCGCCGGGAGGCCTTGCCGGCGACTCCCTCGCCCGCCAGGAGCAGTCCCTGCGCGCCTCCATGAATGAGGCGGAGCGGCGATCGGCCGAGCGCGGCACGCACATCATCATGACCGGCATTCTGCCCACGGTGACGATGGAGACCTTCCAGGGCGCCTGGATGAGCGACAACGTGCGCTACGCGGCGATCAACGACGCCGTGCTCGCGGCCCGGGGCGAGGACATCTCGATCGATATCGAGGGCGCCACGGGAGAAACGCTCACCTGCTATGTCGATTCGGTGGCGCCGGAATCGGCGTGCACGTCGATGCAGCTGCACCTGCAGGTGCGTCCCGAGGAGTTCGCCGATCATTGGAATGCCGCGCAGGTGCTGGCCGGTCCACAATTGGCGCTGGCCGCCAATTCGCCGTTCCTGATGGGACGACGCTTGTGGGCCGAAACCCGCATCGTGCTGTTCGCCCAGGCGACCGACACCCGTCCGATCGAGTACGCCAACCAGGGGGTGCGGCCCAGGGTGTGGTTCGGCGAGCGTTGGGTGACCTCGATCTTCGACCTGTTCGAAGAGAACGCGCGCTGGTTTCCGGCCCTGCTGCCCGAGCTCGACGACGAGGACCCGCAACAGGTACTGGACGCGGGCGGCGCGCCGGCACTGGGCGAGATGCGGCTGCACAACGGCACCATCTATCGGTGGAACCGGCCGATCTATGACATCGCCGGTGGCCAGCCGCACCTGCGGCTGGAGAATCGGGTGCTGCCGGCCGGCCCGACGGTGGTGGACACCCTTGCCAACGCCGCCTTCTACTACGGCACATTGCGCATGCTGGCGAGCGAGGATCGTCCGGTCTGGACCCGGATGGCGTTCGCGACGGCCCACGCCAACTTTCTCGAAGGCTCCCGCCAGGGCATCGACGCCGACCTGTTCTGGCCGGGCGTCGGGGAGATGCCGGCGAGCGAGTTGATCCTGCGGCACCTGTTGCCGCTGGCCCACCAGGGCCTGGACGCCTGGGGCGTGGACCCGGCGATCCGTGATCGGCTGCTCGGCGTGGTCGAGGGCCGCTGCAAGACCGGGGTGAACGGCGCCGAGTGGCAATCCGACGCCGTCCAGCGGTTCGAGGCGGCCGGAATGTCGCGGTCAGAGGCTCTGCAACGCATGGTTGGGGCCTATGCAGAACGCATGCATGCGAACCTGCCCGTGCATACCTGGGACCTTCCTTAATAGTGAATGAGAAAACTTCAGAAAAGGTATCTGGACGGAGGTATGTCGCTACCTGGTTGATAGTCTTTCCCGAGTCGGGTTTGTGAACAAGGAGCGGCATTGCAGACGCCACGCCGGTATGTGCCGCCTGTCGATGGCGCGCCTCGACGGCTGGCCCCCGATTCCGAGTCACACGGTGCTGCCGATCCATCTCTGCGCCGGTTGGCCGAGGGTCCCGCTCCCCGTCATTCCCGCGGCAAACGCGCGGTGCGCTCGCCGATTCCGCGCAGTTCGTGGGCGCTGAACGGTGTGGCGATCGCGATCGCCGTGCTGCTCGCGCCGGCGCTGACCGCATCGTCGGCCACCACCGCGGTTCCCAGCAGCGCTCCGAGCGCGCAGAGCACGCCGACCGCGCTGGGCTGGGTGGCCACCGACCCCCGGTTCTCGCCCGCGCCCGGGCAGCAGCCGGCACTTGACCGCTCGGCCGAACGCGACGACGCCGACGCCGATGCCGACGACACCCTGCCGGCACCGTCACCGAGCACCTCGGTCGCCTCGAACGGCAGCGACTTCGTGTCGCCCGTGCCGGGCGCCGTCACCGGCGGCTTCGGCATGCGGTTCCATCCGATCCTGCACTACTCGCGCATGCACAACGGCGTCGACATGCACGCCGCGTGCGGCACGCCGGTGGTCGCCGCCTATCGCGGCACGGTCGTCCAGGCCGGCCCCAGCGGCGGCTACGGCAACCTGGTGGTGATCGATCTCGGTGAGTACCAGGGCAAGCACACGCTCACCAAGTACGCCCACCTGTCCCGCATCGGGGTCCGGGTCGGGCAGCAGGTCACGACCGGCCAGGGCATTGCGCTCGCGGGCACCACCGGCTTGTCGACCGGTTGCCATCTGCACTTCGAGATCAAGGTGGAGGGCAGCTACGTCGACCCGTCGCCCTACCTGACCGGCAAGCCGTCCCCGCGGCCCAGCGTCACGATCGAAAACCTGGGCCCGACCGCGTCACCCACGCCGACGGCGTCCGCCACCAGGTCGAGCAGGCCCACGCCCAGCCCGTCCACCACCACCAAGAGCCCCAAGCCTTCGACCACGCCGACGAAGACCGCCACGCCCTCACCCAGCCCGCCGCAGACCGAGACGCCCACCCCGACGCCGACGCCGACCGAAACGGCGACCGAGACCGCGTCCGCGACGGCGTCCGAGCACACGCCCAAGCCCAGCGAGTCGGTGAGCGCGGCCAGCGATGACGCCTCGCCGTCGGACACAGCCAGCCCGTAGGCTCACCCCCTGATGACCGGGGTGATCGCAGGCCGGCGGCGGCGCAGATTGTTCGCGTCGCCTGCGCGTCGACGCCGCTCCGTACCGCAGTGGGCATGGCTTCCGTTCGCCGTGCTGGCGGCCTTGTTGGGCATGCTCGCCGCCCTGCGTGCCCTCGGCGTGGACGGGCCGGACTGGTACCGCTGGCTGACCGACCCTCGCCAACCGGTGGTGCCGGCGGTGTTCCTGGGTTCCATCGTGGCCGCGGCAGCACTCTACGGACGCGCCCGCAACGCCGCCGGCCGGGTGATCGGCGTGCTGAGCCTGTCGGCCTTCGCGGTGGGCGCGCTGGTGCTGGGCCTGGCATCGTACGTCAACTGCGCGCCCGGGGGACTGCCGTTCTTCGAGCCGTTGACCTGGGTGCTGTCGGGCAATGGTGCCGAGCCGTGGGGGGCGGGGCCGGGCTGTCCCACCGAGACGCCCCTGGCTGCTCACCTGGCCCGGCTGTGCACACTGTGGGGGGCCCTGGCCGGGGTGGTGGGCGTGGTGGTGGCCACCATGCGCCGCCAGATCGACCGTTGGATGGCGTTCTGGGCGCACCGCAGCGTGGTGGTGATCGGCGCGGCGGCGCAGGTGGCGCCGGTCGTCCGGGTACTCGCCACCAACGTGCCGCCCAAAGCATCGCTGATCGTGATCACCTCCGGCGGCGATGAGACCTTCCTGGCCAGCACCCGCACCCTGGGTGGACGGGTGCTGGCCGCCGACACCGTCGATGGCGACGCGCTCACCCGGGTGCTCACCGCGCGTGGACGCCGCTGTGCCGAGTCGGTGCACATCATCGAGGACCGGGTGCCGGAGGCGCTGGCCGGCTTCGCCCGGGTGGCGCGTGTGCTGGACGCGGCGCTACCCAACGAGGCGATGGTCACCCGGGTGCTGGTGCGCATCGACGACCCATGGGCTGCCGAGAACTGGCGGCGGACCACGATCAGCCCACACCGCGCGTGGCTGGCCGACGCGCTGTCGGCCACCGAGCAGACGGCGCGGGCCGTGGTCGGGCGGATCGAGCTGATCGGGGCGCGCCGGCTGGTGCTCGCCGGTCAGGGCGACCTCGCCGCCGCAGTCCTGGCGGAGGTGGCGCAGACCGAGCGCGAGCGCCGGGTGCTGGCGCCCAACCACCAGTTGTCGGGCCTCGAGGTCACCCTGGTCGGCACCGGCGCGACCCAACTGGCTGCCGAGCATTCCGCGCAACAGGCCAGGTTCGGCAACGACAGCGGCATCGCCGTCGTACGGGTGATCGACGACCCGGCGAGCGACCCCGTGCTGGTCGCCGCCGGACGCAGCGAGTTGACCACCCTGCTCGTGATCGCCGACGCCGCCCCGGCGCTGAACCGTCCCACCCGGCTGGCCGGGCAGTTGCCGGAGGTGACGATCCTGGCCGTGGACCCCACGTCCACCGAGCTGCCACAGCAGCCGCTGCTGGGCCGGCTGACCAGCTTCGGAGTCGGTCTGCTCAGCGGCGACGAGCTGCCTGAGGACCACTGGACGCGGATGGCTCGGTTGCTGCACACCGCCTACCTCAACCAGCTCGGCGACGCGATCGGCAGCCGTCCCTCGGCGCGGGCATGGCCGGAACTGCCGCAGTTCTTTCGCGACAGCAACCTGCGCCAGGTGCACAGCCTGTTCTCGGGCGTGACGTTGCTCGGCCGCACCTGGGCGGCGGAGGGTCCCGGCGACGACCTCAGCCCGGCCGAGATCGACTTTCTGAGCCGGCGCGAACACGATTCCTGGCGCCGGTTCTACCTGGCCAACGGCTGGCGGCGGGCGGCCGTCCGGGACGACGCCCGGCTGTACCACGACTGGCTGGTGGAATGGGACGCGCTACCGCCGCCGGCCAGGGTGCGTACCTCGGGCGGGGTCCGGAGGGCGCTCGCGCTGCTGGACGTGGCCGGCTACCGGTCGCAGCGCGAGACCCGGATGCTGCCGTTCCGGCGGCTGGGCGAGGTGCGCGCCAGGCGCGTCGCCGAGGCGTGGAGCTGGCAGACCGAATCGGGCGCCACGATGCGGGCCGCGGCCGGTGACTGGCTGGTCACCGACCCCGAGAGCGGACGACAGTGGTCCGCCGACCCGGCGGCGTTCACAGCCGGCCACGAGCCGCTGGGCGGTGACCGGTACCGGCGCGGCGGGTTCGTCCAGGCCCGTCCGGCTCAGCTGCACGAGCAGGTGCAGACTCTGGAGGGCGCGGCGGTGGCAGAGCCGGGGGACTGGCTGGTCGAAGGCGATCTGCACGAGCGTTGGCTGGTGCCGGTTGCACGCTTCGCGACCGCCTACGAGCCGGTGTGAGCCGGACGATCCGGGGCCGGCGCCGCGGCACGCGCGGAGCGTCCGTCTTGGTGCGTGATCAAAGGCGTGTGCGCGTCTGCAGGCACGCGGACTGGGCGCTAGTTTAGAGCCATGGCGACTACCACCACCCCAACGAAACTATCGGTCATCGGCGCGGGCGCTGTCGGCTCATCCCTTGCCTATGCCGCCCTGATCCGGGGCTCGGCCCAGCGCATCGCGATCTACGACATCAACGAGAAGAAGGCGGACGCCGAGGCGCGCGACCTCAACCACGGCACGCAGTTCACCCCGTCCTCCGGCGTCGAGGGGGGTGGCAACATCGAGGTGGTTAGGGACTCCGACGTGGTGATCATCACCGCGGGTGCCGCTCAGAAGCCGGGCCAGACCCGGCTCGAGCTGGCCGAGGTCAACACCAACATCCTCAAGTCGCTGATGCCGAACCTGCTCGAGCAGGCACCCAACGCCCTCTATGTGCTCGTCACCAACCCGTGCGACGTGCTGACCGTGGTGGCGCAGAAGGTGAGCGGCCTGCCCACCTCGAGGGTGTTCTCGACCGGCACCATGCTCGACACCTCGCGGCTGCGGTTCGCCATCGCCGAGATGGCCCGGGTCTCAACGGCCCACGTGCACGCCAACATTCTCGGCGAACACGGCGACACCGAGTTCCCGGTCTGGTCGAGCGCCAAGATCACCAGCATCCCGATCCGTGAGTGGGTGGACTCCACGGGGCACCGCATGTTCGACCAGACGCTGCTCGAGCAGCTCGGCGACGAGGCCATGCACGCCGCATACAAGGTGATCGCCGGCAAGGGCGCCACCAACTACGCGATCGGCCTGACCGGCGCACGGCTCACCGAGGCTCTGGTCAGCCCCACCCGCACGGTGTTTCCGCTGTCCAGCGTGCTGGACGGGTGGCACGACATCCACGACGTCGCTTTGTCGGTGCCGACCATGGTGTCGAGCAAGGGCATCGAGCGGGTGCTGGACGTTCCGCTGGACGACTCCGAGATCGAGAAGCTGAAGAGCTCCGCCGCCACGCTGCGCAACACGCTGAAGTCGCTCGGGTTCTGAACGGCCGGCTGATCCGGTCAGCTGCGGCGGTGTCAGCCTCCCGCTATTGAATCGAGGCGGTGACCGTCGCGACGGCCTTGGCGAGCGCGAGCGCGGCCGTGCGCTGGTCGGCGGATATGCCGCCCAGGCCGAGCACCCGCACGTAGTAGTCGGCGTCGACGGCCGCCAGTGCCGTGGTGGTGACGCCTTCGCCGGTGACCCCCGAGGCGTCATCGCCGGAGTAGTTGTCCTGCTGGCTGAGCTTCTCGAGTTCCGCCGACAGTGCCTTGGCGCCCACGTCGCGCACCACCTGCACCGACAGCAGTGCTCCGCCATCGTTGTCGAGCAACGCGCACTGGCCGACGCGCGCGCCCCCGGTGAAGGTGGACAACTCACGCAGGTCGGCCACCGGCCCGGCGATCACGGCATTCGCGGCCGCGGCCTCCACCCGATCGGCGCACAGCTGCGTCCGGGTGCCGATCAGGGACGGGCCGGCGCTGGGTGCGGCCTCCGCCGTGCAGCCGGTCAAGGCGAGAAGGGTGACCAGGCCGACTGCGACGGCCCGCCAGGGACGCACCGAGCCGGTGGCTTTGCGGCTGCCCCTGGTGGCGCTCCATGATGCATCGCCCGGCGCCATGCCGACGACCCTACCCGTCGCGGCGTGGGCGACCCTACGACCGCAGAGCAGCGGACGGTGCCTCCCTGGTCTCTGAGGGCGCGCTCAGCCACGACCGGGGTCGTCACCTGGGCTGCGTCCGGTGACGTGCCGGCGTCCGCTGTGAATACTGACCGCATGAGCCTGCAGCCCCTTCCCCTCAACCCGCCCACTCGCCCGCTGACCAGGGCGGACATGCGCATCGGAGACTCCGAACGGGAGCAGGTCTGCCGGGCGCTGTCGGATCATTTCAGCGCCGGCCGGCTGAGCGGTGACGAGTTCGACGAGCGGGTCGAGCGCGCCGTGCAGGCGCGCACCGACGGCGAACTGTGGCACCTGCTGGCCGACCTTCCGGCGCCACCGGCTCCGGTCACGGTGCTCGCCACCGCCGCTCCGGCGTCCGCGGCCGTGCCGGCTCAGCGTGTCGCCTCCCCCTTCGACGTGCTGTTCGGGCTGCTCGGGCTGGCGGCCGGGTTGTGCCTGATGCTGCTGTTCATGGCCTCGGGCGCGCGGTTCGCGTTCTTCGGCTTCTTCGCATGTCTGGGTGCTGCCACCGTGGCTGCCGCGATCACGCATCTGGTGCACCGGTCCGTCCAGCACCGGGATCGCTGACCCGGCAGCAACCCGCCCGGCGGTAGCGGTCACGGGAGGGCCCGTCGTCCGGTGCCGGTAGGCTGTGCCGGACGCCCCACCAGATTGGACGCCGATGCAGCCCCTCTCCGCACCCGGTTTTCTGCTCGAGCAGAACATTCCGCTGGCGATCATCATCGTGGTCTGCTCGTCGGTCGCGTACGCGGGTGGCTCGACCATGCAGCACCTGGCGGTCGGCCGGCTGGTCGACCAGCACGCTGAGAACCGGGCCATGAACCTGAGTCAGCTGTGGCGCCTGGTGCGCACGCCGCTGTGGCTGCTGGGCTTGTTGACGATCGTGATCGGGGCGACGGCGCACATCGTGGCCCTGACCCTGGCGCCGGTCACCGTCGTGCAACCGGTCGGCATCCTCGCGGTGCCCTGGGCGGTGCTGATGGCGGCGCGCATCCACCGGCACACGGTCAGCCGTCCGATGTGGCTGGCGGTGGCGATGACGGTGGCCGGCATCGTGCTGTTCACCGTGCTGGCGGCCAGCAAGGCGTCCGAGCACACGGTGCTCGATCCGGCCGTGATCGCCACCGGATGCGCGGTGATCATCCTGATCGGCACCACTCTTGGGCTGCTCGGCTGGAAGGGTCCGGTGCAGTGGCGCTGTCTGATGTGGGCCTCGGGCGGCTCGTTCTTCTACGGGCTGTCCGCGGGCATGGTGAAGGCCACCTCCGAGGTGATGAGGCTCGAGGACTTTCACGGCCGCCCGGTGTTCTGGGTGGTGGCACCGCTGCTGGTGCTGTCGTACGCGGTGGGCGGATTCATGGTGCAGCAGGGCTTGGCCAACGGCCCGGCCGAGGTCACCGTCGGCTCGATGACCACCACCGACCCGATCGTCGCGGTCAGCTTCGGCCTGATCGTGCTGGGTGAAGGGGTGAACATCACGCCGTTGATCGGCATCGGCATGCTGCTCGGCGGTGTGCTGTCGGTGTGGGGGGTTGTGGTGCTGTCTCGGCATCATCCGGACGCCGTGCGCCCCGTGCCGGCGACGCCGCCGCCGGACCCCGCGCTGGCGAGGTCCGAGACGTAGCGGGGAGCTTGGTCTGTCGAGCGTGGCCGGTGCAGCGTCTGTTGAGCGTGGCCGGCGCAGCCAGGGCGTCCGGATGTGGTCGCGCAGTAGGCGCTGATCGATGGATCCGAGCCTGTCCGGATCAGCCCTTGACCGGGAGGGCGGACATCTGGCGTCCCGATCCGGTGGCCAGAATGATCGTCGCGTCCTCCCGCGGTAACGGAAAGAACACGTAGCCGGTGACCGGTTGGGCCGGAGTGGCCGTGCCGTTGCGAATGTCGGGGGTCATCGAACCCGCGGTCGGCTCCACCACCTGGGTGGTCGCGTTCGCAAAGGCCAGAAAGCTGAACGAGATCGAGCCCGAATCGGAATGGATGCGCAGTTGAAGCTGCAGGCCTTCGTCCGTCCACTGCTCATCGAGGATCTGCCAGCGGCCACCCTGCCCGGTCGGCGTCGTGAACGGGTGACCGGGGCCGGCCGACGCGGTCTGGCTGACGCTGGGGGACGGGGTCGGCGCCGCCGGCTGCGCGCGCAGGTAGGTGCCCACGGCGATCACCAGCACCAGGATGACCAGGGCGGCGATGGTCGCGATCACGGGTGTGCGATTGGGCGGCGGCGCGAACTGGTTGATCGACACCGGCCGGGGCGGCGCCTCGCCCATGGCGCGGGTCGGGTCGAAGCCGGACGGCGGCGGTGCGTACGGCAGCGGAGCGGGCTGCTGGCCGGGACGCGGCGGTGGGGCGGACGGGTTCCAGGGCTGAGCGCCCCAGCCGGGCGGCGTCGAGCCGGGCCCCTGGGGCGGCGGCCCGCCGGGCCATCCGTTGCCGGGTGTGTTGGTCATCAAGAGGAAGGCTACTCGTCCGCGGGTTGTCCACAGCCCTGCGAGGCTTCGCAACGAATTTGAACGCTGGCGGGTTCGCGGTCGGTCAATGAAGATATGACGGCTGAAACGACCCCGATGGCCAAGATCCGCAATCTGCCCGACCTGCTCGGCGTGATTCCACATCTGCTGGGTTTTCACCCGGCCGAGTCGCTGGTGGTGGTCGTTCTGGTCGACGGCCGGGTCGAGCTCACCGCTCGTGCCGATCTGCCCGACCTTCAGCCCAGCGGTCACGTCGAGCTGCTCATCGACCGGTTGTTGCTGCGCTGGCCGGCCGCCCGCGTGTGGGTGGTGGCCTACAGTTCGTCCGAGTCAGCCGGCTGGGGGGTGCTGCAACGCGCCGAGACGCACCTGGGTGACGCACTGGCCGGCGAGCCGTTGTGCGTCACCGGGGGCTGGTATCGCGCCGGGCACAGCTCGGGGCCCCGGTCGCGGCACGACCCGTCCAGTACCCAGAGCGCGGCCACGGCCACACTGCACGGCCTGCAGGCCCGGCCCAGTCGCGCTGAGCTGCGGCACAGCGTTCGTGCCGACCCGAGCCGGGCGCTCGAGGCGGAACGTGCCTGGGCGGGTGCCGCCGAACGCGCCCAGCGGCTGGCCGCCCGCGACCGGCCCGCGGCCATGGCCTCGGCCGTCGCGGCCGCTCTGGCGGCACCCGGCAGCGTGCCGCGCGACGACCTGGTGTGGCTGGCCATGCTCACCCGCGACCCCGATGCGCGCGATCGGGCACTGGTCGCCATCACTGGCGACAACGCCGAAACCTGCGTCGAGCTGTGGAGCCGGGTGGTGCGAGCCTGCCCGCAGGGCGTCCAGGGGCAGCCGCTGGCGCTGTTGGGCTGGGCCGCCTGGGTCAGTGGTGACGGTGCGCTGCAGTGCATCTGTTTGGAAGAGCTCGAACTGCTGCACGAATCGCTGCCGCTGCAGCGTCTGCTCGACCAACTCAATCAGGCGATCGTTCCGCCCAGCGCTTGGAACCAACTGCGGCTCGAGCTGGTCGCCGCGCTCGCTCCCCTCGACCTCTCACAGGTAGGTGCCGACCAGGGTGCCGGCGGCGTAGGTCAGTCCCATGGCGAGGGTGCCGACGACCAGGTTGCGTAGTACCGGTCGGGTCACCGGCGACCCACCCAGCCGGGCGCTGGTGTAGCCGGTCACCATCAGTGCCACGAGTACGGCACCGATGGTGATCGGCAGCCGTACCGGCACCGGGCTGAACACGATCGCCAGCAGCGGAATCAGCGCTCCCACGGTGAATGCGACGAAGGACGCGAGCGCCGCCTGCCACGGGCTGGTCTGCTCGTCCGCGTCGACACCCACCGCGTTCTCGGTGTCGCGCTGCGTGCTGACCGACACGTACTCTCCGCCGGCCATCGACAGCGCACCCGCCACCATGCCTGCCACCCCGGCGATGAACAGCGCCACTGAGTCGTTCGTGGCGCCGGCGACCCCGAACACCAGACCGGCGGTCGACACGATGCCGTCGTTGGCACCCAGCACACCCGCGCGCAGCCAGTTCAGCCGCGACGCCAGAACGGCCCCCCGTTGCTCGGTGATGCCGGTGCTCATGGCTTCACTCTGACCCCGTCCCGGTCGGTTCGCAAGCAAGGAAAGGCTCTCCTTCGCGCTGGTCGAAGACCTCCCCAACAGGCCACTGACAAGCGGCTGAGCGGCCTCAAGGGTCGATTTGGCACGACTCGCCGACGAGAAATCGGGGCGGCGGTCCGTTCAGCATGCGCGGCGGTGCGCCCTCGGACGTTGCTGGTCATTTTGTTGCCCTGAACCGCAGATGTCGGGCGGCGCCCAGGGATGACCCGCGCCGTCCATCGGCTCGGCGGGCGGGACCCAGGTCGGACGGCGTAGGTCACGGCGACGATGACTTTGAACGAGTTGTGAACGATGGGCGCAGGCTGAGGGTATGGCAAGCAGAGCACGCCTGGCCGCTGACGACGAACTCTCCGAGATCGTACGCCGGCGCCTGCACACCCTGTTGGCCGAAATCCCGCCCCGGCGGGCGGCGAACCCTCGAGCCGCTGAAGCGTTCGGCTCGACCCTCGCGTCACCGTCCGAAGCGCTCAGTCCTGGCGACCCAGCCGGCGGCGAGCCGCCGTGGCCGCTCCGGCCGCTCCGGCCGCGGCGTGCCCAGGCCGGCCACGACGACGCGCTGCGCGGTGGTGCGAACCGGCAGCACGCCACGCCTGCGCGTGAGCAGCAGGGCCCTGCGCACCCGGGCGCGCAAGACCCTGGCGTCGCAGGCGCTCCGGCCGTCCGGTCACCACCGGCATGGCTGCCGGCACTGGGGCCGCAGGTCCGCCAGTTCCTCCGTGAGCACCTGGTGGTGATCGGCATCATCGTGCTGACCGGCTGCCTGTGGGGCGGGTACTCGCTGTTCCAGTCCCGCACCACCGCGGTGGCCGTGCCGAGCGCCGATGCCAGCGTGCAGGTCAGTGTCACCACCCCGAGCGCATCGCCCACACCCACCGTGCTGGTGCACGTTCTCGGTGAGGTGAAACGACCCGGTGTGGTGAGCCTTCCCGAGGGTTCGCGGGTGCAGGACGCGTTGGCCGCCGCGGGCGGCCTCACCGGTCGCGCAGTGCCGGGTGAACTCAACCTGGCCGCCCGGGTCAGCGACGGCACCCAGCTGGTGATCGGTCGTCGCGGCAGCCAGGTGCGCGCCTCGACGGCGCCCGGCGGCACCTCGAGTGCCGCAGCAGACGCCAAGCTCGACCTGAACACCGCAACCCTCGAACAACTCGACACGCTGCCCGGGGTGGGTCCCGTGACGGCTGCGAAGATCATGGCCTGGCGTGAGGCCCATCAACGCTTCCGCAGTGTGGCCGAGCTGCAAGAGGTCGACGGCATCGGCCCCAAGACGTATGCACAGATCGTGCCTCGTGTCCGGGTCTGAGCAGGTGCGCGCAGAGCCGCCCGACCTGCGCCTCGTGCCGGCCGCCCTGGCGGCGTGGATCGGCATGTGGGTGGCCACCGCTGCGCAGCCGTCCTGGTTGACGCTGGGCACCCTGGCCGGTTGTGCGTTCGGGCTGCTGGCACGGCGGCGGCGCTCGTGGCTGGTGGCAACGGTCGCCGTGGTGGTGCTGGGCTGCATGGCGACCGGTTGGGGCCGCTGGTGGTGGCAGCAGCATGATCCGCTGGTCGGGCTGGCCTCCGAGCAGGCGGTGGCGACCGCCGAGTTGGTCGTCGTCGGCACGCCGCGCAGTGGCGAGCGCCAAGGCGTGCGGCCGGCGTGGTGGCTCAGTGCCGCAAGACTGGTGGCTCTCGACTCCAGGGGTGAGCGATTGGCCAGCGGGGTCGTCGTTCAACTCAGCGCCGCCGGCGAGCAGGTGCAGGCCTGGGCCGCTGTGGTGCCCGGCACGAGGGTGCGGGCGGTTGTGCGGCTGGGCCTCGCCGAGCCGGGCGAACAGCCTCAGGTGCTGGTGCGGGCCAGAGAGCCGCCGTTGCTGCTGCAGCCACCGAGCCCGCTCGATGCGGGCGTCGAGCAGGTGCGGGCCGGGCTGCGGGCCAGTGCCGCCCACCTCGGGCCAGAGCCGCGCGCCCTGGTGCCGGCGTTGGTGGTGGGCGACACAGCCGGCATGCCGAGCGACCTGGTGGAGCGGTTCCGCATCACGGGGCTGACGCACCTGACCGCGGTTTCGGGCGCAAATCTCACACTTTTGTTGGCGTTCCTGGCCACGATGGCTCGGGCCTGCGGGGTGCTCGGCTGGTGGCTGCGGGGGTTCTTGGCCCTCGGCGTGGTCGGCTTCGTGGTGCTGTGTCACGCCGAGCCGAGCGTGGTGCGGGCGGCCGCCATGGGGCTGGTCGGGTTGGTTGCCCTGGGCGCCGGTGGGCGTGGCCCTCAGGCGGTGCGGGCGCTGTGCGTCGCGGTGGTGGCGATCGTCTTCGTCGAGCCGATGATGGCGCGATCGGCCGGTTTCGCGCTGTCGGTGCTGGCCAGCGGCGGCATCGTCGCCTGGTCGCGCCGCTGGACCGACCTGCTGGCGCTGCGCATGCCACGGGTGCTGGCCGAGGGCCTGGCCACGCCGTTGGCCGCACAGCTGGCCACCCAACCGCTGGTCACCGCCATCTCGGGCCAGGTCAGCCTCGCCGGTCTGGTCGCCAACCTGGTGGCGGGGCCGCTGGTGGGTCCCGCTACGGTGCTCGGGTTCATGGCTGCCGCCGCCGCCCTTCCGGTGCCCATGCTGGCCCAGTTGTTCGCCACCATGGCCGGCTGGTGTGCGCAGGGGCTGTGCTGGATCGCTCGATTGGGCGAGCTCTTTCCAGGGGCAGCGGTCAGTTGGCCGGCCGGCCCGGTCGCGCTCATGCTTGTGCTGGCGGCCTGCGTCGGTCTGGTTCTGGTGATGCCCAAGCTGCTCAGCAACCCGTGGCTGGCCGGTGGTTGTGCGCTGCTGGTCGTGGCTGCGCTGCTGCGTCCGCCCGCGCCGCCCGGCTGGCCGCCGCGCGACTGGTCGGTGGTCTTCTGCGATGTCGGCCAGGGCGATGCAACGCTGATCGGTTCGGGACCGGCCCAAACGACCGTGGTGGACGCCGGTCCTGAGCCGGCCAAGCTGGCCACCTGTCTGCGCGAGCTGGCCATCGACCGAGTTCCGCTCGCGGTGCTCACCCACTTTCACGCCGACCATGTCACCGGCATCGAGGCCGCCGTTGCGAACCATCACACTGAGCGGGTGCTGGTCTCGTCAGCGACCAGCCCGGCGTCGGGACGGCAACTCGTCCAGCGGGCTACGGCCGGCGTGGGGCTGACCGAGATGACCCCCGGCAGCACGGTGCAGGCCGGTCTGGTGCGTATCGACGTGCTCGCCGTCCGCACCCTCACCGTAGCTGCGAGTTCGGACGAGGGGGAGTCGGCCGGCGAGAACGACGGCTCCCTGGTGATGCGGCTGACCGTGCCCGGACTACGGCTGCTGGTGGCCGGTGACGTGCAAGAAGACGGCCAGCGCAACGCGGTCGCCTCCGGCGCTGACCTGAGCGCCGACATTCTGCTGGTGCCGCACCACGGCTCAGGGCACCAGTTGCCGGAGTTTCTGGCGGCCAGCCGCGCGTCCATCGCGGTGTTCAGCGTGGGTGCCGACAACGACTACGGTCACCCCGCGGTGCGCACGCAGCGGGCGGTCGAGCAGCTGGGCATGCAGGTCGTGCGCACCGACCAGCGCGGCTCGATCGCACTGAGCGTGACCGAGGCAGGCATTGTGATCACCACCCAACGCTGAGGCGGTGCTGAGTGCCCACGAGCGGGGCCACGCCGGTCAGCGCCCCGGCGCGATGCGCAACGTCGCTGCGGTGCGGCCGCCCGGTCAGAAGCTCGCGCCCGTGTCGCAGGTGGTTCAGGTCGACCGGCTTCTTGGGCTTGGTCCAAGGGCGTCGTGGGGTGTGGGTGGCGGCTGGCATGCTGAGCCTGTGAGCGCACCGTTTGGCACCGCGACCCTCGTGCAGGGCCCCGAGAGCCTGCTGGCCGAGCGAGCCGTCCAGTCACTGGTGGCGCGGGCCCTCGATCAACGCAGCGACGCCACCGTGTCGCGGCTGGCCGCCGGCAATCTCGACCGGGGCACGCTGGCCGAGAGTACGGCCGGTTCGCTGTTCTCGCCGTCGGCGGTCGCGGTGATCGAGCAACTGGCCGACCTTCCGGCCGAGCTGGTCGACGACCTGATCGCACTGGCTCGGCAGCCCGGCGACGACCTGACGCTCATCGTGGTGCACGAGGGCGGCCAAAAGGGCAGGGCGCTGCTCGACCAGTTGCGCAAGGCCGGGGTCGACGTGGTCGAGGCGCCGGCGGTCAAGGCGTGGGAGCTGCCCCAGTTCGTGGTGGCCGAGGTGCGCAAGCAGCAGGGCCGCATCGATCGGGCAACCGCCGAAGCTCTGGTCTCAGCAGTGGGCAGCGACCTGCGCAGCGTGGCGGCCGCGGTCACCCAGCTGCTCGCCGACTCCGAGCAGGCCACGATCACCGCCGCCGACGTGCAGCGCTACTTCGCCGGACGGGCCGAGGTCAGTGGGTTCGTCATCGCCGATCACTGCCTCGACGGCAACCGTGAGGCGGCGCTGGGCAGTCTGCGCTGGGCGCTGGAGACCGGGGTGGCGCCGGTCTTGCTGACCAGTGCGGTGGCGTCCGGGCTGCGCGGGCTGGGCAAGTACCTCGGAGCCCGCGACGAGCGGCTGCGCGACCTCGAGTTGGCACGCCGCATCGGCGTGCCGCCCTGGAAGTTGAAAGACCTCAGCCGGCAGGCCCGCGGGTGGACCTCCGTGGGCGTTGCGCAGGCGATCAGGCAGACGGCGACCGCCGACGCGGCGGTCAAGGGAGCCTCAGGTGATGCCCAGTTCGCGCTGGAGATGTTGGTGCTGGCCGTCATCGAATGCCGCGGGCGTCAGGGCGCGCCGGCGGGCCGCTGATCAGTGCCGCACCACGGGCGAAACCCGCCCTGTGGTGGGGGGAGTACCGCGGGCGGGTTCCGCGCTCAGGGGAGGCGGGTGAGTAAACGCCAAGACGCCGCCCGACAGGGTCGAGCGGCGCAGCGTCGTTCGGTTCGAGCCGGCTCGTTCAGGTCAGAGCGACGCGGCCCTCGCGGCGATCGCCGACTTGCGGTTCGCGGCCTGGTTGGCGTGAATGACGCCCTTGGACGCCGCCTTGTCGAGCGCGCGACAAGCGGTCTTGGCCAGGGTCTGGGCCTTCTCGGCGTCGCCCGCGTCGGCCGCTTCGCGGAACCGGCGCACGTGGGTGCGCAGCGCGGACTTCACGGCCTTGTTGCGCTGACGAGCCTTTTCGTTCGTCTTGATGCGCTTCATCTGGGACTTGATGTTCGCCACAGGGCTTGCCTCTTCGGTGCTTGATGCTGAGTGTGCGTCCTGACGCGGACGCGACCACCGACTCTACCAAAGCCGCCACCGGCGCACCAAAACGACGATTGCACCGGCCGGTGCGGTGCGATCCGGCGTACGCCCGGGATGACCGGTGGGCGGGTGAGGCGAGCAGCCCCGACGAGCCGTGCCCGAGCGTCCGGCGCAAGGACCGCTCACCCCCACTGCAGCACCAGCCGCTGCTGGGTCACGTCGGTGTGGAGCATCAGCCCGGGGGTCGCTGCGACGTGGATCACCGAGGCTGCCAGCGTGTCGCCCGGCAGCAGCGCGCCGCATTCGTTGGGCAGCGCGAGCACCAGGTCAGGCCGGAACAGCACGTCGGGCCGGTCGTCGAACACCGCCGCGTAGCAGACGCCCGATTCGACCAGTTCCTGAAAGAAGTGGCTGCCGTACGAGAGTTCCGGACGAAAGCCGCCCTCGGCGTACGTGGTTTCGATCAGTCCGGCGAACCGGTTGAGGTCGGTGAAGTGGGTCGGCACTCCCAGCGCCGGCATGGACGTGCCCCATCGTCCGGGCCCGATCAGTAGCGCCGTGCCCACCAGTCGTCGATTGAGCACGCCGATCGCGCGCGCCACCGCGTAGCGGTCGGGCTGGCCGAGGTTGAGGTAGGCCCCCGGTCGCACCAGCACCACCAGGTCGACCGGCAGCCGCAGGTTGCCGCCCATGAAGTTGCCGGTGGCCGCCAGCAGGCAACGACCGGGCACCACCTCGGGCACGCCGGTGGAGCCACCCACCCCGCGGGTCTGCAGCGGACGGCACTGCACCAGGTTGAGCACCGCGTCGCCGTCGGGGTCGAGGTTGACCGTGAACTCGATGTCGACCGGATGCCGGTAGGCCTGCGCCAGCGTGGCGAGCACCTGGCGCAGCAGGTCGGCCAACCCGGCGGCGCCCAACAGGCCGCCGAAGTCGATCACCTCGGGTGTCGCGCCGCTCCGCCCCCGCTCGCGCAGCCGCTGGGCCGCTGCCGCGTCCGGACGGGCGAGCAGCCTCCAGTCGGCGGGGGCCACCACCTCGCGCACCTGCTCCACCGGCACCGTGCGCAACTCGTCCGTCGCCAGGTCGAGCACGTCGACGCGCCGTTGGGTCCAGCGCACCTGATCCTGCGACTCCAACGGCGACGACGCCGGGTCCGCCAGGCTGACGATGCGGGCGTAGTCGCCGCCGGTGCGATCGACCGCGCGGGTGCCCAGGCCGGTGACCAGCCGCGCCATGCCGGCATCGGGCAGGGCGGCGTCCCACACGTACAGCGAGGACGAGTTCGCGACCCCGGCGGCCAGCGGCAGGAACAGCCCGTCGTGCAGGTCGCCCGAGACCCGTTGCACCAGGATCGCCATCTGCTCGTCCAGTTCGAGCAGCCCCCGATCGGCCCGGTACTGCAGCGCGGGAACGGCCACCGCGCTGGCGTACACGGTGCGTACCGCGTTCTCGAAGGCCGCCAGCCGTTCGGCCGGGCTGCCCTGGTTGACGCAGAACACGCTGTCGTACTTGCCGGCGAACGCGTTGCCGTAGTCGTCCTCGAGCAGCGATGACGACCGGACGATGATCGGCGCCTGGCCGAAATGCTCCAGCAACTGCAGAAAGTCCTCACGCAGAGCCCGCGGGAACTCGCCGCCGGGCATCAGGCGATGCAGGTGCTCAGCCGCGCCGCCACCGCCTCCGCTGGAAGACTCCCGCTTGTGCGCCGTCCACAGCGGCCACCAGCCGTTCGAGACCAGAAAGGTGACGAACACGTCGCTGCCGATGAAGAACGAGTCGTGCGGCTCCAGCCGGGCGGCCAGCGGTGCGGCGTCGTCCGACTCGAGAATCGCCCGGGCCACCAGCATGCCGAGGCTCTTGCCGCCGATCCGTCCGGTACCGATCAGCCTGGACGCGATCGCCAGCAGGTCGACCAGGCGCAGGCTGACCCGGCTCAGTTCGGCCATCCGGCCGCGGGCGCCGACCAGCACCTCCAGCAGCGTCGCGCGGGCCGCCTCCTGCTCGGGCGCCGCGCCGTCCAGCGCCGTCCAGGCCTCGTCCACCACCCCCTGCCACACCTCGGGCTGGTCGATCCGCCGGGCGAGCGAGCTGAACAGCCGGGTGGTCGCGGCCGACGACGTCAGCGACAGCGCCCGGCCACCGCTGAGCAGGTGCGGGAAGAACATCGTGGGGGAGTGCCGCTGCCACACCTTGAGCGGCTGGACGTAGAGGGCGTCGTCGAGGCGGTGCAGGTCGAGCAGCACCTGGGTGGTCTCGCGGATCGCCGCCACGGTCGCGTAACTGTGCCGGTTACGCAGCAGCGGAAAGTAGGCGATCGTGTCGAGCTCGAACAGGAACGGACAGGTGGCTTGGAAGAAGTTGGCCACCATCAGGTCGGAGCGCCAGGCCCGGTGCAGGTCGCTCAGCGGGTCGATCACATAGAACCCGAGCCGGCCCACCTGCGCCAACAGGTCGTGCACGGCGATCGCGAACCGCTCGAAACCCGCGAACGGGTCCAGGGTGTGCACCTCGACCCCGGTCAGGTCGGGCAGCAGAGGTTGACGTTGCCCGAAGCTGAGGTAGAGCACCCGGCGGCCATCAGCGAGGGCGCGCGCCACGAACGGCTCGGCGACGGCGACGAAGTCGGCCTCGGAATCGACCTGCCACACCACGTTGTCGCCGATCCGCAGATCGTCGATGGTCGCGTCCAGGCCGGGGATGCCGGTGCCGGGCCGGGTCATGGCTGGGGCACTAGATCACACCCATCGCGACCATCGCGTCGGCCACCTTGATGTAGCCGGCCAGGTTCGCGCCCACCACGTAGTCGCCCGGGCTGCCGAACTCTTCGGCCGTCGCCAGGCAGCGGTCGTGAATGTCGTACATGATCTCTTCGAGCCGGCCCGCCGTGGTCTCGAAATCCCACGCGTCGCGGCTGGCGTTCTGCTGCATCTCGAGCGCGCTGGTCGCCACCCCGCCGGCATTGGACGCCTTGCCGGGCGCGAACAGCACCCCGGCCGCACGCAGCACCGCGACCGCGTCCGGGGTACAGGGCATGTTGGCGCCCTCGGCCACCAGCCGGACGCCCCCGGCGACCAACGTCTGCGCCTGGGCGCCGTCCAGCTCGTTCTGAGTGGCGCAGGGCAGCGCGATGTCGCACGGCACGTCCCAGATCGAGCCTTCCTTCACGACCCGAGCGCGCGAGCCGACGGCGTCCGCGTAGTCGCTGATGCGACCGCGGCGGATCTCCTTCACCTGCTGCAGCGCCTCCAGGTCGATGCCGGCCTCGTCCACCACGTAGCCGGACGAATCGGACACCGCGATCACCCGCGCGCCCAGCGCCTGGGCCTTCTCGACGGCATAGATCGCCACGTTGCCCGAACCGGACACGATCACCGTCCGGCCATCGAAGCCCTCGCCGCGCACCTTGAGCATGGCGTCGGCGAAATGGACGGTGCCGTAGCCGGTCGCCTCGGTGCGTGCCCGTGAGCCGCCCCAACTGACGCCCTTGCCGGTCAGCACGCCCGACTCGTAGCGGTTGGTGATGCGCTTGTACTGCCCGAACAGGTAGCCGATCTCGCGCGCGCCGACGCCGATGTCGCCGGCGGGCACGTCGGTGTACTCGCCCAGGTGCCGGTACAGCTCGGTCATGAACGACTGGCAGAACCGCATCACCTCGTTGTCGGAGCGGCCCTTGGGGTCGAAGTCCGACCCGCCCTTGCCGCCGCCGATCGGCATGCCGGTGAGCGAGTTCTTGAACACCTGCTCGAAGCCGAGGAACTTGATGATCGACAGGTTGACGCTGGGGTGGAACCGCAGGCCGCCCTTGTACGGGCCGAGCGCCGAGTTGAACTCGACCCGGAAGCCGCGGTTGATCTCGACCTGGCCGTCGTCGGTCACCCACGGCACCCGGAAGATGATCTGCCGCTCGGGCTCGCAGACCCGCTGCAGAATCGACCACTGGGCGTACTCGGGACGACTCTCGGCCAACGGGGCGAGGCTGTGCATCACCTCGTAGACGGCCTGGTGAAACTCGGGTTCGCCGGGATTGCGCGAGAGCACGATGTCGAACATCGGCTGAAATTTCGGATGCAGCGAGGTGGTCGTCGTCACGGGTCAGCACGCTAGCGGAGAGCGCGAGGCGACGGGCACGGTATCGTGAGGGGCTGCTCGTTCAACCCAGGAAGCTGCATGTCTGCACCACGTCCCGGCGCCACGCCACCGGAGCTACTCCGCAACTTCTGCATCATCGCCCACATCGACCACGGTAAATCCACCCTGGCCGATCGCATGCTGCAGTCGACCGGCGTCGTCGACGGGCGCTCCATGCGGGCCCAGTACCTCGACCGCATGGACATCGAGCGTGAGCGTGGCATCACCATCAAGAGCCAGGCGGTGCGCATGCCGTGGCGCAGCGGCGGCAGTGATTATGTGCTGAACATGATCGACACCCCTGGTCACGTCGACTTCACCTACGAGGTCAGCCGGTCGCTGGCGGCCTGCGAGGGCGCCATTCTGTTGATCGACGCGGCGCAGGGCATCGAGGCGCAGACCCTGGCCAACCTGTACCTGGCGCTCGACGCCGACCTGCACATCATTCCGGTGCTGAACAAGATCGACCTGCCCAGCGCGCAGCCCGACAAGTACGCGGCCGAGATCGCACACCTGGTCGGCTGCGAGCCGTCCGAGGTCTTTCGGGTCTCGGCCAAGACCGGCGAGGGCGTCACCGAGTTGCTGGACGAGATCGTGGCCCAGATTCCCGCCCCGGTGGGGGTCGCGGACGCCCCGGCGCGCGCCCTGATCTTCGACTCCGTCTACGACACCTATCGCGGCGTGGTCACCTACGTGCGGGTGGTCGACGGGGCGTTGGAGCACCGCGACCGCATTCTGATGATGTCGACCAAAGCCACCCACGAGGTGCTCGAGCTCGGCGTGATCAGCCCCGATCCGCTGCCGTCCACGGGGCTGGGCGTCGGTGAGGTGGGCTACCTGATCACCGGGGTGAAGGACGTCCGGCAGTCGCGGGTCGGCGACACCGTCACGCTGACGAAGCGGCCCGCCACCGAGAACCTGGGCGGCTACCGGCAGCCGAACCCGATGGTTTACGCCGGGCTCTACCCGATCGACGGTGCCGACTTTCCCGAACTGCGTGAAGCGCTGGACAAGCTGCAACTCAACGACGCCGCGCTGACCTACGAGCCCGAGACGTCCGGTGCCCTGGGCTTCGGCTTCCGGGTCGGGTTCCTGGGCCTGCTGCACATGGAGATCGTGCGTGAGCGTCTGGAGCGTGAGTTCAACCTCGACCTGATCTCGACCGCGCCGAACGTGGTGTACCGGGTGGTGATGGAGGATCGCAGCGAGCATCTGGTGACCAACCCGTCGGAGTACCCCGAGGGCAAGGTCGCCGAGGTCTGGGAGCCGGTGGTGAAGGCCACGATCCTGACCCCCACCGACTACATCGGCACGATTCTCGAGCTGTGCCAGACCCGCCGCGGCACCCAGACCGGCATGGACTACCTCAGCGAGGACCGGGTCGAGATCCGCTACCAGTTGCCGCTGGCAGAGATCGTCTTCGACTTCTTCGACGCGCTGAAGTCGCGCACCAAGGGCTACGCCTCCCTCGACTACGACGCGGCCGGCGAACAGATGGCCAAGCTGGTCAAGGTCGACATTCTGCTGCACGGTGAGCCGGTCGACGCCTTCAGTGCGATCGTGCACACAGATGCGGCGTACGCCTACGGCGTGGCGATGGCGAAAAAGCTCAAGGAACTCATTCCGCGGCAGCAGTTCGAGGTGCCGATCCAGGCCGCGATCGGTTCGCGGGTGATCGCCCGCGAGACCGTCCGGGCGATGCGCAAGGACGTGCTGGCCAAGTGCTACGGCGGTGACATCACCCGCAAGCGCAAGCTGCTCGAGAAGCAGAAGGAGGGCAAGAAGCGCATGAAGATGGTGGGCCGGGTCGAGGTGCCGCAGGAGGCGTTCGTGGCCGCGTTGTCCACCGGTGAGTCGAGCAAGAAGTAGTCCCGGCCACCGGCGCTCCGCTCAGCCGAGCTTGCCGATGTAGAACCGCGTCAACTGGGTCTCCGGACGCTGCTCGCCCGAATGCTGGTTCGTGAACGCCGCGGTGGCATCGGTGCCGCAGATCCCGATGATGCGCTCGGCGCCGCCGGGGTGCTGGGCGATCCAGTCGGTCAGGTTGTAGACGCCGTCGTCGATGGCCGCCCAGCAGTCCGCCCGGGTGTTGTGCTGCTTGACCTGGTCGAGGGTGTAGGTCTGATCGGAGGCGGCGCTCGCGCTCGCGGTCGGGGTACCGGTAGCGGTCGCGGTCGCGGTCGCTGTCGCGGTCGCGCTACCGGTGGCGGTGGTGGCCGGGGCGCCGGGGTGCCGCCCCACACCGCGGTCGCGCCGCTGTGGCCGACCAGCACGGTGACCACCACGGACCCCGCCGCAGCCACCGCGGCCAGCACGCCGATGCCCCTGGTGAGCGGCGCCTGCTGGTCCCGGCCGCGCTGCAGGAAGTACCACACGGCGGACAGGGCAAGGGTCGCGGTCGCCACCCAGGGCAGCACCTGCCCGATCGCCTGATGCGCGGTGGGTGTGCCGACCTGCGCCGCGAGTGCGTTGCCGGACGCGGCGGCCACGAACGCCGACCCGGCGCCCACCACCAGGCCCATTACGCTCAAGCCGGCGAAGTGGCGACGCCACCTGCCCACCGCAACGCAGGCGATCAGGCCGATCGCCGACAGCGGCAGCAGCACCACGACCGCGTGCACGACCAGCGGATGAAGGGGTAGGCCAAAGACGTCGAACATTGCGGGCTCCTAGGGTGGCGGGGCGGTCGGCAAGTCGTTGACATGTCAACAATACCTGCCAGGGTCACCGTCCCCGAGGGTGCGAAGCTGTGAATCACCTGTCGATTCGGCCACGGCCCGTCTTCGGGACGACGCCGAGGGCGCGAGTCAGCGACCGACGCCGGCTGCGCGATCCCGTCCGTGCAGCAACCAGGCGGCCAGGGCGCCGCCGACCGCGCCGCCCAGGTGGGCCTGCCACGACACGCCGGGCTGGGTGGGCAGCACGCCCCACAGCACGCTGCCATAGAGCACCAGCACGCCGACGGCGATCAGGATCTGCACCGTGTGACGGGTGAACACCGCCCGCACCATCAGGTAGGTCAGCCAGCCGAAGACCAGCCCGCTCGCGCCGATCGTCACCGTGTTGGGCGGGCTGAGCAGCCAGGCGAACAGCCCGCTGACCACCACGGTCACCATGGTGGCCCAGAGGGCGCGAGCGAGCCCGCCGAGCAGTACCAGAAAGCCGAGCACCGCGAAGGGCACTGTGTTGGCCGCCAGATGCGCCCAGTCGTCGTGGATCAGCGGAGACACGAACATCGACGGCAGCGACGCCACCTGCCAGGAGTGGATGCCGAACTGCTCCAGCGCTTCGCGGGTGAGCTGATCGACGATCTCGATCACCCACAGCAGGGCCGTCCAGGCGCCGATCACGATGCCGGCGGTACGAGCCGGTAACGGGGAGTCGCGCCGCGACAGGGTCTGGCTGCTCATGGCGTCCAGTCTGCCCGGGCCGGTCAAGGGGTGGGTTCCGTCGCGACCCTGCGGGCGGGCCCCCCCCCCCCCCCCCCCCCCCCCCCCCCCCCCGCCCCGGGGGGGGGCCCCCCCCCCCTCTCCCCCCCCCCCCGCGCCGGGGGGGGGGCCCCCCCGATTTCTGCTCAGTCGGTCAGGTCGCCGACCTTGAAGCTGGCCAGTTGGGTGTTGGGTTTGGCCTGGCCGTCATGCTGGGTGCTGAACGCGGAGGTGGCGTCGGTGCCGCACAGGCCCAGGATCTTGTCCGGCCCGCCGGGGTGTTTGCTGATCCATTCGGTGAGGTCGTACACCTCAGCGTCGATGGCCGCCCAGCAGTCGGATTGCTTGTTGTGCGTCGCAACCTCCGCCAGCGTGTAGCTCTTCGTGCCGGCGGACGTGGCGGGCGCGGACGTGGCGGCGGCGGTGGCTGCCGCGCTGGTCGCCGGTTGGGCGGCGCTGGTCGCGGGAGCCGCGGAGGTTGCGGCTGCCCCACCGCTGCAGGCAGCGAGCGGCAGCACAGCGAACGTTGCGGCGATGATTCCGTAGCGGGGGTTCATGGGTCGAGGATAGTGCCTGACAGATCAAACATCCTTGTCCGGTGGCTCTGTTGAAATCTCAAGATCTGGCGGACGGCTGCGCCCGACACTAGGCTCCCTGCCGTGCCGAACCTCCGCGGACTGCGTTCGCCGGGTCATCTGCGCCACGGCCGGCTGTCCGGCCTGCTGCTGGCACCGAGCCTCTTCGGGTTGTCCGCGTTTCTGATCTTCCCGATCCTGATCGTGATCTGGCTGTCGCTCAACAAGTGGGATCTGCTGGCCCCGATGCGGTTCGTCGGGCTGGCCAACTACGCCGACGTGCTGACCGATGCCACCTTCGGCAACTCGCTGTGGCGCACGGTGATCTTCGTGGTGTCGGTGATTCCGTTGCAGACCGCGCTGGGCCTGTTCATGGCCGTGCTGCTGACCCGTGGGCTGCCCGGTTCCGGCCTGTTCCGGGTGATCTACGTCATTCCGTGGATCTGCGCGCCGCTGGCCCTGGGCGTGGTGTGGAAGTGGGTTCTCGCCCCCTACGACGGTGCGCTGAACAACCTGCTGGGCATCAGCGTCGAGTGGCTGTCGAACCCCGCTCTGGCCATGCCGGCCGTCGCCGGGGTGACTATCTGGTCGCAGGTCGGCTACACCACGCTGTTCTTCATGGCCGGGCTGGCCGCGATTCCCGACCAGGTGCTCGAGGCCGCGCAACTGGACGGGGCCGGTGGCTGGCAGGTGTTCTGGCAGATCAAGCTGCCGTTGCTGGGGCCGACCATGTTCTTCGTTCTGGTCACCGGCGTCATCTCGGCGTTTCAGGCGTTCGACCAGATCTATGCCCTGACCCCCAACGGCGGGCCCGAAGGGACCACCGACGTGATCGCCACCCGCATCTATCTGGAGGCGTTCCAGGGGGGGTTCAACCTGGGCCGCGCTTCGGTGATGGCGCTGGTGCTGTTCGTCATTCTCGTGGTCGTCACCGTCGTGCAACAGCGGTTCTTCGCCGACAGGATCACCTATGACCTCAGCTGAAGGCACCGGACTGAACGCCGGCGCTGCGTCGCCGCCCCCCCCCCCCCCCCCCCCCCCAAACCCACCAACCCCCCCCGTCCCCCGGGCGTGCGGCGCCGTACCCCGCTCGCGGACGCTCTGACCTATCTGGTGCTGCTGGTGGCGGCGGTGCTGACCCTGGCCCCCTTCGCGCTCAGCTTCATGACCGCGTTCAAGTCGCCGCAGCAGTTCGCGTCCGAACCGGCACTGAACCTGCCCAACCCGATCACCACCGAAAACTTCGTGCGGCTGTTCAGCGGCGACTACAGCTTCATCAGTCCGATCGCGGTGACCGCACAGATGGTGGCGGTGATTCTGGTCGGGCAGTTGCTGTTCTCGATCATGGCGGCCTATGCCTTCGCCAAGCTGCGCTTCGCCGGCCGCGACATCCTGTTCTGGATCTACCTCGCCACCTTGATGGTGCCGCAGGTGGTGATCGTCATCCCTCTGTACGTGATGATGGCGCAGGTCGGCATGCGCAACACCTTCTGGGCGCTGGTACTGCCGTTCATGTTCGGCTCGCCGTACGCGGTGTTTCTGCTGCGCGAGCACTTTCGCAGCATTCCTGACGACCTGATCGACGCCGCCCGCATCGACGGCGCCGGCGACTGGCGCATTCTGTGGCAGATCGTGGTGCCGCTGAGCAGGGGCATCGTCTCGACGCTGGCGATCATCACCGTTGTCAGTCACTGGAACAACTTCATGTGGCCGCTGATCATCACCAGCGGGCGCGATTGGCAGGTGATCACGGTCGCCACGGCCAACCTGCAGAGCCAGTACAACGCCAACTGGACCCTGGTGATGGCCGCCACCACGGTCGCGATGGCCCCGCTGCTGGTGCTGTTCGCGATCTTCCAGCGCACCATCGTCGAATCGATCGCGCTGACCGGGTTCAAATGAGCGTCGGTTTGCCCCAATGATGTGATTATTGAGCTACCAACTGGAGGAGGAGCCCTGTGATCTGCGGCATCCACCGTTGGGCCGCCGGACTTTCGTGGCCGGCGTGGCGTGCGCGGCTGATCGGTGCCGCCGGCTGTTCCCCCGCCGCTCAGCAGACCGCTTCGGCGCCCACCGCGACCGGGTCCGGCTTGACCGGCACCGTGACCGTCCGACTGTGGGACGAGCAGGTGCAGAAGGCCTACGACGCCTCGTTCGCCGAGTTCAAGAAGGCCAACCCGGGCATCACGGTCAAGACCGTGCTGGTGCCGTGGGCCGACTACTTCACCAAGCTGCGCACCGACGTGGGTGGCGGTACCGCCGACGACATCTTCATGATGAACGGCAGCTACCTGCAGCCGTACGTCACGTCCAACTCGCTGCTCGAAATCGGCTCCGCGTTCGACTCGCTGAAGGCCGACTGGGTGCCCGCGGCCGTCGAGCAATACACCCGCGACGGCAAGTTGTGGGGCGTCCCGCAGCTCACCGACGGCGGCATCGCCGTGTACTACAACAAGAAGTTGCTGGACGACGCCGGCATCACCCCCGATCAGCTCAACGGCCTGGTCTGGGCGCCCGGCGGCGGCAGTACCGACACCCTGCTGCCGATCCTGAAGAAGCTCACCATCGATGCCGCCGGCAAGCGGGGCGACGAGAGCGGCTTCAACGGCGCCAAGCCCAAGCAGTGGGGCTACTCCGCCGCCCAGGACCTGCAGGGCATCTACTACAACTTCATCGGCAGCAACGGCGGCCAGTTCCAGGACGCCGACGGCAGGTTCGTTTTCTCCTCACCGGAGTCGGTCGCGGCGTTCCAGTACATCGTTGACCTGATCAACAAGCACAGGGTGTCGCCGGCCGCGTCCAACACCAACGACAACGGCGACTTCACCCGCGACCAGTTTCTGCAGGGCAAGATCGCGCTGTTCCAGTCGGGCGTCTACAACCTCAAGAACGTCGCGGACGGGGCGAAGTTCGAATGGGGGATCGCCCCGATGCCGGCCGGTCCGAAGGGCGCGGTGTCGGTGGTCAACTCGGTGATCGTGTCGGGCAACGCCAAGAGCAAGAACCCCGAGCTGACCCGGAAGGTGCTGCAGTGGCTGGGTTCCGGCGACGGCGCCAAGTTCATCGGCTCCACCGGCGCAGCGATGCCCGCGGTGACCAGCGCGCAACCGGCGTTCAACGACTTCTGGAAGGCCAAGAACGTGGACCCCGCCCAGTTCGCCGCGCAGGGCGCCATGCCGTCGGTCTCGGCACCGGCCGGCGAGAACTACGGGGCGGCGTTTGCGGCCTGGAAGCCGACCTTCAACGAGATCTTCCTGGGCCGCACCCCGGTCGCGGAGGGTTTGCAGAAGGCGCAGGACGCCGCCAACAAGGCGGCCGCTTCGTAGCCCCGGATTCACCGGGCGGCGAAGCTGGTGGTGACCGGCACCGCAACCATTGCCCACAGCAACGCCAACATCAGCATCAACAGCCAGCGCTGCTGGTTGATCGCCCACAGCAGCGGCGCGCCGGCTCCGACCAGGATGCCCAACTGGACGCCGGTCAACCCGAAGAACAACCCCACCCGGTCCCGGCTGTAATCGCTGTATACCGCCGCCATCTCCCACACTCCCCTTGATCGAGTCCTGCTTTGCGCTCAGCCCGCTACAGGGCCACCACGGCCACTTCTGCGACCTCGGCGGTGCTGGCCCCACCAGCAGCAGCCCCCAAGCCGCCAACACCACCCCCAACAGGCGGTTTCCCGCCGCCGCCCGCGCCACCAGCGTCGCCACCCCTGCCGCTGCCGCTGCCCGCGCCAGGTCGTTGCCGGAGCCGGCACCGCCGCCACCAGCGGGCATCGAGGTGGCTGGGTCGCCGTTCGGCGGCTGGTCATCGCTGCCGCTGTCGTTGTTGGCTTCCCGGTTGGCGCGGGCGGCGCCGTCGCGGGATCCGGCCTGGTAGTGGGGCTGGTCGGTGTTGTGCCCGACGCCTTGCTGGTTGGTCACGTCGGTGAAGGCCGAGGCGCCCATCGAGCCGACCTTCATCACCGCACCGATACCGGCCGCGAACGCCATTCCGGCGCCACCGAGCAGGCTGGAACCCATCTGGGCTGCCCCGGCCGCTTTCGCGGTGGTTGCCTCCTCCGCGCTGGCCTCCCCGTCCGAGCGACCCTCGGAGTCGGCCTGGGAACCGGAGGCTGCGGCGGCGGTCGGGTCACCGGCCGCCATCGCCTGCATGCCGCCCATGGCGGCCATTCCGGCTCGCATTGCCGCCCCGGAGGCGGTGCCCGGGTCGACGAACGCCAACAGCTTGAACAGCGCCAACGGCGCCACGGTGGAGATGCAGATCAGGATCACCGCCGGCACTGCGGTGCCGATGGAGGCTTCAGGGCCGCCGGTCGCGGTGAGCGGCACCCGGCGGCGAACTTCATTCCCACCCCGGTCACGATCACTACCAGCAGCGGGGTGAACACTGCGGCATGGAACCAGCGGAACATTTTCCAAAACCAGGCTCGGGTGGTTTCGTTGGCCAGGCCGGCCGCCGCGATCGGTCCCGTCGCGACCAGCACCATCAAGGCGGCGTCACGGGCCAGGATCACCACTAGGTGCGCGATCGCACCCAGCCACACCAGCAACCCCAACAGTCCCAACACTGCAGCGATGCCGCCATCGGTGATCGTTTTGGCGTCGATACCGGCCGCGTTGAACGGTGCCCACTGCTTCCAGGAGGTGACGTTCATCAGCGACTCCATGCAGGCCCGGGTTAACCCGCCCACAGCGGCGGTGACCGCGACCGTGTAGCCGATCCAGCCACCCACGATCACCATGAACTGGGCCACACCGACCAGGGCCCGACCCAAACTTTTGCCGTCCCGGCGGAACGCGGCGATGCCGAGCTGGATCAGCATCATGATCACCAGCAGCACCCCGGCGATCCAGAACGTCGTTCCGTACAGGTCGTGGCCCGGACCGTCCCCGGACAGGTCCGGGGTCAGCCAGGCGTCCATCCAGCCCAACACCAACCGCAACAGCCACAACCCGGCGTTCCAAAAGCTCAAACAGGCCGCGATCCACGCGTCGGCGGCGACCTTCGCCGCCTGCGACCCCAGGGAACTGAACGGGTTCCACCAATCCCAGACAAACATTCAGCCGTCCTCCTGCTCGCGCCAGGTGAGCCAGCCGGCCCGCGCCGCCAACGCCGAACCTGGCCAGGTCGACGGCGCTGGCGCCGCAACCTCGCCTGCGGCCAGGCGCCAGCGGTCCTGTGTCCACTCCATCGGTGCACACAGGCCGTAGCCCATCCGGGACTCCACACTGATCGCCGCCCGCACATCAACCAGCACGCAGGCCAACGTCCAATCCGGGCCGTCGGTGCCCTTCACCAAGCCAGCAGCCGGAGTGACACTGACCAAGGTGGTGATGTCCTTCTCGGTGCCGGACTGCTTCGCTGAGGTCAGGAATGCCTGCACGTTTCGGGTCAACTCCCATTGCTCGAAGGAGGGCCCACCCGGCGCCACCCAGGCGGTGTGCACCGCCCGAGCCGCCAACAGACTCATCGTTTCCAGCACCGTCTTCTCGATCGCCGCCAACTGCCCCACCGCCCCCTCAGGGGTGCGCGGGAAGCCCGACGGCACATTCGCCGGACCCAAGTGACGGTGGCGACCGGCACCTCAATGACGCCGGCCTGCACGGTGCTGG
Organism: Micropruina sp.; assembly: GCA_016711205.1. Lineage (GTDB taxonomy): Bacteria > Actinomycetota > Actinomycetes > Propionibacteriales > Propionibacteriaceae > Micropruina. Next base: position 1,186,528 of record JADJTM010000001.1, on the reverse strand, counting down.
CGTCCGGGGTGAACGCTGCCGAGCGGCCCACCACCAGCATCGGTGCGGCCGCGATGGCGTCACGAACATTCCCCGCCCGCCCGGGCCGCTCGGCCGGTCCCGCCACCGCCGACGGGGCCGGCGCCGGGTCGGCCAGCGCGTACCCCACCGCGAACCCCAACCCGGTGACCAGCAACATCCCGGTTGCAGCGACCGCCCCGAACAGCAGCAGCAGCCGTTGCCGGTCCCACGGCTGCACAGCCACCCACTGGTCCGACCCCCGGCGTTGCGTGCGGCGCCGCCCCCCTCGACCGAACATGCGACCCAGACCCTTATACGCAGCCCGCGCCCAGCATCGTCTGAACGATGCCCGGCGCGACCAGGTAGGCGATGACGGCCAGCAGCACGACGAAGATGCCGACCACCCCGTACTTGGAGGCGTGCGGCATGTTGAACACCCGGCCGGCCACGATCGCGCCGACCGACACCACCACACCAACCAGGAACAGCGAGATCACGCCCCACAGCACATAGCCGGTGATCTGGTCGGCGTACTTCTGTGCCCCCGGCGGTGCCGTCGGGCAAATGTCGAGCGGCACCAGCAACGGGTGGAGAGCGCCGATCGATCGGGCCGCAGCGCTGGACAGCACCACAGCGGAGGTTGTCAGGCTGGTCATGAACGGGTTCCTTTCCAGAAGGTGACCAGGTCGGAGGCGGCAGCCACGATGGCCGCCGGTAACGGTTCAGGGGTGAGACCAGCCATCGCCAGGCCCGGCACGGTCGGGAGACAAAACAGCCGGCCCTCGGCACGCAGCCTGCGCACCGCCGGGCTCGCCGCCTGCTCCAACGCTTTCGGCCACCGTTTGCTGCCGATCACCACCGCCACGGCACGCTCGGCGCCAAGCAGCTGCGGCGTCCAGCCGGCGCAACCCCGGCACGCTGGCCCGGCTGACCAGCACCACCTCGGCGGCGGTGCGGAACTGCTTCCCCAGCCAACCCGGGTCGCTGGCCAGCAGGTCGATGTCGATGGAGTTGTCCAGCACCGTGTGCCGCTTATCGGAGTCCGCCGGCACCGGAAGGGCGGCCGCGAGGGAATCCGGTCACCGCGCCGCTCGATTACCACTCGGTCGCGGCTGCCGCGCACCCAGCCGCCCACCGTGCCCAACTCGGCGTTGGCAGCGCCGCACAACCCGAGGACGTCACCGTGCAGCACTCCACCACCCGGGCATCCCCCAGGGCTGTAGCGAGCAGCAACGCCACCGTCGAAGCGCCCGCCGAACCCATGCATCCGGCCACCAGCAGCACCCGGCCCGACGGCTCCCACCGCGACCGCACCGACGGTTCCGACGCGGACGCTGGCGTGGCTGAGGCTGCCAGCGTTGCGGTGCGGAACACTCCCGACTGCACCGCCTGATACGCCGCCCGCAGCTCATCGATCGCCACCGCTCGGGTCATCCCCGTTCACCGCCGCCCAATAGGGCATGCCGACGCTCGAAGGCGTCCCGGATCTGCTCCTGGGTCAGATTCGTCAAGTCACGCTTAGCCTGCTGAATCAGACGCAACTGCTCGGTGGTCTGACACAACCTGTCGACCACACGCTGCTCGCTGGCGATCTGAGTGAGAAGCTCCGATGCCTGGTCGATGTGGCTCATCACGGTCACCCCCCTTTTGCCGGTCTCATCCACCAGATGCCATCGGAGGGAGCCGATTCGGACATCAGTCATGCGAACCTGCGATGCATCCCGCAATGGGCGGCCAGAGCCTCGACGGCGGCGCACAGTCCGGCCGGTCACCCCAACGCGCACCCGACCCACTCGTACCGCCGGTCCCCACAGCGCCGAGGAGGCGCCATTGGACCACGACAGGGCCGGTTGCGATGCAGCCGCCACCACATCCAGCAGCAACAGCTGCTCGGCGAGGCTGATCACCCCTCGCGGTAGCCGGTCTCCAACACCGAAACCAGCTCAGCCATCGCGTTCGCTCCGCCACCGCAGCAGCGACGGGACGTCCCGCGCCGCTGAAGCGCCTATGACAACCCCATGGTGGCCTGGTCGTCAACGCTCACCAGGTGCTTTGGCGGAACGTACGCTGGCAACACGTCGAGTAGGTCGGCCAGGCTGATCGGCTTGTCCATGCCAGCCCGCCTCTAATCCGACGTGACGCGAACCACGGCGAACCCTTCGGGATGCTCGACCTCACCGATGCCAAGTTGATGCCGCACCAGCGGCACCCCGCCCAGATAGGCGGACGGGCCGTACTTGCGGGCATCGCTCAGCACCGACGAACCGGCCCGGGTCTCACCCACTCGATCTAGCTCCGCGTCGGACCATTTGGTCAACCAGACCGGATCGCCGAACCAGCCAGGGACCTCCCAACCGATGGGTTTGATGTCGCCACGCGGTTGGAGCTTGTCGTACTCGCTGGCCCTGATGGTTGCCACCACCGTAACGGCTCCTGATTCGCACAGGGTGGTCAGATCGGCGGCGCTCAACCCGCCATCGCCCACGTACCGCTCAAAATCGTCCAACCACACCACCACGTTGGAGAACTGGGTGCCAGCCGCCAGGTCGTCATGAATGCTCTTCCCGTCTGCCGGCACAACCAGCACGGACTGCCCCACAGTCGCCTTCGCCGCAGACAGGGCCAGTCTCGCCTTGCCTGCCATCGACGGGCCGACGACCAATACCCGCCGCTCCCACTTGATCCAGACACGATCTCCGGTTCAACGTCGCGCTCGACGTAGGGCACGTCCTGCCGAATCCCAACATGAACACGCAACTCAGACGATGAATAGTCCCGCACCAGACGACCCGGCCCCGCGGCGCCGGGCGGTCGCTCTTCGCTGCTCCACAGCTGCCTTCTGGCGTTGTTCCAGCTGAGACCGAACCGCCGTCGTCCATGCTGGAATCACCGCCGCGACACTTGCGGCCGAAAACACAAGCCAGTCCGGCGCGCCCGCCAGCTTCAGCACCCCGGCGGCCACTGCGGCGATCACAAGCCGGTTCGTCAAGGCTCAGCCAAGGGCCCACACCCGGTACGGCGCGGCGGACCGGATCTGCCAATGGCTGGTGGTCTTCGGATAGTGCCGCGAAGTCGCCGAGGCTCCTGAACCGAACACCTCAACGATCGAGCCGTCGACGAGCAGTTGTGCCGCCCCCGTGGTCTTGGCAACCACCTCGCGCGTCCCAAGCTCGGGATCGACAAGAGCCAGTTCGACGGCGCCCTCGGCGACCACGTCGAACGCACTTGCCTCGACCACCCCATCGGCCCCAGGGTCCAACTGCTCCGTGCGCAGGCCGACGAGTTCGGCGGCCGGACGACTGACCAACAGGTCGCCAGACAGGCCCAGTTCCCGGGGGAAGGTCAACGTCCCCGCCCAGCCCCCGGCCTCGATCTCGACCACCGAGCGGTCGGCCCCTTCCCATGCCCAACCCCACAGCAGCACACGGTTGGCGTCCACCAGCACCTGCGGTGCGTAGAAGGTGTCACCGTCGTCGACGATTCCGCCCCCTTGGGCGATGAAGCGCATGCCGTCTCCCGACGGAATAAGATCGCCGACCAAATAGCGCACGCCACACAACGGCTGGTCGGCGTCTGAGTGCCGCCACAGCGACAAGATGATCACCCATCGATCACCCAGCCGAAACAGGTTCGGGCACTCCCAAATGTTCGCCTGCGCCAGCTCGGCGGCAATCGGGTCGTCGAGGGTCAGCAGCGGCCCCAGCTGCTCCCACGTGTCGAGGTCATCGCATGAGTAGAGGAGCAATTGCGGGACACCGAACGGATCGCCGGCACCCTGGACGGCGTACCGTCGGCCATCGAGGGTGAAGAGGAACGGGTCGCGGACCTCGGTGACGCCCGGATCGTCCGGCTTGCCGATCTTGCCGACCGGATCCAGAACCCACGAGCGCAGCGTGCGGTCGGTGCGGGCCACGGCTACGACCGCGTTGTGCGGTGCGTCGAGCACGGCGGTGTAGACCGCGGTCGGCACTCCGCCGTCGTCGACCACACAACCCGACCAGCAGCCCTGGGCGTTAAGGCTGCCGACGACTGGGGTCAGCGCGATGGGCTCGTCGCTCCAATGGATCAGATCTGGCGAGCTGACGTGCGCCCAATGGATGTTCGTGTGGTGCGGGCCATCGGGATTGTGCTGGTAGAAGACGTGGTAACGACCGTCGATCCGACACAACCCGTTAGGGTCGTTCAGCCATCCGTGCGCGGGATGGATGTGCAGGCGCGGGCGGATCGGAAGGTCAGTTCGAAGGTGGTCGTATTGCTGCTGAATCATGGTGCTCTCCGTAGCGGGCGGAAGTGTGTCGGGCGGTGAAGTGCCCGAGACGTCACGATGCAACATCCTCCACGGTCGGCACAAGGGCATTGGCTCCGGCCGCGGTCGCAGGGCGGTACAGGTGGCATCGGACAAGATGACGCAGGCCAGCATCTCCCACCCGATGGCGGACCGGCTCGGTGCGCGAGCACGGGTTGCCCGGGTCTCCGTCGAAGGGGCAACTGTCCGCAGCCAGTACCCGTTGGCGCAGCTGGGCCCGGCGTTCCGGGTCGTAACTGCCGGCCCGGTCCGGATCCGGTACGGCCGAGACGAGCAGTTCGGTGTATGGGTGGGCCGGGTTGGCCAGTATCTCTAGCGACTCGCCTTCCTCCACCAGTTCACCGGCGAACAGGACGGCGATCCGATCGGCCAGGTAGCGTGCACTGGCCAGGTCGTGGGTGATGTAGATCATCGCGATGCCCTTGTCGTCGCGCAGTGCGCGCATCAAGTTGAGCACCCCGATCCGCACCGACACGTCCAGCATCGATGTCGGCTCATCAGCCAGGATCACCTTCGGGTCGACGGCCAGCGCCCGCGCGATGGCGACCCGCTGGCGTTGACCACCCGACAGCTCGTGCGGGTAGCTGGCGAGCATGTTCGCGTCGAGGTCCACCCTTGCCATCAGCGATTCCAAGCGCTCCTCCAGCGCGGCACCGGTCAGCCGCTCCTGGTTGCGAATCGCCCGTTCGAGGAAGTGCGAGATGCGGTGGACCGGATTGAGCGACCCGAACGGATCCTGGAAAACCATCTGCAGCCGGCCGCGGTACTCGCGGCTGGCATGGCCCTTCTCCGTGGTCAACACGTCCACGCCGTCGAGCAGGATTTGACCGGAGGTGGGCTTCTCCAGCCGGGCGATACAGCGGGCCAGCGTGCTTTTGCCGGATCCCGACTCGCCAACCAGGGCCAGGATTTCGCCGGGCTGGATGCTGACATCGACCCCACCCAGCGCCCGCAGCATCCGCTTGGAGAGGAACCCGCCCTGCTGAAACTCCTTGACCAGAGCACGGGTCTCGAGAATGGGGGTTGCGGTGGTGGTTGTGGTTGCGGTCATTGTTGGCCTCCCTCGGCTCCTGTGCTCTGTTGCGCCAAACTCATCCGATCCTCATCGCTGATCGGTGCCGCCCAGTGGTTGGGCCCGACCGGCGCGAGATTGTCGATTCTCCTCAGGCGGACGCCCTCACCGAGCCCTCGCAGTTCAACGCGTTCCCCAGTGATCGGCGGGAAGGCGTTCATCAGGGCGCGGGTGTAGAGGTGGGCGGCCCTGTGATGGAGCGTGCTGGCCGGGCCCTGTTCAACGATCCGGCCGCTATACATCACCGCCATTTGGTGCGAAAGCTCGACCATCAGCGACATGTCATGGGTGATGAACAACACCGAAAAGCCCAGTTCCGCCTGGAGGGTCTTGATCTCGGCCATGATCTCTTGCTGCACCACGACGTCCAGCGCGGTGGTTGGCTCGTCCAGGATCAACATCCTTGGCCGCAGCGCGACTGCCATCGCGATCACGACCCGTTGCCGCATGCCGCCGGACAACTGATGGGGGAACGACTTGAGCCGGCCCTGGTCGATCTGGACCATTTCGAGCAGCTCGCCGCAACGCGCATCCGCCTCCCGCTTGGTCACCGGCAGGTGGGCGGTGAAGATGTCGCGCATCTGCTCACCGATGGTCAGTACCGGGTTCAGTGAGTTCATGGCCGACTGGAAGACCATCGCCACCTCACGCCAGCGGAACTGGCGAAGCTCCTCGCCGTTGAGTGCCAGCACGTCGCGTCCGTTGAACATGATGCTGCCCCCGGCCACTTCGGCTGGGTACTTGAGCAGCCGCAGGATGGTGTTCGCGATCGTCGACTTGCCACAGCCTGATTCGCCGGCGAGGCCGAAAATCTCTCCCTCCGCGATGCCGAACGAGACATCGTCGACCGCCGTGGTGGTGCGCACATCACCTCGGTATTGGACGGTGAGATTCTTGATGTCGAGAAGTTTGTCGTTGCTCATGCTGTCTCCTTTGCGCCGGCCAGCGGTGCACTGACCGAACGCTTCTTAGCCACGGTGCGCAGCCGAGGGTTGGTGACCTCGTCCACCGCGTAGTTGAACAGGCTCAGTGCGAACGCGACCAGGGCTATGCACAGGCCGGATGGAATGAAGACCCACCAGGCTCCCGTCAGCAGCGAGCCCTCATTGCCCGCCCAGTAGAGGTTGGTGCCCCACGACACGGTGGAGGTGTCCCCCAGGCCGAGGAACTCGAGCCCGGCCTGGGCGCCGATGGCGCCGATGATGCAGCCCAACAGGGTGCCCATCACGATCGACGCCATGTTGGGCAGGATTTCACGTGCCATAATCCAGCCGGCTCGATCGCCGGTCACCTGGGATGCCGCGACGAAGTCCTTTGACCTGATCGACAAGGCCTGGCTACGCAGCACCCGGGCCGAGCCGGCCCACCCGGTGAGGATCAGGACGAAGATCACCGTGCCGACGCCGGGCGGAAGGAAAGCGGCCAGGATGACCAGCAGCGGGAGGCCCGGGATAAGCAGGAAGATGTTCGTAACCGCCGAGAGAATCTCGTCGACGAATTTGCCGAAGTAGGCCGAGGTGAGGCCGACCAGGATGCCGATGATGGTGGACATGACGCCGACGATCAGGCCGACGAACAGGGACATCCGGCTGCCGTGGATGGTCAGCGCCAGGACGTCCTGGCCCTTCGCGGTGGTGCCCAGCCAGTGCGCCGCCGATGGTTCTTGCGAGGCCATGGCGGTGATCCGAGACGGGTTGCCCGGGAAGATGACGGGAGCGAGCAGGGCAAGCAGGATGAAGACGATCAGGATGATCGCGCCGAGCATTGCCTTTGGGTTGGTCATCAGCCCATGCAGCAGGCCTGACCGCGATCGTGTCGACACGCGGGCGGGTTTGACGGCTTCGGTGGTGGCGGTCGTGATTGGAGTTGTCATGAATGCCCCTCAGTGGGTGCGGACGCGGGGATCGAGTCGTACGTAGACGATGTCGACCAGAAGGTTGGCTAGCAGGACCGCTGCGGTGATGATCAGGAACAGGCCCTGCATCAGCGGGTAGTCCAGCCCGGTGACGGCGCCGAGCAGCTGGTAGCCAACACCGGGATAGGCGAAGACCGTCTCCGTGAGCAGCGCGCCACCCACCACGAAGCCCAGACCCATGCCGAACGAGGTGACCGACGGCAGCATGGCGTTGCGGGCGGCGTACCTGAGCATGATCCGTTGCGGCTTGAGGCCCTTGGCCTCGGCCATTGTGATGTAGTCCTCGGAGTTGGTGGCGATCATGGTGTTGCGCATGCCGAGCATCCAGCCACCGATGCTCACCAGGACGATCGTCAGGGCCGGCAGCACCAGGTGGTAGCCGACGCTGCTGAGGAACGCCCAAGTGAACCCGGGGTCGAGTGCGGAGTCGTAGGCGTGCCTTAACGGGAACCAGCCGAGAACGATGCCGAACAGGTACAGCGCACCCATGGCCAGCCAGAAATAGGGGAACGACCCGATGAAGATCAGCAAGGGTGGCAGCGCAGAGTCCATAGCGCTTCCGCGCCGCCAGGCGGCGATGATCCCGAGCAGGTTGCCCAGCAAGGCGGCGATGATCAACGAGGTTGAACCCAACAAAAGCGTCCAGCCGATCTGGGACGCGATCACCTCCGTCACCGGAGTGGGGAATCGTGAGATCGAGACGCCCATGTTGCCGGTCACCATGTCACCGATGTAGCTGACGTACTGCTCCATGATCGGGCGATTGTCCAATCCGAACAACTTTTGCAATTGCTGAACCTGTTCGGAACTCATCTTGTCCTGGCTACGGGCCAGCATCCGCGAGATGGGGTCGCCGGGCATGAAGCGGGGCAACATGAAGTTGAGGGTGATGGACACCCAGAAGGCAATCAGGTAGAACCCGATCCTTCGGAGAATGAAACGCACGTGACTCTCCTCATTAAGGTGGTGGATGGAAAGCTTTGGGGGAGCTTGAGCCATCGTGTGGACGCCCACATGGGACGTCCACACCTAGTCTCGTTGGCCGTTGTCAGCCCTTGCGTGGTTCCAGGCTGGTCAGGATCATCACGGTCCGGCCGGAGCGCGCACTGAGGCTCGCGTACGGATTCTGCTCGGTGGGCCAGCCGATAAAGCGGGTGTCGTTGAAGGCGCCCCATTCCGGGCCGGGGAACAGCGGAATCACCGGTGCATTCTCGTTGAAGAGTTCCTGCAGCTTGTTGACCGCCTCGGTCTGAGCTGCCGGATCGCCGGTTCCAGCGATCTGCTGCAGCAGCGCATCGGCCCGCGGGTCGCCGAAGCGTTGGTAGTTGTCGGCGGCCTTCTTGCCCACCGGTTTGACCGTCGCCGTGCCCATCATGGCCGCGAAGAACTTGTACGGCGTGGGGTCGTTCGGCGACCAGACGATGCCTGAGTCGAAGTCACCCAACTCGTAGCCGGCGACGACCGCCGACCAGTCGGGGGAGTCCACCTTCATCGTGACGCCGATGGCCTCCATGTTCTGCGCGATCACGTTGCCAACTGACAGCCAGTCCGAAGACGTGGACCCGACGGAGAACTCGAACTCGAACGGCTTGCCGTCCTTCAGTTTCCGCTTGCCGTCGGCGTCCTTGGTGTAGCCGGCCTCGTCCAGCAGTTGGTTGGCCCTCTCGACGTTCAGCTTCGTCCATTCGCAGGTGTCGCGGACTGCGGGGTTCTTCCACTTCTCGTAGCTGCCCGACAGGCCGGTGCAATCGGCGGGCACGGTGTATCCGGCCATGCCGATCTTGGTCACCGCGTCGCGATCCACGGCCATGCTCAACGCCTTGCGCACGACCGGGTCGTTGAAGGGGGCCTTGGTGGTGTTGAGCTGCCAGTTGATCATCGATCCGGTCGGCGGGAACCAGAAGTGTCGATGCGCTGGGTCCTTATCGACGAAGGTCTTCTGGATGTTGGGCATGAACTGGTCTGTCCAGTCGACGTCGCCGTTGACCGCGGCCAGGTTGGCCCCGTCGTTGCCCGCGAACGCCAGCAGCTTGATGCCCGCGATCTTCTGCTTGTCGGGTTGCCAGTAGTTCGGATTCTTGCCGAGTTCGAACGATTGGGCAGCGAACCGGGTGACTTCGGTGTACGGCCCGGTGCCGACTGGCTTCTCGTTGGTCGACTTGGCGGGGTCGTCGATCTTGGACCAGATGTGTTTGGGAATGATGATCTGCTGGCCGAGTTCGAAAAGCGCCGGCGAGTAGGCCTTGCTGAAGGTGAACATCACCTTGTCGCCCTGGGTGCTGATCTTGTCCACGTAGTCGTACCCGCCCAGCAGCTTTTGCTGCAGTTCGAAGGTGTAGGCGACGTCTTCGGCGGTGAACGCCTCGCCGTCCGACCACTTGACGCCGGGGCGAACGGTGAACTCGACGCTCCTGCCGTCAGCGCCAACTTTCCATTCGGTGGAGAGCCACGGCGTCGTTTTACCGTCGGTCGGGCTGAAAATCAGCAGGGCCTCGTAGATCGCCTGCTGGGTCATCGGTGCGACATTGGGTGAGAAGGTGCGACATTGGGTGAGAAGGGGTTGAAGTTGCGGGTGAAGGTGCCCATGTCCTCACGTGGGAGCGTGAGCAGGGCATCGGAATAGTCCTTGCCTGCGGGCGCGTTCGAACTAGTCTGTGCCGGCTGACTACAGCCAGCGAGCGCCACGGCGCCCACGGCGAGAGCGACCCCGGCCAAGCGCAGGGCTTTCCATGGTTGTGGATGTGACATGGTGGTTCTCTTCCTGTTGTTGGGTGAGATGGAGGGATGTGTGGATTGCTGCTCGGATGCTGATTGGCATCAGACCGAGGAGCGTTCCACCAAGGGGCAGTCGACCATTTGCCGCGTGGCGATGGTCGAATGCCCCGATGCGAGGGCGTCGAGGGTCCGGACGCCGAGTGCGCCCATCTGCTCGAACGGGAGTGCAACGGTGGTGAGCGGGGGCCTCAGATAGCCCGAAATCACCTCCTGGTTGTCGAACCCGACCACGGCGATGTCGTGGGGGATCCTCAACCCGCGTTCTTTGATGGCGTCATATGCCCCCATGGACATGCGGTCATTGGCGCAGAAAATCGCCGTTGGTGGGCTTGGGTGGTCGAGCAACGCGAGCGCCGCCGCGTAGCCACCATCAGCGGTGGCGTCTCCGTCGACGATGAGATCGTCATGCGGCGTGAGACCCGCCGCCTCGTGCGCGTCCCTCCAGCCCTGTAGCCGCCCGATCGCCGCCGGAATCATGGGATCGAGGTTGATGTAGCCGATCTGCTCATGACCCGCCCGGATGAGGCGTTCGGTGGCATTCCGGCCGCCGCCCACCTCGTCCGGGATGATGCATGGCAATTCGCCGTCCGCGTCGAAGCAGTTGATCAGGACAGTGGGCAGTGCCCGCAGCAGATCGGGAACGGAGACCGCCCGATGCCAGGTCGCGGCATACAAGATGCCAGCCACCCGCTGCTCCAGCAGCTTCTCCGCGGCGAGTCCCTCCAGGGCGAGGCGGGCCCCCTCCGGCTCGCCGTCTCCGGCGGAGGCGATAAGCAGGAATCGGCGCTGCCGCCAAGCCTCGTCCTGCGCGCCGCGGATGACGTGAGCAGCGACCGGATCCGTCACGATCTCGGTCACCACCCCGTACCAGTCCGTGCTCTTTGCCGCCAGTGCACGAGCCAGACCATCCGGTCGGTAGCCGAGGGTACCGGCGGCCTCCCGGACCCTGACCTTGGTGGCTTCCGACACGTTGTTGGCGCGCCCGCCATCACTGAGTACGAAGGACACTGTCGTCCTACTGACCCCGGCGGCGCGCGCGACATCGCTCATAGTGGCCCGCGGTAAATGATTCAAGCGAGTCATAGGAACTCTTCCTTGAGGATCCGTAGGTAACGCGCGTTACAAACGTACGTTGAGTTTGTCCTGGCTGTCAAGAGCTCTGCGGCCATTCGTCAAGCCAGCTCAGGGAACCTTGATCTCGTGGATGGTGAGCCCGGCGAAGGTGGCGGTCGCGTCGTGGGCGTACAGCCGGATGCGGTTGTCGCCGGGCAGCGGGAAGACCGGGTGCGAGTGCACATAGCGCCCGTCTCCGATGAATAGTTCCACGCTGGTCCGATCGACGAGGATGCGCAGTGGCAATCGCCCCGATGATGCGTCGAACGGTGTCTTTGATTCACCACCCGTCGGGTTCACGGTTGGACGCCGGTTGACGTAGGCGTATGGCGCGGGCACGTAGGCGCCGACCGCGACGTGGCGGCCACCACCCGGCGCGCGGCACACCTCGAAGCCCGCATTCGGTGCGGCACCGGCCGCCCAGCGAAGTTCGCAGGAGATCTCATAGGCCGAGGACTTGACGTCTAGATCTCGGGTGCCGCTGACCGTGACGTCGCCGAGTCGATGCGTCCGGGTGACGTAGTCAGCCAAGGCCGCGGGCGGCGTCGACGCGAGGTAATAGTCGCCCTTCTTGCCGCGCAGCCGCAGTTCACGCACGATCATGTCGTCACCGTTGTAGCCGTCGGTGAACGATGTGGGCGTGTTGTGGGGATAGTCCCAGAAGTTCGCCCAGCCGATCGCCCGCCGGAGTCTCGAATCCTCGCGTCCAGAGCGGTCGTGGTGGGGATAGGTCACCGCGCCGTAGAAGTCGAAGCCCCAGTCGAGCCACTGCGGCTCATCATGGTCGGCTGTGAAGCGGGCGCCGTCGAAACTGCCCGTCCAGTAGGCTTGGTTGCGGGCAGCCCGCGCCCCTTGCCGTTGGCGCTGACCGCAAACACCGAGTGTCGGGTGCCGTCCTGAGCGGTGATCTGGAACAGGTCGGGGCATTCCAGCACACCGATGTCGCTCCGCTCGAAGTCGCCGGTGTAGGTCCAGGACTTCAGGTCGGGCGAGCTGTAGAAGGCGACCCGACGACCCTCCGCGTTGGCCATCGCCCAACGTTTGCGAGGCGCGTCCCAGATCACCTTCGGGTCGCGGAAGTCGTGGACACCAGGGTTCGGTAGCACCGGGGACGCGCCACCCGGCTTGAACGAGCGGCCGCCGTCGGTGGAATACCAGAGAAACTGCGCCTGCTTGCCTTCGGGAGCCTGGGTGACCAGGGCGATCACCGCGCCCTTGCCGTAACCCGCAGTGTCGAGGGTGTCGACGACTACGCTGCCGGACCAGAGATCCCCATTCGAGTTGGTGTTCTTCTGGATAGCAACTCCGCGGTCGTTGAACCGGACGTGGTCGCGGGTGGTCGCCAGCCGCCAGGCGGTTCCGCCGCCGCCGGTGAGGTAATCGCCGTTGTACAGGTAGTAGTACAAGTACTGTCCGTCGACATAGATCGGCCGTTGCGGATCGTTCTTCCAGTTGTCCGGAACGCTGAGGCGGTATCTGGGGCCGCAGACTTGGTGAGTTGGGTCGTCCGTCGGCCCCGTCAAGGGGCGTAGCTTGAGCGCGGTCGACACCGAGCCCGAGCAGGGCACTGCCGAGGGTGGCGCCACCGGCGCCCAAGATGATGGCGCGCCTCGACGCGGGCACGCCACGTGAGCGACCGTCCCCTAGAGTGGGCGCGTGCAGCAGGCAGACATCGGCATCATCGGCGGTTCGGGCTTCTACTCGTTCCTCAGCGACATCGAACGGGTGGAGGTCGACACCCCCTTCGGCGAACCGAGCGCGCCGCTGGCGCTCGGTGAGGTGAACGGACGGCGGGTCGCCTTCCTGCCCCGGCACGGCGAGCAGCACCAGTTGCCGCCGCACCGGGTGAACTACCGGGCCAACCTGTGGGCGCTGCGCTCGGTCGGCGTGCGGCAGGTGCTGGCACCGTGCGCGGTCGGTGGGCTCAAGGCCGAACTGGCGCCGGGCACCTTCGTGGTGCCCGATCAGGTGGTCGACCGCACCTGGGGACGCGCGCACACCATCTGGGACGCAATCGGTCCCGTGGTGCACACCTCGTTCGCCGACCCGTACTGCCCGCGCGGCCGGGCCGCCCTGCTCGGCGCCGCCGAGCAGGCGGTCGACGGCGGCACGCTGGTGGTGATCAATGGGCCGCGCTTCTCGAGCCGCGCCGAGTCGCAGTGGCATGCGGCGGCGGGTTGGACGGTGGTCGGCATGACCGGAATGCCGGAGGCGTCCATCGCGCGCGATCTGGCGATGTGCTTCAGCACCGTGTGCATGGTGACCGACGCCGACGCCGGCGTCGAGGGCCCGGGCGTGTCGCACGCCGAGGTGTTGCGGGTCTTCGCCGGCAACATTGAACGTCTCAAGACGATGCTGCTCGACGTGGTCGGCGCCCTGCCCGAACCCGAACCGGACGACACCGCCACCTGCGCCTGCCGCCGGGTGCTGGACGGCATGCCGTTGCCGTTCGCCCTGCCCTGATGCCGTCGGCGCTGCCCTCGGGAGAACCGGCGCCGCACGACGGTTCGCTTCCCGCAGCCGCGCTGGCCGAGCTGGGTGACGGACCGATCTCGCTCTACCTGCACGTGCCCTTCTGCGCCACCCGCTGCGGCTACTGCGACTTCAACACCTACACCGCTGCCGAACTGGGGTCAGCGTCCGGCTCGTCGCGCGACGCCTACCTGGCGGCCGCCCACGCCGAGATCGAGCTGGCCGCCCGCGTACTGGGCCGTCGCGGTGTGGACACGGTGTTCGTCGGGGGCGGCACGCCCACGTTGCTCACCGCTGCCGAACTGGTCGGCCTGCTGAGCGCCGTCCGGGATCGCTTCGACCTCGCACCGCAGGCCGAGGTGACCACCGAATGCAACCCCGAGTCGGTGGACCTGCCCTACCTGGCTGCACTGGCCGAAGGCGGATTCAACCGCATTTCGTTCGGCATGCAGTCGGCTCGTCCGCACGTGCTGCGGGTACTCGAACGGCGCCACACCCCGGGCCGGGTGCCCGACGTAGTGCGCTGGGCGCGGGCCGCCGGGTTCGGCTCGGTCAGCCTCGACCTGATCTACGGCACCCCCGGCGAGTCCCTGGACGACTGGCGGGCCTCATTGGAGGCCGCACTGGCCTGCGAGCCCGATCACGTGTCGGCCTACGCGCTGATCGTCGAGGACGGCACCCGGCTCGCGGCCCAGATCCGGCGCGGCGAGGTGCCGGCACCGGTGGATGACGACCAGGCCGACTTCTACGAGGCGGCCGAGGCGGTGCTCACCTCGTCCGGTCTGGATTGGTACGAACTGAGCAACTGGAGCCGCCCCGGGCACGCGTGCCGGCACAACCTGGCCTACTGGCGGGGTGCGCCGTGGTGGGGTCTTGGGCCGGGGGCGCATTCGCACGTGGGCGGCGTGCGCTGGTGGAACGTCAAGCACCCCCGCAGCTACAGCACCGCGCTGGAGCAGGGCCGCAGTCCGGCGGCGGCGCGCGAGGTGCTGACTGCCGAAGACCGCCGGGTCGAGCGGGTACTGCTGGAATCCCGCCTGGCCGAGGGGCTGGCCCTCGACGTGCTGACCCCGTCCGAGCAGGGGCGGGTGGCGGGCCTGGTGGCGCACGGGTTGGTGCACGTGGACGAGCAGCGCATGGAGCTCACCCTGAAGGGTCGCCTGCTCGCTGACGCGGTGGTTCGCGACCTGCTGGACTGAGCAACGCCGGACCGGGGAGCTCCGCCGAGCGGCGACGATGCCGAGCCTTTGTCTGTGGCTGAGAATCGGGTAAAGATGGTCGGGTGCAGGCAGAGTCGCCGAAGGGCCCCGTGGAGCGGTCGCTGATGGTGCTGGAGGTGGTGGCCGAACGGGGCGGGGCCAGCGCCAAAGAGATCGCCCGCTCGCTCGATCTGCCCCTGCCCACCGTGTACCGCATCGCCAACTCACTGGTCGCCAGCGACTACCTGGTGCACATTCGTGCCGAGAGCCGCTACGAACTCGGCCACAAGCTGCATTCGCTCGGCCAGTCGCTGCACCGTCAGGTCGGCATGTCACGTCCGGTGGCCCGCGAGATCACCCGGCTGCACGAAGACACCGGCCTGGCCGCCTACCTGACCGTGCTGCGCGGTGCCGAGCTGGTCATCGTGCACGTGGTCGACTCACCCGAGTGCCCACGCCTGCCCGCCATGCACTTCGGCTTTCACGACGTGCCGCACGCAACCGCCTTCGGCAAGATTCTGTTGGCCGAGCAGGACGCGAGCGGTCGCAACCTGTACCTGGACCGGCACGGCATGCGCGCACTGACCGCCAACACGCTCACCGATCGCGACGAACTCGACTGCGACTTGCGCGGCGTGGCCCTGCGCGGCATCGCCTGGGAACGCGAGGAGTTCGTGCCCGGCTTCGGCTGTGCCGCCGTGCCGGTGCGCGGCGCCGACGTGGCACTGCTGGGTGCCGTGGCCGTCTCGGGTCAGCCCCAGCGCCTGGCCGGACGCGAATCCATCATCGAGGCCAGGCTCCGCCAGGTGGCCCGCCGGGTCAGCGAACTCCTGCGCGGAGCCTGACCGGCGTCTGGCCCAGCCCGCCGGTCGCAGGCGCCGCTCGCACCTGCCCGATCGCCCCTGTGAGCAGGGTTCTCAGCCGATGAGAACCCCGCTTTCCTGCCTTGGGATTGCTGCCTAGCCTCCCTGCAGGCCTCACGCCGACGACGGCGTATCCCGATGACGTGAAGGAGGCGGGCGTGACCGACGTCCAGAACGACCAGTTGGAGCCCGAAGAGCTGCAACTCGACAACACCGATCCCGAAACCAGCGGCGCCCCCGAGCCGCTGACCGAAGCGCAGCAGGCGACGCTGTTCCGCGTGCTGCGGGTCGCCTACCCGCATCCGTCCTTCCCGGACGGTCCCTACGAACGCACGTCCGCGGCCGTGCAGCAGGCCGATGCCGAGGGTGTTCTCGGCGCCGGACTGGACGCCCTGGGCGACCTCGACGGGCTGGACGATGACGCGGTCACCGCCAAGCTCGAGGCGGTGCAGGAGGAGCCCTTCTTCCGGCTCGTGCACTCCACCACCGTGGTCGCCCTCTACGACGACCACGAGGTCTGGAACCTGCTCGGCTACGAAGGCAGTTCGTTCGAGAAGGGCGGGTACCTGCACCGCGGCTTCAACGACCTCGACTGGCTGCCCGATCCACGCATCGAGGAATACGACGGCGAACCGCGCGTCGAAATCGTGAAGGAGGCCTGACATGGTTGCGATCGCACACGACGACCCGGCGGTGGTCATCATCGGTTCCGGTGCCGGAGGCGGCACGCTCGCCTACGAGCTGACGAAGAAGGGTATCCCCTGCGTGGTGCTCGAGGCCGGCCGCGACCTCACCCCCGAGGACTGGGAGAACGACGAGTGGGCCGCCTTCGCGCAGATGGCGTGGCTCGACATGCGCACCACCAGCGGCTCGTACCGGATCACCAAGGACTTTCCGAACCTACCGGCCTGGATCGTCAAGGCCGTCGGAGGCACCACCACGCACTGGTCGGGCGCCACCCCCCGGTTCATGGCGCACGAGTGGAAGGCCCGCTCCCACTACGGCCCGATCGAGGGGGCCAACCTGCTCGACTGGCCGATCGACGCCGACGAGATGGCGCCCTGGTACGACGCGGCCGAGAAGGCGATCGGCTCGACGCACCGGCACGGACGCCCGCCCCTGCCGGCCAACAACAACTACAAGGTGTTCGCCAACGGCGCCGAACGGATCGGCTACCGCTACTACGCCACCGGGCCCTACGGCACGAACGCCGAGCCCTACGACGGACGTCCGGCCTCGATTCAGGACGGGTTCAACTTTCAGGGCGACAAGAACCGCTCGAAGTGGTCGACCGCGGTGCGCGAGATCCCCCGGGCACTCGAGACCGGCAAGCTCGACCTCCGGCCGGAATGCCACGCGGTCAGGATCACCCACGACGACGCCGGCAAGGCCAACGGTGTGGAGTACCTCGACGCGTCCGGCAACCTGCACAAGCAGGCCGCGCGCATCGTCTGCCTGGCCGGCAACTCGATCGAGTCGCCGCGGCTGCTGCTGCTCAGCGCCAGCTCGCTGCACCCCGACGGCCTGGCGAACAGCTCGGGCCAGGTGGGCCGCAACTACATGCGCCACATGACCGGTTCGGCCTACGCCCGGTTCGACAAGCCGGTGCACATGTACCGGGGCGAGACCATGGCCGGCATCATCGCTGATGAGGCCAAGCTCGACACCAGTCGCGGATTCGCCGGCGGCTACTACCTGGAGACGCTGTCGTTGGGCCCGGCGTTCCTGGCCGCCTTCGTCGAGCCGGGGGAGTGGGGCCGGTCGTTCACCGAGAAGCTCGACGCCTACCGCAACACGGCCGGCATGTGGATCGTGGGCGAGGACATGCCGCAGGAGTCCAACCGGATCACCCTGCACGACGAGGTCAAGGACCAGCACGGGCTGCCGGTGCCCAACGTCAACTTCGACGACCACCCCAACGACGTGGCGATGCGCAACCACGGCTACGCGCAGGCCGATGCGCTGTACGAATCGGTCGGCGCGCTCGGCGTGCACCACACCCCGCCCTACCCCGCCACGCACAACCTCGGCACCTGCCGGATGAGCGAGAAGCCCGAGGACGGGGTGGTCGACCGCTGGGGTCAGGCGCACGACGTGCCGGGCCTGTTCGTCAGTGACGGGTCGGTGATGACCACCGGCGCCGCGGCCAACCCCACGTTGACCATCGTGGCGCTGGCCATTCGCCAGGCCGACCACATCGCCTCCGAACTGGCGGCGGGCAACCTGTAGCCGGGTCGAATCAGGCGCAACAAGCGAGGAGGATCGAACATCGACTGCGATGTACGATCCTCCTCGCTGCTGCCGACGCCCGGGGGAGAGCGTCGGTCGGGGGGACGAATCAGAACTTCAGAATGCGGCGTGCCCAGCGATAGTGCGGGTACTTGCTGAGCTTGGTGATCTCGAGATCGTCCTTGGGGTTGCGGGCGTGGACGAACTTGCCGCCGCCGATGTACATACCGACGTGGTGCACGGGGGTGTAGAAGAAGACCAGGTCACCGACCTGCAGGTTCTTCTTCGAGATCTTCTTGCCGCGCGTCGACAGTGCACGCGAGGAGTGCGACAGCTTGATGCCGATCTTGCGGTAGGCGTAGACCATCAGGCCGGAGCAGTCGAAGGAGTTGGGGCCCGAGCGGCCGCGCACGTACTGGCCCTTCTTCACCTTGGCGATCGCGGCCTTGGCGGCCTTGGCGGCCTTGGCCTTTGCCTTCTGCTTCTTGGTGAGCTTCTTCTTGGCCGGCTTGGTGGGCGTCGTCGGCGTGGTCGGTGTCGTCGGCGTGGGAACGGTCGTGGACGGCGTGGGCGCCGGAGTCGGCTCGGTGGCGGTGGGCGGCGCCACCTCGTCCGCGACGGCCGGCAGCACTACCGGGGCCAACGAGAAGACGAGCGACGCGCACGCGGCCAAGGCGGCGGAGCGGGCGAACGGGCGAGCGGGCATTGAGAGTCCTCCGTGAATGCGCTCATTGCATGACTCGGCTGAGAGCCAGATGAGCAGAACCTGAGGTGAAGCTGAGAGGACAATAAGCGAGGATCATCGAAAGGTCAACATCGGGGTTCGAAAGCAAAGGGGTCTCGACAGGCCCGACCGACCAGCGGTGGTTGAGCTTGTCGAGACCCCTCGGGCGACGAATGGGCTGCTCAGGCAGGCACGACGTTCACCAGTTTGGGCGCCCGGACGATCACCGTGCGCACCCCGTTCGGCGTCTCATCGATCACCCGCGGCACCGCCAACGCCTGCTCGCGCAGGTCGTCCTCGCTGATGTCGGCCGGCACGTCCAGCCGGGCGCGCACCTTGCCCTTGACCTGCACCACGCAGGTGACCATGTCATCCACGATCAGCGCCGGGTCCGCGACCGGGAACGGCTCGAACGCCAACGACTGGGCATGACCCAGCCGCGACCACAGCTCTTCGGCGATGTGCGGGGTCAGCGGGGCCACCATCAGCAGCATCGGTTCGATCGCCTCCCGCGGCACCGAGCTCAGCTTGGTCAGGGCGTTGTTGTACTCGGTCAGCCGGGCGATCGCGGTGTTGAACGACAGAGCGTCATAGTCGCGCCGAACCGCGTCGATGGTCTTGTGCAGGGCGCGTTCGGTCGCGGCGTCCATCGGGGCGTCCACCACCCGCACCTCGCCGGTGGCCTCGTCGATCACATTGCGCCACAGCCGCTGCAGGAAGCGCTGGGAGCCGACCACGGCGCTGGTCTCCCACGGTTTCGACTGATCCAGCGGGCCCATGCCCATCTCGTAGATCCGGAACGTGTCGGCGCCGTAGGAGTCGTACATGTCGTCGGGAGTGACGATGTTCTTCAACGACTTGCCCATCTTTCCGTACTCCCGGCGCACCTCCTCGCCCTGCCAGATGTAGTGCGCCTCGCCGTCGGCGCCGGCCACCTCCTCGACCTCGTCGGCCGGCACGGTCTGGCCGCGCGCATCGCGGTAGGCGTAGGCCTGGATGTAGCCCTGGTTGTACAACCGCCGGAACGGCTCAGCGGAGCTCACCTGGCCCAGGTCGAACAGCACCTTGTGCCAGAACCGGGCGTACAGCAGGTGCAGCACGGCGTGCTCCACGCCGCCCACGTACAGGTCGACACCACCGGTGTCGGCCAGATCCGCGCCACCGGTGTCGACGTCGTCCCGCGGCCCCATCCAGTACCGCTCGACCTCACGGTCAACGAAACGGTCAGGGTTGGCCGGATCCAGGTAGCGCATCTCGTACCAGCACGAGCCGGCCCACTGCGGCATGACGTTCAGTTCGCGGCGGTAGGTCTTCGGGCCGTCGCCCAGATCCAGTTCGACGGTGGCCCAGTTGGTGACCCGTCCCAACGGCGGCAGCGGTTCCGACGTCGAGTCGTCGGGGTCCAACGCCTGCGGGCTGTAGTCGTCGATCTCGGGCAGCGTCACCGGCAGCATCGACTCGGGCAGCGCGATCGGGTAGCCGCCCTCGTCGTAGACGATCGGGAACGGCTCGCCCCAGTAGCGCTGCCGGCTGAACAGCCAGTCGCGCAGCTTGTAGGTGACGGTTTCGACGCCCAGCCCCTTGGCGGTCAGCCAGCCGATCATCGCCCTTTTGGCCTCGGCCATACCCAGGCCGTTCAGCGAGATCTCGTCGTTGGCCGAGTTGATCGTGGGCCCGTCGCCGGTGAACGCGCTGTCGGGGTCGTGACCCTCGGACGGCTGCACGGTGCGAATGATCGGCAGGTCGTAGGCCTTGGCAAAATCCCAGTCGCGCTCGTCCTCGGCGGGCACCGCCATGATGGCGCCCGTGCCGTACCCCAGCAGCACGTAGTCGGCGATGAAGATCGGCAGCTTGGCCCCGTTGACCGGGTTGATCGCGAACGCGCCGGTGAAGACGCCGGACTTGTCCTTGTTCTCCTGGCGTTCCAGGTCGGTCTTGCGACCTGCGGCCTCCCGGTAGGCGGTGACCGCCTCCGAAGGGGACGGACCCCCGCCCGTCCAGGCGTCTTTGGTGCCGGTCGGCCACGAACTCTCGCCGGGGGTGATGGCGTCGACGATCGGGTGTTCGGGGGCCAGCACCATGAACGTGGCGCCGAACAGGGTGTCGGGCCGGGTGGTGAAGACCTCGATGGCGGCCTCGTGGCCCTCCACCGTGAAGGTGACCGACGCGCCGGTCGAGCGGCCGATCCAGTTGCGCTGCATGGCCTTGACCTTGTCGGGCCAGTCCAGCCGGTCCAGGTCGGCCAGCAGCCGGTCGGAGTAGGCGGTGATGCGCATCATCCACTGCTTCATGTTGCGCTTGAACACCGGGAAGTTGCCGATGTCGGAGCGGCCCTCGGCGGTGACCTCTTCGTTGGCCAGCACGGTGCCCAAACCGGGGCACCAGTTCACCGGCGCCTGCGAGATGTAGGCCAGCCGAAAGGCGTCCACGACGGCGGCTTGTTCGGCAGCGGTCAGCTCGGCCCACGGACGCTCGGCCGGCACCGGACGGGCCCCGCTGGCGAACTCGTCGATCAGCTCGCTGATCGGCCGGGCCTTGTCGGCGTCGTGGTCGTACCAGGAGTTGAAGACCTGCAGAAAGATCCACTGCGTCCACCGGTAGAACTCGACGTCGGTGGTGGCGACGCTGCGGCGGTCGTCGTGGGCCAGGCCCAGCCGGCGCAACTGGCGGCGCATGTTGGCGACGTTCGCCTCGGTGGTCACCCGGGGGTGCTGCCCGGTCTGCACCGCGTACTGCTCGGCGGGCAGGCCGAACGCGTCGTAGCCCAGGGCGTGCAGCACGTTGCGGCCCAGCATGCGCTGAAAGCGGGCGTAGGTGTCGGTGCCGATGTAGCCCAGCGGGTGGCCGACGTGCAGCCCCGCGCCGCTGGGGTAGGGAAACATGTCCAGCACGAACAGCTTGTCGCGGCCGGCCACCTGGTCGGGCTCGGCCCACACCCCGGCGGGGTTGGGCGCGTGAAAGGTGCCCTCGGCCTCCCAACGGTCCTGCCAGGCGGTTTCGATCCGGCCGGCCAGGTCGGCGGTGTAGCGGTACGGCGTCTCGCTCATCTCTTCCTTCTCATCTGCTGCTGTGCGGTGGCGTGCCGGAGTCGGGCACCACTCTGAGTTCGGGCATGAAAAAGCCCCTCACGCAGGGAGGGGCGCCGCGTTGACCGGGTCAGCGCGGCTGTCGAAGCAGAAGTCGGCACGTCACGGGGGTGAGCCTATCGCAGGCAGACGGCGGGCATCACCTTTCTGAAATCCCGACACCAGTCGTTACCTCGACCCGCGACACGCCGTGGTCGCTGCCCACTGTGGCGGGTCATTTCAGAAAGCTGCTGCCTCCGGTGGTTCGGGTGGAATCCGGGCGTGTGCCCCGGCGGGCGATGTCACAAGCTTCGGACTCGCGGCTGCCCGGCTCCGGTTCGACCGGAGCCGCGGCCTGGATGGCGAGCCGCGACGGCCTTTCTGATTTGACCCGAGCAGGTCGCGGCCGCTCGCGGCGTGTCGCGGGGTGAGGTCGCGCCTGGTGTCAGGATTTCAGAATCCTCCGGGCGCTCGGATTGTCCGCTCCGCGTGGCCCGGCCGCTGCAGCGGGCTCGGCGATTAGCCTGACCGGGTGAGCCGATACCCGCGCGACGTGCTGGCACCCGGATGGCAGAAGGCCGGCAAACCGACCACCACCGAGGTGCCGGCCGAGATCGGCATGGTGCTCGAAGACCCCTCATCGGGGTTCGTCGGGGCGTTGGTGCGCATCGAGAACGGCCTGCTGGTGCTTGAGGACCGGCAATGCAAACGACGCAGCTTTCCGCTCGGTCCGGGGTTCTGGCTCGACGGCCGGCCGGTGGCGATCACCGCCCCCAAGCGAGCCGCAGACGGGGGACCCACCCACACAGCCTCCGGCTCCAGGGCCTCGGCGACCAAGGCCAGGGTGGCGCTGCCGAGCCGAATCTACGTCGAGGGCAAGCACGATGCCGAGCTGGTCGAGAAGGTCTGGGGGGACGACCTACGGCACGTCGGCGTGGTGGTGGAGTACTTGGGCGGCATCGACGACCTGCCCGCCATCGTGGCCGAGTTCGCGCCGCAGCGCGGCCGCCGGCTGGGGGTACTGGTCGACCATCTGGTGCCCGGGTCCAAGGAGTCGCGCATCGTGGAGCAGGTGAGCAGTCCCTGGGTGTTCGTCACCGGGCACCGGTTCGTCGACATCTGGACGGCCGTCAAACCTTCCGTGCTGGGGCTGAAGGCGTGGCCCGAGACTCCCAAGGGGCAGGACTACAAGACCGGCCTGTGCCGGGCGCTCGGGTGGCCGGCCCGCACCCCGGCCGACACCGCCGAGGCCTGGCGGCGCATCCGCACCCGGGTGACCTCGTGGCGCGACCTCGACCCCGCGCTGATGACAGAGGTCGAGAAGCTGATCGACTTCGTCACCGCCGACCACGCCGACACCTTGGAGCCGTGATGCACACCGATGCGGTCACCGAGGCGATCCGGGCTGTCGCCGACGCCGAGATCATGCCCCGGTTCCGGTCGCTGGCCGACGACGAGATCATCGAGAAGCGTCCCGGTGACGTGGTGACGGTGGCCGACCGGCTCGCCGAGCAGGTGCTCACCGCGATCTTCCGGCAGCAGGACCCGGGCTGCCTGGTGGTGGGCGAAGAGGGAGTCTACGCCGACGCCGGCCCGCTGAAGGCGCTGCCGAGCGCCGAGCTGGCCTGGGTGATCGATCCGGTGGACGGCACCCGCAATTTCGCCAACGGCAGCCCGGACTTCGCCGTGATGGTGGCCGAGGTGCGGCGCGGGGTGACCACCCGCAGCTGGATCTGCCAGCCGGTGCACGAGCTGATGTACTACGCCGAACTCGGCGCTGGGGTGACCCGCAACGGAACGGGTGCCGGTGGCGGCGCCGTCCCGACCCGTGGTCGGGGCGTTGCACGGCCGCTACGGACGCCCGCGCGCGGGGCTGGGGGACGACGTCCGGCTGGTGCGGCTGGCCGGCTGCTGCGGGGTGGACTATCCCTGTGATCGAGGGGCGGCGAGCCTTTCTGGGCTACTGGTCGATGCACCCCTGGGATCACCTGCCGGGCGGGCTGATGGTCACCGAGCAGGGGGGCGAGTTGGCCACCATCGAGGGGGCGCCCTATCGTGCCGGGGTGACCGGACGCTACCTGCTGGCCGCGGCCGACCCTGGCGCTGTGGCAGCGCGCCGCGGGGGTGGTGCGGGAGCAGTTTCGGCGCTGAGCCGTTCACGGCCGGCACGAGCCAGACGCCGATCCGGTGACGTCACCAGCGGCAGATCGCCCGAGGCCGCTGGACGGGGGTGCCGACCGGCGCCAGCTCGGGTGACCGACCACGGGCGGTCAGGCAGCGACTGGCGTGGTCCGTGGCACCTTGCCCTCGGCGGCCAGCTGCGCGTAGGCGATCGGCAGCACGGCCGCGATGGTGTCGTCGTCGAACTGCCACTCGCCGGCGGCCAGCGCGTCCTCGACCTTGATGCCCTGGGCGATCAGGTACTCGACCTGGCCGTACACCGACGAGATCTCGGCGCGCTGGGTGAACGCGAACGTGCGATCCACCGGGTCGCCGTGGCCCGGCACCAGCAGGGTGTCTTCGCGGACCAGGCCAAGAATGCCGTCCAACGCCGAGGGCCACTCCTTGAGGAAGCAGTCCGGACCCATCGCGGGGGGCCCGGACTGCTCCAGCAGGTCGCCGGTGAAGATCAGCCGCAAGTCGGGCACGATGACCACCAGGTCGCCGGCGGTGTGACCCCGTCCGAAGTGGACGATCTCGGCGTGCCGGTCGCCCAAGTCGACCATGCGGGCCAGCGCCAGTGGACGGTTCGGCGGTCGCAGCTCGCCACGGCGAAACCCAGGCTACGGCCTCGTCGGCACCTGGTCGCCCCCCAGCGCCGCGATCAGGCTCGTGCCCGTAGGTCGGCAGGTCGTCGAAGGCCGCCAGCCCGTAGTAGTGGTCGAAGTGGCCGTGGGTGACCACGACGCCGACCAGCGGAACACCGGCCACCGCCTCGGCGGCACTGCGGAGCTCGACACCCTGAGCGGGGGACGAGCCGGTGTCGATCAGCAGGGCCCCGGACGACCCCGCGACCAGGCCGATGTTGACCGCCGCCGGCTGGGCGACGGCGCGCCAAACCCCGGGGCGGAGCTGTTCGAACGGAGTGAGTGAGAACTGCACCCGGTCAGCCTAGGGGTCAGGCTCTCATGCGTCCCCGCCGGCGTGTTCGACAAGGTCGAGCATGGCCAGGGACCAGCGTTCAACCTCGGCGAGGCCGGCGGTGAACTGCGGGTTCGCCTGGGCGGTGCCGGTGTACCAGAGCTGAAAGCGACCTGGCGCAGGGCGATGAAGTCGTCCAGCGGTGCATCGAGCCCCGCGGAGCGGTAGCCGGCAGCATCGCCTCAAGAAGGCGGGTAGTCGGGCGGTCCGCAGCTCCCAAGGCACGGCCACGTCGTAGAGCCGGTGACCGGTGCCGCAATCGTCGAAGTCGATCAGCTTCACGCGATCAGCCTCGAACACGGCGTTGCCCAGATGCAGGTCGGCGTGGATCAGGCCGCGGTCGGACTCGGCGGCCAGCACCGCGGCAGGCGTTGGCGAGGGCCGAACCGGCCCGTAGCGCGGCGGAACAACCCCAGCACCGGGCGGCCGGCGCCTAACATCACGTCACCGAAGAAGGTCGTGGGTCCAGTCGATGCGCGTGAAACCCGGCGGCGGCGTCCAACCGTCCGCCTGCGCGTGCAGCCGGGCCATCGCCTCGCCGAGCCGGCGCAGGTGCACCGGGCTGGGGGATTCCTCGAAGATGCGCCCGTCCATCCATCGCAGCACCGAGACCACCCGGGTCTCGGCGGCGGCCGAAGCCACCACGGTGGTCGCGCCGTCCGCCGCGGCCAGCGCCTCCGGCACCTCGAGGTGGGTGTGGGCGCGAATCGCGGTCAGCCAGGCGACCTCGGAGCGGATCGCGGCGACCGAGTCGGCCGCGCGTCCGTGCCGCTGCGGCCGGTGCACCCGGACGAGGTACGTTCCTGCGTGCGACTGGTGCCGAAAGGTGGTGTTCTCGCCGTGGGTGACGAAGCGCAGCGTTCCCTCGGGCAATGGGTAGTGCGCCAGGGCGGCGAGCGCGACCCGGCGCAGCCGTGGGATCTGAGTGCGCCGGGAGCACGCTCACTGTGGGTCGACCTGTGACAACCCGGTCCGAACGGCGTGCGTCACCCTGGCCGGCGGGGTACCGGCCCGCGCCGGCCCCCCCCGCCTGCCTGGGTCGCGCACCGTCCACCAAGCCGGTGCTGCTGGCCGAAGCTGCACGCAGGCGATCGCCAGGGCGAAAGGCCAGCCGAGCCCGGAACAGCCGCCCAGGCCGCCCGCAGCTTGCGACGATCGGTGCTGCCGAGCACCAGCGCAGCGGCCAGCATGGACCCCAGGCTGACCAACAACAGCGTCGCCGACACCACCGGCCACCAGAACAGCGCCACGCCGGCCGCGGCGATGATGGCCAGGAACAGGTTGTAGAAGCCCTGGTTGAAAGCCAGTTGCCGGGTGGTGGCCGCCTGCTCGGGCGTGGTGCCGAACACCCGCCGGGTCGCCGCACGTTCCCAGCGCAACGACTCCATCCAGAAGATGAACAGGTGCATGAAGCCGCCCAGGCGGCGAAGATCAGGGTGATCACGCGCATCGTGCCTCGATTCCATCGCCGGTCCCGGCTCATCCGGGGCGGCGCGGCAACGGCCCCGGTGACCGGTTCGTCTAGACTGGCACTCGGTCAACAAGAGTGCCAAACCGTGAAGGAGGGCCCCGGTGTTGGACGATCGCAAGCTCGACATTCTGCGGGCCATCGTCACCGACTACGTGTCGTCGCAGGAGCCGGTGGGCTCGCGCGCGCTCGTCGACCGGCACAACCTCGGGGTCTCGCCGGCCACAGTGCGCAACGACATGGCGGTGCTCGAAGAAGAGGGCTACATCACCCAGCCGCACACCAGCGCCGGCCGCATCCCCACCGACAAGGGGTATCGGCTGTTCGTCGACCGGCTGGGCACCGTCAAGCCGCTGTCCATCGCCGAGCGCCGGGCCATCTCGACCTTCATGGCCGGCGCGATCGACGTGGACGACGTGGTGCGCCGCACCGTCCGGCTGCTCGCGCAGATCACCCAGCAGGTGGCCATCGTGCAGTACCCGGTGCTGACCCGCGCCACCGTCCGGCTGGTCGAAGTGCTGAGCCTGGTCCCGGGGCGTGGGCTGGTGATCCTGGTCACCTCCGCCGGCCGGGTCGACCAGCGGCAGATCGACTTCGGCGCGCTCACCGACGACCAGCTGGCCACCCTGCGCGGACGGCTCAACGTTGCCCTGGTCGGTCAGCCCACCACCCGGGTCCCCGACCTGGCCGCCGCCCTGATGGACGAACTCGCGCCCGAGTTGCGTCCGCCGGCCTCCGTGGTGCTCGCCGCGCTGATCGAGCTGGTCTCGGCCGACCCGGCCACCCGCGTGGTGGTCGGCGGCGTGCCCAACCTGACCCGGTTCGGCGACCAGTTCGAGACCACCGTCAAGCCGGTGCTGGAAGCGCTGGAGGAACAAGTCGTGCTGCTGCGGTTGTTGGGTGAGGCCGGCGGGTCCGCCGACGTCACCGTCCGGATCGGCAGCGAGAACCCGTACGAACCGTTGCAGTCGACCTCGGTCGTGGCGAGTGCGTACAGTCACGGCGACGACGTGTGGGCGAGCATGGGCATCGTCGGACCCACCCGGATGGATTACCCGAGCACCATGGCCTCGGTGCGGGCAGTCGCCCGTTACGTTGGCCGCATCTTGGCAGAAGGATGACGTTGACGAAGGACTACTACGACGTGCTGGGCGTTGACCGCGACGCCAGCGCCGATCAGATCAAGAAGGCCTACCGCAAGCTGGCCATGCAGTACCACCCGGACGTGGCCGACACCCCCGATGCCGCCGAGAAGTTCAAGCAGATCGGCGAGGCGTACGAGGTGCTGCACGACAGCAACAAGCGGGCCATGTACGACCGCGGCGTCGACCCGATGAGCAACGGCTTCGGCGGCGCCGCCGGGTTCGGCTTTCCCGGCGGCGGGGCGGCCGGTTTCGACTTCACCAACCTGGTGGACGCCATGTTCGGCCAGGGCGGCTCGCGTGGACCCCGCTCGCGGGTGCGTCGCGGCCAGGACGCCCTGGTGCGGCTGTCGCTCAGCCTGGCCGAGGCGGCGTTCGGCATCACCAAGCCGCTGCGGGTCGACACCGCCGTGGTCTGCGGCACCTGCAACGGCACCGGCGCCAAGGACGGGTCCGAGCCGGTGGTCTGCTCCACCTGTCATGGCCAGGGCGACATCACGCAGGTGCAGCGCTCGTTCCTGGGCGACATCCGCACCACTCAGCCCTGCCCCAACTGCCGCGGCTACGGCTCGGTGATCCCGCATCCCTGCGGCGAATGCTCCGGCGAGGGCCGGGTGCGGGCCTCCCGCACGATCAACGTGAAGATTCCGGCCGGCGTCAACGCCGGCAACCGCATCCATCTCGAATCACAGGGCGAGGTCGGTCCCGGCGGCGGCCCGGCCGGCGACCTGTACGTCGAGCTGAGCGTCGAACAACACGAGATGTTCAAGCGCAACGGTGACGACCTCGAGGTGGTGGTCCGGCTGCCGATGACGGCGGCGGCACTGGGCACCGAGGTCGTCCTGCCGACGCTGGAGGCCGAACGCGACGATCTGGACGCCGAACTCAGCACCGTCCGGGTGAGCGTGCCTAGCGGCACCCAGTCGGGCACCCGCATTCCGATCACCGGTCGCGGCGTGCCGCGGCTGCGCGGCTCCGGACGCGGCGACCTGGGCGTTACGCTGCTGGTGCAGACTCCCAGCCGTCTGGACGAGCACCAGCGCCACCTGCTGCGGCAACTGGCCGAGGCACGTGGTGAGAACAACTCCGAGGTGGCCATGGAGAAGCAGCACAAGGGTGTATTCGGCTGGCTGAAGGACGCGTTCACACAATGACCGAGGCAATGTTCCTGGCGGATCTGGACGACCCCCGGGTCGGCGATCACGTGGCGGTGACCGGCGATGAGGGCCGGCACGCGGCCATCGTCAGGCGCATTCGCAAGGGCGAGGTGGTGCTGATCAGCAACGGCATCGGGCTGGCCGTGCGTGGTCCCGTGCTGACCTCGGACGTGAACGGCCTGGTGGTCGAGGTGGCCGAGGTGCTGGTCGCCCAGATCCCGGCGGATTGCGGTTCACGGTCGTCCAGGCGCTGGCCAAGGGCGACCGCTCCGAACTGGCGCTCGAGATGCTGACCGAGTTGGGGGTCGACGAGATCGTGCCCTGGCAGTCGGCGCGCTCGGTGGTCAAGTGGGCCCCCGACCGGGTCGAGCGGGCGCTGGCGCGCTGGCGCAGCATCGTCCGTGAGTCGGTGAAGCAGTCGCGCCGGTTCTGGGTGCCGCGGGTCAGCCCGCCGTTGACCACCGCCGAGTTGGCGTTGCGCATCGCCGAACCGGCGCTCACGCTGGTGCTGCACGAGGGTGCGTCGGACTGGATCACGTCGGTTCAGCTGCCGGTGCAGGGCGAGGTGATGATCATCGTCGGCCCCGAGGGTGGACTCACTCCCGACGAGCTGGCGACCTTCGCCGGGGCCGGCGCGCGGGCGGTGCTGATCGCGGACGGGGTGCTGCGCACGTCCACGGCGGGCACGGTCGCCCTGGCGCAACTGCATGCGCTGACGCGGCCCCCCCCCCCCCAGGGGACCCGTAGGCGGGACCGTCCCCAGTTCCTGCTCAGCCCTCGAGGTGGGTGACGTTCCGAACCGGCTTCGGCGGCCTGGTTCGGCTTCGAGCCCGGCGCCGTGTTGCCGAACGGCAGGGGACGCACCGGGGTGATCCACACCCCGCACGGCGACATTCGCACCCCCGCGTTCGTCGCCGTCGGCACCAAGGCGACGGTCAAGGCGGTGCTGCCCGAGTCGGTCGCCGAACTGGGGGCGCAGGCCGTCCTGGCGAACGCGTACCACCTGTACCTGCAACCCGGCTCGGACATCGTGGACGCCGCGGGCGGCCTGGGCGCTTTCATGAACTGGCCCGGGCCCACGTTCACCGACTCCGGCGGCTTTCAGGTGATGAGCCTCGGTGCCGGGTTCAAGAAGGTGCTCGCGATGGACACCGTCGGGCTGGCCGATGACGACGTGATCGCCGAGGGCAAGACCCGGCTGGCCCACGTGGACGACGACGGGGTCACCTTCACCAGCCACCTCAACGGCGACCGGCTGCGGTTCACCCCCGAGATCAGCATGCGGATTCAGCATGAGCTGGGCGCCGACATCATGTTCGCCTTCGACGAGTTGACGACGCTGATGAACACCCGCGGTTACCAGGAGCAGTCGGTGGCCCGCACCCACGCCTGGGCGGCACGCTGCCTCGCCGCTCATCACGAGCTCACCGAGCTGCGCGGCGGCAAGCCGTACCAGGCGCTGTTCGGCGTCGTCCAGGGTGCGCAGTACGAGGACCTGCGGCGACGGGCGGCCTCCGATCTGGCGACGCTGGACGTGCAGGGGCAGCGCTTCGACGGCTTCGGCATCGGCGGCGCGCTCGAAAAGGAGAACCTCGGCACCATCGTCGGCTGGGTCACCGACGAACTGCCCGCCGACAAGCCCCGACACCTGCTCGGCATCAGCGAGCCGGACGACTTCTTCGCCGCCATCGCCGCCGGTGCGGACACCTTCGACTGCGTGATGCCCTCGCGGGTGGCGCGCAATGCCGCCCTGTACACCCGTGACGGACGGTTCAACGTCAACACCGCGGCACACCGCCGGGCGTTCGAACCGATCGAGCCGGGCTGCGACTGCTACACCTGTGGCCACTACACGCGGGCCTACCTGCACCATCTGTTCAAGGCCAAGGAAATGCTCGCCTCGACGCTGGCGACCATCCACAACGAACGGTTCACCGTCCGGCTCGTGGACGACATCCGGGCCGCGATCGAGGCCGGCGATTTCGACGCCTTTCAGGCCGAGTTTCTCGGCCGCTTCTACGCCGCCCGCTGACCTCTGGTCGGAACCCAATCGCTGGAGATCCCGACAAGCTCACGATCGAGGGTGGCCTGGCCGGCGGCGCGGGGCGTCCATGATGAGGTGTCGTCTTCTAGGCTCAGCCCATGGCGCTGGCACGTGAGGACATGATCGAGATTCTGGCCGAGGCCGACCCGGTGGGGCTGATCGCGAAGGGGGCACCCCGGGACGAGTACGCGGCCGAAGCCGACGCGATCCTCGCACTGCGCGGCGTGCCGAAGCTGACCGAGATCACCGGGGTGTTCGCGGTCAGCTTCAGCGAACCGGGCGCCTGCACGCGCGACACCGCCCGGTGGATCGCCGAAGAGATGGTGCACCGCGCGCACGACTGACGCGGGAGCGGCCGCGGGCACGTCCACCACGCGCGCATCCAGCTGGACGCGCCGCGTGCGGCCGATCCGCTGTGAGGCGCCCACTGTCGCGGACCCGATTCCAGCGGCAGACTGTGTGGCCGCAGAGTCGAGGACTGTGCGAGTGACGAGGGGGGCGTGCGATGACAGCCGGATCCCGCTCCCACCGGCACGTGCGTGCCCCGGCCGCCTACTACCTGTACGAAGGCGGCTCAGCCCTGCTGAACGCGCTGGCCTTCACCCTGATGTTGGTGTTCCAGGTGCAGGTGGTCGGCCTGTCGCCCTTCGAGTTGGTGCTGATGGGCACCGTGCTCGAAGTAACCATTCTGCTGTTCGAGATTCCGACCGGGGTGGTCGCCGACGTCTACTCGCGCCGCCGGTCAGTGCTGATCGGAACCGCCGTGATCGGCGCCAGCCTGCTGCTGCAGAGTCTCTGGCCGGTGTTCTGGCCGACGCTGATCGCCCAGGCGGTCTGGGGGATCGGCTACACCTTCGTCTCCGGCGCCCTCCAGGCCTGGATCACCGATGAGGTGGGTGAGGACGCGGTGCAGCCGGTCTTCACGCGCGGCGTCCAGCTCGCACTCGCGCTGACGATCGCCGGAACCGTGGCTGCGGGGCTGGTGGGCCAACTGGACCTGCGGTTGCCGATGCTGTGCGCCGGGGTCGGCTACCTGCTGCTGTCGCTCGCTCTACTGATCGTGATGCCCGAGACAGCCTTTCGGCCGATGCCGAAGGCGGAGCGGCAGGGCTGGCGGCAGTTCGGCATCACGCTGCGCGCCAGCCTCGTGCTGGCGCGGCGTCGTCCGCTGGTTCGCGGCTTCGCCTGGGTGGCGCTGTTCGTGGGGTTGTCGTCGGAGGCCGTCGACCGGTTGTGGGTCGCGCACATCCTCGCGGCCTTCACGCTGCCGCCGCTGGCCGGAACGTCGGGGACGGCGCTGTGGTTCAGCCTGTTCGGCCTGGTCGGCACCGTGTTGTCGCTGGTGGCGAGCCTGCTCGCCAACCGCCTGGCGAACCGCCGGCTCAACCAGTTGCACCCGGGCGGTCTGCTGGCCGGACTCGTGCTGCTGCAGGTGGCCGGAATCATCGGCTTCGCCCTGATCGGCTCGGTGGTGGTTGCGCTGAGCGCACTGTGGCTCAGGGACGCCGCCCGCGCGCTCGCCGAGGCCCGTCGGTCGGCCTGGTTGAACCGTTCGATCGACTCGCGCTCGCGGGCGACCACCTGTCGTTGGTCGGCCAGCCTGGACGCCCTGGGTCAGGTCGTCGGCGGGCCACCCTGGGTGCGCTCGCCGGCGGACGTCCATTCCGGTCGGACTGATCGCCTCGGCGATCCGTGATCATGGCGCCGGCGGCGCTCATCCTGGCCAGGATGCGGTCGTGCAACCGGCGTCCGCGGGATGACAAGGGGGTTCGGCGAGCTGGCGACCGATCTGCCGCGAGGTTCGACCGGTGCCGGGATCAGGGGGTCGTCTGATCGTCCGGACGTCCGCCGCCACCGCGACCGCCGCCCCCGCCCATGCCGCCGCCGTTGGTCACCTGCGAGGTGTCCGTGGTGCCGGAGGTCGCGCCGTCCACGTAGACCGTGTAGGTCTCGCCCTCCTTCACCTTGTCGTTGGAGACCACCAGCGAACCGGTCTGCCGGGTCGGCTTGAACGTGGCGATCACCGTGCCTGAGGAGTCCTTGACCTCGATCGTCGATCCCGCCGCCGCGTTGACGCTGATCATCAGCGACTTCTGCGAGGACTCGGTGCCGGGTGCCTGCGCCATGCCGGCGGAGCCGCCGGCCATCAGCGAACCGCCGGTGATGAGAAAGGTGCCGTTGTAGTCCAGCGCTGCATTGCCGTTGTTGGTGGGTCCGTTCACCACCACGGTGCCGCCGCTCATCGCGATGTCGCCGTTGGAGTCGAGGCCGTCGCCGTCCGCGGTCACGGTGAGCTCGCCGCCCGAGATGCTCAGGATCGTGCCGTCCTGCGCCTCCATGTCGCCGGCCGTGGACGCCGAGTCGGTTGCGTTGATGCCGTCGTCGCTGGCCGTCACGGTGGTGGTGCCGCCCGAGATGCTGATCGTCTTGGCCTCCAGCCCCTCCACCGAGGAGGCAACGGTCGTGCTGCCGCCGGTGATGCTGATGGCGCTCCAGGCGTCGATGCCGTCGTCTGCGGACGTGAGGGCGACGGTGCCGTCCACGATGCTCACGTAGCCCAGCCCGGAATCCTCCTCGTTGTCGGACTTCAGCGTGTCGCCGGCACTGCTGGTCACCGCGAGCGTGCCGCCCTTGATCACCAGGTAGTCCTTGCCGCGGATGCCGTCGTCCTTCGCCGTCGCGTTGATCGTGCCCGAGACGATCACCACGCCGTCGGAGCCGTTGATGGCGTCGTTGTAGTTGCCGGTGACGTTCAGGGTGCCCTCGCCCAGAATGGTCAGATCGGAGTCGCTCCAGATTGCCGAGTTGGGGTCGTCGTCGCCGGTGGCGGCGTACGTGGCGCCGTCCGTCACCGTGTTCGTGGTGCCCTTGGCGAGCACGATCAGCGCCAGCTCGGCCTTGTCGATGACGATCGCCGAGCCGTCGTTGTTGGTGATGGACGCGTTGTCGAGAATCAGGTGGACGCTGCCCGCGTCCTCGGTGTCGACCACCACCTGGCCGTCCGCCAGGGTGCCGCTCAGCCGGTACGCGCCGGCCGCGCTGATGGTGATCACGCCGTCCTTGACCGTCACACCGTCGGTTGCGGTCGGGTTCGACAGGTCGATGGTGACCTCTGTGCTGGTGTCCCAGGTGTGGTCGGCGGTGTCGTCGTGGTCGGCCGTCAACGCCACCGTCGCCGAGGTGGACGTGCCCGTGCTGGTCGAGGTGGACGTGGTCGCGGCCACCGTGGCGGCCGTGCAGCCACCCACCGCGAGCACCACGGTGGCGAGCCCGCCGGCGAGCCAGGTCTTGGTTGCGTTCATGAAGTTCATGTCGGTTCTCCGTTCGTTCGGACGTTCGTGGGTCAGTGGGTCAGCGCGTCGTCGGCGTTGACGGCGGCGGTGTCGCGGGCCAGCGGTGAGGCGTCGCGCACCCGGTAGCGCACGTCCACCACGGTGGTGTCGCGCACCTGGTCGACGCGCTGCACGGTGAACTGCTTGATCTGTGCGCCCAGCAGCGCGGCGAGTTCGGTCTGCAGTTCCTTCTCGTCGGTGATCGCCCGGTCGAGGGTGAGCACCTGGTGGCGGTACCCGCGGAACAGCGCCGGATGGTCGGCGAGGAACATCACCGCGACCAGCAGCCCGATCAGCAGCTGGCCGAGCCAGGTCGGATCGAACGCGAGGCCGGCCAGCAGCCCCATGGCCAGCGAGACGAAGTAGTAGGCCACCTCGGAATGGCTCAGTTCGGACGAGCGCAGCCGGATGATCGACAACACGCCGAACAGGCCGAGGCCGAGCCCCAGACCGACGGACGCGCTGGCCAGGGCCGCGCTGACGGCGAGGACAGCCACGTTGAGGCCGATCATGGCGACCATCACCTCGCGGCGGCGGTAGCGCAGAAAGTAGATGCCGAAAGCCAGCACCGCAATGGCGACCAGATCGATACCGAGGCTGAGCAGATTCATGAGGGGATTTCCTTGCGTTGTTCGAGCGTGATGGTTGAACCCTACGAACACGATCCGGTAGCCGGCTTTGGGTTGGCTGTGCGGTGTCTGTGAGCGTGGGTCTGTAAGCGTGGGCGTGCGCAAGCCTCAACCTGTACTGCCTGGTGAGGGTGCCGCTTGCTAGTCTGAACGGCCAGCACCGGGAGGGGCCCGGACGGCCTGTCACCAGGGGGACGCGATGCCGAACGTCGTGGTCGGTGCACGCACCGACGTCGGCCGTCATCGCTCGCTCAACGAGGACGCGCTGTTGCTCGGGGAGCGGGTCTGGGTGGTCGCCGACGGCATGGGCGGGCACGCGGCGGGTGACGTCGCCAGCCGTCTCGCGGTGCAATCCCTGCGTGAGCTGGACGAGCCGAGCGAACTCACTCCCGCCCAGGTCACCGCCGCGGTGCTGCGGGCCAATGCGGCACTGGAGAGCTATGCCGGCGAACACCCCGAGGCCCTCGGTATGGGCACCACGGTCACCGGCCTCGCCGAGGTGAGCATCGGCGGCGAGCCGCACTGGGCGGTGTTCAACGTGGGCGACTCGAGGGTCTACCGCTACGCCGGCGGCGAGTTGCGCCGCGTCAGCGTCGATCACTCCGAGGTCGAAGAGTTGGTGGCGCAGGGTCTGATCGACGCCGAAGAGGCGCGCACCCATCCCGCACGGCACATCATCACCCGGTCGGTCGGCATGCGTCCGGCCCCCGCGGTCGACCTGTGGGTGCTGCCGCAGGTGGCGGGGGAGCGCTTCCTGCTGTGCTCGGACGGGCTGAACTCCGAGTTGCCCGATGAGCGCATCGCCGAGTTGTTGGCCGCCCACGGCGACCCGCGGGCGGCAGCGTCCGCTCTGGTCGACGCGGTGCTCGGCGAGCAGGCGAGAGACAATGTGACCGTGGCGGTGATCGACGTGCGCGGCGACGGGCGCGGCGCCGGTGACGAGATCACCGTGCCACGTGACCTGCTTGAGGAGGATCGGGCATGAACGGTGCCTCGTACGAGTACGCCCCGGGCGGTGCGCTGGCGGTGTGCGGCCCGCGGGTGGCCGCACTGGTCGACCTGCCGCCCGACGCGGGCCTGGTGCCCGGGCTGTTCGACCTGATCAGCAGCCCCGAGGGCAATCTGGACGAGGTGCTCGAACTGCTGGTGACGCCGGGCTTGCGGGCCATCGCGCACTTCGCGCTGGCCGAACGCACAGACGAAGGCCTGCGGGTGCTGGTCCGGGGCCGCTACCTGGCGCAGGCCGGTTCGCAGACGCTTGCCGGTCACGGCCTGTGGACCGACCGCATCGTGCAGTCGGACGCGTTCACACTGCTCGACCCCGACCAGGACGCTCCCGAGGTCAAGCTCCCGCTGCCCGCCGGGGTGGTGCTCGCCTCGCGCCTGCGCCGCGTGGGCCGCCCTGCGGACGCTGGGTCGGCACCGGGGGCCTCCAGCGGCTCCACGCCTTCTTCGACCCCAGCGCCGTCCGCATCCTCAGTGCCGTCCGCGCCCTCGTCGCTGGTGGCGGCCGAGGACGTTCCGGCGCACGCGATGGACGCCCCCGAGCCGGTCGCACCCTCGCCGGCGGTCGCACCCTCGCCGGCATCCCCGTTCGCGCCTCCACCGACGCAGGCAGGACCTGCTGCGCCCGCGCCGCCGTCGACATCCCCGGTCGCCGCGTCCCCGGCCACGTCGCCGTCCCCGCCCTCCGATCAGGGTGGCACCGGGCACACGCTGCCGACCCCGTTCACCAGCCCGATCACCGATCTGCCCAGCCCGCCGCCGGTGGCCCCCTCGCCGCCGGTCGAGCAGCCCACCTTCATCGAGTCGCTGCCCTGGAGCACCGACGACGACCGCGACGCGGCGGCCGCCGCGGCAGCCACGGCGGTCGTCCCGCTGCCCGAGTCACCCTCGGACGCGCCGCCGTCCGGTACACCGGCCGAGCAGACCATCAGCCGCGACTCGCTACCGGGCGAGCAAGTGCAGACGGTCGTCGCGGCGCGCTGCCCGTCCGGTCATCTGAGCCCGGCCTACGCCGGCACCTGCCGGGTCTGCGGCCAGCCGTTGTCGCCGCAGCAGCCGGTCGAGATCTCGCGGCCGCCGCTGGGTGTGCTGCGGCTGAGCAACGGTGACACCGTGCTGCTCGACCGTGGCTGCATTCTGGGCCGCAACCCGCGGGTGCCCACCCCGTCCGCCGGTGAGCGGCCCAACCTGGTCAAGCTGGTCGATCCCGAGAAGGACATCTCGGGCCAGCACCTCGAGGTGCGGCTCGAGTACTGGCACGTGGCGGTAAAGGACCTCGGTTCGACCAACGGCACCCAGGTGGTGCTGCCGGGTGAGAACCCGATCACGCTGCGTCCGAACGATCCGATGATGATCGAGCCGGGCACCAAGGTGATCCTGGCCGGGGTGTTCAGCTTCGTCTTCGAGGTGACGCCATGAAACGACGGCACTAGGTAGATGCCCGAGCGACCCGCCCCCACGATTGCCGGCCTGACCTACGTACGCAAGCTCGGTGCCGGCGGCTACGCCGATGTGTACCTCTACGAGCAGGCGCTGCCTGCGCGCCGGGTGGCCGTCAAGGTGCTGCGCGACTCCGACCTTTCGCGGGGCGTCGCCCAGCGTTTCCGCAGCGAGGCCAACGCGATGGCTCTGCTGGAGCATCCGCACATCGTGCCGGTGTATGCCACCGGCAGCACCACCGACGGGCGTCCGTACCTGGTGATGATGTACTACCCGCGCGCCAACCTGGCCGAGCGGGTCAAGCACGAACGCCTCGGGGTGGCCGAGGCGCTGCGGATCGGCATTCAGCTCAGCAGCGCCGTCGAGACCGCGCACCGGGCCCTGCTGCTGCACCGCGACATCAAACCGGCCAACGTGCTGACCAGCCAGTACGGCACCCCCGGGCTGACCGACTTCGGTATCGCCGCCGAAGTCAGCGAGGCCGAGAACGACGACACCGGCGTCTCGGTGCCGTGGTCGCCGCCCGAGGTGCTGTACGTGACGCAGCCCGCGTCCACCCGCTCCGACGTCTACTCGCTGGCCGCCACGCTGTGGCACCTGCTGGTCGGACGTTCCCCGTTCGAGGTGCCCGGCGGCGACAACAGTCACTACGCGCTGATGAAACGGATCCGCGACCAGCCGGTGCCCGACACCGGCCGTCCGGACGTGCCGGCGTCCCTGGAGCGCCTGCTCAAGGCCGGCATGGCGAAGGATCCGGCGCTCCGTCCGGCCTCCGCGATGGACTTCGCCCGCTCGCTGCAGGTGATCGAGCAGGACCTGCGGCTGCCGCGCACCGAGATCGTGGTGGCTCAGGAGCTGATTGCCCCCTCCGCCTCGGACGACGGCGGTGACCAGACCCGCATGCAGGGCCCGCAGCTGCTGGCCGCGCAGACCCCGTCCGGGCAGACGCCGCCCACCGAGGACCTGCGCACCCGGCGCCGCACGCCCGCCGTCCGCGGGGTGAACGCGCCCGAGGACGCGACCGTGCACCGTCCGGCGACCTCGCTGGAGCACCCCGAACTGCAGGGCGACGACGAACCGCAGGGACGGCGCTGGGCCGGCTGGGTGGCGCTGGCTGTGGTGGTGCTGCTGGTCGGTGGCTTGATCTGGGCAGTGGCCGGAGGATTGCGACCCGAGGCCCGGCCGACCGCAACACCCACCTTCACCGAGGAGCCACCCGATCCGGTGAACCCGGTCGGGCCGCCGGGGCGTCCGGAGATCAGGGGCACCCGGGACGGGACCGCCGTCACCTTCACCTGGACCTACGCCAACCCGCTGCCGACCGACGAGTTCTACTACTTGTTGGCGCTGGGCGACCAGGCGCGTACGGTCAAGGAACCATGGGTGCAGCTGACCGGCCAGCCGTTGGGCACGCGGGTGTGCATCTGGGTCCGCGTGCACCGGGTCAGCGGCCAGGACGCGGCACGAACCTTCGAGAAAGGGTGTGTGGAGTGAGCACGCTGACCGTCGACTTCTGCGGCGAGCTCTACCAGCGCGAGCCGGGCGGCACCCTCACCCTCGGACGCGAGGCCGACGTGGTGATCGATGAGGACAACGCGTTTCTGCACCGCCAGTTCCTGATGCTGTCGGAGCGTCAGGGCCTGTGGTGGCTGAACAACGTGGGCACCCAGCTGACCGCCACCGTCTCGGACGGCCAGGGCGGCCTGCAGGCGTGGCTGGCGCCGGGCGGTGCGCTGCCGGTGGTGTTCGCGCACACCGTGGTGTGGTTCACCGCCGGCTCGACCACCTACGAGTTCGACGTCTTTCTCAGCGACAGCAGCTACGAGCCGGTCGAGGCCGTCCCTGCGGTGGACGGCACAGTCACCATCGGACGGGTGCAGCTCACCCCCGACCAGAAACTGCTGATCATCGCCCTGTGCGAGAACGTGCTGCGCCGCGGCGACCGGGGCGCCGGTCACGTGCCGCAGTCAGGAGCGGCCGCCGCTCGGCTGGGCTGGACCGTGACCAAGTTCAACCGCAAGCTCGACAACGTGTGCGAGAAGCTCAGCGATCTGGGCGTGCGCGGCCTGCGCGGCGGCCCGACCAAGCTGGCCAGCAGCCGCAAGGCGCGGCTGGTCGAATACGCCATGGCGGCGAGAATCGTCACCGTGGACGACCTCGACCTGCTGCCCTAGCCCATTGGTCGAGACCCATTCCGACATCCCGGCTCCTCGTCATCCCGGCTCCCTCGTCATCCCGGCGAGCCCCCGTCATCCCGGCGAATGCCGGGATCTCTGCCGCGCACACCGTCATCCCGGCTCCCTCGTCATCCCGGCGAGCCCCCGTCATCCCGGCGAATGCCGGATCTCTGCCCGGACGCCCGGTCGCGTTTGGTTGCCGCGGAGTGGGGGTGCACCCCGTCCCGCCCCGGGCAGCCTCACCGGCTCCGCAAGCTCCGCCGCTGAGTTGCCCGACGCCCGACCACACCCTGACGGGGTGCCCCCACTCCGCTTCACAGTTTGCGTCTGTGCCGGGCGTTGGTTCCCCGCCGGTCGAGCTTGTCGAGACGCTTGTCGAGACCCGAGTCGCCGGTGCCCAGCTTTTGCGCGTACACTTTTCTGTACAGACAGGGGGTACGGCGTGAAGACACTGAGCTACACCGAGTCCAGGGCACGCTACGCGGAGGTGCTGGACGGGGTTGTCAATGATCGGGAAGAGGTCGTGGTGACTCGTGCTGGACACGCACCGGTGGTGATCGTGTCGCTGGAAGAGTACGAGGCCCTCAAGGAGACCGCGTACCTGATGCGGTCACCGGCCAATGCCCGTCGTCTGCTGGACGCGATGGAGCGGCTGGAGGCCGGCCACGGACAGCCGCACGGTTTGGTGGACGGCTGACCATGCTGCTGGTGTGGGACGAGAACGCCTGGGACGACTACCTGTGGTGGCAGAGCCAGGACCGACGAGTCCTCAAGCGCATCAACCTGCTGATCCAGGACGTTGCTCGCAACGGCAACGACGGCATCGGAAAGCCTGAGGCGCTGAAGCACGACTTCGCGGGCTACTGGTCGCGCCGCATCACCGATGAGCACCGCCTGATCTACAAGGTGGTTCCGGGCGAGGTGCGGATCGCAGCCTGTCGCTACCACTACGGTCGCTGACAGACCCCGGCTGCGATGACCAACGGGGCAGCCCTCCCCATTCGGCTCTGGCCCGGGCAACGGTTACCCTTGCCGAAAGCCCACCACCCGCCGCCGGGCACCCTGTAGCTCACCCGGCGCCTCGACAACGCCTGGGAGACCGTAACGCCATGCGCCACCGGACGATCCTGCGCTGGGGTCCCGGCGTGATCGCCACCCTGGTGCTGGCCGTGATCGCGACGCTCGCGGTGCGCTCGATCGGCTACCCGGTCAACAAGCTCGACCTGCACGACTCCGGCATCTGGGTGACCAACGACGCCGAGCAGTCCTACGGGCGCATCAACAAGTCCGCCGTCGGTCTGGACGCCTTTCTCGACCTGCCCGGTGCCGCCGGCACCCAGGAGTTGGACGTGCTGCAGGACGGCGGCGCCGTCGTCGAGTACGACGCCGCCGGTGGCGCGCTCGTCCCGATCGACACCTCGGCCGTCACCAACTCCACCGATGCGGCGATCAACCTCAAGCTCGGCACCGTGGTCGACCAGCGAGGCGGCACCATCGCCGCCGTCGACCCCGCCACCGGCAAGATCTGGGCCGGCCGCTACGACCCCGAGCAGCGGCTCGCCGACCTCAAGTCGCTCGACCCGGCACTGCCCGCCCTGGCCGAGGTCGGTGCACCCCCGGCCGGCGCCACCGGGCAGACCGTCGCCGTGGCCGTCGGGGTGGACGGCAGCGTGCACGTCGCGTCCGTCAACGGAACCACGATCAGCATCGGGGTCGAGAACGGCACCTTCACCACACCGGTCAAGGGGCGGCTGAGCACCGCGATCACGTCCGTGCAGCTCGCGGCGATCGGCACCCGGGCGGTCGTCTACGATGCGACGCTCGGCCTGGTGATCCTGCCCGACGGACGCACCAAGCAGGTCACCGCCGGGGTCGCCGGACGCCTGCAGACCAGCGGCCCGGACGCTCCCGGCGTCCTGCTCGCCCTGCCCGAGGCGCTGCTGCGGATCAACCTCGCCGACGGCCTGAGCACCGAAGTGGCCAAAGGCATCGGCTCGACCCCGGCGGCACCCGTCCGGCTGGCCAGCTGCGATTTCGGCGCCTGGGCCGGCACCCCCACCACCGTCGTGCGGGCCTGCGGCGAGGGCATCGCCGAGAGCATGGCGGTGACCAGCCGCGCCCAGCCGCTGGCCCGGCCGGTATTCAGGGTCAACCGCGGCTCGCTGGTGCTCAACGACTCCGCGGACGGCCGGGTGTTCGACCTCGACCAGCAGTTGCGGCTCGACAACTGGGACAAGATCAAGCCCAAGCCGAACCAGAACCCCAACGACCCGAACAACTCCGACAAGCCCGCCCTCAAAGACGCCGAGCCGCACGCCAACGACGACCGCTTCGGGGCCCGCGCCAACCGCACCCAGCTCGTCCATCCGCTCGACAACGACACCGACTCGATCAGCAGCATTCTGATGATCAGTGCCGTCCGCGGCGTGCCGGACGGCTACCGGGTCGAGATCACCCCCGACGGCCAGGCGCTCAAGGTGACCACCCCCCGCGACGCCGTCGGCTTCGGCTTTCGCTACGTGGCCGGCAACGGGTACCACGACGACGAGGCGTCGGTGCAGATCAGCATCAATGCGGCGGATCACAACGACAAGCCGTACCTGCGCGAAGGGGCGGTCAAGCCGGCCTTCACCGTGCCCTCCTTCGGCACCCTGAACGTGGCCCCGCTGGGCGATTGGCGCGACCCCGAGAGCGACCCGGTGCTGCTGGTCGACGCGAGCAGCGACGGCGATCTCGTGCCCACCACCCCGGACGGACGGCTCGAATACACCGCCGCCGGCGTCGAGACCGACACCCGCAAGGCGCTCAACTACCGGGTCACTGACGTGCCCGGCAACGAGGTGACCAGCGAGGTGTCGCTGACCGTGCTCGGTGAGAAGGCGCTGACCGGCGGACGTCCGGTGGCCAACCCCGACACGGCCCGCGGCCAGGTGGGCAAGCCGATCGTGATCCGTCCGCTGGCCAACGACCTGCCCGGCTCCGACCCGCGCACCGCCGACGCCAGGCTCACCCTCGGCGGCGACCTGACCCCCAAGGCGAACCTGAAGGTGACCACCGACCAGCGCTCCGGCCTGGTCACGGTGACCGC
The DNA here is from genome assembly GCA_016711205.1 of Micropruina sp. GTDB lineage: Bacteria > Actinomycetota > Actinomycetes > Propionibacteriales > Propionibacteriaceae > Micropruina. The sequence continues at coordinate 1,144,172 of JADJTM010000001.1, read as the reverse complement.
CAGCCGTCCGGGGCCCTACTTTCTCGACTACGTCGCCGCGTACGGCTCCGCTCGCGTCGACCGTAGTCAGATCCGCATCGACGTCGCCAAGGAGGACGCCGGATTCGTGCCGCAGACGATGCCCGACTCCGCGGCGATCCGCGGCACCAATGCGGTGCGGGTGGACGTGCTGGCCAACGACGCCGACCCGCAGGGCGGTCTGCTCACGGTGCAGTCGGCCGAGTCGGACGCTGAGGTCGACGTCTCCGTGATCGGCGGACGGTGGCTGATCATCACCCCGCGCGCCCAGCGGGTGAGCCCCAACCCGTTCCCGGTGCACTACACCGTCAGCAACGGCTATCAGACCGCTCGGGGCGACGTCACGGTGGCGCAGCTCGACAGTGTCGGCGACGACGTGCCGCTGACCCGCAAGGACCGCGCGATCGTCCGCGACGGCGACAGCGTGCTGATCAACGCGCTCAGCAACGACACCAGCCCGGCCGGTTCGGCGTTGTCGCTGGTGACCAACCTCGACCCGCAGCTGACGGTCGGCCAACTGCAGCTCTACGACGCCTCCAGCAGCGTCGTTGAAGCTCTGGACGTCGGGCAGGCCTGGGTTCACAACGACCAGATCCGCTACGTGGCGCCCACCGACGTGACCCAGACCCGCGAGGTCACCATCGAGTACTACGCGGCCACCCCCACCGGGCAGCGCACCCGTGGCGAGGTCAGCGTCACGATCAAGCCCCAGCCCGAGAACGCCGACGACAACCACGCGCCCCGTCCCGGCGACATCGAGGCCCGGGCCGGCGCTGGTCAACGGATCAAGATCTCGCTGCCCACCTCGTCCCAGGACCCGGACGGCGACAGCGTCACGGTGGCGGGCATCGGCTCGGCACCCAAGCTCGGCCGGGTGGTCGGCAGCAGCCCCACCTCGGTCACCTACGAGGCGTACCCCGACGGCGACAACGTAACGCCGCAGCAGAACTTCGAGAACGCCCCGGTGATCTTCGACGAGGTGGCAGTCATCGACGGCGCCGTCGCGAAGGTGAACGTGCTGGCCAAGGCCTGGGATCCGGACGGCCGCGACGAGAAGCTGACCGCGAGCGTGCTGCGCACCGACCCCGCGATCAGCGTCGTCGCCGGCGTGGTCAGCATTCCGGTGACCGCCGCACCGCAAGTGATTCCCTACCAGGTGACGGACGAGCGGGGCGCCCAGAGCGCGGCGCTGATCTTCGTGCCACCCGCCGGCGGGGGCGCGCCGGCGCTCAAACCGGACGGCCTGATCAAGGTCGACCCGGATTCGTCCGTCACCGCCACCCTGGGCGACTACGTGATGTCGCCGCGGGGCCGCACCGTGCGGCTCACCACCGCCGACACCCTGACGGCCTCCCCGGCCGGCCGGCTGAGCGTCGAAGCTGTGGACGACACCCACCTCGAGGTCACCGCCAAGGACGGCTACGTCGGGCCGGGTGCCGTCACCGTGCAGGTGATGGACGGCGAGTCGGCCACCGATGAGGGCGTGCTCACCTCGTACGTGACGATCCCGGTGCAGGTCGGCCCCAGCACCCCGGTGCTGCGCTGCCCGACCGCACCGATCAGCCTGCCCGCCGGCGGCGACCCCCGCACCCTCGACATCGGCACCCTGTGCAGCGTGTGGGTCGCGGACGCGGGCGAGGTGGCGTCCCTGGCGTACACCGCCGAGTGGGTGACCGCAATACCGGGCGTCGAGGTGACCGGCGGACGCACCGTGCAGATCAAGGCGACCGGCGCGGCCGCCCCCGGAGCGCAGGGACAGCTGGCGATCGGCGTGGCCGGCACCCGCGCGGTGCCCCAGGTGCTGACCCTCACGATCACCAGCGCTCCGCCGGCCACCATCCAAGGGCGCACCTTCACCGACATCCAGCAGGGCACCCCCGTGCGGGTTCCGGTCGGCATCAGCTCGCCGCTGATCGATGCGGTGCCGGGCATCGTCAAGGTCACCCAGGTGAGCGGGCCGTCCACCCCGTACGTGACTTCGGGCACCACGATCACCTTCACCCCGCCCCGCGACGCGCACGGCGAGGTTTCCTTCGAGGTGACCGGCACCGACGTGGCCGACAAGAGCCGCGAGGACCGGCAAGTGAGCGCCCGGTTCACCCTGTTGGTCTACGGCGTGCCGGGCCGGCCGTCGGCGCCCCGACCCGGCCCGAAGGTGCAGAGCAGGGCCGAAACCCTGACCTGGACGGCGCCGGCGGCGAACGGCTCGCCGATCACCGGTTATGAGCTGAAGGACAGCCGCGGCCGCACCACCACCTGCCCCGCCACCAGTTGCCGGGTGACCGGCCTGACCAACGGAGCCTGGTACACGTTCCAGGTGCGGGCGCTGAACAAGGCGGGTGCGGGCGAGTGGAGCGATGCCAGCCGCCGGATCCGTCCCGACCAGCCGCCGCCGGCACCGACCGGGCTCATGGTCAGCAACCCGCAGGATCATTCACTGACGCTCAGCTGGAACCCGGTCAGGTTCGAGGGCACCGCGGTGAAGGTCTTTCACATCATCGTGGACGGCCGCGAGATCCGGGCGTCCGGGCAGTCGACGAGCAAGGTGATCACCGGGCTCGATAACAACACGATCTACACCATCTCGCTGGCCGCCGAGAACGAACTGGCGATCGGGCCGAGCGCACGCATCCAGGGCCAGTCGGCGGGCAGGCCGCTGGGGCTGGGCGCACCGACGTTCACCGCCGCGACGGCCACGGGGGCGTCCACGGCGCTGCGGGTGTCGTGGAACACCCCAGACAAGAACGGCCCCACCGACCTGACCTTCTCGGTCACCCGCGACGGCAGCAGAACGATCTGCTCGAACACCGCCGGCACCAGCTGCACCGACGACCGGGTGACCTACGACGGCGCCAGCCACAGCTACGTGGTGACGGCGCGCAACGGGGCCGGCAAGACCTCCACCGCGCAGGCGTCGTGGCGTGCGGTCGGTGTGCCGGAGCGTCCGGGTGCGCCGACGGTCACCCCGACCGGCAACGACCGGACGATCCGCGTGCGGGGCACCGCGCCCGACTCGCGCGGCCGGCAGTCCACCCTGCGCATTCTCGCCAACGGCACAGCCGTCGATTCGCTGTCGGTGTCGGCGCGCGGGGCGGCGTTCGACCGCACCCTCACCGTGCCGGCGGACGGGGTGTCGTACGCCTTCACCCTGCAGGTCTGCAACGAGGAACGCTGCGGGCCGGTCTCGGGCGGTGCGAGCGCCACGCCCTTCGGCGAGATCCAGGGCTTCGCGCTGAGCCGCAACGCGGCCAACGGCACCACCGTCAGCTTCGACGTCAGCGTCAACCCGAACGGACGCGCCCTGCAGGTCACCGTGGACGGCGCCAACATCGCCACCACCGACAACCGCGACGGCACCTGGAGCCGGGCGGTCAGCCGCGACCTGGGCGGCTTCGCCCGCAGCCACACCTTCACCGTGCGGGTCTCGGACGGTACCCGCACCCAGACCCGCACGATCGAGCTGACGTCGGAGGATCCGCCGCCGCCGGTCCGCTCGCTGCGCGTCCGGCCCTCGGGGTCGCGCTCACCGGACGGCAGTTGCACCTATAGCCGGGACGGTGGCCGGTGCCCGTTCATCCACGTCACCACCAGCGGCTTCAGCGGCAGCTACACCTGCACGTTCACCCGCCCGGGTAATGCTCCGTTCTCGCGGCAGACCTTCAACGGCGACGTGGACCGGGATTCGTGGGCCTACTACGGCTATGGCGAAGACCTGATCGTGAACTGCGACGGCGTCACCTGGCGCGGTGGCTGGTAGCGGCAGGCATCGGGAAGGAAGAACAGATGAGCATCACCGACGACCAGGCCACCTGGTTTCAGCAGACCTTCGAGCAGCTGGTCGCCAACGTCGAGCTGGCGATCCGCGGCAAGGGCGACATCATCCGGCTCGCGTTGACCTGCATGCTCAGCGAGGGCCACCTGCTGCTCGAGGACAACCCGGGCACCGGCAAGACCCAGCTGGCCAAGGCGATCGCGAACACCGTGCAGGGCACCAACAGCCGTATTCAGTTCACGCCCGACCTGCTGCCGTCCGACGTGATCGGGGTGACGGTCTACGACCAGCACAAGCAGGTGTTCGAGTTTCACAAGGGCCCGATCTTCGCCACCATCGTGCTGGCGGACGAGATCAACCGGGCCTCGCCGAAGACACAGTCGGCACTGCTGGAGGTGATGGAGGAGTCGAAGGTGACCGTCGACGGTGTCCGGCACACGGTGGGCCGTCCGTTCATGGTGATCGCGACCCAGAACCCGATCGAACAGGCCGGCACCTACCGGCTGCCCGAGGCGCAGCTGGACCGGTTCCTGATGAAGAGCTCGATCGGCTACCCCGATCACGACGTTGCGGTTGAGCTGATGGCGCAGGCCGCCAACCGCGACCGCTCGGCGCAGGTGAGCCCCGTGATCGCCGCACACGCCGTGGCGCAGATGTCGAACTTCGCGGGCGAGGTGCACGTCGAGCCGGCGATCCTCGCCTACATCAGCCGGCTGGCGGAACAGTCGCGGATCCATTCGCGGGTGAAGCTCGGGCTGTCGATGCGCGGCTGCCTGGCCTACGTGCGCGCCGCCAAGACCTGGGCGATCAGCCAGGGCCGCTCCTTCGTCATTCCGGACGACATCAAGGCGCTGGCCGTGCCGGTGATGAGCCACCGGCTGATCCTCAACGCCGAGGCGCAGTTCTCGGGCGTCACCGTCGAACAGGTGATCGACGAGCTGGTGGCCGCCGTCGCCGCCCCCGCCGACCGGCTGACCTGAGCCGCCCGCCATCATGACCGAATCCACCCGCGTACGCCCGAAGCCGTCCGAGCGCCCACCGCGACGCCCGCGCGCCTTCGCGGTGCGGCTGCGCGGCTGGTGGGGCGGCCTCATCGGCGGTGCACTGAGGGTGACCGCGCCGGTGGGCCGGCTCGGCCGGCGGGTCTGGGCGGCGACCGAGGGGGTGCGGCAGGCGCTCCGTCCGCTAATGGACGGGGTGCGCCGGGTGCTGGCCGCGGTCACCGGTTTCGGCTGGACGGTGCTCGCCCTGGCCGGCTTCTGCTGGCTGCTGGCCGCGCTGTTCGGCTGGGGCGAACTGGCGCTGTGCGCCGCGGTCCTGCTGGTTGCGTTCGCCATCGCGTGCGCGTTCACCATCGGCCGGATGAACCTGCGGGTCGAGCTCGAGGCGGACCCCGTCCGGGTGACGGTGGGGGAGTCGTCCGCGGCCCGGGTGCGGGTGACCAACCTGGCCCGCACGCCGGCGCTGCCCACCGGGCTGGAGTTTCCGGTCGGCACCGCGGTGGGCCGGTTCACGCTGCCGCCGCTGGGCGCGAACGCCACCCACGACGAGGTGGTGATCATTCCCACCCAGCAGCGTGGGGTGATCGAACTCGGTCCGGTGGTGACGCAGCGCGGCGACCCGTTCGGCATGGTGCGCCGCGAGGTGGTCTGGACGCAGCGGCTCGAGCTGTTCGTGCACCCGCGCCGGGTGCCGCTGGAGCCGCTCGGCTCGGGTCTGCTGCGTGACCTGGAGGGTCACACCACCAACGACACCTCGATGAGCGACCTCGCGTTTCACACCCTGCGGGAGTACGCCCCGGGCGACGACCGGCGCTACATCCACTGGCGCAGCTCGGCGAAGGTCAGCTCGACCAGCGGCAACGGCACCTTTCTGGTCAAGCAGTTCCTCGACACCCGGCGCAGTCACATCGCCGTGGTGGTGGACGCCGACGAAGCCTGCTACGCGCAGCCGTCCGAGTTCGAGTTGGCGATCTCGGTGGGTGCCTCGATCGCCGTGCGTGCACTCACCGACGAGATGGATCTGACCATCGTCTGCGGCGACCACGCCGCCCAGAAGCCGGTTCCGGCACTGGCCCTCGACACCTTCTCGCGAGCCGGCTTCGGGCCGTGGTCGCTGGCGCAGGCCACCGGACGGCTGAACCACCTGGCCCCGGACGCCAGCGTGGCGATCCTGGTGGCCGGTTCGCAGGCGAGCTTTCAGGCGTTCGCGCGGGCGCGGGCCCACCTGCCGCACGAGGTGCACACCTTCGCGATCACCGTCGAGCGGGGCGGCGCGATGGCCCTGCGCGAGACCGCAGGCATGACGGTGCTGACCCTAGGCACGCTGGCCGACCTGCCCCGGGTGCTGCTGGGGGTGAGCGTGCAGTGAGGGTGATTCACGCCCAGGCCGCTCCGGGCACCTCGACCGGACGCACGCTGACCGCCCGGCTCGCGTTGCTGCGTCCGAGCAGTGCCGATCTGGTCGACGCGGGCTTCGTGTTCGCGTTGTGCGCGGTGGCGCTGGCCGGCTTCGTGACCAGCTTCGACGGCCTACGGTTCGCGCTGGTCGCCGGCATCGGGATCGTGGTCGGACTGATGGCCGCGCACATCACCCACGGGTTTCGCTGGTCGTGGGCCGCCGCGGTCGGATTGGCCGGTCTTGCCTACTTCGTGTTGGGCGGGCCGCTGGCGGTGTCGCAGCTCGCGGTGTGGGGGTTCGTGCCGAGCGTGGCCTCGGTCGGCTTTCTGGGCCGATCCCTGGTCACCGGCTGGATGGAGTTCCTGACCACGCTGGCACCGGTGGACGGCGCCGGGCCGTATCTGGCCCTGCCGCTGGCCCTGGCGCTGCTGGCGTCCAGCATCGGGCAGCTGGTGGCGCGGCGCACCCGGGCGGCGTGGCCGGCGCTGCTGGCACCGCTGCTGTTGTGGGTGCTGGTGATCGCGCTGGGCACCCTGGACGCCCCCTTGCTGGTTGCGCAGGGGCTCGGCTTCGCCGCACTCGCGATCGGCTGGCTGGCCGTCCGCTTTCCGCGGCGCCGCACGGTGCTCGGCACGGACCGTCCCGGACGTGTCCAGCTCGCCCTGGGCGCCGGCATGCTGGTCGCTGCGCTGGCCGGCGGGCTGGCGTTGGCGCCGGTGCTGCCCGGCACCGACACGGCGCGCGCGGTGCTGCGCTCCGAGCTCGAGCCGCCGATCGACGTCCGCCAGTACCCGACGCCGCTGGTCGGCTTTCGCACCTTCTCGGGCCAGGATCTCAAGCTGTACTGGGACAAGCCGCTGCTGCAGGTGGACGGTGTCGCCGCCGGCTCCCTGCTCCGCTTCGCCGTGCTCGACCGCTGGTCGACGGCGGCCTGGAGCGGCCTCGGGCAGGGCAGCGTCGACGGCAGCGGCTTCCAGCGGCTGGGCGCGCGGGTGCCGAACGCGCCGCTGGCCGGCGTGGTGGACGCCCAGGTGACGGTGCTCGCCGACTACGCGACGAACCCGAGCCTCAACGCGTGGGTGCCCAGCCTCGGCGAGGTGGCCGCGGTCGGGTTCGACGGCGCGTCCGCCCAGGAACACCGCGACAACTACCGGTTCAACCTGACCACGGACCAGGGTTTCGTGCCCGATCGGCTGCGGGCCGGCGATGTGCTGAGCGTCGCGTCGGCGCCGCTGCCGCAGTTCGCCGCGCTGACCGGCGATCCGGCCCCCGGCGACGGTGAGCGTCAGGACGACGCCGGCTCGGCCTTTCTGGCGTCCACCACTCAGCGGCTGGCCGCGGGCGACTCCGAGCAGTGGGCGCAGCTGGGCCAGGCGGCGCAGGCGCTGCGGCAGGGTGCCTGGAGTGACGGCACCCGGGCCGGCGAGGAGCAGTACCTGCCGGGGCACGGCCAGTACCGGCTCACCCGATTCGTCACCGAGCAGCAGTTCGTCGGCTCGGACGAGCAGTACGCCGCCGCGTTCGCCCTGATGGCCAGCCGGCTGGGGTATCCGGCGCGGGTGGTGTTCGGCGCCGAGGTGCCGGCCGGCGGCGAGGTCCGCGGCAAGAACGTCCAGGCCTGGGTGGAACTGTCGGTGCAGGGCCACGGCTGGGTGACGGTGCCCGCCTCGGTGTTCACCCCCGATCGCAGCAAGAAGCCCGACCCGAACCAGCAGCAGAACAACAAGCAGGAATCGATCCAGAACGTGCCGCCGCCGAATCCGGTGCCCCCGCCGGGCACGTACGAAGAGATGACGGACACCGACCCGGCATCGGCGCGTTCCGAGTTGCCGGTCGTCGACCAGTTCTGGCGGGCGTTCTGGGGTGTGGTGCGTTGGGTCGGTCCGCCGCTGGGCGTCCTGGCGTTGATCATGGGCACGATCCTGGGGTCGAAGGCGCTGCGGGCGCGGCGCCGGCGTACCCGCGGGGCACCGTCCACCCGCATTGCCGGCGGGTGGGCCGAAGTGCTGGACGCCGCGCGCGACGTCGGGCGTCCGTTACCGCCCAGCGCGACCCGGCTCGAGCAGAGCGCGCTGCTCGGGCGCTCGGACGTCACCGACCTGGCCGTCCGGGCCAACGGCGCGGTGTTCCGCGGCGGCGAGATCGACCAGCAGCACGTCACGGAGTATTGGACGGAGGTCCGTGCGGCACGCGCGGCCATGGTGCGGGATCTGCCCTGGTGGCGGCGTCCGCTGGCCCGGCTCAACCTGGCCTCGCTGGTGACCCGTCGTCCCTGAGCAGGAATGGGGGACGGTTCCTACTTCTTGCTCAGCCTTGGCTTGGGGTTGAGCGGGAATTGGGGACGGTTCCTACTTCTTGCTCCGCCTTGGCTTGGGGTTGAGCAGGAATGGGGGACGGTTCCTACTTCTTGCTCACCCTGGGCTTGGGGTTGAGCAGGAATGCGGAACCGTCCCCGATTCCTGCTCACCGGATCGTCGTCCGGCTGGTTGTGTTGGACGCCGCGCGTGAGCAGGAATGCGGAACCGTCCCCGATTCCTGCTCGCCGGATCGTCGTCCAGCTGGTTGTGTTGGACGCCGCGCGTGAGCAGGAATGCGGAACCGTCCCCGATTCCTGCTCACCGGGACATCCTCCCCGATTCTTGCCTCTACCATGGAGCCGCCGCGGGACTCGCGGCTGACCTCGCCGAGGAGGACGCGTCATGCACGCACGACGCCTACTGACACTCATGTTCGCGCTGCTACTCGCCGCCTGTGCATCGACCGGGGTGCCGGGCGCAACGCCGGCGCCCACCGCGCCGGCCCTGGAGGGAACCTCCTGGGTCGTCACGCAGATCAAGGGCGCGGCCACCCTGGCCGACAAGCAACCCACGATCGCCTTCGCCGAGGGACGCGCGAGCGGCACGGCGACCTGCAACAACTTCTCGGCCGGATTCACGCAAACCGACAGCAAGCTCAGCTTCAGCGCTGTTGCCATGACCGCTATGGCCTGCACCGACGAGCGGCTGAACACTCAGGAGCAGGCCTTCGCCGCCGCCCTGGGCGAGGTGACCCAGGTGCGCAGTGCCTCCACCGGGGCCGAACTTCTCAACACCGGCGGCACCGCCGTGCTCACCCTGGCTGCGGCCCCGAAGGTGACCCCGAAACCCCTGGTCGGCACCACCTGGACGCTCTCGGGCATCGTGGCGAACGAGGCGGTGTCCTCACCCGTCGCCGACACCTTGGTCACCTTGACCTTCACCGACACCGCCCTCAGCGGCAAGGCGTGCAACACGTTCCGCGCCGGGGTGACGATCAAGGACGCCACGCTCGCCGTCGGTCCGGTGGCATCGACCAGAATGGCCTGCCCCACCGATCAGGAGGGCGCGCAGGAGGCGTCCGTGCTCGCCACCCTTGAGGCAGCGACCAGCTACGCCATCGAGGGCGACACCCTCACCCTGACGACGCCGAAGTCGACGGGACTGGTGTTCACCGCGTCCTGAGCCGACCGCTCTGGACGCCCCCCGCGCGGGCAGCGCTCCCCGTGACTTCGGCACGGGTCGGCACGAGAATAGGGTCATGACCGCCCTGTCCTGTCCCGCCTGCGGCCTGAAGCAGACGCTGGCGGCCCCGCGGTGCGCCCGATGCGGCGCCCCGCTCGACGGATCGATGCCGCCCGTGCCCCCCGTGCCGACCCCGGCGACCGGCAGTGCGCAGACAGCCGAGCCGGACGCGTCCGTGCCCGATGACCGCACCGTGCTGCGTGACGCGCTGACGGTGCCCCCGGGCTCGGCGGCGCTGCCGGGGTGGGCGACGCCGGGACCCTTGCCGACGCGCAGTGCTCGGCCGGGGATGTGGCAGCGACTGCGGCGCCGCCTCACCGGCGCACCGCGGCAGCCCGAGCAACCCGAACCACCTGACCCTTCGGGCGGCTGAGCCACGCGCTCACGAGCCCGCAGAATTCGCGCCTGTTTGGGTGCGTCCTCGCCCTGCGGTGAGCGTAGATGGCAGGCTAGGCACATGACCGACTTCGACCCGACGATGCCCGATGAGTCCGAGCAGCTGGACCAGTTGCAGCCCGACGAGACGCTGATCGACCGCGGCGTGGCGGACGTGCTCGACGAGGGCTATATCGCGCCCGAGAAGTGGTCACCGGCGCAGAGCTACGGCAACACTGCGGCCGAGATGCGGCACGGCGAGACCATCGAGCAGCGACTGGCCCAGGAAGAGCCGGACGTGGCGCCGGTCACCGAGCAGTGGAACGACGACGGCGACGAGAGCCGCCAGGTCGGCAAGCGGCGGGCCGGCAGGTTGGTCGACGCCGACGGCGGTTACGGTGACCTCGACATCGAGCCCGAGAGCATCGGCTACGAGGTGGGCATCTCGGGCGGCGCGGCGAGCGCCGAAGAGGCCGCCATGCACGTCATCGACGACTACGAGGACGATGACGACGACAACTGAGCTGTACCCACCGATCGAGCCGTACACGTCCGGACGCCTCGACGTCGGCGACGGCCAGACGCTGTACTGGGAGGAATGCGGCCACCCGGCCGGCAAGCCGGTGGTGTTCCTGCACGGCGGTCCCGGTGGCGGGTGTTCGCCGCTGCACCGGCGCTACTTCAATCCCGCCGCGTACCGCATCGTCCTCTTTGATCAGCGCGGCTGTGGACGTTCCGCGCCGCACGCCAGCGAGTCCGGCGCCGACCTGTCTGCCAACACGACCTGGCACCTGGTCGCCGACCTGGAGCGGTTGCGCCTGCATCGCGGCATCGATCGGTGGCAGGTGTTCGGGGGATCGTGGGGCAGTTCGCTGGCTCTGGCCTACGCCGAAACCCACCCCGCGGCGATCACCGAGTTGGTGCTGCGCGGCATCTTCACCCTGCGCCGCAGCGAACTCGACTGGTACTACAACGGCGGCGCCGCCAACCTCGCGCCGCAGTGGTGGCAATCGTACGAGGCACCGCTTCGCGAGCGGTTCGGCGACCTGCCGTCCGGCTTTGACCGCATCGCGGGCTACCACGAGCTGTTGTTCGACCCCGACCCGGCCGTGCACGAGCCGGCCGGGGTGGCCTGGACCACGTGGGAGGCGGCCACGTCCACGCTGGAGTTCGACCAGGCGATGGTGGACGACTTCAGCGACCCGGCCTTCGCTCTCGCGTTCGCGCGCATCGAGAATCACTACTTCGTGCATGCGGGCTGGTTTCGCGAGGGCCAACTGATCGCCGAAGTGGACCGCATCCGGCACATTCCGGCGGTGATCGTTCAGGGTGCCTACGACCTGCCGTGCCCCGCGATCACGGCGTGGCAGCTGCATCAGGCCTGGCCGGAGGCGGATTATCGGCAGGTGCTGGCCGGTCACGCGGTGAGCGAACCGGCGATCGCGGCCGAGTTGCTCGCGGCCACGGACCGGTTCGCCCGAAGCGGTGAATAGGGACGTGCGGCCCTGTCGGTGATCGACCCGGTGCGGGTAGCGTGCTGGCAACCTATCGAAGGAGTTCCGATGAGCAACGACCCCAACGCCGGCGGCGACATCTCGTCCGGCTTCGGCGATTCCGAGGTGAAGGGCCCGGTCTCGGACGAGAAGGCCGAGCAGATGCTGCACAGCGGCCCACCGTCCGAGGGTGGTGAGCAGGCGTCCGGGCAGGGTGCCGGCGACTACAGCGAATCCGATCAGGCCACCAACGAGCAGGATCTGACGCAGGGCCAGTAGCGGAACGGGGGTTGTAACCCGTCATCCCGGCGGATGCCGGGATCTCGCCGTTGGGATGGAGGCCCATCACTGTCATCCCGGCGGATGCCGGGATCTCGCCCAGCTCAGGGCGCCGACCAGGAGACTCGTCATCCCGGCGCACGCCGGGATCCCTGGACGGTGGGTTGCAGCCCGCCACCGTCATCCCGGCGGATGCCGGGATCTCGCCGTTACCGGGCATGGTCGTTGTGTCGGACTTCGTCCGTGCAGTCGGTGATGAGATCGGCTTTCGCCGGGATGACGGGGAGCGGGGATGCCGGGATTTCTGTTGGATGGGATGGAGGCCCATCACTGTCATCCCGGCGGATGCCGGGATTTCGCCGTTACCGGGCATGGTCGTTGTGTCGGACTTCGTCCGTGCAGTCGGTGATGAGATCCCGGCTTTCGCCGGGATGACGGGGAGCGGGGATGCCGGGATTTCTGTTGGATGGGATGGAGGCCCATCACCGTCATCCCGGCGGATGCCGGGATCTCGCGGATGGGAAAGTTATCAGTCGAATTCATCAGTGCGTGGGTGATGAGATCCCGGCTTTCGCCGGGATGACGAGGGAGCGGGGATGCCGGGATCTCGCCGTTGGGATAGTCGTTGAGTCGAATTCGTCAGTTGTATCGGTCAGAGGTCCTGGCCTTCGCCGGGATGACGGGGAGCGGAATGACAATGTGCGGCCAGAGATCCCGGCTTTCGACGGGGAGGGGTGACGGCGGGTGACGGGCGAGCCAGGTCCGGGCACGAGCCGGCGATAGGCTGAACGGCGGTCCGCGCCCGGGCCGTCCCGATCCGACCAGCGAGGTACTGAGCGTGACGCAGCCTGCCGTTCCGCGCCGGGTGCGCTGGGAGCGGGCCGCCGTCTCGGTGCTGTTCGTGCTGGCCGGTGCGGTGATGGGCGGCTGGGCCGGACGCATCCCGTCCATTCGCTCTCAGCTCGGCGTCAGCGACGGCGAGTGGGGGCTGATCGTGCTGGGCATGCCTTTGGGCGTGCTGGCCTCGCTGCTGGTGCTGCAGCGGGTGATCACCCGAACCGGCGCCCGCCGTCCAGCCGTGATCGGCGCGATCGGCATGCTGCTGATCACACCCGCCGCGGCAGCGTCCAGCAACATCGTCGTGATGGTGGTCTTTCTGCTGGCCCTCGGCGTGGCGCAGGGCCTGCTGTTCGGCCCGATGAACGCCCTGGCCGTCGAGGTCGAGCGCGACTACGGCCGCACCATCATCTCGTCGTTCCACGCCTGGTACAGCGCCGGACAGTTTCTGGGCGGCCTGCTGGGCGTGCTGGCCGGCCTGCTGTTGCTGTCGCCCTCGATTCAGCTCGCGGCCTCCAGCCTGCTGCTGGGCGCGTTGTACGCCGCCACCCTGCGATTCCTGCCCGACACCCACAGGACGGCGGCGGACGACCCGTCCTCGCTGGACGAACCCGTGACCGCCCTGCCCGCTGAAGCGCCCGGACGGTCCTGGACGCCGCAACTGGTGCTGCTGGCCGCGATCGGCTTTCTCACCTCCATCAACGAGGGCGGCGCCGTGCAGTGGAGCGCCCAGTACACCGTCACCCTGGGCGGCAGCATCGCGCTGGGCTCGCTCACCCTGGTGGGCTACTCGCTGGCGATCGCCGGCGTGCGACTGGTCGGCGACCGGATCGTCGAACGCATCGGACGGCGGCTGTTCCTGCAACTCTCGGCCGGCTTCGCCGCGCTCGGGCTGGGCATCGCTCTGCTGGTCGGCACCGTGCCGGCCGCGCTGGTCGGGTTCGCATGCGTGGGCATCGGCAGCGGTTGCATCGTGCCCACCGTGATGACGCTGGCCGGCAACCAGCCGACCGTGCCCTCAGCCAAGGCGGTGGCCCTGATCAGCCTGGGGGAGTGGCCCGCGTTTCTCCTCGGGCCGCCGGTGATCGGCGGGCTGGCCGAGGTGCTGGGCCTGCGGGGGGCGCTGGGTGTGATCGTGCTCGGCGCTTTGGCCGTTGTGCTGCTGGCGACGTTCGTGCGCGAGCAAACGCCCGCGGTTCAGACGAGCACCACCGAGTCCGCGCGCTGACGGGTGGCGGCGACCAGGGCGGCGTTGAGTTCGTCCACGTTCTCGACCCAGTACTCGGCGCGTTCGAGCGTGTCGCCGTGACCGAGCCGGCGCCGCACCAGCCGGCGCCGGCGCTCGGCATCGTCCAGCTGCAGGTACCACACCTCGTCCAGCACCGGACGCACCGCGCCCCAGCCATGCTCGTCGTAGAGCAGATAGTTGCCCTCGGTGACCACCAGCGGAACCTGCGGCGGCACCAGCACGGCGCTGCCGATCGACTCCTCCAGATCACGATCGAACCGCGGCGCGTACACCGGCCCCGGCTGGCTGCGCAGCCGGGTCAGCAGGGCGACGTAGCCGTCCACGTCGAAGGTGTCGGGCGCACCCTTGCGGTCCCGACGACCGAGCCGGATCAGTTCGGCGTTGGCGAGGTGGAAGCCGTCCATGCCGACCACGATCATCGCCTCTCCCAGCCGCTGCTGCAGTGCGGCCGAGAGCGTGGACTTGCCGACGCCCGGCGGCCCGACCAGGCCGAGCAGGCGACGCCCTCCGGAGGTGGCCAAGGCTGCGGCGCGGTCCAGGGCCTCGTCGAGCTGCATGGCGCCCAGCATGCCGGACGCCGCTCCACACGGCGAACGTTGGTGGCACACCACTAAGCTTCCCCCCGTCCCAAGTCGAGGAGGAACATGCGAGAAGCCGACAGCAGCGTGACCCAGCCAACCGGTGTTCGACGGGTCACCGTGCCCGCGTCGGTCGACATGGTCAACGTGCTGGGGCCCCACGACGAGTTTCTGCGCATTCTGGAGCGTGAGCTCGGCGCGGACGTGCATGTGCGCGGCAACGAGATCACCTTCACCGGCGCGCCCGCCGACGTCACCGTGGCCGCCGAGGTGCTCACCGAGCTGATCACCATCGTGCGCACCGGCCAAGGCCTCACCGCCGACGCCGTCGAACGGGTGGTCGGCATGACCGCCCTGCAGGCCGAGTCGCTGCATGCCGCCGAGGTGCTGACGCAGAACATTCTGTCCACCCGCGGCCGCACCATTCGTCCCAAGACGCTCAACCAGAAGCGCTACGTGGACGCGATCGACGCCCACACCGTGGTCTTCGGCATCGGGCCGGCCGGTACCGGCAAGACCTACCTGGCGATGGCGAAGGCCGTCCAGGCGTTGCAGGCCAAAGAGGTCAACCGCATCATCTTGACCCGCCCCGCCATCGAGGCCGGTGAGCGCCTCGGTTTTCTGCCCGGCACGCTGACCGACAAGATCGACCCGTACCTGCGGCCGCTGTACGACGCGCTGCACGACATGGTCGACCCCGACTCGGTGCCGCGACTGCTGACCGCCGGCACGATCGAGGTGGCGCCGCTGGCCTACATGCGCGGCCGCTCGCTCAACGATGCCTTCATCATCTTGGACGAGGCGCAGAACACGTCCATGGAGCAGATGAAGATGTTCCTGACCCGGCTCGGCTTCGGGTCCAAGATCGTGGTGACCGGCGACATCACCCAGGTCGACCTGCCCACCGGCACCCGCTCGGGCCTGCGCATGGTGCAGGGCATTCTCGACGGCGTCGACGACATCGCCTTCTGCCGGCTGACCAATCACGACGTGGTGCGGCACAAGCTGGTCGGACGCATCGTCGCCGCCTACGACCGGTTCGAATCCACGGAGTCCACGACGAAGAAGCTGGAGCACTGAGTTGAGCGTCGAGGTCAACAACGAGTCGGGCGAGCCGGTCGACGAGCAGCGGCTGGTCGCCCTCGCCCTGTTCGCCCTGGACGCCCTGCGCATCCACCCCCAGGCCGAGCTGTCGGTGCTGCTGGTGGACGAGCCGACGATGGCCAGCTACCACGAGAAGTACATGGACGAACCCGGCCCCACCGATGTGCTCAGCTTTCCGATGGACGAGCTGCGTCCTCCCAAGGACGGCGAGGAGCCGCCGCTGGGCATGCTCGGCGACATCGTGCTGTGCCCCACGGTCACCGCGGCGCAGGCGGCGGCCTCGAACCGCACCGCCGACGAAGAGGCCGACTACCTGCTGATTCACGGCCTGCTGCACCTGCTCGGCCACGACCATGCCGAACCCGACGAGAAGAAGGTCATGTTCGACCTCAACGACCGCCTCATCGCGGCGTGGACGGCGCACCGAGGCTGACCGATCAGTCCGGCGGATCACCTGAGCCACTTTTTGGTGGATATGAATGGGGGTCCGGCGGGCTGACGCGGCCGCCGCGACTCTATGGTTGATCTAGATACCCCCCGGAGGTATTGATATCAACCACAAAGTGGCGGTTGCCGGCGCGGGCCGGAACCAGACCCGCCGAGCCGCCTCATAACCACCACAATCCGGCGTGACACCGCCAATTGCGCCCGCCGGTGGCTCAGTTCCAGTTGGTCGGCCCCGACGACCCGGCCCGATACTCGTCCAGTGGCACCCGGTCCGCGTTCCAGGCGTCCAGTACCGGGCCCAGAATGCGCCAGCAGTCTTCGGCGACGTCGCCGCGCACCGACAACAGCGGGTCCGCGTCCATGATGTGCGCCAGGATCTCGCCGTAGGGCCGGATCGGGCTGTCGCCCAGATCGGCGCTCAGCACGGTCTCTTCCAGGGTGAACTTGTCGTCGGCCCCGTTGGTGTTCACCCGCACCTGCAGCGACTCGTCGGCCATACCGATCACCACCACGTTGGGCTGGGCCTGATCGTGAAAGCCCTCCGGCTGGAAGGCGTTTTGAAACACCACGCTGATCGCCCGGACGCCGTCGCCGAGCGCCTTGCCGCTGCGCAGCCGGATCGGGACGCCATGCCAGCGGGCACTGTGAATCTCGACCGTCACCTCGGCCAGCGTCTCGGTGCACCGGGCGGGATCCACCCCGGGCTCGTCCACATAGTCGGGCACGTCGCGCCCGTCAATGCGACCGGCGGTGTAGCGGGCCCGCCGGGATGCCTGCACCGGGTCGTCCTGCCACAGCCGGGTGGCGCGCAGCACATCGGCCTGCAGGCTGCGCAGATCCTCGGCCGCGATGCGGTTGGGCGGCTCCATGCAGAGCAGTGCCATCACCAGCAGCAGGTGGCTCTGAATCATGTCCTTGAGCGCGCCCGAGTGGTCGTAGTAGCCCGCGCGGCCCTCCAGAGCCAGGGTCTCGTCGGCGACGATCTCGATGCGATCGACGTTCTCTCGATTCCAGACCGGCTCGAAGAAACGGTTGGTGAACCGCAGGCCGAGCAGGTTCAGAATGGTCGACTTGCCCAGAAAGTGATCCACGCGAAACACGCGGTTCTCGGGGACCAGGCCGGTCAGCAGCCGGTTGAACCGCTGGGCGCTGGACGGGTCGGTGCCGAACGGCTTCTCGATCGCCAGACTCAGTTGATCGGGCAGCGTGAGCCTGCTCAGCGCCTCGCACGTCTTCATGCTGATGGCCGGAGGCAAGGCGAAGTACAGCACCACCGGGCCGGTCAGCCCACCCAGCAGGGTGCCCAGGTCGTCGGCGCTGGTGGCGTCCATGCGCGCATATGTCGTTGCGGCGATCAGGGTGTCGATGGCCCTGGCGTCGCTGCCGCCGTCCCGCAACGCCTCGGCGACCCGCTGCTGCCACTGCTGTTGCGTCAGCTCATCCGCGGCCGCCCCGATCAGGTGCACCGCACGCTTGGGTTCGGCCGTGAGCAGCGTGCCCAGCCCAGGGAGCAGCAACCGACGGGTCAGGTCGCCGGAGGCGCCAAGAATGACCAGATTCACCGCATCAGCCACGTGCACTCCTCGTCCGGAACCTCGCCAGGGTACTGCGCGGCCGAGGCTTCACCGGGTTCCACTGCCGTAGACTGCGGTCTCGACTCTCCGGGCGTGCGAATCGAGGAATGAAACCCTGTTGACCGACATCGAATGGTTCGAGTTGGCCGTTGCCGCAGCCTGCGTGCTGGTGGCCGCGCTGCTGGTCGCCGCCGAGGCAGCGCTGCAGTCTTTCTCGAAGAGCCGCGCCCAGCGCCTGCTCGACGAGGGCCGTGGCGGGGCTCAGACGCTGGTGAACATCACCCAGGATCCGGCGCCGACGTTGAACACCCTGCTCTTCGTGCGCATCCTGATGGAGATCGTGGCCATCGTGATGGTCACCCTGTTCG
Source organism: Micropruina sp. (assembly GCA_016711205.1). Lineage (GTDB taxonomy): Bacteria > Actinomycetota > Actinomycetes > Propionibacteriales > Propionibacteriaceae > Micropruina. Next base: position 1,126,139 of record JADJTM010000001.1, on the reverse strand, counting down.
TTGCCGGACGCTTCGGCGCCACCTGGGAGCGGGTGCTCTACTCGGTCGGCATCATGGTGCTGGTCTCGTTCATTCTGCTCGGCGTCGCCCCCCGCACCCTGGGCCGGCAGAACGCGGACGCCGTGGCGCTGGCCGCCGCCCGTCCGCTCGCCATGGTGACCACGGTGCTCGGGCCGATCCCGCAGGTGATGATCCTGATCGGCAACGCGCTCACCCCCGGCAAGGGGTTCGCCGACGGGCCGTTCAGTTCCGAGGCCGAGCTGCGCGAGCTCGTTGACTACGCCGAGGCGTCCGACGTGATCGAGGCGGGGGAGCGCAAGATGATCCACTCGGTGTTCGAGCTGGGTGACACGATCGTCAAAGAGGTGATGGTGCCGCGCACCCAGATGGTCTACATCGAACGCACCAAAACCGTGCGACAGGCCGTTTCGCTGGCGCTGCGGTCGGGTTTCAGCCGCATTCCGGTGATCGGTGAAGACCTGGACGACGTCTGCGGCGTGCTCTACCTCAAGGACGCGATGCGGCGCATGTACGACAACCCGCGCGCCCAGGCCACCGAAACCGTCGAGTCGCTGATGCGGCCGCCGACCTTCTGCCCCGACTCCAAGCCGGTGGACGAGCTGTTGCGCGAGATGCAGCTCACCCGTTCGCACGTGGTGATCGTGGTGGACGAGTTCGGCGGCACCGCCGGCCTGGCCACCATCGAGGACATCCTCGAAGAGATCGTCGGCGAGATCGTGGACGAGTACGACCAGGAACTGCCGCCGTCGGTCGAGATCGGCCCGAACCGGTTCCGGGTCTCGGCCCGGCTCAGCGTGGACGATCTGGGCGAGCTGTTCGGCCTCAAGGTCGACGACGATGATGTCGACACCGTGCTGGGCCTGATGGGCAAAGAGCTGAACAAGGTGCCGATCCCCGGCTCCGTGGTCGAGTGGGAGGGCATCCAGTTGGTCGCCGAACGCGGTATCGGACGCCGCAACAACATTCTCACCGTGCTGGCGTCGCTGGTCGAGGAGCCCGAGGCCGACCCGGCCGATCAGGGCGTGGACGCCGCCACTCAGCTGGCATCCGAGTCGGCGAAGCGGGCCAGCTGATGACCCATCGCTCAGGCTTTGCCTGTTTCGTCGGACGACCCAACGCGGGCAAGTCCACGCTGACCAATGCGATCGTCGGCCAGAAGGTGGCGATCGCATCCTCGCGTCCGCAGACCACCCGGCACGCGATCCGCGGCATCGTCACCCGAGCGGACGCCCAGCTGGTCCTGATCGACACCCCGGGGCTGCACCGTCCCCGCACCCTGCTCGGCGAGCGGCTGAACGACCTGGTGCATGCCACCTGGGCCGAGGTGGACGTGATCGGGGTGTGCCTGCCGTCCGACCAGCGGATCGGCCCCGGTGATGAGTATCTGGTCGCCGACATCGCCAAGTTGCCGAAGCGTCCGAAGCTGATCGCACTGGCCACCAAGTCCGACCTGGTGAGCAAGCAGCGCATGGCCGAGCACCTGATCAGGATCGCCTCACTCGAAGAGGCGCACGGCATTCGCTGGGCCGAGATCGTCCCGGTCTCGGCGCTGACCAACGACCAGGTCGGCCTGGTCGCCGACGTGCTGATCGCGCAGCTGCCCGAGGGGCCCGCCTACTATCCGGACGGCGAGGTCACCGACGAGCCCACCGAGACGATGATCGCCGAACTCATCCGCGAGGCGGCGCTGGAGAAGATGCACGAGGAGTTGCCACACTCGATCACGGTGACGGTGGACGAGATGGGGTTGCGCGAGGGACGTCCCGAGAACCGGCCGCTGCTGGACGTGTACGCGTCCCTGATCGTCGAGCGGGATTCCCAGAAGGGCATCGTGATCGGGCATCGCGGATCGGTGCTGCGCGAGATCGGCACGGCCGCCCGTGCGCAACTCACGGCCCTGCTGGGAACGCCCGTGCACCTGGACCTGAAGGTCAAGGTGCTCAAGGACTGGCAACGCAACGCCAAGTACCTGAACCGGCTGGGGTTCTGAGCGGCTGCCCGGTCACGTGGTGCTCGCCGAGCTCACCGGTAGATGGGTGCTCGCCCAACTCACCGGTACAGGGGTGCTCGCCGAACCCACCGGGTCCATGGGTGCTCGCCCAACTATTTGGCGCTCGCGAAGCTTCGCGAGCGCCAAATAGTTGGGCGAGCGGTAACCCGGCCTGCCTCAGGCGGAGCCCAGGGTGGCCTCGACCTCGCCCTCCACGTCGTCGCGCTCGTACCTGATCGTCACCGTCGTACCCGGCGCGTGGAACCGGATCGCGGCGATCAGGCCGTCCGCCGTGGTGGTGTTCACACCGTCCACGGACGTGACCACGTCACCGGTCTGCAGGCCCGCCTCGGCGGCCGGACCGCCCGCGGTCACCTCGGCGAGCGTGACGCCCTCGGAGGTGGCATCGGACGAAGCGTCGTCCGAGGTCAGCTTGATGCCCAGGTAGGCGTCCTCGGCCTTGCCGTTGGCGATCAGCTCGTTGCCGACCCGGACGGCGACGTCGGCGGGGATCGCGAAGCCCAGGCCGATGCTGCCCGACTGCTCGGACGAGGACCCGCTCGACAGGGTGGCGCCGGAGGCGTTGATGCCGATCACCTGCCCGTTGAGGTTGACCAGCGGGCCACCCGAGTTGCCGGGGTTGATCGCTGCGTCGGTCTGAACCGCCTGGTAGACCGCTTCACCGGTGGTGCCCGAACGCACCGGACGGGCGATGGCCGACACGATGCCGCTGGTCACCGTTTCGCTGAGCCCGAGCGGCGCACCGACCGCCACCACGCTCTGCCCGACGGTGACCGAGTCGGAGGTCGCGAACGTGGCCGGCTTGAGCAGGTCCGCGCCGACGCCGGTCACCTTGATCACCGCGAGATCGTTGTTGGCCGAGGTGCCGACGATGGTGGCCTCGGCGGTGGTGCCGTCCGCGAAGGTGACGGTGATGCTGCTGGAGGCGGTGCCGCGAGACATGCCCTCGGTACTGGTGGCCTCGCTGACCACATGGTCGTTGGTCAGAATGTGGCCCTCGGTGTCGAGCACCACGCCGGTACCGATGCCGCCGCTCTGCCCGCTGCGCACCGTGATGGTGACCACCGACGGCGAAATCTGCTCGGCCGCCGCGGTGATGCTGCCGTCCAGCGTGGTGGGTTGGGCGACCGGCACCGCGCTGATCGCCGGGGTGGTGGAGCTGCCGACCTGCGAGCCCAGAAACGCATAGCCGCCGATGCCCGCACCGGCTCCGACCACCGCCGCAATGGCGGTCGATGCGACGAACATGGCGACCCGTGAGCGCTGCTTGGGGGGCGCGGTGAGGGTGGCCGCAGCCGCCGGCGCCTGGGTCGGCAGAGCGCCGAGGTGCTGGTAGCCCCCGAAGGTGTTTCCTGGTGCGTGCCCGGCGGGCGTCTGCGCCGGCTGGGGTTGGGTGGGGGCCTGCCACGTCCAATCGTCCGGACGAGGCGACTGGGGGCTGTTCTGCGGGTTGTGCGGGCTGCTCATGCCTTCGAGCTTGCGTTCCGACGCTGTGCGAACCCTGTGGGCCAGCGGTGTGTCTCCCAATTGAGTCACCACTCAGCGACGCCTGAGCACGCACCTCGCGGCGTTCTCCTCGGTCGCCGTACGACCCGGTACGACTCCCTCGTCGGCCTTGCGATGCACTCACTCAGACACCGCTGAGCGGCAACCCAATTGGAAGACACACCACTACCGGTGCCTTCTTTATGCAGCGACTTTCGTGCCTGGACGCGGCCCCACCCGCCCGCGGAGCGTGCCCGGACCGGGCGTTACACTGACCACCGTGACCGATCCGGACCGCGACACCCCGGCGCCGCGGTCGGTCACGGGGCTGGCCGCGAACGTGTCGTCGCTGGCCGAGGACGCCTGGACCCGGCTCGACTCCCGCCGCCGGCTGGTGCTGGCCGGGCTGTGGCTGCGGCAGGGCCTGCGGCGGATGCGTGGCTCGCTGGTCCCCATTCTGACCGCCGCCGTGGCTGCGTGGATCGCCTACCTGATCTCACACGACCTGCTCGGTCACCCGACGCCGTTCTTCGCTCCGGTCGCTGCGTGGATCTGTCTCGGTTTCACCTACAACCGGGAGCCGCGCAAGGTGCTCGAGATCGGCGCCGGCGCTGCAATTGGAGTCGGGATCGGCGAGGTCATCCTGGCCACCCTCGGCGCGGGCGGCTGGCAGCTGGCGCTCGGCCTGCTGATCGGCGCGCTGATCGCCCGCGTCCTCGACCGCGGTGACCTGTTCACCGTGCAGTCGGGCGTCAACGCGATGGTGGTGATCGGCATGGGTACCCTGGCCAGCTCGCTGACCGGCGCCGGACCGTCCCGGCTGATCGACGCGCTGGTCGGCGCGGCGGTGGCGCTGGTGCTGGCCGTCCTGCTGCCGGGGGACGTGCTGATCCGGCCCCGGCGCTACGTGAGCAACCTGTTCGTGGAGCTGGCGGCGGCCTTGGGCATGCTTGCCCAAGGACTGCGCACAGGTAATCGTGAGCACGTGCGCGACGCGCACGCACAACTGCGGGGCGTGGAGCGGATTCTCGACGATGCCCAAACCGTCTGGAAGTCGTCGGCGCAGATCATCGCGCTCAACCCGGCCATGCGCCGACACCGTCCGCAGGTCGACGAGCTGGGCCGCCAGCTCGAACTCAGCACGCGCACCGTCCACACCGCCGAGATGTTGCTGCGGCAGTCCCGCGGCGTGGTGGACGAATCGGGTCCCGACCCCGAAGCCGCCGCCCTGCTGGACGATGCCTCGGCCGTCCTGCACGGGCTGGCCGACTCGGTGCGGCACTGGTACCCACCGTGGAAGGCGCGCACCCGGGCCAAGGACCTGGCCGCCGACTGCGCCCCCGAACTCGCCCACCCCAGGGACTGGCGGCACAGCGCGCTGCTGTCGGTGATGCGTTCGCTGGCGATCGACCTGCTGCAACTCACCGGCCTGTCGCGTGACCAGGCCCGCTACTACCTGCCAGGCACCGGGGAGGCCACCAACACCGAGCTGGGCGTGCGCGGCGACGAGGCCTCCGGGGTCTGGGGCTCGGACGAGCTGTCCTCCGTCCCCGACTGACGCTGAGAAGCTTCTGGCGGACGGTTCCTTCCACTCACCAAGGGCGCCGTCACGGCAACGGCTCGCCCTTCATCAGCCGCGACTTGTAGACGTTGGCGATCACCACACCGTCCAGAAAGGACGTCAGCCGCTCGGCCTCGGCGTCCAGCATTCGTCGGTGCACGCGTGCCAGCGGCTGGGACGGCACCACCATCACCCGGGCGTCGTCGTCCTGCACCCAGCAGCCGACCACCCGGCCGTTCAGCCAGGCGGTGGTGCCGCCGTTGCCGTTGCTGTCGAACAGGTACGGCACCAGCGGGGGAGCGACGTAGAAGTCGCGCTCCTTCCAGCCCATCAGGGTCGAATCGAGCACGGGCAGGAGAGCCACCCAGTCGTCGCCGGGCTCGTCGTCGGGCACCTCGTCGCCGGGCAACACATAGCCCGTGGCACCCGAATCGAGCGTCACCGGCACCGCCCCGATGGCGACCAGCGCCGCCCGGACGGCGCTCTTGGTGGCGCCGAGCCACCAGGTGATGTCGGCCTCGGTGCCGGGGCCGAACGTCCACAGCCAGCGGCGGACGAGTTCGGCGTAGCCGTCCGCCGCCGTCAGGGTGACCGGCTGCTCACCGAGCCACTCCTGCATCAAGGTCCAGACCGGACGACTGGTGCGCCAGTGCCCCTCGTTGCGGCCTCGGACGATGAGGTGCTCGGCGCCCAGCAGGGTGAGCAGCCGCGGTGCGAAGGCCAGGTTCGACATTTGCCACCGGCCGCCACCGTCGAGCTGCCGGGTGCGCCCGTCGATCTGCGGCAGTTCTTCACGCAGTTGTCTGGCTGACAGTGCATGACCGCCCTTGAGCCGGCCCAGCACCGCCTCGCGGCCTCGCTCGATCCAGGCCGCACCATCGTCGGTGAGTCCGTGCCGCTCCAGATCCCGACCCAGCAGACCCTGTTGCTGCGCCGCCACCCGGGCCGACGCACTGCCCCAGACCGCCGGCAGCACCGTGCGGGGGAGGGCGAACAGCGTGCGGCGCATGGCGAGTTGCTTGATCAGGCTGCGTTCTTCGTAGAGGGCGTTCTCAACCGCTTGGACGGACGCCTCCCGCAGTCTCGCCGCTACCCCCAGATGCACGGTGGACGGATCGGTCGCGTGCAGCGCGACCATCGCAAGGGCCACGTCCGCCGGGTGGGAGTGCCGGTGATCCGGGTGCAGGGCATGCCGGCGAGCCAGGCGGGCTCGGCGCGCTTGATCGGAGAACTGCACGGGGCCAATCCTGCCCGAGCGTGTCGAGCGCCGCTGGTCGCGCGTGTCGAGACCAAAGGACCCGTCATCCCGGCGGATGCCGGGATCTCGCAACCCGATGGTCGCGCGTGTCGAGACCAAAGGACCCGTCATCCCGGCGGATGCCGGGATCTCGCAACCCGCTGGTCGCACTCGTCGACACCCCTACCGCTGGTCGAGCGTGTGGCCCGCATCGTCCCACCCGTGCCGACCTCGACCGCAGCGGTCAGTGGCGGTGTGGAACCTGGCGCTCGATGGCGTGCACTGCTTCGCCGAGACCGTCCTCGGATCGGATCCGCGCACCGATTCCGGCTGCGGCCTCACGCATCCGAGGTTCCTTGCGTTACGCAGGGCCTCGGCCAGCGCGACGGCCGTGAGCCGTGGCCGAGGGAGCGGTCTGGGCCCCAGGCCGCGCTCGTGGATCACCCGGCCCCAGAACGGCTGGTCGCCGTGGAACGGCACGATGATCGAGGGGACGCCGGCCCGCAGGCCGGCAGCCGTGGTGCCCGCCCCACCGTGGTGGACGACGGTGCTGGTGCGGGCGAACAACCACTCGTGCGGCACATCGCCGACCAGTTGCACGGTGTCGGGTAGGTCGGTGGCGCCCAGCCCGGCCCAACCGGACGACACCACCGCCCGAACCCCGGACATGTCGACCGCATCGAGCACGAGCCCGATGGTCTGTTCGGGAGCTTCGTCGGTCATCGACCCGAAACCTATGTACACCGGGGCCGGTCCTTCGTCGAAGAATGCCAGCAGCTTCTCGGGCGGTCGCCAGCCCTCCGGTGGTGGGTTGAACCAGAAGCCGGTCTGGACGATCCCCGCTGGCCAGTCGGCAGGTTGGGGCAGCAACGAGGGGCTGATCCCGTACAACAGCAGCCAGGGATACCGGGACAGTTCGAACGGATCGGTCCAGCCGCGCAGCGACTGGCGGTTGGCCGTCCAGACAACCCGACGGCTCAACACCTGCGAGACGCGATTCAGCAGGCCGCCCGGCCCGGCCGGCCAGTTCGGGAACAACGCGCCCGGATAGGCGGCCGTGGGGGTGAGTGGAACGTTGAACGCCCGCACCAATGGCAGACCCAGGGCGCGGGCCGCCGCCAGGGCCGGTTGGTGTCCACCCAGGCCCGCCACCACCACATCGGACCCGGCCGCGGCCTCCTTCGCCACCTCCGCCGCCAGCTGCGCCGAATCACGCGCCAACGTCGCCAGGGTCCTGAAGGCCACGATCGGCCCACGCTGCTGCAGGTCGCGTCGCACGTCCGGGTCGGCCAGCCGGTCCCTGACGCTGATGGGAATCTCCACCACACCCAACCCGCAGCGAGCGACGAGATTCACGAAATCGGACGTGGTGACGAAGCTCACCCGGTGACCGGCCGCAACCAGCGCCCGACCCAACGCCAGATACGGCTCCACATCACCGCGGCTGCCGGTCGCCACCACCGTCAGGTCCACACCGCGAGTCTACGAGCCGGCCCACCAGCAGCCCGCGCCCAGACCGGCGCGACGACGTCCACCAGCCCGAGCGATCGCCGCGGCTTCAAGGTGGCTGTGCCAGGATCGGTGCGTGACCAGAACGATCCGGTTCCTCTTCGAATACGGGCACCCCTGGCCACTGTGGGAGGCACCCCCCGGCAACTACACGATGGAGCCGGCCGACTACCAGCTGTCGCCTGAGCTGACCGAACTGCTCCGTCAGAGCTACCAGCTCTGGGCGGATCACTTCCACTACGACGGTGGGTGGACCTCAGCTGAGGAGAAGCAGCGTTGGCTTGCGGTCAGTCAACAGGCGCTCGCTGTGCTCCGCAGAGAGGTGGCCGACTTCGCCGAGGTGGTCGATGGACGCGAGTTGTAGCCGGACTCAGCGGCCGGCGCCGTCCCAAAACCGGCGTGGACGGCGTGACGAATCCGGAGATGTGTGGGTATGGTGTGGCGCATGGCATTGGTCAGCCTCATCCTTGGCTGCCGCAGCGAGGCCTCGAACTAGCTCTCAGGCTTCCTCGTTGCGGAGTGTTTGCACGCGCCTGAATCTCCAGCCCGCAGCTCAGAGGACGCCATGACCATCACCGTCAATCAGTTCGGTACGCGCGTACAGCCCACACCGGTACAGCCGCCGTCGCCGATGCCGTTCGATCGCTACACACCCTTCGTGCCCGTCGACCTGCCCGACCGCACCTGGCCGGCCAAGAAGATCACTGCGGCGCCGCGCTGGCTGAGCACCGACCTGCGCGACGGCAATCAGGCGCTGATCGATCCGATGACCCCCAGCCGCAAGAAGAAGATGTTCGACCTGCTGGTGCGGATGGGCTACAAGGAGATCGAGGTCGGTTTCCCGTCGGCCTCACAGACCGACTTCGACTTCGTCCGCAGCCTGATCACCTCTGACGCCATCCCCGACGATGTCACCATCAGCGTCCTCACCCAAGCCCGTGAGGACCTGATCGAACGCACCGCCCAGTCCCTGATCGGGGCGCAGCGGGCGACCATCCACCTGTACAACGCGACCGCGGAACTGTTCCGGCGGGTGGTCTTCGGCATCGACGAGGCCCAGTGCATCGCCATGGCGACCCGGGGCACCGAACTGGTGATGAAGTATGCCGAGCAGAACCTGGGCGAGGTCGAGTTCGGCTACCAGTACTCCCCGGAGATCTTCACGCAGACTCCGACCGATTTCGCGATCGAGGTGTGCAACGCGGTCATGGACGTCTGGCAACCGTCCGAGGGCCGCGAAATTATCCTGAACCTGCCCGCCACCGTCGAGCGCTCGACGCCCAACACCTACGCCGACCAGATCGAGTACTTCGGCCGGCACGTCCGCAACCGCGACCACGTGGCGATCTCGCTGCATCCGCACAACGATCGCGGCACGGCGGTGGCGGCCACCGAGCTGGCGGTGATGGCCGGGGCCGACCGGGTCGAGGGCTGCCTGTTCGGTCATGGCGAGCGCACCGGCAACGTCTGCCTGGTGACCCTGGGCATGAACCTGTTCAGCCAGGGCATCGACCCCCAGATCGACTTCTCCGACATCGACGAGATCCGTCGCACGGTGGAGTACTGCACCAACATGCCGGTCCACCCGCGCCATCCTTACGCGGGCGATCTGGTCTACACCGCCTTCTCCGGCTCCCACCAGGACGCCATCAAGAAGGGCCTGGAAGCGCTGGCCAACCAGGCCGCCGCGCAGGGCAAGGGGATTCACGAGATCGCCTGGGAGGCGCCGTACCTGCCGATCGACCCGCACGACGTCGGACGCACCTACGAGGCCGTGATCCGGGTGAACAGCCAGTCCGGCAAGGGCGGCATGGCCTACATCATGAAGTCCGAGCACCACCTGGAGCTGCCGCGGCGGCTGCAGATGGAGTTCAGCCGGGTCGTCCAGCAGCACACCGACACCGAGGGTGGCGAGGTCACCCCGGCCGAGCTGTGGCGCATCTTCGAGGCCGAGTACCTGAGCGACTCCGAGCCGTTGGAGTTGCTCAGCGTGCCCGACATCAGCAACGGCGGCCGCTACACGGTGACCGCCAACGTCAAGGTCAAGGGTGTGCAGAAGACGCTGGTCGGTGAGGGCAACGGGGCGCTGGACGCCTTCGCCGACGCCGTGAGCATTCTGGGCTACGAGGTGCGGGTGCTCGACTACACCTCGCACGCCCTCAGTTCGGGCACGGACGCCGTCGCGGTGGCGTACGTCGAGACCGAAATCGGCGAGGGCGACGACACCCGGGTGATCTGGGGCGTGGGCATGCACGAATCGATCGCCACTGCGGCGCAGAAGGCGGTGATCGGCGCGCTCAACCGCGCCGCCCGCACCACCGACTGACGCTCGGCGGCACCGTCCACATCGGCGTCCCGTCCCCACAGGTGTGGCGGCGGGACGCCGGTGCGTGCTCGTCCGCGTGTTCGCGTTGAGGGCGCGACAGCCGGCTTCGGCTGCTAGGTTTCGAATGCAAACGTGGTGGCCGGCCAGCCGGTCGCAACCGAAGGGCACGAAGTGGCGCGCCGTCCACGCGGACAACTGAGACAAGACATTCTCGACACCGTCATCGAGCTGCTGATGCAGACCGGTGACGTCACTGCGGTGTCCATCGACGCCGTCGTCGACCGGGTCGGCTGCACACCACCCGCTCTGTACTACTACTTTCCGACCAAGAACGAGTTGCTGTGGCAGGCCTGCGAGGCCGAGTTCGGCAAGCTGGCCGAGCACATCGAGAACCGGGTCGCCGAGCTCGATGTCGACGGCACCCTCGCGACGCTGGTGTCGCGCGGTCAGGCCGTGCTGCTCTGGGCCGCAGAGCATCCGGCGCTCTACCGCATCCTCTTCATGGGCCCCGGCCGCGACGGCGTGATCCGCGGACAGACCTGGGACGATCCGTCGCTGCAGGCGATCGTCCGCAATCTCGACGCGGCCAAGGCCGAGGGTCTGGTGCGTCCGGAGGTCGACTCGCAGTTGACCACCTTGATCCTGTGGGGCACCGTGCATGGCTTCGCCTCGCTCACCGTGTCATTTCCCGCGATACCGCTGGACGCGGTGATTGCGGCCATGCGCGGGGCCAGCGCACCGATCCTCCGATCGTTGTTGACGCCGGCCGGCCTGCGGTCGATCGACGCGTTGCTGGCGAGCCACCCCGGCGTGTGAGACCGCACGTTCGGCGGTAGCGGCGGGCCCATAGGATCGTTCCCATGCCCAAGGTTCTGACCAAACTCCCGATCGGCGAGCGCGTCGGTCTCGCATTCTCCGGTGGCCTCGACACCTCCGTCGCCGTCGCCTGGATGCGCGAGAAGGGGGCGATCCCGTGCACCTACACCGCCAACCTCGGCCAGTACGACGAGCCCGACATCGACTCGGTGCCCGGACGCGCCGGCGAGTACGGCGCCGAGATCTTCCGCATGGTCGACTGCACGGCGGCCATGGTCGAAGAGGGTCTGGTGGCGCTGGTCTGCGGCGCCTTCCACATTCGCTCGGCGGGTCGCACCTACTTCAACACCACCCCGATCGGACGTGCCGTGACCGGCACCATGCTGGTGCGGGCGATGCGCGATGACGATGTGTGGATCTGGGGCGACGGCTCCACCTACAAGGGCAACGACATTGAGCGGTTCTACCGCTACGGACTGCTCGCCAACCCGCGGCTGCGCATCTACAAGCCCTGGCTCGACCACGACTTCGTCAGCGAGCTGGGCGGACGCGCCGAGATGAGCCAGTGGCTGGCCGAACGCAACCTGCCCTACCGCGACTCCAAAGAGAAGGCGTACTCCACCGACGCCAACATCTGGGGGGCCACCCATGAGGCCAAGGATCTCGAGTCGCTCGCAGCCAGCATCGAGATCGTCGAGCCGATCATGGGGGTGCGGTTCTGGGATCCGGCGGTCGAGATCGCCACCGAAGACGTCACGATCGCCTTCGAGCAGGGCCGTCCGGTGCGCATCAACGACGTCACCTTCGCCGACGCCGTCGCGCTGGTGCGCGAGGCCAACGCGATCGGCGGACGGCACGGGCTGGGCATGGCCGACCAGATCGAGAACCGCATCATCGAAGCCAAGAGCCGCGGCATCTACGAGGCGCCGGGCATGGCGCTGCTGCACATCGCCTACGAGCGGCTGCTGAACGCGATCCACAACGAGGACACGCTCGCCAACTACCACGCCGAGGGCCGCAGGCTCGGCCGGCTGATGTACGAGGGCCGCTGGCTCGACCCGCAGTCGCTGATGCTGCGCGAGTCGCTGCAGCGCTGGGTGGGCTCGGCGGTGACCGGTTCGGTCACCGTCCGGCTGCGCCGGGGCGACGACTACTCGATCATCAACACCGAGGGCCCGGCGCTGTCGTACCACCCCGAGAAGCTGTCCATGGAGCGGGTGGGCGATGCCGCCTTCGGCCCGGTGGATCGCATCGGTCAGCTCACCATGCGCAATCTCGACATCGCCGACTCGCGCACCCGGCTGGAGCAGTACGCACACCTGGGCCTGGTGGGCGGCGCGGTGTCGGCCCTGGTCGGCGAGCTCGAGCCGGGGGAGGCGCGCGGCATCACCGAGCTGACCGCAACGGTGTTCCCGTCCGAACTCGACGACGGGACCGCAGACGACGCGATGGAGTTCGGGGCGATGGAGTTCGGCGCCGACTGAACCGGGCCGCGTCCACCCCAGTAGGCTCACCCTCACCATGCAGCCGCTCATCGATCACGCAATGGACGCCGCCAACGACCCGCTGGCCGAGACGTTTCTCGATTCGCGGCGCGTCTTCTGGGTGCGCGAGAGCGACGATGCGCAGGCGATCGCCGCGGCCTGTGCCCGGGCGAGCGGGGTAGCGGTCGAACCCGTGGATGCTGCTGCCGGCCCGCACGCCGCGCTGCTCGGGCTCAACCATGCGATGACCGGCCGGTTCGAGATCCGGATGGCGCTGTACTCCATGGGCGGGGACGCGCTGGCCTTCGTGGTGCTGCCGTGCACCGACTGGGCCGAGTTGGACGACGACATCGGTGACGCGTTGGCCCAGGTGGTCTGGGAACTCGGCGACGACCTCGATCCGTTCGAGGTGCTGCAGACCAGCGACGTGATCGACCCGTATCTGGAGTTGCTCGCCGACAACCCGGGTCGGTACGGCGAATGCCTCGCCCAAGCCGTCGCAGACCCCGCCTCGGCGCACGGTAACCAGTACTCGGACGGGTCCGACGACGTCATGCCCTGGTGACCCGGCGTGAGCCCGGCAGCGACATGAGCGTCATGCGCTCGGCTCTGGAATGGATCGCCCCGACTCACGGCCAAGCCGAGCCACATCCCGGCGTATGCCGTCATTCCGGCGGATCCCGTCATCCCGGCGGATCCCGTCATCCCGGCGGATGCCGTCATCCCGGCGGATGCCGTTATCCCGGCGGATGCCGTTATCCCGGCGGATCCCGTCATCCCGGCGGATCCCGTCATCCCGGCGGATGCCGGGATCTCTACTGGATCGAGGCGAATGCGGCTGTGAAGGCCGTCATCCCGGCGGATGCCGGGATCTCAGCTACGTCGAGGCGAACGCAACGGTGAAGCCTCCGCGGCCAGACAACGGGCTCGACAAAGCTCGACCAGCGGTGTCTCACAAGCTCGACCCGCGGTTCCTATTGGACGATGTTGGGCTGGGCGCCGCCATAGCGGCGGTCGCGGTCGGCGTAGAGCTCGATCGCGCGCCACAGGTCGCGGCGGTCGAAGTCGGGCCAGAGCCGGTCGAGAAAAACCAGTTCGGCATAAGCCGACTGCCACAACAGGAAGTTGGACGTGCGCTGCTCGCCCGAGGAGCGCACGAACAGATCGACGTCGGGTATCTCGGGCTCGTCCAGAAAGCGCCGGAAGGTCTTCTCGGTGAGATGATCCGGGTCGAGCCGGCCGGCCTGGGCCGCCTTGGCGATGGCGCGGGCGGCGTCCACGATTTCGGCGCGACCGCCGTAGTTGACGCAGAACTGCAGGGTCAGTACCTCGTTGTGCCGGCTCTGTTCCTCGGCCTCTTCGAGTTCGCGGATCACCGAACGCCACAGCTTGGGCCGGCGTCCGGCCCAGCGGATGCGCACGCCCATGGCGTCCAACTGGTCGCGCCGGCGGTGGATCACATCACGGTTGAAGCCCATCAGCCAGCGCACCTCATCGGGTGAGCGGCGCCAGTTCTCGGTCGAGAAGGCGTAGGCCGACAGGTACTTCAGGCCGATCTCGACCGCGCCCTCGATCACGTCGAAGAGCGAATCCTCGCCGCGCGCGTGGCCTTCGGTGCGGGGCAGGTTGCGGGCCTTGGCCCAGCGTCCGTTGCCGTCCATCACGATAGCGACGTGTTCGGGCATCGCCTTGCGTGGGATCACCGGCGGACGGGCCCCGCTGGCATGCGGGATGGGTGGGCGCGGCTGCTTCGGCACGTCGATGAGACTACTGGGTGTGCCTGCTTGCGGCCTGTCTCCGCGCCTGAGCCTGGACGGGACAACCACCCCCGATACGCCATGATGACGAGCATGCACGCATGGCTGGACGTGACCGCCGGGGTGGCCGGAGACATGCTGATGGGCGCCCTGATCGATGCCGGCGCCGACCTGGCGGCGGTTCAGGCGGCCGTCCGGGCAGTGGCTGGTGCCGACATCGTCCTGCGCTCCGAGCAGGTCACCCGGGCCGGGTTGCGGGCGACGAAGCTGCACGTCGACATCGCCGCGACCGGGGGCGGCTCGCGTTCGTGGCCGCAGCTGCGCGCCACCATCGAGCAGAGCGACCTGCACCCGGCGACGCGTGAGCTGTCGTTGCGGACGCTGCAGCGCCTGGGCGAGGCCTACGGCCGCGGGCACCGGCTGCAGGCTGACGCGGTGACGATGCACGAGGTGGCCGCCCTGGACGTGCTCACCGACATCGTGGGTGACTGCGAGGCTCTGCGCCTGCTCGGTGTCGACTCGGTGTCGGCATCGCCGGTGGCGTTGGGTTCGGGCCGGATCCGCACCTCGCACGGCGACCTGCCGGTACCGGTGCCGGCCGTCGCCGAGCTGGCGCTGGGTTGGGATGTGTCCCGTCCGGCACCGATCGAGCATTCGGACGACCCCGCGCCGGGCGCACCGCAGGCGCTGCGTGACGACGCCGGCGACTCCATACCGCTCGGACACATCACCGCCGGTGTCGACGGGGTGGTCAGCGAAGGCCCGGCGCAGGTGGTGGGCCGCGGCGAGCTGGGTGAGCTCGCCACACCCACCGGCATGGCCCTGCTGCGCTGCTTCGCGCAGGTGTGCGAGCCGCTGCCGGCGATGACCCTGCGGGCGCTCGGGGTCGGAGCGGGTGGCCGAGACGTGCCCGCCCGGCCCAACGTCGTCCGGGTGCTGCTCGGTCAGCGCTGATCTCACCCAACGGCGCGCGGGCGCGTGGTCCCGGTGCATATGCTCGGCGCGACGACGTGACGAGAGGAACCACCGATGGAGATCAGCGTCCAGGCCAGTCATGACGAGACCGTCCAGCCCGAGATCGGACGACTGCACGCCAGCGCCCGCGCCGAGGCCACCGACAAGGCCGACGTGCTGCGCAAGGCCACCCAGGCCGTGAACACCCTGCACGAGCAGTTCAAGCGGTTGCACGAGAGCGGAACCGTGGCCGAGATTGTGGTGCGGCCGATCAGCACCTCGTCGTGGCGTCCGATCGTCAAGGGCAAGCAGCAGCCGCCGCTGTTCCGGGCCAGCGCCCAGGTGTGGGCCGACTTCACCGACTTCGCAGCGCTTGCCGACGTGGCTGCGCAGTTCGGTGGCGTCGAGGGCGTGCAACTCGACTGGGTGGAGTGGCGGTTGACCGACGAGACCCGGCAACGACTCGAGACGTTGTGCCTGGCCCGGGCGGTCGATAAGGCACGCGACCGGGCCACCGTGATGGCGCAGGCCGCGGGTGCCGGTGAGGTGAGCTTCGCGCAGCTGTCCGATCCGGGGCTGCTGGGTGAGCCGCCGAGCGTCCGGCGGGCCTTCGCGGCCGCCGAGGCCGCGCCGATGGCGATGATGGGGCGTGCCGGGGCCAAGATGGCCGACGACGTGCTGAGCGGCATCGAGTTGCAGCCCGAGGACCTGACCGTGAGCGTGGTCGTCCAGGCGCGGCTGACCGCGTGACCTGCGCCGGGTGGGCGACAATGAACCGTGCCCACCTATCGTGACGAGGCGGTCGTGCTGCGCACCCACAAGCTGGGTGAGGCCGACCGCATCATCACTCTGCTGTCGCGCCGCCACGGCAAGATCCGGGCGGTGGCCAAGGGAGTGCGGCGCACCACGTCCAAGTTCGGCGGACGGCTGGAGCCGTTCAGCCACATCGACGCCCAGTTCGCCACCGGGCGCACCCTCGACGTGGTCACCCAGGCGGTCACGCTGCACGCCTACACCGAACCGCTCGGCGGCGACTACACCGCCTACACCTCGGGCCAGGTGATGCTCGAAACGGCCGATCGACTCGTCGCCGAAGAGCGCGAGCCCTCCCTGCAGCAGTTTCTGCTGCTCGTCGGGGCGCTGAATGCGATGACGGCCGGCACCGCGGACGGGCCTCGTCCGGCCACCATGATCATGGACTCCTACCTGCTGCGGGCGGTCGCCGTGGCCGGCTGGGCACCCAGCCTGTCCGACTGCGCCCGCTGCGGTCAGCCCGGGCCGCACGAGGCGTTCAACCCGCAGGCCGGGGGCATGGTGTGCCGGCGCTGCCGTCCACCGGCCTCCGCGCTGCCGTCCGCGGCGGTGATCGGGTACCTCGCGGCGCTCCTGACCGGTGACTGGCCGGCCACCCGTGCGGTGGACGAACGCGCGCAGCGCACCGCCAGCGGACTGGTCAGCGCTTTCGCCAACTGGCACCTGGAGCGCGGCCTGCGCTCGCTCAGCCACGTCGACCGGTGACCGGGAACGGGGGCGGTTCCTGCGCTGATCGGGAATGGGGGACGGTTCTTCCTGCTCACTGACACGTCAGTGAGCAGGAAGTAGGAACCGTCCCCCGATCCTGCTCAGCGCCGGCACGCAGCAGTAGCCTGGCCAGGTGCTGGCGGTGAACAGGTTCCGGGTTGTGGACGAGGCCGCCTTCGTGGCTCGGGCGGCGGCCGCGGTCGCGTTCCTCTCCGAATGCGACGGCAACCTCAGCGCCGAGCTGCTGCGCAACCTGGACGAGCCCGATCTGTGGTGCCTGGTCAGTACCTGGCGCAACGTCGGCTCGTATCGACGCAGCTTCAACGGTGTCAGCGCCAAGCTCGTGCTGGTGCCGTTGCTCAGCGAGGCGATCGACGAGCCGGGCGCGTACGACCGGGCCGCCGAGGTGGGCGAGAACCTGCCCCGAACCCGGTAACGTGGACCCTCGCGTGCCAGCCGGGCACGCATCGACTCACAAGGAGTTTCGGTGGCCAGTCGCCTCGACAATGTGATCAGCCTGTGCAAGCGCAGGGGTTTCGTCTATCCGTGCGGTGAGATCTACGGGGGTACCCGGGCGGCGTGGGATTACGGCCCTTACGGCGTCGAGCTCAAGGACAACATCAAGCGGCAGTGGTGGAAGGCCGTGGTGCAGGGCCGCGACGACGTGGTCGGCATCGACTCCTCGATCATTCTGCCCCGGCAGGTCTGGGTGGCCTCGGGTCACGTGGGGGTGTTCTCCGATCCGCTCACCGAGTGCCTGAGCTGTCACAAGCGCTTCCGGGCCGACCAGTTGCTGGACAACTTCGAGCACAAGAAGGGCCGCGCGCCGTCCGGGCTCGACGAGATCAACTGCCCTGAGTGCGGCACCCTGGGCCGGTTCACCGAACCGCGCGACTTCAACATGATGCTGAAGACGTATCTCGGCGTGATCGAGGACGAGTCCGGCCTGCACTACCTGCGTCCCGAAACAGCGCAGGGCATCTTCATCAACTTTCGCAACGTCGAGAACTCGGCCCGGGTCAAGGTGCCGTTCGGCATCGGCCAGGTGGGCAAGAGCTTCCGCAACGAGATCACGCCGGGCAACTTCATCTTCCGCACCCGCGAGTTCGAGCAGATGGAGATGGAGTTCTTCGTCGAGCCGGGCACGGACGAGCAGTGGCATCAGCACTGGATCGACGCCCGCACCGACTGGTACGTCGACCTGGGCATCAGCCGCGACAACCTGCGCCTCTTCGAGCATCCGCAGGAGAAGTTGTCGCACTACAGCAAGCGCACCGTCGACATCGAGTACGACTTCGGCTTCGCCGGCGGCGACGGCTGGGGCGAGCTCGAGGGCATCGCGAACCGCACCGACTTCGACCTGGGCACCCACAGCAAGCATTCGGGCACCGATCTGAGCTACTTCGACCAGGCCAAGAACGAGCGCTACATCCCCTACGTGATCGAGCCGGCGGCCGGGCTGACCCGCTCGCTGATGGCGTTTCTGGTCGAGTCGTACACCGAGGATCAGGCGCCCAACACCAAGGGCGGCGTGGACACCCGGGTGGTGCTCAAGCTCGACCCGCGGCTGTCGCCGGTCAAGGTGGCGGTGCTGCCGTTGTCGCGCAACGAGCGGCTCTCGCCGGCCGCGCGCGATCTGGCCGCGAAGCTGCGCCGCAACTGGAACGTCGAGTTCGACGACGCCCAGGCGATCGGACGCCGCTATCGCCGACAGGACGAGATCGGCACCCCGTTCTGCGTCACCGTCGACTTCGACACCCTGGACGATCAGGCGGTCACGGTGCGCGAACGGGACACCATGGCGCAGGAGCGGGTGGCGCTCGATCAGGTGCAGGGGTACCTGGCGCAGCGCCTGATCGGCTGCTAAGCCACCCAGCGCTCGCCTAACTATTTCGCGCTCGCCAACCTAGGCGAGCGCAAAATAGTTGGGCGAGCGGCTCAGCGCCGGCGGAACGGTTCGCGCAGCCAGCCGAGCACGGTTTGATGCTCCATGGCCTGCTCGAAGCCGTCGGCGACACCGGCGAAGGTCTCGTTCACCTGGTCGCGGTGATCGAGAAAGCGCGCCTCACTGATCTCGTCCACGCCGACCAGGCCGGTGGCCGCCTCGATCGCCTCGGTGACCTCGGCCAGAGTGTCCAGCACGCCGAAGCTGACGTTCTCGCGCCAGAACGGCACCGACGCCCGGTAGTCATCGTGGGCCCAGGTGACCAGCAGACCGGACGCGTCGTGCACCAGCTGCCGCGAGAACGCGGTGGCGGTGACGTCGTGCGATCCCGCCGGCAACAACTCGACCAGGCGCCCGTGCAGCCCGTCCCAGGTCGCGATCTCGTCGGCGCTGAGCTCGACCGCCTCGTCGTCCGACGGATCGGCGGTGCGGCCGGCATCGAGATCGCCGAGCGGCTTGGGCGCCGCGGCGAGGTCGGCGGGCAGAAAATGCACGATGAAGCTCATGGCGTCAGCCTAATGGCCGCGGTGCTGGTACACCCGACGACCGTAATCGGCGCCCGGGCTACACCAGCGGCACGAAGCTGAACCGGTAGCCCATCACGGGTTCTCGGTGCCAGCCGGCGGCGTCGCGATCCACCACCCACATCACCCCGGACGCGGGGGCGACCAGCCGTCCGCCGACGGCCAGCTGCTGCTCCAGTTCAGGGGGAATCTCGCCCGGATCGGCCGAGACCAGAATGCGGTCGAACGGCCCCTCGTCCGGCAGCCCGTACGTGCCTGGCAGCGCCTGCTCGATGCGTGCCCAGGGCAGGTCGAAGCCGGCCAGGTGCGTGCGGCCCATCGTCACCAGCTCAGGCACGATCTCGACCCCGCGGACGCTGCCCGTCGGCCCGGTCAGCCGAGCGAGTAGTGCGGTCGTCCAGCCCGAGCCGCTGCCGACGTCCAGCACCGTGGCGCCCACCGGCACGTGCAGCAGTTCGAGCATGAACTGGACGGTCCAGGGTTGGCTGTTGGTGGCGCCGTATCCGATAGGCAACGGTGCGTCCACCGCCGCCAGCGCCCGGACGTCCGGGGGCAGGAAGCGTGCCCGGGGTACGTCCGCCAATCCCGCCATCACCCGGCTGTGCTCGCTCATGCAGGCAAGCGCACCCGAAACCGGCCGATCCCGCAACCCCCGCAGGGTCACGCTGCGAGATCAGCGTCCACGTCGTGACCTCGAAGGTGATTGGCTACCCCGGTGCGGCAACGACTCCGGGGCTTTCTGGCCGACACCCGCCCGTTGCGGGCGACGGCCTTCAGGCGGCTCTGGGTGGCGAATGTCGTCACGGTGGTCGGCGCCCAGCTGACGGTGGTGGCGGTTCCGGCCCAGATCTACACCCTCACCGGCAGCTCGGCCTGGGTGGGCCTGACCGGCCTGTTCGGCCTGATCCCCTTGATCGTCTTCGGCCTGTGGGGTGGGGCGCTGGCTGACCATTTCGACCGCCGGACGGTGCTCATCATCACCACTGCGGGCCTGATCGCGACCAGCGCGCTGTTCTGCCTGCTGGCGCTGCAACCGCACACTGATGTGTGGCTGCTGCTCGTTGTCTACGCCCTGCAGCAGGCCTGCTTCGCGGTCAATCAGCCCACCCGCACCGCCGTGTTGCCGGCCCTCCTGCCGCTGGACCAGTTGCCCGCCGCCAACTCGCTGAACATGACCGTGATGAGCGCGGGCGCCATCGCCGGCCCGCTGATCGGCGGGGCACTGATCCCGGTCTTCGGGTTTCCGTTGCTGTACCTGATCGACACGCTGTTTCTGCTCGCCACGCTGTGGGCCGTGACCAGCCTGCCGAGGTTGCCACCGGCCGGTGAGCATCGCGGCACGCCAGGCCTACGGTCGGTGCTGGACGGCCTGCGCTACCTGCTCGGTCACCCGATTCTGCTCACCTCGTTCTTGGTGGACGGCATCGCGATGGTCTTCGGCATGCCGCGCGCGCTGTTTCCGCAGATCGCGCATGAGAGCTTCGGCGGCCCGGTGGAGGGCGGTCCGGCCTTCGCTTTGCTGTTCGCCGCCATGCCGGCCGGCGCGGTGCTGGGCGGAGTGCTGTCAGGGTGGGTGTCGCGGGTGGATCGGCAGGGTCTGGCCGTGATCTGGGCGGTGATCGGTTGGGGTGCCGCGATCATCGTCACGGGCGTCGCGGTGTGGCTGGCGCCGTCCGCGCCGATCGCGATGCTCGCCGTCGCCGTGGCCGCTCTGGCCTTCGGCGGGGCGGTCGACATGGCGTCCGCGGCCTTTCGGCAGTCGATGCTGCTGGGCGCCGCCGACGACAACGTGCGTGGACGGCTGCAGGGCGTCTTCATCGTCGTGGTCGCGGGTGGCCCGAGGATCGCGGACGTGCTGCACGGGTGGGCGGCCGAGAGCATCGGCACCGCGGCCACCACCGCGGGTGGTGGTGTGCTGGTGATTGTCGGCGTGGTGATCGCGGCGATCATGCTGCCCGCCTTCGGCCGCTACCGGCTCTCGGAGAACCCGGTGCGCTGACGGCGACGCTGCACACGCCGGTTAGGCTGGTCCGATGCGTTCCCTGCAGACCGGGGCCCTGACCCTTGGGTCGATTCCGGTCGATCCGCCCGTGGTGCTGGCGCCGATGGCGGGCATCACCAATGCGGCGTACCGGCAACTGTGCCGCGAGCAGGGTGCCGGGCTGTACGTGTGCGAGATGATCACCAGCCGCGCCGTGGTCGAACGCATCCCCAAGACCTTCGCGATGCTGCGATTCGACCCGGGCGAGACCGTCCGATCGGTGCAGCTGTACGGCGTCGACCCGGACGTGATGGCGAAGGCCACCACGATTCTGTGCGCCGAGTTCGGGGTGGCGCACGTCGACCTCAACTTCGGCTGCCCGGTGCCCAAGGTCACCCGGCGCGGCGGCGGGGGAGTGCTGCCCTGGAAGCGCGACCGGCTGGCCGCGATCCTGACCGCCACGGTGCGCGCAGCCGAACCCTTCGGCGTGCCGGTCACCATGAAGACCCGGCTCGGCATCGATGAGCAGCACGAGACCTTCCTCGACGCCGGACGGATCGCCCGCGAGGCCGGCTGCGCGGCGATCGCCCTGCACGCCCGCACCGTCAAGCAGGCCTACGGCGGCGAGGCCGACTGGACGCGGATCGCCGAGCTGGTGGCCTCGGTGGACCTGCCGGTGCTCGGCAACGGCGACGTCTGGGAGGCAACCGACGCGTTGGCGATGATGCGGCAGACGGGTTGCGCCGGCGTGGTGATCGGACGGGGCTGCCTGGGCCGGCCATGGCTGTTCCGTGACCTGGCGGCCGCGTTCGCGGGACGTCCGGCGCCTGCGTTGCCCACCCTGGGCGAGGTGGCCGCGATGGTGTACCGGCACGCCGAGCTGCTGGCCGAACTGGACGGCGAGACCCACGGCCTGCGCGACCTGCGCAAGCACATGGCCTGGTACTTGAAGGGGTTCCCGGTCGGTGGCGAGGTGCGGCGCGCGCTCTCCACCGTCGAGTCACTTGCCCAGCTGGCCGGCCTGCTGGCCACCCTGGACGCGGACGTGCCGTACCCCGCGTCCGAACTCGGTTCGCCCCGCGGACGTCAGGGTGCCCCGCGTGGACGGGTGGTGCTGCCGTACGGCTGGCTCGATTCGGACTGCCTGGGTGATGCCGACATCGCCGAGGCCGAGTCGGACGCCTCGGGCGGCTGATAATGGGGACGGTTCCTTTACCTGTCGGATGGGGCTGGACGGGCACCGGGCGGTCGTCACTGGGCGGCTGATAATGGGGACGGTTCCTTTTCCTGTCGGAGGGGGTTGGACCGGCACCGGGACCGTCGCCAACTATGCGTTCGGAAGTCGGATTCGACGGGTAAAGGAACCGTCCCCATTACCGGTCGGAGGGGGCTGGACGGGCACCGAAACCGTCGCCAGGATGCGTCCGGAGCTGGGATTCGACAGGAAAAGGAACCGTCCCCATTACCGGTCGGAGGGGGCTGGACGGGCACCGGGATCGTCGCCAACTATACGTTCGGAAGTCGGATTCGACGGGTAAAGGAAAGTCCCCATTACCGGTCGGAGGGGGGCTGGGCGCGCACCAGGAAGTCGCCAACGATGCGTCCGGAGCTGGGATTCGACAGGTAAAAGAACCGTCCCCATTACCCGTCAGGCGTTGATGTAGGGCATCAGTGCGGCCAGCATCAGGCCGAGGCCGATGAAGGGGGCGAGCACGCCGAGAATGATCGCCCAGACCCCGTAGGAGCGGCCGCGCTTGGTGGCGGTGGCGACGATGCCGGCGATCCAGCCCGCGATGCCGCCGTAGGTGCCCACGTTGAGCAGCAGGAGGCCCGTGGTGCCAAGGCGCTGCAGCAGTTCTTCGGTCATCTGTTGCTCGTTGATGGTGCCGTAGCTGGTGGCCAGCACCGGCCCCAGCAGCGCACCCATGCGGAACATCACCCAACCGAACACCACCGTGCAGATCACCACCACGCCGAGGGCGATCATGCCCAGCACGGGCGAGCGCGGCTGCGCGGACGTCGGATAGGCGGGTTGACCGTAGCTCTGTTGGGCGGGGTACCCGGCCTGCGGATACCCCTGCTGCGGATACTGCTGCTGCGGGTAACCCTGCTGACCGGCGCCGGCGTCCTGATAGCCCGCCGCGCCCCACCCCTGCTGGTCGTAGCTCTGCGGGTCATGGCTCTGCTGGTAACCGGGCTGGGGGTTCTGCTGGCCGCCGTAGCCGGGCTGCCCGTACTGCTGGACGTTGGGGTCGGGCTGAGCGGTCCAGCCGCCCTGGGGCTGACCGTAGGCCTGCTGATACGGATCCGGCTGCTGGGGGTACTGCTGCTGGGGGAACTGCGGATTGCCCTGGGTCATGACTGCCTTTCGCGCGATGCTGGCTCCATTCTTACAGGGCGTTCCCAGCGCAGGTCGGCGACGCCCGCGCGTCCGACCAACGCGGCGCCGATCGCGGCCAGCGGATGCTCGGCCGGCACCAGACTGATCCGGCCGGCCAGGTCGAGGGACGCGAGAAACTCCGACTGCCGAGCGCGCTCGTCGAGCAGGCGCCGGGTCAGGTCGACCAGGCCCGGAGCGGTCTGGACGACGCCGCCGCCCAGCGCCACCCGGGTCGAGCCGTGCGCCAGCACCACCAGTTGGACGGCGGTCGCGATGCCGGTTGCGATGCGCAGCGCCTCGTCCGTCGCCGCCTGGTCCCCGGCCTCGGCGGCGGCGAGCAGGGTGCTCAGGGTGAGCCCGGAGTCGCCGGCGGCCAGCCGGTTCGCGATCTGACCACCGCCGGCCAGCACCTCGATGCAGCCCTGCTGGCCGCAGGCGCACCGTCCGGCGGTGGGGTCGACGGGCACGTGCCCGATCTCGCCGGCCAGGTTGTCCGTGCCGCGCACCAGGCGTCCGCCGATCAGAGTGGCGGAGGCCACCCCGGTGCCGAGATTCAGGTAGGTCAGGTCGGCCTCGCCGGCCCGCAGGTAATCGGCCGCGCCCAGTGCGGTGGCCTTGACGTCGTTGTCGACGTACACCGGCACGCCCAGTTCGGCGCTCAGCACGGAGCCCAGTTCGAGTCGTCCGATGCCCAGATTGACGGCCGTGCACACCACACCGGTGCGGTGGTCGACCCGGCCCGGAATGCCGACGCCGACCGAGCCCAGTTCGGCGGTGCCCACCCCGGCCAGCCGCAGGCAGTCCCGGGCCACGGCGAGGGCGGTGGCGATCACGCCGGACGGCCCGGTCTCGGTGCGTCCCCGCCGGTCGGCGATCACCCGGGCGTCACCGTCCAGCACGATGCCCTGGGTCTTGGTGCCGCCGACGTCGATGCCGAGCGTGGGCGGTTGCGCGTCGCCGCGGCTCATCGGGTGCCCCGGTGCAGCAGCTCGATCAGGCACACCATCTGGCCGGTTCCGCTGCCGAACGTGACCAGGTCGGGCGAGGTGGCGGTGGCGGGATCCGGCCAGCCGAGTTCGACCAGCACGGCGTCCGGACGGCGGCTGCGCACGGTCTGCGCCGCCGCGACCAGGAACGGGACCCGGGCCAGGTCACGGCCCTGCACCACCAGCGGACGCCCGGTGGCCGCGGCCAGGGCGGCGTCCAGGTCGCCGGGGGTCTGCACGGTGAGGAGGGTGCAGCCGGGCAGGGCGGCGTCCAGTTGCTGCCGCAGGTGTTCGCCCAGCCCCCACACGGTCGGGCCGGCCGCGATGTTGGCGGGCGAGTCCAGCCGCAGCAGCACGGGTGCGTGCACGGGGTCGATCGGACGGCTGATCGCGAAGCCGGCTGCGGTGAGAGAGAGTGGTTCAATCCGTTGAGCCTGCCCAGACCCGGTCGTTGGTTCCGTTGGTCGGGCCTGTCGGGAACGGGCCACCGCCTGCCCGAGCGCCGCCACCCGCCCGGCAGCCTCGAACAGCCGCCGCTGCGGTAGCCGTCCGTCCGCCACGGCACGCACCACCGCCGCGCGGATCTCGGCCAGCTGCTCAGCGGTGTTGTCGGTGCCGATGCACAGCAGGTCCACCCCGGCGGCGAGGGCCAGCACCGCCGCCTCGGGGATGCCGCGGCCGGCGCTGGCACCGGCCATGTCGAGCGCGTCGCTGACGATGGCGCCGGTGAAGCCCAGACGCTCGCGCAGCAGGGCCAGCACCGGCGCGCTCAGGGTGGCCGGCAGGTCGGGGTCGATCGCCGGCACCAGAATGTGCGAGGTCATCACCGCCAGCGTGCCGGCCCGTACGACGGCCGCGAACGGCACCAGCTCGCGGGTGCCCAGCGTGTCGGCGTCCACGCCGATCGTCGGCAGGGCGCGGTGCGAGTCGGTTGCGGTGTCGCCGTGACCGGGAAAGTGCTTGACCACCGCGCCGACCCCGGCCCCCTGCAGGCCCCGGGTGTAGGCGCACACGTGCCGGGCGACGAGCGCGGCATCGGTGCCGAAGCTGCGCACCCCGATCACCGGGTTGCGCGGGTTGCTGTTCACGTCGGCGTCCGGGGCCAGGTTCAAGTCGATGCCGGCGGCCCGCAGCTCGGCGCCGATCCCCGCACCGACCTGCTCGGTCAGCTGCTCGTCGTCCACCCGGCCGAGGTAGGCCATCGCGGGGTACGGCGAGCCGTGGCGGTGGTGCAGCCGGGTGACGTCGCCACCCTCCTCGTCCGTGGCGACCAGGGCTGCGGGGTTCGCGGCGTGGACCGCGTCGGTCAGTGCCCGCACCTGCACGGGGTCGACGATGTTGGTGCCGAACAGGCAGACCGAGCCCAGGCCGTCCGCCAGTTCGGCGGCCAGCCAGCCGGGCAGCACCGGGCCCTCGAAGCCCGGCATCAGCGTGGCGTTGATGGCCCGCCGCAGCGGGTCGGTGGGCACCTCAGCCCTTGACCGAGCCCGCCACCAGACCCGAGGTCAGGCGGCCCTGCACGATCAGGAAGAAGATGATCACCGGCACGGCGACCAGTGTGGAGGCGGCCATCACCTGGCCCCAGTCGGTCTCACGCGTGGCGCTGGCCTGCACGAAGCCGCGCAGCCACAGCGGCAGCGTCTGGTACTCCTCCTTCTGCAGGATGACCAGGGCGACGGTGAACTCGTTCCAGGCCTGCAGGAACGCGTAGACGCCGGAGGCGACCAAACCGGGGGCCAGCAGGGGAAAGGTGATCCGGAAGAACGCCTGGGTGCGCGACAGGCCGTCCACCATGGCGGCCTCTTCGAGCTCGATCGGCACCCCGGCGACGAAGCCGCGCAGCATCCAGATGGTGAACGGCACGACGGCGGCGATGTAGAGGATCGAGACCCCCGCCACGCTGTTGAGCAGGTTGAGCGAGCTCATCAGCTTGTACTGGGCGATGAACAGGCCCTCGGCGGGCAGCATCTGAATGAACAGCACCGCCAGCACGAACGAGGCCCGCCCCTTGAACCGGAACCGGCTGATCGCCAGCGCCGCCGCGAACGCGAACAGCAGGCAGAACACCACCGTGGTCAGGGTGATCGCGACGCTCATGCCCAGCGCCGACCAGAACGTGCCACCGCGGAAGATCGCGGCGAAGTTGTCGAGCGAGCCGCCGAGCGGCAGAAAGTGCGGCGTCGAGCCGGTCAGCATGGTGTTGGGCAGCAGGGACGAGTTGAGCATCCAGTACACCGGAAAGGCCCAGCCGAGCGCGAGGATCAGCGCCACGACGGTGGCCACCACGCGGCTCGGACGCACCCGGTAGCGGTTCTTGGCGACGGTGGCGGTTGCGGTGCTCACGAGTCCTCCTTCATCAGGTGCAGCACATAGAAGAAGCTGAGCGCCACCGTGAGCAGCAGCACGAAGATCGACAGTGCCGAGGCCATCGCGAAGTCGGACGATCCGACGCCCAGCCGGTAGATGTAGGTGCCGAGCAGGTCGGTCTCGGCGATCGGTGCGCCGGCGTCCTGCAGCATCTTGATCTGCGTGAACACCCGCAGATCCCAGATCACCTGCAGCAGCGCGACGATCATCAGCACCGGACGGATCATCGGCAGGATGATCGAGAAGAAGCGCTGGCGCGGGCCGGCACCGTCCAGGGCGGCGGCCTCCATCACCTCTTCGCTGATCTGGGTCAGGCCGGCGTACACCGAGAAGGCGACGAACGGAACCGACATCCACACCACGATCACGGTGGCGACGAAGTAGAAGCTGAGCGGCTGTTCGAGCCAGTTGTGGTTGGTGAAGTCGAGGCCGAGCTGGGTCAGGCCCCAGTTGACGATGCCGCGGCGCCAGTCGAAGACCCAGATCCACACGGTCATCGACGCGACCACCGGCATCGCCCAGGCCAGCAGCATGGCGATCTGCAGAATCAGCCGGGTGATGGTGCCGACGGCGTTCATCAGCAACGCGACGCCGACCCCGATCACCACCGTGATCACGGCGTTGACCAGGCAGAACGCGATCGAGCGGCCGACCACCGCCCAGGTCTGCGGGTCGGTGAACAGTCGCGTGTAGTTGGCCAGCCCGACGAACTCGGGCGGCTTGCCGAACTGTTGCGCCAGGCCGAACTTCTGCATCGAGGTGATGACCTGCCACACCAGCGGGTAACCCAGCGCGAGCAGCAGCACCGCGATCGCGGGCACCAGCAGCAGGTAAGGGGTCGGTGAGAACCGCTGTCGGTGCTCCAGTTGCTCGGCCGCCTTGGGCGGCGCGCCGGTGGGTGCGGTCAGAGCGGTCATCGGTGGCCTCTCGGGAATGTCGTTGGTCGTCGGTGGAGACCCGGCGTGAGCGGGTGCATGGGTCTCGACCAGAGGATGGTGGTCGGTGGTCGACCCGGTCCAGGCCGGTGGTCGAGCCTGTAGAGACCCGGAGGGTGTGGGTGCATGGGTCTCGAGAGGCTCGACCAGCGGTTGGTGGGTCGAGCCGGCCCAGGCCGGCGGGGGTGGTTGGTGGTCGAGCCTGTCGAAACCGGGGGGTGGTCTCGACAAGCTCGACCGCGGGTGGTGGTCGAGACCCGGCAGGTTGTATGCCTGGGTCTCGACCGGCCCGATCAGTACCTACTGCTTGCCGTTGAGCATCGGCGTCAGCAGGGCGTCGTACTCCGTGGCCAGTGCGGTCACGTCGCCGCCGGCGGCGATCTTGGAGAAGAACTCCTCCAGCTTGCCGGACGCCTCGACGGTCGCCCAACCCGGCGCGGCCGGGGTCAGCTTCGAGTGGGACGCAGACTCGATCAGGGCCTTCGCGAACTGGTCGTCGCCGAGGCTGCTGGTGTAGTCGGAGTTGGCCGGGCCGAGGCCGTTCTTGCCCAGCATCTGCTGGTACTCGGAGCTGAAGATGATCTTCATCAGCTCACGCGAACCTTCCTGGTTCTTCGACGTGGCCGAGATGCCGATGTTCGAACCGCCGGCGAAGACCGGGGCGGGCTGGCCGTCGTTGCCGGGCAGCACGAAGGTGCCGAAGGTGTCGTCGTTCCACTCACGCACCTGCTTGCCGTCCTTCTTCACCAGGTCGCCGATCGACCAGTGCGCCCATCCCGGCGCCATGATCGTCGCAGCCGCGAGGCTGGTCTTGCCGGTCACCTTGGTCGGGTCCTTGGCGTCGTCCTTGATCACATCGGCGTCGTTGATGTACAGCCACGGCGACTGGTCCTTGGCCGTCTTCGGCGCCTTGGACGCGTCGGTGAAGACGCTTTGCAGCTGGGTGAGGCCCTTGATGCTGTTCGGGTCGGAGAGGGTCGAGGTCCACTGGCCGTTCTCTTGCTTGGCCAGGTCACCGCCGTTGGCGAAGATCCACGAGATGCCGTTGCGCCAGTCCTGGCCGCCGAGGAAGAAGCCCGAGAAGTCCTTGATGTTCTTGGGGTTCTTGGTGGTGATGGTCTTGACGGTCGCGTTGAACTCGTCCAGGGTCTTCGGTACCTCGACGCCGGCGGCCCTGTAGATGTCCTTGCGGTAGAACAGGTAGCGCGAGCCGAAGTAGTAGGGCAGCGTGTAGTTCTTGCCGTCGACCTTGCCGACCTCGACGAACGACTGCAGCAGCTTGTCGCCGCCCAGTTCGGCGTACATGTCGGTGATGTCGCTGAAGGCGCCGACGTTGGTGAAGGTGGGCGACTGCGTGTTGCCGATCTCGACCACGTCCGGGGTGTTGTTGGCGTCCGGCAGTGCGGTGGTCAGCTTGGTGACCAGGTCGCCCCAGGCCTGCTCCTCGATGGTGAGCGTGCCGCCGGTCTTGGCCTGATAGGTGGTCTTGAGGTAGTCGCGCAGGGCGTCCGGGGTGTCGCCACCGGCCAGCCACAGGGTGATGTTCTGGGCCGCGGCCGACGTGGCGGCGGTGCTGGTCGCGGTCGGGCTGGTGGCCGGGGCCGAGG
This sequence comes from Micropruina sp., assembly GCA_016711205.1. Classification (GTDB taxonomy): domain Bacteria; phylum Actinomycetota; class Actinomycetes; order Propionibacteriales; family Propionibacteriaceae; genus Micropruina. The sequence goes on along the minus strand of JADJTM010000001.1, from coordinate 1,096,732 downwards.
CGCACGCGCCGAGGGCCAGGGCCGAGGCGGTCAGCAGTGTGATCGCCGACAGCATCTTCTTCATGATCGTTCCTTTCGGATCGGTTCGGTTCGGTTGGGTTGTTGGACGGTTGATTCGGTGGACGGTGGGTGTGGACGGCAGCGGCCGGGCCGGGTGGTGAGAGTCAGGTCACCCCCAGTTCGTTGAGCAGGACCAGGTCGGACGCGCCGAGCAGCACCGCGTCCTCGCCCAGGGCGCTGGCGGTGAGCTCCAACTGGGGCCGGAAGGGGGAGCGGGTGCGCTCGACGATGACGTCGCGGGCGGCATCGAGCAGGGCGTCGGTGGCGATCCCGGGCGGGCCGCCGACCACGATGCGTTGCAGGCCCAGCATGCCGACCACGGGTGCGAGGGCGAGGCCCAGCCGGTGGCCGGCCTCGGCGAGCACCGCGTCGCGGCGCGACGGGTCGGCGGCGATCCGGGCGGTGAGTGCGGGCACTGATGCCCACGTTTCCAGGCAGCCGATCTTGCCGCACCCGCAGCGCGGGGCGTCGGGATCGATGGCGACGTGCCCGATCTCGCCGGCGTCGCTGGCCGCACCGTGCACCAGTCGCCCGCCGATCAGCAGCCCGGCGCCGACACCGCGGGACAGATGCACCCGCACCAGGTCGTCCGGCCCGCCGGCGATGCGGCGCTCGGCCAGCACGGCCACGTTGGCGTCGTTCTCGACCCGCACCGGCACGTCCAGGTCGGCGTGCAGCAAGTCCTGCAGGGGCAGGTCGGCCCAGTGCAGGTTGGGTGCCGACAGCACGGTTCCGGCCCGGTTGACGGTGCCGGGGGTGCCCACTCCCAGGCCGAGGATCGGACGGGTGGCGGCCGCGACGAGTTCGGCGGCCAGCTGGCGAGCAGCGGCCAGCGCCTGCTCGCCGACGGCCCCGTTCAGCGGACGCACCCGGGTCAGCACCGGTATGCCGACCAACGACACCACGGCACCGCGCAACTGATCGGGAGCGGAGAGATCCATCGCGAGCACATCGCGTCCCTGCGGGTCGAGTTCGAGCAGCGTGGACGGCTTGCCGGGCCGGCCGATCTCGCTGGTGCCGGTCTCGCGGACCAGGTCGGACGCGAGCAGTCCGGCGACCAGGTCCGAGATGGTGACCTTGGTCAGACCGGTGGCGCGGGCCAGGTCGGCACGCGAGAGACGCGGCGTGTCCCGGATCGCCTGCAACACCAGTGCGAGGTTGCTGCGGCGGGCGTCCTCGGGCCGCAACTTGCGGCGGATCGGCTCGTGCATGGGTGTTAGTAAACCTTACTAACTCTGCGACATCAAGAATATCTCCGAGGAGTTACCGAGTTGTTATCAATGTCAGGATGGGACGCATGGCTGAGCTACCACCACGTGCGATCGCCTGGGCCGAGACGATGGCCGGGCATGCCGGTGACGGTCTGGTTCGCGCCCACCGTGACCCCGGAGCGCGGCTCGCGTTGCGCGCGCCGGTGCTGCGCGAGCAGCGCGAGGCGTGGGAGGCCGAGCACTTGGTCGAGGGGGCGTCCCGCGCGCTGGGGGCGGGGGAGCGCGGACGCAGCGAGCAGCCCGACCCCGAACGCACCTGCTTTCAGCGCGACCGCGACCGGATCGTGCACTCCACCGCCTTCCGCCGGCTGGCCGGCAAGACCCAGGTGGTGGTGTTCCCGACCGACCACCAGCGCACTCGGCTGACGCACGCGCTGGAGGTGGCCCAGGTGGCCACGTCCATCGCCCGGGGGGTGGGCGTGAACGTCACCCTGGCCGAGGCGATCGCGCTGGGCCACGACTGCGGCCACGGGCCGGGCGGGCACGCCAGCGAGGACGCCTTCGACGCGTTTCTGCCCGAGGGTTACGACCACGGCCCCTGGGGAGCGGATGTGGTGCTGACCCCGCTCAACCTGTGCGCACAGACCCTGGACGGCATTCGCAACCACTCGTGGTCACGGCCCACCCCGTCGAGCGTCGAGGGCGAGATCGTCAGCTGGGCCGACCGGATCGCCTACTGCGCCCACGACCTCGAGGACGCCATCGGGGCCGGCATCGTGACCGCCTCGGACGTGCCGCCGCTGGTCGCCGAGGTCTGTGGCGCCACCCGCCGCGAGCAGCTGCGCACCTTCGTCCGCGAGGTGATCGCGACTACCGCCCGGACGGGCTCGATCGGCATGGGCAGTTCGGTCGCCGGCGCGCTGGCCGAGCTGCGTGCGTTCAACTACGAACGCATCTACACCCGGCCCGAATCGCTGGCCCAGTCGGCGGCGGTGGTCGCGGTGCTGCAGGCCTTGGTCAGCCACTACCTCGACCACCCGGACCAGTTGCCCGGTGAGGTGGCTGACGGCGATCCGGTGCACGCCGCGGTCGCCTACGTGGGCGGCATGACCGACCGGTTCGCGTTCGACACCGCCGTGCAGCTGCTGGGCTGGAACCCGGAGCGGTTGCCGCGCCAGCAGTAGGCGTCCGGGTGCACGGGCGAGCTGCCGTCCGCCGGGCCGCGCTCCGTGGCCCGGTGCCGCTGCGTACACTGCCGGTGTGCCGGGGCTGATCAACGAAGAAGATCTGCAGACCGTCCGTGAGCGCACCCGCATCGAGGACGTGGTCGGGTCGTATGTGACCCTGCGTCCCGGCGGCGGGGGCGCGCTGGTCGGGCTGTGCCCGTTCCACGACGAGAAGACGCCGTCGTTCCGGGTCACGCCGTCGCGTGGCTTCTACTACTGCTTCGGCTGCAACAAGGGCGGCGACGTGATCGGCTTCGTCCAAGAGATCAACAACTCCAGCTTCGTCGAGGCGGTGGAGTTTCTGGCCGACCGGGTGGGGGTGCAGCTGCGGTTCACCGAGGGCGGCGGCGGCGCGCGGGTCGAGCCCGGGCTGCGCTCGCGCATCCTGGAGGCGAACCGGCTGGCCGCCGAGTTCTACGCCGGTCAGCTGGGCGGCGCCGAGGCGATGACCGGGCGGCAGTTCCTGGCCGAACGGGGTTTCGATCGGGACGCCGCCGAGCACTTCGGGGTCGGCTTCGCCCCGCAGGGCGGACGCGAGCTGGCCAAGCACCTGCGTGCGCACAAGTTCAGCGACGACGAGCTGGTCAAGGCCAGCCTGATCCGTGACGGCGGCTGGGACTACTTTCAGGGGCGGTTGCTGTGGCCGATCCGCGACGCCGGACGTTCCGTGCTCGGCTTCGGCGCCCGGCGGCTGTTCGACGACGACCGGATGCCCGCCAAGTACATCAACACCCGCGAGACCCCGGTCTACAAGAAGTCGAACGTGCTGTACGGGCTCGACCTGGCCCGGCAGCACATCGCCAAGAAGAACCAGGCGGTGATCGTCGAGGGCTACACCGACGTGATGGCGGCGCACCTGGCCGGCGTCGACACCGCGGTCGCGTCCTGCGGCACGGCGTTCGGCGACGACCACGCGCGGCTGTTGTCGCGGCTGATCGGGTCGTCCGATGCGCTCAAGGGCGAGGTGGTGTTCACCTTCGACGGCGACGCCGCGGGCCAGGCGGCCGCGCTGAAGGTGTTCTCCGGCGACCAGCACTTCATCTCGCAGACCTACGTGGCGATCGAACCGTCCGGGCTCGACCCGTGCGACCTGCGCATTCAGCACGGCGACGCGGCCGTGCGCGAGCTGGTGGCGCGTCGCGAGCCGCTGTACCGCTACGTGATGGCGAACACGCTGGCCGGTTTCGACCTCGACCGGGTGGACGGACGGCTCGGCGCGCTTCGCGCGGCGGCCCCGCTGGTCGGCAGCGTGCGCGATTCGTCCCTGGTCAACGGCTACATCCACGAGCTGGCCAAGATGTTGGGCACCGACGTCGACGAGGTGCGCCGCGAGGTGGCGCGGGCCGGCCGGCGCCGGGTGCCGACGGGGCCGGAGCGTCCGCGGCAGGAACCGTCCGGTGCGCCGGACGATCAGCCGGCGTTGGGGTTGCCGATGCCCAACCCGCGGGACCGTTCGCTCGAGGTCGAGCGGGGCACGCTGCGGCTGATGGTGCGGGCCCCCGAGGTGTTCGTCGAGGAGTGGAACGGGGTGCAGCCCGACGACTTCACCCATCCGGCGTACCGGGCGATCTTCGAGGCGGTCGCCGGTGCCGGTGTGCCGGGGCCGGACTGGCCGCAGCCGGTGGTGCAGGCGGCGTCCGACTCCACGGCGGTGCACGTGATCGCGGCGCTCGCGACCGAGCCGCTGCTGCGTCCGGCCAGCCCCACCTACGCCGCCGAGTACGTGGCCCAGCTGCGCCTGCTCAGCGTGTCGCGCGCGATCGCCAACCTGAAGTCGAAGCTGCAGCGCACCAACCCGATCGACGATCAGGTCAACTACAACCGCATGTTCGCCGCCCTGCTCGAACTGGAGAAGCAGCGCCGCGAGTTGAGCGAAACGGCGGCCGGTCCGGCCGTGTGAGGTTTGTGAGCGGTGGGCCACCGCGGTGGTGGCAATGTGTTGCCCGGACAGGGGAGTTGAGGCAACAGCCGTGACAACACGTGGGCGCCATCGTCGTGCCCATGACCGACACACTGCTCGCGGCCGCCGACGAGATCCGGCTGGCCAGAACCATCGAGGCCGGCCTGCTGGCCGCCGACCTGCTTGCCCGTGCCGACTTCTCACTCGCCGGTGCCGATGAGTTGTTGCAACTGGAAGGCCAGGGGCAGCACGCCTGGCAGCAGTTCCTGCTGGCGAACGTCCGACTGGTGCAGGCGATCGCCGCACAGGCGGCGACGCGCAGCGGCGCGTCCCTCGACGAGTTGTTCCAGGAGGGCTTCCTCGGCCTCGCGGACGCGGTGCAGCGCTGGGACTTCACGGCCGGCTACCGGTTCAGCACCTACGCCACGCAATGGGTGCGGCGCCGGGTGGTGAACGCGGCGGTCGCCACCGTCATGGCCGGGCCCGAATCGGCGCGCACTGCCCAGCGGGCGCGTGGCGTCCGCAGCCTGGCGGACGACCTGACCGGGCAGTTGCAGCGGGTAGTGAGCGACGCCGAGATGGCCGAGCTGCTGGGGCGTTCGCCCGGCTGGGTGGCGCGGATGCGGCACCTGCAGCCGTGCAGCCCGCTCGAACCCGACCTGATCGCCATCGAGGTCGAGCCGGAAGAGGTCGACCAGGGCACGCAGGTGCTGACGTTGTTGCCGTCCCTGCCCTTTCCCGAGCGCGAGGTGCTGCGGCGGCGGTTCGGCCTCGACGGCGGCGAACCGCTGCACCAGCGCGCAACGGCCGAGGCGCTGGGGTTGTCGTTGAGCACCGTGCGGCGGTACGAGGCGCGCGCGCTGCGTCGGTTGCGCGGCTGGCTGAGCAGCGACCTGGCGGCGTAGCGAACTGGCGTTAGGGCCAGCCGTCGGGGCTGGCACTATGGCGGCATGGGGCTTCTCGATCGCGCCGGTCTGCCGCCCGTCGCCTTTCGCACTCTGAACGAGGCGGCGGGTCGACGGGTCCGGGTGCTCGCGTGGGCGAAAGGCGTGGACGGGGCCGTGGTCGGCCTGGCCCATGCCTTGGCGCTCCCCACCGCGGACGGCTGGCGCTTCGTCGGCTGGCACGACATCGACACCGGCGGCTGGAACGCCGAGAGGCGCCGGCTGCGCTGGCGGCTGGTCGGCGGTGACTCCGACGAGGTGATGCTTGATCAACCAGGGTCGCTACCCGACCTGTTCCGCGAGCGTGTCAGGCCAGCATCGTGGTGCACGAACGCCTGGAACTGCCGCGTGGACGCGCCGCCCTGATCGTCGCGCGCCGCCGGCTGGACGACGACCGGGCGCCGTTGCTCTGGTCGCTGGCTCGCCTGGGCGGCTCGTTCGATGTGGGTCTGACCGATCAGGCCGAGGCCGAACTGGCTCGGTTGAGGACCGAATACGACATCGCGTGAGAGGTCTGGTAACGTGTTTTCTCGCGCCTAGGCGCCGATCCCCTGTAGCTCAATTGGCAGAGCGTCGGACTGTTAATCCGTAGGTTCCTGGTTCGAGTCCAGGCGGGGGAGCCACCTCTCAAGGGCGTTCTCACTAGGCTATACACCAGTTTGAGCGGGCTTCGACTTCGATCCTCAGCACCAGACGTGCATCTCAGCAGAGCGACGTCGACCGGGTGCCAGGCTCGCATTGCTGTTGGAGGACCAGGCTCGCGCGGCATCTTCGGATGCACGCGTGCGGCTCTCGACGTGGCGGGCGCGATCAGCTCCTGCGTAGAGCTCTTGGGCGGTTCCGAAGGCGGCTGCTCTGAAGTATGGGTTGCGGACGGCGCTGGCGTCGATCGTGTCAACGGGGCGTCCAGTGATGTGCTCGAGTTCGAACTTGAGATCGAAGTAGTCATCAAACAGGTTGACGTTTCCGGGCGCGAAGTCGACAAGGAAGTCAATGTCACTCTCTTGGGGATCGAAGCGATCGGTGAGGGCGGAACCAAAGATGCGCAGACGTTCGACGCCGTGCTGCTTGCAGGCGCGCGATCGCGTCGAGGTCGAGCATTGCGACGGCGTCCATGTGTTGATTGTGTCACCGGTCTGCTCGTTATCGTGAGCACACGGGCTGCCTAGGGTCGGATGAAAGAACTGAGGCTCTTTGCGTGGTTGCGTCGGCGTGTGTTGTGACCATCCCATCGTCGCCAGCGACGATGGGAAGCATCTCCCTGCAGCGGCCATCAACTCATCGCAAGGGGACTCGCTGACGTGCGTGAAAGGATCGCCCCGTGACCGGCGACGCCAGAGGGACCAGCATCGACACGCCTGAGACCGAGGTCCACCTGCCCGACCTCATCCGGATTCAACAGGGAACAACCGACGCGTGGCGACCGGTCGTCGGGTCTGGCGTTTCGGTGGTGCTGACGCCCACCGGCCGTGGCCTGAGCGTCGAGCTGGCGACCAGTGCCGCCAACGATCGGATCAGCCGGATTCACCTGCGCTGGAGACGGCCCTGCCCGCCAGGAGCCCTGATTCTGGGCGACGCCTGGGAGCGAACATACGGTGACCAGCAGTGGACCGGCTTGCGGCCCGAGCGCGTCCTGCCGTGGATGGTGCTGGTGCACGATGCGGCGGCCGAGACAACGTGGGGGGCGGGCGTCGAGGTTCGTGGCGGGGCGTTCGCCAGCTGGACGGTCGACCCCGAAGGGGTGTCGTTGTGGCTCGACCTACGCAGCGGCGGCCTGCCCGTACGCCTGGGTTCGCGGACGCTGTCGGCGGCGGTGGTGCGCTTCGTCGAAGCGGCGGCAAGTCCGTTCGCCGTGCAAGGCTTGTTGGCGGGCCTCTTGTGCCGAGATCCGCTGCCCACCGGCCCCCTGGTCCGGGCCAACAACTGGTACTACGCCTACGGCAAGGGCTTTGATGCCGCCGCAGTGCAGCGCGATGCCCGCACCATCTCCGAACTCGTTGGTGATCACCCCGTCAGACCGTTTGCGGTGGTCGACGACGGCTGGAGCGTCGACGGAACTGCTGACGGACGGCGCGCCTCGGCCGGGCCCTGGGACCAGAGCCGACCTCAGGAGTTCCCCGACATGGGTCAGCTCGCGGCCGACATTGCCAGTGAGGGCGTCCGTCCGGGCATCTGGTTTCGTCCGCTGCTGGCCAGGCACCCCGATACTCCCGGCATCCTGCGCCCCTGGGAGGGCGCGTACGCACTGGACCCCAGCCACCCGGCGACGCTCGAGACCGTGGCCGGCGATGTGCGCCGGATCCGGGAGTGGGGTTTCGAGCTGATCAAGCACGACTTCTCCACCTTCGAAGCGCTGGGTCGCTGGGGATTTCAGATGGGCGCGCGACCGGCCGCTGACGACATCGAACCCTTCGATCAGACCCGCACCACGGCGGAGGTCTTGGTCGACCTCTATCGAGTCGTCCACGAGGCGGCCGGCACCGGAGTCGTGATCGGCTGCAACGTCGTCGGGCACCTCGCCGCCGGCCTCGTCCAAGCCCAACGCACCGGGGACGACACCTCCGGCCGGGTCTGGGAGCGCAGCCGTCGAATGGGCGTCAACACCCTCGCTTTCCGCCTCGCCCAGCACCGCCACTTCTTCACCGTCGACGCGGACTGCGTCGCCAGCACACCCCAGACCGACTGGGGCCAGAACCGGCAGTTCCTCGACCTCGTCGCCCGCAGCGGGACGGCGTTGTTCGTCTCAATCGACCCCCGCACCCGCTCGAACACCGTGGACGCGGACCTCGCCGCGGCCTTGCGCCTCGCACTCGACGGCGGCTCGGGCCAACCCCTGGAACCGCTCGACTGGCTCTGGACCACCGCCCCGCAGCAGTGGCGGTCCGGGTCGGACGTCCTTGACTACCGCTGGTTCGACGACATCGGAGCCGACCCCTTCGACCTGACGGACGCCGGCGACTTCGTTGACTGATTTCGCCCTGGACAGGCGTCTTGCGGGCTGCTTACTTACGTGGCCGCCATGGCCAGAGCAGCGCCCACGAAGAACGGGATCGCGACGCCCGGTGCTGCGACCAGCGGCACCCAGAACGCGCGTCGGTTGTTGGCCATTCGGACGATCGCCAGCACGCCAGCCGCGAGCAACACCACCCACGGACCACCGATCGCCACGATCAGAGCCACGTTGAGCATGGTGAAGTTGCACACCTGCGAACCCATGCAGGCGTCTGATGCCATGGCGAGGAAGGCGCCGTAGAACGAGGCCAACAGTGTCAGCAGGCCGAGCATCAGCAACAGCGCGACGGTGACTGGTGGGTCCCACCGGGGTACCGGCCCGGGCATCACCGGAGCGCCGGAGGTGGGGTACCGGTTGGTCATCGGGCAACTGTAGAGGGCGACGGTGGCAGCAGCGGTTTGGCGGCGGGATCGCTAGGGTGGCTGCGCACCACGCTTTCATGCCAGGAGGGTGCACACCGTGGCCCACGACCCGCCATCCGAGCCCGATGCCGACCCGGCTCAGCCCTGTGCGCCCGGTGCCTGCACCTGCGGGGCGCCGGGCCGGGCGCAGACCGTCCGGCTTGAGGTTCCGCTGCCGCAGGCGCACCCGCGAACCCTCGGCGGGCAACGCCACCCCATTGCGCAGGCAGCGGTCCCGGCCGGCACCTTCACCATGGGTGACTCCTCGGGGGACCGCAACCGGGGCGATGGCGAGGTGCCGCTGCACCCGGTGAGCCTGGGTGGCTTCGAGATCGACGCCACCACCGTCACCAATGCCGCCTTCGCGGCGTTCGTGGATGACACCGGCTACCGCACCGATGCCGAGACCTGGGGGTTCTCGGCGGTCTTCCACCTGGCGGTGCGGGCGCCGGAGCGGGACGTGATGGGTCCGGCTGCCGGCACCCCCTGGTGGCTCGGGGTGCGTGGTGCCGACTGGGCGCACCCGGGTGGACGCGCCTCGTCCGTCGATGGCCTGGACGAACACCCGGTCGTGCACGTCAGCTGGAACGACGCGACGGCCTACTGCGCGTGGGCCGGACGGCGGCTGCCCAGCGAGGCGCAGTGGGAGTACGCCGCCCGGGGTGGCCTGGACGGGTCGAAGTACCCATGGGGGGACGACGAGCCGGACGTGGGGGGCTGGCGGGCCAACATCTGGCAGGGCACCTTTCCGACCCGCAACACCCTCGAGGACGGCTGGCTGACCACCGCGCCCGCACGGTCGTTGGAGCCCAACGGGTACGGCGTGTGGCAGGCCGTCGGCAACGTGTGGGAGTGGTGCGCCGACTGGTTCGACCCCGGCTACTACACGCGCTCGCCGCAGCAGGACCCGCCCGGACCGGAACGCGGACAGGCCAAGGTGCTGCGCGGTGGCAGCTATCTGTGCCACGTGTCGTACTGCAACCGGTACCGCAACTCCGCCCGCTCGCAGAACACGCCCGACTCGTCCATGGGCAACGCGGGGTTCCGCACCATCACTTGACTACGGTGAACGCTCAAGCGCGCTCGACCGGCCAGAAGCCGAAGTAGTCCGCGACCACGTTGAGCAGGGGAAACGTGAAGGCCAGTGTGGCTCCGGCCAACCACACCTCGGCGGTGTACATCGGGCCGCCGAAGCCCACCTGCGGATGGACGGTGGTCAGCACCACTTGGTAGACAGCCACCAGCGCGGCGCCCAGCGCGATGGCGGTGGCGAGCGTGGCCCCAGCGTTGGCCCACGGTGCGGCGGGGCGATCGGGATAGAAGCCCCCGCGGCACATTTTCAGCACGATCAGCCCGCCGAACAGCGTGGGCACGGGCACCCAGACCAGGAAGCTCACCACGTCCAGGTGCAACAGACCGACACCCACCCCGAACAGGACCGCCGCCCAGAGCAGGCACAGGACGGTGTTGGCCAGGGCGCGCAGCGGTTGTGCCTGCGGCAGGCCGGCGAACCGGAAGGCGGGGGCGATGAACAGTCCCGAGATCGCCGTGACCGCGAAGGTCAGCACGTGCCAGGCCGGGAACAGGCCGCTGGGGGCGGAGCGCAGCGCGGCGTCCGTGGGCAGGCCGAAGGCGTCGAAGTTGAAGCCGATCCGGTAGATCGCGAACGCGATCAGGTAGGTGGCGAGCAAGAGCGCGACGGCCCGCAGCAGCGGGTTCGCGATCGCGGTGAACGGCCAGCTCTGGCAGACCTGAGTGAGCCACAGGCCGACGACCACGGCGATGATGCAGAACATCGGCAGGCCGGGGAAGTCCATGCCCCAGCCGTCCGCGATCACGTAGTGGATGCCGAGCGCGGCCAGGCCGCCGAGCGCCAGGTTCACGGCGAGCAGCAGCGCGCCGCGGCGCGCGGACGTCCAGCCGGCGAACAGGCCCGGGCGAGCTTCGAGGTAGGTGACGATCGCCATCTGCACCGGAATGCAGCACAACGCGACGAACGACACCACGCCGTTGAACGTGGCGACCGGTAGGGGACTGATCAGCAGCAGCGACAGCACGACGACCAGCGCCGAGCTGGCCAGGCCGACGCGGCGCAACGAGTGCTGGACGGGTGGGGCGTCGATCGAAACGGATGAGGACATCGTTGGCTCCAACTTGGTTCGGTTTGGACGGATGGGGGCAGCGCGAAGCGGCCCGGTGACGCCGGCGATCATGGCGCGGATCTGCTCGGGCCGGCGTCCCTGGGCGATCGACACTTGGATCAGCGGCATGGCGTCAGGCCCGTCCGAGGATCAGTTCGGCCTCGGCCATCACGTACCGGTTCGGCGTGCGGTAGTTGGTCGGCACCCGGTTGGGTGTGCCGTAGGTGTCGAACTCGGGCGGCAGCGGCGAGCCCTGCCAGATGATGGCGCTGTCGAGGGTGTCCTGACGCCAGGCCACCGGCTGCCAGGACGGGTCGTGCACGGTGTAGCCGAGCTGGCCGACCAGCTCGATCCGGTTGCCGCCGGGCTCGAAGACGTAGAGGAACTGGGCCTGGCTGATGCCGTGCCGGGCGATGCCGGCCTCGATCTCGAGCCCGTGGTCGATCAGCACCTCGGCGGCGTCCTCCAGGTGCTGGGTGGTGCCGTAGGCGAAGGCCACGTGATGTAGCCGGCCGCCCTCGCCGGTGGCGTCCTTGGTGAAGGCGACGTCGTGCGAGCGGGTCTGCAGCCGCAGCCACGCACCGGCCTCGACCTGGTTGCTCAGGATGATGTGCTCGCTGAGCCGGAAGCCCAGCACGTCCGAGGCGAACTGCTTGTTGACCGTGACGTCCTTGGCCAGCATGTTGAGGTGGTCGAGGTGCTTCAGCGGCACCCCGGTCAACGGACGGCGCTGCGGCCGGTTGTCGAGCACCGACTTCTGGTCGGGGGTGGCCTCGAAGTAGTCGACCTCCCAGTTGAGCCGCTGCACCGAGCCGTCCGGGGTGGTGAACTCATAGGCAGGGCCCATGCCGCACTCGCCCTCGACCCAGCCGATGCCGAGGCCGGAGTCCTTGATGGCGGCCACCCGGCGATCGAGCGCCTTGGGCGACATGGCCCGCCAGCCGGCGTAACCCATGCCGGGCTGGTCGCGCTGGGTGATCTTCAGGCTGTGCTTGTAGTGGTCCTCCCAGCCGCGCAGGAACACCGAGTCGCCCTCGCGCGCGGTCTCGACCATGCCCAGCAGGTCCTTGAAGAACCACACGGTCTCATCGGCGCACGGGCTGAACAGCTCGAACGAAGCGAACTCTGCGATCTCGAAGATCGGTTGGTCATCAAGCATTGTCTTCTCCTGTCTTCTTCGACGTTGCCCCGGTCAGCACCAATGCGCCGAGGTGGGTGAATTCCGCGACGATCTGATCGCCGTCGCCGATCGGGACGGCATCGGTCAGGCCGCCGGTGAGAACGATTTCGCCGGCCTCGATGGCCAGTCCTCTGCTGCCGAGCTCGTTGGCGGCCAGCGCGAGCGCCTCCGCCGGATGCCCCTGGACGGCCGCGCCGGTCGCGGTCGCCACCGTCTGGCCGTTCACGCTGAGCGCGACGGCCTCGAGCAGCAGGTCGATCTGGTCGGGTGCCACCGAGGTGGAGCCGACCACGAAACACGCGCTGGAGGCGTTGTCGGCGACCACGTCCGGCAGGGCGAAGCTGTAGTCGCGGTAGCGGGAGTCGATCACCTCGAAGCCGGCATGGACGCGCTCGACGGCAGCGAGCGCGGTGGCGGCGGTGACGCCCGGGCCCTGCAGCCGCTTGCCCATCACGAACACGATCTCGGGTTCCACCCGGGGCTGGATCAGCCGGTCCAGCGGCACCGGGACGTCCGCCGGTAGCACGTAGCTCTCCAGCAGCACGGCGGTCAGCGGCGAGGAGATGCCCATCCGCTGCTGCTTGGCGCGGCTGGTCAGGCCGAGCTTGGTGCCGACCACCCGGTCACCCTCGGCTACCTTGGCGCGGACGGTCTCGGCCTGCACCTGGTGGGCGGTGGCCAGGTCGAGCCCCGTCCATTCGTCGGTGATCCGGCCGCGGGCCTGGCGCTGGTCCTCGGCGCTCCGCAGGGCGGCGGACGCGCTCGCCACGTCGTTGATGGTCATGTCAGTTGCCCGCCGTCTGGAGTTGGTCGCGCAGCTGGATCGCGACGTCGATGATCATGTCTTCCTGGCCGCCGACGTAGCCGGATTCGCCGACCACCTTGAGAATCTCGTGGGCCGGCACCCCGTAACGTTCCTCGGCGCGCTTGGCGTGCAGCAGGAACGAGTTGTAGACCCCGTAGCGGCCCTGCACGATCGCGTCGCGATTGATCGGGGGGAACTGCGGCGCGATGGTGCGCAGCACGTCCTCGGCGGCCGACAGGATCAGCGGCAGGTCGATGCCCGTCCGGACGCCGGCCGCGTCCAGTGCCGCGACCAGCACCTCGGTGGGGGTGTTGCCCGCACCGGCACCCAGCGCTCGCAGCGTGCCGTCGATCTGGCGGGCACCGGCGCTGTGGGCGGCCAGCGAGTTGGCCACGCCCAGCCCCAGGTTCTGGTGACCGTGAAAGCCGACCTGGACGTCGTCGCCGAGTTCGGCCACCAGGGCCTCGACCCGGGCGGTCACGCCGTCCGGCAGCAGGGCACCGGCGGAGTCGACGACGTAGACGCACTGGCAGCCGGCGTCGGCCATGATGCGGGCCTGCTTCGCCAGCGCGTCCGGGGCGGTGCGGTGGCTGAGCATCAAGAACCCGACAGTCTCCATGCCCAGCTCGCGGGCGCCCTTGAAGTGCTCGATGCTGACGTCTGCCTCGGTGGAGTGGGTGGCGACGCGCAGGATCTGGGCGCCGGCGTCGCGGGCCTGCCGCACGTCGTGCAGGGTGCCCAGGCCGGGCAGCACCAGGGCCGCGATCCGGGCGTTGCTGACGCTCTGCGCAGCCACCTCGATCAGCCGGATGTCGGACACCTTGCTGAACCCGTAGTTGAAGGACGAGCCGGCCAGGCCGTCGCCGTGGGTGACCTCGATCACCGGGACGCCGGCCGCGTCGAGGGCCGTGGCCACCCGGCGCACGTCGCTCTCGGTGAACTGGTGCCGGACGGCGTGCGAGCCGTCGCGCAGCGTGGTGTCGGTGATCCGCAGGTCACGGGCCGTGGTCGTGTTGGGCGTCGTGGTCACTTCGTGGCCTCCAGGGGTGCATACAGCAGCTCTGCGGTCCGGTTGGCGGCCGCGGTCATGATGTCGAGGTTTCCGGCCCACTGCGGCAGGTAGTCGCCGTTGCCGGTGACCTCGAGAAAGACGCCGATCCGAGCCTTGCCGCCCCACAGGTCGCTTGGGTCGTCGAACTGCGGATCGGTCTTGAGCCGGTAGCCGGGCACGTATTGCTGCACCTGCGCGACCATGGCGTGAATGGACGCCTCGATGGCGTGCCGATCGGCGTCGGCGTCGATGGCGGCGAACACCGTGTCGCGCATCACCAGCGGCGGCTCGACCGGGTTGAGAATGATGATCGCCTTGCCGCGCGCGGCGCCACCGACCTTCTCGATCGCCAGCGAGGTGGTTTCGGTGAACTCGTCGATGTTGGCCCGGGTGCCCGGGCCAGCCGAGCGCGACGAGATGGACGCCACGATCTCGGCGTAGCTGACCGGCGTCACCCGCGAGATCGCGTGGACGATCGGCACGGTGGCCTGGCCGCCGCAGGTGATCATGTTCAGGTTGGGCAGCTCAGCCAGGTCGGTCAGGTTGACCACCGGGCAGACGTACGGCCCGACCGCCGCGGGCGTCAGGTCGATCGCCCTGATGCCGGCCGCTTCGTAGCGCGGCGCGTTGAGCTTGTGCGGGCCGGCGGCGGTCGCCTCGAACACGATGTCGGGCAGCTGCTGCTGGCGCAGCAGCCAGTCCACCCCTCCCGCGGACGTCTCGACGCCGAGGCGGCGGGCCCGCGCGAGTCCGTCCGAGGCGGGGTCGACGCCGATCATGTACAGCACGTCGAACACGTCGCGGCGCTTGAGCTTGACCAGCAGGTCGGTGCCGATGTTGCCGGGGCCGACGATGGCGACGGTGGGCCGGTCGCCCTTGCTGGCGGTCGTCGCCGGGGGGCTGTCCTGGGTGATCAGTGTCATGTCGTCCTCTTGCTTTCAGTTCTGGCGGGCGAAGCGTGCGGTGACGGTGCCCAGGCCTGCGAAGTTGGCGGTGACCACGTCACCGGGCACGACCGGGATCATCGGGGTGATGGCGCCGGGCAGCACCACCGAGCCGGCCTGAAGCGTGGTGCCCAGGCGTCCCAGCGTGTTGGCCAGCCAGACCAGCGCCGCGATGGGTGAGCCCATCACCGCCGCGCCGGCACCGGTGTGCACCAGCTGTCCGTTGCGGTAGAGCACGGCACCGAGCAGACGCAGGTCGGCGGCGTCCAGGCGTTGGGGCTTCGAGCCGAGCACCACGCCGCCGCACGAGGCGTTGTCGGCGATCGTGTCGGTGATGGTGATCTTCCAGTCGGCGATCCGCGAATCGACGATCTCCATCGAGGCCAGCACGAAATCGACCGCCCGGATGGCCTGCGCCGTGGTCACGCCCGGGCCGGCCAGGTCGTGCTTGAGCACGAAGGCGATCTCGGGCTCGATCCGCGGCTGCAGAAAGGCGTCGGCCGCGATCGGCTGCTCGCTGGCGTAGAACGTGTCGGCCATCAAGTGGCCGAAGTCGGGCTGGTCGACTCCGAGCTGCTTCTGCACGGCCAGCGAGGTCAGGCCCACCTTGGTGCCGGCCACGGTGCGTCCCTGGCTGCGCCAGTGGTCGACCTGCGCAAGCTGAATGGCGTAGGCAGCCTCGATGTCGAGCTCGGGGTAGGTGGCGCTCAGCGGCGCGACGGGGCCTTCGCGGTAGGCGTCCAGCAAGGCCCGGGTGGCCTCGCCGCGTTGGTGTTGCTGCATCATCTGCGTCCTCATCGACTGGTGTTGATGCGTCATTCTGCGGACCCCGCGCGGCATACTCCTAGCATGCGTTCCACTGAGCGGAACACTCCGGATTCGATGATCGCGCGCGTCTCGGAGGTGTTGAAGGCCTACATGCACAATGAGCGCGAGCTCACCGTCAGCGAGCTCAGCCGCCGCACCGGCATTCCCAAGGCGTCCATGTCGAGGATCGCGAATGGCCTTGTCAGCCACGGTTTCCTGGAGCGCGAAGGGGACGCGTTCCGGCTCGGCCTGCGGTTGTTCGAACTCGGCCAGCAGGCCAGTCGCTCGACCGATCTGCGCACGCTGACGTTCCCCTACATGTCGGAGTTGATGAGTGCGACCCGGCAGACCGTGCACCTGGCCGTGCTCGAGGAGCGCGAGGTGGTCTACATCCAGATCCTGCGCAGCCGCGACACCCCACCGCTGCCGTCCCGGGTCGGCGGACGGCTGCCCGCCCACGCCACCGGAGTCGGCAAGGCGCTGCTCGCCTTCATGGCCGACGACGACGTGGACGCAGTGCTGGCCGGCCCGCTGGCCAAGGTCGGGCCGCGCACCATCACCGACCCGGCGGCACTGCGCCGCAGCCTCGACGAGGTGCGCGCCAACCGGCTGGCCTACGAGCGCGAGGAGTCGGCCGCGAACGTCGGGTGTGCGGCGGCGCCGCTGCTGGACATGAGCGGACGAGCGATCGCCGCCCTGTCGGTGTCGGTGAACCTGGGCACCACCGACCTGGCCCGGATGGGACCGGCGGTGTCATCCATGGCGCGCACCATCTCGCGGCAACTCGGGGCGAGGCGGCTGCCTGGGCGGGCGTAGGGGGTGGGGTCAGAAGCGAGACAATCAGGCCATGACCGCCCGCCAACTCAAGCCCGGCCAACGCGCCGAGCTGTACGTCTACGACCTCGCCACCGACCACGCCACCCTGGTGACCCAGTCCGGCAGCCTGCTCTTCGAAGCGCCGAACTGGACCCCCGACGGCACCCAGCTGATCGTCAACGGCGACGGGGTGTTGCACCGGGTTCCCGCCACCGGCGGCGAACTGACGCCGATCCGGGTCGACGGACTGCCCGAGCTCAACAACGATCACGTGCTCAGCCCGGACGGCGCCACCGCCTACGTATCGGCCAACGACGGCCACCTGTACGCGGTCGACCTGGCCAGCCACGCGGCGCGACCGGTGTCGAACGACCACGGCCCGCACTTTCACCACTACCTGCACGGGGTCTCACCAGACGACGCCGAGCTCGCCTACATCGGTCTCGAACTGTTGCCCGCTGGGGCGACTCGCACCAACGTCTACACGCTGCCAACCCGGGGCGGAGCCGACACCCAGCTCACTGAGGACGATCATGCTGACGACGGCTGCGAATACGGTCCGGACGGCGAGTGGATCTACTTCAACTCCGAGCGGGCCGCGACCGCGCCCGGCCACGCCCAGCTGTTCAGGATGCGCCGCGACGGCTCGGACGTGCGGCAACTCACCTTCGACGAACGGGTGAACTGGTTTCCGCACCCCTCGCCCGATGGCGAACGGGTGGTGTACCTGAGCTTTCCGCCCGGCACCCAGGGTCACCCGCCCGACCTGACCGTTCGGCTACGTCTGCTCGAGCACGGCCGCATCCGCGAGCTGGTCGAACTCCCCGGTGGCCAGGGCACGATCAACGTGCCGAGCTGGGCACCGGACGGCACCCGGTTCGCCTACGTGGCCTATCCGTTCGGGTAGCCGGCCGGTGCGGGTGTCGGGCCGGTAGGCGTTGCGCGGCCAGGTCGGGGGTCTGCCAATCCGGGCGGTAGCGCCACTTTTTGGTGGTTATCACCGGGGTCTTCTGCCCTCGGTGCACCAGTCGCCGATTTGTGGTTGATATGAATACCCCCTGGGGGTAGCCATAACCACAACAAAGTGGCGGGCCGCCCCCTCGCCGCTGTCCACCCGCCGGATCGCCGCTCATAACAACCAAAAAGTGGCGGCTGGGTCGTGACACGCTCAGATCAGGTCGTCGTGCTGTCCGGTGATCCACTCCACGTAGCGCTGCGCCGAGAAGCCAACCACCCGCGCGGCCTCCGAGGCGAGCCGCCCCGCGAAGTTGTCGTACAGCCGCTCATACGAGAACGCGCCGAAGCCGCCGACGATGCGCCCGATGCCGACCGGGGACAGCGGAATGATGTTCGGATAGCTGCGCAGAAACGTCACGTTGCCGTCCGGACGCACCGAGCAGGCGTCTCCGGCCAGCAGCACGCCGGCGCCGTCGGCACCGCGCCAGCAGGCGATGCTCTGGCCGCGAAAGTGCCCGCCGACCTGCCGCACCGGCACGCCCGGCACCACCTCGAACGGCTCGTCCCACAGCACGATCACCGGATCCTCGCGCTGCACCCACTCGGCATCGGCCCTAGCCACGTAAACCGGTACGCCGCCCAGCGCGTGGCTCCAGGCCACCTGCGCGCCGTACATGTGCGGATGGCTGGCCATGATCGCCGCCACCCCGCCGGCACTCTCGATGAACTGCAGACCCGCCGGATCGACCAGCGGCGGCACGTCGAACAGCAGGTTGCCGGACGCTCCGACGGCGAGCAGCGCGGTTTGCCCGATGCCGACCTTCGGCTCGGCCCGCAGCCCCCACAGGCCGGGCTCCAGCTCGCCGATCGACAACGAGTGGCCCGCATCGATCAGAGCCTGCGACGTCGTCCAGCCCGGCCCGGACGGCAGCACGTACTGCCGTTCGTCGCTGCAGATCGCGCACGCCGCCGGCGGCTCGTCGGTGATGGCCTGTTCCACGCCGCAGGTGCTGCACATCCACTCCATCGGGTCACGCTAACGTCTGCCCGTGGCGCAGCGGAACCGGTTTCGGGGTTATGCACTGGCCATCGTCTCGGCCCTCGTCTTCGGCGCCATGCCGGTGCTGGCAGTTGTCGCCTACGCCGGTGGCGCCGGGGTCACGATGCTGCTGTTCTGGCGGTTCGCGCTGGCGGCGCTGGTGCTCGGGCCGGTTGCGTGGGTGTTGGCCCGACGCGGGGGCGAACGGCCGGCGCGTCGGGCGGTGGCCACCGGGCTGGTGATGGGCGGCGTGCTGTACGCCGGTCAGGCCGCCCTGTACTTCGTCGCCGTGCAGCAGGGATCGGCCGCGCTGGCCGCCCTGTTGCTCTACACCTATCCCGCGCTGGTGGCGCTCGGTTCGTCGCTGTTGGCGAGGCGCCCGCCGGCACCGATGGTCGTCGTCGCGCTTGCGGTCGCCACCGTAGGGGTCGCGCTCGCGCTCGGCCCGGTGGACGGCATCCGGATCGCCGCCGTGCTGACCGGCCTCGGCTCGGCGCTGGTCTACACCCTCTACATTCTGCTCGGCGCCCGCACCGCAGCCATGGCGGGCACCACCACCTCGGCGCTGGTGTTCGCCTCGGCCGCCACCACCTTCGCGGTGGCGGCCGGCGCCACCGGGCAACTCGCCCTGCCGCCACCGGACGCGCGGCTGCCGATCGTCGTGATCGCGCTGGTCTGCACCGTGTTGGGGGTGTGGTTCTTTCTCGAAAGCATGCACCGCATCGGCGCCACGCAGGCCTCGCTGACCAGCACTCTTGAGCCGATCACCTCGGTGCTGCTCAGCGCAGTGCTGCTGCAGACTGCGATGAACCCGCTGCAATGGGTCGGTGCCGCGCTGGTGGTGGTCGCGGCGGTGCTGGGCATCCGCAGCTCGGCCGCCACTCCCGTGCCGCCGGAGTGAGCAGGCACCCGGGCCGCCGCGTGACACCCTACTGAGCCGCGCTCGAACACAACCATCAGCGCTGAGCGCAGGTCAGGGCGCAGTCGTCAGACCTGCTCGGTCACCCGCTGACCGGCACCCGGGCGCGCAGCACATGCGCGGCCAGGACGCCGGCGGCGACGACCGCCGCGACCACACCGACCAGCAGCGACTGGGGCTGGACGAGCAGGCGTCCGACGGCGATCCAGGCCAGTCCCCAGGCCATCGCCACGCCGATGGCGGGCTGGCCGGGCATCACCCGGGCGAGCAGCACGCCGATGCCGCCGGCGACCAGCAGCACCACCACCGCCACCACCGGCTCGGCGCCACCCAGCCGCACGCCGGTGCCCACCGCCGCAGCGGTGATGTTGGCCACGGTGGCGACGCATACCCAGCCCAGGTACAGCCCGAACGTGACATAGACGGTCAGCAGTTCGGCAAGGCTCTTCGGCCCACGGCCGACGAGGGTGAGGCACAGCTTGGCCAGCAGTGAAGGCGAGCAGGGCGATCACCAGCACGCTGACCCACAGCCAGCCGGCCTGGGTGACGCCGAGCCAGGCGCCGTTGAGCAGCAGGGACGCCGCCGCCCACCAGCCGGTCGCACGGGCGACGCGGGCGTCGGCGTTCGCGGGCAGCCACTGCCAGATCAGGTAGCCGATCAACCCGATGTAAATCACCGTCCAGATGCTGAACGCCTGGGTGGCCGGGGTGAGCAGCGTGGCGTCGGCACTGAGTGCGCCGCCCGATGTCTCGCTCACCGAGGTGCCGATGATGCCGAGCCCGGCGAGCGTTCCGATCAGGCCGGCGATGAACGAGATGGTCACGGCCAGTTGCCGAAACAAGTCGGAACGTCGGCTCATCGATACTCCTTCTGCGGGGGGTGCAAGGTGCGTGCAATCCATTCAATCTACCCAGTGGCGCCGACATTCAACGTTCGGCGGGCACAGAATGTGTGGCTCACTGTGGACATCGCGCCCTGTGTGGGTGACCGTTGACCAATGGACCTCGCTGCCTTCTATTCGCTGATGGCCGTCACGTGTTTCACCCTCGTCGGTTTGTGGTGGACGGTGATCGAGCGGCATCCGGAGTGGAAGGCCCACCGGGTGGGCCGCCGGCTGGCCGGCGGGGTGTACCTGTCGTTTCTGCTGCCCGGGCTGATGAGCACGTTTGCGCAGGTGGATGCCGGCAACCCGTTCATCTGGCGTACCAGCTTCGGCATTGCCGCCGTGGTCGGACTGGCCAACACCTGGCGTCTGCTCGGCCTCGATCGCACCGCCGCACGCGGTCCCTTCCGGCGCCTGCGCTGGCTGGTGGTCGTGATCTACGGGGTGATCCTGGCACTCGCTCTGGTGCCCGGCATCGCCGGGGTGACCGGCGGCACGCCACTGCAGGCGGCGTCCATCGCCCTGATCCTGCTGGTGGTGATGGCCCACGGACTCGCCTGGGAGTTCATGATGGAGCCGGATCAATCGGCCACCGACGGCACGTCCCCGACGGCGACCTGACGTAGGCGCGCCCGAACCGCGATCAACGCGCGGCGTCGCTCGGGCCGGTCACCGAACCGCTTCCAGTTCAGCGGCCACAGCCGGCCGCGCACCGGCTCGGCGCGCAGTGACGGGGGTCAGGTCGGCGCAGAGGGCGGCGACGGAACGTCCGGACGGGTCGGCGGGGCGAAACTGCGCTCAGGTCGCCGGCCCAACCGGCCGCTCGGCAATACCATCGTCACCATGCCTCTACGCATCCTGATTCTCGCCGCGGGTGTGGGTGCCGGCCACAATCAGGCCGGCGGCGCGATCGACCTGGCGCTCGCGCGCGTGCCCGAGGCCGGCGAGATCAAACGCATCGACATTCTCGAGACCACCAACGAGCTGTTCGCCAAGCTGTACGACGACGCCTACTTCACGCTGGTCTCCGAAGTGCCCTGGGTAGTCGGCTGGGGCTACGACAGTCAGGACGCCCCGTTCAACCTGCCCCCGCTGGTGCGTTGGTGGGACCAGCTGAACACCACCGATCTGGTGCGCAACATTCGGTCCTTCGACCCCGACCTGGTGATCTGCACCCACTACCTGCCGGCGCGACTGGTGGCGTTGATGCTGTCGCGACGGCAGTTGCGCACCTCGTTGTCGCTGGTCACCACCGACTACGACTTTCAAGGGCTGTGGCTCACCTCGCCGTTCAATCACTTCTTCGTGGCGCGCGACGAGGCGAGGGAATACATGATCAGCCTCGGTGTGCCGGGCGATCGGGTGCGCGTCTCGGGCATTCCGGTTCGTCCGGGCCTGGACGATCCGGTGGACGCGGCCGCGGTGCGCGAGCGGTTCCAGCTCGACCCCGAGCAGCCGACGGTGCTGATCTCGGCCGGTGCGTCCGGCGGCAGCTACACGCTCAACATCGTGCGGCAGGTGCTGCGCTGCGAGCAGCGGTTCCAGGCGGTGGTGGTGTGCGGGCGCAACGAGGATCTGCGCCGCGAGGTGAGCGATCTGGTCGGCCATCGCGACGACCGGTTCCGGGTGCTCGGGTACACCACCGAGATGGCCGACCTGATGCGCGTCGCGACGCTGTTCGTCGGCAAGCCCGGCGGGTTGTCGTCCTCTGAGTGCATGGCCGCCGGGTTGCCGATGGTGATCATCAACCCGATCCCCGGGCAGGAGGTCCGCAACGCCGACTTTCTGCTCGAAGAGGGGGCGGCGATCCGCTGCAATTACGCCTCGACGGTCGGCTACAAGCTCGACCAGCTGCTCGCCAATCCGGACCGGATCGAGACGATGGCGGCCAACGCGCGGCGCATCGGACGTCCGCGGGCCGGCGAGATGGTCGTCAAGGGTTCGCTCGAACTGCTGACCCCGCCGCTGTGGATCAGCCGCGAGGCTCAGCGCAGCAT
Source organism: Micropruina sp. (assembly GCA_016711205.1). Classification (GTDB taxonomy): domain Bacteria; phylum Actinomycetota; class Actinomycetes; order Propionibacteriales; family Propionibacteriaceae; genus Micropruina. Next base: position 1,074,437 of record JADJTM010000001.1, on the reverse strand, counting down.
GCTGCAGGCCAGCCAGGACGGCAGCGCGGTGGTCGACCTCGAACCGGCCAGGCAGCTGCGCACCCTGACCGACCCGGTCACGGGCGGGTCGCTGGCCGTCGTCACCCGCGGACAGCTGAGCGCGCTGGGCGTCACCACCTGGTCGCGCTCGGTCACGTTGAGCCGTTCGAGCCTGAAGTCGCTGCGTTGGCAGACCGAGAACATCGATCTGGCGGTCTCCGGACGCTGGTTGCTGGGCGATGCCCGCTCGCGCGAGTTCGGTCTCGCGTAGGTTCGCCTACGTCAGTGAATGGCGGCCTTGAGCGCGATCATCAGGATGCCGAGCAGTGCGGTGCCCAGGCCACCGATGATGCGCGGCAGTTGCCGCGTCGTCCAGGCCGCGAGGCCCAGGTAGCCCAGCACGCCGAGAATGGCGACGTCGACCCACAGCGTCGTCCAGATCGCCTCGGTGTGGCCGATGATGCCCAGTGCGCCGGATCCCAGAATCACCAGCGGCACGAAGGCGGCGATCAGCATGCCCCAGGAGTGGTGCAGCGAGTCGCGCACGGCCCGTCCGAGACGATCACGCGCGCGATCGCCCTGTTCGACATGGTCGCCCAGGTGTGCCACCGCCCCCGCGTACACGTGGGCCATCCAGAAGACGCCGGTGGTGGCCAGCACCTTCACCAGCACGTCGTGGGTGGCGGCGTCGGACTGGTTGCTGACGATCACCAGCAGACCCGAGATCGCCACCACGCCGTAGACCGCCGACTCGGACATCACTCCCTTGACCAGGCTGCCGTCCATGTCAGGGCTTCGTTGGGCTGAACATGGGTACATGGTGCCCTGCCTGCATCCCGACGCAAAACATGCGGATCACCCGTTCGTGGCGGTTCCCCGGTTTCGTGGGGTTCACCGCCTCGGCGACCAGGTCACCTGGCCCACGAGGGTCGAGCGTGAACGCTGTGACTTCGAGTCGACGCACAGAGTTCAGGTCACCATCACCGAAGGGGTGTGGGCAGACAAGCTGAGAAATGACTGAATGAAGGGCCGGCTTCGGCCGGTGGTGCCGCCCACTCCCGTCCGCGGCATCTCTCTCGAAGAGGAGCCCCCATGTCCTTCACCCGACGTCTCCCGGCCGCACTGGCGGCCGGCCTGATGCTCACGGGCGCGTTCGCCCCGCCGGCGGCGGCCGGTGGTGGCGCGCCGGACCGCGGCGGTGACGCGGTGGTGATCGCGCACCGCGGCGCGTCCGGCTATCGCCCCGAGCACACCCTCGGCGCCTATCGGTTGGCGATCAAACAGTGCGCCGACTACATCGAACCCGACCTCGTCACCACCAGGGACGGGGTGCTGGTCGACCGGCACGAACCCGAGATCAGCACCACCACCGACGTGGCGAGCCATCCCGAGTTCGCCTCGTTGAAGACCACCAAGCGGGTGGACGGCAATCCGATCACCGGCTGGTTCACCGAGGACTTCACGCTGGCCCAACTGCGCACGTTGCGGGCGGTGGAGCGGCTGCCGCAGCTTCGTCCGCAGAACACCGCCTACGACGGACGCTGGCGGGTGCCCACCTTCGAAGAGGTGCTGAAGCTCGCCGTCCGGTCGCGCACCTGCGACGGAAAGCGCGTGGGCGTGATTCCCGAGATCAAGCACTCGACGTTCTTCCAGCAGCAGGGCTTCGACCTCGAACCCAAGGTGGTCAAGCTGCTGCGCAAGTACGGCTTCGACAGCCGGCGCGACCCGGCGGTGATTCAGAGCTTCGAGATCAGCAACCTGCAGCGGCTCAACCGGCTGACGGACGTCCGGCTGGTGCAGTTGATCGACTGCCAGGGCGGCCCCTACGACCAGCGGGTGCTGGGACGCACCACCACCTACGCCGACATGGCCACCGCCGCGGGGTTGCGGGCGATCAGCCGCTACGCCGATCAGGTCGGGTTCTGCAAGAACGTGATGATTCCGCGCAACGCCGACAACACCTTGGCCGCTCCGACCGCCGTGATATCGGACGCACACCGGGCCGGGTTGACGGTGGTCGGCTGGACGTTCCGGCGTGAGAACGCGTTCCTGCCGGCGGACTTCCAGCGCGGCACGGATCCGGCGGGCATCGGTGATCTGCTGGGCGAGATCCGGGTGTTCCTGCGCGCCGGCATGGACCAGTTCTTCACCGACAACCCCGATCTGGGCGTGCAGGCGGCGAGGCGTTCGGGGTAGGGCCGGGCCCGGACGCTGGTCGTGAAGCCCGTCGGTCGGTTTCGCTCGGAGCCGCGCGGTGAGGGGGTTACGGACGTCCCACAGCCGCCGTAGATTGGCAGTATCCCGTCCATCGGCGGGGGAGAGGAGCGGTTGACATGGCTGACGTCCAGGTGACGGTTGGCTTGCCGGTACTCAAGAAGGGCTCGGCAGCACCGACCGGGCCCACGGTGGTGGAACACCTCCAGCTGATGCTGAACCAGCGCGGCGGATACCCGAAGCTAAACCAGGACGGGGTCTTCGGTTCCGCAACGGAAGCGTCCGTCAGAAACTACCAGCAGAACGAGAACCTGGCGGTGGACGGCATCGTCGGTAAACAGACCTGGACCTCGCTGCTGTCGGGGTGGCTGCTGCAGTCGGCTCCAGGCTGAGCCCGGATCCACCGATGGGCGGCGTAGCGAGCGGCACCAGACGGGTGGGCTGGGCAGCCGGTCCGCGCGAGGGCATACCGGGTTGTCTGTTGAGCGTGGCCGGCGCAGCCGGGGCGCCCGGATGGGGTCGCGCAGTAGGCGCAGATCGGTGGATCCGGGCTGAGTTCGCACGCGGGTCTGCGGGCACACTCGGCGATCAGGTGACCGCCGGCGCGGTCGACACCCGGGTCTCCACCGTGATCCCGAGCCCTGATAGGTCGTCCAGAAAGTTGCTCGGGTTGACCAGGTGGGCCTGGAGGTGCAGCCCGGGGGTCCGGATCGTGCCGTCCAGAATCCGCAGGATGCAGGCCACCGCCGGAGCGGCGGTGAGCAGGTAGCCGTCCTCGCCGCTGACCCGGACGGTGGCGGTGGCGGCCCGTCCGCCCTGGACGCCTGCTGCGTTCAACTCGAGCACCAGCCGGTGCGGCGGGGGGTAGCTGGCCAGGCATCCGAACGACCACCGGGCGAACCGGATCGTGGCGCTTCGGAGTGCGTCGATCTTCGACATCGCCATCAGCACCGGCAGCGCCAGGTAGTCCATCGCCGGGCTGAAGCCGCTGATGTAGAAGCCGCAGCGCCGCAGGCTGGGATACGACGTCGGCAGGTCGTCCATCTCGGCCAACGGCATCGGCACGCAGTACGTGCGGCCGATGGGGGACCGGGAATCCACGCGGGGACACTCCGACCACCGCAACCGGCGTCGCCGCCCGTCGATCCAGGTCATCATGTCGAAGTCGGCGAACTCGTGGAGCATCTCGGCAACGGTCGAGTCGGCGAGGGTGTCCGCCCGCCAGTCCGAGCGGATCCCGCCGGCCACATCGGCCTCACGAATCTCGTCCAGATGAGCCGCTGCCCACTTGACGAGCGCCGCCGGCACGCCGGGGTGGAAGCCGCCGTCCGTCACGAAGCAGGGACCTCGCTCGGCGATCTCCGGCGCCAGCTGACGCAGCGCGGTGAGCTTCGTGGTGGTGGAGAGCATGGTGTCGAGCCAGTCGGCGCCCGCGTCCAGCACGATCCGGGCGAGCCCGCCGACCAGATCCGGACGGCTGACCGTGACGACGACCAGATCGGCGCCGGCCACCACCTTCCGGACGTCCGCCGGGTTCGTCACGTCCACGCGCGCGAGGCTCACCGCGGCCGGGCCGGCCACGGCGGCATGCGTCCTGGCGAGGTGCTGCTCGTTCCGCCCAGCCAGCACCAACTCGTCATCGGCACCGAGCCGCGGCGCCAACAGCGCGGCGATCTCGCGTCCGGCATTGCCCGACGCACCCAGGGCGACAATCCGCATCCCAACCCCTCGCGTGTGTGGCCACAGCCTGCCAGCTCGCAAGGGCGTGCACCGGCCGTCCGGGTCGCTGCGTCAGCCAGAGCTCGGCGGCAACCGACGTTCGCGTTCGACACTCGGGGGAGTGACTGTCGGACGCGCCCGCCTTCGGCGAACCGCTGGCCGAGGCCGGCGGCCCACGTCCGGAGTGGGGTGCGATCCAGCGTCCCCCGGGCCACCGCGCTGCACGAGAGTCTGCTGCAATTGGAGTTGTTCGGCGCCGGCCCGGCGCAGCCCCGATCGACCTCACCCGATGCCCACACCACCGCAGAACCCGAGGAGCACAGCCATGCATGACGACATCCCACTCACCGTCGGTCGCGCCACCCGGGTCCTGAAGGAGCGGATCTGGCCGGCGGTGCACGGCCCCTCGGTGCCGCTGACCGTTGCCTGGCACGAACTGGACGGCGAGCCGATCCCGCCCGCGGAGGCCCTCGGCCTGTCCTACACCCCCTACGAGGTGGGCATTCCCTGGGGTGCGGCCTGGAGCACCACATGGTTCCGGCTCACCGGGCAGGTGCCGCAGGCGTGGGCGGGTCAGCGGGTCGAACTGGTCGTGGACCTCGGCTTCGACCCTAACATGCCCGGCTTCCAGTGCGAGGGCCTCGTCTACCGCCCCGACTGCAGCCCGGTGAAGTCCCTCAACCCCCGCAACCAGTGGGTCATGGTCGCTGAGAGTGCGACCGGCGGGGAGACGATGGAACTGTTCGTCGAAGCCGCCGCCAACCCGGTGCTGCTGGACTACCACCCGTTCCTGCCAACCGACGAGGGCGACCTCGCCACCGCGTCGCCCCGCAAGCTTTACACCACCCGGAGGATGGACCTCGCCGTCTTCTCCGAGCAGGTCTTCGGTCTCGCCCTCGACTTCGAGGTGCTGCTGGAGCTGCAGGCCGAACTGCCGGACGGGCCACGGCGGATGAAGATCTTGCAGGCCCTCGACGACTCTCTGGACCGGCTCGACCTGCAGCGCGTCGTCGACACCGCCGCCGAGGCGCGCGAAGCCCTGGTCGCCGTGCTGAGCAGCCCGGCAGAACCCAGTGCCCACGCGATCGCAGCGATCGGACATGCCCACATCGACTCGGCCTGGTTGTGGCCGGTGCGCGAGACGATCCGCAAGGTGGCCCGGACGAGTTCGTCCATGGTCGAGCTGATCGGCGCCGATCCGCAGTTCCGGTTCGGCATGTCCAGCGCCCAGCAGTACGCCTGGCTCAAGCAGCACCGTCCCGAGGTCTACACCCAGGTCAAGCAGGCCGTCGCCGACGGGCGGTTCATCCCCCTCGGCGGCATGTGGGTCGAGAGCGACACGGTGATGCCGTCGGGGGAGTCCCTGGTGCGGCAGTTCCTGTACGGCCAACGGTTCTTCGAAGCCGAGTTCGGCATTCGGTGCAAGGGCGTGTGGCTGCCCGACAGCTTCGGGTACTCACCTGCCCTGCCGCAACTGATGCGCCGCGCCGGGTTCGAGTGGTTCTTCACCCAGAAGATCTCCTGGAACCAGGTCAACAAGTTCCCCCACCACACCTTCATGTGGGAGGGAATCGACGGGTCGCGCGTGCTCACCCACTTCCCGTCCATGGACACCTACAACTCCCAACTGTCCGGAATGGAGGTGGCCAAGGCCGCTCGCCAGTTCAAGGAGAACCGGGTGGCGTCGACGTCGATCGCCCCGGTCGGCTGGGGCGATGGTGGCGGCGGCACCACTCGTGAGATGGCCGGAAAGGCCGCCCGGCTGGCCGACCTCGAAGGCAGCGCCACGGTGACCTGGCAACATCCCGACGACTTCTTCGCCCAGACCCGGGCCGAACTGACGCAGCCGCCGGTGTGGGTCGGCGAGCTGTATCTGGAACTGCACCGGGCGACCTTGACCTCCCAGCACCGGACCAAGCAGGGCAACCGCAGCACCGAACACCTGCTGGTCGAAGCCGAGCTGTGGTCGGCCACCGCCGCCGTCCGGCAGGGTCTGCCCTATCCCTACGACGAGCTCGACGAGCTGTGGCAACAGGTGCTGCTGCACCAGTTCCACGACATCCTGCCCGGCACCTCGATCGCCTGGGTGCACCGTGAGGCGGTGGCCGAGTACGAGCGCGTCCGCCGCGCCGCCGAAACACTCATCGAGCGGGCCCAAGCCAGCCTGGTCGGGAACGGCGACCGCGAGATCCAGCTCAACGCCGCACCGTTCGCGCGGCAGGGGGTTCCCGCAGGTGGCGCGATCGCGACCGCGGACCGGCCCGAGCCGGCCCAGGCCACCGAGGTGATCCGGGACGGCGAGAGCTACCTGTTGCGCAACGACCTCGTCGCCATCACGATCTCGTCGCAGGGCCTGATCACCTCAGCGGTCGACCGGGCCAGCGGTCGCGAAGCGATCGCCGCCGGGCAGGAAGCCAACCTGCTGCAGCTGCACCAGGACTTCCCGAACATGTGGGACGCCTGGGACGTCGACCGGTACTACCGCAACCGGGTCACCGACCTGCGCGACGTCGACTCGATCGAGGTCTCCACCGACAACGGCGTGGCGCAGGTCGTGGTGGAGCGGGCCATCTCGGCGGAGTCCCGGGTCAGGCAGGAGCTGTCGCTGGCCCCCGCGTCCAGGGTGCTGCAGATTCAGCAGACCACTGATTGGCACGAGACGGAGAAGTTCCTGAAGGTCGCATTCCCCCTGGACGTGCGCGCCGAACACACCATCGCCGAGACCCAGTTCGGCTACCACAAGCGGGTGACCCACACCAACACCAGCTGGGAGGCGGCCAAGTTCGAATGCTCGATGCATCGTTTCCTGCTGGTGGAGGAGCCTGGTTTCGGTGTGGCGCTGATCAACGATTCCACCTACGGCTACGACGTCACCCGTGACTCGACGCCGGACGGGGTCACCACCTGCGTCCGGCTGTCGCTGCTCCGTGCCCCGCGGTTCCCCGATCCGCAGACCGACCAGGGCACCCACACCCACCGCTACGGGCTGGTCGTCGGCGCCGGAGTGGCCGAGGCGACCGAGGCCGGAGCCCTGCTCAACACCTCGGCCCGCCACATCACGGGCGACCACGGGTTCGATCCGCTGGTGAGCATCGCCGGGGACGGCATCGTCGTCTCCAGCGTCAAGCTCGCGGCTGACCGCTCCGGCGACCTCGTGGTCAGGGTGTACGAGTCCCTCGGCAAGCGGACGGAAGGCGAACTCACGCTCGCCTGCCGCCACGACGCCCCGGCAGTGGTCAGCCTCCTCGAGGAGCCACTCCCCGAACCGGAGAACCGAGCTGACACCGACGCAACCGGCGGCGTGCGCCTGTCACTGACACCGTTCGAGGTCCGCACCGTCCGCTTCCCCCGCCCCGAACCGCATCAGCGAGGCTGAGCCGGTCGGAGACCCGAACAGGAACGGGAGTTGATGTAGTGGAGGAGTACCGGAGGATTCGCGCAGCCTTGGCCGGCCATTCCGATCAGGTGTTCGACCTGCTCGCTGTCCCACTGGCACGGCCAGGGTCCAGGGTGGAATGGTCGTTGGACGACAACCTGGACACGACCGAGGAACTGGCTCGTTTCGCAGGGGCGATCGGGGTGCCGCTCGCCGGCGACCAAGACGCTTCGGCGGTGAACTTCTACCGCGCTGCTGCCGCCCATTTGGCAGCCGGTCAGACTGACTGACCTTCGATGGCACCGTCGTCACGCCAGCACGACGAACGGCTGCATCGCTGAAGTCAATGGGGGCGGCGAACACGGTGCGTGGGGGCCTGTGGCCACCCTGCCGGCCTCTGGTACGATATCCAGTACGAGACAAGGGGTGTGTGATGTCGACGATGAGTGCGAGCGAGGCGCGCAAGAACCTGTTCCCGCTGCTGGGTCAGGTGAACCAGGACCACGATGTGGTCCGGATCACGTCCAAGGCAGGCAACGCCGTCCTGATGTCTGAGACCGACTACGAGGCCTGGCAGACCACGCGTTACCTGTTCTCCACACCGGCGAACGCCCGCCGACTGCTGGGCTCGATCCAAGAGTGGCACGACGGCAACCTGGTCACCGGAGTCCTGCCTGAGGACGACGAAGGCGACGAGTGAACCTCGCCTTCACCTCGGCCGCCTGGGACGACCTCAACTACTGGGCCGAGAAGGACCGTGCCACCTACAAGAAGGTCCGCTCCCTGCTGAAGGAGATCCTTCGGACGCCGTTCGAGGGCACCGGTAAGCCCGAGCCACTGAAGTACCAATCGGGGAACGTCTGGTCGCGTCGCATCTCCCAGGAGCACCGCTTGGTCTACGCGGTCGAGGACGACCAGATCGTCGTCTTGGCCGCACGCTTCCACTACGGCGATTGACGCATCAGCTGCCCGGCACGATGCGAGTCGCGGACCAAATGGTGACCTACTACTCCCGGTCGAGTTCCGGATCTGCGACGCGGTCGCGTTGCTCGAGGTAGTGCCGGGTGATCAGGGGTATGTGGCGGCCGCCTGCCTGATGGCGACGGCTTGGTCTCCGTCGGGCGGGCCTGGCCGTCCGCGGGTCGACTGCGGAGGTCACCTTCACGACGGGGCCTGGGCTAGATTCCAGCTGTGACACGGCGTTGGGCCCGGTCAGCGAGGAGGCGACGGTGAGGATTCTGCCGCCGGTGTGGGCTGCTGGGGCGGTCGCGGCGCAGGTGTTGGCCACCCGCCTGGCCGGTGGATGTCGTCCGTACCCGGGCCGGACCCAGCTCTCGGACGTGGTCGCCGTCGGGTCACTGGCCCTCGCCGCCGCGGGTTTCTTATCGCTGGTCCAGGCCGACACGACCGTCCATCCCACGCACCCGCACCTGAGCAGTTCGCTGGTCACCAGTGGCGTCTACGCTTTCAGTCGCAACCCGCTCTACCTGTCATTCCTGGTCGGTCTGCTCGCGGTGTCGCTGCGGACGGGGCGAGTTCGCACGCTGGTGGCGGTGCCGGCTCTGGCCGCCGTGCTCACCCCACAGGTCGAGCGCGAGGAGCAAGCCTTGGCGCACCTCTTCGGCGACGAGTTCCGGGACTACGCCGCCAGGGTGCCCCGTTGGCTCTGAGCCGCCCGTGCGACCCACTAGTCGCAGCATCCCGGATCGCTCGCCGTCGTTGTCTGCCGGCCGCCGGCTACGGTCACCATCGACGGGATCGACTCCGGCGTGTCCACGACGAAAGCGTTCTCCACCTGTGGGGTGGCAGATCTTGCTAGCATTGCTGTCAGGAGGTGACCGCGATGGGATCCCTGACGATCAGGCAGCTCGATGAGCGCACGCACGCCCGGTTGCGAGGCAGGGCTGCCAAGAACGGCCGGTCGGTCGAGGCGGAGGTCCGCGCGATCCTGGACGCCACGGTGGACGTGCCCGAGGCCAACTTCCTGTTGACGTTGCACGCGACGGTCTCTGAGATCGGCGGAGTGGATCTGCCGCTGCAGCCGCGAACGGACCTGCCGCGTCCGGTCGACCTGTCGTGATCGTCGCCGACACCAACGTTGTCTCGGAGTTCATGCGCGATGAGCCCGATCCGATCGTTCTTGCCTGGGCCGGCTCGTTTGGCCCGTCCGATCTCACGATCTGCGTCGTGACGGTGGAAGAGATCGAGCGTGGGATCGGACGGCTGCCGGCGGGCAGTCGCCGCCGCCAACTCGAGCAGCGCTGGCAGCATCAGCTCGCCGCGTTCCGGGAAGCAATCCTGGTCTATGACGTGCTAGCCGCGAAGGCTACGGCGCAGGCCGCCATTGACGCGGAGGCCGCGGGCCGGCCAATGAGCCTGGCAGACGCCCAGATCGCTGGTATCTGTCTCGGCGGCGGTCACCACCTGGCGACCCGCAACGTCGGCGACTTCGAGGGCATCGCCGACCTGGCGGTGATCAATCCGTTCGGCTGATACCATCTAGTGGTACGCTCCTGAGTGTGAACAGGAGCGAGGTTCTGCGGCGAGGGATGGATTCCACCGGCATCAGCCAGGTCGAGTTGTCCCGCGTTACCGGCGTGCCTCCGAGCAAGATCAGTCGCTATGTCTCCGGCAAGCTTGAGCCTTCCGAGCCGACGCTGGAGCTGATGCTTTCGAGCTTGGGTCTTCAGGTCGGCTTCGAGGTGTCCCCGGTTCCGATGGAGCGCACGAAGCGGCGCAGTTGGCTACTGCACCGCCTCATCTCCCACCAGCTCGGCATCACCGGCATCGACGATTCCGGGTGGGAGCGCATGCAGCGCAACCTAGATCGGGTGCGGTCGAACACGCAGGGCCCCGTCCACGAGCGAAACCTGGACCGCTGGCAGCACCTCATCGAGAGCCGGAGTCTGCGCAACCTGCAGCGCGTCCTGGTCGACACCTCAACCGACGGTATCGAGATGCGCGAAGTGTCACCCATGAACGGCTTCCTGACCGAGGATGAGCGGCTCGGCGTTCTGGCCGGGATGCGGCGGTGAATCGGCAGCAGCTGCATCATGCGATCCGCGCCGCGTGCGCCATCGCCGGAATCGAACGGGTGATCGTGGTTGGGTCGCAGTCCATTCTGGGGTCGTTCGACATCGGCGAACTTCCCCCGCTCACTCACCTGTCGGCCGAGGTCGATGTGATGCCAGACGTCGACGACCTCGACCTCATGGTCAGGCTCTCAGACCTGATCGAAGGAGTGGCAGGCGAACTGTCGCCCTTCGAGGAACTGCACGGTTTCGCTATGGATGGCGTCGACCTCACCACGTCCATACTGCCCTTCGGCTGGCGCGACCGCCTCGTCGAGGTCAGCAACGAATCCACCAAAGACCCGGTGACCGGCCAGCAGTACATCGGGCTGTGCCTCGACCCGGCCGACCTTTGCGTGGCGAAATTGTGCGCTGGTCGCGAGAAGGACCGCGCTTTCGTCACCGCCCTGTTCAACGGCCGCCTCATCGCCCGCGACCTCGTGCGTGCCCGACTCAGACAGATGCCGGCCGAACACACCGAACTTGCAGCGGCCGTGCTCGCAGAGTTGGACGCGCAAGCGCACTGACCTCTGGCTTGGCAGTGTGTGTTGGTATAGCAAAGCCGCGTTCGCCGTCGAGTGCCCAAGGGCTTGGAGGTCGGCCAGGGTTGCGCCCAGGTGGGCGGCCATCACTGCGCCGGTGCGACGAAGACCGTGGCAGCGTCGCCTGATCGGCAAGTCCGGTCGTGTTCAGTAATCTGCTGGTGGGGCGGGCGGGGCTCGAACCCGCGACCCAGGGATTATGAGTCCCCTGCTCTGACCGGCTGAGCTACCGCCCCAAGCGCTGTCGATCAAGCTATCCGCTGGGGCGCGCAAGTGTCAAGCGGCGCAGCGAATGAGCGTTTCAGTTGCTCTCGACGGCCTCGGCCGGCGGGCGTTCGAGCAGGCTGCGAAGCAGCAGCAAGCCAACCGTGAGCGCCGTCGTGCCCAGCACCGTCCCCAGCTGGAGCGGACGGTTCAGCGCCAGGATGACCACGGCGAGGGCCACGATCGCGATTCGAATCGCCACCCGTTGCGAGTACAGGAAGGTGCCGAAACCTCTGGTGCCCAGACCGCTCGCGTCGGCCCGCTCCCGGGCAGCCCGCACCAGCCGCGAATAGCCTTCGCGCATGTTCGTCGCGCCTCTGAACGGCCCGGTGAACCACGCGATCAGGCCAACCGCTGTGGCCAGCATCAGGACGGCCGCGGCCAGGTCGGTGAGGCCCGATCCCACCGTGTCGAAGAGCAGCAGCAGGACATCGTTCGGCATCGTGGACGGGGGAACGCTCACCTGCGCGACCATCCGTCCGATCGCCACGGCGGCGATCACGACGAGGGCGCCCAGACCGGTACCGACCGCTGCCCACACCGCGGCCAAGTGCCGCCGCACTGCCGCGAACACCCCGCCCAGCAGCAGCGCGATCGCTACCGGCCCGAGCCAGCCGCCCGCCACGTAGGCGATTCGATAGCTGAGCTGCACCAGTGCGATGGATTCGGAGCGGATCAGGACGATGGTCCTCTCGGTCGCCGGGATCCGTTCGGCGAGGGCGAATCCCTGTTCGACCAGGATGTCCTTCACCTTCTGGATCAGCGGTCCCAGCCTCAGTCCGAGGCCTTCGGAGTTGATCTCCGTCCAGGCCTGCGGATCGCCGGAAAGGGCGGCCACGGCCTGCGAGTGCGACACCCGCAGGCTCTCCTGCCAGACCTGGGCGAAGGCGGGCGAGGTGATCACCCGCGACGCCGTCGCCTCGATCGCCGCGCGTAACCCGGCTGTCGCGGGCTGCCGGAGAGCCTCCAACGCCCGCTGCGCCACGGGCCGCTGGACGGTCTCGACCAGGCCGTCGATGACGTCGTCCACCAACTGATCCAAGCCGAGTTGCTGCTCGATGGTCGTCGTCACCTGGTCGGTGAGGTACGCCTGCACCTTCGGCTCGGCGACCAGCGGCGCGTAGGTGGCGACGAAGTTGTCGGTGTCGCTGATCACGACCTTGGCCCACCCGGACGCGATCGCCACCGGAGTGAGCAGGGAGCCCAGGACGATCAGCACCACCGACAGGATCGCCCGGCCAGGACGGCGGCGAGCCGTCGCATTCGGCGTACTCATCACAAGACCCGCGCCTCAGTCAGTGGCGTGTCGAACGCGGGTGCAGTGCTATCCACGATGACCTGAGCAAGAACCATCAGGTAGAGGACGAAGCACGTCCCCCAGATCGTCAACCACCCCAAGTCCCAGAAGCCCATTGCCAGCATCCTCTCCTGAACGCGACCGCCGCCGCGTGCCATCAGCCGGCGCCAGCACCCAGCATGACCTGTTGGGCGGCCCGGCGGTAGGAGGACCGGCGACACACCCGGTGGTCTGCTCGAGAAGGTGGCGTGTCGGCGCCCCGCGACACCCTCCGGGACGCTGAGATTGGGGCCGTGACCAGAGGCTCGAGCCGAAGCGATGGCGGCGCCCGCAGTCGTTGGCGAACCGCGATGAACCAGTTCATCCTGCCGTTCGCGGTGGTGCTGGGCTACTTCGCTCTGCCCATCTCGACCGACGAAGCTCCGATCGGAGGGGCGTTGGGACTGGGCGTCGTGTTCTGCTGCCTCGGCATGATCGGGTGGGTCGTGTACGACGAACAGCGACGCGGACAGCGGCAGCTGCGTCCGATGCAACTGCTGCTGGCCTTCGAACTGGTCCTGGTGCTGTTCGCCCTCGGCTACTTCGTGATGGCGATCCGTAATCCCGGCGAGTTCGAGGGACTGAACACCCGGCTGGACGCCCTGTACTTCTCCCTGACCACGATGACGACGGTCGGGTATGGGGACATCCACGCAGTCGGCCAAAACGGACGCCTACTGGTCACGGTGCAGCTCGCCTTCAGCCTGGTCTTCGTCGCGAGTGTGCTCGCCCTGTTCCAGGAGCGCGTGCGGAAGGTCGGCGTCGACGAGCCAACGGCTGCCGACCCGGCCACCCTCAGTCAGCCCGACGCCGATCAGCAGCCATCCTGACCAGCAGGCCCACCACGGCACCGAGGATCGCCGGAACGGTGATCGCCGGGCCCGCTGAGATGGTGAGCAGAACGCCGAGCAGCAGCGCCGAGAAGGGGAGTCGCATCGTGGCGGCGACCGCCGCGGCGATTGCGGTGGCCAGAAAGGCCGGCAGCCCGGCCGTACCCGTCACCAGGCCGGTCATCACAGCGAGAATCGTGCCGATGGCGATCACGGGAAAGAGCGCGCCACCCCTGAAGCCGCCACCCATGCAGGCCGCGTACGCGGCGACCTTGGCGAGCAACACCAGACCTGCCGTCGCGACCGACCCCAGGGCCAGGTAGTCCAGCATCGCCGTCTGGCCGGCGAACAGGATCAGTTGCGGCCCACCGCCGGTCACCGCCGACACGGCCGCGGCCAAGCCTCCGGTGATCGCTCCCGCGGCCAGGAGCGTGCGTAGCGGGGCGGACCTGGCCAAGATCGCGATCCAATCACCGGCTCGGCGGGCCAGCACCGCGATGACCGCCACCACAACGGCGAGCACCAGCCCGACGCCGAGGTCGATCAGGCGGACGTTCTCGTAGCGGGGAAGCCCGGGCAGGCCCAGACGGACGTCACCCAGCCCCGTCCAGCCCCCGACGCCGACCTGCAGCAGGTAGCTGCCGCCGAGCCCACAGAGCGCGGGCAGCAGCACCGTCGGGGTGGCCAGTGGGGCACCGGTGATCAGGACCATCTCCAGGAGCAGGATGACGGTGATCAGGGGGTTGCCGAACACCGCCCCGATCGCAGCCATGGCGCCCACGAGCATCATCACCTGCCTGGCCGGGGGTTGCGTGCGAAACAGGCCGGCCCCGATGGCCGTACCGATGGCCAACAGGGGAGCCTCGGGGCCCAGCACAGCGCCGAAGCACAGGCTCGCCAACGACGCCAGCAGTACCGAGGCCACCTCCTTCGGGCCGACGTCGAGCGCCATGTCGTCCAGCGGCGAATGGCCGCCGCCACCGGGGAGACGCATCGCTGCGAAGGTCAGCAGCGCGCCGAGTATGGGCAGCAGCACGACCAGCCAGGCGGGCGCCTCGGCGAGGCCGAGTTGGTGGGGCAGGGTTTGCCACAGCAGGTGCGTGATGTGGTGCTGCGCGGCGACGAAGCCGGCGGCACCGATGCCGACGACCACGCCCACAACCAGCCCGAGCGCCGACAGCTTCGCGAGCGCCCCGACGTCCGGCTGTGGCGGCTGGGCCGGCTGGGCCGGCTGGTCTGCGGATGCTGAGTTGGTGATGGCCTGCTCCTTCGGTTCAGCAGCAAGCTACGCCTCAGCAGGCCGCCGGCGACACCACCGGCCGCTGTTGCGTCCCGACTGGGAGCAGGCTGCTCGGCCGAGCCAACACCGTCCGAACTGGTCGGCCGAGGTCAACGCAAGCCGCGGCCCTGGGAGTTATCCCAGGGCCGCGGTTGTGCGAGACCGGTCGAGGATCAGCCCGAGATCCGGGCCACCCGGTTGCGCACCTCGGCGTTGTCCACGCGGGCCTGCGTGCGCTGGGTACCGGTGACGCACACGTCGTCGCCCACCCATGCCTCACGCCACACGTAGCCGAAAGTGCAGGTGTGCGGACCATATGCCCCACTCACCCAGCGGCTGGACTTCACCGCGTTGTCCGCCCGGACCTGCGTGCGGGTTGCGCCGGTCACGCACACGTAGTCGAACGGATCGCCCTCGCGCCACACGTAGCCGACCGCGCAGGTGTTGGGTCCGTAGACCAGCCGTGCCGGGTTGCGCCGCGAGGCCGCTGCCGCGTTGTCGGCTCTGGCCTGGGTGCGCTGCGCACCGGTGACGCACACGTCGTCCCCGCTGTACGCCTCACGCCACACGTAGCCCTGCACGCAGGTGTGCGGACCGTACGCGCCGTTCACCCACCGTGACGCCTTCACGGCATTATCCGCCGCCACCTGTGAGCGGGTCGCTCCGGTGACGCACACATGATCGCTGGAACGCGCCTCGCGCCACACCCAGCCCAGCAGGCAGCGGTCGGCGATCTGTGAGGTGATCCTGACAGTGGCCGTCTTGCCGGTGGTCAGCACCCTGATCGACACACCGTTCGCGCTGACCGACTGAGCCGGCGGCTTGCCCGCGGTGCCCAGCGACCGCAGCAGCGTGGGAGTGCCGTTCTTGACTTCGTGGATCAGCACCGTGCTCTTCGGAATGGCCCGCGACCAGCCCTTCTTCTGCTGGTACTCGACGGTGTAGTAGTTGAACAGGTCTCCCGGATTGAACGGCACCCGCACCAGCAATGACCCGCTGCGCGTGCGCGACTGCAACGGCGCCAGCCGCACCGTGGCCGAGGTCTCACCGCCGGAACCGAACGTGCGCACCTTGTTGGACGGCAGCCAGCCCAGCTTGTCGCGGTTGAACGCGTTGAGGCCCACGCCGGTCTCACCGAAGGTGCCGTTGTTGACGCTGTACACATGCTGGGCGCTCATCTGGTCCCACATGTCGTCGTACTCGCCGGGCTGCGACCACGTCGCGTTCTGGTAGGTCAGGTCATTGCTGAACGAGTGACCCAGCTCGTAGCCGTGGGCCATCTCGTGGGAGGCGAAGCGCACGTCCCAGGCGAGCGGGTCGAGCAGCACCCGTCCGCCGGCGGCCCCCGAATCCATCTGTGCGTTGATGATCACCGCGATCCGGTTGCCGGCTGGCACCGAGTAGCCGTTGGCGGCGGCGGTGTTGACGCAATCGTTGATCTTGTCCCAGCGGCTCTTGGCGGCCTCGGTGGCCCGCGTGTACGGCATCGTGTACCAGCCCCGGACGTCCGCGGCGATCTTCACTCGGCCGTAACTCTGATCGTTGAAGTAGTCGTACAGACCGCCCTGGCCGGCTCCGGCGGCGCCGAAGAAGCGCTCAAAGAAGCTGGCCGGCTGGGGTGAGGTGGCGACGTCCGACATCTTGCAGAGCAGCACCGACCAGCCGTTCTGGGTGCGGACCGGAACCGCCTGCGCGGACGGGGTGGCGCTGGGCAGAGTGGTCAGGCCCGCCAGCGCGGCGACGCCGACGGCGAGAGCGCGCAGCCCGATTCGGGTGCTGCGCGTGGGAGTGGGACAGGACTGGGTCATAGGTGTTTCCCCTCGTCAGCCGGCTCGATCGGCCGGGCTTGGTTGCCTGGCTGGTGAGAGCGGACGAGGGGAGGGCAGATACCGGTGGGCGTAGTTGTGCGCAGGCGGGTATCAGCGGCCAAGAACCCACTCGTCATCCCGGCGAAGGCCGGGATCTGATCACGAAGCGAACGCAACGGTCAAGCTCGGCGCGGAGATCCCGGCATCCGCCGGGATGACGGAAACCCACGCTCGTCGTCCCGGCGCGAGCCGGGATCTGACCACGGGGCGAAACGGTCAAGCTCGGCGCGGAGATCCCGGCATCCGCCGGGATGACGGAAACCCACGCTCGTCGTCCCAGCGCGAGCCGGGATCTGACCACGGGGAGAACGTAACGGGCAAGCTCGGCGGGGAGATCCGGGGCGCCCGTCGGGATGACGGAATCCCACGCTCGTCGTCCCGGCGAAGGCCGGGATCTGACCACGAGGCGAACGTAACGGGCAAGCTCGGCGGGGAGATCCGGGGCGCCCGCCGGGATGACGGAAACCCACGCTCGTCATCCCGGCGCAAGCCGAGATCTGACCACGAAGCGAACGTAACGGTCACGCTCGGCGCGGAGATCCGGGGCGCCCGCCGGGATGACGTAATCCCACGCTCGTTATCCCGGCGCAAGCCGGGATCTGACCACCAGGCGAACGCAACGGTCAAGCTCGGCGCGGAGATCCGCGGCGCCCGTCGGGATGACGTAATCCCACGCTCGTCATCCCGGCGCAAGCCGAGATCTGACCACGAAGCGAACGTAACGGGCAAGATCGGCGCGGAGATCCGGGGCGCCCGTCGGGATGACGTAATCCCACGCTCGTCATCCCGGCGAAGGCCGGGATCTGACCACGAGGCGAACGTAACGGGGAAGCTCGGCGCGGAGATCCGGGGCGCCCGCCGGGATGACGGGTGGGGCGGAGATCCCGGCATTCGCCGGGATGACGTAATCCCACGCTCGTCATCCCGGCGCAAGCCGGGATCTGACCACGAAGCGAACGTAACGGGCAAGCTCGGCGCGGAGATCGCAGCGGTCACGCTCGGCGCCGAGATCCCGGCACAGCCGGGATGACGGGTGGGGCGGAGGTCCCGGCCATTCGCCGGGATGACGGTAAGGCGGAGATCCCGGCTCGCCGGGATGACGGGTGGTAGCGACGCGTCTCCGCTCGTCCGACTACTCGAACAGCTCCTGGGCGATGTAGCGGCCCGCCTTCGGGCTGGGCGGGATGGCGAAGATGGCCGAGCCGACGTGCCGGATGTACTCGTTGAGCAGGTCGAAGCTGCCGAGCTTCTGCTGCAGGCCCACGAAGTGCTGCGGATCGTTCTGGTAAGTCAGGAACAGCAGCCCGGCGTCCAGCAGGCCTTGGGAGTTGAGTCCGTCGGTGAAGTTGTAGCCGCGGCGCAGGATCTTCACCCCGCCGTTGTTCTCGGGGGCGGCCAGCGCGATGTGCGAGGCCTGGTCGATGACGTGCGCGCCGTCCGCCTTGAGGGCGAAGTCGGGGGTGTCGAACTCCTTGGTGCCCGAGAGGGGAGCGCCCTCGAGCTTGGTGCGGCCGAAGATGCGCTGCTGGTCCGAGATGCGATCGAAGTCCCAGGTCTCGATCGTCATCAGCACCTTGCGCGCCACCTGATAGGTGCCGCCGGTCATCCAGTCGGCGTCCTTCAACCAGACGAAGCTCTCATAATCGACGTCGGTCGACACGTTGCGGGTGCCGTCCTTGAAGCCCATCAGGTTGCGCGGCGTCTCTTGGCCCGGGCCGGCGCTGGCTCGTCCGAAACCGAGCACCACCCAGTGCGTCTGCGCCGTGCTGGTCACCATGCGGGCCAGGTTGCGCACCGCGTGATACGCCACCTGAGGGTCGTCCGCGCAGGCCTGCAGCGACAGGTCGCCGCCGGTCAGCCCGGGCTGCAGCACGTCACCGGGAATGCGCGGCAGGTTCGCCAGCAGTGCCGGACGCTTCGCGGCCAGCCCGAACCGGTCGTCGAACACACCCGGACCCAGGCCCACGGTCACGGTCAGCGAGGCCGGCGCCAGCCCGGACGCCTCGCCGGTGTCGACGCTGACCGCGTCCGGACGGGAGGGCTCGATCGGTCCGATCGACTTGCCCTGGACGAGCTGCGAGATCGCCGCCGACCAGCGGGCCAGCAGCACCTGCAACGACTGCTGGGTCGCACCGGCGGTCAGGTTGAACGTCATGTAGACGCAGTGCCGCTGCGGGGGCGTCCGGATGCCGACTTGGTGCACCTGGTCGTAGAAGGGGACGCTCCGGGTCAGGTCGACCGAGTCGGTGCCGCTCGCCCCCGGCACGGACGCCGCCCCGCGCTCGTTCGAGCCCAGCACCGCGGCGGTCACGCCGGCGCCGAGCGCTGCCCCCGCCGCGGCCGTGCCCGCGGCACCGACGATCAGTCGGCGCCGCGAGACGGCGGCGGTGCTGGCTTGAGCACCCTCGGACGATGCTGGCCCGGCAGCAGCCCGCGCGGGTTCGTCAGCGTTCTCGGTCATGACCCTTCATTCCCCTGCGATGCGTCGCTCACTTGGCGGTGGCGACCTTTTCGGCGATCTTCTGCATCGGCTGCTGCAGCCCCAGCACCGCCTGGCTCAGGGCCTTGCGGTGCTTGGCCCGGTTGGCCTCGTTCCACACCAGGTAGCCACCCGGTGCGGAGTTGTCGCGCAACTCGGCCAACTCGGCGTCCACGTTGCCGAACTGAGTGACGACGCTCGTCATCAGGTCGGCGTCGATCTTCTCCAGGCCGGGCTGAAGGTAGGCGAACGCCTGCCGGGCACCCTCGACGTTGGCGGCGAAGTCCGACAGGTCGGTGTGGCTGAACTCCTCCTCCTCGCCGGTGATCTTGTTCGACTGCACCTCTTCGAGCAGGGCGGCGGCACCGTTGGCCAGATCCTCGGGCTTGAACTCGAGGGTCTTCACCACCACGACCAGCTTGCCGACGTTGGTGTCGAGGTCGGCGGCGTACTTCTTGGTCGCGGCGCCGATCGCACCGGTCTTCCACAGGTCACGCTCGATCGCGTGGAAGCCCGACCAGCCCACCGCCTCGTCCAGATTGGACGCCCGCATATCTATCAGGTAGTCGAGGTTGCCCTTGTTGTCGCTCACCTTGAAGCCGGGCATCACGAAGCCCTCGACGTCGGATTCGATCTTCTCGTAGAAGGTGCGCGCGTTCACGTACGCGGTCTTCGACTTGGCCAGGTCGCCGGCGTCGATCGCGGCCTTCAGGTTGGTGACGGCGACCTGCAACTCTTCGGACTGCCCGACCACCCAGGTGGCGTAGTCCGTGGTGCCCTGGTTGAGCAGGCTGGCGGTGCTGCCGGTGGGTGCCGCGGCGGCCTGGCCTGTGACGGTGAACGTCTGCGTTTCGGGAGTGGCGCCCAGGCAGTACAGGGTGTACGAGCCGCCGTCCAGGGTCACGGTGAAGCTGGACGCGGGCAGGCCCGGCGCCAGGTTCTCCTTCTCGCCGAGGATCTTCAGTTCGTTCTGCAGCTCGACCTCGGTGATGGCCGCGGCGCTGAGGTTCTCGACGGTGAACGTGACCGGCCCCGCGGCGGCGGTGGTGAAGTCGGGGGTGCACGTGTCGTTGCCGTTGTTGGTCAGGGTGACCTTGATCTGGGCGGCGCCGTTGCTCACCGGCGCGGAGCCGTCAGCTGCGCCGGACGCGGCTGGGGCTGTGCTGGTGCCCGCTGTGGTGGGGGCGGTGGTGGCACACGCCGCGGTGGTGAGGGCCACCGCGGCCACGGTGAGGCCGACAGCGGCTCGGAGCTTACGAGACATTGAGATTCCTCCTTGATTCGATCTTTGGTGCGGCGTCCGGTCGTTCAGACGCCGGGGCGAGCCGGCGCTGGGCACGTACGGCGGAAAGCAGGGTGGGCAGGGCCGCAACCAGCAGCAGCACCGGGAACGTGCGGCCCCAGAAGTCGCGTTCCAGCTGGTCGGCACGGAGTTGCTGGGCAGCGGCCTCGGCGGCCGCGACCCGGGCCGGATCGACGCTCAGCGTGCCGGACGAAAGCGCGGTGCCGTCGGGGAGTGTGCCCGCGACGGTCAGGGTGCGGGCGTTCGGCAGCCCGCCGCCACTGATCGTCACGGTGGTCGTCGTGCCCTGGCTGAAGTCGAGAATCTCGCCGCCGGCCAGCCACAGGGTGCGCTCGCCGGCGCTCGTCCAGGTCGCGGCGAACGGGCCCGGCGCCGCGTCCGGGTTGACGCCGACCGGCAGCCGCGAGCCGTTGAGCAGCACGAGTTCGTCCAAAGTGAGCGTCGTCGGCAGTGCGGTCATCGGCGCGTCCAGCGATTGCGAGTACGCCACGGCGTCCGGGACGCTGCCGTGCGCTGCGGTGACGCCCTGCGTCAACGGCATGGACGTCTGGCTCGCGCCGGTCGCGACGGTGGCCACGGACCCCTGGAAGGCGACCGTGCCGGCCGTCGCGCCGCTGCCGTCGATGAGGGTGGCGGCGCCCAGGGGCGCCATCGTGGCCGGACCCAGCGCGACGAACAGCACCACGGCCGCCAGCGCAAGGGCGCCGGCGATCCCGTACCGCAGCCGGACGGCGGTGCGCGGGCCGGGCCGGTGCTTCTTCGGCCAGTACAGGTACAGCGCCATCGGGATCAGGTAGGCGAACCAGCCCACCACCTGAATCAGCACCGGGTAGGGCGGAATGCCCAGCACCCCGGTGAACAGGGCGCCCTGCACCGAGCCCGGGGGAGCGAGCCAGCTCAGGTCGACGGTGCGCTGCTGGCCGGCGTTGAGCCAGCCGGCCTCGCGCATTGTGCCCAGCGTGTTCACCACCAGGCCGGCCGCGACAAGCAGCAGAAAGCCGCTGGTGTAGCTGAAGAACTTGCCCAGGTTGAGCTTCATGCCGCCGGTGTAGAGGCCGTAGCCGATCACCACCGCGGTCAGAATGCCCAGCGCGGCGCCGGTGGCCGCCAGCCCGGCGTTGGTCGAGGCCGAGAACGTGGCGAGCAGAAACACCGACGTCTCGAATCCCTCCTTGAGCACGGCCAGGAACGCCATCACGACCAGGGCGCGTGTGGTGCCCTCGCCGAGGGCCTCGCTCGCGGTGGATTCGAGTTCGCGCTTGAGCCCGCGGGCGTTGGTGTTCATCCACACGACCATGCCGGTGACGAACACGATCGCGACGATGCCGATGACCGCTTCCATGCCCTCCTGGGCGGCCTGCGGCAGGCTCTGCTCGACCAGTTTGAGGCCGATGCCTACGCCCAGGCTGACCAGCACCGCGGCGGCGACGCCGATCAGCATGGGGGTGAGGGAGCGTCCGTTGCGCTTGAGGAACGCAGCGATGATGCCGACGATGAGGGCCGCTTCGAGGCCCTCACGCAGGCCGATGATGAAGGTTGCCAGCACGTCGATTCCGCAGTTCGTGGTCAAGGGACTTGCGCCACGGTCGGGTGTTGGCCGGTCGCACAAGCAGGTTAGCTTTGCCTACCCTAAAGGACAACCGGCGATTGCGCTGGCACGGCGCGAATCTGGACGGGTGGGTGTCGGCCTAGGCTCACCCCATGAAGCGCGTCCGGAGCATTCTGTTGCTTGCCCTCGTCGGCCTGCTCGGGTACGGCGTCGCCTGGGTGCAGCCCTTCGTGGTGCGGCCGGCGCTGATGATCGGGCAGGACGCAATCAGCGACGCCGCCAGCGCGCAGGCCCGGGTGAGCGTGGACGATGTGGGTGGCCGGGTGCTCTCGATCAAACCCGCCACGTCGGACGGGGACCTGCTGCTGGTGCTGTATCCGGGCGGGCTGGTGCGTCCACAGGCCTACGAGTGGCTCGGCCGGGCGCTGGCCGAGCACGGCGTCCACACGGTGATTCCGGAGTTCTTCGCCGACCTCGCGGTGACCGGCAAGGACCGTGCCGACGGCCTGATCGGGCGCTACGCCGCGGAACGTCCGGTGGTGATCGGCGGCCATTCCTTGGGGGGCGCGATGGCGGCCGACTACGCCGCGCGGCACGCCGACCAGCTCAGCGGCCTCGTCCTGCTGGCGGCCTACCCCGCCGGCGGCGTCGATCTGACCACGACCCGGTTCGGCGGGCTCTCGCTGCTCGCCGAGCACGATCAGGTGGCCGATGCGGCAAAGGTCCGGGCCGGGATGACGCAACTGTCGCCGTCCAGCCGGCTGGAGGTCGTTCCGGGCGCGGTGCACGCGTTCTTCGGACGCTACGGTCCGCAGCAGGGCGACGGGGTGCCGACGGTGCGTCGCGAGCAGGCGGAGCAGGACATCATCGACCGCATCGTCGTCTATCTGTCGCCGATCGGTTGATGCCGACCGGTATTGGGGACGGTTCCTTTACCTGTCGCCCACGGTGACCGACGGGAGGATGACCGACGGGAGGATGGGTGCCCGACGGGTAATGGGGACGGTTCCTTTTCCTGTCGCCCATAAGGAGAAATGCCTAGCCAGATTCGATTTCCTCGCTCGCCTGCGACAGGTAAAGGAACCGTCCCCATTATCAGTCGCGTTCGCCGAGCCCTGACTTGGCTGGGCCGGTAGGCCTGGGTCCAACCCGCTGCCGACAGGTAAAGGAACCGTCCCCATTATCAGTCGCGCCCCTCTCACCTGTGAGGGGCTGGCCGGACGTGCGCGGCCGGGCTAAGGTCGCCCTACAACCCCTTGTCGCCGCGCCTTGGCGACCGATCCGAAGGAGCGACATGAGCGAGACCCCCAAGGAAAGCCTGTCCGACGAAGAGATCAGCACCGACGCGGTGCCGGGCTCCGGACCGATCGGTGACGCGGACGGCGTCGATGGTGGCGGCAGCGACGGTGACGGCACGGACGGCGACGGCACGGACGGCACCGACGGTGATGGCACCGACGGCAAGGACGGCGACGGAACCGACGGCACGGACGGCGCCGATGGTGACGGCACCGATGGCACCGACGGAGTGAACGCCTGAGCATGGACCCGCTTCGCCTGCTCTCCGGCGACCCCGAGACCTTCATCAACGAGGTCTGGGGTCGCCGGATCCTCGTCCATCAGGTCGAACCCGGTCTGCTCGAAGGCATCTTCGGCATCGACCAGGCCGACCAGCTGATCACCGAAACCGCCCTACGCACCCCGCAGATCCGGCTCGCCAAGAGCGGCTCGGTGCTGCCTGAGTCGCGCTTCACCAAGCACGCCACGATCGCCGGCCAGCAGTTGACCGGCCTGATCGATGCCCGCAGGCTGCTCGACGAGTTCGCGAACGGCGCCACGATCGTCTTTCAGGGCCTGCAGCGCTACTGGCAGCCGCTCCGCGCGCTCGTCCGCGGCCTGGAGGAGCAGTTGGGCCATCCCTGCCAGGCCAACGCCTACCTGACCCCGCCCGGCTCGCAAGGCTTCGCGCTGCACTCCGACACCCACGACGTGTTCGTCTTCCAGACCTACGGCGCCAAGCAGTGGGAGGTGCACGACGACGCCGGCGCGCATCAAGTCGACATGCTGCCTGGCGTCTCCATGTACCTGCCCACCGGCACCCCGCACGCGGCTCGCACGCAGGCGACCGCGTCCCTGCACGTCACGCTGGGCATCAACCGCTACGTCTGGCGCGACCTGCTCAAGCGGGTGGTCGACCCGCTGCTGGCCGATGCGGACGATCCGCTGCCGGCGGCTCTGTTCGACGATCCGGACGCACTCGCAGCTGCCCTGCGCGAGCGGCTCGCGAGTCTCGCCGACGCGGTGCGCGACGCCGACGCGGCGGCCGTCGTCGCCCGGCAGGAACGCAGCTTCGCCACCGGACGCCAACCGCTGCTCGGCGGCGCGCTGCTCGACGTACTGGACGCGCCCGCCCTCGCCGACGACACGCTGCTGCGGCGGCGTCCAGGCAGCACGTGCCTGCTGCGCACGTCCGGGGCCAACCTCGACCTGCTGTTGGGTGACCGCAGGGTGACCGTGCCGGCCCGCATCGAGCCGGCCGTGCGCGCGGTGCTGGCCCGTCACGAGTTGCGGCCCAGCGACCTGCACCACCAGCTGGACGCCGCCGGCGCGCTCGTGCTGACCCGGCGCCTGGTCCGCGAGGGGCTGCTGGAAGTCGTCCGGTGACCCTGCGCTGCTCGGTGGCCAGCGAGCAGCGTGGGGAAACCCTGGCCGGCACCGCCTCGACGGTGCGGCACTTTCTGATGCTGGAGGATCCCGGCCCGTGGGGTCCGGAGATCTTGCGCAGCCAGCGGTTGCCCGGCCCCGTCCGGCAGCCGTTGCTGCACTGGCAACATGAGTTCGGGGTGCGCCCGCTGCTGATCCGCCGGCCCGGACGCTACCTGGCCGGCCCCCGCCGCGTCTTCGTGGTGAACGCGCGGCACGGCTGGTGCGAAACCACCCTGGTGCACAACCTGGCCGAGGTGGCCGACCTCGACCTGTCGGCCATCGCCGGAGGCGCCGGCGTGGGGCTGGAGCGGCACGACGACCCGCTGCTGCTGGTCTGCACCCACGGACGGCACGACGCCTGCTGTGCCGAGCGGGGACGTCCGCTGGCCGAGGCCCTGGCGCTGCGCTGGCCCGACCTGGTCTGGGAGAGCTCACACCTGGGCGGTGACCGGTTCGCGGCCAACCTGCTGATCCTGCCCGAGGCGCACAGCTACGGCAGGCTGACCCCCGAGCAGGCACCGCAGGTGGTCGCCGATCATCTGGCCGGGCTGGTCAGCCTGGAGCACTACCGGGGCCACTGCACCGTGCCCTGGCCCGAGCAGGCGGCCGAGCACGCCCTGCGCAGCCGGTTCGACCTACGCGAGCTGGACGGGGTGCGGGTGCAGCGACTGCGCCGCGACGGGACGCTGTTCTCGGTCACCCTGGCCGCCGGTGGACGCACCTACCGGGTGGACGTGCGGCATCGTCCCCGGGCACCCGAACTGCTCACCTGCCACAGCACGCACCCCTCGGGTGCAGTGGCCTACGAAGTCGTCGCGCTGACCCGGCTCAACTGATCGCCCCGCGCAAGGCCGAGAAGGGTGGTCGGCTCGTGCAGCAGTTGCGGTCGTGAAGTAGCGGCGGCTTGCCGTTCGCGCCGCCAGCCGGGAGAGTCCTGCCATGAGGTTTCTCTTTCTCGGCGCCGGCGCGATCGGCACCTACGTGGGCGGCAGCCTGGCGGCAGCCGGCGAAGACGTGACGTTCATCGAACGTCCGGAGACCGCCGCGGCCATCGCTGCACACGGACTCACGGTGCGCACCAAGGAAGCGACGCGCGTCGTCCGCGATGTGACGGTGCACGGCACCGCGGCCGAGGCCCTGGCGGCCGGCCCCTACGACATCGGCGTCTTCGCGCTGAAGTCGTTCGACACTCGGACGGCGCTGGACGAACTGGTGGCCACCGGGCACGAGGTGCCGACCATCCTGTCGCTGCAGAACGGGGTCGACAACGAGCCGACGATCGCGGCCACGCTGGGTGCCGGCAAGGTGATCGCCGGCACGGTCGCCACGGCGGTCAGCAAGCCGGGCGTGGGCGAGGTGGTCGAAGAGAAGCACCGCGGCATCGGGGTGGCGCTGGGGCATCCGCTGAGCGTCGAGCTGGTGGCGGCGCTGAATCGGGCCGAGCTGTCCGGACGTGCCTTCGCCGACGCGAACTCGATGAAGTGGTCGAAGCTGTTGACCAACCTGACCGGCAACGCGACGTCCGCGATTCTGGACGAGACGGTGGCGCAGTTGTTCGCCGACCGGCGCACCTACTCGCTCGAGGTGGCCGTGCTGGCCGAGTGCCTGGCGGTGATGAAGGCGAAGGGATACCGGGTGGTGGACCTGCCGGGCACGCCCGTCCGGGCCCTGGCGTGGGCAACGAAGTTGCCCCGCTTCATCGCCCAGCCCGCGCTGGGCAGGGCGTTGGGGGCCGGTCGCGGCGACAAGATGCCGAGCTTTCACATCGATCTGCACGGCGGACGGGGCCGCACCGAGGTCAGCTTTCTCAACGGGGCCGTGGCGCGCGTCGGCGCCGAGACGGGCGTGCCGACACCGGTCAACACCCTGCTCACCGACACGTTGGAAGCCCTCAGCGCCGGCGATCTGCCGCTGGACACCTACCGTCACGACCCGGACGCACTGCTCGCTCAGCTGCCCTGAACCGGAATGGGGACGGTTCCGTTATCCGTCGGCGACAGGTATTGGGGACGGTTCCGTTATCCGTCGGCGAGGGACGAAGCGCGGTCGGTGTCGAAGTCCTCGGCAAAGCCACCTCTTCGAACCGCCTCGCAGCAGTCTGCCGACAGGTTTATGAACCGTCCCCATTACCCGTCGCGCAGCAGTCTCGCCGACAGGTAAATGAACCGTCCCCATTACCTGTCGCACAGCAGTCTCGCCGACAGGTAAAGGAACCGTCCCCATTACCCGTCACAACTGCCCGTCATTCGAGCGCTTTGAGCACGTCCGTCACCAGGGTGTGGGTGCGGACGTCGTCGGCCGAGGGCGAGAACCCCAGCCGAACCACGACGAGTTGGGCCGAGGGCACCACGTACATCCGCTGACCGTCGTGCCCGCTGGCCCAGTACGCGTCCCGCGGTAGCGCGGGTTCGACCAACGAGCCCTCGGCAGTCAGATTCGTCCACCAGCCGGCGGCATAGTTGGGGTCCTCGCGGGTGGCGATCGGCAGCGCGGTGGTGGTCGCCTTCATCCACCCCTGCGGCAGCAACCGGCTGCCGTTCCAGACCCCGTCGTTCAGGGCGAACTGCCCGATCGAAGCCCAGTCCCGGGGCGTGGCCCACAGGTACGAACTGCAGACCGGTGTGCCCACCGCGTCCGCCTCCCAGATCGGCGACGCCGTGCCCAGCGAGGTCAGCAACGCTCGCCGCGGCAGGTCGGCACCCTGGCGCATGGTCGCGTTCAACACCGCGCACAGCAGCGTGGTCGATCCGGAGGAGTACTGCTGCACGCTGCCCACCGGGTGCGCCAGCGGTTGCGCGGCCACGTACGCCGCCATGTCGGGCTGGTTGTAGAGCATCTCGGTGATCGGCGTGCCCAGATCGTAGGTTTCGTCCCACGCCAGCCCGCTGCGCATCCGCAGCAGATCCTCGATCGTGATGGACGCGCGTCCGTCCGTCCACTCCGGGCGAAGCCGGCTGTCGCTGAGCGACACCTTGCCCTGCGCCACCAGCCGTCCGACGACCAGGCTGGCCACGCTCTTGCTCATCGACCAGCCCAGTTGCGGCATGTTCTGGTCGAATCCGGACGCATAGCGCTCGGCCACGATGCGTCCGTGCGAGAGCACCACGACGGCCCGGGTGCCCAGCGTGTCGCGCCCGGCCTGGTCGAGTTCGTCGCCGAACGCCGTCGCCAGGGCAGCCGTCAGGCCGGGTGCGGCGGACGGCACGGGCTGCGGCGTCACCTTATTGACCGCACCGTCGATCCAGGTTGCCCGGCCCAGGTCCGGACGGCTCACCGCCAGCGTGCAGCCGAACCCGTCGACCGCCCACGCGCGCTGCCCGGCCAGGACGCCCAGCACCCCGGCCCAGTAGCTGTCGGAATCCTGGACGATCCGCAGGTACGGCACCAGCGGATTGGGTGGCAGGTCGGCGGTCAGCGGGGTGCGACGGGCGATGGTGGAGAGCGCGCAGGCGTTGTGCGCGGCATAACCGGTTCCGGTGCGCAACAGGGGACGTGCCCACCAGTAGACGCCGATCACGGCGATCATCGCCAGGGCGGTCAGCCCCCCGAGTATGCGCAGCCACAGCCGCCGCCCACGACGCATGCCCGGAAGATACCGCCTCGGACGCGCTCGCGAACACGGTCGGCACGCGGCGCGCCGAAGCCGGGCCAAGACCCTAGCCCGGATTCACCCATGGGTGCCGTTGGTGACGTCGCCCCGTCGATGATCGGGGCAGTTCGTCTGGTGCCGTCGGCTCAACCGGGCCTTGCTGCTGACGATCTGCAGTTCTGCCGCGGCTCCGAGCGCCGGGCGTGCCTCAGGCGCCACTCGCCACTTTGTTGTTGTTTTGAATGGGGTGGCAGAGCACCTGGAACGGGTTCGCGCACTTATGGTTGATATGGATACCCCCTGGGGGTGTTGATATCAACCATAAAGTGGCGGTCGCTCCATACCGGGTGGCCCAGCAGGTCTCAGGGCCGGTCATAACCACCAGAACTCGGCGATCGGCGCGCACGACTCCCGATCCGCGCTTATCGTCTTTGAACGTCGCCGGCGCAGCCAGGGCGCCCGGATGGTGTCGCGCAGTAGGCGCAGATCGGGGGATCCGGGTTAGGTTAAGTCAGCAGCCGCATGATGGTCCGTCCCACGGCCTCCTCGGGCGGACCCTCGGTGAGCGCGAAACCGGCCTCGTGCAGCAACCGGTGCCCCTGGGCGATCGCAAAGCCCTGGCCGGCCCAGGCCAGCATGGGCAGGTCGTTCGGCATGTCACCGAAGGCCGCCACCTGGGCCGCCGACACCCCGAGCCCGGCGCACAACGCCGCCAGCCCGGACGCCTTGGTGACCTCGGGGGCGCTGATCTCGAGCAGTCCGTACTCGCCCAGGTGGGAGTGCGTCACGGTCAGCCGGTCGGCGATCACGGCGCCACCGCGCAGCGCCAGCTCGTCGCTGTCTAGCTCGGCGTGAAAGGCGCACAGCTTCAGCACCGGCTCAGGCTCGGCCGCCAGTTCGGCCAGCGAACCCACCCGCAGCCATTCGCCGCGTTCCTGCTTCAACTCCGGCTCACAGCCGAAGTGCCCACCCCACTCGAGGGCGAACATCAGGCCCGGGACGGCCGCCCGCAGGTCGTCCGCCACCGAGAGCGCCACCTGCCGGTCCAACCCGTGGACGACGGTGTGCTCGCCCTGCACCAGGTCGAAGATGCCGGCGCCGTTGCTGACCACCACCTGAGGATGAATGCCCGGCAGATCGTCCAGCACGCCCAACCAGCGCGAGGGACGTCCGGTGGCCACCACCACCGGCACCCCCTGCCGGGCGGCGAACTCCAGCGCAGCGCGGTTCACCTGCGACACCTCGCCGACGGCGTCCACGAAGGTGCCGTCGAGATCGGTGGCGATGAGCGCGGGTCTCACAGTCTCGAGTTGGGCGTGGGCTGGCCCGCTCCCGGCGAACCCGACTGCGGTGAGGGCGAGCCCGACTGCGGTGACGGCGAGCCGGACTGTGGGGAAGGTGATCCCGACTGGGGTGAAGGGGAACCGGACTGGGGTGACGGGGAACCGGACTGCGGTGACGGCGAGCCCGACTGCGGAGGCGGCGAGCCCGACTGTGGGGGCGGCGATCCGGTCGGGACGGGCGGTGGCGGGCTCTGCTGCGGCGACTGCTGAAAGATCAGGATCGCGATCAGCACCGCCAGGGCGGCCAGCAGCAGCATCAGCAGCCACGAGGCCAGAATCGACACCCAGCCGGCCCGGTCGTGTCGTCCGGGCCAGGGCAGCGGCCACAGCCGGGCGACTCCGGGCCGGGCCCGGTCGATCCAGTGCAACCGGTAGTCCGGACCGGCCGGCGTGCCTTGCGACGGCAACCGGGCCAGCTCGACCTCGTCCAGAATGCGGGACGCCTCGCGCACCGCGGCCGGCGAGCCGTCGTAGGCCAGGGCCACCCACGGTGCCAGCGGGGCATCGTCGGGACCCACCGGGTCGTCCTGGTCATGCCGGTATTTGCCGGCGAGCCGACCCTCGGCCTGGCCGTGGCCACCACGGGCCATCACCGTGTCGATGTGCAGCTGGTTGACCACGCCGGCCAGCCGGTCGCGGGCGGCCGGGTCGCCGGCGGCGCCCTCCGACAGCAACAGCAGCAGCACCGGCGTGTTGGCGTCGTCGTGAGCCGCGTAGGCCACCCCGGACGGACTGCCGACCAGCCGGGCGTCCAGCCAGAAGTCGCCCACCTTGGGCGGATCGTCGCTGAGCAGGGGAGTGAGCGGCACGACGCCACCCGGCGTCATCGGATCGCCGGGTGCCGGATTCTGCTGCTCGGACATCGGCTCCCATCTCAGCACAGGAGCCAAACCGGCGCTCAGCTCTCCACGCGTGCCCCATTCTGCCCGATTGGGGGAACCCGTCCGCCGCCCATCGTCATCCCGGGCTTGCCCCGGTATCTCGGTCGGCACTGCGCCGCCCATCGTCATCCCGGGCCTGCCCCGGGATCTCGGCCGCACACGCAGCGCAGCGTTTCGTCATCCCGGGCTTGCCCCGGGATCTCATTCGCACCGGAGCTGGTCGTGGGTGGAGATCCCGGCCTTCGCCGGGATGACGGGAACCCGCACCGTCATCCCGGGCTTGCCCCGGGATCTCGGTCGGCACTGCGCCACCTTCCGTCATCCTGGGCTTGCCCCGGGGCTTGCACCGG
This sequence comes from Micropruina sp., assembly GCA_016711205.1. GTDB lineage: Bacteria > Actinomycetota > Actinomycetes > Propionibacteriales > Propionibacteriaceae > Micropruina. The sequence continues at coordinate 1,043,738 of JADJTM010000001.1, read as the reverse complement.
GTGGGTGAGATCCGTGCCAGACGGAACCCCTTCGTCATCCCGGGCTTGCCCCGGGATCTCGGTCGGCACTGCGCCACCTTCCGTCATCCCGGGCTTGCCCCGGGATCTCGGCCGACCGGAGCTGGTCGTGCGTGGAGATCCCGGCGTTCGCCGGGATGACGGAACCCCCTTCGTCATCCCGGGCTTGCCCCGGGATCTCGGCCGACCGGAGCTGGTCGTGCGTGGAGATCCCGGCGTTCGCCGGGATGACGGAACCCCAGGCACTGCGCAGCTTTTCGTCATCCCGGGCTTGCCCCGGGATCACGGCCGCACACGCCGCCAGAAGCCCGCCCGGAGCTGACAGAACCGCCCGGTAAGGTTGCCTGCAGAGTTGCGGGCCCTGCCCGCGTCCACGTGAAGCAGCGAGCAGGAGACACGCGTGTCGAATCCGACCCAGGCCCCCGGTCAGCAGCAGCCGCAGGGCAATCCGGCCACCCGTGAGGCCTCCCGGCTGCTGGGCGAAGCGATCGCGCAGGTGCAGCGCGTCATCGTCGGGCAGGAACACATGGTCGAACAGCTCATGGTCGGGCTGCTGGCCAAGGGGCACGTGCTGCTCGAGGGCGTGCCCGGCGTGGCGAAGACCCTGGCGGTGCGCAGCTTCGCCACCGTGGTCGGCGGTGACTTCAGCCGCATCCAGTTCACCCCTGACCTGGTGCCCTCCGACATCGTCGGCACCCGCATCTACTCCGCGCAGCAAGAGAAGTTCGACATCGCGCTCGGCCCGGTGTTCGTCAACTTCGTGCTCGCCGACGAGATCAACCGCGCACCGGCCAAGGTGCAGTCGGCGATGCTCGAAATGATGGCCGAGCGGCAGGTGTCGATCGGCGGCACCACCTATCCGGTGCCCAAGCCGTTCATCGTGATCGCCACCCAGAACCCGATCGAATCCGAGGGCGTCTATCCGCTGCCCGAGGCCCAGCGCGACCGCTTTCTGCTCAAGGTGGACGTGCCGTACCCGCGCGGCAACGAAGAGTTCGAGATTCTGCGTCGGATGAGCGTCTCACCGCCCGAACCCACCAACGTGCTCAACCCCGACAAGGTCAAGAAACTGCAGGACCAGGCGTCCAGCGTGTTCGTGCACAACCTGGTGGCCGAGTACATCGTCCGGCTGGTGCTGGCCACCCGCACCCCGGCCGAGTTCGGCATGCCCGACCTCACCTCGGTGATCCAGATCGGCTGCTCGCCGCGCGCCACGCTCGGCCTGGTGGCCGCGGCCCGGGCGCTGGCCCTGATCCACGGCCGCGACTACGTGCTGCCCACCGACGTGCAGGCGGTCGCGAGAGACGTGATGGCGCACCGCATCGTCTTGGGCTTCGACGCGGTGGCCGACAACATCTCGACCAGCCAGGTGGTGGAACGCATCGTCGCCATGGTGCCGCCGCCCACCCCGGTGTGGAACCAGCAGCAGCGTGACCAGTCGCACACCCAGCATCGCCACAACCCCAGCTACAGCAACTGAGCGCCTTGTCTCAGCAGCCGCACTTCGAACCGCCGGCCGACGATCTCGGTGCGGTCGAATCGGTGCTGCGCGAACCCACCCGGGCCACCCTGCCGCTGCACAAGCTCGCTCCCGAGGCGGCGTTGCGGCGGCTAGAGCTGACGGTGGTGCGGCGGCTGGAGGGCTTTCTGCACGGCGACCACCGCGGCCTGCTGCCGGGCCCGGGCTCCGAAACCAACGATGCCCGGCTGTACGTGCCGGGGCAGGACGACGTCCGCAAGATCGACTGGGCGGTCACCGCGCGCACCCAGGCGCCGCACGTCCGTGACACCATGGCCGACCGCGAGCTGGAGGTCTGGGCGCTGCTCGACGCCACCCCGTCGATGAACTGGGGCACCGGGGGCGTCACCAAGCGCGACCTGGGCATCGCCGCGATCGCCACCATCGGCTTTCTCTCCCAGCGCATGGGCGACCGGTTCGGCGGCCTGATCATGCGCCCGGACGGCATCTCGCGCCTACCGGCCCGTTCGGGCCGCACCGCCCTGTACGGCATGTTGCGGCGCATGCTGGACGAGCCGATCGTGCCCGACCACAGCACCGGTCCGTTCACCCTGGCCTACGGCGTGCAGCAGCTGAGCCGGCTGCAGCGGCGCCGCGGCATGCGCCTGGTGGTCTCCGATTTTCTGACCGCCGGCGATTCCGAACTCGACCCGAACGTCGAACCCGACTGGGAACGTCCGATGCGGCAGTTGGCGGTGCGCAACCAGGTGCTGGCCGTCGAGGTGGTCGATCAGCGCGAGATCGAGTTTCCCGACGTGGGCGACATTCTGATCCGTGATCCCGAAACCGACTTTCAGCGCTACGTGAACACCAGCGACGCCGGCGCCCGCGAACGCATGGACGCCGCCTCGGCCGCCCAGCGCGAACGCATTCGCATCGCCCTGCGCCGGGCGGGCGTCGCGCACATCCAGTTGCGTACCGATAGAGACTGGGTGCAGGACATCGCCCGCTTCGTGCTCGCCTACCGGCGGGTGGCGGGCATGTTGCATCAACCGCCGCAGGGGGTGACCAAGTGAATCTCGAGCAGATGTTCCTCAACCCGGAACGCCTGTGGTGGTTGCTGCTGGTCCCCTTTCTGGTCGCCGTCTACATCTTCTTGAGCCGGCGTAAGAACCGCTCCGGCATGCGGTTCACCAACACCTCGGTACTGGGCGCGGTGGTGCCGGTGCAGTCGCAGTGGCGCCGGCATCTGGCGGTCGCGCTGACGCTGCTCAGCCTGTGTGCCCTGACGATCGCCTGGTCGCGGCCCAGCGGTATCGACCGGGTGCCGCGCGAGCGGGCCACCATCGTGGTGGTGCTCGACATCAGCCAGTCGATGGCCTCGACCGACGTGAAGCCGAACCGGCTGGACGCCGCCAAGGCCGAGGCGAAGGAGTTCGTCGCCTCGCTGCCGCCCGCCTACAACGTTGCGCTGGTCAGCCTGTCGGGCAACCCGGCGTCCCGGATGCCGCCGACCACCGACCGTGGCCAGGTGAACCGGGCGGTCGACGCCCTCACCCTGCAGGATTCGACCGCCATCGGCGACGCGATCACGGTGGCCATGGCGACGCTGCAATCGGGCCCCAAGGCGGCGGACGGCTCGACGCCCCCGGGCGCCATCGTGCTGCTCTCGGACGGGCAGAACACGGCCGGACGCTCACCCACGCAGGAGGCTGCTACGGCGGCCAAGGCCAAGGTGCCGATCTACACGATCGCGTACGGCACCGAGAACGGCTATGTCGATCTGGACGGCAAGCGCGAGAAGGTGCCGCCCGACAAGGCGTTGCTGCAGCGCATCGCCACCATGACCAACGGGCAGGCCTACACGGCCGAGAACGTCGGCCAACTGGATTCGGTGTACAAGAACATCCGCAGCGAGGTCGGCTACGAAGAGGTGCGCAAAGAGGTCACGGCGACGTGGGCCGGTTACGGTCTGGCGTTCGCGGTGGTTGCCGCACTGGCCGCGGTCTCGCTCGGGGCGAGGTGGCCATGATGATTCCGATGATCTCGTTCATAGAGCCGCAGCGGCTGTGGTGGTTGGTGCTGATTCCGGTGCTGCTGGTGCTCTATCTGGTGCTGCTAATGCGCAAGAGCAGCCGCAGTCGCACCACCGGTATCAACAATCTCGACAAGGTGCTGCCCAAGCAGCAGGCCTGGAAGCGGCACATCGCTGTGGGGGCCGCCGTGTTGGCGCTGGCCGCGCTCAACGTGGCGTTCGCGAAGCCGTCCGACCAGGTGGACGTGCCGCGCGACCGGGCCACCATCATCCTCACCCTGGACGTGTCGCGCTCGATGATCGCCGAAGACGTCGAACCCAACCGGCTGGACGCCGCGAAAGCCGCCGCCAAGGACTTTCTGGGCATGCTGCCGGCCCGGTTCAACGTGGCGTTGGTTGCGTTCGCCGGCTCGGCCTCGGTGGTGGTGGCGCCGACCACCGATCGCGGCATGGTGTCACGCGCGATCGAAAACCTGCAGGTGGCACCGTCCACGGCCATCGGCGAGGGCATCTACTCATCCCTGGACGCCATGGCGCTCGCACCCCCCGACCCCGAGCACCCCGATGAGCCGGCGCCCGGCGCGATCGTGCTGCTGTCCGACGGCTACACCAACATCGGCCGCAAGTCCGCCACCGCGGCGCAGGCGGCCAAGCAGGCCAAGCTCCCGATCTTCACTATCGCTTATGGCACCGAGGACGGCTACGTGGTCGACCAGGGCCGCCGCGAACCGGTGCCGGTCAACTTCGAGGAGTTGCAGCGGGTCGCCGACATCTCCGGCGGCAAGGCATTCGAGGCCGGCTCGGCGTCCGAGCTGAAAGAGGTCTACGCCAACATCGCGGCTCAGGTGGGCTATGTGAAGCAGGAGCAGGAGGTCACCGAGGTGTACACCGGGTACGCCCTGTTCTTCGCGGTGCTGGCCGCGATCGCGGTGATCTCGCTCGGGGCGCGCTGGCCGTGAGTCTCGGCGCTTGTCAGTTGCCCTCGAAGGTCACCGGGGCACCGCTCAAGTAACCCTGCATGGCGCGTTGCGCATCCTGGGTGCGGGCCAGCATCGCCACCACCGGATGCAGGCGCCGGACCGCCTCGGCGGGGTCGCCCTGGGCCAGCCGGGCATTGGCCAGGGTGGCCTGGACGGCCAGCGGCGCCTGCGCGGCGATGCGTCCGGCCAGCTCGAGCGCGGTGTCGAGCTGCTCGCCGTGCGGCACCACCTGCTGCACCAGGCCGATCCGCAACGCCTCGGCGGCATCGAAGAACTCACCGGTGAGCAGCCAGCGCATCGCGTCACCCCAGCCGAGCCGGGGAAGCCGGATGGTCGCCCCACCGAACGCGACGATTCCCCGGGCCACCTCGAGCTGGGCGAAGCGGGTGCTGTCAGCCGCCACGACCACGTCGGCGGCCAGAGCCAGCTCGACGCCGAGGGTGAGGCAGGTGCCCTGCACGGCCACCACCACCGGCTTCGACACCGGCTCGGTGACCAGCCCCCAGGGGTCGATACCGCCGGGCGGAATCAGGTCGATCCGTCCCGATACCAGTTTCGGGCCGACATCGGCCAGGTCGAGCCCGCCGGTGAAATGCTCGCCGACTGCATGCACGACACCCACCCGCAAGTGGGGATCGGCGTGCAGTCGCGCGTAGGCCAGCGCCAGTTCGTGCAGCATCGGCAAGTCGGCGGCGTTGCGCTTCTCGGGCCGGTTCAGGCCGATCAGCAGCAGGTGCCCACGCTGCTGCACCGTGACCCGCTCGTCGCTCACCCTGGCCATTCAAGCTTGCCGGGCGGGGTTTGTCACTCATCGGCCCGGACGGGCACGGGTCAGTTGGTGCGTCACGGACGGAGATCCCGGCATTCGCCGGGATGACGGATAATGACTTCGTCGTCCCGACGGCTGATCGTCATCCCGGGCTTGCCCCGGGATCTCCGGTGGCGCCGGGAGGGCTGATCGTCATCCAGGGCTTGCCCCGGGATCTCCAGGTGCGGATGGGTGCGGCCTGAGATCCCGGCATTCGCCGGGATGACGAGTCCTGTTCCGTCATCCCGGGCTTGCCCCGGGATCTCCGGTCGCGCCGGGAGGGCTGATCGTCATCCCGGGCTTGCCCCGGGATCTCCAGCGGCGGCGGTAATGGCTGCCCCTTAGCTTAGTCTTCGCGCGCTTTGGCCGTCGCCCTGTCGTTGGCCTTCTGCAGGGCCTCCACCAACTCGGCCTTTGTCATCGTTGAGCGGCCCTTCACGTCCAGGCGCCGGGCAAGGTCGAGCAGGTGCTGCTTGGTGGCGTTCGCGTCCACACCGCCGGCAGACTCCTGATCGTTGAGCCCGCCCCGCTCCGCCCGGGCATCGGACGGACCCGGTTCGTCCTTGGCCTCCCAGTGATCGCCGACCTTCTCGTAGCTGTGATTCAGCGAGGCGTACGCGGTGGCGGTGGCACGTCCCTCGTCGCCGTACTGCTCCATCGCCGCGTCGTAGGTCTTGGCGAACGTGGCCCGGGCGTGCTCGTCCGACCGCTGGACGGGGGTGGGCAGTTCTCCCTTGATCGGCTTGCCGCGCTTGCTGGTCTTGGGCATGCCGCCCAGTGTGCCCCGGCACGCGCGCTGGCGACACCGCCCAACAGGTGAACCGGGTCCGGCCATGCGTCCGCAGGCACATGACTCCGCCGGCGGGTTGGTGGAACACCTTGTGGTGAGGCAGAATGGAGCCCTTCCGGACGCCCGAGTGATGCAGGGGAAGGCAACAACTCGGCCGAAGGAGAACACCATGGCGACCACCCATGGCTTGGTGCAGATTCACTCTGCGCCATCTGCGCTGTGCCCGCACATCGACTGGGCCGTCGGCGGGGCGCTCGGCGTTCCCGTGCGTTTGTCATGGTCATCTCAGCCCGCCGCACGCGCCAGCTACCGAGCCGAATACTCCTGGACGGGCCCGCTCGGCACGTCCGCGAAGCTGGCCAGCGCGCTCAAGGGGTGGGAGCGGTTGCGGTTCGAGGTGACCGAGCAGGCGACCTTGAGGTCCGAGGCCGTCCGGTACTCCTACACACCCTCGCTGGGCATCTTCTCCGCCACGCTGGGCCTGCACGGCGACGTGATGATCAACGAGGCGCGCTTGCGGGCCGCGGTGGTCCGCGAAGCACTCGGCGGCAAGAGCCTGCACGACGCGGTCAACGATCTGCTCGGCACCGCCTGGGATGACGAGTTGGAGGTGTTCCGGCAGGCCGGGGACGGCGCGGACGTCCGCTGGCTGCACCAGGTGGTGTGAGTTCTTGGGCGACGGGGCCGGTCCCGGTTCCTGAAGCGCCCGGGTCAGGTCACGTTCAACACGAGCGGGGTCTGGACCAGCTGGACCGGCGGTGAGGTCTGGACCAGCTGCACTGGCCTCGGGACACGGTGTGAGTTGGGGCACCGTCTGCGGTGCCTGAACTCACTTCATCCCTGGAGGGCGGTCAGGTCTGGACAGGCTCAGCTGCGGATGACACTCGACCAGCGGTAGCCCGGCAGGGACTCAACCGTGAAGCGGAGTGGGGGTGCACCCCGTCGGGGTGTGGTCGGGCGTCGGGCAACTCAGCGGCGGAGCTTGCGGAGCCGCTGAGGCTGCACGGGGCGGGGCGGGGTGCACCCCCACTCCGCGGCAAGCAACGTGAGCAGGGATGTGCGCAGAGATCCCGGCGTTCGCCGGGATGACGGGGCCCGCCGGGATGACGGGGCCCGCCGGGATGACGGGGCCCGCCGAGGTGACGGCGCGCGCTCGACCAGCGGTGTGCGGCGGAGATCCCGGCGTTCGCCGGGATGACGAGGGAGCCGGGATGACGAGGCCCGCCGGGATGACGGCGCACGCTCGACCAGCGGTGTGGGGGGGGAGATCCCGGCGTTCGCCGGGATGACGAGGGAGCCGGGATGACGAGGGAGTTGGGATGACGAGGGAGCCGGGATGACGAGGGAGCCGGGATGACGAGGCCCGCTCGGATGACGAGGCCCGCTGGGATGACGGAATGCCGTCCCCCTCAGCGGCTGACGTTGGCGTTCGTCACGGCTACCGCGACGTTGGCACCCCCGAAGCCGAACGAGTTGTTGATCGCGGCCAGGTCGCCCTGAGCGGCCAGTGGACGCTTCACGTTGGCCGCGATGTCGATGCCCAGATCGGGTTCGGGGTCTTCGAGGTTGATCGTCGGCGGCACCATGCGGTCGTACAGCGCCAGCACCGCGGCGATGGTCTCCAACGCCCCCGCGCCGCCCAGCAGGTGACCGGTCATCGACTTGGTGGAGGTGACCACGCACCGGTCCACGGCATCGCCCAGCCCGTAGCGGATCGAGCCGGCCTCGGTGACGTCGCCCTGCGGCGTCGAGGTGCCGTGCGCGTTGACGTGAATGATGTCGGAGGCGCTGAGCCCGGCGTCCGCGAGCGCCTTCTTCATGGCGCCGTACTGGCCCTCACCACTGGGGTCGGGCTGCACGATGTCGTGGCTGTCGGCGGTGATGCCAGCCCCCGCAAGGGTGCCGTAGATCTTCGCGCCGCGCGCCTTCGCGCTCTCGAGGGTCTCGATCACCATGACCGCGGAGCCCTCGCCCATCACGAAACCGTCGCGGCCCTTGTCCCACGGACGTGACGCGCCCTGGGGGTCGTCGTTGCGGCGGCTGAGCGCCTGCATCTGGCCGAACGCGGCGATCGGCAGCGGATGGATGGTGGCCTCGGTGCCGCCGACCACGGCGATGTCGGCGCGCCCCAGCCGCAGCTGGTCGAGCGCCAGCGCGATCGCCTCGTTGGACGATGCGCAGGCCGACACCGGGGTGTGCACCCCGGCCTTGGCATGCACCTGCATGCCGACGTTGGCCGCCGGTGCGTTGGCCATCAGCATCGGGATGGTGAACGGGCTGACCCGGCGATAGCCCTTGTCGCGATGGGCGTCCCAGTTGTTCAGCAGGGAGTGCAGGCCACCGATGCCGCTGGCCAGGGACACGATCAGCCGATGCGGATCGACCTCGGCGCCCGCTTCGGCGTCCCAGTTGAAGCCGGCGTCGGTCCAGGCCTCCTGCGCAGCGATCAGGGCGAGTTGCGTGGAGCGGTCGAGCCGGCGGGCCTTCACCCGCTCGATCACCTCGGAGGGATCCTGCGCCACGTAGGCGGCGATCTTGACGGGGAGTTCGTCCACCCAGTCCTCGGTGATCCGGCGGACGCCTGATTTGCCGGCGAGCATGTTCGACCAGGTGGTCTGCAGGTCGCCGCCCAGCGGCGTGGTGGCACCGAGCCCGGTGATGACAATCTCGGTCATGCGTCCTCCGAGGAATGGGGGGTTGCGTGCGGGGCCCGGTGGGCCCCGCACGGGTGAATGGTGAGCGAAAAGCTCAGCTGTGCGCCTCGATGTAGGCGACGGCGTCGCCCACGGTCTTGAGGTTCTTGGAGTCCTCGTCGGGGATCGTGACGCCGAACTTCTCCTCGCAACCGACGATGATCTCGACCATCGCGAGCGAATCGACGTCGAGATCGTCGACGAAGGACTTGTCGAGCTGGACGTCCTCGACCGGGACACCGGCGACGTCGTTGACGAGCTCAGCGAGCTGAGCGCGGATCTCTTCGGTGGTGGCCATAGGGGTTCTCCTGTCGTAGGGGCCGGTCTCCGGAGGCTTCCGGAAGTAATGGTGGGGTGGTCAGGGAAGGGTGACGACCTGGCCGGCGTAGACCAGGCCGGCGCCGAAGCCGATCAGCAGGGCGGTCTGGCCCGACTTGGCCTCACCCGAGGTGAGCAGCTGGTCCATCGCCATCGGCACCGAGGCCGCTGAGTTGTTGCCGAACTGCTTGATCGTGCGGGCGACGACCACGTGCTCGGGCAGCTTCAAGTGCCGCAGCATGGCGTCGGTGATGCGGTTGTTGGCCTGGTGCGGAATGAACACGTCCAGATCCTCTGGCGTCAGCCCTGCGGCGTCCAGCACCTGCTTGGTGGCCTCGCTGATGAAGCCGCTGGCCCACTTGAAGACCGCGCGCCCGTCCATCTGAATGTAGGGGGTGACATGGTCGGCGAGCGCTTCGCTCCATCCGGCGGTCTGGGTGATCGCCTGGTACTGGCCGCCGTCCGAGCCCCACACGACCGGACCCATGCCGTTGACCTCGCTCGGCCCGACGACCGCGGCGCCGGCGCCGTCCGAGAACAGGAAGGCGGTGCTGCGGTCATGGATGTCGGTGAACCGGCTGAGTTCTTCGACGCCGATCACCAGCACGTACGTCGCGGCTCCCGATCGGACCAGCGACTCGGCCTGAGCCAGCCCGTAGCAGAATCCGGCGCAGGCGGCCGAGATGTCGAACGCGGCAGCACCGTCGGTGCCCAGCTGGAACGCGAGCTTCGCGGCCAGGCTGGGAGTCTGGTGAAAGTAGGTGACGGTCGAGACGATCACCGCCCCGAGCTCGGACGCGTCGATGCCGGCGCGCTCGAGCGCGGTGCGTCCGGAGGCCAGAGCCATGGTTTCGACGGTCTCGCCCTCGCCGACCCAGCGCCGCTCAGCGATGCCGGTGCGCTGCTGGATCCACTCATCGGATGAATCGATGTAGGTGCACATCTCCGCGTTGTCGACCACTCGCGAGGGCACGGACGATGCGATCGAGAGCAGCCGGGCGAACGGTGCGCCCTGGCTGGCGGCGATGCCGCTCATGCCGCCGCTCCGGCATGTTCGGCGACGAACGCACGCGCGTCCGCCAACTGGTCGGGGGTGTTGAGGTTGAACAATGCGACTCCCTTGAGGTTGCGCTTGGCGATGCCGGTCAGGGTGCCGGACGGAGGCAGTTCGAGAATGCCGGTGACCCCCAGCTCGCGCAGGGTGTTCAGGCACAGGTCCCAGCGCACCGGGTTGCCGACCTGGGCGACCAGGCGCCGCAGAAAGTCGGTACCACTGTCGATGACGGCGCCGTCGGCGTTGCTGAGCAGCCGGGTGGAGGGGTCGGACGGCGTGAGGGTTGCGGCCAACTCGTCCAACTGGGCGACCGCGGGCTGCATGTGAACGGTATGGAACGCCCCGGCCACGCTGAGCTGAATCAGCCGGGCACGAGCGGGCGGGTCGGCCGTCAGCGCGGCCAGCTGTTCCACGGTGCCGGCGGCGACGATCTGGCCGGGCCCGTTGTTGTTCGCGGCCGTCAGGCCGGCCGCCTCGATCGCGGCGAGCACTTCGTCGGCGTTGCCACCGACGACCGCCATCATCGAGGTCGGACGCGCGTTGGACGCCTGCGCCATGCCCCGGCCGCGGGTGGCCACGAACGCCATCGCATCGGCGGGGGACAGCACGCCGGTGATGGCGGCAGCGGTGATCTCGCCCACGCTGTGTCCGGCGACCACGTCGGGCGTGCCGCCGTCGGCCAGCAGTTGTTGCGCGGCCACGACGCCCGCCGCCACGAGCAGGGGCTGGGCGATGTCGGTCTGCCTGATGGTGTCGGCGTCGGCCTCGGTGCCATAGTGGGCCAGGTCGATGCCGGCCACCTCGGAGAAGGCCTGAAGTCGGGTACGCACAGAGTCGTCGGTGAGCCACGGGGTGAGAAAGCCCGGGGTCTGGGCGCCCTGACCGGGTGCGAGGATTGCGAGCACGGCACTACTCTTGCGCGAAACCTGCCGCGAGGCACAGTCGGACATCACGAAAATGTGACAGAGCTTCTTGTCGAGTCTCCACAACGGCCGATCCAGTGGGAGCCTGCGAACCCCGGTTGGCTTTTGTGTACCTACGACGCCATCAGTCGTCCGAGGGTGACCGAAAGGCGCAGCACGTACGCGCTGCGGGCCTCGGCGGGGTGGTAGCCGGACACCTCAGCGATGCGCCGCAGTCGGTACCGCACGGTGTTCGGGTGCACGAACAGGGTCCGGGCCGTCGCCTCCACCGAACCGCTGTTGTCCAGGTAGGCGACCAGGGTTTCCAGCAGGTCGGCGCCGGCGTCGCGCAGGTGCGCGTAGATTTCGCGGGCCAGCATGCGCCGGGCGTGCCCGTCGCCCGCGAGTGCCCGCTCGGGCAGCAGGTCGTCGGCAGCCACCGGACGGGGGGCGCTCGGCCAGGCGTCGGCGGCCCTGATGCCGGACAGTGCACCGCGGGCCGAGGTGGCGGCCTCGACCAGATCGCTCACCTCGGGACCGACCACGATCTGCCCGGGGCCGAAGTGTTCGGCCACCTCGCTGATCACCGACAAAGCGGTGCCTGCGGTGCCGGACGGCCCCCCCAGTACCACCACCAGCCGGTCGCCCTGGGTGGAGGCGAGCAGATCGAAGCCGCGTTCGCCGACCAGCCGCCGCATCGCCTCGACGGAGGAGTCCTTGGCGGGCGCGCCCCCGATCGTCACGGTGATCGCGGCGGGGGAGCGCCAGCCCAGCGCGGAGGCCCGCGACAGCACTGTTTCGTCCGCTTCGCCGCGGATCACCGCGTCGACGACCAGGGCCTCCAGCCGGGCGTCCCAGCCGCCGCGGGCTTCGGCCGCACGGGCGTACACCTCGGCGACGCCGAACGCGATCTCGCGTGAATACTGCACGATCGCCAGGAACACCACCGGGCGATCGCCGCGTCCGACCACCGCCTCGAGTTGGCTCTCGACGGTGTCGATTGTGGTGCGGATCAGGTCGACGCTCTGATGCAGGGTGATGCGGCGCATCAGGGCCCGGGGCGCCGCGTCGAACACGGCGGACGGGCTGATGTCGCGGCCCTCGTCGGCGAACCACTGCACGAACCCGTCGATGCCGGACCGGGCGACCAACGTGACCCAGGAGCGGTGCTCGGCGTCCAACTCGCTGAACCAGGGGTGTCGTGCCTCGATCTGCGCAAGCGCCTGAGTGGTCAGGTCGGCGGCCGAGCCGGCCAGCCGCTTGGTGATCACTGTGCGCTGGCGGGCGGAGGGTTGCCAGCCGCGTCCGATACCCGGAATGGCTGCCACCGCTCCTCCTTCGTCGGGACGTCAGCGTAGCGACCAGGGGCGCGGGCCGCCGAAGCTGAGCCCGGATCCGAGCTACTCGATCAGGAGCACCGATGACGGCAGGGTCTGCACCAGACCCCGGTCTAAGGTCGCCAGCAGGCCACCGCGTTCGACCGCGAGCGCTGCCAGGTAGGCGTCGCTCACTTGGCGGTGCCCGGTCACGTGAGCGAGCGGAACCTCGGCATACGAAAGCTCGTCCGCCCAGAACTCGATCCGGTCGTCCTGATGCAGCGCGCGCAGGAGCGACTGCACGGACGTGGCGGGCACGCCCACGCGAACCAGGTACCTGACCAGGGCACCTTCCACGAGCGGGCAAAGGGCAGCACGGGGGATCGTCGTGAACCAACGCGCAGCCGCCTCGTGGTGCACATGCTCGGCCACCGTCAGTGCGATCAACACGTTGGCGTCCAGCAGGTAGCGGCTCACTCGTCGTCCAAGGCCGCTGCGACGTCTTCGTCGGTGACGCTGCCGCCGAGGCTGAGCACCGGCAGGCCCGAGACAGGATCGCGCGAGTACGCCACGTCGACATTGATGCGGGCGAGCGCCTGCATCGTGAGGTCGGCGACGACCGTCGATAGTGACTGTTGACGCGCCGCAGCCAGTTCGCGGACACGACGGTGAACGCTGGGGGGAAGATCGACGGTCGTGCGCATGCTGCAACCTTAGCATCAGTCATGATGCGGCAGTGATGCAGCCATCGATCGGGCAGCTCGAGATCATCGTCCGCAGCACGTCCGGCGGCCGTCGTGACACAGTGGTGAGCGGGGAGGTAGGCGATGGATCCGGTGGTGGCGTTGCGCGAGATCGCGTACCTGATGGAGCGCGAGCGGGCCGACACCTACCGCGTCCGGGCGTTCCGGCGGGCCGCCGACACCTTGGACGACATGGGCGCCGACCAGCGCGCCGCGCACGCGTCCGCCGGCTCGTGGAAGCAGGTGAAGGGGCTGGGTGCCACCTCGGTGGCGGTGATCGAGCAGGCCCTGGCCGGACGGTTGCCCGACTACCTGGCCGCGAAGCGTGCCAAGGCGACACCGCTGGTCGATCCGGAGTCGCCGCTGCGGGCCCTGCTCAAGGGCGACCTGCACACCCATTCGACCTGGTCCGACGGCGGCAGTCCGATCGAGGAGATGATGCTGGCGGCGCGGGCGCTCGGCCACGAGTACACCGCGGTCACCGACCATTCGCCGCGGCTCACGGTGGCCCGCGGTCTTTCGGCCGAGCGGCTGTCCGAGCAACTCGACCTGATCGACGATCTCAACGAAGCCCTGGCGCCGTTTCCGGGTGCTCAAGGGCATCGAGGTCGACATTCTCGATGACGGCAGCCTCGACCAGTCACCCTTCATGCTCAACCGGCTCGACATCGTGGTGGCCAGCGTGCATTCCAAGCTGGCGATGGATTCGGAGTCGATGACCCATCGGATGGTCGCCGCGATCGCCAACCCGCGCACGCACATTCTCGGTCACTGCACGGGGCGGTTGATCGAGGGCGGGCGTGGTACCCGCGGCGAGAGTGCCTTCGATGCCGAGGTGGTCTTCGAGGCGTGCCGCGCCTTCGACGTGGCCGTCGAGATCAACAGCCGCCCCGAACGGCAGGATCCGCCCGATCGGCTGCTGGCCCTGGCCGACCAGAGCGGCTGCCTGTTCAGCATCGACACCGACGCGCACGCACCTGGACAGTTGGAGTTCCTCTCCTACGGCGCGCAGCGGGCCTGGCAGGCGGGCATCGACCCCGAGCGCATCATCACCACCTGGCCGCTGGAGCGACTACTCGCCTGGGCGGGCCACTGAGCCGCGCCCGGGCGACGACCTTGGTCGGGCATCGGACGATGCTCACAGTCAAACGCGTGCGGCGCGGTGTGCTGGCTTTACAGATGGGGCAGGATGGACCTCGACCCACCCGGCCTGGTACACCGTGCGCACTGTGGCGAGCGGCCGGTTCGTGCATGAAGAAAGGACTACGCAGTGGCCATGACTGAGAACGTCGGCCCGATTCTGAACGGTCTGCCCACCAGCCTCCCCGACATCGATTCGGAAGAGACCGCTGAGTGGCTCGACTCGCTGGACGGGATCATCGACGAGGGCGGCCGCAACCGGGCCCGCTACATCATGCTCAAGCTGCTGGAGCGCTCACGCGAGCGTCATCTCGGGGTGCCCTCACTGACGGTCACGGATCACATCAACACGATTCCGCCCGAGCGTGAGCCCTGGTACCCCGGCGACGTCGACCTCGAACGCAGGTTCCGCCGGCTGGTGCGCTGGAACGCGGCGATCATGGTGCACCGCGCGCAACGTCCGGGCATCGGTGTCGGCGGGCACATCAGCTCGTTCGCGTCGTCCGCGACCCTGTACGAGGTGGGTTTCAACCACTTCTTCCGCGGCAAGGACCACCCCGGCGGCGGCGACCAGATCTTCTACCAGGGCCACGCCTCGCCCGGCATGTACTCGCGCGCCTTCCTCGAGGGCCGGCTCGACGAGATCGACCTCGACGGGTTCCGGCAAGAGAAGAGCCACATCGTCGATGGACGCCTTCGGGCGCTCCCGTCGTACCCGCATCCGCGGCAGATGCCCGGGTTCTGGGAGTTCCCGACCGTCTCGATGGGCCTCGGCCCGATGAACGCCATCTACCAGGCGCAGTTCAACAAGTACCTGCACAACCGCGGCATCAAGGACACCTCGCAGCAGCACGTCTGGGCGTTCCTGGGCGACGGCGAGATGGACGAGCCCGAGAGCCGCGGCGCGCTGCAGCTCGCCGCGTACGAAGAGCTCGACAACCTCACCTTCGTGGTCAACTGCAACCTGCAGCGGCTGGACGGCCCGGTGCGCGGCAACGGCAAGATCATGCAGGAGCTGGAGGGCTTCTTCCGCGGTGCCGGCTGGAACGTGATCAAGGTGGTCTGGGGTGCCGGCTGGGATCAGCTGCTGGCCGCCGACCGCGACGGCGCCCTGGTCAACCTGATGAATGCCACCCCCGACGGCGACTACCAGACCTTCAAGGCCAACGACGGCGACTACGTCAAGGAGCACTTCTTCGGCCGTGACCCGCGGGTGGCCAAGATGGTCGAGGGCTGGGACTCCGACAAGGTGTGGATGCTCACCCGCGGCGGCCACGATTACCACAAGGTGTACGCGGCCTACAAGGCGGCCACCGAGTTCAGCGGCGCTCCCACGGTGATCCTGGCGCACACCATCAAGGGCTACTTCCTCGGCTCGCACTTCGCCGGCCGCAACGCCACCCACCAGATGAAGAAGTTGGCGCTGGACGACCTCAAGCAGTTCCGTGACCGGCTCGACATGCCGGTCACCGACGCGGTGCTCGAAGAGAACCCGTACCAGCCGCCCTACATCAACCCCGGGCCGGGCGACGACCGCATCCGGTACGCGCTGGAGCGCCGGCGGGCGCTCGGCGGTTCGCTGCCCGAGCGGCGCAACGATCCCAAGCCGATCAAGCTGCCCGGCGACGACGCGTACAAGTCGGTCAAGAAGGGTTCGGGCCAGCAGCAGATCGCCACCACCATGGCGTGGGTGCGGCTGCTCAAGGACCTGATGCGCGACAAGGAGTTCGCACCGCACGTCGTCCCGATCATTCCGGACGAGGCCCGCACCTTCGGCATGGACGCGTTCTTCCCGACGATCAAGATCTACAGCCCGCACGGCCAGACCTACACGCCGGTCGACCACGAGCTGATGCTCGCCTACCGCGAGGCCAAGAACGGGCAGATCCTGCACCTGGGCATCAACGAGGCCGGCTCGGTGGCGTCGTTCGCGGCCGTCGGCAGCGCCTACGCCACCCACGGCGTCCAGATGGTGCCGCTCTACGTGTTCTACTCGATGTTCGGGTTCCAGCGCACCGGCGACGGCATCTGGGCGGCGACCGACCAGTTGTCCCGCGGGTTCATGATCGGCGCCACCGCCGGCCGCACCACGTTGGCCGGCGAGGGCACCCAGCACATGGACGGGCACAGCCACGTGCTCGCGGCCACCAACCCGGCGGTGCGTGCCTACGACCCCGCCTACGCCTATGAGATCGCGCACATCATGCAGCACGGACTCGAAACCATGTACGGCGAGAACCCGCAGGACGTGATCTTCTACATCACCGTCTACAACGAGCCGATCGTGATGCCGGCCGAACCCGAGGGCGTCGACGTCGAGGGCATCCAGCGCGGCATCTACCTGCTGAAGGAGGGCTCGTTCGAGGGCGTTGGCGAGGGTGCGCCGCGGGCGCAGCTGCTCGCCTCCGGCGTCGGCGTGCCGTGGGCCCTGGAGGCGCAGCACCTGCTGAAGAACGACTGGGGCGTGGTGGCCGACGTGTGGAGCGTCACCTCGTGGAACGAGTTGCGTCGCAACGGCCTGGAAACCGACGAGCACAACTTCCTGCACCCCGACGAAGAGCCGCAGGTGCCGTTCATCGTCACCCGGCTGCAGGGTCGTCCTGGGCCCTTCATCGCGACCTCCGACCACATGCGGCTGCAGCAGGACCAGATCGCCCAGTGGGTGCCGGGCGAGTACCACTCACTGGGTGCGGACGGCTTCGGATTCTCCGACACCCGGGCGGCGGCCCGGCGGTTCTTCCACATCGACGGACCGTCCATGGTCGTCCAGACGCTGCAGGCACTGGCGAAGAACGGCCAGGTGGACGCGTCGGTGCCCAAGCAGGCGGCCGATAAGTACCGGCTGCTCGACGTCACCGCCGGCGCGTCGGGCAATGCCGGTGGCGAAGCCTGATCGAGGCCACGGCCAGGCCGGCGCTCCGCGGTTGCGGGGCGCCGGCCTCCGGCTGTCCAGGCTGGTCACGCGCGTTTCGTCCGATGCCAAAATCTGGCAGGCTGTGACGTGAACGCAGATTCCTTCAGAACGGGAGCCACGAGAAGTTGCCCACCACGGACGGCACTGGAAAGACCACAGGGGTCATCGTCCTCGGATTGACCCCCGGCATGGCGGTGCAAGAACTTGGCTGGGGCGAGGACGTCGATGAGGCGCTGCGCGAGCAGATCATGGACGGCATCGACGGCGACCTGCTGTACGAGGCCACCGAGGCGGTCGACGTGGTGCTGCTGTGGTGGCGTGACAGCGACGGCGACATCGTGGACGGCCTGGTCGACGCACTCACCGACCTGTCGCCCACCGGGTACATCTGGCTGGTCACCCCGAAGGTGGGCAGGCCCGATTACGTGGACCCGACCGACCTCGCCGAGGGTGCCCTGACGGCCGGCCTGGCCGTGGCCAACCCCGCCTCGGTCTCGGCCAACTGGCAGGCGCAGAAGCTGGTGCGGCCCAAGGGCATCCGCCGCTGATCTCGCGCGTCATCCCGGCGGTCCTTCCTCCCTCCCAACGGGCCTTCCATCATCCCGGCGGGCCTTCCGTCATCCCGGCGCCCGCCGGGATCTCCCTCCTCCCGACGGGCCTTTCGTCATCCCGGCGGGCCTTCCGTCATCCCGGCGGGCCTTCCGTCATCCCGGCGTACGCCGGGATCTCCCTCCCTCTCGACGGGCCTTCCGTCATCACTGCAGGCCTTCCGTCATCCCGGCGCACGCCGGGATCTCCCTCCCTCCCAAGTAGACCTGGCACAATGGCCGCCGGCAGATCCGGGCGCATAGCTCAGTTGGTTAGAGCACCTCCCTTACAAGGAGGGGGTCGGGGGTTCGAGTCCCTCTGCGCCCACGAGTCGTCCAAACCAAGCGGCAGCTATGGGGTTTCGTTGCGTGGCGAGTCTCTCCGGCGCGCCTCGTCCGACGCATAGTCTGCAGGCCATGCACATTTCTGGATCGGGTCGCTTCGTCTTCATCGCCCAGGGGTTTCTGGCTGTGCTGCTGCCCATCTGGTTCTTCATCGGACGCGGCCTGGTCGGTGCGCAGCTGGGTTGGCTGATGGTGGTGGGCATCATCGTCTACGGCATCGTCGTCATTATCTTGTTGCTCGTCCCGCCGCTGATCTCGCTCGCCGACGCCGACGTGCGCGCACAGAAGGCCGAACGCGCGTGGTACTCGACATCGAGCTGCGTGCTGTGGGGCGCCATCCTTCTGGCGGCGCTGGTCGTGCCCGACGCCGCGGACAGCCCACCACCCCTCGACACCGCGCTGACGACGTGGACGGGCGGCGCCATCGACCACGCGGCCAGTCGGGCCATCTTCACTGTGCTCGCCGTGGTGATCGCGCTCGGCTACCTGGCGACGCTCGTGCTCGCCGTGGCCGGCGTGGTGCGCTCACGGTCCAGGTCCGGCGCCCCGAGAGCTCGCAGCTGAGGCTCGTCGAGAACACATTCGTGACGATTTCCGGCTGACCTGCATCCAAATAGGGGCCGCATCAAGAAGTAGGGACGACAGTTGCGACCCGCGCAGCAGTCGACCGAAGGGGCTCCCATGAAACTCCGTCGCACTCTGGCCGGAATCGCCGCCGGCGTCATCGCCTGCACTGCCGGCGTCACCGCCGCGCCTGCGCAGGCTGCCGAGCTGGGCGACCGCAGCCTGGCCGCCGTCCTCACCGCGGACGGCAACCAGTTCGATCGCAACTGGTACGACTACGACATCGTCACCGAGGCGGTGCTGGCCGTGCTGGCCGCAAAGCCGAACAGCCCGGTCAAGCTGCTCACCGACGGCTCGGTTGCGCTGACGGCCTTCATCCCCAACGACCGCGCGTTCCAGGTGCTGGTCAAGGATCTCACGCACCGCTGGTACGGCTCCGAGCGCAAGGTGTTCAGCAAGCTCGTCGCCGCCGTCGGCGTGGATGCGGTCGAAAGCGTGCTGCTCTATCACGTGGTGCCCGGGGCGACGATCCTGGCCAAGGACGCGCTCAAGGCCGACGGTGCCAAGCTCGCGACCGCACTGCCCGGAGCGTCCATCACGGTGGACGTGAAGAGCAAGTGGCTGAAGTTGATCGTGCTGAAGGATCTCGACCCCAACGACGCCAACCCGCTGGTGAATCCGTGGGCGCTCGACCTCAACAAGGGCAACAAGCAGGTCGCCCACGGCATCGTGTTGGTGCTGCGGCCGCTGGATCTCTGACCACCACGCGTGGCGGGTTTCCCCCCGTGTCCCCCGGCGGGGGGAACCCGTCGCATTATGCTGATCCGGTGCCGGGTGATGCGGATGAACCAACGGCGGGAGATCTGCTCCTGCGGCTGCGCGGTGGTGACCATTCGGCCCTGGCGGACCTCTACCGAGCGCACGCCGCGCTCGTCCACACCATCGCGCTGCGGCTGCTCGGCGATCACCACGAGGCCGAAGAGGTCACCCAACGGGTGTTCGTCGGCGCCTGGAACAGCCGGCACACCGCCGACCCGTCGCGGGGCTCGTCCGCCGCGTGGCTGGTCGGCATCACCCGCAACACGGTCGCCGACCGGCTGGGGCAGCGGGCGCGGGCGGTGCGTGACCTGCACGCCGTCCGCGACAGTTCGGCAGCGCCGACCCATGCCCCGGCCGTGGACTCCTCCGTGATCGACCGGGTGCTGCTGGCACGGGCCCTGGCCGGTCTGGGTGAGCCGCGGGCCAGCATCGTGCGGCTCGCTTTCGCCGACGATCTGACCCATGAGCAGATCGCGGCCACTCTGCAACTGCCGTTGGGTACGGTGAAGAGTCACCTTCGGCGCGGCCTGCTCCAGTTGCGCAAGGGCATCAAGGGGGTGGGGAACGATGCATCCCAACGATGAGGTGCTGGTCGCCATCGCCCTGGGTGACGAGGTGGCGCAGGGCGACGCCGAGCACGTCCGCGGCTGCGCGGAGTGCGGCGCCACGGTCACCGAACTGGCCGGGCTGATCGCACGCGTGCCCGCCGCCGGCGACATCGACCTGGTCGAGCCACCCGCCGAGGTCTGGACGCGGATCGCCGCCGAGGTCGCGCAGCAGCCCGGCGAAGTTTCGTCCGTAGCTCAGCCCGACCTGCCCGCTGCAGCCGACGGACGCTGGTCACGGCGCGCCTGGCTGCTCGGCGCCGCGGCGGCCGGTGTCGCGGTCGGGGTGGCCGGCGCGCAGCTGCTACCCCGGCTCGCCCAGCCGCAGCCGACGGTGCTCATGCGAACCAGCCTGGACACCCTCGACACCCAACAGCCGGGAGGGCAGGCCACGCTGATCGCCCAGGGTCAGTCGCTGCAGCTCGCACTGAATGTCACACCGCTCGATCCCGGCGGCGGCTTTTTGGAGGTCTGGCTGATCAATATCGACCTCAAGCGCATGGTGTCGATCGGTGTGCTGCCGGCGGGCGTGACCCAGCAGGGTTTCGCCGTTTCCGGCGACCTGGTCGATGCCGGCTACCGCATCGTGGACATCTCACGGGAGCTGCTCGACGACCGGCCGGAGCACTCCGGTGACAGCCTGCTGCGGGGCACCCTGGTCTGAGTCGACCACTCGACCGCGCTACCGGTGCGGCGGCGCCGTGCGAGCGGCACCAGACGGGTGGGCTGGGCAGCCGGTCCGCGCGAGGGCATACCGGGTCGTCTGTTGAGCGTGGCCGGCGCAGCCAGGGTGCCCGGATGGGGCCGCGCAGTAGGCGAAGATCGGTGGATCCAGGCTAAGCCCGGATCCACCGATGGGCGCCGTAGCGAGCGGCACCAGACGGGTGGGCTGGGCAGCCGGTCCGCGCGAGGGCATACCGGGTCGTCTGGTGAGCGTGGCCGGCGCACCCAGGGTGCCCGGATGGGGCCGCGCAGTAGGCGCAGATCGGTAGATCCGGGCTAAGCTGCGCGGTTGTGGCTGCTGCTGACCTGCTGACCGACCTGGCCGAACTCGACAAGACCCTCTCGTCCATCGAGGCGGTGCTCGACCCCGCGGACAAGCAGCAGGAGATCGCCGACCTGCAGCAGGAGGCGTCCGCACCCGACCTGTGGAACGACCAGGAGAACGCGCAACGGGTCACCTCGAAGCTGTCGATGCTGCAGGCCGAGGTCGACCGGCTGGCCGCCCTGCGCCAGCGGGTGGACGATCTCGCGGTGCTGATCGAGCTGGGCCAGGAGGAGGCCGACGAGGACACCCTGGTCGAAGCCGCCCGCGAGCTGAGCCGGCTGGCGTCCGACATTCAGGGGCTCGAGGTGCGCACCCTGCTCAGCGGCGACTACGACGACCGCGACGCGGTGGTGACCATTCGTTCCGAGGCCGGCGGGGTGGACGCAGCCGACTTCGCCGAGATGCTGCTGCGCATGTACCTGCGCTGGGCCGAGAGGCACGGCTACGCCGCGGACGTCTACGACACCTCCTACGCCGAAGAGGCGGGCATCAAGTCGGCCACCTTCACCGTCAGGGCGCCCTTCGCCTACGGCACGCTGAGCGTGGAACAGGGCACCCACCGGCTGGTGCGGATCAGCCCCTTCGACAATCAGGGCCGGCGCCAGACGTCCTTCGCCGGCGTCGAGGTGCTGCCGGTGACCGAAGAGGCCGATCACATCGAGATTCCCGAGGCCGACATCCGGACGGACGTCTTTCGCAGCTCCGGCCCCGGCGGGCAGAGCGTCAACACCACCGACTCGGCCGTGCGGCTCACCCACCTGCCCACCGGCATCGTGGTCAGCTGCCAGAACGAGAAGAGCCAGCTGCAGAACAAGGTGGCCGCCATGAAGGTGCTGCAGTCGCGGCTGCTCGAGAAGGCGCGGCGGGACCGCGAGGCCGAACTCAACGCCCTGAAGAGCGACGCCGGCAACTCGTGGGGATCGCAGATGCGCTCCTACGTGCTGCACCCCTACCAGATGGTCAAGGATCTGCGCACCGACTACGAGGTGGGCAGCCCGGACGCGGTGTTCGACGGCGACCTGGACGGCTTCATCGACGCCGGCATTCGCTGGCGCCGCCAGCAGGGGGAGCGCTGAGCCCGGATCCACCGATCTGCGCCTACGGCGTGGCCACAGCCGGGCGTCACTCGGACCACCGGCCCCGTTCGCCACTTTGTTGTTGATATGGCCGGGCCTCCCGGCGAGCCCGGAACGAGTACGCCACTTTCTGGTTGATATGAATACCCCCCGGGGGTGTTCATATCAACAACAAGGTGGCGGTGGCTCCATGCCCGAGGGCCCACCTGGTCCCAGGGCCGCTGACATCAACCAGAACTGCGCGATGCGCGGTGCGATCGGCACGTACGGCACCTGCCAGGAATGAGTCGGGCCGACAGCCTGCCGGGCGTGGCGGGTGCGTGGGTGTGGGACCGGCGTCTAGACTCCACTCTTGGTCGGCTGAGTGTCTCTCAGAAACTTCCTCCATCGTCGACACCGACCGGAGTGCCACAACGTGATCACGTTCGAAGACGTCACCAAGGTGTATGAGGGCCAGCGGCGCGCCGCGTTGGCCAACGTCACCGTCACCATCGACAAGGGCGAGTTCGTCTTTCTGGTCGGCAGTTCCGGCTCGGGCAAGTCGACCTTCATGCGGCTGATCCTGCGGGAGTACCGGGTCACCCAGGGCCGCATCTTCGTCGCCGGCAAAGACCTGACGAAGCTGCACGGCTGGAAGGTGCCCGGGCTGCGCCGCCAGATCGGCACCGTGTTCCAGGACTTTCGCCTGTTGCCCGGCAAGACAGTCACCGAGAACGTCGCCTTTGCCCTGCAGGTGATCGGCAAGCCGCAGGCCACGATCAAACGGGTGGTGCCCGAGACCCTCGAACTGGTGGGGTTGCAAGACAAGGGCAACCGGCAGACCGAAGAACTCTCCGGTGGTGAACAGCAGCGGGTGGCCATCGCCCGCGCCTTCGTCAACCGCCCGGCGATCCTGCTGGCGGACGAGCCCACCGGCAACCTCGACCCGACCACCAGCATCGGCATCATGAAGCTGCTCGACCAGATCAACCGCACCGGCACCACCGTGGTGATGGCGACGCACGACTCGACGATCGTCGATCAGATGCGCAAGCGCGTCCTCGAGTTGGTGGACGGCGAGATCGTCCGCGACCAGAGCAAGGGCGTCTACGGCTACTGATGAGCACCGGATCGAACCATCCCCGTCCCGACCGACCCGACGAAGGAGTCCGCCATGCGGCACACCCTGCGTGAGGCCTGGTCCGGCCTGCGCCGAAACCTGACCATGACCCTGGCGGTGATCATCACCATGTGGGTCTCGCTCACCCTGTTCGGCGGCGGGCTGCTCGGCGCCCAGCAGGTCGAACTGCTCAAGGGGCGCTGGTACGACAAGATCGAGATCAGCGTCTTTTTGTGCGTGCCCGAATCCAAGGGCGCCAATTGCGAACCCGGACAGAACGCGACGGACGCCCAGCGTCAGGCGATCCGCGCCGCGTTGGAGACCAACCCCGAGGTCGCCACCGTGTATTACGAGAGCAAGGCCGAGGTCTGGGAGGATTTTCAGCGGGTGTACCAGAACTCGCCGGTGCTCGCCGACATGACCGCGGACATGATGCAGGACAACTTCCGGGTGAAGCTGAAGAACCCCGAGCAGTACGAAGGCGTCGTTTCGGCGGTCGCCGGGCTGCCGGGCGTGCAGGCCGTCCAGGACCTTCGTCAGTATCTGAACCCGCTGTTCGAATGGCTCAACGTCGCCAAGTGGACGACGATCGGACTCAGCCTGCTGCTGCTGCTGGCAGCCGCCCTGCAGATCGCGACCACGATTCGGATGGCGGCGTTCTCACGACGCCGGGAGCTGGGCATCATGCGCCTGGTGGGGGCGTCCAACTGGTACATCATGCTGCCGTTTCTGCTCGAATCTCTCGTCGCTGCCCTGATCGGCGCACTTCTCGCCTGCGCATCGCTCGCTGCACTGCAGAAATTCCTGATCATCGACAGGGCTCAACCCTCACTCAAGAGTGTGGAGTGGATTGGCTGGCCGCAGGTCGGGTTGGCAATGCTCGGGGTCATCGCCGTGGGAGTCGTGCTTTCTGTCGTCCCCACGCTGATCGCCACTCGAAAGTACTTGCGGGTCTAGCAGCACCGGGCCCCACCAACTGATTGGGGCCCGACCGTGAACCAGGTGACTTCCCCCACCTGCACGACGAAGGATCCGCGCCGAACAACGTTGCGTCTGGTGCGGCCGCTGATCGCCGCCTTGGCGATCACGCTCGCGGTGGGTTTCGGCTCGCCGGCGAGTGCGGACGACCTCAAGGACCGGCGGGACGACGTGCGCAAGGCCGTCGTCGCGTCCAAGCAGGACGTCTCGGAGTCGAAGGCCGAGATGACGAAGGCCGTCGCCAAGCTGGCCAAGAGCCAGGCTGCGCTCGCCAAGGCGCAGCGCACCCTGACCGCTGCGGGCGACGCGGTGAACAAGGCCAAGGCGGTGGACGCCGCGATCGGCAAGCGGCTGGCCGCTGCCCGGGCCAAGCTTGAGGCCGCCAAGCGAGCGGTGGTCAAGGCCAAGGCCGCGGTGGCGTCCCAGCTCAGCCTGATGGGGCAGGCGGCGCGCGAGGCCTACCAGCAGCAGAGCGACCTGGTCGGGCTGTCGGTGGTCTTCGATTCCGCCACCACCGGCGATCTGTCGCAGCGGCTGCAGTGGTCCACCACCATCTTTGACGCCACCAGCGCCCAGATGACCCGGCTGC
Source organism: Micropruina sp. (assembly GCA_016711205.1). GTDB lineage: Bacteria > Actinomycetota > Actinomycetes > Propionibacteriales > Propionibacteriaceae > Micropruina. The sequence continues at coordinate 1,018,858 of JADJTM010000001.1, read as the reverse complement.
GCGCCCTGCAGGCCACCTTGGTGAGCGCACAGAAGGCGCAGGCCGAGATCGAACGGCAGATCGCGGCCGACAAGGCCGAGGCGGCCGCCAATGTGGCCGAGTTGAAGGTGCTGCAGAGCAGGGCCGCGCTGGCCAAGAACGCTGTTGCCGGCAAGGTGCTCGACCTGGCGAAGGCGAAGCGGGCGGCGCAGTCCGACCTGAACGCCGAACGGGCCGCCTACCGCAGGCTGCAGTCCGAGGAGGCCAGGATCTCGGCCGAGATCGCGCGCCGGGCTGAGATCGCGCGCAAGAAGGCGCTCGCGGCCGAGGCCAAACGGCGAGCCGCGGCCAAGAGGGCCGGCAAGACCTACGTGCCGCGCTCGACGTCCTCCAGGGGATTCATCCGGCCCGTCAACGCCTCACCCGGCTCGCCGTTCGGCCTGCGCTTCCATCCGATCCTGCACGTGTGGCGGATGCACCGGGGCACCGACTTCGGTGCCGCCTGCGGCCTGCCGATCTACGCGGCCAACGACGGCCGGGTCGCCAGCGCCGGACGCCAGGGCGGCTTCGGCAACTACACCGTGATCGATCACGGCATCATCGGTGGCAACTACGTCTCCACCGGGTACGCCCACCAGTCCCGGATCATCGTGCGCCGCGGCCAGCGGGTCCAGCGGGGCCAGCTGATCGGCTACGTGGGCACGACCGGCCTGTCGACGGGCTGCCACCTACACCTGCAGGTGTACCTCAACGGAGGCGTGGTCAACCCGATGAGGTACATTCCCTGAACCTGGGCTGGGCGCTCCGTCGGGGTATGGTGAGCACGACCAGTCCACCACCGGGGGAGCGCATCGACATGCCACGTGAGAAGGGGCGCATCATGGTCGCCCAAAATCGCCGGGCACGCCATGACTACCACCTGGGCGACCGCTTCGAGGCGGGACTCGTCCTGACCGGTACCGAGGTCAAATCTCTGCGGCTGGGCCGAGCGTCCCTGGCCGACGCCTTCGCCACCGTGGACGACGGCGAGGTGTGGCTGCGCAACGCCCACATTCCCGAGTATGCCTTCGGCACCTGGACCAACCACGCCACCCGGCGCAACCGCAAGCTGCTGCTGCACCGGCGCGAGATCGACAAGCTCGAGCGGGCCACCACCGCGTCCGGTCGCACCATCGTTCCGCTGGCGGTCTACTTCTCCGACGGGTACGCCAAGGTCGAACTGGCTGTGGCGACCGGCAAGAAGGAGTGGGACAAGCGCAACACGATCGCCGAGCGTGAGGCCAATCGCGACGCCCAGCGGGCATTGGCGGCGCGAAACCGGGGCGAATGATGGCTCTGGGCCTGCCACGGCGGATGCTGGGGTTGGTCGCATTGACGTTGGTGCTGCTGACTCTCGGGCACCCCGTGCCGCGGCGACCAGCGATGACCAGATCGACATGCTGGCGGTTGCGTTCACCGTGAACCCGGACGGTTCGGTGCTGGTTCGCGAACGCATCGTGTGGCGGTTCGGCAGCAACTCCAGCAGGCACGGCCTGGAGCGTTGGCTGGTCACCCGCGGGCCCTACGACGACCAGCGCGACCTGGTTTTCGACATCACCGATCCCCGCGTCACCAGCCCTGATCCGGTGTCGACCACCGTGATGGTGCAGCGCGACCTGAAGGACGGCAGGTCGCGGCTGATGCGGGTGCGGGTGGGGGACGGCACGCGCACCATCGGCGAGCCCACCGCGAGCTACGAGCTCAGCTATACGGTGCGCGGCGCGGTGCGCACACTCGCCGGCTTCGACGAGCTGGACTGGAACGTGACCGGCCCCCGGCTGCCACGGGTGCTGGCCGCCAGCGTGACGGTCGACGCACCCGGGGGAGTCACCCACCTGTTCTGCTCGCCCGCAGCAGCCGGGTCCGGCTCCGGCTGCCCCACGACCGTGCAGAACCAGGCCGGCGGAGCGCTGTCGGCATCGGCCATCACAGCAGGCAGCCCCTTCTCGATCACGGCCACCTTCGGCTCCGGACGCGTCGCGGGCGCTGGCCCCATCCTGGTCGAGAACGCCGACCTCGTTGACCAGCGCATCGACCGCACCCTCATCGCCGTCGGTGCGATCGGGGCGTTGCTGGTGCCGCTGATCGGCTGGTGGTACTACCGGCAGCACGGCCACGATCGCCGCTTCGACGGCCTGCCCGCCGGGGTGCTGCCGGCGGCCGGCGAGACCCCGCCGGAGGTGGTCGACCCGGGGTTGATCCGCCGCTGCGGCCCGAGCCGCCCCAGGTGTCGCTGGCCGAGGCCGGGTTCCTGCTGGAGGGACGTCCGTTGGCTCGGCACACCACCGCGACACTGGTCGGCCTCGCAGTCGACGGCGCGATCCGCCTGAAAGGTGGCCGTGACCCGGAGGCGCGGCTGCTCGATTCGCGGCGGGCGCGCGACGGTTCGTCCGCGGCGCTGTTGGACGAACTGTTCGACGCGGGGGCCACGGTCGCGGACCTGAGCCTGCCCGGCACGTTGGCCGAGGGTCACGACAGCATTCTCGCCGCGGCCGAGCAGGGCGCCGAGCGCGAGCAGTGGTTCGTGCGCCCGCCGCGCGACCGGGCAGTCGGCACCCTGGTGATCGCGGCGCTCGCGCTCGGCTACGTCGCCTACATTCTGCTCGGCGACACGGTGCTGTACCTGGCCCCGCTGGTGGTCTCGACCGTGGCCACACTGGTGCTGCTCAACCTGCGGCTGCGCCGCGGGCAGCGCACCGGTCTGGGTCGAGCCCTGACCGACCAGGTCGAGGGCTTTCGCCGCTATCTGGCCACGGTGCAGGCCGATGAACTGGTGGTGAAAGAGGGCGAGGACCTGCTCTCGCGGTACCTGCCGTGGGCGATCCTGTTCGATCTCACGGAGCGCTGGACCACCGTGTGCGGACGCCTCGTGGCGCAGGGCCGATTGGCCGCCGGCACTCCGGCCTGGCATGAGGGGTCCCCCTGGAGTCTGGCCGGCGTGCCCGGCCAGGTGGCTGCGCTGAACGCCGACGTCCGGGCGGCCATCACCGCGCCGGACTTCTCGGGGCGAGTCTGAAACACGATCGTAACCGATATTGGTATGTGAGACTAATATTTTGCTTTTGTGCTCGACCATGCCTACTCTGGTGACAACTTCGCGGCGAGGAACGACTCCCGAACTCCCCGAAGCCGGCTTCACCGGCCGGTGAACCAAGCCCCTGCGGCCCGTCCGCTCGAGTGGCTGATAGACAACCCGAAGATGCGCTCCCAAGGGAGAGTTATGTCCACACCCATCATCACCAACGACTTCGCCCCGGTCGATGGCCTCGTGCCCGAGGCCCGGCGGGCGAGAACCAAGAACCCCTACACGCCCGTCATGATCGCCGTCTCCATCGCGGCGACCCTGGGCGTGCTGGCCTACGCCTGGTTTCTGCTGAATCCCGCCAACCGCGGCGATCTGCTGCCCTGGGCCATGGTGATCATCGCCGAGGTGATCCTGATCTTTCATGCGCTGATGGCGATGTGGGCGATCCTGGCCGGTCAGAAGGATCCCCGCACCTTCGCGTTCCACGACGCGCAGCGGGCCCTGTACGACCCGGCCACCAACGAGCGCCTCGGCGTGACCGACGACCCCACCCAGTGGCCGCTGCACCTGGACGGCGAGCCGGTGGCGGCCGACGTGCTGATCACCGTCTACGGCGAACCGCTCGAGGTCATCCGCCGCACCGCCGAGGCCGCCAAGGCCGTCCGTGGAGCGCACCAGACGTGGATTCTGGACGACGGCAAGTCCGACGCCGTGCGCGACCTGGCCGCCGGCATGCGGATCGGCTACATCCGCCGGCTCACCAATCACGGCGCCAAGGCGGGCAACGTCAACAATGCGCTCACCGTCGCCAAGGGCGACTACTTCGTGATCCTCGACGCGGACTTCGTGCCGCGGCCGGAGTTTCTCGAAGAGACCCTGCCGTTCATGGTCGACTCCAACGTCGCCTTCGTGCAGACCCCGCAGACCTACGGCAACATGCACAACATCATCAGCCGCGGCGCCGGCTACATGCAGACGATGTTCTACAGGTTCATCCAGCCCGGCCGCACCCAGTTCAACGCCGCGTTCTGCGTGGGTACGAACGTGCTGTTCCGCCGCACCGCCGTGCTCGACATCGGCGGCATGTACACCCAGTCGAAGTCCGAGGACGTCTGGACCTCGCTGATGCTGCACGAGCGGGGCTGGAGGTCGATCTTCATTCCCAAGACGCTGGCCGTGGGCGACGCCCCCGACACCATCGAGGCCTACACCAAGCAGCAGCTACGCTGGGCCACCGGTGGGTTCGAGATCCTGTTCACCCACAACCCGTTCAGCCCCAAGCGCAAGCTGACGCTGGACCAGCGGTTCATGTACTTCGTCACCGCATCGTTCTACCTGACCGGCATCGCCCCCGGGCTACTGCTGTTCGTGCCGGCCCTGGAGGTCTTCTTCGACCTGCACCCGGTGAACATGCAGGTGGACGTCTGGACCTGGTTCCTGTTCTACGCCGGCTTCTACATTCTGCAGATCCTGCTGGCGGCGCTCACCATGGGCACCTTCCGCTGGGAGGTGCTGCTGTTGGCCGCGAACTCGTTCCCGATCTACCTGCGCGCCTTCAAGAACGCGTTCGTCGGGGTGGACACCAAGTGGCACGTCACCGGCACCACCAAGAAGTCGTCGGCGTTCAACTTCATCATTCCCCAGGTGCTCACCTTCGTGTTCCTGGTCGGCGTCTCGATCGTGTCGATCTGGCGTGACCTCAACCTGGGCCAGCTCAACGTGGCCACCTTCTGGAGTGTGGTGAACACCCTGGCGGTCGGCGCCTTCATCGGCGTCGGGTTCCACGAGGCCCGCGAGCAGCGCGGCGTCGCCGACCCGACCGACGTCGACCTGGCCGCGGCTCTGGTGGACGAGGGTGCACCGGTCGCGCTCAACCGCGACAACATCGCCAAGGCGCGCCGCGACGTCCAGTTGCTGGCCGCGTCCCCCGTCGGCGGCCAACCCGGACAGGTGGACGTTTCGTCCGGCCGGCTTGAGGCCACCCTGGTCGGGGCTGTCGTCGCGGACGCGTCCCCCACCACTGCCAAGCGTGCGGTCGACCCGGCCGCCCTCAACTGAACACCCACCCCGTAACCAAAAGAAGGCTCTGAGGCACAGCAATCATGACCTGGATCAATCGACTCAAACTGTGGGGCGGCATCCTGGGCATCGCCGCACTCGTCTTCGCACTCACCGTGCTGTTCAACCAACGCCAGTCCCAGGTGGCCAGCATCAGCGCCGCGGTGGACGCCCCGGCCTCGACCGTCGGCAGCTCCTACGGCGGCGTCGTCACCGCCACCTACGTCGCGCAGGGTGACGCCGTCACCGCCGGCCAGAAGCTGTTCACGCTGACCAGCGTGCAACTGCAGCAGGACGTCGGCAACGGGCTGAAGCCCGCCTCCACCGAGGCGTACCGGATCGACACCAAGAACGGCACCATCACCTATCAGGCGGTCAGCGACGGCTACGTCGCCAGCATCGAGGCCGAGCCGGGCAGCTTCCTGGCCGGTGGCTCGCCGATGGCGGTCGTGGTGGCGGACGGTCAGCGCACCGTCACCGCGCAGTTCGAGCTCGAACCGACCGATTACGGCCGGGTCGAGCAGGGCGCCGGCGCACGGATCGTGCTGCCCAACAACCAGACCGTCACCGGCCAGGTGGCTGGGGTGCAGGTCAAGACCAACGACGAGGGCACGGCGATCACCCACGTGACCATTCAGAGCGATGCCCTGACCAGCCCCACACTGACCACCCTGACCCGGCTCGTCACTCCCGTTACGGTGATCATGGACCTGCGTGACGACGGCTGGCTCGCCGGCCCGTCCGAGGCCATGCTCGCCTTCTTCACCAAGATTGGACTGAGGTGATCGCCATCGATGCGACACGAAGGAACTTCCTCGGCGTTCTCGCCGCAGGCCTGATCGGCGGACTGGTGGCGTGCTCCGGCACGGCACCGGCCGCGACCAGCGGCTCGTCCACACCTGCGAGCGGAACCGGCGCGAGCGGCTCGTCCGCCACCGTGCTGGGCGCCGACCAGGTCGGCCCGCTGGTGCAGAACATCGTGAACAAGCCGGGCAAGGATCTCAAACCCCAGCGGCTGGCCGACGGCCTGGTGCCGCCGACCAACAAGTGGTTCTCGGGCCTGGTCTTCGGTGACACCGCGCTGCCGGTGTTCCCGCTACCGCTCAGCTTCGGGGTGGACGCCAAGGGCTTCTCGTTCGGGCTGCCCACGGTGACCACCACCGCGAAGACGATCATGGGCGGCTACGCGCCGATCATCGAGGTCGGCACCGGTTCGAACACCAGCTGGCAGGTCGTCGGCTACGACGAGTTGTCGGTGACTCTGCAGGGCACGTCCGGCGGCAATGTGGTCGGCACCGTGGTGATTGCGGAAGGTTCGCCTTTCGTCAGCTTCACCGCGGCCGGCAACACCGAGCTGTCGACCAACCTGCCCTTCGCCGCCTCGGGCGATGCCTACTCGGTGCAGGGCGGGGCCTCCAGCTACGGCCTGGTCACCAAGGCGACGGTCTCGGGCACGACGGTCAGCCTCACCAAGGGGCAGACCGCCACCTGGTTCGCCGTCCCCGACGGAGGAACCCTGGAGACGATGGCGCCGCTGGCCGCCGACCCGGTCAAGGCGACGTCCGCGACCTACGAGGTGGGTGAGGTGGCGTCCACGACGCTCGAGTACGCCACGGTCGGCGGCGGCACCACCGCCTTCGCCACCATGCCGCACCAGCAGGCCACCCTCAGCGGCCAGGGTGACGAACTCGGCAGCTACGCCAGCAGCTACGGCACCTTGAAGGTCTACGCCGGCAACAAGCTGAGCTGGACCGATCTGCTGCTCGCCGCCCGTCCGGGGCTGGAGCTGTCGAAGCTCTCCGACGCCGAACGCAAGGAGGTCGCCGAAGCCGTCAAGGCCGACGTGGCCGCCGCCAAGCCCTACCCGGCCGACACCTACTTCGGCGGCAAGGCGCTCTACCGCGACGCCCAGTTGCTGCAGATCGCCCGCCAGGTGGGTGCCGACGACGTGGCCGACACGCTCAAGCAGCAGGTCACCATCGAGTTGGAGAAGTGGACGGACCCGAAGGGTTGCGAGACCCGGGACGCGTTCTGCTTCTTCTACGACACCACCACCAGGGGCCTGATCGGGCAGACGCCGTCGTTCGGGTCGGATGAGTACAACGACCACCACTTTCACTACGGCTACTTTCTGTACGCCGCGGGAGTGCTGGCCGCCGACGACTCCGCACTGGCGACCAGGCTGGCACCGGTGATGAACCTGCTGGCGGCCGACATCGCCAGTTCGCCCGGCAACGAGTTGTTCCCGTCGCGGCGCAACTTCGACAGCTACGCGTCCCACTCGTGGGCCTCGGGCACCTCGCCCTTCGCCGACGGCAACAATCAGGAATCGGCGTCCGAGGCGGTCACCGCCTACGCCGGCCTGACCTTGTGGGCACAGGCCTCCGGCAACCAGAACCTCGAGATCGAGGCGCGCTGGATGCATGCTCTCGAAGGCGCCTCGGCCCAGGCCTACTGGACGAACTTCGACACCACCCAGCCGGTCTATCAGGGGTTCGAACACTCGGTGACTCCGCTGAACTTCGGTGGCAAGCGTGACTACGCCACCTGGTTCTCGGCCGAGCCCGCGGCCGCGTTGGCGATTCTGCTGATCCCGGTCAGCCCGTCCTCGGACCAGCTGAAGGGCGATGCCGCACGGATCGCGGCGAACGTGGCCGAAGGCATCGGCAGCAAGGGCTTCGACCAGCAGTACGGCGACTACATCCTGATGTACTCCGCGTTGGCGGGGGAGGACGCCCGGGTCAAGGCCCTGGACGCCCTGCGCAGCTTCGACAAGTCGAAGATCGACGACGGCAACACCTACAGCTACACGCTGGCCTGGTTGTTGAGCCTGAAGTCGTAGGACGGGCGTTCCGCCGTCCCGGCGGGGAATGGGGACGGTTCCTTTCCCCGTCGCGCCGGGGCGTCGCCGCTCGCGAATCTCCTAGTCAACTCGGGGGTCTCTCGTCCCGGCGGGGAATGGGGACGGTTCCTTTACCCGTCGCGCCGGGGCGTCGCCGCTCGCGAATCTCCCAGTCAACTCGGGGGTCTCTCGTCCCGGCGGGGAATGGGGACGGTTCCTTTCCCCGTCGCGCCGAGGCGTCGCTGGCAGACCCGTCGTCGACTCTGGGTCTCGGCGTGAGCGACGGATAATGGAACCGTCCCCAATATCGGTGTCATGTCTCGGAGCTTCGTAGACAGTTCTGTCTCGGTGTCTTGTTGACGTTTGTGTCTCACTGGGGTCGGGTGGTCCGGGGTGGATTGTGAGCACTTTGAAGCCGCCGGTGGGGATCGTGCCGGGGTGGGGTACTGAGCCGAGGAGGACACCGTTGGTGTCGAAGATTTCGATGGTGGTGTGATCGAACAGGACGTGCATGGTTTGGCCGGCGAGTTTGGTGCTGACGTAGATCTTGGCGTGACAGATGTGGATGCGGCCGTTGGTGCCGACGGTTCGGTCGGCCCAGCGAGCGGCGTCGGGGTCGTCGGAGACGGCGCGTTCGCCTTTCATGCGGCGGTGGATCCCGGGTGTGATCGGGCCTGGGGTGGGTCGCGGCGTGATGGGTGTGGCCAGTTCGTGGGTGGGTGGGCCGGGGAGTGCTTTCGGTTTCGCTTGGTAGGACTCGGCGGGGGTTTGATCGGGGTGGTCGAGGGCTTGGTGGGCGCGTTGGGTGTTGTAGTAGTCGTCGAACTCGTCGATGAGCTCAGTCAGTCGTTGGCTGGTCCGGATGGGCCGGTGGGCGTCGAGGAACTGCTGAATGGTCTGATGGAGGCGTTCGTTCTTGCCTTGGGTGGTGGGCTTGCGTGGACGGCCGGTGATCGGTTCAACCCCAAGGTGTCGCAGGTACCGCTCGAGCTGGGTGATCTTGCCCTGACGGGACAGGTTGAATGCTGTGCCGTTGTCGGTCAGGAACCGGGCCGGGGCGCCGTGGCGGCCGATCGCTGCCGAGACGACCGTGATCGCTGCCTCTGCGGTCTCCGACCGGGCGACATGCGAGGCCAGGATGAACCGTGAGTGGTCGTCCTCGACCTGCAACACGCACCGCTTCGATCCTGCCTCGTCATCGAGACCGACCTCGAAACCGTCGAGCTGCCAACAGCCGTTCGGGTCCGGATACCGGAACCGGCGGTAGGAGGCGCGGGGCCGTTTCGCCGGCTCAGGAGTGACCACCCCGTAGCGGGTGAAGATCCTCGCCAGGGTCGCCCGCGACGGCGGGGTGATGCCCCGGCGGCGCATCACGGCCGCCACCGACAACGGCCCATGGTCCCAGCCCTCCTTGCTCAGCTGGGCCCTCACCTGCAACGCGATCGCTTCCAGTTCCTGGCTGGTCTTGTGCGGGATCGTCTTCGCGACCGGCTGCCGAGCGGCCAAAGCGGCCAGCTTGCCGTCGGTCTTCGCCCGTGCCCGAACCTTGTAGAACTCAGCACGCGAAATTCCGTGCTCACGACAAAACCGAGTGACCTCACCCCGACGAGGCTGGTCAGTGAAGTTGATGATCAAGCGACGAACACGCGCGTCGATACGGGCTGCCATGCCGACGACCCTCGCCACTCAGCGCACCCCGCCTGAGCCGATCGTCCACAAAGCTCCGAGACACAACCGTCAACACAACCGTCCACGAAGGCCGAGACACAACCGTCCACGAAGCTGCGAGACACAACCGTCCACGAAGGTACGAGACTTCACAGTCCCCAATATCGGTTGCGCGCCGACCAACCGACGGAAAAAGGAACCGTCCCCAATACCTGTCGGAGCCAGATCTGAACCGCCCCGGCATGTCCGGAGACTCGCTGGTTTGACTCCTCAGCTTGCTGCTGAGGGTTGTTGTTGAGCGTAGTGGACTTGTTCGAGGACGGCGGGTGGCATGTCTCCGCAGTACTCGTTGAGGCGCCGGTGGTTGTACCAGTCGACCCATTTCGCGGTGGCGATCTCGACGGCGTTGACGTCTCTCCAGGGCCCTTGCCGGCGGATGACTTCGGTCTTGTACAGGCCGTTGATGCTCTCGGCGAGCGCGTTGTCATACGACGATCCGACCGCGCCGACGGAGGGCTTGATGCCGGCTTCGGCTAGCCGCTCGCTGTAGGCCACGGACAGGTATTGGGCGCCGCGGTCGTTGTGGGCCACGAGCTGGTCGAACTGGTCCCAGCCGTCCTGTTCCCGGGTCCAGATCGCCTGCTCGACCGCGTCCAGGACCAGTTCGGCGGTCATGGTGGTGGCGGCCCGCCAGCCCAGGATCCGGCGGGCGTAGGCGTCAATCACGAAAGCGACGAACACCCAGCCGGCCCACGTCGAGACGTAGGTGAAGTCGGCCACCCACAACCGGTTCGGCGCCAACGGCTCGAAGTTCCGCCTCACCAGATCGTCCGGCCTGGGCCCTGCCCCGGCGATCGTGGTGCGTTTCACCTTGCCACGCACAGCTCCGGCCAGCCCGTCAGCCCGCATCAGCCGCTCAATGGTGCAGCGGGCCACCGGGATACCTTCCCGGTTGAGTGTCAGCCACACCTTGCGGGGTCCGTACACACCGAAGTTCTCTTGGTGGACCCGGCGGATGTGCTCGAGCAGCACCTGGTCACGCTCGTCGCGTTTGGAGGGCAGCTTGTCCTTCCACTCGTAGTAGGTCGACGGGGCGATCTTCACACCATGCTCGGTCAGCACGGCACAGATCGGCTCCACACCCCATCGCAGCCCGTCGGCGGGCTGATCGTCGGCGTGCTCGCGGATGAAGTCCACGATCACTGCCCGGGCCGGTCGAGCTCGGCCGCGAAGAAAGCCGAAGCCGCCTTCAAGATCGCGTTCGCCCGCTTCAACTCCGCGTTCTCCCGCTTGAGGCGTTTGATCTCGGCCGACTCCTCCGACGTGATTCCGGGCCGCTGACCATCATCAACCTCGCCCTGGCGGACCCACTTACGCAGCGTCTCCTGGCCGACCCCGAGCAACTCGGCCACCTTGCCCATCGCCGCCCAGTCCGTGTCGTGATCCGGCCGGACCTCGCCATACATCCGGACCGCCCGCTCCTTCAGCTCAGCCGGATACCTCTTCGATGTGTTCCCTGACATGACTCCAACCTTCCCAAGGTTCGGAGCCTCCGGACACACCGGGGCGGTTCAATCAGCCGCACGAGCGTGTGGAGACCCCTACCAGGCGACCCGGAGTTGTTGCAGGAAAGACTGCAGCGGCTCCGGGTTTCCCTCGACACGGACGTCCTCGCCCCGGTTCCACAGGCCGACATATACGGCCCGCGCCGAACCGCTGACCCGGGTGGGCGCATCGGCGTCCGCGCCGGCTCTGGCGGTGCAGCCCTCGGGCGTCAGCTCGATCGTCCAGGCGCCGAGGCCGTCGTCGGTGACCACCGCGATGCTCGTCGCAGCGTCCGCCTTCGGGTTGTACCTGCGCCGCGGCGCGAAGCCCAACAGCAGCTCGTCGATGCCGTCGCGGGCCAGGGCGGGAGCGAACCACAGCTCGTCCGGACGCGGGACGCGGCCCAGCCGGGCCGCCATCGCGTCCACGCCGTGAATCGTGGTCTCGTGGCACTGCCGGCGCGCCCAGGCCTGACGGGCCGGGGGAGCCTCGGGCAGGAAGAACGGCAGGTCCAGATCCTCCGGGGCGCTCGCCAGGGCGTTGAGCAACTCGACCATGCCGTCGTCCAGCCATTGCAACAGATCGGCCGCGGCGGTCGCCTCGGCCTCGACCTCGGCGTCCGGACGCGGCTGCTCGTGGCGCAGGGACGCCGCCGCCCAGCGGTGCGCCATTCCCTGATGAGTGAGCAGGTCGAGCATCGTCCAGCCCGGACAGGTGGGCACCGCGGCACCCAGGCCGGCACTGTTGGCGTTGTTGCGCAGGACGGCGGTGGCATCACCGATTCCTTCGCCGAGGTCAGCGAACGCGAGCGTGTTGGCCATGACGCACAACCTAACGCGGTGGGCGAACCCCGAATGCCCGTTCCGGGGCCCGGGCAGGGCAGTGCCCGATACTGCGCGGCCGCTGCCGCGGCGAGAATTGCAGCCATGACCAACGACTTCTTCGCCCCCGTGCACAGCGTCACCAAGGCCGACCGCGACGGCGCTGAGTTGCGGTTGCGCGAAGCCCACCGGCTCGGACGCATCGACGGCGCCGAGTTCGAGGAGCGCCTGGCCCGGGTGATCACCGCCCACCGGCTGGACGAGCTCGCCGCCGCCACCGACGGTCCGTTGCCGGCTCAGCCGATCGGGCAGTACCAGGGCTACCGCGCACCCAGCGCGCCCGGCTACGCCGGAACCGTCCTGCCGGCGCCGCGCCCGTCCGCCGCTCAGAGCAACACGATGGCCGTGATCGCGCACCTGTCGCCGTTCCTCACCTGGCTGATCGGACCGGCGGTGATCTGGGCCGTCAGCGCGAAGGACTCCTTCGCCCGCCGCGAGGCCGCCAAGGCGTTCAACTGGCAGGTGATCGCGTTCATCGTGGGCCTGGTGGCCGGCGCGGTGGGCGGCCTGCTGCCCGGGGACGGCAATCCGGTGGCAGGGATCTGGACGGTGATCTGGATCGTGGTCACGGTGATCGGGGCCGTGATGGCCGCGAAGGGGGCCGATTGGCGCAACCCGATCCGGGCGCTGGTGCCGCTGGAAGTTTTGCCCGAGCGCAAACGTTGATAGTCTGGAGTGCTCGCCGGGCGACCGGCGTGCGTGCAGCACCGCAACAGCAGTACAACTCAACAGGGGTGACTGGTTTCGACTCGGGACGGTAGTCCCAGGAGAAGCGGGCCGAGAATCCAGAGACATCTCGTTAACGATCTCTGGAAAACCAATAACTGCCGACAATTCTCGCGCAGACTTCGCTCTCGCTGCCTGAGCAGTGACCGAAGGGTCAGCCCGGACGTAGCCTTCCGTCCGGTTACTGGCCTCGTATAGAAGGCTTGCTGAGCCGCCTGTGTTCCAGGGGCGGCTCGGGACTTCACTGGAACTGGGCTCGGCTACCACGTGTTGACGCGAGGGTAGGAGCCGAGAAAACCGCCTAGTCAACTGCGCCCGGAGAAGTCCTGGTTCACCTTCAGAGGACGGGGGTTCGACTCCCCCCACCTCCACCCTGACAGCATCAGGCCTCGCCCGAATCGGGCGGGGCCTGATGTCGTTGCGCTCCGGATGCGCACCCACCCCGTTGGTCGCTGCGGAGGTCCGCGGCCGGTGGCATGCTGATGTCATGAGAGGGCGAGCGGCATGACCGAAGCGGCCACCCCCGGGGTGCTGCTGGTGGCCAGCACCGAGTTGAGCGACGGGGTTTTCGACCAGAGCGTCGTGCTGGTGCTGGACGCCGACGACTCGGGTTCGCTCGGTGTGGTGCTCAACCGCGAGGCCGCCATCGACCTGCGCAGCGCACTGCCCGCCTGGGCACCGCTGGTCAGCGAACCGAAGGTGCTGTTCGAGGGTGGCCCGGTGTCGCAGGAGGGGGCGATCTGCCTGGCCTCGCCGCGTCGTCCAGAAGAAGAACCGCCCGGGTGGCGCTCGTTGTTCGACGCGGTCGGCCTGCTGCACCTGGACACTCCGGTCGAGATCGCCGAGGGCGCCTACCGCGACCTGCGCATCTTCGCCGGGTACGCCGGCTGGGCGCCGGGCCAGCTGGAGAACGAACTCGATCAGGGCTGGTGGCACGTCGTGCGCGCTACCTATGCCGACGTCTACGACGCCGACCCCGACACCCTGTGGCGCCGGGTGTTGCGCCGGCAGGGCGGCGATCTGGCCCTCTTGGCCAGCTGGACGCCGACTCCCGAACGGAACTGAGCCGGTGAGAGTGAGCCGGTGTCCGAGGCGGCTATTACACTCCCTTCAAGCACACGAGCGTCGACGAGTGAGGTGGCAGTGTCCGAGGGCATGCAACGCATCCTCGTGGTCGACGACGACGTCGCACTGTCGGAGATGCTGCAGTTGGTGCTGCGGGCGGACGGTTTCGACGCGGTCTGGTGCAGCTCGGGCACGCGGGCCATGGAAACATTCATGCAGTACAAGCCCGACCTGGTGCTCCTCGACCTGATGCTGCCCGGCCGCGACGGGGTGGACGTGTGCCGCGACATCCGAGCCGTCTCGGGCGTGCCGATCGTGATGCTCACCGCCAAGAGCGACACCCGCGACGTCGTGGCGGGACTCGAGGCCGGCGCCGACGACTACGTGGCGAAGCCGTTCAAGGTGCGCGAACTGCTGGCCCGCATCCGCACCCGGCTGCGCCGCCACGTGCCCGCCGAGAGCACCGGCCAGTTGACCATCGGCGACGTGGTGATCAACGTGCCCGAACACACCGTCCGACGCGGCCACGAGCTGATCACGTTGACGCCGCTCGAGTTCGACCTGCTGCACGCCCTGGCCCGCCGGCCGCGGCACGCCTTCACTCGCGAGATGCTGCTGCAGGAGGTGTGGGGCTACCACCACCCGTCCGACACCAGGCTGGTCAACGTGCACATACAGCGGCTGCGCAGCAAGATCGAGCACGATCCCGAGCACCCCGAGATCATCATCACGCTGCGCGGGGTGGGGTACCGGGCCGGGGACGCCCGCGAGGACACATGAGCGACCGGGCCGACCAATCGCCCGCCCGACGCACGCCGTGGTCCCGATCCCTGCCGTTCCGGGTCGTGATGACCACCCTGGTCGCGGCACTCACCGTGCTGGCCGCCACCGGCTGGTTTCTGATGGAGCAGTCTTCTCGCGGCATCCTGGACGGCAAGCGACAGGCCAGCCTCGCCGAGGCGTCCGTGGTACTGGACGGCATGCAGCGCGAACTGCGCACGGTCGACCTGCGCACCGCCTCGATCAACGAGAGTCTCACCCAGCTGGCCCGGGACGCCGCCTATCGCGGCTCGGTCGGCAACCAGTACTACGTGGTGGTTGCCGGGCCGGTCTCGGACATCGGTTCGGCCGGGCTGGACTACACCAGCGTGCCGGAATCGCTGCGGCGGGCGGTGCTTTCCGCCGACAGCGTGTATTCGACGCCCACCCTGATCAGCTTCGCCGACGCGCGTCCGGCCGTGCCCGGGCTGGCGATCGGTTCGGCCCTGATCGCT
Organism: Micropruina sp.; assembly: GCA_016711205.1. Classification (GTDB taxonomy): domain Bacteria; phylum Actinomycetota; class Actinomycetes; order Propionibacteriales; family Propionibacteriaceae; genus Micropruina. The sequence goes on along the minus strand of JADJTM010000001.1, from coordinate 1,003,756 downwards.
CCCGGTGGCGCCCGCTACCCGGCCTACTTCCTGTTCAGCAATCAGGCCGAGGCCGACACGCTCGCGGTGGTGCAGCGGGCCACGACGGTTGCCGGCCTCATCGTGCTGGTCGGTGTGGTGGCCGTGGTGTGGCTGATCGCCAGGCAGGTGCTGAGGCCGATCAGGGCCGCCCGGCTCGCGGCGGAACGGCTGGCCGCGGGCCATCTGGACGACCGGATGACAGTGGTCGGCACCGAGGACCTGGCCGGCCTGGCCCGCTCCATGAACCACATGGCCGGCGAGCTGGACCGCAAGATCACCGAGTTGCAGGACCTCTCGCAGGTGCAGCAGCAGTTCGTCTCGGACGTCTCCCACGAGCTGCGCACCCCGCTGACCACCGTCCGGATGGCCTCGGACGTGCTGTACGAGCAGCGCGACGAGTTCGACCCGCTGGCCGCCCGCAGCAGCGAGCTGCTCTCCACCGAGCTGGACCACTTCGAGGAACTGCTGACCGACCTGCTCGAGATCAGCCGGTTCGACGCGGGGGCGGCCGAGCTGAACCTCGACGAGATCGACCTCAGCCAGATCGCCGCCGAAGAGCTGAGGGCGCAGGGCAGGCTGGCCCAGAACTACAGCACCCGGCTGGTGCTGGACGCCCCGCAGCCCTGCCTGGCCGAGGTGGACCCGCGGCGCATCCGCCGGGTGTTGCGCAACCTGATCACCAACGCGATCGAACACGGCGACGGGCACGACATCACGGTGCACGTGCGGGCCGATGAGGGCGCGGTCGCGGTGGCGGTGCGTGACCACGGGGTGGGTTTCAGCGCCGCCCAGGCGCATCAGGTGTTCAACCGCTTCTGGCGTGCCGACCCGGCCCGGCGCCGCACGGTGGGCGGCACCGGTCTGGGTCTGTCGATCGCCATGGAGGACGCCCGGCTGCACGGCGGCTGGCTGAACGCCTGGGGGCGTCCCGGTCAGGGGGCGCAGTTCAGGCTCACCGTTCCGCGGCGGGCCGGCGACAGCGTGATCAGCTCGCCGTGGCCGGTCGTACCCGATGACTCGGAGGTGACCGCATGAGGCGTCACGGCGGGTGGACGTCCGCACGGTTGCTGGGGGTTGTGGCCGGCTGCTTCGCGCTGGCCTTCACCGGGTGCGTCGCGGTGCCCACCAGCGGTCCGGTCGAGCGGCATTCACCGGCGGCGCAGCAGGCCGACTCGGGGGTCGAGATCGCACCCGTGCCGCCGGCGCAGAACGCCACCCCCGGGTTGATCGTCGAGGGTTTCTTGCACGCCATGGCGACCTATCAGGAGGGCTACTCGGTGGCCCGGCAGTTCCTGACCCCGGCCGCCGGCGAACAATGGCGCCCCGAGACCGGGGTCGAGATCTACGCCGGCGGCTATCCGCCCCAGGTCAGCGAGTCGGGGGTGGTGCTGACCGCCCCCCTGGTCGGACGCCTGGACGGCCAGGGGACGTTCACCCCGGCCAGCACCCAGTACCACCACGACTTCGGGCTGATGCGCGACGCGGACGGCCAGTGGCGCATCTCGCAACCCCCGCGCGGCCTGCTGATCTCACAATCGCTGTTCAGCAGCACCTGGGTACGCGCCGACGTCTGCTTCTGGGACGCCACCGGAACCGTGCTGGTGCCCGACCCGCGCTTCGTGCAGAAGGGCACGCTGGGAATGGCGGCCTCGGTGCGGGCATTGCTGGTGGGGCCCTCGCTGGCCAACCGGGCCGCCTACCGGGCGCCGCTGGACCCACAGCTGGAGATTGCGTCGGTGACGCTCGGGGCCAACGGCGTGGTTGCGGTCGACCTGACCGGCGACGTCGACCGGGTGACCGTTGAGGCGCGGCGCAAGCTGACCGCCGAACTCGTGTGGTCGCTGGCATCGCTCGAGGGCGTGGCCGGCGTTCGGGTGCGCGGCAACGACGCCCTGTGGGAGGTCGGCGGCTCAGCCGGCACGGTGACCACTGCCGACTTCGCGCAGGGTGCACCCACGCCGCAGACGACGTCCGATCAGGTCTTCGTGGTCCGCGGCGGGGCTTTGCAGCGCCTCGCCTGGAGCAGTCCCCAGTCCGAGCCGCAACCGGTGGGACCTGAGCTGAACCGGCTCGGCGCGATCGCCGCCCGGGCCGACGCCCTCGAGGTGGCGGCCGTCACCGACGGCGGCACCAGGGTGCGTGGCGTCGCCGTGCGCGAAGGCGCCGCCCGGGTCATGCTGAGCGGTCGAGGGCTGGCCTCGGTGCATTACACCCGGCAGGGCGAACTGCTGGTGGTGGTGGACGGCGTGCGCAACACCCCGCTGCGGATGCTGCGCGACGGTCGCGAGGTCGTGGTCGATGCGGCGGGCCTGCCGGGCGGCCGCATCCGAGCGCTCGCCATGGCGCCGGACGGGGTGCGGGTGGCGCTGGTGGTCGAGGGTCAGGGCGGTGCAGTGCTGGGCGTTGCCGCGATCACCCGCTCGGCCGAGCAGATCGGGTTCGTCGGCTGGCGTGAGTTGTCCGGCGCATCGTGGGCGCCCGCCAGCCAGCCTCCCATCGACGTCGGCTGGTCGAGCCCGGCCGACCTGCTGGTGCTGCTGGGTGGGGACGCGACGCCGCATGTGGTCAGAGTCGACAGCGAGGGTGCGATGGCCACCGACGTGGGCCCGACCGACTCGGTGGCCAAGGCGCAGTTGGCGGTGGGGGCGGATTCGCGCGCGGCGTTGCGCGGGTCGGACGGACAGACCTGGCGCTTCGTCGACGAGTTCACCTGGGAGCCGTGGCTGCCGAAAGTGCAACAGGTTTCGCTGCCTTGAGCTGTGGATGACGTCCCACGGACGTCTGTGGCCGGGCATCATCGCAGCATGGGGTGGCGCGCTGTGCTGGCTGCCGGCGCCGATCTGGCGTGGGGCGGCGCATGTGCCGCCTGTCTGCGTCCAGGGCCGGTGCTGTGCGCCGGCTGCGCGGCGGCGCTGCATGACCGGCCCGCCCTCGCGGTGCCCGTCCGCGCCGGCGTGCCGTTCACGATCGCGCGGGGCGACTATGCCGACGACCTGCGCCGGGTGATCCTGGCCTGCAAGGAACGCCAGGGCCTCACCCTGGTGCCGGTGCTGGCCGAGCTGCTGGTGGGCAGCGCCGCCAGTCTGCTGGAGGAACGCTGGGACGGACGTCCGTTGCGCCTGGTGCCGGTGCCGTCGAGTCGCGCCACGGTCGCCGGACGCGGCTTCGACCTGACCGCCATGATGGCCGGCAGGGTGGCCCGCACGCTGCGCCGGCACCAGCTGGACGCGCGGGCCTGGCCGGGGTTGCGGCCGTTGCGCAGCGCCCGTGACCAGGCTGGGCTGGACGTGGCGCAGCGCGCCGAGAACCGGCGGGCCAGCCTCGGTGCGCGGGCGGGCGAGCCCGGCGCGGTGCTGCTGGTGGACGACATCATCACCACCGGTGCCACCCTGGCCGAGGCCGCCCGGGCGTTGGGTGAGGCCGGACACACCGTGCTCGGCGCCGCCGTGGTGGCGGCGACGCCACGCACCTCCGGGCATCCGTGAGCCCGATCCGGCGTAAGCCCGGACCAGGCGTAAGGGGCCCCGGGTGATCCCGGAGCCCCTCACCAGCCTGCCGCGCACGACCCGCCCCCCACGATGCGTCCGCGGAGGTCGTCGTCAGACCGCAGCCAGACCGTGTTCTCCGGTTCGCACCCGGACGACGTTCTCGACCGGCACCACCCAGACCTTGCCGTCACCGACCTGGCCGGTGCGCGCCGAGCCGGCGATCACCTGCACGACCTCTTCGCACTCGGGGTCGTCCACGAGGATTTCGAGCCGCACCTTGGTGATGAAGTCGATCGTGTACTCCTCGCCGCGGTAGACCTCGACGTGACCGCGCTGGCGTCCGTAGCCGGACACCTCGCTGATCGTCATGCCGCCCACGCCGTGGCGAACCACCGCCTTCATGACCTGCTCCAGCACTTCGGGCTGGATGATCGCTGTGACCAGCTTCACTTGTTCGCTCCTGTCGTTTCGGTCTCGGGCAGATCGTCCTTGGTGAGGAAGAGCGTGCGCTGGACCTTGTTGGTGTAGTAGACCGGGCTGAGGTCGTAGCCGGCCTCGGAGTGCTCGACCAGGTCGATGCCGCTGATCTCGTCGGAGGTGCCGATCCGCCAGCCGACGGTGTGCTTGATCAACTGTGCGATCAGGTACGTGACCAGTGCCGAGTACGCCATCACCGAGAAGGCGCCGATCGCCTGCTTGCCGAGTTGGTCGAAGCCGCCGCCGTAGAACAGGCCGGCCACACCCTCGGCGTGTGCCTTGGTCGGATCGTCGGGATCGGCGACCGTCGTCATGGCCAGCGGCGAGGCGAAGAACCCGATCAGCAGGGTGCCCACCAGACCACCGACCAGGTGGACGCCCACGACGTCCAGCGAGTCGTCGTAGCCGAACTTGTACTTCAGGCCGACGGCGTAGGCGCAGGCGATGCCGGCGATGACGCCGATGGCCAGCGAGCCGATCGGATCGACCGATCCGGCCGCCGGGGTGATGGCGACCAGGCCCGCCACGATGCCGGACGCTGCGCCGAGCGAGGTGGCGTGACCGTCGCGGAACCGTTCGACAACGAGCCAGCCCAGCATCGCCGCTGCGGTCGCGGCCAGGGTGTTCACCCAGGCGAGACTGGCCAGGCCGTTGGCGGCGACCGCGGAACCCGCGTTGAAGCCGAACCAGCCGAACCACAGCAGCGCGGCGCCCAGCATCACCAGGGTCATGTTGTGGGGTCGCATCGGCTTGGAGCCGAACCCGACCCGGGGGCCGATCACCAGGGCCAGCACCAACGCAGCGGTGCCGGCGTTGATGTGGATCGCGGTGCCACCGGCGAAGTCGAGAGCGCCGATCTGGTTGGCGATCCAGCCACCCACCACTTCGCCGTCGGCGCTGCTGAACGCGAACACCCAGTGGGCGGCCGGAAAGTAGACCAGCACGCCCCACAGCACGGTGAACAGCGTCCAGGCTCCGAACGACGCCCGGTCGGCAATGGCGCCGGACACGAGCGCGACCGTGATGATCGCGAAACAGGCCTGGAAGGCGACGAACGCCAACGCCGGGTACACGGCGTCCGGGCTGTAGGTGAGCAGGCCCATCAGACCGGCGTACTCGAACGGATCGCCGATGATGCCGGCGCCGCCCACCGAGTTGCCGAACGACATCGAGTAGCCGAACAGCATCCACAGAACGCCGATGACCCCCATCGAGATGAAGCTCATCATCATCATGTTGAGAACGCTCTTGGCCCTGACCATGCCCCCGTAGAAGAACGCGAGACCGGGGGTCATCAACAGCACCAGCGCGGCGCTGACGAGGATCCAGGCGGTGTCGCCGGAGTTGATTTCGAGGATGTTCATGGCAGAACAATCGGGGATCGGTGTTTCTGAGGCGTTCGGAGTTCGTTACGCGCGGATTGCGCCGTGTTACAGCTCTGTTGCGCCTGGTCCGTCGGCGCACAGCCGGCACCCTGGCATTGCACAGGCCACCCCAGTAGGGTCGGATCATGGCGCCACGCTGACTCCCGCTTCGCGGGGACAGCCTGGCGCTTTCGTGTTCGCCCGCTCAGCCGAGCGGGCCCGATCGACCAAGGAGGTCGCTGTGGACGTTCTCGTCACCGGCAGGCATTGCCAGATCACCGATGATTTCCGCTCACATGTCAGCGAACGGCTGACCGGTGTGGAGAAGCTGAAGGATCGGGTGATTCGGGTCGAGGTGCAGGTCTCAGCCAACCCGCACGCGCGTCAGCCCGACCAGGCGACCACCGTCGAGATCACGTTGCGCAGCCGGGGCCCGGTGGTGCGGGCCGAGGCCAGCGCCGACGACAAGCTGATCGCCTTCGAGCACGCGCTGGACCGGCTCAAGTCGCAGTTGCGCCGCGCCGCCGATCGCCGCAAGGTGCATCGCGGGCTGCGCTCCGGACACCAGCTCGATGAGCCGGTGCTGCCTCCGGTGAACGAGAGCGCAGACGAGGACCGTCCCGAGATCCGCAAGATCGCCGGCCTCGAGGTGCACGGCGACGGGCCGCTGGTGGTGCGCGAGAAGCTGTTCAAGGCATCACCGCTCACCCTGGCCCAGGCCCTGGACGAGATGGAGTTGGTGGGCCACGACTTCTTTCTCTACGTGGACGCCGAGACCGGCGCGCCCAGTGCGGTGTACCGGCGGCGCGCCTACGACTACGGCGTGATCCACCTCGAACTCGACCATGCGGCGGGGGAGCAGAGCGCTTGAGCGGTGGGTCGATGCCGGGCCCTGATCGGCCCACGGCACTGTTATGCCCGCACTGACCCTGGCCCAGGCCCGGCGCATCGCCCTGGCGGCGCAGGGGTTCGGCCGGGCCAGGCCGTCCGGCGCGGTCACCCTGGGCCACGTGCAGCGGGTGATCGACCGGGTCGGCCAGTTTCAGATCGACTCGGTCAACGTGGCCGTGCGCGCGCACTACATGCCGCTGTTCAGCCGGCTGTGGCCCTATGACCGCTCGCTGCTCGACCGGGCCGCGGGTCGCTCGCCCCGTCTGCTTTTCGAGTACTGGGCACACGCCGCCTGCCTGGTGGACGTGCAATTGCAGCCCGCCTTCCGGATGGCGATGCGGCGGCGGGAAGCCCAGGAACGGGGTGCGCTCACCGGCATTCTGAGCGCCAAGCCCGACCTGTTGCAGCGGGTGCTCGACGACGTGCGCAGGGGTGGTCCGCTCAGCGCCCGGCAGATCGAGAACGACGAGGTGCGCAGCCGCGCCGACTGGGGATGGAACTGGTCGGAGGCGAAGTACGTGCTGGAGTACCTGTTCGACTCCGGCCAGGTCGCGGTCGCCGGTCGCAACCCGGCCTTCGAGCGGCTCTACGACCTCGCGGACCGGGTGCTGCCCGCGCAGGTGCTGGCGCGTCCCGATCCCGACGACGACGCGTCGTACGACACGTTGGTGCAGCGCTCGGCGCAGGGGCTGGGGGTGGCCGACCTCAAGGCGCTCACCGACTACTTCTATCTGCGCGGCCCGGCGGTGAAGTCCGCGATCGAACGGCTGGTGCTCCGGGGCGAACTCGAACCGGTCAGCGTCGCCCGTCTGCCGCAGCAGTTCTGGCTGGCAGCCGGTGCGCGCCGGCCGCGGCGCCTCGGCGGCCAGGCACTGATCGCACCGTTCGACACCCTGGTGCATCACCGCCCCCGCGTTCTGCAGTTCTTCGGCGTGCACTACCGGATCGGCATCTATACCCCGCCCGCCCAGCGCGAGCACGGCTACTACGTGTACCTGTTCCTGGCCGACGACGAGATCGTGGCCCGCGTCGACCTGAAGGCCGACCGCGCACAGGGCGCCCTGCTCGTGCAATCGGCCTGGCTGGAGCAGCACGCCGAGCACCGTCCGTCCGAGGTGGCGAGCCGGTTGCTGCACGAGTTGCGCCTGATGGCCGACTGGCTCGAACTGCGCGAGGTGGTGGTGCGACCCCACGGCAACCTGAGCACCATGCTGGCGGCGGCGGGGCGACCGGGCTGACCACCCCCGCGCCGTCCGGTACCAGTACCGCGGCCACCAACACTTCGCCCGCTGCGCGACGCCCGGACGGCGCCTCGCTGCGTTCTCCTCGGTCAACAGACGACCCGGTATGCCTTCCTCGTCGGCCTGGCGAGGCATCCGACCGGACGCCGCTCGCCAGGGCGAACATTGGTGGCCGCGGTACTAGGATGGCTGGGAATGTCATCGACCAGGGAGTGTTGAAACCACCGTGGGTGTTCTGGACAAACTGCTCAACATGGGCGACGGGCGCAAGCTCAAGGAACTGCGCAAGGTCGCCGACCAGGTCTCGATGATCGAGGCCGACTACGAGGCGATGACCGACGAGGAGCTACGCGGCCAGACCGAGCAGTTCCGCAAGCGGCTCGACGAGGGCGAGTCGCTGGACGACCTGCTGCCCGAGGCCTTCGCCACCGTACGTGAGGCGACGAGGCGGGTGCTCGGCAAGCGTCCCTACGACGTGCAGGTGGTGGGTGGCGTCGCGCTTCACCGGGCCAACATCGCCGAGATGAAGACCGGTGAGGGCAAGACCATCGTCGCCCTGATGCCGAGCTACCTGAACGGGCTGACCGGCAAGGGCGTGCACATCGTCACCGTCAACGACTACCTGGCCCGCTACCAGTCCGAGCAGATGGGCCGCGTCCATCACTTCCTGGGGTTGACGGTGGGCGTGATCCTGGCCCAGATGACCCCGGCCGAGCGCCGCAAGCAGTACGCCGCCGACATCACCTACGGCACGAACAACGAGTTCGGCTTCGACTACCTGCGCGACAACATGGCGCTCAGCCTCGACGACTGCGTGCAGCGCGGCCACCACTACGCCATCGTGGACGAGGTCGACTCGATCCTGGTGGACGAGGCGCGCACCCCGCTGATCATCTCGGGCCCGGCCGAGGACAACCACGACTGGTACCCGGAGTTCGCCCGGATCGCCACCAAGCTGGTGCGCGACACCCACTACGAGGTGGACGAAAAGAAGCGCACCGTGTCGATTCTCGAGGGGGGCATCACCGAGGTCGAGAACCGGCTCGGCATCGAGAACCTGTACGAGAGCGCGAACACGCCGCTGATCAGCTACCTCAACAACGCCATCAAGGCCAAGGAGCTGTTCAAGCGCGACAAGGACTACGTGATCCTCGACGGCGAGGTGCTGATCGTCGATGAGCACACCGGCCGCACCCTGATCGGACGCCGCTACAACGAGGGCCTGCACCAGGCGCTGGAGGCCAAAGAGGGCGTCGAGATCAAGGACGAGTACCAGACGCTCGCCACGATCACCCTGCAGAACTACTTCCGCATGTACGACAAGCTCGCCGGCATGACCGGTACGGCCAAGACCGAAGAGAGCGAGTTCCAGAAGATCTACGGCCTGGGCGTGCTGCCGATCGAGACCAACAAGCCGATGATCCGCATCGACGAGAAGGACTTGATCTACCGCACCGAAGACGCCAAGTTCGCCGCGGTCGTCGACGACGTGGTCGAGCGGCACGAGAAGGGTCAGCCGATACTGATCGGCACGGCGTCCGTGGCCAAGTCCGAGCTGCTCAGCCGGGCGCTGAAGAAGGCCGGCGTGAAGCACGAGGTGCTGAACGCCAAGAACCACGCCCGGGAGGCGGCGATCATCGCGCTGGCCGGACGCAAGGGCGCGGTCACCGTGGCCACCAACATGGCCGGACGAGGCACCGACATCATTCTGGGCGGCAACCCCGAGTTTCTGGCCGACGCGGCGCTGCGAGCCAAGGATCTCGACCCGGTGGAGCACGTGGACGAGTACGAGGCCGCCTGGCCGCAGGTGCTCAAAGAGATCGAAGAGCAGGTGGCCAACGAGCACGACGAGGTGGTCGAACTGGGCGGCCTGTACGTGATCGGCTCCGAGCGGCACGAGTCGCGCCGCATCGACAACCAGTTGCGCGGCCGCTCCGGCCGTCAGGGCGACCCGGGCGAGAGCCGGTTCTACCTGAGCCTGCAGGACGACCTGATGCGGCTGTTCAAGTCCGACATCATCAACTGGGTGATGCAGGCGCTGAAGGTGCCCGACGACGTCCCGATCGAGAACAAGCGGGTCAGCGGCTCGATCCAGCAGGCGCAGGAGCAGGTCGAGGCGCAGAACTTCGAGATGCGCAAGAACGTGTTGAAGTACGACGACGTGATGAACCGGCAGCGGCACGCCATCTACGGCGACCGGCGCAAGGTGCTCGAGGGCGTGGACGTCGAAACCCAGCTGCGCGGCACCGTCGACTCCGTCGTCGAGCAGTACGTGCGCGGGGCGACCGAGGGCTTCATCGAGGACTGGGATCTCGAGCAGCTCTGGACCCAGATGAGCACCCTGTACCCGGTGGGCCTGAAGCGGGCCGACTTCGAGGGTGTGGAGATGACTGCCGACGAACTGGTCGCGGACTTCAAGGCCGACGCCCAGGCTGCCTACGACCGGCGCGAAGAAGAGCTGGGCGAAGAGACCATGCGTGAGCTCGAACGTCAGGTGCTGCTGACCGTGCTCGACCGCAAGTGGCGTGAACACCTGTACGAGATGGACTACCTGCGCGAGGGCATCGGCCTGCGGGCGATGGCTCAGCGAGACCCGCTGGTCGAGTACCAGCGCGAGGGCGGCACCATGTTCAACGCCATGATGGAGGCGTTCATGGAAGAGGTCGTCGGGTTCCTGTTCAACCTCGAGGTGAACGTGCAGCAGCCGGTCGGCCTGGTGCCGGACGCCTCCGGCAAGGCGGTGCCGATGTCCGCCGAGGTGCTGGACGAGCTGATCGCCTCCGGGCCGGACGCCGACACGCTGGGCGGGCTGATCGCCGACGTCGACGAGCCGGCCCAGGCTCCGGCCCAGCCACCGGCGGCGGCGCAGGCCAAGGCGCGCCCGGTGGTGAAGGCCAAGGGCCTAGGCGAGCGCAGGCAGGGCTCGGTCAGCTACTCGGCGCCCTCCGAGACGGGCGAGGCGGTCAAGACCGGCGAGGTGGCGGACGATCCGTACGCCGGCGTGGGTCGCAACGCGCCCTGTCCCTGCGGGTCGGGCAAGAAGTACAAGATGTGCCACGGACGCCGCGGCTGAGCGCTGCTGCTCAGCCGCGGGCAGGTCGCACCCCACCCTCCGCCATCCCTGGGAACCCCACCGTGATCCCGGGACCCCACGGTCATCCCGGGACCCACCGTCATCCCGGCGAACGCCGGGATCTCACCCCGACCCTCCGCCATCCCTGGGAACCCCCACCGTCATCCCGGGACCCCACCGTCATCCCGGTACCCCACCGTCATCCCGGCGAACGCCGGGATCTCACCCCGACCCCTGTCATTCGTCGGTGGAGAACCACACGTTTGTGCGTGTCGGGGCGGCCAGAGGTCACCGGAGGACTGCATCGACAGTTCCAGCCGAGGCAGAGGTCAGCCGCGGGCAGGACACCGGATCACACTGACCGTTCAGCCGGTCCAGTCGGTGTCGGCACCGATGGCGAACCCGACGCCAGGATGTGGTGGTTATCAGCCGACTTCCGGCGGTTCGCTGACCGGGTCTCGCCAAGACGCCGACTAATGGTTGATATCGCTACCCCCAGGGGGTATCCATATCAACCATAACTCCGCGTCACGGCCGGGCGGGCCGACTGTCTCGCCTGATAACCACCAGAAAGTGGCGCGGGCCCGCATCAGCCCTCACCCGACCGAAGGCGAATCCGAAGAACTGTTGCTGTGCCGATGTGATGGTGCGCAGGCGTGCACCGTGCGGTTCTTGCGCGACGTCCGCACGGGTCGGTGTGCGGCGCACGTAGGCTGGTCGGCACATCCAACCCTGCTGAACCCATGGAAGGGAACCGCCGTGGCCGATCCGGTCAGCATGAACGAGGCTCTGCTGCTGGCACGTGACCAGCCGGCGCAGCCGTGGCATCAGCTCAGTGTGCTGATTCTGGATGGACCCGCGCCGGGTCCCGCCGAGCTCGCACGGCTGATCGCTCAGCGGCTGGCCTACGCACCACGGTTCCGCCAGAAGCTGGCCGGCACGGGCCTTCAGTCGTGGGTCGACGATCGTGGCTTCAAGGTGTCCGGACATCTGCACGCCGAGCAGCTCAGCACGCCGCTGGAGGCTCGCCTGGAAACCCTGCTGGCCACCCCGGTGGATCGGCTGCACCCCTTGTGGGACGCCGTGTTGCTGAGCGGACTTCCCGGCGACCGCTGGGCGCTGGTGGTGCGCACCCAGCCGGCGCTGGTCGACGGCCGCGACAACGTCCACCTGCTGCACGAGTTGCTCGACGACCAAGTCACACCCATCGCCGACGACGTGCCGCACTGGGAGCCGATGGCCGACGAGCCGACGGGTTGGGGCGGGCTGCTGCGGGGCGTCACCGACCCGCTGCAGGCGCTGCGCGACGCTGCTGCGGGCATCGGCGGGCTCGCCGAGTACGGCCTTCGGCAGGTCAGCACCGACACGGTGGCTCGCTATGTCGCGGCCGTCGAGCTCGACCTGGCCGAGGTGGTACGGGTGGCTCGCGCGGCGGGGAGCACGGTGCACGACGTGGTGCTGGCCCTGGTCACCGCGGGCGTGCGCGGCTGGCAGCTGGACGGTGGCGGCGAACTGCACGACCCGGTCGCGCTGGTGCCGCTGGCGGTGGACGACGACGGTGCCAGCGCCATGGGTTGCCTGGTCGCCCCGCAGTTCGTCCAGTTGCCCGTGTGCGCGCCGACTGCGTCGGAGCGACTGGACGCGATCGCGACGCTGACCCAGGCGCGGATCGACTCCGAGCGCCTGGTGGCGGCCCGCGACCTGGTCGAGGTGGCCGGTTTCGCACCGCCGACCGTCCATGCGGTGGCGGCAGCTCAGGTGACCAGCGGACGCCCCCACGAGGTGCTGGTGGCGAACGTGCCCGGGCCGGCGGGGCCGCGCTGGCTGGGGGAGCGCCGGGTGCGTGCGCTGCACGCGTTCGAATCCACCATCGACGAGCAGCGGATCACCGTCGGGGTGACCAGCCTGAACGGACGGATCAGCTTCGCGGCCACCGCCCTGGACCCGCTGCCGAACTTCGCCCGCAACGTCGGAGACGAGCTGGGCGTGCTGCTGCGAAGGTCGCGCTGATGCTGGTCTTCGTGCCCCTGAGCGTGGAGGAACTGCGCGCTTGGGCCGGCGAGGGCCTGCTGACCCCCACCGATACCTTCGCGGTGACCGCCGCGATGCGGGCCGGCTTCGGGTTCGCCGCCGATGACGACGAGGAGGCCGAGCACACCGCCCTGCACATCGCAGGGCTGGCCGGGCTGCTGCGCTGCGAGCGCCGGCTGGTGGCGGTGGTTTCGGCAGCGGCCCGTCCGGTGCCGGACGGCGAGTTCGGTGAGGTCACCGTCCCGGCCCTGCCCTGGGCGGCGGTCACCGCGCTGTTCGCCGAGGATGCGCCGCAGTCGGCGGCCCGGTTGCACCACCGGCTCGTCGGATCGACGCTCGCCACGGCGTGGGACGACGCCGAGGTCGAAGCGTTCCTGAGCGAGCACGAGTTGCTGTGGCACGGGCCGGGGGAGTGGGCCGCTTTGACCTGAGCGCGTCCCGCGACCGGAGGTGCTGGCGTGACCAGGGGCGATGGTGAACACTGGGCGCCACGAGTGCGACGGACGGAACCCACTTCGAGGAGGCGCAGATGCCACGGTCCATCTGGAAGGGCGCGATCTCGTTCGGCCTGATCACCATTCCGATCAAGGTGTACGGGGCGACCGAGACCAAGGACCTGTCCTTCCGGCAGGTGCACGCCGAGGACGGTGGACGCATCAAGTACAAGCGGGTCTGTGAGGTCTGCGGCAAGGAGATCCCCTACCCCGAGATCGCCAAGGGCTACGAGACCGGCGACGGCCGCCTGGTGATCCTCGAAGCCGAAGACTTCGAGAACCTGCCGCTGCCCACCACCAAGGCGGTCGAGGTGGTCCAGTTCGTCAAGAGCGAGGACGTGGACCCGACCTACTTCGAGCGCACCTACCTTTTGGAGGCGGACGGTCCCGGCGCGAAACCCTACGTGCTGCTGCGTCAGGCGCTGGCCCAGGAGGGCAAGGCGGCGGTGGTCAAGGTGGCCCTGCGCTCGCGGGAGTCGCTGGCGCTGATCAGGGCCAAGGACGACCTGCTGCTGATGCACACCATGCTGTGGCCGGACGAGCTGCGCGACGGCTCGTTCGCCGCGCCGGCCGGCGACGTTAAGGTGTCCAAGGCCGAGGTCGAGATGGCCCGCATGTTCATCGACCAGTTGACCGGCGAGTTCGACCCGAGCGAGTTCACCGATTCGTACCGCGAGGCGCTCGAAGAGGTCGTCCAGGCCAAGCTGATGGGCCAGCCGATGCGGACCGAGGCGGAGGAGGCGCCGAAGGAGGCCGAGGTCGTCGATCTGGTGGCCGCGCTGCGGGCGTCCGTCGAAGCTGCCAAGAAGCGACGCGAAGAAGCCGCCAAAGCGGGTTGATGCGGCACAGATTCAGGTGCGTTCGCGGCTACCTTCGCGCTACGCCGTGCGGTGCCGGGTACCACTAGGCTATGGCCGTGGATGCGATCACGAGGGTTCCCCAGCCGATCAACGAACCGGTCAAGAGCTACGCCCCCGGCAGCGCCGAGCGTGCCGAGTTGCAGGCGGTCCTGGCCGACCTCGAGGGTGCCGAGCCTGTCGAACTGACCGGTACGTTCGGTGCCGAGCGGCGGCCGGGACGCGGCAGCGACCGCTACGAGGTGCGCATGCCGTCCGATCACGGGCACGTGCTGGGGGTGGTGCAGCAGGCCTCGCATGCCGATGCCGAGCAGGCCGTCGCGGCGGCGCTTGCGGTGGCGCCTGAGTGGGCGGCGATGCCCTACGACCAGCGGGCAGCGATCTTTCTGCGTGCCGCCGACCTGATCGCCGGCCCCTATCGGGCGCGCATCAACGCCGCCACGATGCTCGGGCAGGCCAAGACCGCGCAGCAGGCCGAGATCGATTCCGCCTGCGAGCTGATCGACTTTCTGCGGTTCAACGTGCACTTCGCGCAAGAGATTCACGCCAACCAGCCGCTGAACAGCCCCGGGGTGTGGAATCGCATGGACTACCGGCCGCTCGAGGGCTTCGTGTACGCGATCACTCCGTTCAACTTCACCGCGATCGCGGGCAACCTGCCGACGTCCGCGGCACTGATGGGCAACCCGGTGCTGTGGAAGCCGGCCCTGACCCAGATGTTCGCCGCCGAAGTCATCGTGGACGTGCTGCGCGCCGCCGGCCTGCCCGACGGCGTGATCAACCTGGTGCCGGGCCACGGCAAAGAGATCTCGGACATCGCGCTGGCGCACCGCGATCTGGCCGGCATTCACTTCACCGGGTCGACCCGGGTGTTCCAGGGACTCTGGGGTCAGGTGGGCGCCAACATCGCCGGCTACCGCAGCTACCCACGCATCGTCGGCGAGACCGGCGGCAAGGACTTCGTGCTGGCACACCCCAGCGCCGATCCGGCGATGGTCACCACCGCGCTCATCCGCGGCGCCTTCGAGTACTCGGGCCAGAAGTGCTCGGCGGCGTCCCGGGCGTACCTGCCGCGCTCGCTGTGGAACGCGATCAAAGACGATCTGATCGCGCAGACCGACGCGCTTTCGGTGGGCGACGTGCGCGACTTCAGCAACTTCACCTCGGCCGTGATCGACGAGCGTGCGTTCGTCAAGCTGTCGGGGGCGATCGATGCCGCGCGGGCTTCGTCCGACGCCGAGATCGTGGCGGGCGGCAGCTACGACCGCAGCGAGGGCTGGTACATCAGGCCCACCCTGATCGTCTCGGACAATCCCCGGCAGGACATCTTCGTCACCGAATACTTCGGGCCGATCCTGGGCATCCACGTCTACGACGACGCTGACTTCGACGGGGCGCTCGACCTGGTCGACAGTGCGTCCGCGTATGCCCTAACCGGTGCGATCCTCGCCACCGACCGGGCCGCGGTCGAGTTGGCCCAGCAGCGGCTGCGGTTCACCGCCGGCAACTTCTACATCAACGACAAGCCGACCGGTGCCGTGGTCGGCCAGCAGCCGTTCGGTGGCGCGCGGGCGTCCGGCACGAACGACAAGGCCGGCTCGCTGTGGAACCTGATGCGCTGGGTCAGCCCGCGCGCGATCAAGGAGACGCTGGTGCCCCCCACGTCCACCGGCTACCCGCACATGCTCTGAGCGGTAATCGGGGACGCGGACGTCCCCGATTCTTGCTCAGCGGCCGGACGCGCGCGCCAGCCATTCGTCGCCGACCCGTTGCTGAACGGCGAAGCCTTCAAGCAACGCGGGGGCGGCCTGGGCCTCCAGTTTGCTGCCCAGAAACGGCACCCTGATCGCGAAGTCGCCGGTGAAATCGACAACGGTGCCCCGGCCGCCCGGACGCAGGTCGATCGCCACGTCCGCCTTGGCCGGCATGCCCTTGACGGTGAGATCGAGGGTGCCGGTGCGCGCACCGTTGGCGGACGGTGCGTGCCAGTGGATGTCCTGCACCAGGGTGAGCGTCTCGCCGAGGAACTTACGCACCGAGGACGGGGCCGGTAGCCGGCGCTCGACCGCGCTGTGATCGGCCACCGCGTCCACCCGGTGCGACAGGTCGCCCGAAGAAACGCACACCGCCGACAGGAACGCCGGGTCGGTGAGCATCGCGTGCGTGGTGATGGGGTCGGCGGCGAAGTCGTTGCGGGCCTCGATCTGCATGCCGGCCATTGTGCCGCACCGACCCCCGCGAGCAGCGCGCCCACCCGCGCGCCGCCCCGAATCCGCCTCGGTCGATAATGCTCGATAGAGTGCAGTGAGCACACTGGCGTGCGACTGTCGAGGAGGCATGGTGGCCGCAGCAATTGCGTCACGCAGCGACTGGATCAACGAGTTGAGCAGCTGCTTGGAAAACCAACCGAAGGATTCGTCGGTTGCTGAGTTGCCGCCAGGCTTCGCCGAGCTGTATGTGCAGCATCTGCCGGAGGGTGAACTGGTGTCGCTCGAGCCGGCCCACGTGGCCGAGTTGATCCGACGCCACGTGACGCTGGGTGCGGTGCGTCGTCCGGGTGAGGCGAAGATCAGCATCGTCACACCCTCGGACGCGCGCCCCGGCGGGTCCACGCTGCTGCTGATCGTGACGGATGATCGTCCGTTCCTGGTCGACACGGTGAGCATGAACATCAACCGCAGCAACTGGAGTATCCGGGCGCTGTACCACCCGCAGTACGAGGTGCACCGCGACGACGACGGCCGACTCACCGCAGTCGCCGGCACGGACGGCAACGGCACCCCGGAATCCTGGATCTGCGTCGAGCTCTTCCCGCCCCTGGGCCATCCGGCGCAGGAAGGCGCGGACCAGCTGGCCGCGGAACTGGCGGTAGGGCTGAAGCAGGTCGAAGCAGCCGTCGACGACTGGCACCCGATGCAGCACCGACTGGCCGAGACGGTCGAGTGGCTGGGTGAGAATCCCCAACCGGTCAGCCCGCACGGCGTCCAGCGGGTCACCGATCTGCTCGAATGGCTCGGTCGCGGCAACCTGGTGCTGCTGGGGTATCGCGAGTACCGCCGCGAAGACGACGCGTACGTCAGCGTGCCCGGATCCGGGCTGGGCATTCTGCGTGACGACAACCCCGGGGTGAGCGGCTTCGACGCCTATCCGCAGGCCGATGATCATCACCTGCTGGTGCTCACCAAGGATTCGCGGCGATCGCCGGTGCATCGTCCGGCCTACCTCGACTATGTGGGGGTGCGGCTGTACGACGCCCACGGCGAGTTGCAGGGCGAGCGGCGCTTCCTCGGGTTGCTGTCGGCGGCCGCGTACAGCGAGACGGTGCGCAAGATCCCGATCCTGGCGCAGAAGGGGCAGCAACTGCTGGACCGCTCGGGTTTCGATCCGCGCAGCCATGGCGGCTCCGCGATCCGCAGCGTGATCGCCACCTATCCACGTGACGAACTGTTCCAGGCCAGCGTGGACGAGCTCTTTCCGGTGGTTTCGCAAGAGGCCCAGTTCAAGGATCGTCGGCTGGTCAGGGTCTTCGTGCGCCGCGATGCCTACGGCCGGTTCGCCTCAGTGCTGGTCTACCTGCCGCGCGACCGGTACACCACCGCGGTGCGCGAGGCGATCCAGCAGATTCTGCTCGACGAGTTCGGTGGGGAGTCCTTGGAGCATCAAGCCCGCGTGTCCGAGGGCGTGCTGGCCCGGCTCTTCTTCGTCGTCAAACGTCCGGACGACGCCGCCCCCGCGGCCGAGGTAGACGTGGCGGCGCTGCAGCGGCGCATCGAACAGGTCACCCGCAGCTGGGACGACGACTTCGACGAGGCCGCCACGCACCTGGCCAGCGAATCCCGCGGCGTCGAGTTCAGCGACGCCTACGAGGAGGAGTACCCGGCGGCGACGGCCGTGGCCGACCTCGAGCTCGCCAACGCACTCGCCGACGAGTCCGACCGCGCCTATCAGGTGTACGCGCCGATCTGGCCCTCGGACGAGGCGGACGTGCGGTTCAAGGTGATCGGCTACCGGCACATGTCGCTGGCGGACGCCATGCCCCATCTGTCGATGCTGGGCGTCGAGGTGGTGGACGAGCGACCGTATGAGTGGGTGCTGCGCGGCACGCCGGTCTACATCTACGACTTCGGCCTCAAGCTCGGCGGCGGCCTCGATCCCGCCAAGAACTGGAGCCCGGAGCTGCAGGAGCGGTTCATCGACGCCTTCGACGCCACCTTCCGGGGCAAGGCCGAGCCGGGCAAGTTCAACCGCCTAGTGATGACCGGGGGCCTGACCTGGCAGCAGATCGCATGGCTGCGCGCCATCTCGCGCTACCTCGTCCAGGCCGGCACACCGTACAGCCAGCCGTACGTCGCCGCGTCGCTGAACGACAACCCCGAGATCGCCGCGGCGCTGGTCGCCGCCTTCCGCACCAAGTTCGACCCGTCGATGGAGTTCGCGGACTTCTCGGCGCGCTCCGCCGCCGTCGAGGCGGCGTTCGCCAGCATCGAAGAGCAGCTCAACAAGGTCGAGAGCCTGGACGCCGACCGCATCCTGCGCCAGTTCCTGGCCGTGTTGAAGGCCATGGTGCGCACCAGCGCCTTTCAGCCGGACACCGCGGCGCACGCGTTCAAGGTGCTGCCCCGCGAACTCACCCTGCTGCCCGAGCCCCGGCCGATGTTCGAGATCTTCGTGTACTCGCCGCGGGTGCAGGGCGTTCATTTACGGTTCGGCACGGTCGCCCGCGGCGGCTTGCGCTGGTCGGATCGCCGCGAGGACTTCCGCACCGAGGTGCTCGGCCTGGTCAAGGCGCAGATGGTGAAGAACACGGTGATCGTGCCCACCGGCGCCAAGGGCGGCTTCGTGCCTCAGCAGCTGCCCGACCCCGCGGTCGACCGGCCGGCCTGGCTGGCCGAGGGTGTCGCATGCTACGAGACGTTCATCGGTGCGCTGCTCAGCATCACCGACAACATCGATGCCGGCGCGGTCGTGCCGCCGCCGTCGCTGGTGCGCTGGGACGACGACGACCCCTACCTGGTGGTGGCCGCCGACAAGGGCACCGCGACCTTCTCCGACATCGCCAACCGCATCTCGCTGCAGCGCGGCTTCTGGCTGGGGGACGCGTTCGCGTCCGGCGGCTCGGCCGGCTACGACCACAAGGCGATGGGCATCACCGCCCGCGGCGCCTGGGAGTCGGTCAAGCGGCACTTCACCGAGCTGGGCCGGGACTGCCAGAGCGAGGACTTCACCTGCGTCGGCATCGGCGACATGGCCGGCGACGTGTTCGGCAACGGCATGCTGCTCAGCCGGCACACCCGGCTGGTGGCCGCGTTCAACCACCTGCATGTGTTTCTCGACCCCGATCCAGATGCGGCGGCCAGTTATGCCGAACGCGAGCGGCTGTTCGCGCTGCCCCGCTCGTCGTGGGCCGACTACGACACCGGCCTGATCTCCGCAGGTGGCGGCGTGTTCGACCGCTCGGCCAAGTCGATTCCGATCAGCCCCGAGGTGCACCGGGCGCTGGGCCTACCGCAGGACGTCTCGGCGATGACGCCCGCGGAGCTGATCCACGCCATGCTGCAGGCGCCGGTCGACCTGTTGTGGAACGGCGGCATCGGCACCTACGTGAAGGGCTCGGCGGAGACCAACGCCGACGTGGGCGACAAGGCCAACGACGCCGTCCGGGTGAACGGCGGCGACGTGCGCGCTCTGTGTGCCGGTGAGGGCGGCAACCTGGGCTGGACGCAGTTGGGCCGGGTCGAATACGCCCAGAACGGTGGCCGGATCAACACCGACTTCATCGACAACTCCGCCGGCGTGGACACCTCCGACCACGAGGTGAACATCAAGATCCTGCTCGCCGAGCAGTTGGTGCGCGGCACCCTCACGCTGGACGAGCGCAACGACCTGTTGGCGTCGATGACCGACGAGGTGGCGCAGCTGGTGCTGGTGCACAACATCGATCAGAACGTCGCCCTGTCGAACTCGATGTTCCGCAGCGCCGAACTGACCAGCGCGTACGAAGGGTGGATGAATCGGCTCGAGGAGTCCGGCGATCTCAACCGGCAGCTGGAGTTTCTTCCCGGCCCGCATGAAATGCACTCCCGGCAAGAGCACGGACGCGGCCTCACACGTCCCGAACTGTCCACCCTGCTGGCCTACACCAAGATCTACCTTGCCGAGCAGGTGCTCGCCTCGGACCTGCCGGACGACCGGTACCTGGCCGATCGGCTGACCCAGTACTTTCCCAAGGTGCTGCAGCAGCGCTACGCCGACGACATGCCCCGGCACCGGCTGGCCCGCGAGATCATCACGACGGTGGCGGTCAACCGGTTCGTCAACAGCCAGGGCATCACCGCCTACCACCGGCTCTCCAGCGAGACCAACGCGCCGATCACCGAGGTGATCCGGGCCCAGTTGGCGGCCCGGTCGATCTTCGCGGTCGGACGCACCGAGGTGGCCCTGGCGCGCATGAGCGAGCTGGACGCGAACGTCACCACCGAACTGCGCGTGGGGCTGCGCCGCATGGTCGAGCGGTCCACCCGCTGGCTGCTGGCGGCACGTCGCTCCGGCATCGACATCGTGGCGGCGACGACGCAGTTCACCGACGGCGTCCAGAAGGTCCGTGAGCAGCTGGGCGAGCTGCTGACCCCGCGCCAGTCAGCGCGGGCCGAGGCGAATGCCGACCGGCTGGTCGGCCTCGGAGTTCCGGCAGCGCTGGCGGGCGAACTGAGCCGTAACGCCTACGCGCACTTCGCGCTCACCATCGTCGACATCGCCGATGCCCAGCAGGCCGACCTGATCCGGGTGGCACAGGTGTACTTCGAGCTCGCCGAGCAGCTCGGCCTGGACGTGCTGGAGTCGTCCATCCTGTCGCTGCCGCAGGCGGATCGCTGGGGCACGCTGGCCCGTGCGGCGCTGCGCGAGGACGTCCACGGGGTGCACGGGGAGCTGACCGCGGCGGTGCTGCGCACCGGCGACGCGCCGCCCGATGCGTTGGTGCGGGATTGGTTGCAGGGTGCGCCGGGCGTGCGCGAGAAGCTCGCCACGCTCCGGCAGGTCTGCGAAGAGCCGGACGTGGCCCGAATGAGCGTCGGGGTGCGGACCGCGCGGTCGTTGCTGCCCAGCTGAGCAGACTGGCCGCGCGGGTCCGTCCCTCCTAGATCAGCGACGCGTACAGCGCACGGATCTCATCGCGCGTGGCCTCGCGCGGGTTGCCCGGCGTGCACACGTCGGCGAAGGCGTCGTCGGCCAGTGCGTCCAACCCCTGCTCGGTCACCGCCTGGACGTTCTCGACCGGCGGATTCGGCGCTACGTCGGAGAACAGCTCGTAGCCGATTCCGGCGGCGTCGAGGCGATCGATGACCTTGGCAGCGGTGCCGAGCTCGATCAGGATCGCGTCGGTGACGATGAACCCCTTGGCGACATGCCTACGGGTCAGTTCGGGACCAGCTCGTCGAGCGCTCCGCGACCGAAGTGGGCCGTCTGGTTGAGGATCCTGCGATGAGTCATTGCACTCCTCATAGGAACGATTCAATTCCACGCCCGGAGCGCGCTCCCATGTGCCGCAAGGCTGGAACCGCTATCGGCAGGCAGGGTCGGCCGGACGCGTTGGGGTGCGGCAGGATGGTGCCATGCGGATCGACCTGCACACCCATTCGAGCGTGTCCGACGGCACCGACACGCCCACCCAGCTCGTCCGAAAGGCGGCCGAGCAGGGTCTGGACGTGATCGGGCTGACCGACCACGACACCTTCGACGGGTTGCGCGAGGCGAAGCTGGCGGCCGGGGCGGACGTCGTGGTGCTGCCCGGGCTGGAGATGTCGTGCCAGCTGGACGGTGCCAGCGTGCACCTGCTGGGCTACGGCTGCGATCCGCACTACGAGCCGCTGTTGGACGAACTCGCCCGCGTGCGGGTCGGACGCACCGGGCGACTGCCCGAGATGCTGGCCAAGCTGGCCGCACTGGGCATGCCGCTGACCGAGGACGACATCGCGCAACAGGTGGGCGCCAGCCCGTCGCTGGGGCGTCCGCACGTGGCCGACGCGATGGTCGCCAAGGGCTATGTGGCTGATCGCCAGGAGGCGTTCGACAAGTACCTCTACGACGGCGGCCCGGCGTACGCCAACCGCTATTCGTGCGACATCCGGCGCGGCATCGAGCTGGTGCGTCAGGCCCGCGGGGTGCCGGTGGTCGCGCATCCCTGGGGGCGTGGACGCGACCGGGAACTCACGCCGGCGGTGCTGTCGGAGCTGGCCATGGAGTACCGGCTGGAGGGCGTCGAAGTCGACCATCCGGATCATTCGGCGCAGACCCGGGCCGCGTTGCGTCCGCTGGCGGAGCGGCTCGGACTGCTGGCCCTCGGGTCGTCCGATCATCACGGACTGGGCAAGGTGGACCACGAGCTGGCCTGCGAGACCACACCGGTCGAGGTCTACGACGAGCTCGTCCGGCGGATCAGGTCACGCGGGGGACAGCTGTAGCACGCATCGAGGGCGACGGCAGTCGCTCGTCGCCCTCAATGTCAACTGGTGGATGTGCCAGAGCGCGAAGTCCGCAGAAGTGCCGACAATCGCTTGTTCCGTGGGCAAACTGCCCGTGGCTGGAATGCGCCTAGTCCTTCGACCGCGTCCAACGCGTGGTGGGCGGCGTGATGGTTTGCCTGCTGCTCACCGATCTCCGCATCGGTACGCGCTTTCGCCCTGGCTACGGACTTTCGCGTCAGGACGCGAAACCAGGCACCGAAGGTGAAAGCGTGCACCGTTGTCGAGAAGGGTGCAGCGTGCTCAGCGCTTCTCGCAGGCGATGCCGTCCTTGTCGCGGTCCAGGCCCTTCTTGTATCCGATGACCTTCTTGTACAGCGAGGTGGACTTCTTGAAGTTCGTCACCCGCTTGCCGCTGGTCTTGTCCTTCGCGCCGCTCTTGCCCACACCGTGCTTGTACGTCTTGTTGAGCGCCGTGCAGTTCTTGAACTTGTACTTGGCGGTCGCCTTCTGCGGCACGGCGACGGCGGCCGACGCGAGGTTGGCCGACGGGGCCGCGGCTCCGGCGGCAGGCGTGGCCAGGGGCAGCATGGCCCCCGTGATGGCGACGGCGGACAGGCCCAGAACTACCTTGCGCACAGCTGCGTACTCCCTATTCATCGGATATCGAAATCGAACACCTCCAGGGTAGATGGACGCGCGTGGCGCCGCCATCTGCATCGGTCCCCCGGGCGGGTGACTCGCGATGCTGACGCCCCCAACACGCAGCACCCAGCACGATCGCCGCCCTCCGCCAACGGGTCTGGACGCCTTCGCGGCTGTGTTCGACGTCGGCGGGTAGGACGCTGAAGCACCACAGCCCGTCCAATCGCGCGGTGATAGGGTCGTGCCATGCATCGACCCGCTGGCTGGCGCAGCCGCTGACGCGCCTCGTTGCACCGATCCGGGGCCGTCCGTCGTGACGGCCCTTCTGCATGTCCGCAATCGAACGAACCGAGTGAGATGACCCAAGCAGCTCTGGACGACGCCGGCGACGACCTCGCCGCCTCCACCTCGGACGCGTCCCTGCGCCGCACCGAGGCGCGCAGTGCCGAGATCGAGCGCCAGATCGCCACGGACCCCTCCGGGTTCCGCATCATGACCGGCGACCGGCCGACCGGTGCGCTGCACATCGGCCACTATTTCGGTTCGCTGGCCAACCGGGTGCGGCTGCAGGACGCCGGCGTCGACACCATCATCCTGATCGCCGACTACCAGGTGATCACCGACCGGGACGGCACCGGCCCGATCCGCGAGCGGGCGATCAGCATGGTCGCCGACTACCTGGCGATCGGCGTCGACCCCAGCCGCAGCACCATCTATGCGCATTCGGCCGTGCCGGCCCTGAACCAGCTGCTGCTGCCGTTCCTGTCGCTGGTCACCGATGCGGAACTGCGCCGCAACCCCACGGTCAAGGCCGAGCTCGAGGCGACCGGCGACCGTCCGATGTCGGGGCTGCTGCTCACCTACCCGGTGCATCAGGCCGCCGACATTCTGTTCTGCAAGGCCAACCTGGTGCCGGTCGGCAAGGACCAATTGCCGCATCTGGAACAGACTCGGGTGGTGGCCCGCCGCTTCGATGAGCGGTACGGACGGGCCAACCCTGCCCAGCCGGTGTTTCCGCAGGCCGAGGCGCTGCTCAGCCAGGCGCCCACCGTGCTCGGCCTGGACGGCACCAAGATGAGCAAATCGAAGGGCAACGTGATCGAGATCGGCATGAGCGCGGACCTCACCGCGAAGCTGATCAAGAAGGCGGTCACCGACTCCGACCGGCAGATCACCTACGACCCGGTCAATCGTCCCGAGGTGGCGAACCTGCTGATGCTGGCCGCGCTGTGCACCGACGGCGATCCGGTCGCCATCGCCGACGAGATCGGGGACGGTGGCGGTGGCGGACTCAAGCGAGTGGTGACCGAGGCGGTGAACGGCTTCTTCGAGCCGATCCGTGCGCGCAGGGCCGAGTTGATCGCCGATCAGCGTCACCTCCTGGACGTGCTGCGCGAGGGCAACGCGCGCGCCAACGCGATCGCGGAGGTGACTTTGGACGAGGTGCGCCAAGCGATGGGTATGGTCTATTGAGGCTCAAGCCAGTTTCGTCAACGTTTAGCCAACATTTGGCGTCATCTCGCGGAAGAATGCTTCCAGCCGCACCTGCGGCGTGACCAAGGGAGGATCAGATGGGCATCGAAGAGCTGGTTGAGAAGGGCAAGCAGTTCCTGGATGAGAACAAGGAGCAACTCGACGAGGTGCTGCACGGCGACCAGGCCGAGACGGTCAGCGACTCCGCGCTGGACACCGCCGCAGAGTTCGTCAAGCAGGTCGCGCCCGACGAGTACGACGGCAAGGTCGACGAGGTCCGCGATCAGATCGACAAGGCGATCGGCACGGAGTGAGCTTCGTTCGGTGATCCCTGCGGGGGCGGTCGCTGAGCGGTCCGCCCCCGCGCTCAATTCCGCCGTTGACCCGATTCTCATGCTCTGACCGCTCGCCGGTGCGGCCCGGCTGGCCTACCGGGTCCCTGCCCATGATCTCGCCTGTGTGACACAGTGGGCCGATGCCGCAGGCCACCCAGAGCGAAAGCCAGCACGGCGTCGAGTTGACCAACCTCGACCAGCCGCTCTTCGCCGATGCGCAGGCGTCCAAGCGCGACCTCATCGACTACCTCGAAGCGGTCTCCGCTCCGATGCTGCGCGAACTGACCGACCGTCCGCTGTCGGTGATGCGGGTGCGGCCGGGTCAGGCCCCGTTCATGCAGAAGAACCTGCCCGGCTACGCGCCCGCGTTCGTCCGGTGGGTGCCGGTGTGGTCAGAGGCGGGCCATCGTGAGATTCGTTACCCCTTGTGCAACGACCTTCGCACGTTGCTGTGGTTCGGCAACCAGCGAGCGGTCGAGTACCACCCGACGCTGATGGTGCCGAGGTTCGGTGACACCACGGACGTGCTCGGGGGCCGGGTCACCGACCTGGTGCTCGACCTCGACCCGCCCGAGGGCAGTGACTTCTCGGCGGTCGTCGCGGTGGCGCACCTGGTGCACGCCGCCCTGGCCGCTGCGGGGTTGCGGGGCGCTGTGAAGACGTCCGGCTCGAAGGGACTGCACGTCGTGGTGCCCGTGCGCGACCTCGACCTGCCGGACGCCGCCGCAGCCACCCGAGCGCTGGCCGCGCGCACCGAGGCCCTCGATCCGGGCATCGCCACCACCGCTTTCCTCAAAGCCGATCGGGGTGGACGGGTGTTCGTCGACTCCACCCGCGCCGGCGGCGGCTCACTGGCCTGCGTGTTCAGCCCTCGCATCCGGCCGGGCACACCCGTCTCGTATCCGGTGCCGTGGGCGGTACTGGACGACGTGGCCCCGTCCGACTTCACCGTCACCTCCGTGCCGCGGATGTGGAGTGGCGACGACCCCTGGGACGCGATTCTGCCCGAACCTCAGCGGGTGCCGGACGCGATCGTCGCCCAGGGCCACACGATTCCCATCGCCCGCGTGGCGGCGATGCACGAGGGCAAACGCCGCAAGCGAGCCCGGGAGGCGAAGCCCGAGAGCTGATCCGGCGGCCGCCGGTCGCAGGCACCGGGCTACGGTCGCACCGGGCGTCCGCACTACTGCGTGCCCAGCGCCGCCTTCTCGGCACCGATGGTGGTGTCGTCACCGTGACCGGTCTTCACCACCGTCTCGTCCGGCAGCTTGAAGAGCTTGGCCCGGATCGAGGCCACCAGGGTGTCGCGGTCGCTGAAGCTGCGCCCGGTCGCGCCCGGGCCGCCGTTGAACAGGGTGTCGCCGGTGAACACAGTGTCGAGCCCCGGCACGTACAGGCAGACGGCGCCGGGTGCGTGGCCGGGGGTGTGCAGCACGCGCAGCGTCTCGCCCCCGATGGCGATGGTCTCGCCGTCGAACAGCTCGCCGTCGGGCGGAGTGTTGTGGGTGAGGTTCCACACCGGGAGGTCAGCCGGGTGCAGCAGCACCGGAGCCTGCGTCACCCTGCCGAGTGCGGGTGCCCAGCGCACATGGTCGTCGTGTGCGTGCGTGCAGACGACGGCCTTGACGTTGCGTCCGTCGATCAGTCGGACGATGGCCGCCAGGTCGTGCGGCGCGTCGATGACGATGCACTCGCGTTTGTCACCGATCACCCACACGTTGTTGTCGACGTCGAAGGTCTGCCCGTCCAGCGAGAAGGTGCCGGACGTGACGGCATGGTCGATCCGGGCGGTCATCAGAACACCACCACCGAGCGCAGCACGTCGCCGCCGTGCATCTTGTCGAACGCCGCCTCGATGTCGTCGATGCCGATCTCTTCGGTGACGAAGGCGTCCAGCGGTAGCCGGCCCTGCCGATACAGGTCGATCAGCATCGGGAAATCCCGGCTCGGCAGGCAGTCGCCGTACCACGACGACTTGAGCGATCCGCCGCGGCCGAAGACATCGAGCAGCGGAAGGTCGAGTTGCATGGTGGGCGTCGGGACCCCCACCAGCACCACCGTGCCGGCCAGGTCGCGGCCGTAGAAGGCCTGCTTCCAGGTCTCCGGACGCCCCACCGCGTCGATCACCACGTCGGCGCCGAAGCCGCCGGTGAGCGCCTGGATCGCTTCGACGGCGTCCCGCTCGCGCGAGTTCACGGTGTGGGTTGCGCCAAGTTCGAGGGCCTTACTGAGCTTGCGGTCGTCGATGTCGACGGCGATGATGCGGGCCGCGTTGGCCAGCCGCGCGCCGGCGACGGCCGCCGAGCCGACGCCGCCGCAGCCGATCACGGCCACCGAGTCGCCGCGTTGCACGTTGCCGGTGTTGATCGCGGCGCCGAGCCCTGCCATCACCCCGCAACCCAGTAGCCCCGCCGCCGCCGGACGGGCGGAGGGGTCGACCTTCGTGCATTGCCCGGCGGCCACCAGAGTCTTGTCGATGAAGGCGCCGATGCCGAGGGCGGGGGAGAGTTCAGTGCCGTCCTCGAGAGTCATCTTCTGCGTGGCGTTGTGGGTGGCGAAGCAATACCACGGACGTCCGCGGCGACAGGCCCGGCAGTCGCCGCAGACGGCGCGCCAGTTGAGGATCACGAAGTCGCCCGGGGCGAGGTCGTGCACCTCGGCACCGACTGCCTCGACGATGCCGGCCGCCTCGTGGCCGAGCAGGTAGGGGTAGTCGTCACCGATGCCCCCCTCGCGGTAGTGCAGGTCGGTGTGGCAGACGCCGCAGGCCTGAATGCGCACCACCGCCTCGCCGAGGCCGGGGTCGGGCACGTTGATCGTGACCAGCTCCACCGGTGCGCCCTTGGTGCGCGCGATGACGCCCTTGACCTGTTGCATGTGCGATTGCCTCCAATAGCCTTCTGTTCACTCCCGATCCTGCTGGGCGCGGCCGGACCGGTCAACCATCCACCGCGGCCCGGCTAAGCATTTCTGACACTTGTGCGGCCGGCGGTTCGAGCCCACGCTGATCCCGGACGAAGTTCGCCCGCCCAGCGGCGCGCGGAGGGGCCGCGCCCGCGGATCGGAGGCATCATGCCGAGTCAGGAAGAGTTCGACGAACTGAAGGGCCGTCTGGAGAGTCTCGAGAAGCAGATCGCCAGCAGTGCCGCACCACAGTTCACCGACGAAGAACTCACTGCGTTCAAGAAGGTGTCGTCGGCGATGGCCGACACCGGCGATTTCTGCGGCATCAACGACTGCTTCCGGCCACGGCTGTGCACCGTGTGCTCGGTGTGTCGCACGTGCTGGGTGCCGTGCATCAGAGAATGCACCTGCGGCCCGTGCAACAGCGGCCCATTCACCACCGGGGGGCTGCAGCGCTTCGAGGGCCTGGGCGGCTGAGCGCAGGTGACGACACACGCCCCCAGCCGGCGCTTGGGCACGGCCGCCGGGCTGGAGGTCTTCGCCGAAGGGGCGGATCTGATCCTGGCCAGCCCCGCCGGCATGATGCGGTTGGAGGGTGGGGTCGCGGTCGCCGTGCGGGACCGAATCCTGCCCCGACTGGAAGAACGGCCGGCGCGCGGCGACCTACTCAGCGGCCTCGCCGACCTTCCGTCCGCCGAGGTCGAGCGCCTGCTCGACCGGCTGATCGAGGCCGGCATGCTGATCGAGAGCCCGGACGCCGGCACGGTTCCCGACTGGCTGGGGCTGCTCAGCACCGACGTCGCGACGCGTGCGGCGCTCGCAGCGCGGCTGGCGTCCGTCCGGCTGCTGCTGGTGGGCGCCGCCGAGGGGACGGCCGCGCTCACCTCGATCGTGACCTCAGCCGGCATCACGTCCATGGAGCGGGTCGATCCCGCCGGCCTGCAGCGGGCGGACCTGCCCGCCTTGGTGGCCGGCCGTGACCTGGTGGTGTGCCTGGTGGACACCGGCTGGTCGGCGCTGCGATCGTGGGTGAACCGGGCCTGCCTGGACGCGTCGGTGCCCGCGCTGTACGCAACGCTCGAAGGATCGTTCGCCTACGTGGGTCCGCTGGTGCTGCCCGGTGAGGGGCCCTGCTACCTGTGCTGGCGCATGCGCGCCCTGGCCTGCGCCGATGACTTCGAGTTGGCCATGGCGCGCGAAGAGGCACTCGATGCCGGACGTCGCCCGCTGCAGCGACCGCTGTTGCCCGGGCTGACCGAGGCCGTCAGCGCAATGGTCGCGCGCGAGGTGCTGGCGCTGACCACCTCAGCGCTGCAGCCCGAACTGCCCGGACGCGTGGCGGTGCTTGATCAGTTCGGAGCCACCCGGCAGCTGCACCCGGTGCTTCCGCGACCCGATTGCCCCGCCTGCCGAAAAAGAGCCCGGCGGCCGGTGTCGGCCGCGGATCCGGTGGATGAGCCGCATCGCACCGACTTCGACGCGATCCGGCAGCGCACGGTCAGCGAGTTGTGCGGACTGATCCGCTATCTCGATCAGGTACCCAAGCCGGCCGAGGAACCGTCCCAGCCGCTGGTGGTGCGTGCCCAGCTCGCCAACGTGCTGTTCGGGCAGGGTGAGGACGCCTTCGTCACCTGCTCCGGCAAGGGCCTTGATGTGGGCACCGCCCGTGACGGCGCGCTGGGTGAGGCGCTGGAGCGTTACGCGGCGCTGACCTGGGTGCCCACGATCACCCGCAACGGCGACCGTGCCGAACTGCCCGGCCGTTCGCTCGACCCGTCCGAACTCGTGCTGTACGCACCCGAGGACGCCGAGCGGCTGCACTTCGCCCGCTACCACGACCAAATGCCGCTCGATTGGGTGCCGGCCCGATCGCTGGTCACCGGCGACGAGGTGTGGGTGCCGCACCAGGCGGTCACCCTGCACGGCAGCCAGTGGCCGCACCACGAACTGCTGTTCCAGCCGACCTCGAGCGGCTTCGCGGCCGGGCCGGACGCGACCTTCGCCACCGAGCAGGCGGTGCTGGAGGTGGTCGAGCGGGACGCGTTCCTGATCGCGTGGGCGCATCGGCTGGAGACCCGTCCGATCGCCGCCGCGAGTGTTCCCGATCCGGACGTCGCCACGATCGCCGGGCTGTACGCCCGGCGTGGGGTGCGGATCGACGTGCACCTGCTGCCCACCGACTGCACGGCTGTGGTCGCGATGGCCGTCGGCTGGAGCGCGGGGGAGCCGGCTGTCGTGGTGGGCCTGGGGGCCTCGCAGGATCCGCTGCGCGCCGCCCGCTCGGCGGTGCTGGAGGTCGGGCAGGTGCGGCCTGCCCTGCGCGCCCGGTTGCGCGATCCCGCGGTGCTTTCCCGCCGCGACGAACTGGTTGCCGACCCGTCGCTGGTGGTCGATCTCGACGATCACGACCTGTTGTACTCCGACCGCGCGGCCGCCGAGCGTGGTTTGGCGCACCTGCGCACCGCCGAACCGATGGACTGGTCGACTCCGCCCCAACGGGGCCGCAGCCTGGACGACCTGGTCGCGTCGCTCGCCGCGACCGCGGGCGATGTGCTGGTCGTCGACGTCACCCCCGACGATGTCGCGGCGCTCGGCGTCCGGGTGGTGCGCAGCATCGTGCCCGGGTTCCAGCCGATCCACTTCGGCGCCGACCAGGCCCGGCTCGGGCACCGGCGGCTGTTCAGCGCGCCGCACCGCTGGGGGCTGCGTGACCGTCCGGCCGGGCCGGCCGACCTCAACCCCGACCCGCACCCGTTGGCCTGATCATGGACGAGTTCACCTTCGCCGACGCCGTCCCGCTGGCCTGGACGTTCCACCGGGGCACCGCGCGCTGGCTGTTCAACGCCTCCGCCGGGGGAGAGTCGCCGCCCGTTGTGCCCGGCCGCGAGAACGGCGCGCTGCCCTGGACGCCGCTGCCTACTGCGGAGCTACCCGCCGTCACGCTCTCGGACGCGGTTCAGGCCCGGGTGTCGTGCCGCCGGTTCCTGGCCGACCCGCTCACGCCGGCCGAAGTGGCGGTGCTGCTGCGGGCGGCGTACGGCATCGGTACGCGCAGCGGGCCGGCCATGCAGGACCGTCCGCCACCATCCGGGGGTGGGCTGTATCCGCTGGAGCTGACCCTGCTGGTGCGTGCGGTCGAGAATCTCGAGCCGGGGGTGTACCACTACGTACCAGCCGCGAACGGGCTGGAGCGGGTGCAGTCGATCGAGTTGCCGGCTGCATTTCTGACCTACCTGTTCATGGGCCAGCCGTGGGTCGCGGAGGCGGCCGTGATCACCGTGCTCAGCTTCGCGGGCGGTCGATCCCTGACCAAGTACGGCGACCGCGGTTACCGCTATGCGCTGCTGGAAGCCGGTCACACCATGCAGAACCTGAACCTGGCCGTGGCGGCGCTGGGGCTGGGCTGCGTGAACCTCGGCGGGTTCTACGACGACGAACTGGCGGTGTTGGCCGGCATCGACGTCGAAAGCGAGTTGCCGTTGTACTGCTGCGCCATTGGACGACCGGATGCCGCGCCGGACGACCGCATGCGCATGCGAGCGCTGGAGCGGGCCGAGGGCGACTGACGGGCCACTGAGCCCGGATGAGCCGATCCTCGCCTGCTGCGCGACCCCATCAGGGCGCCCGGGTCTACTCAGCGGCGGGTGCAGCCTGACTCGACGAGGACGAACGGCGGCGCCGGCGACGCCTCGACTTGTCGGCCGCGCCGTCGGGGGCGTTCTCCACCGCGGCCGCAACGTCGTTGGTCTCGGGCTGCACCGGCTTCTCGCCGGAGCGGCGGCGCTGGCGCCGCACCCGTCCCTCGGTGGTTTCGACGCGCTCAGCCTTGGGACCACGCTCACGGGCCGGACGGGGCTCGCGCGGCGCCCGAGGCTCGACCGGCGGCAGCGGTGCGATGCGGCCCCTGGTGCCCGGCGTGATGCCGAGTTCGACGAACAGGTGATGCGAAGTGGAGTAGGTCTCGGGCGGCTCGGGAAAGCCCAGGTCGAGGGTCTTGTTGATCACCTTCCAGCGGGTCATGTCGGCCCAGTCGACCAGGGTGATCGCAATGCCCTTGGCGCCGGCCCGGCCGGTGCGACCGATGCGGTGCACGTAGGCCTTGTCGTCATCGGGGCATTCGTAGTTGACCACGTGCGACACGCCGGTGACGTCGATGCCACGGGCGGCCACGTCGGTGGCCACCAGCACGTCGACCTTGCCCGCGTGGAAACGCTTGAGCGACTTCTCGCGCAGCGCCTGGTTGAGATCGCCGTGCAGTGAGCCGACGCTGAAGCCGCGCTCGGTGAGTTCGTCGGTGAGCCGCTGGGCGGACCGCTTGGTGCGGGTGAAGATGATCGTCTTGGTGCACACCTCGGCCTGGAGGAGCCGTCCGATGATCTCGGGCTTGTCGAGATCGTGCGCCTGAAAGACGAACTGGTCGACCTCGGGCACGGTCATGGAGGCGTCCTGGGTTTCGGCGCGCACGTTGACCGGTTGGTTGAGGTACATGCGGGCCAGCCCCACCACCGCCGAGGGCATGGTGGCGCTGAACAGCATCGTCTGCCGGGTCGGCGGGGTCTTGCTGATCAGCCGCTCCACGTCGGGCAGAAAGCCCATGTCGAGCATTTCGTCGGCCTCGTCGAGCACCAGCACCTTGACCGCCGAAAGGTCGAGCGCGCGGCGTGTGGCCAGGTCGAGCAGCCGTCCGGGAGTGCCGACCACGACGTCGACGCCGGTGGTCAGGGTGCTCATCTGCAGGTCGTAGCCGACCCCGCCGTACACGGTGAGCACCCGCACCGTGCGGACGCTCGAGGCGACCTCGAGGTCGTCGGCCACCTGCAGGGCGAGTTCACGGGTGGGACACATCACCAGCGCCTGCGGCTTGCCCTTGGGGGAGTGGTCGGCGTAGGCCTCGTCGCTCTTCGCGACGATGCGCTGGAGCAGGCTCACCCCGAAGGCCAGCGTCTTGCCGGTGCCGGTACGGGCCTGGCCGATCATGTCGGTGCCGTTGATGGCGATCGGAATGGCGAGCGACTGGATCGGGAACGGATGCACGATGCCCTGGCTTTCGAGGGCCTGCACGGTCTCGGGAATGACGCCGAGGTCGGCGAAAGTGGTCTGCGCAGCCGCGTCCTGCGGCTCGTCGGGAACGGAGAGGGAGGCTGCTACCTGCAGTTCCTCCGAAGCGATGTCGCTCAGTGAAGTGGCCTTACGTGCACCGGCCGCAAGGCCGGAA
Source organism: Micropruina sp. (assembly GCA_016711205.1). GTDB lineage: Bacteria > Actinomycetota > Actinomycetes > Propionibacteriales > Propionibacteriaceae > Micropruina. Next base: position 970,788 of record JADJTM010000001.1, on the reverse strand, counting down.
AAATGGATCACCCACTCTGGCGGCTGATGCTTTGCCGCACCTCATGGGGACGCACATCGAGTGCGTACGTGTCGCACAGTCTAGCTGCACGCGCCTGACAACGCCTAAGAGCGCCGTCCGGACACCCGGCGGGGCACGTGGACGGATCGCGGACGGCACCTGGCATGGTGCCCCGACGGCGCTGACAGCCGTGCCTCTTGGCGCCCTCGTGGTGGCTGGCTAGACCGCTCCGAAACCCACCCGGCGCGCGTGCTCCTGCCCGATCTCGAGATAGGCGATCCGCGAAGCGGGGATGAGCACCTTGCGGCCCCGTTCGTCGACCAGGCTGAGCAGCCCCTCGTCCGCAACGGCCTTGGCGAAGGCGGTCTCTATCGCGGCTGCCGTCTCTTCGGATTCGAGCACGATCTCGCGCGCGCCGTGCACAATGCCGACCTTGATTTCCATTACTTCTCCTCACCGCGATGTCGTGCCAATCTAGCCGGGGCCGGACGGGGTGGCGGCGGCGTACGCCGTCAGCGCAATTGTGGTGGCGGCAAGCGGCCACGGCCGCTGCGATGGCGAGGTGCCACGGGTGCGACCTCTCCACCACGGCGTGTACAGCTGATGGCGGGCGCACTGAGTCTGGTCGCACGGCTGCCCACGCTGGTCAGTTTGTCCTGGGTGGTTCTGACGGCTCGTTCGCGTTTGCTGGCGCGCGGCTGCGGGGCCTCGGCGACGATCATGCACGGGACCTTCTGTTCCAGGCTCTCATCTCCGTCAACTCGGTGGCCGTTGATGGTCCCGTCGAAGGTCGGCAGCCCGCCGGCAGGGACCTACGCCGCTGGTGGAGATCCCGGGTCAAGCCCGGGATGACAAACAGACCGGCGCTGCAGCCTCGAGAACCACGGCTGGTCAGCCCGGCGAGCAGCCGGGATCTCGTCGGTCGCAGGGCAGAACCGTGTGAGTACGGGCTGCTTCGTTGGCTGGGGGCGCTTGTGCCGTCGTCCCGGCGGAGGCCGGGATCTCGTCGGCCGCAAGGCAGAACCGTGTGAGGACGGGCTGCTTCGTTGGCTGGGGGCGCTTGTGTCGTCGTCCCGGCGGAGGCCGGGATCCAGTCGGTCGCGACTTCCGCCGCGTCCGGCGGGGTCAAGCCCGGGATGACGAACAGAGCTGTCCCACTGGTTGAGCCCGTGGAGACCACTCGCACGCTCACACAGCTCGACGGCATCACCACTGATTCCCCGCGGGCGTCGATGCCAACTGGTGCGGCTGTCGCTAACCGAGTTGAGTGTCGAAGCGATCGGCCGCCGGGGGGATCCGCGTGCGTGTGATTCGGCGGGAAACTTCAGGTGCGTCGGGTGGGGTTGTGGAATCGGGTGTGGGTGCGGGGTGTGCCGTCAGGGTCGACGTGTCGGGGTGGGGTGATGGTCGGGACAGGTCCGTCGAGTTTTACGCTCCACCGTGGAGTTGACCCCTTAACCCGGACACCGTCTTGGCGGGTTCCCTTGTCGGGGGCCGCCGGAGAGGATGTCCTCAATGGGAACGACGAAGAAGCGGAACACTTACACGCCGGAGTATCGGCGGGAGGCTGCGCATCTGGTGCTCGACACCGGCCGGACGATCACGGCGGTCGCCGCCGAGATCAGGGTCGGTGAGCAACTGTTGGGCCGCTGGGTCCAGCAGGAACGCGACCGGATAGGTGCGCCACCCGAGGCGCCGTTGGATGCCAGTGAGCGGGCCGAACTGGACCGGCTTCGCCGGGAGAACACCGAGTTGCGGCTGGACAACGAGTTCCTGGGAAAAGCCGCAGCCTTCTTCGCAGCGAAGAACACTCCCGGCAGGAGCGCTTCGAGGTGATCGATGCGGAGAAGGCGAACTACACGATCAGCCGGATGTGCCGGCTACTGAAGGTGGACCGGCGCCGCTACTACGAATGGGTCGCACGGCGGACTGCCGGGCCGTCGCTGGCGGAGCAGCGTCGCCAAGAGTTGACCGGCAGGATCGTCGAGTTCCACAAGGCCTCTGATGGCACCTACGGGGCACCCAGGATCCTGCACGACCTGCGTGAGGCTGGCGAGACGGTGTCAGTCAAAACGGTCGCGAAATGCATGCGGCAAGCCGAGATAGCCGGGATCAGCCCACGCACCTGGCATCCGCCCACCACCGTGCCCGGCCCGAACCCGGACCCGGCACCCGACCTGGTCAAACGTGTCTTCGACCAAGGCCGACGCGATCTCGCCTGGTTCTCCGACATCACCTATCTGGCCACCGGCCAGGGCTGGGCATATCTGTGCACCGTCCGAGACGGGCACACCCGACGAGTGTTGGGCCGTACCGTCGCCGACCACCTCCGCGCCGACCTCGTCGAAGACGCCCTGCGCCAAGCCGTCGCCCTGCGTGGCCAGCTGCCCCGAAAGGTCATCTTCCACGCCGACCGAGGCTGCCAATACACCAGCAAACAAATCGCCAAGCTGGCCGGCGAACTCGACCTGCTCCGCTCGATGGGCCGCACCGGGGTGTGCTGGGACAACGCAGCCGCCGAATCGTTCTGGTCAACGTTCAAAAACGAGTACTACCACCGCCACGTGTTCGCCACCATCTGAGGTTCACCCCGAACCGTGGAGGGTTCGTGAACCGCCCCGGCATGTCCGGAGACTCGCTGGTTTGACTCCTCAGCTTGCTGCTGAGGGTTGTTGTTGAGCGTAGTGGACTTGTTCGAGGACGGCGGGTGGCATGTCTCCGCAGTACTCGTTGAGGCGCCGGTGGTTGTACCAGTCGACCCATTTCGCGGTGGCGATCTCGACGGCGTTGACGTCTCTCCAGGGCCCTTGCCGGCGGATGACTTCGGTCTTGTACAGGCCGTTGATGCTCTCGGCGAGCGCGTTGTCATACGACGATCCGACCGCGCCGACGGAGGGCTTGATGCCGGCTTCGGCTAGCCGCTCGCTGTAGGCCACGGACAGGTATTGGGCGCCGCGGTCGTTGTGGGCCACGAGCTGGTCGAACTGGTCCCAGCCGTCCTGTTCCCGGGTCCAGATCGCCTGCTCGACCGCGTCCAGGACCAGTTCGGCGGTCATGGTGGTGGCGGCCCGCCAGCCCAGGATCCGGCGGGCGTAGGCGTCAATCACGAAAGCGACGAACACCCAGCCGGCCCACGTCGAGACGTAGGTGAAGTCGGCCACCCACAACCGGTTCGGCGCCAACGGCTCGAAGTTCCGCCTCACCAGATCGTCCGGCCTGGGCCCTGCCCCGGCGATCGTGGTGCGTTTCACCTTGCCACGCACAGCTCCGGCCAGCCCGTCAGCCCGCATCAGCCGCTCAATGGTGCAGCGGGCCACCGGGATACCTTCCCGGTTGAGTGTCAGCCACACCTTGCGGGGTCCGTACACACCGAAGTTCTCTTGGTGGACCCGGCGGATGTGCTCGAGCAGCACCTGGTCACGCTCGTCGCGTTTGGAGGGCAGCTTGTCCTTCCACTCGTAGTAGGTCGACGGGGCGATCTTCACACCATGCTCGGTCAGCACGGCACAGATCGGCTCCACACCCCATCGCAGCCCGTCGGCGGGCTGATCGTCGGCGTGCTCGCGGATGAAGTCCACGATCACTGCCCGGGCCGGTCGAGCTCGGCCGCGAAGAAAGCCGAAGCCGCCTTCAAGATCGCGTTCGCCCGCTTCAACTCCGCGTTCTCCCGCTTGAGGCGTTTGATCTCGGCCGACTCCTCCGACGTGATTCCGGGCCGCTGACCATCATCAACCTCGCCCTGGCGGACCCACTTACGCAGCGTCTCCTGGCCGACCCCGAGCAACTCGGCCACCTTGCCCATCGCCGCCCAGTCCGTGTCGTGATCCGGCCGGACCTCGCCATACATCCGGACCGCCCGCTCCTTCAGCTCAGCCGGATACCTCTTCGATGTGTTCCCTGACATGACTCCAACCTTCCCAAGGTTCGGAGCCTCCGGACACACCGGGGCGGTTCATCGTCATGCCGCTTCTCGGTTGAGGGCGGCGGTTTCGTAGTTGATTGGGCTCATCATGTCAGCGCTGCTGTGCCGGCTGGTGTGGTTGTAGAAGCCGTAGCACCACTCGAGCACGGCAGCTTGGGCGTGTCGGGTGTCGGCGAACCGGTGCCGGGATAGCACTTCCCATTCCAGGCTGGAGAAGAACGCTTCGGCGGCGGCGTTGTCGAAGCAGGACCCGACCCGGCCCATGGATTGCCGGATGCCCATTTTCCGGCACAGCTTGGTGAAGCTCTTGGCGGTGTAGGTGGAGCCCCGGTCGGTGTGAAAGATCACTTGTTGGGTCTGGTCTTCTCGCCAGATCGCCTTGCGGCCACCCGGGTGGCGACAGCCATCTTGATCGCGTCGCAGGCCAGCTGCGCGTCCGGATGCAGCCCGGTCGCCGCACCCAGCAGACGGCGGCTGAACAGGTCGATCACGGTGGCCAGATACAACTTGCCGTGATCGGTCGGGATCTCGGTGATGTCACCCACCCAGCGGCAGTTCGGCGCCTGCGCGGTGAAGTCGCGTTTGATCAGGTCGGGAAACTTCGGCGCGCTCAGATCCTGCTTGGTCAGCCCGTTGCGGCGTCTGATTCGCCTAGCCACCAACTGTTGGCGGCGCATCGAATCGGCCACCGTCTTCTCGGAGATGGCCCAGCCGGCATCCCGCAGATCGTGCACCAGCCGCGGCGAGCCGTGCAGCCCACGAGCAGCGGTGAACGCGGTCTTCACCGCCGCATCCACCTCGGCGCGGCGTTTCGCCCGCTTCGTCGGCGGCCCGCCGGCCATGGCGCGCGGCCACCACTTGTAGAACCACGACACGCTCACCCCGAGCAGGGCACAGCACACCGCGACGGGCACCCGCCAGAAGGTCTTCTGGTCAGCGATGAAGCGTGCCACGCTCACTTCGTCGCCTCTTTCACCCACAAGACCACGGAACGCTTGAGGACATCACGCTCCATCCGCAGCTCGGCGACCTCGGCCCGCAGCCGCCGCAGCTCCTCATAGTCGTCCTTGGCCAGCTCGCCGTGGCCTTCCCGGGCAGCCCGGGCCTGGTTCACCCAGTTCCCCAGCGTGCCCTCGTTCACCCCCAGATCCCGAGCCACCTGGGCGATCGGTTTCCTGGTCTCCTCGACGATCCGGACCGCTCCCTCACGGAACTCCGCGTCGTACTTCTTGCGATTCTCAGGCATAGCAACCCCTTATAGCTGATGCCTCCACGATTCGGGGGGAACCTCAATCAGCGATGCCCGCCGCGGCGCCTACACCTGGATCGACGCCTGGTACAACGCCCGCCGACGACACTCCAGCATCGGCTACATCAGCCCACTACAGTACGAACACCAGCTGGCCACCCAGGCGACCAACCCGGCCGCCTGACCAAACAACCACCTGTCCGGCATCAAGGGTCATCTCCAACCGGTCGGCGTTCGGGGTCGTGGCTGGGTTCGATGAGGCCGTGGTGGTGGGGGCAGAGCAGGACGAGGTTGTGTAGGGCGGTGGCGCCGCCGGCCCACCAGGGCACGATGAGGTTCACCCCGAACCGTGGAGGGTTCCTCATGCCGCTTCTCGGTTGAGGGCGGCGGTTTCGTAGTTGATTGGGCTCATCATGTCAGCGCTGCTGTGCCGGCGGGTGTGGTTGTAGAAGCCGTAGCACCACTCGAGCACGGCAGCTTGGGCGTGTCGGGTGTCGGCGAACCGGTGCCGGGATAGCACTTCCCATTCCAGGCTGGAGAAGAACGCTTCGGCGGCGGCGTTGTCGAAGCAGGACCCGACCCGGCCCATGGATTGCCGGATGCCCATTTTCCGGCACAGCTTGGTGAAGCTCTTGGCGGTGTAGGTGGAGCCCCGGTCGGTGTGAAAGATCACTTGTTGGGTCTGGTCTTCTCGCCAGATCGCCTTGCGGCCACCCCGGGTGGCGACAGCCATCTTGATCGCGTCGCAGGCCAGCTGCGCGTCCGGATGCAGCCCGGTCGCCGCACCCAGCAGACGGCGGCTGAACAGGTCGATCACGGTGGCCAGATACAACTTGCCGTGATCGGTCGGGATCTCGGTGATGTCACCCACCCAGCGGCAGTTCGGCGCCTGCGCGGTGAAGTCGCGTTTGATCAGGTCGGGAAACTTCGGCGCGCTCAGATCCTGCTTGCTCAGCCCGTTGCGGCGTCTGATTCGCCTAGCCACCAACTGTTGGCGGCGCATCGAATCGGCCACCGTCTTCTCGGAGATGGCCCAGCCGGCATCCCGCAGATCGTGCACCAGCCGCGGCGAGCCGTGCAGCCCACGAGCAGCGGTGAACGCGGTCTTCACCGCCGCATCCACCTCGGCGCGGCGTTTCGCCCGCTTCGTCGGCGGCCCGCCGGCCATGGCGCGCGGCCACCACTTGTAGAACCACGACACGCTCACCCCGAGCAGGGCACAGCACACCGCGACGGGCACCCGCCAGAAGGTCTTCTGGTCAGCGATGAAGCGTGCCACGCTCACTTCGTCGCCTCTTTCACCCACAAGACCACGGAACGCTTGAGGACATCACGCTCCATCCGCAGCTCGGCGACCTCGGCCCGCAGCCGCCGCAGCTCCTCATAGTCGTCCTTGGCCAGCTCGCCGTGGCCTTCCCGGGCAGCCCGGGCCTGGTTCACCCAGTTCCCCAGCGTGCCCTCGTTCACCCCCAGATCCCGAGCCACCTGGGCGATCGGTTTCCTGGTCTCCTCGACGATCCGGACCGCTCCCTCACGGAACTCCGCGTCGTACTTCTTGCGATTCTCAGGCATAGCAACTCCTTATAGCTGATGCCTCCACGATTCGGGGGGAACCTCACGATGTGGTGGGCGTGACAGGCGGCGGGTGGTTTGTCGCATCCGGGGAACACGCAGCCTTGGTCGCGGATTTCGAGGGCGGCCCTAATCGGTGGGGTGACGAGCCGTTGGGCACGGCCCACATCCAGGGGTTGGCTGTCGCCGTCGAGCACGATGGGCAGGATGTCGGCGTCGCACAGGAGGCGGCGCAGCACACTGCCGGGGATGGGTTCACCGGTGGAGATCAACCGGCCCTGCAACAGTCCGTGCTGGTGGGCGGCGGCGTGCAGGGTGTGGTAGTTGAGGGTGATGGTGGCGCGGGGCCGGTCCCCGGCCCGGTTCGGTGCGTGTGCGCATTGCTGGTGGGCGTGGACGAGGGCCATGAGTGCGTCGGCGCGGCGCATGCCGGGGGTGAGGGTGGGGGTGAGCGGGTCGAGTTTGTCGATGCCTTGTTGTGCGGTCACGTAGGAGTCGATGAGGGCGATTGAGGTTCACCCCGAACCGTGGAGGGTTCGTCATGCCGCTTCTCGGTTGAGGGCGGCGGTTTCGTAGTTGATTGGGCTCATCATGTCAGCGCTGCTGTGCCGGCGGGTGTGGTTGTAGAAGCCGTAGCACCACTCGAGCACGGCAGCTTGGGCGTGTTGGGTGTCGGCGAACCGGTGCCGGGATAGCACTTCCCATTCCAGGCTGGAGAAGAAGGCTTCGGCGGCGGCGTTGTCGAAGCAGGACCCGACCCGGCCCATGGATTGCCGGATGCCCATTTTCCGGCACAGCTTGGTGAACGATTTGGCGGTGTAGGTGGAGCCCCGGTCGGTGTGGAAGATCACTTGTTGGGTCTGGTCGTCGCGCCAGATCACCCGCTTTCCGCCACGGGTGGCGACGGCCATCTTGATCGCGTCGCAGGCCAGCTGCGCGTCCGGATGCAGCCCGGTCGCCGCACCCAGCAGACGGCGGCTGAACAGGTCGATCACGGTGGCCAGATACAACTTGCCGTGATCGGTCGGGATCTCGGTGATGTCACCCACCCAGCGGCAGTTCGGCGCCTGCGCGGTGAAGTCGCGTTTGATCAGGTCGGGAAACTTCGGCGCGCTCAGATCCTGCTTGCTCAGCCCGTTGCGGCGTCTGATTCGCCTAGCCACCAACTGTTGGCGGCGCATCGAATCGGCCACCGTCTTCTCGGAGATGGCCCAGCCGGCATCCCGCAGATCGTGCACCAGCCGCGGCGAGCCGTGCAGCCCACGAGCAGCGGTGAACGCGGTCTTCACCGCCGCATCCACCTCGGCGCGGCGTTTCGCCCGCTTCGTCGGCGGCCCGCCGGCCATGGCGCGCGGCCACCACTTGTAGAACCACGACACGCTCACCCCGAGCAGGGCACAGCACACCGCGACGGGCACCCGCCAGAAGGTCTTCTGGTCAGCGATGAAGCGTGCCACGCTCACTTCGTCGCCTCTTTCACCCACAAGACCACGGAACGCTTGAGGACATCACGCTCCATCCGCAGCTCGGCGACCTCGGCCCGCAGCCGCCGCAGCTCCTCATAGTCGTCCTTGGCCAGCTCGCCGTGGCCTTCCCGGGCAGCCCGGGCCTGGTTCACCCAGTTCCCCAGCGTGCCCTCGTTCACCCCCAGATCCCGAGCCACCTGGGCGATCGGTTTCCTGGTCTCCTCGACGATCCGGACCGCTCCCTCACGGAACTCCGCGTCGTACTTCTTGCGATTCTCAGGCATAGCTACTCCTTATAGCTGATGCCTCCACGATTCGGGGGGAACCTCAGATGAACTGCTCGGCATCGGTGCTGGGCAGGCTGCCGCGGATGAACACCGACCCGTGATGATCGGGGGTGAAGCTCAGGTGCCGGTTACGTTGTGCTTGGCGGTGTTGCCGTTCGAGCCGGTCGGCTTCCTTTGCCTCGGCGATGTCGGGGGCGACGCATTCGAGCAGGTGGTTGGTCAGCCGGCGCAGTTCGGCCGAGTTGTGGCTGCCCGCGAACTGCACCATCAACTGCTCACCGTCTGCGATGGTGGCGGTTGGTAGGTCGTCGGGCAGGTCGGCCAACACGGCGGTGATCGCTTCGGCTTGGGCCGGGTGCAGCTCGCCGGCCAGGGCGGCCTGGGCGATGGTCGGGAAGCGGGTGAGCCGTTGCCCGGTCTTCACCAGTCGGGCTGCTTCGCGGTGGGTGTATCGCAGGGTGGTGATCGCCCAGGTGGTCAGTGAGGTGTCATGGGCCCGTTGGGCTACTTCGGTGGCATCCAGCTGGGCGGCCCGGGTTTGCAGCCAGGTCAGCAGCCGGCCCTGGGCACGGATCGCCGCCGCCAACACAGCGAGCTGTTCACGATCGGTGTTCAGGGTGAGCCGCTCGCAGGTGAGTTGGTTCAGGGCAGCGTCCACCACGGCCACCAGTTGGGCCTCGGTCAGGTCGCGGTACTGCTCCATGACTCCACGCTAAATGTCGGCTCTGACAGTTTTCGAACAGACCCGGCTCTGCGGCAAGCAATGTTCGAATGAATATTTCCGCGAGCTTACGCGTGCTGGATGGCGTGGACCGAGATCCCGGCATTCGCCGGGATGACCAGCCGGGGCTTCACTCTCTGTGGTGCGGGTCCGTCATCCCGGGCTTGCCCCGGGATCTGGCCAGCGCCTTGCGTCCAGCTCGTGCGAGATCCCGGCATTCGCCGGGATGACGGGTGGCGCGAGCTGGCTGGGTCGGGTCGGTCCGTTGCCGCAGCCCCGCGGCGCGTCATCCCGGGCTTGACCCGGGATCTGGCCAGCGGCGGGCGTCCCGATCGTCCGAGATCCCGGCATTCGCCGGGATGACGGGTGCCGCGAGCTGGCTGGGTCGGGCGGCTTGCCGCCGGAGCCCGGATCAGTAGGCCTGCTGCTCGTCCTCGGTGGCCCGACGGATCACGATCCGCGTCCAGCCGCCCACGTAGAGCCGCTGGTCCAGGGCGAACTCGACGCGGCCGCGTCCGATCGGCATGGTCGGCAGCGGACCGGCGGACGGCCCAACGAACGTGCCGTTGGCTGACTCAAGGTCTTCGATCCACCAGCGGGTGCCGTCGGTGGTGACTTGCGCGTGCCGACGGCTCACCCCGGTGTCGGGATCGCAGTCGAGGTCGGGGTGAATGTTGCGGCTGATCGAAACCCGCCCGATCAGCGCGGACGTGGCCCGCAGCGGAACGACCTCGGGCAGACCGGGGGACGGCAGGGCGTCCGTGGAACCCTGCGTGGCGTACCAGTCCGGATCGATCCACACCTCAGCCACCCACTCCACCGTGGTCGGCTGCGGGTGCAGCAGGCGTCCGCCGTGCGGGGTGAGCGGTCCGGGGGACGGGTCGGGGGCGGCCGAAGCCTCCCACGGCTCGGCCGGTGGCGGGGTCGCGCTGATTGAGGGTGCCGGAGCCGGGGTCTCGACAGGTTGGACCTGCGGTGGCTCGACCGGCTCGACCAGCGGGGCTTCGGACGCTGGTGGGGTCTCGACTGGCCCGCCCTGCGGGGTCTCGGACGCCGGCTGGGTCTCGAAAGAATCCACTTTCTCGTCCTGCTGCGCGGCCTGGGACTCCCGTGGGGTCTCGACTGGCACGTCCTGCGGGGTCTCGGTCGCCGGCTGGGTCTCGACAGGGCCTTCCTGCGGGGCCTCGGACGCCGGCTGGGTCTCGACAGGACCTTCCTGCGCGGCCTCGACCACCGATGGGGTCTCGACAGGCCCGGCGGACGGTGCGCTCGTGACCGGGGGCGTGGCCGTCCGAGGCAGGGTGCCGGTGGTGAAGTCGTAGCCGCAGGCTTCGCAGAACAGGGCGTCCGGGGCGTTCACCGTGGCGCAGTGGGGGCACTGGACACCCACTGCGGCGGGAGCCGGTGCCGCCACCGGCTCGCCCGGCCGGCCGGCGTCGATCGGCAGGCCGCAGGTGTCGCAGTAGTCGTCGGCGGACGTATGGTGTCCGGCGGGGCAGGTCGGCATGTCAGCCTCGGATTCTGGTGGTCTTGGTTGAGGCGGTGTCGAGCGCCATCTCGTCGGCTTTGTCGACGGTGCGCTTGAGCCGCACGGTGCCGGTTTCGGCGTTGTCGATGTCGATCACCTTGCGTAGCTTCGCGGTCGCCTCTGCGTTGCCGGTGCGCACCGCGAGTTGCGCGGCGCGGCCCAGCTTGGTGGTGGCGGTGCGCTCGTCGCCGACCGCCTTGGCGGCCAGGCCCTCCTGGATCGCCGTCGCCAGCTCGGTCTGGCCGGTGTAGTGCGCCACCTCGGGGTTGATCTGCGCGGTCAGGTTGGTGTCGGAGGACCACTTGGCCTTCACCAGACCCTGGGTGAGCACCTCGGAGCCGACGGCCAGTTGCACCCGCGCGGCCAGTTGCTCCTGGCCCACCGACTTGGCCGGCAACCGCACCTGCAGGTGGTAGTCGCGCTCCTCGTCCCCCCACGAACCGGTCGGGTAGGCCTGCGTGAGCGGGTTGATCGGCACGCCCCGCTGGGTGAGGTCCTCGACCGTGGGCGAGACCTGACGGACGAACAGGACCTGCGCGCCCTGCGGAATCCACACCCGCAGGTCGGCCTGCGCCACCCCGCGGCCCATCGACTTCTGCATCAGTTCGGCGAAGACCTGACCCAGTTGGGACGGGTTGGGAATGATGTCCACCGACCCCAGCAATGCCTGGGCGATGGTGCGGATCTCGGGCACCTTCCAGTCGACGCCGACGCCGCGGCAGTCCACCTGAAACCGGCCGATGCAGTTGCGGATCGCCTGGTCGAGTTGCTGGGGGTTTCGTTGTGGTTCTCGCCGTCGGTCAGCAGAATCGCATGCTTCTGCGCCAGCCCGCCGATCGAGTCGAACAACGCCTTGGCCAGATTGAGCCAGTTGCCCATCGCGGTGCCGCCGTCGGCGCGGAAGAAGCTGATCGCGCGCCGCGCCTCAGCCCGGGTGCGCGCGTCCATGCGCACCATGCCGGCCCCGGACTGCACCATCGGGTAGGCGAGGTACGCCTTGTGGTTGCCGGCGACCACCGCGAAGTAGGTGCCATCGAGGATGTGGTCGAGCGCCACCATGGCGGCCTGCTTGGCGGCCTGCATGTTGCGCTCACCCATCGAGCCGGAGGTGTCGACGATGATGATCTCGCCGGCGTCGCCGCTGCCGGTCTGCCCGGCCGCGCCCGCGCCACTGCAGGCGATCGTGACGATCGAGTTGACGTCGGTGCCGCCGTCGGGGAGGAACTCGTTCTGGTAGACCGCGGAGGTGAACAGTGCCATCAGATCTTCTCTTCTCCGTTCGGTTCGGCCTGCGGTTCCGCAGCGGCCGCCTCTGACGAAGCGTCCGCGGCTGCCGGTGACGCCTCGTTCAGGGTAGCCGCACCGGCAGGGGTGAGCTTGGCCAATGCCACCGTCACGTTGTCGCGGCCGCCCTGATCGTTCGCCCAGCGCACCAACCGGCCCGCCACCTGAGTGGGCGTCGCGCCGTCGACGTCGGCCTCGGCCAGCTGGGCGAACAGTGCCGTCGGTTCGGAGGCGTAGTTCCACAGTCCGTCCGAGCAGACCACCAGCCAGCCGTCGGTGCGCACCGTGTGGACGCCGGTGCGGGGCACGATGTCGTCCGAGTCGCGGCCCAGCCACCTGGTGATCGCGTGCCCCTGCGGGCCGTTCTCGGCCTCGTATCGGGACGAGCCGGCGCGGATCAGCTCTTCGGCCACCGAGTCGTCGGTGCTGAGCTGCACCACCGACCCCGCGCCCAGGAAGTAGACCCGCGAGTCGCCCAGCGATGCCCAGTGGATGTGCTCGCCGTGCACCACGGCGGCCGAGAACGTGCACGAGGCGGCGTTCTCGCTGGCGGCGGACGTGGTGGCCAGCACTGCCTCGTTGGCCTGCGCGGCGGCGTTGACGAGGGCGTCGGCGAGCGCGGCATCGTGGCTCTCGAGGGTGCCCAGGCCGGTGGGCTGCGAGGCCGCCAGCACGTCGCGCGCCCGCTCGGCTGCCGCGAGTGAGGCCACATCGGAGTCCTGCGACGAGGTCACCCCGTCGCACACCACCAGCACCGCGTCGCGAGCCGGTGCGGGCGCCGCCCACAGGGCCATCGCGTCCTCGTTGCGGTTGTGCACCACACCACGGTCACAGACGCCCCCCACCCAGTCGGCGGGGGAGGCCTCGAAGTGGTCGCGGGGGGAAGGCGCCTTGGTGCCGCAGGTCTGGCAGTAGCCGTCGACGTCCACGTCACCGCCGCACTCCAGGCAGGCCGGCCGGGTCGGTTGCGGCCGGTTGAGTCGGAGGGTCGCCTCCGAGACGTTCTCGGACGCCGCGGGCGCGGCCACGTGCGGATGCACGTCCGCACCGCAGTTCTCGCAGTACCTCTCGTCCGGACGCACCGGACGCCCGCAGTCCGGACAGGGTGCGGCCAGCGGCAACGTGGAAAACTCCTGCGGGGCCGGCGATTGGGCCGCGCGCTGCTGTTCGGCGGCCAGCTCGCCCGCCCGCTGGGACGTGGCCCACAGCGGCCAGTCGGAGGCGGGAGGAGGGCCGGACGGTTGCATTGAGTGGGTCGGCGGGGTTGCCTGGGCCGGCGGGGTTGCCTGGGCCGGCGGGGTTGCCTGGGCCGGCTGGGTGGGTGCGGTGGGTGTGGAGGGAAGTGGGCTGGCGGGGGGTGCGTGGGTCGTCGCTCACAGCAGGCTCCAGACTCGGATCGCGTTGGCCCGGTCGACCAACTCGGCACGTTCATTGGGGTCGGCGCTCAATTGGGCCAGCCGCCGGTAGCCGGCCTCCAACCGGTCGCGCAGGCTGCCCTCGGTGAACGAGACCGTGCCCAGCTTGACCGCGCCCTTGTCAGCCAGGGTGAGCGCCCGCTCGCAGATCGCCGTTTCATAGCCGAGCTGGCTGCGTTCGTCCAGCCGAGCGTGCTGCAGCACCTTGAGCGCCTCGCCCAGGTGCGCGGCGTCCTTGCCAAGTGCGACCAGATGCTCGACGGTCAACTTCTGCGATTCCAGGTAGCCGCGTGAGGTCTGCGGAATCAGTTCCAACGCCCCCAGCGCACCGGTCAGGTCGCCCCGCGACGCCCGGATGCGGGCCAGTCCGAAGCCGGCCGGCGCGACGTAGTTGGCGTCGGTGGCGGCGCAGATGCGGTACAGGCTCTCTGCCACGTCGGGCTGGCCGGCCAACTCGCACGCCACCGCGAGCGCCAACTTGGGTGCCAGCTCACCGGGCAGTTGGCCGTAGACCGCGTTGAACGACGACAGCGCGGTGGCGTTGTCGCCGCGCAGAAGTGCACCCAGGCCGGCCATCCAGACCGCCCGCCACTCCCAGGGATCCTCGGTCAGCAGCGTGTGCACGTTGACGTCCAGCACCCGCTGGTTGGTGGTTTCGAGGGCGGCCAGGCAGCGGGCCAGCAGTACCCCGGTGGTCACCGTGGGCGGCCGCATCAGGTCGCCGAGCCGCTCGACGGGGTCGGTCAGCGTCAACGAGTCGAGCCAGTCCGCCATCGGGTCGGACGGGTCGGAGCGCAGTTGCGGCAGTTGACGCCAGTCGAACCGGTCACTGGAGACCGTCGGCGCCTCGAACAGTGGGGACGCCGCCGAGGTGCCGGCGGTGCCGCCGGTACGGGCCGACACCACCTCGCGCAGGACGCCGAGCATCTGCAAGCGCAGATCCTCGGCCGAGTCGAAGCGGTCGCCCGGGTCGCGCGCGCAGCACTTGAGCAGCAGCCGGTACAGCGAGTCGTACTGGGCGAAGGCCGGCAGCTGCTCGGCCGGCGGCGTGCTGAACTCGTAGTCGCCCTGATATTCGGGCACCTCGGCGCAGAGCACCATCAGGGTGCGTCCGATGGTGAAGATGTCGGAGGCGACGGTGGCGCCGGCGCCGGCCACCTCGGGCGCCTGGTAGCCCACCGTGCCGTAGATCGGCGACTCGTCGTCGGTGATCCGCCGCACGCCGCCCAGGTCGATCAGTTTGAGCGAGTCGCCGACCTGGATGACGTTGTCGGGTTTGAAGTCGCAGTACAGCAGTCCCAGGTCGTGCAGGTAGCTGAAGGCGGGCAGGATCTCGATCAGGAAGGCGAGTGCCTGGTCGACCGGCAGCGGGTCGTAGTTGCCGCCGGCCGCCTCCATACGCTGCTTGAGCAGCTGCTTGAGGGAACGTCCGCCGACGTACTCCATCACGATGTAGGCGTTGTTCTCGTGGGTGACGAAGTTGTAGATCTCGACGATTAGCGGATGCTCGACGGTGGCCAGGAACTGCTGCTCGGAGATGGTGGCACGAAGCGCGTCCGCGTCGCCGGTGTTGAGCAGGCCCTTCAGCACCACCCAGCGGTCGGAGACGTTGCGGTCGCGGGCCAGGTAGATCCAGCCCATGCCGCCGTGCGCCAACGGG
The DNA here is from genome assembly GCA_016711205.1 of Micropruina sp. Lineage (GTDB taxonomy): Bacteria > Actinomycetota > Actinomycetes > Propionibacteriales > Propionibacteriaceae > Micropruina. The sequence goes on along the minus strand of JADJTM010000001.1, from coordinate 955,684 downwards.
CCGACCACCTCGTACTGCCCGGCGACCAGATCACCGGCGACCAGCTTGGGACTGAACGAGAAGACGGCCCCGCATTTGGGACAGAACCCGTCGGAGCGGCCGGCGGTGTCGTCGCGGGAGCGTCCGACCCGGGCGCCGCAGGCGGGACAGATCCGCTTGTCCTCGGCCAGCTGGGGGTTGGACATCACCGCCTTGGCCGGGTCGACCGCGGGCGCGGGAGGCACCACGGTGAGGCCCTGGCCGATGCGTCCCATGCGCAGTCGGCCCGTGCTGGGCACCCGGCGGGCCGGACGGGCGCCGAACGACGTCGCACGCGCCGAGCCCAGAGCGGTGGACCCCAACTGGACCGAGGCCCTGGTCACCGACGAGACGGTGGGCGCCAGCGCCGACTCGGGAGGCATGCCGCAGGTGTCGCAGTAGCCGTCCGCGATCTGCCCCCGGCAGCCCGGCTGGCGACACGGGCCGCTGGCGGTGCTGGACGGCTTGCGGCCAGGCACGCCGCGTCCGACCGGCATGGTGGTGGCGTTGCCGGGCATGCCGCAGACGTCGCAGTAGCCGTCCACGATGGTGCCGGTGCAGCCGGGCTGGCGGCACTTCATCGCGCACCCGTTTCGGCGAGCCAGTCGAGCAGGGCCTGGGCGGCCGGCAGCAGTTGCCGGGTCACGGCCATCGGTGCCGGACGACGCTGCAGCAGCCGCGCGGCCTGACCGGTCAGCTCGGCGAAGTCGGGATCGTCTGAGTGACCGAGCGCGGCGGCCTTGGCCCGCAGGGCATCGACCAGGGCGAGCTGGGCGTCGCGTTCGACCAGGGCGGCGGTGTAGGCGTCCTGAACCACCTGCATGGCCCGGCTGACCTGCGCCAGCCGCTGCAGGTGGGCATCGATGGCCTGACGGGTGTTGGGCACGGGGCCGAGCGCGGCCACGTCCGGCACCGCGTACTTGGGCGCGGGCGAGACCGCCGCCACCGTGTTCGCCACCAGCTGCCGCAGCGCCTGCTCGCGCGCGGTCAGCTCGTCGGTGGCCTCACGGGCCCGGGCCAGCGCATCGCGGTTCTCGCGACGCTGGGCACCGCCGACGATCAGATCGCGCTCGTAGCGGGCCGCGTCGATCTCGAGCGGTCCGAGCAGGCCGCCGATGTCGCCGCCGCGCTCACGTTTGCCTTCCAGGTCGGCGACCCGGGCCGCCAGCTGGGCCACCTGGGCGCTCGCCGCCTGCTGCGCGGTGGGCGGCTCGAGCGTGACCTGTTCGCGGATGCGCTCCAGTTGCGCCCGCAGGTCGCGCAGCCGGCGGGCCAGCTGCTCGGCGTTGGGGTCGAGGTTGAGCTTCTGCCGCAGCTGGGCCACCAGAGCGTCGGAGAGCCGGCACGCCTCGGGCAGTGACACCGCCATGCCGGCCAACTGCGCCGACGCCGAGGCGCCGGTGTCGAGCCGTCCCCAGATCAGCGACGAGAGCCGCGCGCACTCGGCCGGGCCGACCCGTCCGGAATCCCAGCTGACCAGCAACAGGTCGTAGCGGCTCTTGACCGCCTGCCACAGGGCCAGGGAAAGCTGCACGTCGTCGGTCAGGGCGGCCAGCTTGCGACTGATGATCTCGGCGTCCAGTGCGGCCAGCTCGCTGCGGCGCGCGGCCACCCAGGCGTCCAGCTCGCCCAGGTAGCCGGCCATCGCCTGCGGCTGGACCGGCTCGTTCAGCCGGCCCGGTGCGGCCGGCGCGGTGACGGGGCTCATCGGTACTCCTCCAGGCGGCGCGCCACGCCCCAGTACGCCAGCACCGCGCCGGCCAGGGTGAGCAGCACGACGCCGGTGATGCCGCCGATCGTGGACGAGCGGACGCCCGCCACCGAGGCGGTGACCGGGCTGCGGGTGGTGGTGGCCAGCGAGGTCAGCGCGGACTGCAGCTCGGTGAACGCCCCCGTCTGTTTGCCGGCGGCGAGGGCCTTGGTGGCTGCACCGGACCAGTTGGACGCCTTGAGTTCGGTGACCACCGTGGTGTGGGACGCGCTGTACAGGCTGAGCGCGGTGGTGGTGTCACCGGCGTCCGGCACCTCGCCGAGCGCGCTCTTGGCGGCGCTGTAACCGGTCGTCCAGCGCTGCTGGTATGTGCCGCCGGCCGACTTCAGGCCGATCGACAACAGTTCGTCGGCCCGAGCCTGGGCCACCTGCTGCTGCGCCGTGGTGACGGCGTCGAGGGCGGCCCGGTCGGCAGCAGCGAACCCGGTGGCCACCGAGGACGCGCTCGAGCTGAGCACGGCGACCACGATCGCCGAGACCAGCGCGCACAGCACACCGGCGGCCACCCCCAGGTTCAGGTAGCGGTGGGACACCTTGGCCAGGGCCATCAGGATCGCCACCAGTCCGGCTCCGGCGAGCACCGCGCCCCCCAGCACCCACAGGAACCAGGTGCCGGTCAGGTTCGCCACCAGCCGGTCACCGGCCACCGTGTTCGCGGCCTGAAGCGGGGTGAGCAGCTCGTCGGTGAGTTGGGCGTCGGCCTTGGCCAGAATCGCCGCGGACGCTTCGCCGTTGGCGTTCAGCGCGTTCTGCAGGGTCATGCCGTAGCTGACCACCGCTCCCGAAAGGGGCAACAGGCGATCCCGGTCGGCGTTCACCCCGGCAGCATCGGCGAGCGTGCTGGCCAGCGTGCCGAGGTGTTCGTTGAGCTCGGTGCGCACTGGTGATGTGGGGGTGAGCGCCCAGGTGTTGGCGCTCTGCTGCACCTCGAGTGCCTGCACGCGGGCGTCGGCCAGCCGGTAGTACTGGGTCAGCGTCTGCTCGGCGGACGCGGCGGCGCTCAGTGAGATGCCCAGCGCGGTCAGCACGAAGGCGCCGAACGCCAGCAGCAGGGCAACGGCGCCCACCTGCAAGCGCCGCAATCGGCGTACCGAGAGCGGGGTTCCGGGCCGCCGGGACGAGGCGGCGGCCGACCCGCGCGCGGCTGCCGCCGCGGCGGACGAACCGGACGAACCGGACGAACCGGACGAACCGGACGGTGCGGGGGGTGCCGGTGCGCTGGCCACGGGTGCCGGGGCGCTCACGTCGCACCCTCCGTCCGTGCCACCGGGTTGGTGGGCTCGACCGGCGGCTCCAGCTGCCCGCCGGGCACACCGGTCCAGTCGATGACGGGCGCGCCGTCGGTTTCGAGGTCCGCGGGCAGCAGCGAGCGCAGCGCGTCCAGCGTCGGCTCGCTCACGTCGCGCAACCGCCAGGCGTGCTTGCCGATCGCGGCCTCGAGCATGTTGCGGGCGAAGCGTCCGTTGCCGAAGGTTTCGTCGCGCACCTGGTGCTCGAGCAGGGCGCGGAAGGCGTCGAGACAGCCCTCGCCCAGGTCGTAGTCGGCGGCGGCGACCATGCCGGTGAAGATCTGCTCGAGTTCGGCGTCGGTGTAGTCGTCGAAGCCGATCGTGGTGCGGAAGCGGCTGGCCAGGCCCGGGTTCTGGGCGATGAACACCTGCATCGGCAACGGGTAGCCGGCAACGATCACGACCAGGTCGTTGCGCTTGTCCTCCATCTCTTTGACCAGCGTGTTGATCGCCTCTTCGCCGTACTGGTCGCCGTTGAGGCTGTAGGCCTCGTCGATGAACAGCACGCCGCCCTCGGCTTTGCCCACTACCTCGGCGGTCTTCATGGCGGTCTGCCCGAGGTACCCGGCGACCAGCTCGGAGCGGTCGACCTCGACCAGCTGGCCCTTGGACAACAGCCCGACAGCCCGGTAGATGCCGGCCACCAGGCGCGCCACGGTGGTCTTGCCGGTGCCGGGATTGCCGACGAAGACCAGGTGCCGGGTGATGGTGGGGCTCTTCAGCCCGGCTTTGGCGCGCAGCGCGTCCACCTTGAGCACAGCGGTCTGCCGATGGATCTCGGCCTTCACCTTGCTCAGCCCGACCAGCCCGTCCAGCTCGGCCAGCAGTTCGTCCAGGCTCTTCTCGGGCTCAGGCTCGGGCTCGGGTTGCTCGGCCTCGGCCGGTGCGGTGGGCTGCTCGGGCGGCGGTGCGGCCTGGACGGGAGGTTGCCCGGCCTGCGTGGCGGGTGCGTTCGGGGGTGCGACGGACGTGCCGCCCAGCCCGGGAATAGCGCCCGGGCCGAACGGGTCGAGCTGGTGCAGGTCGAGCAGCCGGGCCTGGTTCTCGTGCATCCGGTCCAGCACGCTGGAGAGGATCTGTGGTGCATGCCGGACGAAGTCGGCGTCCCGGGCGGTGGGCGCGCTCAGGCCCGGCCGGGCGACCAGGCCCTGCGCGGCGCCGAGCTGTACCCCGGCCGCGCCCTGCGCCGCACCGGTGCTCTGCGGCGTCGGGGTGCCCAGCAGCGCGGCGGCGGTGGCGACCTCGGCCAGCGCTTTCGCGTACGGCACGGCGTGCGTCGATCGGGCGTTGTGCAGCTGCGCCACCAGCGGGGTGGCCGAGGTGCGGAACTTTCGGCCGCGCAGGGCGGCGTCCATGAACTCGTTGGCGCTGATCGCACGTTGCGTGGCCACGCACCAGTCGACGAACGAACCCACCGCCTATTCCGACACCGCCGCCGCGAGCTGTTCGCCCTCGACGCGTGCCGCCGCAGCGTCGACGCGTGCCGCGTCGGCGACGGCGGTCAGGTCGTCGAGGGCGGTGGCCAGATCAGGACTGCTCACGGGCGCTCCAAAGATAAGGGGTCGGGTGGCTGGTCGGTGGGCGGCGGCATGGTCAGGTCGACCGCGGCCGTGGGATGGCCGAAGCGCTCCTGCAGAAACCGTCCGTGGGTGATCAGGGCGGCCGCATCGGTGGAGTTGGCCGCGTCGTAGATCTTCTCCATGGTGGCGCCCAGCAGGTCCAGCTGGTCGACCAGCAGCAGCAGTGGGGTTTTGCCGTTCTCGACCGGACGGGAGTCGGCCCAGTCGCGCGGCAGCCGAAGATAGGCGCCGATCGCCTCGGGCAGGTAGTCGGTGGCGGTGGCCACCACCGAGTAGCTGTCATAGCTGCCCAGACCGAGCGAATCGAGCCGTGGCAAGGTGCGACGCACCAGCTGGGTGACCTTGCCGGCCCTGGAGCGCACCACCGCCGGCAAGGTGCCCGAGGCGATCAACTGCTCGACGCCGGCCAGCGAGGCCATGATGTCGGCCTCGGTCGGGGCCGGGTCGACCTCGGGTTCGGGCACCAGCGGCGGGGCAGCGTCGCGGCCGGTCAGCCAGTCCCAGAAACCCATCGTCCGTCCAGTGGTGTCGTTGTTGTCGTGGTGCTCGCGGACGCCGGACGTCCGCCAGTGGGGTTCAGAGGTTGATCTGCGGCATCGTGGATGAGCGGGTGTCCTGATGCGAGACCCGGTCAAGGTATTCCTTGGACTTGACCACCTCGCCCTCGAGCACGCCGATCGTCTGCGCCATGGTGTCGAGGGCGCGGGCCTTGAACGCGTCGATCGAATCCATCGTGGAGTAGATGTTGGCGAAGGCCGCCTGCAGCTGCTCCAGGCCGATGGTCGAGCTGGCCGCTTGTTCTTGGATCTGGGCCGAGTTCTCTTTGAGCATCTCGGACGTGCGCTGGATCATCTGCGAGGTGGTGGTGTTCAGCGCCGTGATCTGGTCGAGCACCAGCTTTTGATTGCCCAGCGCCTGCGCCACGATGACGGCGGTGCGCAACGCCGAGATGGTGGTGGTGGAGGCCCGGTCGACACCCTTGATCAGCTCGATGTTGTTCTTGATGATGATGTCGATCGCCAGGTAGCTCTGGATCGACACCGCCAGCTGGGTGAGCAGATCCTGGTGCTTCTGGCGCACGTAGAACAGCACGTCCTGGCTGAGCGCCTTGGCCTTGTCGGGGTCGCTCATCTGCAGTTCGGCGATCTGCGCCGACAGCCGCGAGTCGAGCCGTTCGGCGATGTAGACGTACTGGTTGAGCCGGCCCATCACCGTCCACAGGTTCTGCTTCTCCATGCCGAGGGCCACGTTGTCTTTGGTCAGCTCGTCCTGGCCGCTGCGCAGCGCATGCAGGATGCCGTTCAGTTGCTGCTGCGAGCTCTGGTAGCGGCGGAAGTAGTCGGTGACCTGATCGCCGAACGGGATCATGCCCAGGAACTTCTTGGTGCCGCGGGCCTGGCCGGGATCGAGCTCTTCGACGGTGCGGCGCAGCTGGACGAGCGTCTGCCCCACCTTGGAGCCCTCCGAGAGCCCGCCCTCCTTGAGCGCGCGCACCGGCGCGTTGAGCAGCCGGTTGGAGGTTTCGGCGGCCTTACGGATGTCGACGTCGCCCATGCTGCGCACCGCGTCGGCCTGGGCGGTGAACGTGGGCGACTTGGCCTCGGCGGAATCGAGGGCGTGCAGGAACTCGTCAACCTTGGCGTCGAGCACCGGAACCTGAGCCGCCTCGACCTGCGGTGCAATGGCCGGCGCCTGGGTGGCGACGACGGCGGAGGGCGCCTCGGGCACGGTCAGGGTGAGGGTCGCCGGCGGCTGCAGTGGCATGGGCGCGGCGGCACCGGCGGGCGGAGTGGTCGAGCTCATGAACAGCCTCTCGCTGGGTCAACAAGGTGTGCGACCAATCTAGTACGCCAGGCCTGCCGCGGGGTGGGGGACAACCCTAGAAGGGCACCCGATGACGACCCTTGAAGCACACCCGATGGCGACGGGCCCGTCCGATCTGGAGGGGCCCGTGGTCAGCTGAGTGGGTCGATGCCGCTGGTCACAACCCCCGGACGTGATCGGCCTGCGGACCCTTGGGACCCGAGGTGATCTCGAACTCGACCTTCTGGCCCTCCGAGAGGGTGCGGAAACCCTCGGCTTCGATGGCCGAGTGATGCACGAAGACGTCCTGCGTGCCACCGTCGACCTCGATGAAGCCGTACCCCTTCTCGGCACTGAACCACTTGACGGTTCCCTGCGCCATGCATGTCTCCTTCTACTTCGGTTGCCCCTGCGGACGGGGCGTGCGGCCCGGTCCGTTCCCCCGCGGACGCACCCGGTGCTCTGTCGCGGCGGTTCATCAAACCTTGTCACATCCCTGCGACACATGTCACTGAGGTGGGCGTCCACAACCGCGTGTCGCCGATCGGGGAATGTCGGTGCCGGATGATTGCATGTGGGCATGGACGAGGTCGCTGGCATGCCCGATCGGTGGGGGCTCGACGCATGGCAGCACGCCGCCGTGCACGACCACCGGCATTCGCCGGTGCTGGTGATCGGCGGGCCGGGCTCTGGCAAGACCACGGTGGTGGCCGCGGCCGCTGCGCTCGAACTGGGGCAGCGGGTGGCTGACGGCCCCCAGCCCCTGGTGCTCACCTTCGCGCGGCGCTCGGCCAGCCAGCTGCGCAACCGGGTGGCGCGGGCGATGAACCGCACGGTCAGCCCGCCGTGGGTCACCACCATGCACGCGTTCTGCCTGTGGCTGTTGCGGCTGGCCGCCGAGCCGGGTCAGCCCGAGCCGCGGCTGCTCACCGCGCCCGAGCAGGAGTTCCGGGTGCGCGAGCTGCTGACCGGACGCGGGGCGGGGGCCTGGCCGGCCGAGGTACGCCAGGCGATCGGTACCCGCACGTTCGCGCGGCAGGTGCGCGCAGCGATCGCCCGGGTGCGGCAACTCGGGCTCGATCCCGAAGACGTGGTGGCGTTCGGGGCCGCGGCGGGGCGACCCGAATGGACGACCACCGGGCACTTCTTCGCCGAATATCTCGACGTGCTCGACGCCGAGGCCAGCCTCGACTACGCCGAGCTCGTCCATCGGGCCCGGATCGCGCTGACCGACGCCGACCTGGTGCGGTCGGTGCGGTCACGAATCTCGCGAGTGATCGTCGACGAGTACGGCGAGCTCGACCCGTCGCAACTGGGCCTGCTGCGGGCGCTGGTGCCCTCCGGTGGCCCGATTCTGGCGGTCGGCGACCCCGATCAGGTGGTGTTCCGGTTTCGTGGGGCGCACCCGCGGGCGCTGCCCGAGTTCGCTGCCACGTTTCCGTTCGCCGACGGTGCGCCGGCGCCGGTGCTGGTGTTGCCCGGCAACCACCGCTCCGGGTCCGCCTCAGAGCTCGCAGCCGTCTCGCGCCGGCTGTCCCGCCGGCTGCCGCTGCCGGTGCTCGGCAACGAGGCCGCCGCGGTGCTGCGGCCATTGCCCGATCCGGGCCGGCTGCCCGAGGTGCCTGCTGACGCGGTGTCAGTGCTGGTGTGCGCGTCGGAGTCGCAGCAGGCGCAGTTGATCGCCGAACAGTTGCGGCGGGCCCATCTCGACGAGGGCTATGCCCACGGCGACCTGGCCGTGCTGGTGCGCTCCGGACGGCGCCAGCTCGCCCCGATCGCCCGGGCGCTGGTGGCGGCGGGCATTCCGGTCGAGGTGGCCGGTGACGAGATCCCGCTGCTGGCCGAGCAGGCCGTCCGACCGCTGCTGCTGGCGCTCGAGGTGGTACTGCGTGGTGGCCAGCTCGATGCCGACGAGGCAAAACGCCTGCTCACCTCGCCGTTCGCGCGGGTGGACGCGGTGGGTCTGCGCACCCTGGGCCGGCTGCTGCTCGAGGTGGAACGCGAGGCCACCGGCTCATCCATCGTGGGCCGGACGCCGGGCCAGCTGATCGCCGACGTGCTGAGCGAGCCCGAACGGCTGGAGGGCCTGCCAGAGACCGCCGAGGTGGGTGCGCTGCGTGCCTTTGCCGGATTGCTGGGGGCCGCCGGGCGCACCCTGGCGGTGCCGGGCAACGGAGCGGCCGAGGTGTTGTGGACGTTGTGGTCGGGCACCGACTGGGGCGAGCGGCTGCAACGCGCCAGCAACGACGGCGGCGAGGCCGGCCGACGGGCCGATCGCGACCTGGACGCGGTGATCGCCCTGTTCGCCGCGGCCGGTGCCACCGAGCAGCCGGCCGGGCCCGTCGGCGTCCGGGGGTTTCTGGCCGAGGTGGCGGCGCAAGAGATTCCGGCCGACACCGCGCGCGAGGCCGAGGTGCGTGGCAGGGGCGTCCGGCTGCTGACGGCGCACCGGGCCAAGGGCCTGCAGTGGCCGGTCGTCGTGGTGGCCGGGGTTCAAGAGGGGCTGTGGCCCGCGCCGGGGCAGGGCGGGGCCATTCTCGAGCCGGCCGAACTGGTCAGCGACGGGCTGGCCGGGCACGCCGATCCCCGGCAGGCGCTGGCCGATGAGCGGCGGCTGTTCCACGTGGCGTGCAGCCGGGCCGCCAAGCGGCTGGTGGTGACGGCGGTGGAGGGCTCCGACGGCGAGGCCAACCAGCCGTCGCGGTTTCTGGCCGAGTTGGGCGTGCCGATCAGCGACTACCGGCCGAGCGATCGTCCGCTCACCCTGCCGGCGCTGGTGGCCGACGTGCGCCGGCGCGCCACCAGCGCGGACTGCTCCTCGGCGCTGCGCGAGGCCGCGGCGCAGCGGCTGGCCCGGCTGGCCGCGCTCACCGATGCGCGGGGGCGTCCATTGGTGGCCGAGGCGCACCCGTCGCTGTGGTGGGGCCTGGCCGAGCCGACCGGCGTTGCACGGCCGGCGACCCTGCCGGTGCGACTCAGCCCGTCCGCGTTGACGGGGCTGCTCACCTGCCCGCGGCAGCACTACCTGACCCGGCAGGTGCACGCCGACCCGCCACGTACCGCGAACGCCAGCTTGGGCTCGGTGATCCACGTGCTGGCCGAGCATGCCCGGGCCGACGACCTCACCCTGGCCGACCTGGCCGGCCGGCTCGACGAGGTGTGGGCCGAGCTCCCCTTCGACGCCGCCTGGCTGTCCGAGGCGGAGCGCATCAAGGCCGAGGCGGCGCTGACCAGGTTCGTCAACTGGCAGGCCGCCAACGAGGACGCGGAGGTGGTGGGGGTCGAGGTGTCGTTCGACGTCACCCTCGAGGTCGACGGCACGCCGGTGCAGCTGGTCGGCACCGTCGACCGGCTGGAACGGGTGGCGGACGGCCGGCTGCGGGTGGTCGACTTCAAGACCAACAGACGCCCGCCGACCGCCGCCGAGACGGCGTCGCACGAACAGCTGGGGGTGTACCAGCTGGCCATCGAGGCGGGCGGCTTCGACGCGACGTCGGGTGCGGCGGGGCGCAGCGCCGGCGGCTGCCTGGTGTACCTGCGGCTGCCCGAGAGCAACGACCTGGACGACTATCCACGGCAATTCCACCAGGCCGCGCTGAGCGAACGGCCCAGCCTCGACGACACCGACGCCGGTCAGCCCACCTGGGTACATGAGCGGTTGTCGCGCGCGGTCACCCTGGTGCGTGAGGGCCGGTACCCGGCGACGCCGGGCAAGGGCTGCCAGTGGTGCCCGTTCGCGCAGAGTTGCCCCGCCAAGCCGTCCGGACGGCAGGTGGTGGCGTGAGCGCGCTCACCGCACCCGAGCAGCTCAGCGAGGTGCTCGGGCTGCCGTTCTCCGACCAGCAACTGGCGGCCATCACCGCGCCGCTGCAACCCGGGGTGATCATCGCCGGAGCCGGGTCGGGCAAGACCACCGTGATGGCGGCACGGGTGGTGTGGCTGGTCGGCAGCGGCCAGGTGGCGCCTGAACAGGTGCTGGGCCTGACCTTCACCCGCAAGGCCGCCGCCGAACTGTCGGCCCGGGTGCGCACCGCCCTGCAGCGGGCCGGGGTGGTCGACACCGCAGGAGTGGACGAGGCGGGCGAGCAGTTGGTGCTCACCTATGACGCGTTCGCGGCCCGGCTGGTCAGCGAACACGGCCTTCGGCTGGGCGTCGAGAGCGACCCGGTGATGATCACCGGAGCGTCCCGGTTCCGGCTGGCGGCGCGGGTGGTGACCAACGCGGCCGGCCCGTTCGACCACCTGTCCGCGTTCACCCCGGGTACGCTCACCGAGCGGCTGCTCAAACTCGACGCCGACCTCACCTCGCACCTGGTCGCCCCCGAGCAGGTGGGTGCGCATGCCCGCGAGTTTCTGCGGGCACTGGACGAGGCGCCGACGAACCGGTACCGGCGCGAGTACGCGTCGGTGCGGCAGGCGCGCGCCATCACCGAACAGCGCCTGGAGCTGCTCGGCCTGGCCACCGCCTACGCCGAACTCAAACGCCGGCTCGGGTACGTGGAGTTCGCTGACCAGATGGCGGTCGCGGCCCAGCTGGCCCAGCAGGTGCCGACTGTCGGGCAGCTGTTGCGGCGGCAGTTCCGGGTGGTGCTGCTCGATGAGTACCAAGACACCTCGTCGGCGCAGGCGGCGCTGCTGCGGGCGCTGTTCTCGGGCCCTGACGTCGAGCACGGCCGCGGCCACGCGGTCACCGCGGTCGGTGATCCGCATCAGGCGATCTATGGGTGGCGAGGTGCCGCGGCGAGCAACATCCTGCAGTTCGACAGCGACTTCCCGACCACGGACGGGCTGCCGGCGGCCTCGTTCGCGTTGAGCGTGAACCGGCGCTCGGGTCCGCTGATCCTGGCTGCGGCCAACGACCTGGCCGCGGGGCTGCGCAATGATCCACTGGTGGCCACCGGGCCGCAGGCGCCCGAGCTGACCGCGCCGCCGGGCACCCCGTCCGGACGCATCGAGGTGGCGTCGTTCGCCGCGTGGCCCGACGAGGTGCGCTTCGTCGGCGAGCGCATCACGGCGCTGCACGAGGCGGGCCAGGTCGAGCACTGGTCGCGGGTTGCCGTGCTGGTCAGGCGCAATGCGCAGATTCCGGCCATCTACGCCGACCTGCTCAGCCGTGACGTGCCGGTCGAGATCGTGGGGCTGGGCGGCCTGCTCGAGCTGCCCGAGATCGTCGAGGTGTGCTCGGTGCTGGCGCTGCTCGACGACGTCAGCGCCAACCCGGCGGCGATCCGGCTGCTCACCTCGGCGCGCTGGGCGATCGGCATCAACGACCTGGCCCTGCTCGGCAGGCGCGCCACCGACCTGGCGCGCGGGGAGCGCGGGCCCCGTCCCGGTGACCTTGTGGACGACCTGGGCCGCGCCCTCGCCGGCGCCGAGGCGGTCGCCACACCCAGTCTGCTGGAGGCGCTGCACGACTGCGGGGATCTGTCGTACAGCCCCGAGGCGCGGCGCCGCTTCCGCCGGCTGGCCGGCGAGATGGCGGCCTTGCGCGCCCATGCGGGTGAGCCGGTGCTCGATCTGGTCCGGCGGGTGGTCACGGCGTTGGGTCTGGAGGCCGAGTTGGCGGCAGCCGGTTCGTCCGGGGCTCAGCTGGGAGCGTTCACCGACGCGGTCGCGGCGTACTGCGACGTGGACGGCGAGGCGTCCCTGGGCGGGCTGATGGCCTATCTGAACGCCGAGCGTGAGCATGGGGTCGGGCTCGATCAGGCGGTGGTCAGTGATGCCGACTCCGTCAAGCTGCTCACGGTGCACAAGGCCAAGGGCCTGGAATGGCATGCCGTGTTTCTGCCCGGCATGGCCGACGGAGTGTTTCCCAACGAGCGGGTGACCGACAACTGGGTGACCAACGCGGGGGTGCTGCCGGCCGAGTTGCGCGGCGATGCCGCGGCGGTGCCGCAACTCGCGGAGGCGTCCGATCCGGCGTTCAAGCAGTACGCCGCCGATCTGAAGCAGCAGATCCGGCATGCCGAGGATCGGCTGGCCTACGTGGCGGTCACCCGGGCCAAGCAGTTGCTGGTGGTCAGCACGCACCAGTGGGAGGGCGAGCTGGTCAAGCCGCGGGTGCCCTCGCCGTACCTCGACGTGATCGCCCGGCATGGCCGGGTGCTTGCCGAGGCCCCGCCCCCGGTTGAGGCGAATCCGTTGGCCGGCAGCGGAGCGGCGCTGGCGTGGCCGGTGACCGGCGACCCCGACGTCCGTGAGCGTCGCTTGCGGTTGGCTCGACAGGTCGAGGCGGCCGGCGAGCTGCTGGTGCAGGCGGAGCCGCCCGGGTTGTCCGCCCAAGAGCGCGCCGAGGTGTCGCGGTGGGACGACGAACTCGCGATCCTCGCGGCGTCGGCGGTCGACTCGGCGGCGCCGGTGCGTCCGGCCTACCTGTCGGCCACGGGGCTGGTGCGACTGACTCGCGACGCCGAGGCCTTCATGGCCGAGTCGGGCCGTCCGATGCCGCAGGCCCCGGTGGCGGCGCAACGGCTCGGCACGCGCTTTCACCGCTGGCTGGAGCAACGTTTCGCGCTGGCGCCGACGCTCGACGTCGACCCGGGCCAAGAGCCACCGGACGATCCGCACTTCGCCCGCATGAGCGCGGCCTTCGAGCGCGGACAGTTCGCCACTCGGCGACCGGCGGCGGTCGAGGTGCCGTTCAGCATGATGGTGGCCGGCACTATCGTCCGGGGCCGCATCGACGCGGTGTTCGCCGAGGGCGACGGGTTTCTGGTCGTCGACTGGAAGACCGGGGCCATCGGGCGGGCCGACCCGATTCAACTGGCGATCTACCGGCAGGCGTGGGCGGAGTTGGCCGGGGTTCCGGTGCAGCGGGTGCGGGCCGGCTTCTTCGACATTCTGGGTGACCGGCTGGTGGTGCCCGACGAGCTGCCGCCGTCGGCCGCGTGGGCGGACGCAGTGACTGCGATGGGTGGTGAGGTCATAGGTTGACGGGTATGAGCGGTTGGGGCGAGGCGGGGCTGCTGGATCGCTGCGAACACCTGCGCGGCGATGCGGCGTGGGTGCTCCGACAGTGGGGTGACCCGGCTGCGCTGCTGCTGGCTGTCGACTCGGCGGGCCTGGTCAGCGTGGGCGGGGCCGGTTTGTCGTTGCCCGACCGGCATCCGAGCGGCGCCTACGATCCCCAGGCGCACTACCTGCTCGGGCTGACGCAGGGCCGGCCGGTGTTCGTCGAGGCCGGCGAGTCGCAGCAGGCGGGCGGCTTGCGCGAACTGATGCCCGTACTGCCCGACGCCGAGCGTGAACTGGTGGTTGCTGCTGTCGCCCTGGTCAACTGGCACCGCACCTCACCGCATTGCGGCCGCTGCGGGGCGCTCACTGAGGTGACCGCCGCCGGTCTGGTGCGGCATTGCCCTGCGTGCGGACGGGACCGCTTTCCGCGGAGCGACCCGGCCATCATCGTCGCGATCCTCGATGCGGACGACCGGCTGCTGCTCGGCCATCAGGCGGTGTGGCCGACGGGCCGCATGTCGATCCTGGCCGGCTTCGTGTCGGCGGGGGAGTCGCTCGAACAGGCCGTCCATCGCGAGGTGGCCGAAGAGGCCGGGTTGCGACTGTCGGGCGTCCGTTACGTGGGCAGTCAGCCTTGGCCGTTTCCGCGCTCGCTGATGCTCGGCTTCGTGGCGCGCGCCGCTGGCACGGGCATCGAGGTGGACGGGGTCGAGATCGAGCATGCGCGCTGGTTCACCCGCGACGAGCTCACCGCCGCGGTCGAGTCGGACGAGGTCGGGCTGCCCGGTGAGGCGTCCATCGCGCACCGGATCGTGGCGCAGTGGCGAGCGGGAATACTGCCTTCACCCGAGGGGTGAGCTGCGCTGCCAGCGCACGTCCATCACGCACACTGCGGCAAAGTAGTGCGTTCGGTTGACCTCGACCGAGCCGCCGGAACGAGCGTCGGAGTAGCATCCGCTGAGTGCCCCCCGCAACCGTGGACGATGTCCAGCGCGCCAAGCGCGTTTTGCTGCACGGGGTCACCGGCTCGGGCAAGTCGACTGCGGCCGTCGCGATAGGCGCCCGGCTCGGCCTGCCCGTGCACTTGGCCGACGAAGAGTTCGGCTGGCTGCCAGGCTGGGTGCAACGGCCCGCCGACGAGGTGCGGGCCTTGGCGGCGGTCTCGGCGGCCGAGCCGGCATGGGTGTTCGACACCGCCTACGGGAGCTTTCGCGATCTCGTCGAACCGCGCGCGGAAGTCGTCATCGGACTCGACTATCCGCGTTGGATCAGCCTGGGTCGCTTGCTGAAGCGCACCTCCATCCGGGTGATCGACCGTCGGCCGATCTGCAACGGCAACGTGGAGACCCTTCGGCAGATGTTCTCCCCGGACTCGATCATCGTGTGGCATTTCCGCAGCTTCACCCGGAAGCGGGCGACCATGCGAACCTGGGCCGCCCGAACCGAGGGGCCGCCGGTCATGTTGGTTAAGTGTCCGCGCGAACTCGAAAGGCTCCTCAGCGCGCTGAGCTGATTCCGACCGGCTCAAGACGCACTGTCGGAGCGCCCCGGCGTGCCCTCGACGAGGTCGGCCCTCCCTCTCAATGCGGCATGATCGCATCATATAGCTCTTGCTATAGTTGGAGCGTGACTGTCTCTCTGTCGGAGGTTGCGCGTCGTTGCGACGCGTCGATCAGTCGTGCTCGCGCGGAGTTGGTGCGCGCGGTACGCCGGGCGGCCGCGGATGGCATGACCCAGACCGAGATCGCCACGGCGATCGGGCGTAGCCAGCCGGAGGTGTCACGGCTGCTGCACTTCCATGGCACCTCACCGCACGCCCGGCGGGTGCGTGCCCACGCCAGCGACATCCGACGGGTTGTGGCCCAGGCCGGGGGTAGCCATGTGCGGGTGTTCGGCTCGGTCGCGACCGGTGAGGATCACGACGGTTCTGACGTCGACCTGATGTTCACTATGGAGACCCCGATGAGCCTTATGCGGCTCGGCGCCCTCGAGCAGCAGCTGAGCAAGCTGGTCGGGATCCCGGTGGACCTGGTCCCAGATGCCGCACTGCGACCCGAGTTCCGCGACCGAGTGCTGGCCGAGGCGGTGGCGCTGTGAGCCGAGACACCACGGAGATCCTGGGGGACGCGCTGAGCCACTTCGACCGTATGCGGGCCCACGCCAGCCACGACCTCGGGGACCAGCTCGTCATCGACGCGGTGTGCATGCGGCTGTCCGCTGGGATCGAGACCCTCGCCACCGTGGATCCGGCAGTCCGGGCAGACCTGTTCGGTGATGACTGGCGCCTGATGTGGGGCATGCGCAACCGGATCGCTCACGGCTACCTGCTCGTGGACTCCTCGATCATCCGCCAGACCGTCAACCACGACATCCCGGGAATCGTCGTGCGGATCCGCCACTACCTCGACGCCCACGGCACAGGCTGACCGACCCGCGCGCTGGGACCGGGCTCAGGTGCCCGACGCCATGTAGGCAGCCAGGATGTAGTTGGGGTGTCGGTCGAGGTTCTTGCGGGCCCGGTCGTAGCGCATGGTCGTGCGCGGATCGGCGTGACGGGCGGCGATCTGGACATCGCGCAGGTCGACGCCGGCGTCCAACATCGTGGTGACGAACGTGTGCCGCAGCATGTGTGGATGCATCCGGGGCAGCCGCACGTTCGCCGCCACCGCGAGGCGGCGCAGGCGGCGGGTGGCGGCGTGGCGGTCCATCCTGACCCCGCGCCGGTTCAGCAGGATCGGACCGTCGGTCCGCTGTCCGACTGCGTGCTCGACCGCGCGGGCGACCGCCGGCGGCAGCGGGGTGAGCACCACCTTGCCGCCCTTGCCTCGGACCTTCAGTACCCGGTGACCGTGTTCCTCGCCCAGGTCGTCGATGTTCGCTCCGCAGGCTTCGAAGATCCGCAGCCCGAGCAGTCCAAGCATCGCGACCAGCGCGAAGTCGTTGGGGTTGGTCGAGTCGCGGGCGGCGGCGAGCATGGCTTCGAACTGCAGGTGCGACAGTCCGAGCGTCGGGGATTCGGGTGGCACATTCGGGCGCCGCACATAGTCCGCCGGGGAAGCCGGCAGCACCTGGTCGATCACACAGGTCCGGTAGAACCCGGCCACCACCGACATCCGCCGGGACACCGTCGACGGCTTGAACCGCCGGACCTCCTGCATCCACCGCACATAGAGCTCGATATGAACCCGCTGCGCCGATAGCGGCGGCAGCCGCCGCTCGACACACCACGTCAGGAACGCGCGCAGGTCGGACTCGGTATGGACCCGGGTGGCGTCCTTGAACCGCGCTAGATAGGCAGCGACCGCCCGCACCAACGGGTCAGTGTCGGCGGCCAGCAACACCGGAAACAGAACAGGCTGAGTACTCATCCCCGGATCGTCCCGCCGCCCACGGATCGCAACCAGACCCTCAAACAACCCACGCGGACGGCGGCAGATGTGCGCGCCGGCCACGGCCAACCGAGTTCGCGATCCAGGTCTATCCCTGTGCTGGTAGCCCTTCGACGGCTCCGGAGGCGTGGACCCACCAGAGGTGGATTCCCGCCGCGTCAAGCGAGCCGCGCGTCTCGGCGAAGAGGGTCCGGTACCTGGGGTAGTCGGGCAGACCGATCACGCTCAGGAACTCTGGGTGCCGGGTTCGCAGCCGCATGGCCGCAACCACTGCCTGGCTGTACCAATGACCCGCCTGCGTGCTGGGCTGGGTGGGCTTGGCTTCGCCGCTGCGGCGCGGATCCGCGTAGGTCGTGGTGGGGAACCCCTTGACCTCCACCCCGCGACCACTCCGCCCCGAGAAGCCACCACATCGATGCCACGCTCCTTCGTTGCCGTGTTGGCCTGGGAGACAATGAGCCAGCCATCCGCAACGAGAGCGTTCACGAGAGTGGCCTGGACCCGCGCCTCGGTGTGCCACGGGCCGTCGCCTGGGGCTGTGGCTTCACGCTGGGCGGGGCCGGAAGCAGGTGTCTGGGTCGCCACGGATGTTGATCCGTCGCGGTGCTGAATGTCGCCAGTCACCTCGAAGCCGAGACTGGCGAGGTGGCGCCGTGCGGTGTGTGAGTTGAACAGCGCGGCCGGAACTTGGCTGCCGATCTCGAACGCCTGACGGACCGGATACCAGGTTCCGTTGATGCGAACGGCGTGGGTGACGAGCGCGCGCGGCCGCACGCCGGAAAGGCGCGCCTCGACATCCGAACGAGCCAGCTCGTGCCTGTGGCCGTCGAGCACGAATCCGATGACTGGGTCCGAATCATTGGTTGCCATGGCACGAGGCTAGGACCACCTGGTGACACGTCAGAAGGGCTGCGGCGGCAGCACAGCCCGGGGGCAGGAGTGTGTCTCCACGTCCTCGGGCGACGTGCACGCCAAAGGCGGCAAGAGCGGACCTCTTCAGGCGCTGGCTTCCCAGCCGTCGTAGTCGCCGCCTGCCCACTGCTGAGCGACCGTCTCGAAGAACATCCGAGCGGAACGGACGGCCTCCGGAGTCGTGACCGCGCCGTGCCGCTCCGCGATTACGACCCACTCCGGGCCACCAGCCGCAGACTCGGCAACATCCTGAAGTCCCCACCCCGCGGCCTGTACAGCTTCAGCTGCTCCACGAGCGGCGGCCTCGTGGGCGAAGTAGAGATAGTGCACCCAGTGCCGCGGAGCCGTCAGGTCGCTCACTTGCGCCAGTTGGGCGAGAAGTTGGTCGTCCCCCGCGTGTCCTGTGTCGAACTGCACGGCCTTTCGGCGCCGAAAGAGTCCCATGGCCCTATGTTGCCAGTGACCTGGCACCTCTTGAGGCTGAACACCGCGACAGCGGCAGTTCCGGTCGTTGATCGCTACTCCCCAACTGGCACCGGTGCGGGTGGATCGGCGTATTCACCAAGTGCGAAGCGTCTAGCGGTGTCACACGACGCGGTTGCGGCGGGCGGCTTCGCGGAACCCTTGGTCGGGGGTCTGCATCGGGTGGTGCTCGAAATCGACGTGGAGGAGCCCAGAGTGGTCTCCGTAGCCCGCGGCCACGCGAAGTGGTGCTTGGCACAGGGGTGGGGCCTCGAGTCGACCTTGGCGCGCTGCTCAGGTGCACAATCCGACCGCTGCCGGCCGGGGCGCTCTTCGTGCCAGCGGGCCGTCTCTGGCCTGATCTGATCTCAGAAGTCGTAGCCGTTGTCGCGGCACGACTTGATGAACCCGGCAACCACATGCACGAGCGTTGCGCCCGTGATCGCGCGACCCTCCGCGGCCTTGCGGGCCAAGTCTTTGAGGATGTCTGGCATCTCGTTCCAGACTGCGACCTTCTCGGGGTCGGCGTGCCAGAGCTGGCTGTTCACATACAGTTGCGCGAGCTCGAAGTCAGAGGTCATTGCGCCGAGATCGACCTCGGGAGGGAACTGGCCTACTGGGTAGGCGGCCATATTGATTAGGTTCCCCGTAGTGAGCCGCTCCAAATCCTCGGGCGCGGTGGGACCCAGCCGACGGACCCCGAAGAGCGGGCTGTTCTTCCACGCGTGGTACCGAACGCGGATCTCTCTGGCGGCCTGCCGCAGTCCTCCGTGTTCCTTCCCGATCGCCGAGGCGATCTTGGTGATATGGACCGGGTCGGTCTCGTTGAACACCATTGAGCGCTCTCTGGTGAGCAGTAGCTCCCAGGCATCGGGGTTCTGATCCCCAACAGTTAGGTCTGCGCCGAGGACCGCCCCAGTGTCGGGATCGAAGGTGAAGGCTGCGGTGAGGGTCGGGGGTGTTGTCCCCACGAGCGGGCTAGATGCCACGCGTTCGGCCAGGTGCATGAAGTGGCTGACGCGCACGGTCAGTCCTGGACTCGAATCGACGGTTCGGGGATCGATATAGATCACGGTCGCGCCATCTGCGCCGGATGCCCCATCGCTCACCCACCGCAGGGTACCACGGGCCGAAGGAAGACGTTGGATCACGGCATCAACTGCTACTGCGGCTGCAGTCGGGGAACCGCTCGCCGAAGCTGCAGTGTCATCGCGTTGAGATTGATCCTGTTGACCTGGGTGATCGTGGCTCGCACCAACACGTCGACGACAGATGTCGCTAGGGTCACGCGGCCAGTATTTCGGGGCACCCGCAGGTGCACCAGCCAGATCGGCTCCGCGCCGGTTGCGGCAGATCCGTGCATTCTGCGGGAGGTCAGCGAGCCAGCGAAAGGGCGTGGGTACTGAGCCCTCGTTAGGGCTCGTCTCTGCGGGCAACGTGCGCTGATCCAGCGATGACCGAGCATCTCCGAACGCCCCGAGTTTGTCGGATGCTCCTTGGTGCCGGACAGCCGGGAGGTCTGTCACGCCTCGACGGTGAACGCGTGGGTGTAGAGGATGCCGCCGAGGTGTTCGTAGACGTGTGTGGTGGTGAGCCTGTTCCAGTGGTGTCCAAGGAGCACCGCTAGGCCGAGAGGGCCGATCAGGAACAGGTGCAGATCGCCGTTTCGTGAGTGGCGGCGAGCGAGGTCACGGATGGCGATGGCGAGGCTGTTTGCGGCGGCGGCGGTGGGGACGGCCTTTGGCCCGACGCCTGCCATGGGTGTGATGGTAAGGATCTTCGAGACTGGGAGGGCGGACTCTCGGATCCAGTCGATGGTGTCGGCTGCCGCATCAGCGGCGACGTTGACGATGATCGCTGTGCCGTGTCCGGCGCTGGTGTCTTCTTGGGTGTGGGCGATGACGTTGCTCGTGGTCGTTGCCTCTCCGGTCCAGAGTTGGTCGCCTTGGCGGATGCCGACTTCGTATCCCTTGACGCGGCGTAGTTCGGTGCCGATGAAGAATCCGGTCGATTGGCGCATGTGGCCGGTTATAAGGATGCGCTTGTTCGTTCCAAGTTGGCCGGGGATAGCCCGAATGTCGGTTGCGAGGTCATTCCAGGTCGCAGGCGGCGCAGGCTCGACCCGTGTCCAGTCCGTGGTGCCGCTCATGCGGTCGACCCAATCGATGCTCACGGCCGCCTGTTCTGCGAGGTGGTCGTGGGTGATGGTGGCGACGGAAACCGTCGTCCATGGAGACCCGGCCTGGAGGTCCAGGGTGGTGGTGGCGTTGTTGATGTCGTTGAGTGTAAGTCGGCGGTGGCCCGCGATGACCTGGTTGGACACCCAGTCAGCGCCAAGCGTGACGGCGGCGGGGTCCGAACGGAGGCCGCTGGCGGTCATGTGAAGGCTGACGTCTCGGCGGAGCCGGTCGAGGTCGTACGCGATGTCGAAGTGGAGATGAGCGAGCAGGGCGAGGAGATGGCCCTCATCGGTCTGGGCTTCTGCGGCCCAGGCAGCTCGCGCTTTTCCTCGGTCGGACCTGGGTCCGCCTTGTGCTGCTCTGGGCAACAGTCGGCCGTTGCGTCCGTCGCGGTCATTGATGAGGATGTCTTGGGGGTCGGCGTTGCGGTTGGTGATGAGACGCATCTCTGCCGGTGTCCCGTCGTCTGTCAGCCTGGCGTAGGTCTCGTGCATTTTGCGGAGGATGCCGCTGGTCGTGAGGTAGTCCAGGTTGACCGCCGTGCGGTTGTCCACGGCGTACTTGACCTGGGTGTAGGTGTTCGGCGGGTGGGTGCGGTGGAGGACGATGTCGTCGCCGTTGCCGACGTCGGGTTCAGGGGCCCTTGGGTCGCCTTGTTTCGTGTCGGGCGCTGAGGGCTGTTGGGCTAGGTCGCCCGTGAGGTGGAGTTCGCAGGGGCGGGGTGTCACGGCGACGATTCGGCGGACGTCGAGAGCACATCCGTCTGTGGTGTTCCGGACGACGATGAGCGTGGGGTTTGGTGTCCGGGGGTGCTTGATCGAGTACACGGCGAGAGTTGCGAGGTCGGTTGGGCTGGGCCCGATGTCGGCGGGGTGACTGTGCCAGTCGCCGAGGTAGCCAAGTCGTGGGTCTGTTCGTCGGGCGGCGTGCACGCTGGGCTGGGTGGCACCGGAGGGGATCTTGTAGTGGTGGTGGCCTCGGTCGTTGGTAACAATCTCGATGGCGCGAGTGACCCAGGGGTGGCCGCCATTGGTGTGGACTCCGATGAGGATGCCGCCTGTCTCATTGGGGTGTGCTTTGGCGGCTGCGGCGATCATCGAGGCTTGGGCCGATTCTGAGAGCAGAAGAATCGGGCTGGGGGCCTTGCGGTTCATTCGCTCTCGCCCGGGTTGTGGTCGTGGGTCCCGGTCGCGTCGAATGGGGTGGCCATGGGCTGGAAGACCAGAATGCGTTCGTCGGCGCGGTTGCGGCGGCCGGTGAGGAAGTCGACGGCGGCGTGCGCGATGTCGGCGGCGGTCGCGAGGACGGCGGTCGGGGGGGCGTTGTTGACTGGTGCTGTGCAGCCCAGTTCGAGGAATCCTGAGTTTGGCCTACGCGGGTCTTCGGGTGGCAGGTTGTCGTAGGTCGGGTTGCTGGGGCGTGCTGCAAGGGGCGTGTCACCGTCGGCTTGGCGTTGCACGCGCGCGATGGCTCCCTGATGGAAGAGCGCTCCGGTGATAAGTGGGGTGTTGGTACGCCGGCAGATCTCGGCGAGGGCTGCGGTGAACGGGAGCGTGCCAGTGCAGTCGATGATCAGGTCGAAGCCTTCGATGCTGGAAGTGATCCCGGAGGGATCGTACGGCAGGTTGTCGGTCCTGGGTTCGACGGTGGTCCAGGGGGCATGCTCGTCGATGGTGACGGCCATGGCGATGGCCTTGTTGTAGCCGACGCCGAACTTGTCGCTGGCGTGGCGGACGAGGTTGGCGGTCTTGAGGTAGTCGTGATCATGGAGTCGAATGAGGCCGACTCCGCTGGCGGCAAGACTGAGAGCGACGTGCCCTCCGACGGATCCGGCTCCGGCGATGAGGATTCGCTTGTCGGTGAGGGCAGTGGCGTCTGGCCCGGCGCGTCGTTGCCGGGCGGCGATGTCGTTGGGGGTGGCGGCAATAGCTGATGCTTCGAGCTTGTCTCCGCAACCTTTGAAGACGACCACGACCGCGTCGTGCTCGCTGCCGTGGCGCTGCCAGGCGAGGACGGCGAAGTCGTAGCCGCCGCTGGCCTCCGAGAGGGCAGTGTCTCCCCTGGCGCCGAGACCCTGGTCAAGGTCTTGGTTTTGCTTCTTGGTGAGGGCGGCGCGGAAGTGGTCGAGGCCCCGGGGCGGAGTGTTGATGGGTCGTCGAAGGTAGAACGCCCCTCGGAGCGGAGCCGGTTCATCGGGCTCGAAGCCTGTCGCGCGGAAGCGCTCGATCATCAAGGTACGGTCGCCTCGGATGGTGGCGACGAGGGGTGCGCGGTAGCCGTGGCTGCCTGCTCGGATGAGGTCACCGAAGGGCAGTTCGGCTTGGTACCCCCAGGTGATCTTGTCGAAGAGGAGGTAGGCGTCGAGGGCTCGGTCTCCGACGCCGAACCCCAACTGAACTGTCTGGGCCCATTCGTCGATGCGTTGCCACAACGTCTCAAGGTCGCTACCAGCGATCTGGGCGGGGTCGTCTTCGGCCCACAGGCAGATCGTGCCTTGAGCAGCGTGCTCGGTCCTGAGCCCGGGGACGGTCACGTGGGCATAGCGGAGCGGCCAGCCCTCAAAGAACTCGAGCTGCATGCGAGTTGCGTCGGTGAGGGGCTGCAGGCTTTCGCGGAGCGGACCAGTCCACTTGGCCTGAGCGGTGCCATGCACCGGGGAGAACCCCTCGTTGACCAGGCAGGAGCAGAACCGTTCGAACGCGGCGTCGTCGTAGGTCTCCATGGGCTACTTACATGTCGCGTCGGGTGGGACAGGGGAGCCTAGCGAACCCCCGAGGGTCGTTGCTGCCAACTGCTCCGACAGCGGTGACTGCGCCGACGGGGAACCCGTTGGCGTCGCATCCGTCTGGGAGCGGGAGGACCTGACCACGATCGTTGGTACCGAGGATGTCGCGCCACATCTTCGCTGCGCGGCATCGTTCGGAGTCGAGTGCTTGGCGGGCCCGCTCGGAGAGGTGGTCCAGCTTGTCTGCGGCGGCGCTCCACTGCCAGGAGTCGAGGTCGGGCTTCATCGGTGTGCCGAGCACCGGGTCGGCGAGGCCGTCCTCGGCGCACTTCTCGAACCGCTTAGCGACCTGTTCCATCGTGGAGGTCAGCAGCTCGGCCCAGGTCGTACCGGTAACGAGATGATTCTTCCAGGCGTAGTAGCCAGCGACCTCGGTGAACAGACCGCCGGGTCGCTCGTCTCCGAAGTGGACGTGGCGGATCTGGCGGAGGAGTCGGACGACGGGCCGGTAAGCGTTGATGGTGCCCACGGTCGCGCTCCAGGTCGCGACGGCGAGGGAATTGGTGTCGTCGGCGAACTTGACCGGGTTGGTCTTGATCCAGCGTTTCTCTTCGCTGTTCCACAGGTCACGGT
Source organism: Micropruina sp. (assembly GCA_016711205.1). Taxonomy (GTDB): domain Bacteria; phylum Actinomycetota; class Actinomycetes; order Propionibacteriales; family Propionibacteriaceae; genus Micropruina. Next base: position 931,968 of record JADJTM010000001.1, on the reverse strand, counting down.
CGCGGTTAGGGATTCCCCAGTGCTCGCCCCACCGAACGGCGGGTACGGCGTCGATGGAGAAGGAGTTGTCGCTCAGGTCGTCGTCGGGATCCGGAAAGTCGACCTTGAGGGACCTGGCCTGGCGGGTGACGCGGCCCTCGATGTCGCGGTCCTTGAGACCGTACTCCGCGACGAGGACGCGCTCGACGGCGTTGTAGACCTCCTCGGGGTCGTGGCGGACGGAGAGGCCATTGAAGCGGAGAAAGACGTCGACGTCCTTGCCCGGGTACCGGGCGGTCTGTCGGGCGTACGAGCCGATCAGGATGGAGTCGATACCCCACGAGCACAGTTCCGGGTCGGCTTCGAGCAACGCGCGGACTTCGGTATGTGCGGCGCTGGCGCGGTCGCGCTTGACGCCACTGATGGTGACGTTGCGGACTGCTTGGTCGAACTCGTTGGCTAGCGTCTCCACTGGTTCCATCCTCTGAACTCACTTGACTCGGTGGCGCTGAGAGTACGCGGCACCACCGACAAATCTGGACCTGGCTCTCGACGCGCGACGCTCGTCGGCGCTCCGGCGTGTCACCGCTGCCCCCTGCGGACGGGTCGGTAGCACGCGGGGCAGTAGCACGGGACCGTGGTTCGGCACTCCAGGTATGGCGGCGACCCCATCATTCGGCGCGGGAAGAGCGCAGGATCTGACGACGCTGTCGCGCCGTACTTTTAAGGATGCACCGCCAAGGTCGCCGTCTTGTGGATTTCGGGACGGCGCGTCCCCATGCCGAGCGCCCACGCTGGTGACCCGATCACCGCGCACTCATGGCATGGCTCAAGTCAAACACGGAGCGTCAGAAGAGCCCAGTGAGAAACGAGTCAGTGATCAAGCTCTCATCGGCATGAGCGCGCGGTTCGGCGCGACTAGCAGGGATGGCGGAGTCGTCTGGAGACCTCGGGGCACAGGTGTTTTCGACGGCCGGCGCGGAGAGGGTGCCGGAGCCGGCGCTTCTGTCTGGGGCTGGGTCCGATGTGGTGGCGAGAGGTGCCGTCAGACACGGACTGGGTAGCGTCGGGGGAGTAGTCCGTCGATTGCTTGCGTTGATGTGGCGCCGGATCGGTACTTGGCAAGGTGAACTGAACCGCTTGGGCATCCGGCACGATAGTTCGCCAGTAGCCCCACAGCTCAACTGTTGCCGGGGACATGGCGCTGATAGGGGATGGGTCGCCGTCGCCGATAACCTCCTTAAGCCCAGGGCGCAACCGACTGTTCTTCACGTCTCTGACCGGTGGCACCCGATCCACGTCGGTCGTAGCTACCCCGAGACTCGACCCGTGATTGTGCGGGCCGCTGCCAGCCCCAGGGTGCGGGCGACCACGCCGGGGTGCAGCAGGGTGTTGGGGTGGGCGCGCATGAACGTGACCTCGGCGAAGCTCCTCGCCAGGTGCACATCGGTGACGGTGCCGTCGACGAGCATGTTGCCGTAGGCTTGGGCGAGTTTCATGCCTGGCGGGCGGGGTGCCTCGACGTGGGGCAGCGCGAGATCCGGAATGGCTGAGGTCTGCCAGGCGGCGTCGATGACTACCCGCTGCAGGTCGTAGAAGTGCCGTGCGGGCTGGTTCAGGTCGGGGTTGCCGCACAGGTACTGGGACAGGCACGAAACGTGCAGCGCGGCCGAACTCATGCCTTGTCCATAGATCGGATTGAACGAGGCGGCGGCGTCCGCGATCACGATCAACCTGGCCGGAAACCTGTCGACCGCCAGAAAGTCACGGCGACGACTGTCGGCTTGCGTGTAGCCGGCGATCGGCTCCAGCAGCTCTCCGGAGGTCACGGCGGGGAACGGCGCGGGCAGCCTCGCGCACACCTCGCGTAACGCATCCAGGGTGCGTCCGGGCTTGTCAGCTCCGTATCCGCCGAGCATGACGATCCATCGGTCGCCCTCGACGGCATCGACGATGGCGGGGGCCAGTCCCTCCGGGGTCCGACCGACACCCCAGGTCGCCAGCGTGAACGCCACCTCGGGCTCCGGCTCCGGCCGGCCGAACAGGGCGGTGGAGTAGTTGATGTCGACCCGCATCCGCTCCAATGGGGGAGCCGGCCAGCCGGCGTCCTCCAGCCAGTGCCCGACCCGGGTCGAGCGTCCGGAGGCGTCCACGACCAGATCGGCGTCCCGGGAGTCGCCAGAGGCAAGCCGCACCGCCCGGACAGCTGAACCGTCGATGTCCAAGCCGACCACCCGGTCGCGAAGGACGCTGACGCGGGGCAGCGCGAGTGCCCGTCGGCGCAGCACGGATTCCAGGTACGGCCGGCTGCTCATCAGCATCTCCACCCCGGGCACCGGCACCTTGAGCCGGCCGTTGTAGTAGACACGGCTGTTCACCGACGTCGCCACCTGGGCGCCGCCGGCCAGCAGATCCTCGGAGAATCCGTCATACCAGCGATCCAGCTGACTGCGTCCCGCCGGCAGCAGGGTGTGCACCTGATGCGCTTGCGGAACACCGGGCCGGACCTGCGCGTTGCCGTCCAGCGCGTCAGGCTCGATCAGCAGCACCTCCGCGAAATGATCAACCAGCACCCGAGCAGTCAGCAGGCCGGCGATGCTGCCGCCGAGCACGATCGCTCGGCCCGCCACAGAGCGCGGAGCAGTTGGACGCTCGGTCGTGCCGATCCGCCGGAATGTTCGCGACGCAGACCCTGCCATCACCACGTCCAGAGACGCAGCCGACAGATGCAGATACCCCTCGAAGATCCCGGGGTACGTGGCACACCCGCAGTCTATGGTGCTGGCCGTCGAAAGGAGCCGGGGGGATTTCAGGCTGACAGACGGCGAACGCCCGCCGATCCGCCACCGGATGCGACCGAGATCCCGGGGCAAGCCCGGGATGACGAAAGGCCGCACATCGCCAAGGGCGGCATCCCGGGGCAAGCCCGGGACGACCGAAGCCCACATCTGCGCCAACCGGGCCATCCCGGCGTTCGCCGGGATGACGAACGTCGGGCGTGGACCCGCGGTTGTGTGTTCCGACGCCGGGCAGTGCACAGCCGTACATCTGGACGTCACCCGGAATTGGTCTGGGTGCGACAGATTTCGGCCATGACTCTCACCCGACGCGGCATGGTCGCTGCTGTAGTGGCATTAATGATCGTCCTTGCCGGTGCGTCGAACGCCGACGCTCACGGGAAGGGGAACGCGGCGCCGGAGTTCGTGCGGCGGGCAACCTATCCCGTCTATCTGAACCTGCCGATCGATGAGCAGGGGGAGCAGACGGTCTCGGAGATCTCGGCGGTGTCCAAGGACGGCAGGACGCTCATCTACACCGATGCGCTGGGCCAGCGCATCGGTTTCCTCGACATCTCCAACCCGAAGAAGCCGGTCGGGAAGGGCACGCTGGACGTCACCACGCTGGCCGGCCTCGACCACGCCTCCCCGACCTCTGTCGAGGTGGTCGGCCGGTACGTCCTGGTGGTCGTCGACCAGACGCCGGCCCCCGCGGACGAGCAGAGTGAGACCTTCGACTCCCAAGCGCGCTGTGTGTCGTCGACCTGGTCTCGCGCCAACTGGTTCGCAGCTTCGACCTCGGCGGTCAGCCTGACTCCATCAAGGTCAGCGAGGACGGCAGGTACGCGGTGATCGCGATGGAGAACCAGCGCAACGAGGACTACGAGCCGACCGACGGCGGGCTCCCGCAGCCGCCGGCCGGGTTCGTCCAGATTCTCGACGTGTTGGGCTCCCCGCCCAGCGGCTGGTCGCTGCGTCCGGTTGCTCTCCCGGTGCCGCTGCTCACCGCCGCCGGCCTTGACACCCCGAGGACGCCGAGCCCGAGTACGTCTCGATCAACAGCAGGAACAAGGTTGCGCTGACACTTCAGGAGAACAACGGCGTGGCGATCATCGACCTGAAGAAGGGCGTGGTCGAGAACGTCTTCACCGCCGGTGCGGTGACGCTCACCGGGGTGGACGCCGTCGAGGACGGCTTCGTCTCGCCGGTGGACACTCTGACCGGCGTGGTGCGCGAGCCCGACGCCGTCGGCTGGATCGACGACCGTTACCTCGCCACCGCGAACGAGGGCGACTGGAAGGGCGGCGGCCGCGGCTGGACGGTCTTCGATTCGAAGACCGGCAATGTCGTCTGGGACGCCGGATCCACCCTGGAGGACCTGGCGATCAAACACGGCCTGCACAACGACGACCGGTCCGGCAACAAGGGTGTCGAGATCGAGGGTCTTGGCCGTTGCGAGGTTCGGCAAGACCACGTATGCCTTCGTCGGTTCGGAGCGCAGCAACTTCGTCGCCGTCTACGACGTCTCGAACCCGACCAGGCCGAAGTTCCTGCAGATCCTGGCGACCGCCGTCGGCCCGGAGGGCTTGCTGGCCATCCCCGGCCGCAACCTGCTCGTGGTCTCCAGCGAAGAGGACGAGCCTGGTGATGCGGTGCGCGCCGCCTTCTCGATCTTCGAGCTCGACCGCGGCGAAAACTCGTTCCCCTCGATCGTCTCGGCCAACGTGAACGGCACCCCGATCGGCTGGAAGGCGCTCGGCGCCCTGAGCGCGAAGCCGGGCGACCGGCGCCACATCTACGCGGCCTCCGACCTCGCGCTCAACCCGGGCTCGATCTTCGAGGTTGACGTCACCAAGAAGCCGGCCGTGATCACCAAGGCGATCGCGGTCACCGAAGGTGGGGCCCCCGTCGAGGGAATCGACATCGAGGGCCTGTTCGCCCGCCCGCAGGGAGGCTTCTGGCTCGGAGTGGAGGGAACCAGCGGCGCCCGCAACCGGATCGTCCGGCTCGGTCACGACGGCGCGATCCTCGAGTCCATCCCGGTGCCGGCCGACATCGCGGCGATCACGGGCAGCAACGGCATCGAGGGAGTCACGGCCATCTCCGACACCGGCGGCGAGCACGTGTTCGGGGCGATGCAGCGGACGGCGCCCGCCCAGGGCACGCCGACCCTGACCCGGATCGGCCGCTATGACGTGGTCACCAGACAGTGGAGTTGGTATGGCTACACCCTGGAGCCGGCGACCGCCCCGGGCACCTGGTTCACCGACTGGGTGGGCCTGTCCGAGATCGTCGCCGTCGATGCCAACACCCTCGCGGTGATCGAGCGCGACAAGCTGAACGGGCCCAACGCGTCCAACAAGCGGATCTACACCGTCACCTTGGACGGCACCCCCGGTGGCCCCGCGTCGGCTCCGGTGATGCTCACCAAGACCCTTGCCTACGACGTCCTGCCCGACCTGCAGGCAACCAAGGGCTGGACGCAGGAGAAGCTCGAAGGGCTCACGATCGGTGCCAACGGCCACGTGTATGCCATCACCGACAACGACGGCCTGGACGCTGCCACCGGCGAGACCGTGTTCCTCGACCTCGGGGCATCCGAACGGGTATTCGACGAGGGGCAGTACTCCGACTGAGGCGCGGTATGAGAGCCAGGTCTCGGGAACCAAACTGAAAGGGACCCTCGCGCACCGCGGCCAGATCAGTGCATTAGGGCGTAGTGGGCCCACATGCGCAGGACGTGCACGACGTGTTCGTCGGCGAGGACCTCGTAGACCAACCGGTGCTGGATGTTGATCCGCCGGGAGTAGCAGCCGGCGAGATCGCCGACCACCTTCTCGTAGCGGGGCGGGTTCGCGAACGGGTCCGCGGCGATGACGTCCAACAACTTTTGGGCTTTGCGCTTCAGCCCCGACGCCGCGAGTTTCCGGGCGTCCTTCTGGGCCGTTTTGGAGTAGACCAGCCGCCAGGTGGTCACCATTCGAGGGTTTCGGAGCCCGCCTCGATCCCCTCGGCGCGGGCCTGCCGGATGGACTCGGCCAAACCGGACACTCCGGCCAGGAACAGGCTCTCCTGGATGGCGCGCCAGTCATCCTCGCCGATCAGGACGGCGTTGCCGCGCTGGCCGGTGATGATCAACGGCTCGGACTCCTCGTTGACCTGGTCGATCAGCCGGTACAGGTTCGCCCTCGCCGAAGTCGCGCTGACAGCAGTCATTCTCAACACCTCCACCACCAGCGTACGCAATTCCGTACGTCACGCAAGAGAAGGCCAGTCATACTTACGTCGAACATCGCGGCAGATGCAGGCTCGCGTGGGTCAAATCGGATCAGCAGCCGTGTTAGCTACAGTGGCCGGATTCCTTCATCCAGGGCTCCCTCGTTTGCTGATTGCGCTGACCAACGGCGCTGTCTCACGCGGGCCCGATCGTCGCCACGGACCCCCGCTCGATCAGCGTGGTGGGCAGCTGCACTGTCTGGCTGGCCGCACCCCCGTCGGCGATCCGGGCGAGCAGAAACTCCGCGGCACGCGCACCGATCTCGTAGGCCGGCTGGCTGATCACGGTGATCGGCGGCTCGACCAGCGACGCCCAGTCGGCGTCGTCGAAGCCGAGCAGGGACACCTCCTGCGGACACTTCAGACCGAGGTTGCGGATCGCCTGCAGCGCGCTGATCGTGAGCAGGCTGTCGGTCGTCAGCAGTGCCGTGGGACGGTCAGGGATCGACAACAGGTCCCGTGCAGCCTGGCGGGCCTGGTCGGAGTGGAACCCGCCGTCGACCACCAGCGCCTCGTCGACGCCCAGGCCGGCCTCGCGCAGTCCTTGGCAGTAGCCAACCAGCCGACCCTCGGACGGCGTTTCGCCCGGCGCCGGCTCTGAGGATTCCTGGCGCAGCGCCCGGGCCAGGAACCGGGGCTGTACGCCGGAGATGATGCCGATTCTTCGGTGGCCCCGGCTGATCAACCGCGAGACGGCGTCGTGCGTGGCCCGTCGATTGTCGACACCCACGCTGTCCAGCTGCAGAGCGGTGACAGTCCGGTCGATCAGCACCACCGGCCGTCCGGCCGAGAGGGTCTCGGCGAGGTGGTCGACCTCGTCGGGATCGACCGGACACACGATCAACCCTTCGACCTGTTTGCCGTTCATCACCCGCACCATCTGGCGCTCGGCGACCGCGTCCTCGTCAGTGTTGGCCAGCAGCAGGTCGTAGCCGTGGTCGCGCACGACGTCGGAGGCGCCGCGCAGCACCCTGGTGAAGAACTGGTTCTCGATGTCGGAGATCACCACCCCGATCGTCCGGGTGCGCCCGGTGATCATGCTGCGGGCGAGTTCGTTGGGCCGGTAGCCGACCTCCTCCGCGGCCGTGCGGACCACGGCGATCGTGGCAGCGCTCACTCGTCCGTAGCCGCCGAGGGCGCGGGCGGCTGTCGCTCGCGAGACCCCCGCCTTGCGGGCCACGTCGATCACGGTTGCCTGAGGCACTGTGCTCAACCTTTCTGCGCAAGAACCGTTGACAGTCTAGGGAACTCGGTGAGATCGTTCTCGCACGTTGCGAGAACGATCTCACTGAGGAAGCGAAAATGCCAGACACCTTGACTCTCAAACCGATCGACCCGGAGATCCTCAGCCGGGGTGCTGACACCGTCGGGCTGCGTCCCGCGGTGGACTCCTATGTGGAGGAACTGGTCAAACAAGGCCTGCGCAACGTGTACTTCGTCGGTGCCGGCGGCTCGCTGATCTGCAGCTATCCGGCCCACTACCTGTTGCAACGCAGCACCGAGTTGCCCGTCTACCAGCTGCAGAGCGACGAGCTGAACTGTCAGCCGCCCGCGGCCATGGGCCCGGGTTCTCTGGTCGTCCTGGCGTCCTACACCGGCACCACCAAAGAGACCGTTGCCGCCGCACGTACGGCCAAGGCGACCGGGGCCACCGTCGTCGCAGCAGCGAAGGACGGCAGCCCGCTCGCCGAGGCCGCCGACCGATCGTTCCCCGGCAAGAGCGACCTGTTCGAACTGATCCTCGCCTACGCGCTGCTGAAGGCCACCGGCAAGCTCGCGGATCCCGCTGCCGTCGACGCGTCCTTGGAGGCGCTGCCGGCCGCGCTCACCGCGGCCGTCGAACAGGCCGACGCGCAGCTGGCCGACGTCGCCGCGGCCTGTAAGGACGAACCGGTCACCTACGTGCTCGGCTCCGGCCCCAACCAGGCCTGGGCGTACGGCTTCGCGATGTGCTACCTGCAAGAGATGCAGTGGAAGCACGCCGCCGGTTACAACGCCGGCGAGTTCTTCCAGGGCGCCTTCGAAGTGGTCGACGACGGCGTCCCGGTGATCCTCTGGCTGGCCGAGGACGCGTCCCGTCCGATGGCGGAGCGGGCCAAGTCGTTCCTGCAGACCTACTGCGCCAAGGCCCACTACGTCGACACCGTGGGCCTGGACCTGCCCGGGGTGGCCGACGAACTGCGTCCCGACCTGACCCCGCTGCTGGTCGGCGTGCTGGCCAGCCGGCTCGCGCAGCACTACGAGGCGCTGCGCAACCACGACCTCGAGCAGCGGCACTACATGTTCAAGGTCGAGTACTGATGCTCCAGGGGCAACCGTTCGACACCGACCGCTACCGGCGCATCCAGGCCGGGGCCGTGGCGTCGGCCGCGCCCATCGCAGCGGCAGTCGACGCGCTGGGCGAACGGTTGCGCAACGTGTTCCTCCTGGGTGCGGGCGGCGCCGGCATCCTGATGGGTCCGGCGGCCCTCGTGCTGGGTGCGCGGTCCACGGTGCCCACCTTTCAGCCGGTCGGTGCGGAACTGGTCACCCAAGGCTCCCGGCACCTGGGCCAGGGGTCGCTCGTGGTCGTGCCGTCGCTGTCCGGCACCTCCGCGGACGCCGTCGAACACCTGCGTTACGCCAAGGACCGCGGTGCGACCGTGCTCGCCCTCGTCGGCCACGCCGGTACGCCGATCGCGGACCTGGCCGACCACGTCGTGGTCAACGAGGCCGCCGACGACACGTCCAGCGAGTCGTTCTACCTTCAGTCGCTGGTCGTCGCGCTCACGGTGATGAACCGACGCGGCGAATACGACGGTCTGGACGCGAGCCTGGCGGAGCTCACCGGCGTCCCCGAAGCCCTCGTGCAGGCCAAGCTCGCCTTCGAGGACCGGGCGCTCGCCCTGGGTCCGGCCTTTGCCGATCCGGATTACCACATCTTCAGCGGGGCGGGCGCGACGTGGCCGCAGGCCTACTACTTCGCGATGTGCATCCTGGAGGAGATGCAGTGGATCCGGACCCGGCCGGTGCACGCGTCCGACTTCTTCCACGGCACGCTCGAACTCGTGGAGGACGGAGTCAGCGTCGTGCTGCTCAAGGGTGAGGACGCGGGACGTCCGCTGGTCGAACGGGTGGCGGCGTTCTGTGCCGACCACGCCGACCGGCTCACCGTGCTCGACTCGGCAGATGTCGCACTGCCGGGAGTATCCGCCGACCTGCGTGGGCTGCTCGCCGGTGGTGCACGCCGCACTGCTGGAGCGGGTGGCCGTCCAGGTCGAACGACTGCGGGACCACCCGTTGACGACGCGTCGGTACTACCGGAAGGTGGCCTACTGATGGACGCACCACAGCTTGTCACCGTCGGCGACAACGTCGTGGACTGCTACCTCGAACTCGGTTACATGTACCCCGGCGGCAATGCGGTGAACGTCGCGGTTCACGCACGACGGGTCGGGGTGGAACCCGCCTACATCGGGGCCCTGGGTGACGATGAGGCCGGCGCCGCGATCATGGCCGCGCTGACCGCCGAAGGCGTGGACACCGGCCGCGTCCGGGTGCTGCCCGGCGCCACCGCCCGGGCACTGGTCCGGGTGATCGACGGCAACCGGGTGTTCACCGGCGGCGATGTGGGCGTCTCGAGGTTCGACCCGGACGAGGACGATCTTCGGCTGATCGCCGCTGCCGGGCTGACCCACACCGGCGAGTGCTCAATGCTGGAGGAGCACCTGGCCGTGCTCGCCCGCAGGTCGCGGCGGCTCAGCTTCGACTTCTCCGAACGGCCGTGGGACTACATCGCCGCGCTGGCGCCCCTGGTGGACATCGCGATCGCCTCGTTGCCCGAATCGGACGCCTCCAGGGCCGAGGACCTCGCCAGGGAGATCCGGGCCTGCGGACCGAGCATCGTCGCGGTCACCCGGGGTGCGGCGGGTGCTGTGCTGCTGACCGACGAACTCCACACCTCGGTGGCCGGCGACGGCCCGGTGGTCGACACCCTCGGCGCCGGCGACTCGTTCATCGCCCGTCTGCTGGTCGGCCTCCTGCGCGGCGAACCCCCGCAGCAGTTGGTGCAGGCTGCCTCCACCTACGCCACCCGGAGCTGTGCGGAGGTCGGCGCCTTCGGCGGCCGGACCGCGCTGCCCGACACCCTGTCCCTGCCCCCCGAACGCCATTCCGTAGACCACAGTTGAAAGGAACCACCGATGAAAGCACGTCACATGATGGCCGCTCTTGTGGCCTCCGCCATTGCGCTCACCGCCTGCGGTGCCCCCTCGGTGCCCGGCCAGGTCGCTCCTTCGGCGAGCATCAGTTCGCCCGCGGTCAAGTCCGGGTCGCTGACGATCCTCACCAAGTTCGCCGCACCCGAGTACGCCCCGTACTTCGAGGCGGTCGTGAAGAGCTACATGGCGGAGAACCCGGAAGTGACGATCGACCTGCAGCAGGTCGGCGACCAGCCCTACAAAGACAAGATCCGCGTGCTGTCTGCGTCCAAGCAGCTGCCCGACATCTACTTCTCGTGGGCCGGTGACTTCGCCAATAAGTTCGTCCGCGCCGGCCTCGCCGCCGACCTGAGCGCCGAGATCGCCCCGTCCACGAGCTGGGGGTCGACCTTCGCCCCGGCCGCGCTGGAGGCGTTCACCACCGGCGGAAAGCAGTACGGAGTGCCGATCAACCTCGACGCGAAGTACCTCGTCTACAGCAAGGCGGCTCTCGCCAAGGCCGGCATCACCGCTCCGGCGGCCACGTTGGAGGACCTGCTCGCCGACTGCGGCAAGCTCAAGTCCGCCGGCTACACCCCGATCGCGTTCGGCAACCAGTACGGGTGGCCGGCGATCCACTACATGACCCAGCTCAACGCGTTCAACGTCCCTGCCGACACGTTGGCCAAGGACTACAACCCGGCCAGCGGTGAGTTCACCGACCCCGGTTACATCAAGGCGCTGGAGCAGTTCAAGCAGTTGCTGACCGCGTGCTTCAACAACGGCGCCAACGGCATGTCCCATGAGGTGGCCCAGGCCAACCTGACCTCCGGCAAGGCCGCCATGCAGTACGTCGAACTCGTCGAGTTCGGCAACTTCACGGCCGAGAAGGCACCGCAGGCGTTCGCCGACGACTGGAGCTTCTTCCGGCTGCCGATGGCCACCGGCTCCGCCGGCTCGCCGAACGCGCTCACCGGAGCCCCGGACGGGTTCATGGTCAACGCGGGCAGCGAGAACGCCTCCGTCGCCGTCGACTTCCTCAAGTACATGACGAACCAGACCAATGCGGAGAAGATCACTAAGGACATCGGCTGGCTGAGCCCGGTCAAGGGTTCGGCCACCGAGGCCAACGCGTTCCCACAGCTGATCGAGGCTCTGGCCGACGTCAGCAAGGCCGAGTCGTTCGCGATCTGGCTCGACACCGTGGCGCACGCCGACGTCGCGTCCGCGTACCTGTCGGGTGTGGAGGGGATCGTCTCCGGATCCAAGACCCCCGAAGATGTGATGGCCTCGGTGAAGCAGGCCGCGGCGAAGGCGAAGAAGTCGGTGAGCTGAGCCTTGCCGCGATGAGGTGCCCGGTGGCGGGGCGCCTACGACCCGCCACCGGATTGCCCCAGTCAGAAGGAGGCACCATGCGCAGGAAGCTGAGGTATCTCGGCGGCTGGTGGTGGATGACCCCCGCCCTGGTGCTGGTGGGAGTGTTCGTGTACTACCCGGTGCTGCAGAACTTTCAGCTCTCGCTCTACTCCTGGAACGCGTTCAGCCGGGCCCCGCGCTATGTGGGGATGGACAACTACGCGACCATGGTCGCTGACGAGGTGTTCTGGCGGGCCTTGTGGAACAACGTCATCTACGCTGTGGTCTCGCTGATCTTTCAGGTGTTCTTCGCCCTGGTGCTCGCCGCGATCCTGGAGGAGTTCGTGCACCGCAGGCTCGCGGGCTTCCTGCGGGCGCTCTACTTCATCCCGACCGTGATCTCGATCACCGTCTCCGGAATACTGTTCAGCTTCATCTACAACCCGGAGTTCGGCCTGCTGAACAAGCTGCTGCAGGCGATCGGGTTGGGCGGCCTGACCCGGGCCTGGCTGGGCGAGGAGGGCACGGCCATGGGCTCAATCATCGCCATGAGCCAGTGGCAGTCCTTCGGCTACACCGCCGTGCTGTTCATCGTCGCGATCCAGCGGATCCCGCGCGACCTCTACGAGTCGGCGCGAATAGACGGGGCAGGACGCGTCCGCACGTTCGTCTCGATCACCCTGCCGCTGGTCAGAGAGATGACCACCCTGCTGGTGATCATCACCGTTTCCGGGGCCTTCCTGGTGTTCAACGAGGTGATGGTGATGACCGCCGGCGGCCCGGCCAGATCCACCCACGTGCTGGGGACGTGGCTGTACTTCAACGCCTTCATGGCCGACGACATGGGATACGCCTCGGCGATCGCCTCCTTCATCTTCGTGATCACCCTGGCACTCGCGATCGGGCAGTTGGCATACGGAAACCGGAAGCGGGTGGAATGGTGACAGCCTCGGTACAGGATCAGCGCCGAACCGTCCCCTCGCGGCTGCGGCGCTCCTCGACAACTGTCGTTGACGTGGTGGCGCACCTGCTCGTCTCTGTGTTGCTGCTCGCGCTGGCGCTGGCTGTTCTCTACCCGCTGGCATGGATGCTGATCTCGGGGTTCAAGACGAACTTCGAGATCTTCTCAGACCCGTGGGGGCTGCCGGCGACCTGGCGGGTGGAGAACTTCGTCGCCGCCGCCAACAAGGGCGTCACCACCTACTTCGTGAACTCGCTGCTGGTCACCGCGGGCAGCATCGTGAGCACCACCATGATCTCCGCCTGGGCGGCCTACGGCCTGGCGCGGACGAAAGCACCACTGGTCAAGTACGGCGGCTGGTTCATCCTCGGCGGGCTGATGGTCTCGCCGACGGTGGCGCTCGTACCGCTGTTCGGCCTACTGCAGCAACTGCGGCTCTTCGACAGCCTCGTCGGCCTGGTGGTGCTCTACACGGCGTACCGGATTCCGTTCACGACGTTCCTGATCAGGGCCTACATGGTCGACCTGCCCACCACGCTGGACGAGGCGGCCACCATCGACGGGGCGGGACGCTTTCAGATCTTCTGGCGAGTGATCCTGCCGCTGTCCAAGCCGATCCTGGTATCGGCCGCCCTGCTGCAGGCACTGTTCTCGTGGAACGAGTTCGCGTTCGCGCTGGTGTTCCTGTCGCGGCGAGAACTCAAGACCCTGCCGGTGGGCCTGATGGACATGCAGTCACGGCTGCTCACCGACTGGCCGGTGCAGTTCGCGTCGCTGGCGCTGGCCGCACTGCCGATGATCCTGGTCTTTCTGATCGGCCAGCGGGCCTTCTTGCGAGGCCTGACCGACGGGATGGGCAAGTAGCGCTGCAACGTCCAGAGACTGGGCCCGCCCAGCCGTTGCGCTGCCGCACCAAGCAAGCAGTTGGCTGGCGTCAAGCCGAGCACCAAGCTGTACAGCCCCACCGGTTCAGTTGATGCGGCGGCCTCGGAGCATCGTGACGAAGGCGAGCACCAGTCCGATGCCCCGCAGCACGAAGCATGCCGACAGCGTGACCCACTTGGCGACGGTGAACAGTGGCGCCAACTCCGCCAGGACGGGCGTCCGTGCTGGGAAGCGGGCCATCACCAGCGCCGTGCAGATGTTCTCGGCGTAGTCCAGTGCCACCACGACGACGGGCAGTAGGGCCACCCGGCGCCGGCGACTCCCGGGCTGGGTGAACCGGCCCAAGGTCCAGCAGAGCGCCACCAGCAGGAAGGACCCGTACACCAGCGGCCAGATCACGTCGAAGGTGACCCGGGCCTGCACATAGGCGTCGCGACCGGCCTGTTCCCAGGCCTCGGCTGCGGCGTACAGGTCTGCCGGCCGATACCAGATCATCGTGTCCGGGGGCGGGTAGCGGGAGGTGTAGAAGGCCCCCGCCTCAGCTTGCGCCGGCAGCACCACCGCAGTGAACACCGCGAACAACGCCAGGGCCGTGAGCGCCATCCAGCCTCGCACTCCGTCCACCAGCCGGTCAGCAGGCCCGTCCACCCAGCTCAAGGCTCTCCGTTCGTTGCCCTTTGCCGCCATCCTAGGCAGCGGCCGGGATGGCTGCCCGAGGGACTTCGTCGGAGGTCGCACGCTCCCCAACGATCGATCGGCGACTGGCCGAGAGTCAGAGCCTGCGACGCAGTGGCGATTCGAGCCGGCACGCCCCTACAGCGGAGCCCGATCAGCACTCCTTGCCACGGTGCGGGGCTTGACCGCCGGCCAACGCAGTGAAACCATGCCGCAAACCCACCCCGGTGCTCCAGTGCCCCAGGTTTTCAGAGTTGCGGCCATGTGGCCGCCGCTCGGCGGGCACCCGCGGGGCACCCCTCAATGAGGAGGCACCAGATGTTTCGAAGCACGATCCTGTCCCTACTCGCAGGCCACAAAGTCATCGCCGCCGTGACGACCTTCACCCTGGCGGCGGGTACCGGCGTGGCCGTCACCTCGCAGGTCCCGGAACTGCAAGGGCGGCGCCCCGCCAAGAACGTCATCATCTTCGTGGGTGACGGCATGGGCACCTCCCACCGCAATCTCATCCGCTTCGGCAATGTGGGGCCGGAGGGCACCCTGGCGATGGACGACATGCCGGTGGCCGGCCGGTCTCAGACCTTCCCGCACGACCCGGAGGCTTTCGTCACCGACTCGGCGGCCGGGGGCACCGCTTTGGCCACCGGTGTCAAGACGTACAACGGGGCAATTGGTGTCGACGAGAACGGCAAGCGGGTGACCAGCGTCCTGGAGTTGGCGGCCCGCAACGGCAAAGCCACAGGACTGGTCACCACCGCCCAGGTTACCGACGCGACACCCGCGTCCTTCGGCGCCCACGTTCTCGACCGCAGCCAGCAGAGCCTGATCGCCAAGCAGTTCCTCGAGGGGAGCAAGCCTCAGGTGATCCTCGGCGGTGGCGAGGACAAGTGGTTCCCGGCCGGCAACCCCGGCGCGTTCCCCGACCAGCCTGCCGAGGATCCGACCGAGAAGAGCGCCGGGACCGAGGGCAACCTCGTCGAACGGGCCGAGGCAATGGGTTATGAGTACGTGACGAACACGGCAGAGCTGAAGGCGGCCACGTCCAAGAAGATCCTCGGCCTCTTCGCGAACGAGGAGATGTTCCAGCAGCGGCCCGAGGGCCAGGGCGACGTCTACAAGCCGACAGTGTCGCTGGCCGACATGACGTCCAAGGCGATCTCCACACTAGAGAAGGACCGCGACGGCTTCTTCCTCCTCGTCGAGGAGGAGGGCATCGACGAGATGGCTCATCAGTCGAACGCCGGTCAGGTCATCAAGGCGGGCAAGAACCTCGATTCGGCGGTATCCGTCGCGGTCCGGTACGCCAAGGCCCACCGGGACACCCTGGTGATCGTCGTTGCCGACCACGAGACCGGCAGCATGGCCATCGAGGACGTTCCCGCGCTGCAGGACGATCCCAAATACCCCAATGAGAGCGGCGAGGGCCGCACCGCCGAGGACGGGCCGTTCAGCGTTCCAGGCACGGACAAGCAGTTCGTCGTCGACTGGACCACGGCCAACCACACCGCCGAGGACGTGCCGGTGACCGCGATGGGTCCGGGCAGCGAGTTGCTCTCCGGCGTGTACGAGAACACCCACGTGTACGACGCCATGGTGCAGGCGATGCGGCTCAATCGCCGCTGAGAGCACGAAGAAGACAGAGCAGGCGACGGCCCCGCCGGCAACCGGCCGGTAGGGCTGCGTCTGGAAATGCTGCACGTCTGAGTGTGCCACTGCAGGCGCGTCATTACGGCAAGGGTTTTCTCAGGGGCGTCATCGGTGAAGGCCTGCAAGTCAAGCACTTGTGCCGCAAATGGGCTATCGTGTGCCCCGCCTGCGTCTGCCATTTGTATGCTGCGATCAATCAAGGTGCCTCATTTTGGTCCTTGACTCCAATCCGGCTGGCGGCGCCGTTATGCTGCAGCTAACGCCAAGCAGCCGTTTGTCGGGGGAGCAGGGGATACAACTCCATGGGTTGGATGAAGATATTGGCTGGTGTGGCCTGCTTGTCGGTCTTGAGTGTTGGGATCGCGCAGGCTATCGGCGGGGAACGGATCACCGTGGACCGGGTCGTAGACGGTGACACAGTAGACGTCCGGATCGGTGACAAAACTGAGCGAGTTCGACTTCTGAACATCGACGCACCCGAGACCAAGGATCCCGATGAGCCGGTAGAATGCCTCGGGCCCGAAGCGTCAGCCTTTCTTTCTCAACGGCTTCCGGTTGGTACAACAATAGAGTTGAGGTACGACGTCGACCGGGTCGACCGTTACCGTCGCACGCTCGCAGCAGTCTACGAATCGGGGAAGTTCGTAAATGCCGAGGTCGCTCAGGCTGGTTTGGCAGCGCCTGTGGTTTTTGAGCCGAATCATGCATACTACCCCGAGGTCCTCCAAGCTGCTCAAGAGGCACAGGGCGCACAAATCGGCGCATACGATCCGTCAACTCAATGCACACTCCCGAGCCAGATCGCGTCCGCCACGACCGCAGCGACGGGTGCGCTAACTGCGCTTGGCTACGACGAGCCGATAACGATTCCGCGCGCAGATCTCGCAATCACCAGCCTGCATCTGCACCTCGCACCGCTCACGTCACTGGAGAACAGCCTTCAAGACGCAGGCTCCGAAGAGGATCCGTCTTTGGCCGCAAACTACTCTGAATCAGAGCTCAGGACGATGATCGCTGGTATCGAGCACGTCCGCCAGCGGCTTCTCATGCGTCTGATCAATCTCATGGAGACCCGCACGGCCATCGAAGAGGCCAAGGAAAAGGCAGCTGAGGAGCAGGCTAAGGAGGCGGCGCGCAAGGCCAAAGCCGCCAAGAAGAGAGCCGAAGCCGCTGAGAAGAGGGCCAAAGCAAAGGAGGCCGCCGAAAGGAGAGCCGCGGCTGCCAGAGCCGCCAAGGAGAAGGTCGACAAGAAGGACTCGTCCGGCAACGGCTCGGGCGGAGGCTATCCCGGTTACACCGGTCCACGCTGCTACGCACCGGGCGGGAAGACCTGGAAACCCTGCTGAACGTGGCGGCGAGCGGGTTTCTGAGAACCCACCACGCTGGTGAGCGGATACCGGTGTGGTCAGGACGCCGCGGACCACGGATCCGCGCGCACGACTTCTCGATCGACCCGACTCGCGCTGTCTAGTGTTGTGTGCCCCGAGATGTCAGCTGCTGGCCAGCTGGGGCCGGGCTCTGTCCGACCAACGGTGCCTACTTCGGTTTCTCACGCGTTCGGTTCGTGGCATCTGGTCGGCGAATGCGACGAGACTCCAAGCTTCCGAGCCCCTGCTTGCCGGGGTAATTCGCTCCCCCAGCAGCGCAGGTTGATGAACGCCAAGATCCGTCCTCGGGTTACGTAGACTCGCCGGATGCGACCGAGCGCCCTGTTCGTCGACTGCTACGGCACGCTCGTGGCCGGGGATCGTCCTGCCATCGAGGCGGCGGTGGCCAACGTCGTCCGCCGAACGGGGCTGGACGGGCAGGTGCTCGATCGGGCCTGGTGGCAGCGGTTTAGGCAGCTGTGTGCGGCGAGCAGCGGGGACTCCTTCGAGACCCAACGGGCGCTGGAACTGCGAGCCATGGCGGACGTCCTGCGCGACCTCGGCGTCGAGGTGCCGCCTGCCGAGCTGACTGTTCTGCTGGAGCCGCTGTTCCGGTACTGGCGAACGGCACGCCCGCTGCCCGACGCGCTGGCGTTCCTGCGGCGGTGGAGGTTGTGCCCGGTGGTGATCGTGTCGAACAGCGATCGGCTCGACCTGGAGCAGGTGCTGGCCGGCCTGCCCGGTGTGGACGCTGCGGTGACCAGCGAGGACGCCCGCGCCTACAAGCCCGATCCGTCGGTGTTCCGGCACGCCCTCGCCCTGACCGGTCTGGCGCCGGAGCGGGTCGTGCACGTCGGCGACTCCTGGGAATCGGACGTGGCGGGTGCACTCAGCGCCGGGATCACCCCGGTCTGGGTCAGCCGCGAAGGCGTGGGGCCCTCTGGTGACGTGGCCCGCATCGCGTCGTTCGACGAGTTGCCGGAGTGCCTGGCCCGGCTGCCGGTCCGGGGAGTGTCCTGATTCCACCCGTCGGGGTGCAGTCGCCGCCCTCCTTGGAGAGTGCGTCCCGGGGTAGCGTGGGCGAATGGAGGCGACGGCGTACTGGACGGCTGCGCCACGCCGCGGCGAGCTTCGTCCAGAACAATTGCCGCAACCAGGCCCCGACGACGTGCTCGTACGCACGATCGCGTCCGGCATCAGCCGGGGCACCGAACTGCTGGTGCATCGACACGGCGTGCCCGCAGCGGTGCGGGACCGGATGCGGTGCCCATTCCAGTCCGGCGACCTGCCCGGCCCGGTCAAGTACGGCTACCTCAACGTCGGACGGGTCGAGGCCGGCCCGCCGCACCTGCTCGCTAAGCGGGTCTTCTGCCTGTACCCGCATCAGGACCGCTACGTCGTGCCCGCTTCGGCGGTGACCGTCATTCCGGAGGACGTACCCAGCGAGCGGGCCGTGCTGGCCGGCACCGTCGAGACCGCAGTCAATGCCTTGTGGGACGGCGCACCCAGAATCGGCGACCGGGTGGCGGTGGTCGGCGCGGGCATGGTGGGCCTGGCCCTTGCGATTCTGCTTCGGCGATTCCCGCTCGGTCGGCTGCAACTGATCGACATCGACCCGGAGAAGGCGGACGTCGCGCGCCGGCTCGGCGTGGAACCCGCAGGGCCGGACGAGGCCGCCGGCGACTGCGATCTGGTGTATCACGCGTCCGCGACCCAGGCCGGGCTGGCGACCGCGCTGCGGCTGCTCGGCGACGAGGGCGAGGTGATCGAGCTGTCGTGGTACGGCGACGCCGAACCGCAGGTGCCGCTCGGCGCGGACTTCCATGTGCGCCGGCTGACCATCCGGGCCAGCCAGGTGGGCCGGGTCAGCCCGGCGAGGGCCGCGCGGCGCGGGCCGTCCGACCGGTTGGCGATCGCGCTGGACCAGCTGCGCGACCCGGCCTTCGACGCGCTGCTGGCGCCAGCCGTCCGGTTCGATCAGTTGCCGCAGGTGATGGACGACCTGGACGCCGGCCGCGGCACCTCGCTGTGCCAGGTGATCAGTTACGAGCAGGAAGCGTGAGCATGTACGAGTTGACCGTTCGCGACCACGTGATGATCGCCCACAGCCTGCCCGACCCGTTCTTCGGCCCCGCGGCGGGCCTGCACGGGGCGACGTTCGTGGTCGAGGTGACCTGGAGCCGTCCCGAGCTGGACGCGTACGGCGTCGTCATCGACATCGGTGAGGCCTCGGCGCGGCTGGCCGAGGTGCTCGGCGACCTCAACTACCGCAACCTTGACGAGCATCCGGCCTTCACCGGACGGTTCAGCACCACCGAGGTGGTCGCCGGCCACATCTGCGATCGGCTGGGCGCCGCCATGGACCTGACCGGCTTCACCGCCCTGGCCGTCACGTTGCGAGAGCATCCCGACGCCTGGGCCACCTGCCGGATCGAGCTGTAGTGGCGGCACCCGCCTTCGTCGTCCCGCAGGCCAACGCGCCGTCCGGCGGGCATGCGTACAACGCGGCGGTGCTCGCGCACTGGCCGGGCACGCCGCCCACGGTCGTGCGGCTGGACGGGCCGTGGCCGCGGGGCGACGAAGCGTCCATGGACGGGCTGCGCGGCGCTTTCCGCGGCCGCGAGTTCGCGCTTGTCGACGGCCTGGTGGGGGCGGCTCACCCTGAGACACTCGAACGCGCCCAGGGTGAAGGCTGCCGCATCGTGCTGCTGATCCACCTGCCGTTGGCGGACGAGGGCGGGCTGTCCGAGCGTGACCGCGCCGAGCTGGCGGCACTCGAGCGGCGCAGCGTCCGGGCTGCCTGGCGGGTGGTGGCGACCAGCCGTACGGCAGCTGCGTCATTGCAGCGTTCGACCGGACGAACCGACGTCGTCGCAGTTACGCCCGGGGGGTACCCGGCACCGCTGGCGAGGCGGCACGATCCGCCCGGAATCGTGCAGGTGGGCGCGATCGGTCCGCGCAAGAACCAGCTGGCCTCCCTGCACGCGTTGGCCCAGTGCCGTGATCTCGCATTCACCGCCACTCTCGCCGGTCCGGTCGCGGACCAGGCCTACGCCGCGCGCGTCCGGTCAGGGCTGGACGCAGCCGGGGCCACCTGGACGGGGCCGTTGGACGACGCCGGACTGGACGCGCTGTACGCGGGGGCGGACCTGCTGGTGCATCCGGCTGTGGCCGAGACCTGGGGCATGGTGATCACCGAGGCGCTGGCGCGGGGCATTCCGGCGATCGTGGCAGCGGGCACCGGCGCGGTGGAGGCGCTGGCCAGCGGGGGAGCGTCCGGGCTGCCGGGTGCTGTGGTCGACCTCGATGATCCGGACGCACTGCGCCGCACGTTGCGGCGCTGGCTCGACGATCCGGCGCTGCGACAGCAATGGCGCGAGCGGGCCGCGCAGGCGCGCGCGGGTCTGCGCCGCTGGCCGCAGCCGGCAGCGGAGCTGGCCGCGCTGTTGGAGGAGGCCACGTGAGGAGGCAGGCATGACCGAGACAGCAGGTGGGACCGAGGCAAGTGGGCGACCTGAGCGTCCGATCGCTGCGGACTGGCTGGCCCTGCGCCGGGCGGCCGACACCTCGGCCCGCGACGGTGCCGCGTGGTTGCTGAGCGAGCTGACGGAGCGTCTCGCGGAACCCGTGACAGTGTTCGACATCGGTGCCGGTACGGGCGCCAACCAGGCCTATCTGACGTCGCGGCTGGGGGTGTCTTCCCGCTGGGTGCTGCTCGACCACGACGCCGAGTTGCTGCACACAGCCAGTCACGGTTCCGCGGAACGCGTGCTGGGCGGCATCGGCGAACTCCGCGGGCTGGTCGCTGCGGCGTCCGGACCGCGGCTGGTCACCTGCTCGGCACTGCTCGACCTGCTGAGCACCGACGAGCTGGACGAGCTGGCTTCGGTGCTGAGCCGGCTGGGGGTGCCCGGGCTGTTCAGCCTCACCGTTGACGGCTCGTTGATTCTCGAGCCACGCAATCGCTTGGACGAGGCGGTCAGCGCGGCGTTCAACGCGCATCAGGCCCGCGCAGGACGTCCGGGGCCGGCCGCCGCGGCGTATCTGGCGCAACGCTGCGCGCAGGCGGGGCTGGTCGTGCGGCAGGCGGAGACGCCATGGCTGCTCGGGCCGGGTGCCGAGGCGCTGATCGAGCGGCTACTCACCGAGCGTGCGGACGCGGCCGTCGAGCAGCACCCCGGTCTGGCCGCCGACGCGCAGCAGTGGCTGGCCGAGCGGCTGAACAGCCTGCGCGATAGATCATTGAGGGTGCAGGTCGGTCATGTCGACCTGCTGGTCAAGCCCCCGCAATAACAGCGGGTCTCAATTCGCTCCTGACATCGCGTCATCCCGCTCCCGACATCTCGTCATCCCGCTCCTGACATCTCGTCATCCCGGCGAACGCCGGGATCTCAGTTGCGTCGGAGCGGACGCCACAGTCCATCTCAGTGGCAAACCAGCCTGGACAAGCTGTTTGGCCCAGCGGAAAGATCCCGGCGTTCGCCGGGATGACGGGGGTAGGAGAGCGGAGAGATCCCGGCGGTCGCCGGGATGACGGGCGTAAGGGACTGGGGCAGGGTGATCCCGGCGGTAGCCGGGATGACGGGCGTAAGGGACTGCGGCAGGGTGATCCCGGCGGTAGCCGGGATGACGGGGGTAAGAGACTGCGGCAGGGAGATCCCGGCGTTCGCCGGGATGACGGGGGTAAGAGACTGCGGCAGGGAGATCCGGCGTTCGCCGGGATGACGGGCGTAAGGGAGTGCGGCAGGGGAGATCCCGGCGTTCGCCGGGATGACGGGGGTAAGGATGACGGGGGTAAGGGAGTGCGACAGGGATCCCGGCTTTCGCCGGGACGACGGGGGTAGGAGAGCGGAGAGATCCCGGCGTTCGCCGGGATGACGGGGGTGTCAGCGAAGGGTGAACTCGGTGCAGACGTCGTCACCGAGGCTGAACCGGCGGGTGGGCCAGCGGACCGCATCGGCGACGGAGTCGACGGCGCGCACTCGGACGCCGGGCACCCCGTCGCCGAGCAGCACCGGCACTGTGGTCAGGTAGAGCCGATCAAGGGCGCCGGCGGTCAGAAAGGTAGACACGGTGCGTCCACCGCCTTCGACGAGCACCCGGTCCAGTCCGCGCTCGCGCAGGACGCGCAGCACGTTCTGCGGCGACCAAGGCCCCGGGCCCAGCCGTACCTGCTCCACCTGCCCAGCCGCCGCCGGCGCGTCCGGACCGGTCAGCCAGAGGGTGGGCGCGTCCGGCGAGGTCAGTACCTTGGCGGTCAGCGGGATGCGTCCATTCGGGTCGAGCACCACCCGGACCGGGTTCGTGCCCTCGACCAGCCGCACCGTGAGCAACGGATCGTCGTTCACCACCGTCTGCGCCCCGACCACCACGGCATCGCTGAGCGCGCGCAGCCGGTGCAGCTGGCGATGATCCGCTGCGCCGGAGAGGGCCGCGCCGTCCCCCCTGCGAGTGGCCAGAAAGCCGTCCAGACTCTGCGCGCTCTGGGCGATCACCCATGAGGCGTGCGCGCCGAGCCAGCTGTAGCGGTCCATCGGTTCGGGAAAGTCCGCCAAGGCACCGGTGTCGATCAGGCGCTGCAGGCCGCGCGCCTGATGCGCCTCGCGGGGGTCGTCATGGCGCATGCGCTGCCGCTTCGTCAGCAGGTAGCGGGCGTTCTCGGGACGGGCCGGCACCGCCCCGCCGACCCGCTCGACCACCTGGACGCCCAGCAACGCGAGCGCCTGCTCCTTGGCCGGGTTGGACGACACCAGCCGGATCCGCTCGATGCCCAGATCGCGCAGAATGCCGGCCGCCTGACCGTAATCGCGGGCGTCGGCGGGGTGGCCGAGGCGAAGGTTGGCGTCCACGGTGTCGAGGCCCTGGTCCTGTAGCCGGTAGGCGCGCAGCTTCTCGACCAGACCGATGCCGCGTCCCTCGTGCCCCCGGACGTAGACCAGCACGCCCTCGCCGTGGCCCGCGATCAGGGCCAGGGCGGCGTCCAACTGTTCGCCGCAGTCGCAGCGCCGCGAGCCCAGCGCGTCACCGGTGAGGCATTCCGAATGCAGCCGGACCAACGGCGCGGGCGAGTGCCGACCATCGTCCTCGATGCCCTGGGACAGGCTGACCAGTTCGATGCCGTCGGCGGCGCGATAGCCGACGATGCGAAAGACCCCGTGCCGCGTCGGCAGCACCGATTCGGTGACGCGCTCGACCAGACGAGGATCAGGTGTTCGCTCAGCGCTGATGGCAGACCTCTCGACTGGGGGTGGTTCAGACCCCTCCCTGGGTGGCTCAAGCTGTTCCTGCCATGGTACGAGGCACCCCTAAGGCACTCACCCCACCCATAGGGCGCCAATTCGCGCAGCTGCGATCGCCGAAGACAGCGGCACGGTCGAACTCAGATCGGCTTCGAGCCGGGACGGGCCGCGCGGTAGTCGGACGGCCGCGCGTTGAGTCAGCCGGCGCACGGCGAGTCAGCCGATGGCGTTCGGACGGATCTGCAGCATCTCCACCATCGCCTCGTCCCCGGCTTCCAGCGCGTACTTGACCGCCCTCGCGACCGTGGCGGGGGCAAGGTGATCGGCGGGGTGGTAGGCGCGTCCATCGGATTCGTAGATCTGGCGCTGCATGTCGGTGTCGATGCGGCCGGGATGAATGGAGGTGACCTTGAGGTTGCCGCGTTCCTCCTCGCGGAGCGCGTCGGAGAACGCCCGCAGACCGAACTTGGACGCCGCGTACGCCGACCAGCCCGCCCCTGAGTGCAGTCCCAGGCCGCCGTTGATCGTGATGACGTGCCCGTGGCTCGCCCGCAACCGGGGCAGCAAGAGCCGGGTGAGTTCCGCCACTGCGATCAGGTTGAGGTTGAGAACTCGGGACCACTCCTGCGACGTCAGGTTCTCGACCCGGTCGCGGTTGGTGACGCCGGCCGAGTGCACCACGATGTCGAGCACGTCGAGTTGCGCGACCGCCCGGGGCATCGTCGCCGGGTCCGACAGGTCGCAGGCGAACGGACGTGCCGACGGGAAGCTGTCGGCGACCTGCTCGATGGTGGCGAGGTTGCGACCGCCGATGAGCAGGTCGTAGTCCGGGGCCAGGGTCTGGGCGATCGCGAGCCCGAGTCCACGGGTCGCGCCGGTGATCAGTGCGGTCCGACGTTCCATGCAGCGACCCTAGCGATCCTGTCGCCGACGTCACCGATGGTGGTTCAGTTCAGCCGGGTCACCCGCTCGGCAGTCACCCGCGGGGGTTCTTGCGCCCATCCAGGCTGTGCGGTGGACTGACCCCAGGGGGATGATGATGAAGCGAGTGCGTCGTGCCACCGTCGGTGTCGTCGCCGCGGCCGTGGTGCTGTCGGGTTGTTCCGGGTCCATCCCGATGGAACCGGTGCCGCCCGGCTGGACGTTGAACGTCCATCAACCCGGTGAGTGGTGGACCCAGCCGCTCATTCCGCGATCGGTGGTGGTGCAGCGGTGCCCACCTCGAAGCGGTTGGTCGAGCGACCCGAACCTGTTGGTGCTCACGGCCCTGCCGCCGGGCACCAGCGTCGAGTTCTCGCTGTGGACCGATGACTACCACTGCGACATCGGCTGGTCGCAGCCCGTCAGCGAGGTGACGATGACCGCCGAGGAACTGAGCAGCGAAGCGGGTGTCCGTCGGCTCTGCTCCGCTCCCGGCCTGCCGATGGACGCGGGCTGGCGCTATCTCGGCAAGAAGACGACCGAGCGCAGGCTCGGGTCGCAGAACGAGCCGGTCACCCCACTGTTCCTCACCGCAGCCTTCATCGACGAGTTTCGAACCGTGGTCGCTTGCTCTGCCGCGGATCAGGGAGAACTTCTGGGGGAAGAGCCGGGCAAGAGCTTCTACGGCTCGACGGTGCAACTGTCCGTCGGCGCCGACCTGAGCGGGCCTGGTCAGGTGGCGGCCTGCCCCGTGCTGCCGAGCGACCTGAGCCGGACGGAGGCCGGCACCGTCGACACCTATTCGCTTCGGGGTGCGGGAGCCGTCCGCGGCACCGACGGGCGGGTGCTCACCGACGCAGCCACCCTGGAGGTCGGCCTGGTCGGAGACAGCGTGACGACCCGGCACCCGGTTGTGGACGGTGTCGCGATCGTGAACGCCAGCGTCAGGCCGACCGCCGACATCCACTTCGAGTGGGAGAAGCCGGTGCCCCTCGAGGGCACGGTGCTCGACTCGGAAGGGCGGGTGCTGGCCACCTGCCGGGGCTGAGCCTCCTCCAGCATGCAGATCGGACGGTCTACCGTGGCCCGGTGGACGAGTTGCGGATCATGCCCGGGCCGGGCATGCCGGCCGGGTTGGTGATTCCCGATCGGGAGCTGATCGAGCGCTACTCGCACGCCTCGGGGCCAGGCGGGCAGGGTGTCAACACCACCGATTCGCGGGTGCAGTTGTCGTTCGACGTGGGGGCGTCCGCGGCTCTGGACGACGTGCAGCGCGACCGCCTGCTGCGCCGGCTGGGCACCCGGCTAGACGGCACGGTGCTCATCGTGGTGGCGGCCGAACGCCGCAGCCAACGACAGAATCGGATGATCGCCCGAGAACGTCTGGCGACTCTGCTGCGAGACGCGATGGCACCGCCTGCGCCGCCGCGCCGCCCGTCCAGGCCCACCAGAGGTGCGATCGAGCGCCGACTGGCCGCGA
Source organism: Micropruina sp. (assembly GCA_016711205.1). Lineage (GTDB taxonomy): Bacteria > Actinomycetota > Actinomycetes > Propionibacteriales > Propionibacteriaceae > Micropruina. The sequence goes on along the minus strand of JADJTM010000001.1, from coordinate 906,227 downwards.
AGCGGCGGCGCGGGGAGGTCAAGCGGCAGCGGAGCCGTCCGGACCAGGGGTGAGACGACGATCCGAGCATCATGCAGCCGCGCAGGCGAAAGCGGCATGCGCTCGCAGCGCCGCTGATCAGCTCGCGGGGGGCCGTCGGTGCCTTCGTGGGGGTGGCATTCGCTGGTAGTCGGCCGGGATGGCCGGCACGATCAACGCTCGTCCGCTACGCCTACAAGCGATCGCGCAACCCGGACGCCCGGCGCGCGGTGCGCTGCACCGCTTGGCCGAGCGCCTCGGGGGTACCGATCAGGTGCACGGCGTCGCGGGCCCGGGTGACGGCGGTGTACAGCAGCTCGCGGGTCAGCAACGGGGAATCGACCGAGGGCAGCACCAACGAGACCACCGAGAACTGGCTGCCCTGCGACTTGTGCACCGTCAGAGCGTCCACCGACTGCACCGGGCCGAGCAGGTCGGGGCTGAGCGGACGGGCCGCGGCCCCCGCGAAGTGCACCAGCGGACGCCCGCTGGTGGTGAGCACCACCCCGGTGTCACCGTTGTACAGGCCCCATTCGGGTTGGTTCACCGTCACCATCACCGGACGTCCGGCGTACCACTCGCCCTCGGCGCCGAAGCCCGGTACGGACGCCCGCAGCCAGAACTCAGCCTGGCGCGCCCAGGTGGTGGCGCCGTGGGGTCCGTGCCGGTGGGCGCACAGCAAGCGGTGCTGGTCGAGCAGTTGCAGGGCCCGCTCGGCGTCGCCCCGCTCGGCCGCCTCGTGGATGCCGCGACCCTGGTGCACGATGCGGGCCCGCAACGCGTGCGGGGAATCGTCCGGGCTGGTCAGCGTGAGGTTCGCCGAGCCGGCACCGACCAGCCGCAGCACCTCATCTGCCTGCCCGGATCGGACGGCCGCGGCCAGCTCACCCAGCACGCCGGTGAACCGGTAGTTGCGTTGGAGCCGCACCACCGGACTTCGTCCGCCGGTGCCGGTCCAGGCGGCCTGGGTCAGGTCGCCGAGCACGGCGCCGGCACCGACCGAACTCAACTGGTCGGGGTCGCCGACCAGCACCAGCCGGGTGCGCTCACCGAGCGCGTCGGTGAGGTGAGCCATCATCGTCAGTGACACCATGCTGAGTTCGTCGACGATCACCACGTCGTGCGGCAGCGGGTTGTCGCGATGATGGCGAAACGGCGGGTTGCGGTAGGGCTGCGCACCCAGCAGCCGGTGCAGGGTGCTGGCCCGCACCTGCGCGACCCGGTCGGCGACGTCGGCCGGCAGGTCGAGTGCGGCGAAGCGCAGCGCCTCGTCCATGCGGGCCGCCGCCTTGCCGGTGGGTGCCGCCAAAGCCACCCGCTGGACGCCCTGGCGCAGCAACACCGCGATCATGCGGGCGATCGTGGTGGTCTTGCCGGTGCCCGGCCCGCCGGCCAGCACGGTGACCCCGGTGGTGGTGACCTGGGCCACGGCCCGCCGCTGCTCGCCGTCGGCCGCTGCGCCGGGAAACAGCTCGTCGAGCCAGGTCTGCAACTGCTCTGGCGGACGGCTGGCCGCGTGGGCGAGGGTGCGGGTCTGCAGGCTGAGCCGCACCTGCTCCTCCTGCTGCCAGTAGCGGGTCAGGTAGAGCTTGCGATCGATCAGCCGCAGCGGCAACGTTTCGTCACCGCCCGCACCCTGAGCGACCAGGGGGCTGACCTGCAGTGCCACCAGCCAGTCGTCGGGGTCGGGCCACAACGCCTCGGGTACCTCGACCAGCTCGTCGTCGCGTCCGGTGACGCCGGTGCGCACCCGCTCGAGTTCGAGGCACACCGAACCGGCCCGCAACGCCCGCACGGTGAGCGCGGCCGCCAGCTGTACCCGCTCGTCGCCGTCACGGTAGAGCCGGGTCAGCTGCCGCGCGGGGTGCAGGTCGGCCCAGTCGAGCACCCCGAGGGCGTGGAACTCACCGGTCAGCCCGGCGGCGGAGATCGCCAGCGCCGGATCAGTCATCGCTCAACCCTCCCAGCACCCGGGACAGCTGTTCGATCAGCACCACCGGCGGCTGCCAGGCGAACACACCGGTGTCCGACCCGGCCTGCGGCCCGCCCATGCCGCGGACGAACAGGTACAGCACCCCGCCCAGGTGCCGGTGCGGGTCGTAATCGGCGAGCCGTCCGGCGAGAAAGCGGTGCAGCGCGACGCAGTACAGCAAGGCCTGCAGCGGGTAGTGCGAGGTGCACATGGCGGCCGCCATCGGGCCCTGCGCGTAGTGGCCGAGGGTCAGCTCGTCACCGCCCAGCCGGTTGGTCTTGTAGTCGACGACCACGAACCGCGGTTGGTCGGGCGTGCCGACCCGGAGCACCGCGTCGATGCTGCCGGTGAGGAAACCCTTGAGCGGCTGGTCGGCCAGGGCCGGGTCGGCCAGCAGCGCCGGATAGCCGGCCAGCGGATCGGCGGCCAGCAGATGCGCGCGCAGCAGCCGAGCCAGGTCGCCGAGGGTGAATCGCGCGGCCGGGGCCATCGGCAGGTCGAAGGCCAGCTCGGCGAGCCGGTCGGCGATCGGCAGCTGGGCCAGGGTGTGGTGATCGGCCAGTGGACCCAACGGGGTGTGAAAGGCGGGCAGCAGTGCATCGGCCAGCCCGTCGGAGGTGACTCCGGGCAGGGGGAACCGGGGCAGCGACTCGGCCGCGGCGGCGCGCAGCCGCGCGGTGAGCGTCGCGTCGTCCGGCCCCGGATCGACGTGCTCGAACAGCTCATGCACCAGCGAGCCGAACTGGGTGCCCCCCGGCAGGTCACGCATAGGGGACGGCACCGTCGAGCTGGCGGGTTGCACCAGGGCCTCGGCGTCGGCGGGTTCATCAGCCAGCAGCGGCGCGTCCGCATGCACCCCGGCCGTCAGGCCCGAGTAGGACGTGCGCCGCCAGTCGGCGTCAATGGTGCGATCGAACCGGAGCGCACGCAACCGCGGCACCTCGTGCGGTTCGATCGGCGGCGGCCCCGGAATCGCCGGCTCGACCTCGTGGACCTCGACGGCCGTGGCCGCCTGCACCCAGGGCAGCCGGCCGGGGGAGAGGCTACCGGGGGTGCGGTCGAGTGGGTACCAGGCATCGGGTGGCGCCGGCTGACCGACCCGGGGCCGATACAGCACCCGCTGCAACGCCGAGCGCGGCGTCTTGGGGGTGCGTGCCCACCAGGCGATCACCTGCGAGCGAGCCCGGGTGAACGCCACGTACAGCAGTCGCAGCGCCTCTTCGGCTTCTTCGGCATCGGCCCGGCGCAGCCGCCGGGCGCGTCCGGGCGCGTCGCGCCCGCCCAGGTCGACCACGGCCCGTCCGGATTCGTCGTGGTAGAGCAACCGGGCCCCGTCGTCGTTGCCGCCGGGAAGCGTCCACAGGTCGGGCAGCAGCACGATCGGGTACTGCAGGCCCTTGGCGCCGTGGACGGTCTTGACCTGGACGGCCTGGGCGTCGGTTTCGAGCCGCCGGGTGCGTTCGTTCTCGGCCCACTGCTGGCGTTCGTCCTGCAGCCAGTCGGCCAGCCACCCGGCGCTCGGCCGGGTGTGACCGGACGCCTCGTGCAGCACCTCTGCGAGGTGCCGGAAGTCGGTCATCAGCCGCTCGCCGTCCGCCCGGGACAGCACCCGCTCGAGAAACGACGATTCGGCGCAGATGGACGCGAACAGAGCCGCGACACCGGCCCGCAGCAGCACCCGGTCCCATTGCCGCAGGGTGGCGGTCCAGTCGGCCAGCTGGGCATCGTCGGCTCCGGCCAGGTCGCCCAGCGAGAGCCCGAAAAACGTGCTGATCAGGACGTGCCGCACCTCATTGCGCCGTTGCGAAGCCAGCGCCTGCAGCAGCACCAGCCAGTCGTCGCAGGCGGGGGAGTCGTAGATGCTGTCGGCGCCGCTGAGCGCCACCGGTATGCCCGCTTCACGCAGTGCCGTGGCCACCCGGGCGGCCCCGTGGTTGGTGCGCACCAGCACGGCCAGGTCTCCCGGACGAGCGGCGCGCCACGCATCGGCGTCGCACAGTTGCTGGTGGTCGAGGATCGTGCGTACCTGGCGCACCAGATCGGCCCGGATGCGCTCATGGGCCTGCCACGGCCTGGTCTCGTCATCGATCACCCGCAGCGTGACGGGGGTGACGTGTGCGTCGCCGGCCCGCACGGCCGAGCCGGGGCGGTGCGCCGTGACCGGATGCACCTCGATGCCCGCGCCCAGTTGCAGATCGGCGAACAGCTCGCCGAGTCCTCGGACCAGTGCTTCGTCGCTGCGGTGGTTGACGCTGAGCGAGAACCGTCCGCCCGCCTGGTCGACGGCCGCGGTGTAGGCCGCGATGTCGGCGCCGCGAAAGGTGTAGATGGCCTGTTTGGGGTCGCCGATCAGCACCAGCCGGCGGTGACCGTCGAACAGCAGCCGCAGAATCTGCCACTGCACCGGATCGGTGTCTTGAAACTCATCGACCAGCACCGCATCGAAGCGCGCCCGCAGCCGGGCACAGCTGGCCGGCCCGCTGACCGGGTCGGCGAGGGTGTCGCGCAGCCGGACCAACTGGTCATCGAAGGTGAGCACCCCCTGGTGGCGGCGGCGTTCGGCGGCCAGCGTGCGGACCTGCTCGGCGAAGTCGACCCGCTGTGCCACCGACCCCTCGGCGTCGGTGGGCTCGATCGGACGCAGCGCGAAACCGACCGCATCCGCGGCCAGCCGTAGTGCGCCACTGGCGACGACGACCCCGTTGCGCTTGTCGTCGTTGAGCGGGAACGGCGGCGGACGGTCGTCGAACGCGTAGCGGCTGAGGTAGAGGTCGCCGGCGACGTCGCGGATCAGCGGGGCCAGGTCGGGCAGCACCTCGCCGGACGGGTCGGCGGAGGCCAGAATGCCGAGCTGGGCATACATGGCTGTGCAGAACTCGTGGATGGTCATCACCCGTGCGCCGTCGAAACCGGCGACGGCGGCGTCGAGCCGTTGCCGGGCCGGGCCGGTCGCGGCCACGGTGGCCTGCAACAGGTGAGCGCGCACGCGTGCCCGCAGCTCGCGGGTGGCGGCTCGCGAGAACGTGACCAACAGCAGCCTGTCGATGGTGCTGTCGCCGGCCGCGATCAGCCGGACGGCCAGATCGGCCACGGCGTGGGTCTTGCCCGTGCCGGCGGACGCCTCCAGCACCGTGGTGCCCGGCGGTAACTGCGCGATTGGATCGAACTCGCGGATGCCGCTCATCGGGTCGGCACCGCCTCGTGGAGGCTCAGTGGATGCCAGATCACCCTGGCCGCGGCGATCGCGAGCACGCTCTCGGTGGGCTGGTCGAGGTCGTCCTCGCCGACCGGTACGGCCAGCAGATCGCCCACGTCGCCGTAGAACTGCCGCCACTGCGACGTGGCGTCGTCCTGATAGACGAAGCCGAGCTCACGCAACTCGTCGAAGGGGTTTCGGTCGGCGCGGACCAGGTCGGCCAGCCGCGCTCCGAACCTCAGCGGCAAAGGCAGTGGAGCGTTCAGCCCTAGACGGTACAGCCGCATCCACTGGCCGAGCAGCGCGGTGGCGGTGGCACGGTCGGGAGCCCGCAGGGCGAGCCGGTCGCCCCGGCCCACGATCAGGCCGCGGCAGGGCTGATCGGTGGACGCCGACAGCGCCAGAAGTTGCAGCCACAGCGCGATGCGGCGAGCTGCCGACACCCGGCCGAAGCTGGCCTGCAGCACCAGATCCTGCTGTGTCGCCACCCGCGCGGTGAGCCGGACGTCGCCCAGGTCGAGCGCGATGTCGTGGTGCACCGTCGGCTCGTCCGCCGCCGCGGGCAGGTCGTCCAGTATCGGCGTCACCTGTGCGGCCAGCCCCTCGAGCAGCCGGGTGCCCATCGCCCCGGGCGGGACGACACCGCGTAGCCATTCGGCCCGCACTGCCTGGTCGAGCGAATGCCCCGAGCGGGCCAGCTTCAGCAACCGGTCGCCGACGGCCCAGCGCTGCAGCCCGTTCAGCTCGACCGGGATCTCGTCGAGCGCCTGCTCGTCGCTCCAGTAGCTGAGGCCGCAGCGTTCGCGCAGAAAGTGCTGCACCGGGTTCTTGACGAAGGCGATCAGGTCGTCGAGGGCGAGGTCGGTCAGCGCGGGCGCGGGTGGGATCGGGGTGTCGGGGGCGGGCGGCCGGCGCGGCCCGCTCAGCGCCGTGGCGCCACGCAACCCTGCCGGGTCATAGCTGGTCGGCGGCCCTTCGGCGCCGAACAGCGTCGGGCTGAAGGGCTGCAGCGGGTGCTGGCGTTGCGTCACACCGGCGCGACCCAGCAGCTCGAGCAGGTCGGCCAGCGCAGCGGGCGGCGGAACCGGCTCGTTGGTCTGCGCTGAGCGTGCCTGGTGGATGATCAACACGCTCTGCCGCGCGGACTGGACGGCGTCGGCGAGCGCTTGGCGGTCCTCAGCCGGTGGATCGGGCTCGCCGGGACGTGGCTCGTGCAGCATCAGGTTGTCGCCGTCGCGTTCGGGCAGCCGGGGGAACACGCCATCGTCCAGTCCGAGCAGGCACACCACCCGATAAGGGACCCCGCGCAAAGATCGCAGCGAACAGACGGTCAGCGAGCCGTTGCCGAACGTGGAGCGGGCCTCGCCGCGCTCGAACTCGTCACGGACGAGGGCGGTGACGTCGCCCAGGGTGAGCAGTTCGTCGCCGGCGCCACGTTCAGCCAGGTCGGCCAGGCGCCACAGCGCATCGGTGCGTTGCCAGGCCTGGTCGCCGCCCACCAGCGTGAAGGCGTCCAAGGCCCACTGCAGCCGACCGACCCAGCCGGCGAGGGTGGCCGGTTCGCCGGCCTCGGTGGCGAACCGTGACAGCCGGCTGATCAGCTCGGAGAGGCCGCCGAGGGGCACCAAGTCACCGTCGCCCACCCCGTCCAACGGCAGCACGGTGCCCACCATGGGCAGCTGCTCCTCGCTGAGCGCCACCCCCAGCAACATGCGCTGGAGGCCGGCCGACCAGGTGTTCTGCGGCAGCCGGCCCAGGCCGAACCGCTCACGGTGCACGGGGGACAGCCCCCAGCGCACACCCGCATCGGTGGCCAGCCGGGTGAGCCGTTCGACGGAGTCATCGTCGAGGTTGAAGCGCTGCGCCACCGCGGGCTTGGCGCACAGGTCGAGCACCTCGGCGGCGCTCGCACGTGAGTCGATCAGGGTCAGCACCTGCACCAGCACGCTCACCAGCGGGTTGACCTCGGCCGAACTGCGGTCGGCCAGCTGCACCCGGAAGTCGTTGGCGACGTGCCGGCCCGGCACCCCGGACGGCAGCCGGAAGGCGGCCTGGATCAGCGGCGCGGCGGCGGACAGGTTGGGGCAGCCCACCACGAAGTCGCGCGGCTCGAGGCTGGGGTCCGCGGCCAGCAGGCCGGTGATCGCGTCGCGGAGAATCTCGACCTGGCGCTCCAGGCCGTGGCCACCGTGCACCTGCACAGAGCCGTCCGGCGGCGGCGGTGTCAGCAGCTCGCCCTGCAGTGTGCGGTGCAGCCAGCCCAGCGTGCCGTCAACTGCGGGGCCGGCAGCGACCGGCTGCACGCGGGCCCCCTCGAAAAGCGGTTGTTGGGCGTCACGGGCGAACCCGGTCAGCCGGGCTGCCGGACCGGCGGGATCGCCCGCCGCGGCGGACGGAGGTTCGCGCAGCGACACGTGCACCTCGCGGTGCTCAGCGAGCGCCTCGAGCACGCTCAGCCACCACGGCGACAACGGCTCGGGTTGCACGAACGACACCGAGGGCGGCAGTGCAAGGTCGGTGGGGGCGTTGCGCAGGCCGGCCACGAGGGCGTCCGTGGCGGCGAGCGGGCCGGCCGCTTCGTCCGCCAGCCGCCACAACACCGGCTGCCAGACGTCGAAGCCGAGGTCGTTGCCCTGCTCATCGCAGTTCTCACCCGCCTGCCAGCGGCGCACCAGGACCGGCCGCCACAGCAGGTAACGCTGAAACAGCGAGGCGATGCGGTACGCCACCGGGTAGGCGTTGCGCGAGGCCGCCAGGTGCCGGCGCAACTGCTCAAGCCGGGGCTCGTGCGCCGACGCGCCGATCACCTGCAGCAGCCGCCACGCCAACTGGCGGGGATGCCAGAACTGACCCTGGTCGCCGAGTTGTCGCAGCAGCCGCCCCGGACTGAGAAACGTGACACCCGCACAGACGCCCTCGCCCGGCCGGCCCAGCCGCTGCGCGAGTTCATTGGTCAGCCAGCGGCGCAGGTGGGCGTGCGGGGTGACCACCACGTCCAGCTGGAACGGATCGGGGCGGGGCCCGCCCAGCCTGCACGCCAGTTCTGCCGCCAGTGCAGTGGCGTCGGTGGAGGTGTGCAGGAAGAGTCCGGTCATCGTGGGCACCACTGTAAAGCTGGCCGCTGACACTTTTCGGACGGGGCCCAGAAGCGCCCCGGACGACGTCCGCAGGGCCCGGTTGAGGGGCCGACCGGACGCCCGGCGCGGCTCGACCAGCTAGAGCCCACACTCGTCATCCCGGCGAAGGCCGGGATCTGACCCGACACGACCGCAACTATCAAGCACCGCAGCCACCCAGGCCCTGAACGCTCGCCGACGAAACCCGGCGCGGAGATCCCGGCATTCGCCGGGATGACGAGACGCCTCGACACGCTCGACCGGCAGATTCTCCCCCAAACACGCTCGACCGACGGGAGTTCCACGCTCGTCATCCCGGCGAAGGCCGGGATCTGACCCGACACGACCGCAACTATCAAGCACCGCAGCCACCCAGGCCCTGCACGCTCGCCGACGAAACCCGGCGCGGAGATCCCGGCATTCGCCGGGATGGCGAGACGCCTCGACACAGCTCGACCTCCGGTGAGCGCAACTGTGATGACATGCAACGCAACCAGTGCGTCCCGGGCGGAGATCCCGGCATTCGCCGGGATGACAGGTTCTCGACAAAGCTCGCCCTCCGGTGAGCGCAACTGTGATGACATGCAACGCAACCAGTGCGTCCCGGGCGGAGATCCCGGCATTCGCCGGGATGACAGGTTCTCGACAGGCTCGACCAGCAGGTGGGTCTCGACGAGGGCCAGTCGCAACTGTGAAGCGGAGTGGGGGTGCACCCCGTCAGGGCGTGGTCGGGCGTCGGGCAACTCAGCGGCGGAGCTTGCGGAGCCGGTGAGGCTGCCCGGGGCGGGACGGGGTGCACCCCCACTCCGCGGCAACCAAACGCGACCGGGCGTTCGGGCAGAGATCCCGGCATTCGCCGGGATGACGGGGGCCGGCCGGGATGACGGGGGCCGGCCGGTATGACGGGGGCCGGCCGGGATGACGGGGCCGGCCGGGATGACAAGGGTTCCGCCGGTGCTGTCGGTGGCGGGCTCTACAGTGTGCAGGGTGCCCGATTCCGATGCTCTGCTGGCGGCGCTCGACCCCGAACAGCGGGCCGTCGCGACCACCTTTGGGGCACCCGTGTGCGTGATCGCCGGGGCCGGCACCGGCAAGACCCGAGCCATCACGCATCGCATCGCCTACGGCTGCAGCACCGGCGCCTACGACTCATTCGCGGTGCTGGCCGTCACCTTCACCACCCGGGCGGCCGGCGAGTTGCGCGGACGGCTGCGCGGCCTGGGGCACCCACGGGTGCAGGCGCGCACCTTTCATTCGGCCGCGCTGCGTCAGGCGCAGTACTTCTGGCCGGGTGCCATGGGCGCCGAACTGCCGCGGGTCAGCGACCAGCGGGCCGGGCTGATGGCCGAAGCGGCCGGCCGGCAGCTGAGCCGTCGGGTCGAATCCGGCACCCTGCGCGACCTGCTCACCGAGATCAGCTGGGCCAAGGTGAGCAACGTGCCGCCGGCCGATTACGCCGAACTGGCCCTCGCCGGGGGCCGCGAGGTGGCCGCCGTCGATGCCGCCGGAGTGGGCAGCATCTACGCCCGCTACGAGAAGCTCAAGATCGACCGCGGCGTGATCGACTTCGACGACGTGCTGCTGTGCGCCGTCGCACTGCTCAGCGACCACGATGACGTCCGCACGCAGGTGCAGCGCGCCTACCGGCACCTGGTGGTCGATGAGTACCAGGATGTCAGCCCGCTGCAACAGAAGCTGCTGGAGTTGTGGCTGGGTGAGCGTGGCGACCTGTGCGTGGTCGGCGACCCGGCCCAGACCATCCACTCCTTCGCGGGTGCCCGTTCCACCTACCTCACCCGGTTCGCCCTGCAGCACCCGGGTGCCGAGGTGATCAGTCTCGTCCGCGACTACCGCTCCACCGTCGAGGTGGTCGACGTCGCCAACCGGGTGCTGCACAACCGCGGGCGCGCCGACGGTGTGCGGCTGGTCGCGCAGGGCGGACACGGCCCGGCGCCGGTGTTCACCGCCGCCCAGTCCGAGGCCGACGAGGCGACCCGGGTGGCCGCCTGGCTGAAAGACCTGATCGCCGACGGGGTGCCGGCGTCCGAGCTGGCCGTGCTCTACCGCATCCACGCCCAGTCGCCGGCCTACGAGGCGGCGTTGTCGACGGCCAAGGTGCCGTTCACCCTGCGCAGTTCGGAGGGCTTCTTCCAGCGCGCCGAGGTGCGTGGCGCGGTGCTCGCGCTCAAGGCGCAGGTCGCGGCGCCGTCCGACGACCTGGTCGACACCGTCCGCGGTGTGTTGGCGGGCGCGGGCTGGACCCCCGAGCCGCCAACCGGGCAGGGCCAGGCCCGCGAGCGGTGGGAGTCGCTGGCGGCGCTGCTCAACCTGGCCACCGGCCATGTGAACCAGCACCCCGACGCCGACCTGCGACACCTGCTCGACGAACTCGAGGCGCGAGCCCAGGCCGAGCACGCCCCGTCCGGCGCCGGGGTGACGCTGTCCACCCTGCACGCCGCCAAGGGCCTCGAATGGACGGGGGTCGCGCTGGTCGGTCTTCAGGAGGGCACCCTGCCCTTTGCGCTGGCGACGTCTCCCGACCAGCTGGCCGAAGAACAGCGACTGCTCTACGTCGGGGTCACCCGCGCCCGCCGGCACCTGTGGCTGTCGTGGGCCCCGTCCCGCACCGGCGGGGGCGCGCGGCGCAAGCCCTCCCGATTCTTGGACGGCATCCGTCCCGAGACCGAGCCGGTGCGGCCGGCGCGTCCGGCGGGCAAGAAGAAGGCGCGGCGGGGGCTCACCTGCCGGGTGTGCGAGCGTCCGCTGGCGCCTGGGGCCGAACTGAAGCTCGGCCGGCACACCGACTGTCCCTCCAGCTACGACGAGAACACCTGGACGCTGCTGCGCGAATGGCGGCGACAGGAGGCGGCGGCGGCGGGCCTGCCCGCGTTCTGCATCTTCACCGACGCCACCTTGATGGCCATCGCCGAGGCCAGGCCGCACGACGAGCGGCAACTGCTCGGCATCGCCGGGGTCGGCCGCAGCAAGGCCGACAAGTACGCCGAGGCGGTCTTCGCCATTCTCGACCCGAAGTCAGTCGTTCCAGCCGGGCAGAAACTCGGCCAGCACGTCGCGAAAGCGGGCGGTGACGTCGAGCTGGGCCAGCACGGCGATTCCGCCTAGCCACACCCGGTGAATCAGCGCATACACCGGCGGAATGGTGAGCTTCATGCCCACCCCGTCACGGGTGCTGCTGCCGCGCACGTGCAGAAACTGCTCGCGCATCCATTCCCGGTCGAAGTGAAACTCGTCCACCCGGGCCGGTTCGACGAACGGCTCCAGGTAGCCCAGCAGTTCGCTGGCGTCCACGTTCTTGGCGATGAAACCCTCCGCGGCCAGGCCGGCCGTCATGGCCGCGGCGTCGTTGGTGATGGCCAGCTGGATCAGATGACCCATCGCGCGCGGCAGCCCCTGCGGCAGCCGAGCGACCAGGCCGAAGTCGACCACGCCCAGGCGACCATCGGGCAGCACCAGGTAGTTGCCCGGGTGCGGATCGGCGTGCAGCAGACCCGCCCGGGCCGGCCCGGCGAACAGGAACCGCACGTACGACAGGCCGACCCGGTTGCGGTCCTCGCTCGGTGCGTCCGCGATCGACGACAACTTGCGCCCGTCCAGCCAGTCGCTGATCAGCACGCGGGGGGTGGCCTCGTGCACCCGGGGAACGGCGAACTCGGCGTCGCCGGCGAAGGCCGCCGCAGCCTGGGCCTGATGCTGCGCCTCGAGGGTGTAGTCGACCTCTTCGGCGATCCGCTCGGCCAGCTCGCGACTGATCGTCACCACGTCCACGCCGCCGGCCAGCGGTGAGACCACGCTGGCCAGCCGTTCGATCTGCCGCAGGTCGGAGCGCAGGGCCTGATCGGCGCCGGGGTACTGCACCTTGATCGCCACCGGCTGCCCGCCGAGCAGCACGCCGCGGTGCACCTGCCCGATGGACGCCGCCGCGGCTGGCCGCAGGTCGATCGACTCGAACTTCTCGCGCCAACCGGGGCCGAGTTCGCTGCGCAACACGGCCTGCACCCGAGACGACGGCAGCGGGGGAGCGCTGTCCTGCAGCTTGGCCAGGTGCTGCCGGTAGGGGGCCGCGATCTCTTCGGGCAGGAACGCTTCGAACATGCTGAGCGCCTGACCGAACTTCATCGCGCCGCCCTTGAGCTCGCCGAGCACCGCGAACAGCTGCTCGGCCGCGGCGGTGCGCAGTTCGCTCTCGACCTGATCGGCGTCCGCGCCGAACAACCGCCGTCCGAACCCCACCGCCTGCCGCTGCGCCGCACCCAGCGGCAACTGCAGCATGCGGGACGCCCGTGCGAAGGACGACGTCGGCAGGCCACGGTCGTCGTCGGGCAGCGGCTCGGTCATGGCGCCCATTGTGCCAACCTGCTCCTCACCCTCGATCGGGGTACGGCCCCAGATCGCGCCGGTTCGGCCAGGAGCGCATCAGTCGAGCGAGCGGACAACTCCTACCGACGAACGGACGAGACCGCGACAGCATGCGACGCGGGGCGGCAGCGCCCTGCGCACATGGCACGAGCGCCGCACCTCACGGTGCAGCGCTCGACGCGTTGACTCAAGCAGCCTTGGGCAGGAAGCGGGTCAGGTTCGTACCACAAACGGGGCACTTGGCCTTGGCGATCCGGGTTCCCTTCGCGTTCACCGTCACGTCGCCGGTGGCGTCGCGATGGTCCTTGCACTTCACGCAGTAGAACGAACCGCTGTAGGTGTCGTCGGCCACGTCATCCTCCTATTGATTGGGGTGCGCTGGAGCATCCACAGCGCGCTTGCCGATTCAGCATACGGTACCGGCCGCCCTGCGTCCGCACCGAGTGGCGGGCGCGTCGCCGCGAGGCCAGAAACGAGGCTCACCGGAGTGCGGTCCGCTTGCCTTCCCCTGCGAACGGATCGACCCCGAGAGCCTCGTCGCTCAGACGGTAGTGGGGCGGGGCGGGCGTGGTCAACACGTCGGATCACGTTGACGCCGGCCAAGGCGATACCCGGCCCGTCCCCTCGCCGACCCCGACCGTCACCGCCCCCGGTGAGCCCGAACCGGACCGGACCCGACCTCAACCCCGTCCGATCTCCGCATCGGTGCCTGCTGTCACCTTCGGTGCACGCTTTCGTGTCATAACGCGAAAACGTGGACCGAAGGTGACAACGTGCATGGTTGCTGAGAACGTGGACGCCTCGCAGCCGCGTCGCCTGGACTGTTGCTAGCCGACAACGTCCAACCGTTGCCAAAACCGTGTGCCCCGCAGCCGACCTCAACCCCGTCCGATCTCCGCATCGGTGCCTGCTGTCAGTGTCGGTGCACGCTTTCGTGTCATAACGCGAAAACGTGGACCGAAGGTGACAACGTGCACCGTTGCTGAGAACGTGGACGCCTCGCAGCCGCGTCGCCTGGACCCCCCAGCACGTTGATGACGGGGGCCGGGATTACGCTGGCTTTCATGACGTCCGAGGCCTATCAGGTACGGCGCAGCACCCGACGCCGCCGAACGATGGGCATCATGCGCGAAGGGGGCACGCTCGTGGTGGTGGTGCCCCAGCGCATGACCCGGCAGCAGGAGCGCGAGCTCATCCCCGCCTTCGTCTCGCGGTACCTCGCCAACGAGGCCGCCCGCCGTCCACCGGCCGCAGACGAGGCGTTGACCGCTCGGGCGCAGCAGCTGTTCGCGGCACACCTGGCCGAGCCGGGTCGTCCGGTGCCGCAGTTCAGGGTGCACTGGTCGAGCAGACAGCTGCAACGCTGGGGTTCCTGCACCACGGCGACCGGTGAGATCAGGGTGTCCGATCGGCTGTTGGCCATGCCCGACTGGGTGACCGACTACGTGCTCATCCACGAACTCAGCCATCTGCTCGAGCGCACCCATTCGGCCCGGTTTCACGCCCTGGTCGCCCGCTACCCGCTCAGTGAGCGCGCGCAGGGCTTTCTGGAGGGCTGGCAGGCCGCGCAGAATCTGCCGCCGCTGGAGTGCTGACCACGGTGACGAGCAGCTGTCAGCGGTTGCCGCCCTCTTCTTCGAGCAGCTTGGCCAGTTCGGCGTCCAGATCGTCGGGCGCCGGCGCCTCATGCCCGCGCTCGGCGTAGCCGAGCGGATCGTCCAGATCGGCCGAGGTCGGAATCAGGTCGGGGTGGCCCCAGGCCGCGTCCCGTTCCGGTGCCCCGCGGGTGGCTCGGATCGCCGCCCACAGGTTCGCCGCGTCACGGGTACGTCGCGGCCGCAACTCCAGCCCCACCAGGGCTTTCAGTGCACTTTCCGCAGGCCCGCCGGCGGCGCGGCGCCGACGCACCACCTCGGTCAGCGCGGCGCCGTTGGGCATCCAGCGGCTCATGGTGTGGCCGACCACCTCGTCCACCCAGCCCTCCACCAGGGCCAGCAGTGTCTCCAGCCGCTGCAGCACCTCGGTCTGCTCGGCGGTGACGGCGGGCTCGAACAGCTTGCCGGCCAGCGCCTGACCGGCACGTTCGAGATCGTCGGCACTCATCGCCGCGCTCAACTGCGACTCGATCGCCTCTTCGAGGGCTGCGGTGTCGATGGTGATGTCGCGGGCGTAGTGCTCGACGAGCGCGTGCAACTGGGGGCCCAGCCAGCCGACCGTCGCGAACAGGCGCTGGCGTGCGGTCTCGCGCAACGCCAGGAACAACAGCACGTCGGCCGCCGTCACGTTCTCGAGTTCGGCCCCGAACGCCTCGATGTTGGTGGGCAGCAACGCCACCTGCGGACGGTCGCCCAACGGCAGCCCGATGTCGCTGACGCTGAGCACCTCGGTGGCCAGGCTGCCCAGCGACTGGCCAACCTGCGCGGCGAACATGCCGGATGCGGCCGCGCGCACCATCGGCTTCATGAACTCCTCGCCCGGCCCGGATTCGCGGGCCATCAGCGAACCCAGCGCCGCGGACAGGCTGGTGACAATGGGGTTGGTCAGACGTTGCCAAGTCGGCAAGGTGGCCTCGATCCATTCGGCCCGGCTCCACGCCACCGCGGGAGCGCTCAAGCGGGCGAAGGTGATCTCCTCGTCCAGCCACAGGTCGGCCAGCCCCGCGGCGTCGCGGACGCTGCTGGTGGCGGCTGCGGACGGGGTGGTGTCGGCGCCCTTGGACGCAGTCACCCGACGGGCGATGTCACGGGTGAACGTCCAGTTCATGCCGCTGGCGGCATCGGTGGGGCCGAAGCCCGCCATCTGGGTCTGGAACTGGGCCATCACCGACTGCAGCCGCTGGGTGAGAGCCTGCAGGTCGAACTCGCCGTCGGGGCCGGGGGTGATGCCGAACTGGGCCAGAAACTGGGCCAGCGGATTCTCTTCGCCGGGGGTGTCGCCCTCGCGGGGCAGATCCGGGTCGCTGGCCATGCGTGACTCCTGATGATCGTCGGGCTGCTCGCCGGACGCGCGCGGGCAGCGTCCGACCGGTTGTGGCCATTGTCCCGCATCTGGCAAGCAGCAGCTGACCCACGAGCCCTGCCGAACAATCATCTCCCCGGCCGCGGCCATCGGGCGTCCTCGTCGTCCGGTGCCCGAGGAGAACGCAGCGAGGCGCAGTCCGGGCGTCGCCGACGGGAGAAGGTTGGTCGCTGGGTTCTCGCTCGGAGTGGCCTTCTTCAGCTGACCCTGGTGCGGCGAAGCCGTCCGGTAATGTCGGCCTGGTGACGAAACAGACCTGGACGGCGGCGGTCTCCGCCCTGCTGTTCGTGGCCCTGGCCGCCGTGGTCTCGCTCGTGCCGGTGCCCTTCGTGAGCTGGTCGGCCGGCGCCACCGTCAACCTGTTCGAGCCTGACGACGGTCAACCGCGGGTCGACATCCAGGGCATCACCACCTACCCGACCACGGGGCAACTGCGGTTGACCACGGTGTCCGTGACCCGCGCCGACAGCAAGTTGACCCTGCCCGAGGCACTGCTGTCGTACTGGCTGTCGGCGCGCGAGGTGCTGCCGCGCGACGCGGTCTACCCGGCCGGTGCCAGTGTGGACGACATCCGGGCCCGTGAGGCGCAGATGATGGACACCTCGCAATCGGCCGCGGTCGCTGCCGGGCTGCGGGCGGCAGGCAAGAAGGTGGTCGAATACCCGATGGTGGTGGGGGTCTCCAACGGCAGCCCCGCCGACGGCAAGCTCAAGCCGGGCGACTTCATCCTGCGGGTCGACAACAAAGCCGTGAGCACCACCGAGGCGGTGCGCGCCGCGATCAACGCCCATCAGGTCGGCGACGCGATCATGTTCACAGTGTTGCGCGAGCGGCAGCAGCACAACGAAACGATCACCAGCGTCGCGTCCAACGCGGACCCCACCACCCCGGTGGTCGGCATCAACCTGACCGTCGGCTACTCCTACGCCCCCAACGTGACCTTCCGAATCAGCGGCGATATCGGCGGCCCGAGCGCGGGGTTGGTGTTCGCCCTGGCGGTCTATGACGCGATCACGCCCGACAACCTGATCGACGGACGGTCGGTGGCCGGCACCGGCACGATCACCGGCGACGGAACGGTCGGCGGGATCGGTGGCATCCAAGAGAAGGTGGCCGGTGCCGAGGCCGCAGGTTCCACCATCTTCCTGGTGCCGGCCGTCAACTGCGCCGATGTGCGGGGCCTGGCGACCGCCGTCCGGCTGGTGCGGGTGGCGACCCTGGCCGAGGCCATCGAGGCCCTCAACGCACTCGAGGACCCCGCCCGGGCCGATGCTGTGCAGGGCTGTTGATGAGCCCCCCCTCGGACGCGCTCGTGGCCGGCCTGCTCGAGATCGAGCGCCACGTGTCGGGCCTGGGCTGGGACCAGCCGGCCCGGCTGTTCGCGCTGGTACCCACCGCCGAACTGATCGAGGCCGAGCCCCAACTGGCCGAGCACCTGAGCGGCGGCGCCGTCCCGACCGCCGACCACCTGTCCGCGGTCGAGCAGGAGGGCTTCACCGGCGGTGCCGAGCTCGGCGAGGCGCTGGCCCGGATCAGTTGGCCCTCGACCGTGGCCGGGGTCGCGCTGAGTCTGGAGCGGTTCTTCCTTCCCGGCTCGACCGACAGTGAACTGCCGGCCGGATCCGCCGCCGCCGACGAGGTCCGGCGGCATCCGCGCCGTGAAGAGATCCGGGTCGTCGTCGGTGCTCTGCGCGGCGGCGACGCCTACGGTGTGGCGCGCATTCGCAGCCATCCCGAAGAACTGTTATCAGGTAGTGATCTGGTGCCGGGCCTGGCCGCCGCGCTGGCACGTACATTGGACTGAACATCCCTACCAAGGAGCCCTCCGCGTGAGCCTGTCCACCAGCGTCCACCGCCGATCCCCGTTGCTGCTGACCCTGGCGATCGCGGCGGTCGCAGTCATCGCCGCCGCCGTGTTCACCCAGGTGTGGACCGACAAGTTGTGGTTCGAGTCGATCGGCTTCGGCTCGGTGTTCTCCACCGAGTTGCTGACCCGGCTCGCCCTGTTCTTCGGTGTGGGGGCCGTGATGGCGCTGCTCATCGGCGGCAACATGTACCTCGCGATCCGGCTTCGCCCGAGGGGCCGGCAGGCCGGCGACAGCGCCGTGCTGGACGCCTATCGCCGGCTGCTCGAATCGAACGTGCGCATCGCGGTGCTGGGCCCGGCCATCGCCATGGGCGTTCTCGCGGGCATGTCGGCCACCACCGAGGTGCTGCCCGTGCTGGCCTGGATCAACGCCGTTCCGTTCGGGCAGGTCGACCCGGTGTTCGGCCTCGACCACAAGTTCTACGTCTTCGAGCTGCCGGTCTGGCAGAGCCTGCTGTCGTTTCTGCTGACCGCGCTGACCTTCAGTCTGATCGCCGCGGCGGCCGTGCACTTCGCCATGGGTGCCATCCGGTTCGGACGCAGCCCCGCCCGTCCGCAGATCTCCCAGCCGGCCCGGGTGCACCTGTCGATGCTGACCGGCGTGCTGCTGGTGTTGTACGGGCTGCAGTGCCTGCTGGACCGCTACGCCATGCTGCTCAGCCAAGGCACCCTGTTCACCGGTGTGCACTACACCGACGACCATGCCCGGATCGGTGCCAAGCTGGTGATGGCGGTGATCGCGTTCCTGGTGGCCGGGCTGTTCTTCGCCAATCCGATCATCAAGCGGGGCATCTACCCGGCCGCCGCCCTGGTGCTGATGGTGGTCAGCGGCCTGATCCTCACCCTGATCTACCCGGCTGTCGTGCAGTCGTTCGTGGTCGCGCCCAACCAGCCCGACAAAGAGAACCCGTACATGCAGTCGCACATCGACATGACGCGAAAGGCGTTCGGCATCGCCGACACCGAGATCACCGAGTACGAGGCGGTCACTCAGGTCAGAGCCGGCCAACTCAAGGCCGACGCCGAGGCGCTGCCCGGCATCCGGCTGATGGATCCCGCGGTGATCGGGCCCACCTTCGAGCAGTTGCAGCAGGTGCGCGGCTACTACACGTTCCCCGACGTGCTGGACGTGGACCGCTACACCATCGACGGCAAAGAGACCGACGTCGTGGTCGCGGCCCGTGAGATGAACCTGGCCGGACTGCCGGATCAGAACTGGAACAACATCCACACCGTGTACACCCACGGCAACGGGCTGGTGATCGCCTACGGCAACCGCCGCCAGACCATGGGCGAGCCGGAATGGATCGTCAGCGAGATTCCGCCCGTCGGCAAGCTCGCCGACCACGAATCGCGCATCTACTTCGGCGAACAGTCCACCCAGTACGCCATCGTTGGACGTGAGCAGGGCCAGGACCCGATCGAACTCGACACGCCCAACGGCAAGTCGAACGTCTACTCGGGCGTCGGGGGAGTGGCCATCGGCGACGCCTTCACGCGCACGTTGTACGCGGCGCGCTTCGTCGACTTCAACCTGCTGCTCTCGGACCGGGTGAACACCCAGTCCCGCATTCTGTACAACCGCACGCCCAAGGAGCGGGTGCAGGAGGTGGCACCCTGGCTGACCCTCGACTCCAACATCTATCCGGCGGTGGTGAGCGGCCGCACGGTGTGGATCGTGGACGGATACACGACGTCCAGCAGCTACCCCAACAGCGAACTGGTGAACCTTCGCGACTCGTCCGCCGACACCCAGTCGCGGGTGGTCGGCACCCAGCTGGACACCAACATCAACTACATCCGCAACTCGGTCAAGGCCGTCGTGGACGCCTACGACGGCTCGGTCTCGCTGTACGCGTGGGACGAGAGCGATCCGCTGTTGCAGGCCTACTCGCGAGCCTTTCCCGGCACGGTGCAGCCGAAGAGCGCGATCAGCTCCGATCTGCTCAGTCACTTGCGTTACCCCGAGGACATGTTCAAGGTGCAGCGCGAGATTCTGGGCCGCTACCACATGACCAACCCGTACACCTGGTACGCGCAATCGGACCTGTGGCAGGTGCCCAACGACCCGGTCAAGGCCAACACCGACGCCAAAGAGCCGCCGTACTACCTGAGCATCAAATGGCCGGGCGACGCCGATCCGATCTTCAGCCAGACCACGGTGTTCGTGCCCCGGCTGCGCTCCAACCTGGCCAGCTACCTGGCGGTGGTGGCCGAGGCGACCAGCCCCGACTACGGCAAGCTGCGGGTGCTGCGCATGTCGGACACCCATCAGATCGACGGCCCCGGGCAGACGTTCAACGCGATCAACAACGACCAGAAGGTGGCCGAGACTCTGCGGCCGTTCCTCAACCAGGGGGCGGCATCGGCCACCTACGGCAACCTGTTGACGTTGCCGATGGGCAACGGCCTGCTGTACGTCGCGCCGGTCTACACCCAGCGTCAGGGCAACACCGGTTCGTACCCGGCACTGGCCTACGTGGTGGTGCGGTTCGGATCGCACGTGGGCATCGGCAGCACGCTGCAGCAGGCGCTGGACGAGGTGTTCTCGGGCGATGCGGGCGCCGACACCGGTGAGGAGCCGACCGGCACCGCCTCGCCCAGCGCGTCGCCCAGCCCGTCCGGTTCGGCCAGCCCGACACCCAGCGGCACCGCGACCGCCAACCCGGCCGCGGTGGCCCTGCTCGACCGGGCCCAGACCGCCTTCGAGGCCGCCGACGCCGCCCTGCGCAAGGGCGATCTGGCCACCTATCAGTCGAAGGTGAACGAGGCGAAGGCGGCGCTGGCGGAGGCGCTCAAGCTGATGGGTCGCTGAGCCCGGCTCCGGACCGCTCGGTGACCACGGTGGGGTCGAGGCCCTGTGCACGCAGGGGCTCCGCCAGGGCCTCCGCGTCGCCGACCACGACCAGGGTCAGCCCGTCCGGCGGCAGCAGATCGCTGATCGCCGCGGTGGCCTCATCAGGGGTGACCCGCTGCAGCTGGGCCGCGTGGCGGTTGACGAAATCGGCGTCCAATCCGGCTTCGATCAACGCGGCCACCTGATCGGTGATGCCGGCCGCCGTGGCGCACCGCAGCGGCGTGATGCCGATCAGATAGTTGACCGCTCCGGCGAGTTCGTCGGCGCTGATGGCACGCTCGCCGTCGACCCGGATCAACTCGCGGGCCTCGGCGATCGCGGCTGCCGCCACATCGGTGCGGAAGGACGCGTGGACGGCGAGCAGACCGCCGTGCCGGGCCGGAACGTTGGTCAGCTGCACGCCGTAGGTGTAGCCGCGTTCTTCGCGCAACACCCGGTTCAGCCGGCTGAGAAAGCCGCCACCCAGCACGAACGCGCCGAGCCGCAGAGCGGGCCAGCGGGCGTCCGTGCGATCGATGCCGAAGGAGCCCAGCCGCACGTCGGCCTGCACGGCACCCGGTCGATCGATCAGCAGCACCTGCTGAGCGCCCGCGCCGGGCTGCTCGGCCACCGCTTTGGCCGCCGGACGATGCCACCCGCCGAACGCCTGCGCCACCAGCGGCAGCGGGTCGCTGCCGAAGTCACCGGCCAGCACCAGGGTGCCGCGGGCCGGGCCGTACTGGGCGTGATAGCGCGCCCGGACCTTCTCGGTGCTGATGCCCTCGACCGTCGACGCGCTGCCGGCGACCGGACGGGCTGCGCGAAACTCCCCGGCGATCACGGCTGCCCGAAACGCCTCGGCGCCGCGGTGCACCGGATGCGCCCGCTGCTGCTCGATCTCGGCCAGCCGCAGGGCGACGTGCCGGCGCACGTCCGCATCGTCCAATGTGGGTTCGGTCACCGCTTCGGCGAACAGCGGCAGCGCGGCGGCGAACCGCGTGCTCGGCACCTCGAGGCTGACGTGCGTCGCGGCGTAGCTGATGCCCGCCCCGAGCACAGCACCGCAGTTCTCGAGCCGTTCGGCGTACTCGGTGCCCGGATGCGTCGCGGTGCCCTCGTCCAGGCAGCGCTGCAGCACGGCCGAGACCCCCTCGCTGTCGGGTGGCTCGGTGTGCAGCGGCAGGTCGAGCACCAGCGTGGCGTTGATCAGATGCTGCCCGGGCCGGTGGAACGCCTGGACCGCGAGACCGTTGTCGAGTCGAGCGGTGCGGGGGGCGGGGAACGTCCAGGGCCGGGGCGGTGCGATCACCGGGCGCTTCATGAGGTCACCTTCCGGTAGGTCAGCACGGCGCGCTGGGCCGGGTCGAGAATCGTCGAGGCCGCCTGCGCGACAGCATCGACGGTCAACGAGCGCACGTCGTCGAGGCGGCGGTTGACCGCATCCGGGTCGCCGTGCAGGGTGGCGTAGCCGCTGAACAGGTCGGCGCGGCTGTCGAACCGGGCCAGTTCGCCCAGCCACGCCCGCTCGTACTGCGCCTTCGCGCGATCGACCTCGTCGGCGCTCGGCCCTCGGTCACGAAGTCGGTCGAGCTCGTCGACGATCGCCGCCTCCAGTTCGTCGGCGCTGACCTGGGGCAACGCGCGGGCATGGGCGAAGCCGATGCTGTTGCCGCCGATCATGCCGGTCGCGGACGCCCCGGCCCCCTCGGCGATGGTGTCGGTGCGCACCAGCCGGCGGTGCAGCCGCGAGGTCTGTCCGTCGCCGAGCACGGCCAGCGCCAGTTCGACGGCGTCGAAGGCGACGGTGTCGCGCGGGGGCAGCCGCCAGGTCAGATAGACCGCGTCGGCGGGCACTGCGGCGGACACCTCCCGGCGCGGCACGCCGGTCAGCGGCGGCAACGGCGGTGTCTCCGCGCGTGCGACGTGGTTGCCCCGGGCCAGTTGACCGAAGCTCGCCGCGACTCGACGCAGGGCGTCCGCGGGTTCGACGTCGCCGACCAGGGTGAGCACCGCATTGTTGGGGACGTAGTGGGTGGCGAAGAAGCGGTGGGCGTCCGCGAGCGTGGCGGCGGCCAGATCGTCCATGGATCCGATGGTCGGATGACCATAGGGATGCTCGGCGGGAAAGGTGAGTTCGACCAGATGGATCAGCACGTCGCCGTACGGCACGTTGTCGTAGCGCTGCCGCTTCTCTTCGAGCACCACGTCGCGCTGAGTGTCCAGGTTGTGCTGGGTCACTTCCAGCGTGGCCAGCCGCTCGGCCTCCAGCCACAACGCCAGGTCGAGCGCGCCGGTGGGGACGGTCTCGAAGTAGTTGGTCCGGTCGAACCAGGTGGTGGCGTTGGCAGAGCCGCCGACGCCCTGCACTGCGGCCAGGTGTTCACCGGCCGCAACCTGCGCCGAGCCCTCGAACATCAGATGCTCGAACAGATGCGCCAGCCCCGTGCGGCCGGGCCGCTCGTCGCGCGATCCGACGTCGTACCAGAGGTTGACGGCAACCACCGGAACGGACGAGTCGGGGTTGATGATCACCCGGAGCCCGTTGTCGAGAGTGGCCTGATGCAGCGAGTACCGGACGTCGGCGGACATGCGCCCCATCGAACCACACCGGCGAAGCCCCGACGGGTCAGCACCCAGGATGGCTCAGCCGACCGGACGCCGCGGGGGTCGCACCAGCAGGGTCAGCCCCATGATCACCACGGCGCCGGCGAGTATCGGCAACATCGCCGCCAGGCCGCGCTCGAGGGTGAGCGGATCGGTGCTGGTGGGCCACGCGCCGGGACCACTGCCGCCTGGCGGTTGAGGCGCGGGTAGGGGCGGGTCGGTGGCCGGACCCTGCGGCAGTTGGGTCGACGGGGTGGCTGACGCCGTCGCGGTGGGCGACACGCTGGCCGTGGTGGTCGTGGTCGCCGAGGCGGTCGTACGGGTGGTTGTCGCCTGCGCGGTCGTGGGACGGCCGCTCGCCGGACGAGGGCTGGTGGGACGAGGGCTCGGCGTACGGGTGACGGTCGCCGAAGGCGTGGGACGAATGGTGGTGCGGGTCGGGGTGGGCGTCGGACGGATCGTGGTTCGGGTCGGCGTCGGGGTAGGGGTAGGACGAGCCGTCGTCGTCGGACTCGGCGGCGGAGTCACGGTGGTGGTCGGACGGGACGTCGGCCAGTAGGTGGACGGCCGGTACGTGAATGTCGGGCGCGGCGACGTCGGTTCGGGAGAGATCGTCGGCGTGGTTGTGGGTTGGGTGGAGGTTTCGGTCGGCGACGGCTCCGGTTCCGATGTGGTCTTGGTCGGCGACGGCTCCGGTTCCGATGTGGTCTTGGTCGGCGACGGCTCCGGTTCCGATGTGGTCTTGGTCGGCGACGGCTTCGGCGACCGCGTCGGGTGCGGCGTACGGCTCGGTCGCGGGTGCTCCGACCACGTGGGCGTCGGGTGCGGCGTACGGCTCGGTCGCGGGTGCTCCGACCACGTGTGCGTCGGCCGCGGGGTACGGGTGCGCGTCGGCTCGGGCTGTGGCTTCTCGGTGGTCGTCGAGGTGGGTGACGTGGTGGGCTTGGGCGTGCACGCACGACGGCTCTCGCACGGACGCGGACCTCCGTGTGCGAAGGCGGGAGCGGAGGCCAACAGGGCAGCAAAGAGTATCACTGCGGCGCCCCAAACGGCGACGCGCAGCCTTCGCCCGAGCGAAATGCTCATCGACCCCCCAGTGCACACCTCTTCCACAGACTACTCAGCGCACCTACCGATTGTCTTGCCGAGCCGGCCCGAGTCGCAGCGCCTTGTCGAGGGTTGTAGGCCGCGCGTCAGCTGAGGCAGAGGCAGAACGGATGCCCAGCGGGATCGAGAAAGACCCTGAAGGTGGTGCCCGGCTGATGCCCGGCCAGCGTGGCGCCCAATGCGAGAACCTGCATCTCGGCGTCATCGAGCGACTCGACAACGACGTCCAGGTGGGTCTGCTGCGGCACCTGCTGGCCGGGCCACTGGGGGGCGCGGTAGTCGTCCACCTGCTGGAAGCAGATCCGCTGCCCGTCGTCGGAGCCGACTTCGGACCAGTCGTTGTCGTTGTCGACGCGCCAGCCGAGCAGCTCGCCATAGAAGCGGGCGAGCGCCGGGGCGTCCGGGCAGTCGATGACCAGGGTCGGTGTCTTTGCGATAGCCATGCCGATGACGGTAACCCCGCATCCGGACGTTCGCCGTCCGGGTAACCGGTCTGTGAGCACAGGGGCAGGTGGTCGGGGGAGTGTCCGCCCGACGATTTGGGTGTGCCCGGTCGGTGACCTATAGTTGGACGAGCGACGCGGGGTGGAGCAGCTCGGTAGCTCGCTGGGCTCATAACCCAGAGGTCATAGGTTCAAATCCTATCCCCGCTACCACGTGGAAACCCGCTCCCGATCTGGCACAACACCGGACGGGAGCGGGTTTTCGGCGTTGTCGAGCTCTGCTGGCCGCGAGCCGACTCGGTGCGCGTCGGCCGAACGCAAGGCCCACCCACGTCGGGCTGCGAGCGCTTTCGCCCACCCGCCGCCGGCCAGGGTGGACCCAGTGCGAATGCAGAGAGTCTTCCCGGACACGCTGCGCCGGTGCCGGCGACCCGCTCGGCTAGACTTTCGCCGCTATCCGCTGCCCAGCCGGGCAGGCCACGAGGAGGACAGATGGTCTTCAGCACGTCCGCGACCGCAGCACCCCGGCGGAGGTGGCGTTGGGCGTCCCTGGTTCTCATCGTCGCGCTGCTGAGCGCCTGCGTCGGCCAGTCGCCCACCGCCTCCACCCAGCAGGCCCACATTCTGTCTGTCGGCGCCACGCTCGAACCGCCCACGATGAACCCCAGTGCCTCGCCAGCGGCGTCCATTCCGCAGGTGTTGCTGTACAACGTGTACGAGACGCTGGTGAAGATGGACCCCACCGGCACCCTCAAGCCGCTGCTGGCCCAGGAATGGGACGTCAGCAGCGATCGCACCGTCTACACCTTTCAGCTGAATCCGGCGGCCAGGTTCGCCAGTGGCAGCCCGGTCAACGCGCAGGCAGTGGTGACCAGCTTCAACCGCATCAAGACCGAGTCGACGATTCAGGCACCGTTGGTGGAACAGATGGCGGTGGTGAAGTCGACCGAGGCCGTGGACGACCACACGGTCAAGGTCACCCTGTCGCGTCCGTCCAACCTCTGGCTCTTCGACATGAGCTCGACCGCTGGCATCATCTACGACCCCAACGCCCTCGCGACCCTCGACACCACTCCGTCCGGGTCGGGGCCCTTCGTGCTCAAGCAGTGGAACAAGGGGCAGAGCGTGGTGTTGGCGTCCAGTGGCAGCTACTGGGGCACGGCGCCCCGTCTCGACAGCGTCACGTTCCGCTATTTCACCGATCCCAACGCCATGAACGCCGCCATGCTCGCCGGCGACCTGGACGTCATCTCGAACCTGCAGAATCCGGACGCCATCGACCAGTTCAGCGACACCGGCCGGTTCACTGTGACTCAGGGCACCACCACCGGCGAGGTGGTGATGGCGCTGAACAACTCCCGGGCGCGGCTCAAGGACGTCCGGGTCCGGCAGGCGATTTCGATGGCGATCGACAAGAAAGCGCTGCTCGACACGGTCTGGAACGGCAAGGGCACCCTGGTCGGTTCGATGGCGGTTCCGACCGATCCCTGGTACGAAGACCTGACCTCGATCGACGCCTACAACCCCGAGAAGGCCAAGGAACTGCTGGCCGACGCCAAGGCGAGTGACCTGGCCCTGAAACTGCGCGTGCCCACCATCGCCTACGCCACCAAGAGCGCGCAGTTCGTCGAGAGCGCGTTGCGTCAGGTCGGCATCAAGGTCACGGTAGAGGAACTCGACTTCGCCACCTGGTTGAAGGACGTGCACAACGGCGGCAACTACGACCTGTCGATCGTGGCCCACGTCGAGGCCCGCGATCTGCGTCGGTTCACCGATCCCGACTACTACTTCCACTACGACAACACCCAGTACAACAAGGAGTTCCAGGCGGCGGACGAGGCACCTGCCGATGAGCTGGTGCCGCTGATGAGCAAGTCGGTGCGCACCCTTGCCGAGCAGGCGGCCGCGGTCTGGCTCTTCGCGCTACCCAACCTGGTGATCACCACGGCGAACGTCACCGGGGTGCCCCAGAACGCCGCCACGCTCAGCTTCGACCTCACCACGATCGCGACCCGCTAGAACCGGCTGCCGGTGCGCATCCTCGCCTTTCTGGGCCGGCGGCTCGGCATCTTCGCGCTCAGCCTGCTGGGCGCGTCCCTGCTGGTGTTCGCGGTCTGCGCGGCCCTGCCCGGCGAGGTCGCCGCGATCATTCTGGGTGAGGGCGCCACACCCGATCAGATCGCGAAGTTGACGGCGCAACTCGGCCTGGACCGGCCCTGGCCCGTCCGCTACGCCGAATGGGTCGGCGGCATGCTGCGCGGTGACTTCGGCACCTCGTACTTCACCGGGCAGAACGTCCTGCAGCTGATGGCGCCCCGCATCGCCGTCACCCTGTGGCTGGTCTTTTTCGCGCTGGTGCTGTCGGTGCTGGTGGCCGTGCCGGTCGGCATGCTGGCCGCCATGAAACGACGCTCGTGGATCGGTTTCGTCGCCTCCGCGGCCGCGCAGCTCGGCATGGCCATCCCGGCGTTCTGGGCGGCGATCGCGCTGGTGCTGGTCTTCGCAGTGTGGTTGCACCAGCTGCCGGCGAACGGGTACGTGCCGCTCACCACCGACCCCGCCAGTTGGGCGGCCCACCTGGTGCTGCCGGTCATCTCACTGGCCATCGTGCAGGCGTCCGTGCTGGTGCGGTACGTGCGATCGGCGTTCATCGAGGTGCTCAGCGAGGACTACTACCGCACCGCGCGAGCCGTCGGCTGGCGTCCGTTCCCGGCGCTGTTGCGGCACGGGCTGCGCAACGCGGCTCTGTCGCTGGTCACCGTGATCGGCCTGCAGCTCGCGTCGGTGCTGGTCGGGGCGATCGTGATCGAGTCGGTGTTCGCGCTGCCCGGCCTGGGCTCGCAACTACTGGACGCGGTATCGCAGCGCGACCTCAGCATCGTCCAGGGGGTGGTGATGTTTCTCGCCGCGGCCGTGCTGCTGATCAACTTTCTGGTCGACCTGTCCTACGCGTGGATCGACCCGCGGCTGCGCACCGGGGACGAGCGGTGAGGCGGCTCTCGCTGTGGCTCGGCGCCGCGCTGGTGGCACTGGTGGTGCTGATGGCGTTGGTGTCCCTGGTCTGGACGCCCTACGACCCCACCCTGGTGGTGCCCGGGCAGCGGCTGCAGAACCCCAGCGCGGCGCATTGGCTGGGCACCGACGCCATGGGCATCGACGTGTTCAGCCGGCTGCTGATCGGCGCCCAGACCACGATCGTGGTCGGTGTGGTGTCGGTGTCGATCGCGGCCGTGCTCGGGGTGCCGCTGGGCATGCTTTCCGGGCAGGCCGGCGGCTGGGTGGACGAGGTGGTGATGCGGGTCACCGACATCGCCTACGCGTTTCCGGCGCTGCTGCTGGCGATCCTGCTGGCAGCCCGGTTCGGCGCCTCACCGGTCACCGCCATGATCGCGATCGGCCTCGCCACCATTCCCAGCTTCGCCCGGGTCACCCGGGCCGGCACCACACAGGTGATGAGCAGCGAGTTCGTGCTGGCGGCGCGGGCGTCCGGCACCCGTTGGCCGGGGGTGTCCATGCGGCACGTACTACCCAACATCGCCCCGCTGATCGGCGTGCAGGCGTCCGTCACCTTCGCGCTGGCGATCCTGGCCGAGGCCGCGCTGAGCTACCTGGGGCTCTCCACGGCGGCGATCGTGCCCACCTGGGGCAAGATGCTGCGCGACGCGCAGTCGGTGATGTTCAGCGCACCGCTGCAGGCGCTCTGGCCGGGGCTGGCGATCGCGATGGCGGTGCTGGGCTTCAACCTGCTCGGCGACGGCCTGCGCGACCTGCTCGACCCACGGCTGCGGGAGGTGACATGACGCTGCTCGCGGTGCGTGACCTGACCGTGCGATTCGGCCGGCGCCGCCTGGTGGCGGTCGACTCGATCTCGTTCGACCTCGGGCCGCGCCAGCGGCTGGGCATCATCGGCGAGTCGGGGTCGGGCAAGACCGTCACGGCGCTCGCGTTGATGGGGCTGCTGCCCGAGACCGCGCAGGTGTCGGGGTCGATCCAGCTGGCCGGCCGCGAGCTGGTCGGGCTGCCCGATTCGGCCATCGCCCGGCTGCGCGGCGACCTGATGTCGATGGTGTTCCAAGAGCCGATGACGGCGCTCGATCCGACCATGCGGGTCGGCCGCCAGGTGGCCGAGGTGCTGCTGCTGCACGCCGGACGCAGCGGCGGGCCGGCCCGAGCCCAGGTCATCGAGATGCTGCACCGGGTGGGGCTCAGCGACTCCGAGCGCGTCGCCGACAGCTATCCGCACCAACTCTCGGGTGGGCAGCGGCAGCGCTGCCTGCTGGCGATGGCGCTGATCAACTCGCCCGACCTGGTGATCTGCGACGAGCCCACGACCGCCCTGGACGTCACCGTGCAGGCGAAGGTGCTGCGCCTGCTGGACGAGGTGCTGACCGCGGAATCGGCCGCCTGCGTGTTCATCAGCCACGACCTGGCGGTGGTCTCGCAGGTGTGCAGTGACGTGCTGGTGATGCTCGACGGCCGGATCGTCGAGGCCGGCCCCGTCGCCCGGCTGTTCACCGCCCCCGAGCACCCCTACACCCGCGGACTGGTCGCGACCTCGCGCATCGACGAGGTGCCGCCCGGCGCGCGGCTGCCCACCGTGGAGGACTTCTTTCCTCGTGAGCAGGCCCGATGAGCGCCGATGATGCCGGCGGGGGAGTCCTCGGCACCAGCGAGACCTCGTCCGAGCCGCTCTACCGGGTCACCGATCTGACCCGCAGCTTCGGCCGCGGCGGCCGCGTCCGGGCACTGGACGGGGTCAGCCTCGAGGTGCGGCGGGGTCAGCGGCTGTGCATCGTGGGTGAATCGGGCTCGGGCAAGTCGACGTTGATCCGGCTGATGGCCGCGCTGGATCGTCCGACCTCGGGCGAGATCAGCTTCGAGGGGCGCAGCATCGTGGGCATGCGCGAACGGGAACTCGGCTTTCTGCGAGCCGCCGTGCAGCTGGTGTTCCAGGATCCGCGCTCATCCCTCAACCCGCGCATGACGGTCGGTTCGATCGTCACCGAACCGCTGCGTTCGGCCCATCTGCGCAGCGCTCTGGACGCGGTCGACCCCCGGCAGCGGCTGACCGAGGTGCTGCGGGCGGTCGACCTGCCCACCGATGCGGCCACCCGCTACCCGCACGAGTTCTCCGGCGGCCAGCGGCAGCGGATCGCCATCGCACGGGCGTTGGCGCCGGATCCCGCCGTCCTGATCGCCGACGAACCGGTGTCTGCGCTCGACGTCAGCGTGCGCGCGCAGGTGCTCAACCTGCTCTCGGATCTCGTCGCCGCCAGGGGTTTGACGTTGATCTTCGTCAGCCACGACCTGGCGGTGGTGCGCCACCTGTGCGACTCGGTGATCGTGCTGAAGCAGGGCCGCATCGAGGAGCAGGGTTCGGCCGCGCAGGTGTTCGCGCACCCCCGAGCCGCCTACACCCAGGCGTTGCTCGCGGCGATCCCGCAGATTCGGCTGTGAGGTCGCCGGCCGGGTGAGCGGGAATCGGGGACGGTTCCGCATTCCTGCTCACCGAACTCCGCAGCCCGCCCGGGTGAGCGGGAATCGGGGACGGTTCCGCATTCCTGCTCACCGATCTCCCCAGCCGGCCGGGTGAGCAGGAATCAGGAACCGTCCCCGATTCCTGCTCACGGCCGGTCGGCTACTCCGCGAGCCGGTGCACCACGTCGTCGTGCAGCAGGCCGTTGGTCGCGATCGCTCCCGGGCCGGACGGGCCGTCCGCGCCGTCCAGGTTCGTGAACCGCCCGCCCGCCTCGCGGACGATGACGTCCAGCGCCGCCATGTCGTGCAGCGCCAGCTCGGGCTCGGTGGCAATGTCGACCGCACCCTCGGCGACCAGCATGTAGCTCCAGAAATCCCCGTACGCACGGGTGCGCCAGCACCCCCGCATCAGGTCGACGAACTGCTGTCCGCGTCCGCTGTCGACCCAGTCATGCACCGCCGAGTACGACAACGACGCGTCGTCTCGCCGGCCGAGGGCGGGTGCCGACACCAGGCCGACCACCACCTTGTTCTCGACCATCAGCGCGATCAGGGTGGCCCAGACCGGAACCCCGCGGACGAAGTTGGCGGTGCCGTCGATCGGGTCGATCACCCAGCGCCGCGGCCCCCAGCCGGTGTCCTCGCGTTCCTCGCCGTGCACGGCGTCGCGCGGGCGTGCGGTCTTCAGCGTGCGCCGGATCGCGTCCTCGACGCCCACGTCGGCGTCACTGACCGGGGTCAGGTCGGGTTTGGCGTCCACCTTGAGGTCGAGGGCCTTGAACCTGCTCATGGTCAGCGAATCGGCGTTGTCGGCCATCATGTGCGCCAGCCGTAGGTCGTCGAGGTAGCTCTGGTCGGGCATGCCGCCAACCTATCGGTTGCCCCGCCCGCAGGCGGGGCCCACGCGCGCCCGGCCGGCGCCGCCGGCCGGACGGTCAGCCAGGCGCCCTCCATGCGGCGGAACGACTCCAGCCGCTCGGACGCCAGCCGGCCCTGCGCGACCGCCTCGTCGAGCGCGCACTCCGGCACCCCGGACGCGTGGGTGCAGCCGCGCGGACACCCGGCGGTCAGCTCGGCAAGATCGGGAAAGGCCGCCACGATGGACGCCGGTGTGACGTGGCTGAGCCCGAACGAGCGGACGCCGGGGGTGTCGATCACCCAGCCGCCGTGCTCGGGCAGTTCGAGCGCGATCGCGGCGGTGGAGGTGTGCCGGCCCCGTCCGGTCACCTCGTTGACCTCACCGATGGCTCGGTCCACGCCGGGGATCAACGCGTTGACCAGGGTGGACTTGCCCACCCCCGAGTGACCCACGAACACGCTGACCCGGTCGTGCAGCAGTTCGCGCAACTCGCTCAGATCGGCCCCGGGCCGTACCGCGACGATGGGAATGTCCAGCGGCGCGTAGGCGGCGATCAGCTCGTCGGCGGGGGCCAGATCCTCCTTGGTGAGGCAGAGCACCGGGTCGAGACGGGCGTCGTAGGCGGCCACGGCCTCAGCAGCCTTGGAGTAGTCCGGACGATCCTTCGTCCGGGGCCGCGAGCCGCGTCCGGGGCGTCCGAAACCGGCGTGATCGTCGTCGCTTACCCCGCCCCGCAACCGCTGGCTCACCGCCGCCTCACCGCCGGCTCAGCATGCGCTGCCACAGGCCCGGAAAGTCTGGCAGGGTCTTGCTGGTGCAGGTGAGGTCGTCGAGTTCGACGCCCGGAACGGCCAGCGCCAGCAGGGCGCCGGCGTGGGCCATCCGGTGGTCGGCGTAGGTGTGCCAGACGCCGGGATGCAGCGGCGCGGGGTCGATGGCCAGCCCGTCCGCGGTCTGGGCCACCCGAGCACCCAGGGCGTTCAGTTCGGACTGCAGCGCGGCCAGCCGGTCGGTCTCGTGCCCGCGGACGTGCCCCACCCCGCGAATGCTGCCGGAGCGATCCGCGAGCGCTGAGCAGGGCGGCCGCGATGCAGGTGAGTTCGCTGGTGCGGGCGAGGTCCAGGTCGGCGGCCGCGACCCGTCCGGTGCCGGTGACGGTGACCCGGCCGTCGTGCGGCTGCACCTGGCCACCCAGCGCACTGAGCACGTCCAGGATCGCGTCGGCGGCCTGCACGGTGTGCGGCGGCCAGGCGGTGGTGACGCTGCCGCCCAGGATCAGCGGCGCGGCCAGGAAGTGGCGGCGTTGATCAGGTCCGGCTCGATCGTCTCGTCCTTGGCCGCGATCGGGCCCGGGGCTCACCACCCAGCGGTTCTCGGACGGCGTCGCCACCCGCACCCGCGCGCGCGCAGCATGGCGACCGTGAGCTCGATGTGCGGCCTGGACGGCAGCGTGCCGCCCTGGTGCCGCAGGTCGAGGCCCTGCTCGAAACGTGCGCCGGCCAACAAGAGCCCGGAGACGAACTGGCTGGACGCGCTCGCGTCGATCCGCACCGCGCCCCCGCGCACCCCTCCGGTGCCGTGCACGACGAACGGCAACGAGGCCGGGTGCTGGATCCGGACCCTGGCCTGCACCAGGCCGTCCAGCAGCGGGGCCACCGGACGGGCCACCGCCTCGGCATCGCCGTCGAACCGGCTCGCGCCCTCGGCGAGCGCGGCGATCGGCGGCACGAACCGCATGATGGTGCCGGCGAGCCCCACCTGCACCGGAGCCGGGGTGAACCTGGCCGGGGGAGTGACCCGGACGGCACCGTGCGGCAATTCGGCGAAACCGGCGCCCAGCCCGCTCAGCGCAGCGCGCATCAGCCGGGTGTCACGCGAGTCGAGCACCCCGGTGAGAACACTGGGTTGCTCGGCGAGCGCGGCCAGCACGTAGCCGCGAGCGGTGGCCGACTTGGACCCGGGAACGACGAGCGTCGCCGACAGCGGCCCAGCAGATGCCGGAGCCGCCGCCGAGGTCACTTCAGCGCACCTTCAATCGTCTTGGTGGCCTTGGTCGCCACCCTCTTGGCCTTGCGGGCAGCCTTTCTGCCTTCACGTTCCAGCGACCGCTTGGTGCGCGTCGCCTGCCGGACGACCGCCGCCTTGGTGTGCTCGGCCTCACGGCCCAGGGCGTCGGCCCGGGTCTTGGCCCGATAGGCCAGGTTGGGATGCCCCTCGGTGTCGCCCGCCGCGAGCAGCACGCCGCCGGTCAGGGCGACGTCGCGGACGAACGTGTCGGTGCCCTTCTTCTCGGACGAGCCGAACGGGTTGCTGGCGAGCAGTTCCGGCACCATCGACACCGCGAGCACGGCCGCGCCGATGCGCCGCCCGAAGCCGGTGGCGAGGCTCACCCCGCCCACGATCTGCGCCACCGCGCTGACCTTGACCAGACCCCTGGCGTCTTCGGGCAGGTACGCCGCGGCCTGCGGCGGCAGGGTCTTCTCGGCCAGCGGCAGGAACGTATTCGCGATCGGCTCGGTGGCCGACACCAGGGGATCAGGGTCACGCAGGGCCTTGAGGCCGTTGACGACGAAGAAACTGGCCAGCATGGTGCGGGCGGCGAAACGCAGCAGACTCATGGTCTATGTCTAGCGCCTTGGGGGCCGTTGTCCAAGCCATTCGCGGCTACTCTCACCCCTATGTGCGGACGCTACGCAGCTTCGGCCGATGCGGAGCTGCTCGAAGAGATCTTCGTCATCGACGAGGTGGCGGGCCCGCTGCCGCCGGCCCGCTACAACATCGCACCGACCGACCCGGTGGTGGCGGTGGTCGAACGGGCGCAGCGCTCCGATCCCGCCGTGGTCCAACGCAAGCTGGTCGAACTGCGCTGGGGACTGGTGCCGTCCTGGTCGAAGGACGCCAAGGGTGCCGCCCGCATGATCAACGCCCGGTTCGAGACCGTGGCCGAGAAGCCCGCCTTCCGCAAGGCGCTCGCGAGCCGCCGCTGCCTGCTGCCCGCCGACGGCTACTACGAGTGGTACGCCCAGCCGGTGGACCCGTCCGTTCCCGCCGGCCGCCGGCCGCCCAAGCAGCCGTTCTTCATTCACCCCGCGGACGGTTCACTGCTGGCCATGGCAGGCCTGTACGAGTTCTGGAAGAACCCGGCGGGTGAGTGGCTGAGCACCTGCACGATCATCACCACCAGCGCCACGGACGCGCTGGGCCACATTCACGACCGCATGCCGATGACGGTGCCCCGCGAGCGCTGGGACGACTGGCTGGACCCGTCCCTCACCGACGGTGCGCTCGAGCTGCTGACGGATCCGGTGGCCGATCTGGAGGCCTACCCGGTCTCGCGCCTGGTCAGCACGGTCGGCAACGACGGCCCCGAGCTGATCGAGCCGCTGGCGTCGTCCTGAGGCCCGGCTGTCAGCCCGCAGGTTGCGGCGCCCGGGGAATAGCCACCCGTCGCAGCGGTGTTGTCCCGACGTGATGAGCACGACAGCCGCCGCCCCGGCACGTGAGCGCCCGGCGACCAACCTGTTCGAGCGGCTAGGCTCGTACGCGATGACTCTTCCTGCCGCCGACGAGGCACTGTCCGCCGCCACCGGGGCCGGGGCCGACCTGGCTACCCAGACCGACGACGAGCGCGTCGCCCGGTTCGAGCGCGACGCCCTGGTCTTCCTCGATCAGCTCTACGGTGCCGCGTTACGGATGACCCGCAACCCGAGCGACGCCGAAGACCTGGTGCAGGACACCTACGTCAAGGCGTTCGCCTCGTTCCACCAGTTCACGCCGGGCACGAACCTCAAGGCCTGGCTGTACCGCATTCTCACCAACAGCTTCATCAACACCTACCGCAAGAAGCAGCGCCAGCCGCAGATCTCCGGCGGCGACCAGATCGAGGACTGGCAGCTGGCCCGGGCCGAGGCGCACACTTCCGACGGCCTGCGCACCGCCGAGATGGACGCTCTCGACCGGATGCCCGACTCGGCGGTGACCGACGCGATGAACGCGCTGTCGCCCGACTTCCGGCTGGCGGTGTACCTGGCCGACGTGGAGGGCTTCTCGTACAAGGAGATCGCCGAGATCATGGGCACGCCGATCGGCACCGTGATGTCGCGACTCAATCGCGGCCGCAACCAGTTGCGCGTCGCCCTGGCCGACTTCGCCCGCGAGCACGGGCTGGGCCGTCGAGGTGGTGACGATGACTGACCGTGAGTGCGCCGTCGCCCTCGAACGCCTCTATGAGTTTCTCGACCATGAACTCGCCGACGCCGACGCGGACGCCATCCGCGCCCACCTGGACGCCTGCGAGCCCTGCCTGGACGCCTACGGCGTCGAAGAGCACATCCGCTCGCTGGTGAAGCGCTGCTGCACCGGCACCCGGGCACCCGACACGCTGCGCGTCCGGGTCACCCAGGTCACCACCATGACGGTCGTGGTGCGCCACACCCCGTCCGGCTGAACGCGGCCCAGCGAGCGGCCACCGGCCCCACGCACACGACAGCCCCGGCATCACCTCGATGCCGGGGCTGTCTCAGCTCAGCTGAACGATCAGGCGTTGGGACGCTTGCCGTGGTTCGCCTTGTTCTTCTTGCGGGCTCGACGCTTGCGTCCACCTTTGGCCATCGGATTCTCCTTCGTGGGTGCCTGTGGGGCGCCCTTCGGCGCGGTTTTCCATTCTGCCATAGGGTGGCGAGCATGCTGACGATGGCCGAGGTGATCGAGGCCCGCACCAACCTGGACGCACCCGACGTCAGCTGGCTGGAGCACCTGGTCGCCGAGTGGCACCTGCTCGCCGACCTGGCCTTCTCGGACCTCATCCTCTGGGTTCCCGACGTCGATGAGAAC
The DNA here is from genome assembly GCA_016711205.1 of Micropruina sp. Classification (GTDB taxonomy): domain Bacteria; phylum Actinomycetota; class Actinomycetes; order Propionibacteriales; family Propionibacteriaceae; genus Micropruina. The sequence continues at coordinate 870,503 of JADJTM010000001.1, read as the reverse complement.
GTCTCTGGGCGTGCGCGCAGGTGCGTCCCACCACGGGGCCGACCGCCCTCGAGGACGACGTGGTGGGCGAGACCATCCACTACGACAACGAACATCAGGTCACCGAGGCCTTCATGTCGCAATCGGTCGTGCTGACCAGCGGCAACCAGCTCAGCGCCGGCATCCCGGTCGATGTGCACGCCATTCCGGTGGTGCGTGAGGGCCGCGTGATCGGGGTCGTCGAGGCGCACACCAACCGCATGGGGGTGCGGGCACCCGGGGCCCTGGAAGACGCCTATCTGGAGGCGGCGGAGGTGTTGTCGGGCATGGTGCACCGTTGCGAATACCCCACCGGCATGGACAAGTCGGTGCCCTGGGTGTCGCCGCGGGTCGGCGACGGCATGATCCGGGTGACCAGGGACGGCACCGTCGCCTACGCGAGCCCCAACGCCGTCAGCGCCTACCGGCGCCTGGGGCTGACCGCCGACCTGGAGGGCGAGAACCTGGCCCAGGTCACCATGGCGCTGCTGCGCAACCGGGCCCCGGTGGAGATGTCGCTGCCCAACGTGCTGCGCGGCCAGGGCCAGCAAGAGATCGAGATCGAGACCCCCGACGTCCAGTTGCGCATGCGGATCATCAAGCTCAACGACGCCGAGGGTCCGGTGGGCCAGCTGGTGCTCTGCCGCGACACCACCGAGTTGCGCAGCCGCGAGCGGCAACTGGTCACCAAGGACGCCACCATCCGCGAGATCCACCACCGGGTCAAGAACAACCTGCAGACGGTGGCGGCGCTGCTGCGGCTGCAGGCCCGGCGCATCTCGCTGCCGGAGGCCAAGGGGGCACTCAGCGATGCGATGAAGCGCGTCGGCGCGATCGCCGTCGTGCACGAGATCCTCTCCCAGGCGTTCGACACCTCGGTGAAGTTCGACGACGTCGCCGACCGCCTGCTGCGCATGGTGGTGGACGTCGCCGCCACCGGCGGGCCGGTGCAGCTTCGCCGCGAGGGCACCTTCGGGTACGTGCCGGCGGACGTGGCGACCAGCCTGTCGCTGGTGCTGACCGAGCTGTGCCAGAACGCGATCGAGCACGGCCTGGGCGAGCGGCGTGGCGTCGTCTGGGTGAAGCCGCGTCAGGCCGATGGACGGTTGGTGGTCGAAGTGACCAACGATGGCGAGCCGCTTCCGCCCGACTTCGAGCTGGGCTCGACCAACAGCCTGGGGCTGTCGATAGTCACCACGCTGGTGGATGACCTGGGTGGTGAGTTCACCTTGAGATCGGCCGAGACCGGAACCGGCACGGTGGCCCGGGTCTCGATTCCGCTGGCCTGAAACCGGCTGCCGCGCTCTGCTGAAGCCTGGGTACGGGCCGGCCTCAGCTGACGCGCACCCGCGACCGGGCGGCGCGGCGCTTGAGTGCACGCCGCTCGTCCTCGCTGAGGCCACCCCACACCCCGTGGTCCTGGCCGGCGTCGAGGGCCCACTGCAAGCAGGCCTCGCGGACATCACAGCGCTTGCACACCTTCTTGGCCTCCTGAATCTGCATCAGGGCCGGTCCGGTGTTGCCGACCGGGAAGAACAGCTCCGGGTCCTCGGTGAGGCAGGCAGCGCGATGGCGCCAATCCATGCGGCTTCCAACTCCTTCTTGTGGAAAAGTCATGTGCCCTCTCTGGGCGGAGCGCCACCGACTGGGGCAGCGCACGAATCTTCGAGTCTAGCCTGGCAAGCCTAGTGGCTATGTACAAGGTGCCTATCAGTAAATGAACGGATTTCGTCGCATATTCCCGTTCGTGCACTGCCTCCACGCATCAATCGGCGCCTGATCCGCCCCTGACGCGGCGTGGAGCGCGTCCGGGCGTCCGAGACGATGGGTGATCCGCGGGCCTCCCAGTAGGTTGGTGGACGTGAGAGACAACCGGCCCTGGGGCGTGATCACGGCCTCGGCATGCGCGGCGGTGCTCGGCGTTGTCTTCATGGTCTTCGGCGCCATCAGCGCCGCCGGCGGCCACGGAGCCTTCAGTTTGCAGATCGGCTTTCTGCTGGCCTGCTACGGCCTGCTGCTGATCGGCTCGGCGGTGGGTGTGTGGCAACTGCGCAGCTGGGCCAGGGGGCCGTTGGTCGCCTTCGTGCTGATGGCAGGCTTCGGTTTCGGCGAGTACCTGCTGCAACAGGCCTGGCTGTGGCTGCTGGTGGCGCTCGCTGTGGCTGCAGTGGTGGGTGCGGTGCTGCCGAGCACCACGCGCGCGCTGCAGGTCAGATCAGCCGGCCGGCCCCCGCAGCCGGAAGGGCGATGAACGTGGCTGGGGCGCTTCGCCCGCTCTCGACGAACGCCGCAGTGACGGCCGCCGCGAGGGCGTCCAGCCGAGTCTGATCGGCCAGCACCAGCACGCAGCCGCCGAAGCCCCCGCCGGTCATCCGAGCCCCCGAGGCGCCGTTGGCGAGCGCGACCTCGACGGCCAGATCCACCGACGGTTCGGTGATCTCGTAGTCGTCGCGCATCGAGGCATGCGACGCCGTCATCAGTTCGCCGAGCCGCACCAGGTCGTCCGATCGCAGGGCCGCGCAGGCGTCCAGCACCCGCTGATCCTCGGTCACCACATGCCGCGCACGCCGGACCAGTCGTTCCTCCGGCAGGCCGGCCAACCGGTCGTCCAGCCCCTCCATCGCCACGTCGCGCAGCGCCGGCACACCCAACAGCTCGGACGCCCGCTCGCAGTCCGCCCGCCGGGTGGCGTACTCGCCGTCGGCATGGCTGTGCCGGGTCAGTGTGTCGATGACCAGGATCGCCTGCCCGTGGGCGGCCAGGTCGAGCGGTACCTGCTGCACCTCCAGCGAGCGGCAGTCCAGGAACAGCGCGTGGCCCTCGGTGCACAGCGTGGACGCGGCCTGATCCATCAGCCCCGTCGGCGCACCCACGTAGGCGTTCTCGGTGCGCCGGGCCAGCTTGGCCCGGTCCATCGGAGCAATGCCGAGCTCGTAGAGGTCGTTCAAGGCTTCGACCAGCACGCACTCGATCGCGGCGGACGACGACAGCCCGGCACCGATCGGCACGTCCGAAGCCAGCGCCAGGTCGGCCCCGCCCACCTGGTGACCCGCCTCACGCAGCGCCCAGAACACGCCTGCGAGATAGGAGTGCCAGCCGTCCTGATTGGGCGCCAGCTCGGCCAGCGTGGTCTCGAACTGTTCGCCGAGGTCGACCGAGGCGATCCGGATCATGTCGTCCTCGCGCCGTCCGGCGGCCAGATAGGCGGCCTGCGGCAGTGCGAACGGCAGCACGAAACCGTCGTTGTAGTCGGTGTGCTCACCGATCAGGTTGATCCGGCCGGGTGCCCGCCAGATGCTGTCCGGGTCACGTCCGGTCAGGTTTCGATAGGCCTCGTGCACGGCCAGATCCAGGGTCATTGCGCGGTCTCCTTCAAGGCGATTCGGCAGCGGTACGGCGGACCGCGTCGATGCGCAGCGTAGCGCCGTCCATGCGCCGGCGTGTGCGCTTGCGCCGGTCTCGCAGCATCGCGTCAGTCGGCGAACGCACGCTCCAACAGGTCGTCCTGCTGGGCCCGGTGCACCTTGAGCGATCCGACGGACGGCGCCGAAGCCGACGGTCGCGCGATCGGCCTCATGTTCAGCTGGTAGCCGGGCAGGAACGCGGCGACCGCCTCGGGCAGGTGTTGGTCGAGGAACCACCAGGCACCCTGGTTCTCGGGCTCGTCCTGCACGTAGCGAATGTCGGCGCCCGTGGGATAGCGCGACAGCTGCGCGGCAAGTTCTCTGGCCGGCAGCGGGTAGAGCCGCTCCAGCGACAGGATCGCCACCTTGTCGTCCAGGCCGGCCTCGGGCCGGGCGGTGACCAGATCCCAGCGCAGCTTGCCCGAGCAGATCAGGATGCGCGACACCGACGCCGGGTCGGTGATCGTCGGATCGCCCTGCGCGGGCTCCCAGCGGCCGTTGGTGAAGTCGGACGGCTGCGACACCGCCATCTTGTTGCGCAGCATCGACTTGGGGGTGGCGATCACCACCGGACGGTGCCAGTTCACGTACGCGTGGGTGCGCAGCAGGTGGAAGTAGCTGGCCGGCGTGGACGGCTGGCAGACCGCCAGCGCCCCCTCGTGGCACAGCTGCAGCCAGCGCTCGATCCGCATGGAGGAGTGGTCGGGCCCCTGGCCTTCATAGCCGTGGGGGAGCAGCAGCACCACGCCCGACTTCTGGGTCCACTTCGCGTTGCCGGAGGCGATGAACTCGTCGGCGATGGTCTGCGCGCCGTTGGCGAAGTCACCGAACTGGGCCTCCCAGCACACCAGCGCGTCCGGAGCCGCCACCGAGTAGCCGTACTCGAAACCCATCGCGGCGTACTCGCTGAGCAGGGAGTCGTAGACGTGGAAGGTGCCCTGGGTGTCGGACAGGTGGTTGAGCGGCACGTAGCCCTCGGCGGTGTCGCGGTCGACCACCGCCGCGAACCGCTGGACGAAGGTGCCGCGCCGGGTGTCCTGACCGACCAGCCGCACCGGACGACCCTCGAGCAGCAACGAGCCGAGGGCGAGCAGCTCGCCGGTGGCCCAGTCGATCGGACCGTTCAGGATGCCGTCGGCACGGCGCTGCAACTGCGGGAGGACCTTGGGGTGCACGGTGAAGCCGTCGGGGAAGTTGACGTGCGCCCGGGCCACCTTCGCCATCACCTCGGCGGTGATGGCGGTGCCCTGGGTCTTGCCGAGCTTCGGCGGGTAGTAGGGCACCTTGCGGTACGAGTCGTCCTCTGCGGCCTCGTCGCGGGCCTTCTTGAACACGCTCTCCAGGCCGTCGCGGAACCGGGTCAGCACCGCCTCGGCGTCTTCGGTGCTGATGTCGCCGCGGCCGATCAGCGCCTCGGTGTACAGCTTGCGGACGCTGCGCTTCTGCTCGATCAGGTCGTACATGCGCGGCTGGGTGAAGCTGGGATCGTCACCCTCGTTGTGGCCGCGGCGGCGGTAGCAGACCACGTCCAGCACGACGTCCTTGCTGAACTTCTGCCGGTACTCGAAGGCCAGTTGCGCGATCCGGGCGACAGGCCTCGGGGTCGTCGCCGTTGATGTGAAAGATGGGCGACTGGATGGCCTTGGCCACATCGGTGCAGTACACCGAGGTGCGCGAGTCGTACGGCGAGGTGGTGAACCCGACCTGGTTGTTCACCACCACGTGAATGGTGCCCCCGGTCTTGTAGGGCCGCAGCTGGCTCATCTGCAGGGTCTCGTAGACCACGCCCTGTCCTGCGAAGGCCGCATCCCCGTGCAGCAGGATCGGCAGCACCGGGTAGCCCTTGGCGTCGGTGAGCTGGTCCTGCTTGGCCCGGGCGATGCCCTCGAGCACCGGGTCGACGGCTTCCAGGTGGCTGGGGTTGGCGGCCACGGAGGTCTTGATCGTCTTGCCCGACAGCGCGGTGAACTCGCCCTCGGCGCCCAGGTGGTACTTGACGTCGCCGGTGCCCTGCGCGTGCCGCGGGTCGACGCTGCCCTCGAACTCCTTGAAGATCTGGCCGTAGCTCTTGCCGACGATGTTGGCGAGCACGTTCAGCCGGCCGCGGTGCGGCATGCCGATACAGACCTCGTCCAGATCACGGTTCGCGGCGGCGTCGCACAGCTCGTCCAGCAGGACGATGGTGGACTCACCGCCTTCGAGGCTGAACCGTTTCTGCCCGACGAACTTGGTCTGCAGGAACGTCTCGAAGATCTCGGCCTCGTTCAGCCGGTCGAGAATGCGCAGATGCTCCTCGCGGGGCCAGGGGGCGTGCGGCACCTCGACCCGCGTCTGGATCCAGGCCCGCTGCTCGTTGTCCTGAATGTGCATGTACTCGATGCCGATGCTGCGGCAGTACGAACCGCGCAGGGTGGCGAGAATGTCACGCAGCGTCATCACCTCGCCGTCATGGCCGCCGAAGTTGCCGACCGGAAACTCGCGGTCGAGGTCCCACAGGGTCAGCCCGTGGTACTCCAACGTCAGCTCGGGGTGTGAGCGCTGGCGGTATTCCAGCGGGTCGATGTCGGCCATCAGGTGGCCGTGCTGGCGGTAGGCGGCGATCAGCGAGAACACCCGGGCCGACTTGGGAATCTGGCCCGGACGCTCGGCGCTGACGTCCTGCGCCCACCGAATGGGTGCGTAGGGAATGCGCAGCGAGGCGAAGATCTCGTCGTAGAAGCCGTGCTTGCCCAGCAACAGCTCGTGGATCACCTTCAGGAACTCACCCGACTGGGCGCCCTGAATGATGCGGTGGTCGTAGGTGGAGGTCAGGGTGGTCACCTTCGACACGCCGGTCTCGGTGATGCGGCGCAGCGAGGCCCCCTGGAACTCCGGCGGGTAGTCGATCGAACCGACGCCCAGAATCAGGCCCTGCCCCGCCATCAGCCGCGGCACCGAATGGCTGGTGCCGATGCCGCCGGGGTTGGTCAGGGTGGCGCTGGTGCCCTGAAAGTCGGTAACCGCGAGTTCGCCCTTGCGGGCCTTGCGGACGACCGCCTCGTAGGCCGCCCAGAACTGGCCGAAGTTGAGATGCTCGCAGCCCTTGATGTTGGGCACCAGCAGCTGGCGGCCTCCGTCCGGGCGCGGCAGGTCGATGGCCAGGCCGAGGTTGATCGTGTTGGGCTCGACCAGGAACGGCTTGCCGTCCACCTCTTCGTAGCAGGCGTTCATCGTGGGCACCCGCTTGAGCGCCTGGATCATCGCGAACCCGATCAGGTGCGTGAACGAGACCTTGCCGCCGGTGGTTCGGGCCAGGTGGGCGTTCACCATCAGCCGCTGGTCGATGGCGAGCTTCATCGGAATGTTGCGTACCGAGGTGGCGGTCGGCATGGCCAGCGAGGCGTCCATGTTGCGCGCGGTGCGCATCGGGGCACCCTTGAGCTGGGTACGGGTCGGCTCCGAACTCGCCTGCTCCTTGCGCTGCACCAGGTTGGGACGGTTGGCCGACAGGCCCATACCCGAGCCGGGCGACTCCGGTGCGGCGTCGTGACCCGTCGCGCCGGACGACTCGACCGTCGCCTGTGGCCCGCTCTCTCCGTTCGGCGCGGGGTGCGGTGCTGCCGGCGGCTTGGGGGCGCCCTCGGCGACCACCGTGTAGGAGCGTCCCGGCGCGGACGGGGCCGACGGTGCGGGTTTCGCCTCCGCGGTCTGCGCAGCGGCGGGCGTCGGGCTGGCAGGCTCGGGCGTCGCGGCCGTGGCAGGTGCGCCGTCGGCCCGGGTCGTATCGGTGGGAGCGGCATCGGTGGGTGCGGTGTCGGTCGCTGTCGCGGCGGCCGGTGGCTCCGCGGGCGCCTGCGGGGCGGCCCCGGACGCGCCGCCCTGAGCGCGGTTGGCGAAGAAGGCCTGCCAGCGCTCGTCCACCGAGGCGGGGTCCTGCTGATAGGCCTGGTACATCTCGTCGATCAGCCAGTCGTTGGCACCAAATTCATCAGTCGATGCGTATTCCGTCGTGAGATTCTCGGGCGCGAGGACCACGATCGCCTTCTTCCGTTCCCTGGGCAGGCCGCGACGCCTACTGGGGTTCGATGCTACCCAGCCAGCCCGTGGGGCGAAACCGACGTGCCGGTGCGGACCCTGACATGTCACGGTTCATTCAGCGCCTGCCGCGGTCGAGACCCGTCCCGTCATCCCGGCGGACGCCGGGATCTCACCCCGCACCCTGCCGATCGGAACCCGTCCCGTCATCCCGGCGAACGCCGGGATCTCACCGCGCACCCCACCGATCGAGCTTGTCTGCCGACCCCCGTCGAACGCCGGGATCTCACCCCGCACCCTGCCGGTCGGAACCCGTCCCGTCATCCCGGCGAACGCCGGGATCTCACCGCGGACCCCACCGATCGAGCTTGTCTGCCGACCCCCGTCGAGTCCCGGTGCCAGTCAGAGATCCCGGCATTCGCCGGGATGACGTGGGACGGGAGATGACCGAGGGTTGCGTCCGCGCACGGTGAAGAGACCCACCGGTCGAGCCCCTCCCGTCATCCCGGCGAACGCCGGGATCTCACCCCCCTGCCTATCAAGACCCGTCCCGTCATCCCGGCGAACGCCGGGATCTCACCCCGCACCCGGCCGATCGAGCTTGTCTGCCGACCCCCGTCGAGTCCCGGTGCCTGCCAGAGATCCCGGCATTCGCCGGGATGACGTGGGCCGGGAGATGACCGAGGGTTGCGTCCGCGCTCGGTGAAGAGACCCGCCGGTCGAGCTCATCGAACCCCGGTGCCGGTCAGAGATCCCGGCATTCGCCGGGATGACGTGGGCCGGCAGATCAACGACGGTTGCGTCCGCGCTCGGTGAAGAGACCCACCGGTGGAGCCCATCGAACCCCGGTGCCAGCCAAAGATCCCGGCATTCGCCGGGATGACGTGGGACGGGAGATGACCGAGGGTTGCGTCCGCGCACGGTGAAGAGACCCGCCGGTCGAGCCCATCGAACCCCGGTGCCGGTCAGAGATCCCGGCATTCGCCGCGATGACGTGGGACGGGAGATGACCAAGGGTTGCGTCCGCGCACGGTGAAGAGTCCCTCCGGTGTAGCCCCCTGTCGTCATCCCGGCGAACGCCGGGATCTCACCCCGCTCCCTGCCGATCGGAACCCTCCCGTCATCCCGGCGAACGCCGGGATCTCAACCCGCGCCCTGCTGATCGAACCCGTCGAGACCCCCTCCCGCGCAGCGCAGATCTCGACACGCTCGATCACCGGTGGTGACCAACCCGCGTGGCGGGGGGTGGACATGCGCTGAGCATCATGCGGAGTATTGGTCACCGTCTCACCGCCCGCCGGCCCGGCCGTGACTGCCGGCTGCCGGCCAACCAGGAGGAACGATGTCCGGATCAGCACCCGCAACACTCGCGATGGTCACCGTCGACTGCGCGGATCCCGCCGGGGAGGCGGCATTCTGGGCCGCCGCGCTCGGCTGGAAGGTCAGCTACTCCGACGCGAACTACGGCATGGTGACCAAGGGCCACCAGCGCATCGGCTTCGGTCGGGTCGAGGGGTGGCAGGCGCCCCCGTGGCCGAACAGCTACGGCAGCAAGCAGTTCCACTTCGACCTGGCCGTCGACGACCTGGCCGAAGCTGAGGCGCAACTGCTCGCCCTGGGCGCCACCAAGCCGAACGACCAACCCTCGGCGGACTGGGTGGTGCTGCTCGACCCGGACGGCCACCCGTTCTGCCTGACCAAGGCGGCCAACTGGGGCTGAGGTTCGTCCCGGCATCGGCCTGACACCCGCCCCTCGCCGGATGCCGGCGTGCCGAGCGGTGACGATGCGGGGCGAATACGCCGTGAAAGCGATGATCCCGCACCTGATGAGGTGCGGGATCATGGGCGCCCCCGGCAGGATTCGAACCTGCGCACCCGCCTCCGGAGGGCGGCGCTCTATCCCCTGAGCTACGGGGGCCCGGGCCAGCGGACCGGCCCCGACTGTACCGCATCGCCGGTGGCCGGATCGAATCACTGCCGTCACGCTCGATCCGGTGGTCGAGCGTGGCGAGACCCGGACACCCTGCCGATCGCACGATCCCAGCGCGCGGGAGCCGGGGGCCGCGGTGACGCCGTTCTGGCAGAGTTGCGCGCCATGACCCACATGCACGTCGCCGGCTCGATTCACGCCGACGCGACCTCGCCCGCGCCGCTGTGGCTGACCCGTCCCGACGACGTCAACGCCCTGACCGCAGCCCTGTGGAGTCGCAACGCCGGCCGCAACCCGGCCGGCGAACTCGAGATCGCCGGACGCACCGCGGCATCCATCGTCGACGAGGTCGGCAGCCCCGTTTATGTGATCGACGAGGACGATTTCCGGGCTCGCGCCCGCGAATGGCGCGACGCGTTCGAGGGGTGGGACGTCTTCTACGCCGGCAAGTCCTTCCTGTGCACGACGGTCGCACGCTGGATCGCCGAGGAGGGGCTTGGCCTCGACGTCTGTTCCGGCGGAGAGTTGGCCGTCGCGCTGCGCGGCGGGGTCGACGCCGCGACCATCGGCATGCACGGCAACAACAAGAGCCTGGACGAACTGCGCACCGGCCTGCGCGCCGGCGTGGGCCGGATCATCGTCGACTCGTCCAACGAGATCAGCCGGCTCGAACAGCTGTGCGCCGAGCTGGGCACCGTCGCCGACGTGCTGATCCGGGTGACCACCGGCGTCGAGGCGCACACCCACGAGTACATCGCCACCGCGCACGAGGACCAGAAGTTCGGCTTCTCGATCAACGGCGGCGCCGCCCTGGTCGCCCTCGTACGCAGCCACCACAGCCCGTACCTGAACCTGCTGGGCATCCACAGTCACATCGGCTCGCAGATCTTCGATACCAACGGCTTCGAGGTGGCCGCCCGGCGCACCCTCAAGCTCTTGTCGCAGTTCCGCGAGGCCACCGGCGTCACGCTGCCCGACCTCGACCTGGGCGGCGGCTTCGGCATCAGCTACATCAAAGAGGACACCCCCGCCCCGCCCGCCGAGCTGGCGGCCGGCCTGCGCTCGATCATCGAACACGAGTGCCGCGGCTTCGCCCTGCCCGTGCCGCGCATGTCGATCGAGCCCGGACGTGCCATCTGCGGCCCGCCCGGCACCGCCCTCTACACCGTCGGCACCGTCAAGACAGTCGAGATCGGTGGCGGTCAGTCCCGCCGCTACATCGCCGTCGACGGCGGCATGAGCGACAACATCCGTCCCGCGCTGTACGCGGCCGAGTACTCCGCGACCCTGGCCAACCGGGCCGGCGAGCGCGGGCCCGTGCTGTCGCGGGTGGTCGGCAAGCACTGCGAGGGCGGCGACATTCTGGTCCGCGACGAGTTCCTGCCCGACGACGTGGCGCCCGGTGACCTGATCGCGGTCCCCGCCGCCGGCGCGTACAGCCGCTCGATGGCGAGCAACTACAATCACGTTCCGCGCCCGCCGGTGGTCGCCGTCCGCGACGGACGCCTCACCACACTGCTGCGGCGTGAGACATTGGACGATCTGCTGGCGCTCGACCCGGGGGCCCTGAGCTGAATGGCCCGAGAATGAGGAGAGAACGATGACGCCAGCCAAACCGCTCAAGGTGGCCCTGCTGGGCTGCGGAGTGGTGGGATCCCAGGTCGCTCGCATGCTGCTCGACAGCGGCGATGAGTTTCAGTCCCGGGTGGGCCGACGGCTCGAGCTGGTCGGCATCGCCGTGCGCGACCTGGCCAAACCCCGTCCGGGCATCGACGCCACGCTGCTCACCGACGACGCCGCAGCACTGGTGGCGCGCAAGGGCATCGATCTGGTGATCGAAGTGATGGGTGGCGTCGAGCCTGCGCGCAGCCTGATCCTGGCAGCGATCAGATCGGGAGCCTCGGTGATCACCGCCAACAAGCAGTTGCTGGCCCAGGACGGCCCGACCCTCTACGAGGCGGCGGCCGAGGCCGGCGTCGACCTCTACTTCGAGGCGGCGGTGGCCGGGGCGATCCCGATCATCCGTCCACTGCGTGAGTCGCTGGTCGGCGACGAGGTGACGAGCGTCAAGGGCATCGTCAACGGCACCACCAACTTCATTCTCGACAAGATGCACACCGAGGGTTCGTCGTTCGACGAGGTGCTGGCGCAGGCCCAGCAACTCGGGTACGCCGAGGACGACCCGAGCGCCGACGTTGAGGGCCTGGACGCTGCCGCCAAGGCCGCCATTCTGGCCAGCCTCGCCTTTCACAGCCGGGTCAAGCTCGAAGACGTCGATTGTGAGGGCATCACCAAGGTCAGTTCCGCCGACGTCGCCACCGCCGCGGAGCTCGGCTACGTGATCAAGCTGCTCGCCCGCTGCGCCCTCGCCCCGGACGGCTCGATCTCGGTCGGTGTGCACCCCACGATGGTGCCGGCCAGCCATCCGCTGGCCAACGTGTCGGGCGCGTTCAACGCCGTGTTCATCGAGTCGCGGCACGCCGGGCAGTTGATGTTCATGGGCCCGGGCGCGGGCGGGGCGCCGACCGCGTCCGCTGTGCTGGGCGACGTGGTGACCGCCGCGCGCAACCGCGTCCGGGGGGTCGCGGGGCCGGGGGAGTCGTCGTACTCGGCCCGGCCGATCACGCCGCGGGGCCAGGTGCCGTCGCGCTTTTATGTGTCCTTCAGCGTCGATGACGAGCCCGGTGTGCTGGCCAAGATCGCGGCGGCGTTCGCCCGCTACCAGGTGTCGATCCAGGCCGTGCGGCAAGAGAGCGAGCCGGGCCGTCCGCAGGGTCAGGGCGCCACGCTGGCGATTCTCACCCACGGTGCCCGGGTGGGCGACATGAACGCGGCCGTCGAGGATCTCGCGGCGATGCCCGAGGTGACCGGCGAGATCGCCCTGATGCGGGTCGAGGGCTGAGCCGTGCGGATGGCATGCCTCGATCTGGAAGGGGTGCTGATCCCGGAGGTCTGGATCGCGGTCGCTGAGGCCACCGGCATCGAGCAACTGCGCCGAACCACCCGCGACGAACCCGACTACGACGCGCTGATGCGGTCCCGGCTGGAGCTGTTGCACCGGCACGGACTGACGCTGACCGAGATCCAGCGGGTGATCGGGGCGCTGGAGCCGATGCCGGGGGCGTCCGCCATGGTCGGCTGGCTGCGCGAGCGGTATCAGGTGGTCATCCTGTCGGACACCTTCTACGAGTTCGGCATGCCGTTCATGGCCAAGCTCGGCTACCCCACGCTGCTGTGTCATCGGCTCGTGGTGCGCGACGACCGCATCGTCGACTACGCGCTGCGCATGCCCGATCAGAAGCGTGAGTCCGTCCGGCGCTTCCACCAGTTGAGGTATCAGGTCATCGCGACCGGCGATTCGTACAACGACACCGCCATGCTGGGTGAGGCGGACGCCGGCATCCTGTTCCGGCCACCGGCCAAGGTCATCGCCGAGTTTCCCCAGTTCCCGGTGGCGCTCGACTACGACGGGCTGCGTGAGCAGTTCGAGCGGGCGTCCGAGCGGCTGGACGGCGTGAAAGACGGTGTGAGTTGAGGCACTGAGTTCGGTGCCCGAACTCACATTGTCCTTGCCGTCACCCGGTCCCGCGGATCGAACCGCCTGAGTTACGCCCCGCACCGGGTCTTGTGCCGCCCGTCGAGGGGGCGTACGGTGTTTGAATCCGCGTAAGCGCTTACATCGATGTAGGAGGCGGCATGGCGGAGGAGCGCAAGGCAACGATCTACTCCGTCGCGGAGCATGCGAAGGTGTCCATCGCGACCGTGTCACGCACGCTCACCGGAGCCGGCCGGGTCAGCGAAGCCAGCCGTCAGCGGGTGCTGGAGGCGATCCGCACCCTCAACTACATTCCGGACGGAGCCGCGCGCAGCCTGGCCGCCAAACGCCACCAGGCGCTCGGCCTGGTGCTGCCCGAACTGAACGGCTACTACTACCCGGAACTGCTGACCGGTTTCGAGTCGCTGGCCGCCGAGCGGCGCCGGTCTGTGGTGCTTGTGGTGGCAGGATTGGACGGACGCGACCTCACCGAGCCCCTGGCCGACCTGTGCTCGCGGGTCGACGGTGTGGCGTTGATGAACGGTGCCAGGCTGGTCGGCGCGGACCGGCTGGCTGCGATCCGGCAACACACACCCACCGTCGCCATCGGGGCGGCGCCGGGCCCGGGCGACAGCGTACGCACCGGCAGCCGAGACAATGCCAGGCGGCTCACCACCCATCTGCTCGAGCACGGACGCAGCCGGCTGATCTTCGCGGGCAGCCCAGAACTCGCGGCCGATGCCGCCTCGCGCTGGCAGGGTTTCTGCGACGCGATGATCCAACACGGCAGAGCTGTACCGGAGGCCCAGCCGGGCGGATTCGATGTCGCCAGCGGCCAGGCCCTCGGAGTGCGGATCGGCACCGGTGAACTGACTTGCGACGCCGTGGTCTGCGTCAACGACGACGTCGCGCTGGGCGTGTACATGGAACTGCGACGTCGCTCCATCGGTGTGCCCACCGACGTGGCCATCACCGGCTGGGACGACACGCCCGCCACCCGCTACACCACCCCCGGGATCACCACCGTCGCCCAACCCGTCCGGCAACTCGGACGGGTCGCTGCCGCCCGGTTGGTGGCCAGGATCGACGGCCTGCCCACCGACGACTGCACGGAGTTGGCCACGACGATCGTGCTTCGTGGCTCGTGTGGCTGCCCGGACACTCCACCGTATGCACCCCGCTCGGTGGTCGACCAGAAGGAGTACCGATGAAGATACGTGTTCTTGCCGCAGGCGCCATGGCCGTCGGCCTGGCTCTCAGCGGATGCGGACGATCCGACCCCGGCACCAGCGCGGCGCCGGCCACCGGGTCGGCGGTCGCGACGGCGGCCGTCACGGGTGACCTGACCATGTGGGCGATGGGTGCCGAGGGCGAGAATCTACCGGAGTTGATCAAGGACTTCACCGCCGCCAATCCGGGCATCAAGGTGAAGGTCACGGCGGTTCCGTGGGATTCGGCCCACGACAAGTTCGCCAACGCGATCACCGCCGGAACCACCCCCGACATCGCGATGGTGGGCACCACCTGGATGGGCGAGTTCGCCGATCTGGACGCACTCGACCCGACCCCGGGCAACATCGACAAAGCCAAGTTCTTCCCCGGCGCCCAGGCGACCACCGAGGTGGGTGGCACCAGCTTCGGCGTGCCCTGGTACGTCGAGACCCGGCTGGTCTACTACCGCAAGGATCTGGCCACCAAGGCCGGGCTGACTGAGGTCCCCAAGGATTGGGACTCCTTCAAGGCCTTCGTCCAGAAGATGAAGAGCGCCTCAGGTGTGAAGTACCCGATCTCGCTGCAGCCGGGCGGCACCGGCTCATGGCAGACGGTGATGCCGTTCGCGTGGTCGAACGGCGCCGAACTCGCCTCGGGTGACGCCTGGACGATGGACACCCCGCAGATGGCCGAGGCCTGGACCTACTACCAGAGCTTCTTCACCGAGGGCCTGGCCGACAAGGCACCCGCGGCCGGTACCACCGAGGCCGATTTCGCCTCCGGCAAGGTGCCGATGTTCATCTCCGGGCCGTGGATGATGAGCGCGGTCGAGAAGACCGGCGGCGCCGGTTTCGCCGACAAGTACGACGTCTTCGTGATGCCGGCCAAGCAGATCTCGGCCTCGTTCATCGGCGGCTCGAACCTGGTGGTGTTCAAGAACACCGAGGCGCGCGACGCGGCCTGGAAGCTCGCCGACTGGCTCACCCAGCCGGACGTTCAGGTGAAGTGGTACGGCATCTCCACCGATCTGCCCTCGGTGCAGGCGGCCTGGGAGGATCCCGAGCTGACCGCTGACACCAAGCTGGCCCAGTTCGGCATCCAGATGAAGACGGCGAAGGCCCCGCCGACGTTCCCGACCTGGGAGCAGGTGGCCGTCAAGTTCGATTCGCAGGTGGAGAAAGTGGCCAAGCAGGCAGCGGACGTGGCCGCAGCGCTGAAGTCCGTCCAGCAGGAGGCGACCTCCATCGGCACCGGAGGCTGAGCGGCCATGACAAATCCAGCGGCGGCGCTGGCTACCGCCAAGAACGCCGGACCCCGGGTCGCGAGGGATCGTGCGCGACCCGGGGAGACCCGGGCAGCCTGGATCCTGGCCACACCGTTCCTGCTGCTGTTCCTGCTGTTCACCGTGTGGCCGGTGGTCCAATCCCTGTTCATGAGCTTCACCGACACCAGGCGCCGCGACCTGCGGACGCCCTTCGCCGTCGACTTCACCGGGTTCGAGAACTACGCCCGGGCGCTGGCCGACCCGACGTTCCGCAAGGCCGCGTGGAACACCGCCTACTTCGTCGTGGTCGGCGTCCCACTGACCCTGGCGGTCGCCCTTGCGGCCGCCGTGGTGCTGGACCGCGGCATCACCAAGCTGCGCTCGTTCTACCGGCTCGGCTTCTACACCCCGGTGATCACGTCCATCGTCGCGGTGGCGGTGGTCTGGCGCTTCCTGCTGCAACCCGAGAGCGGCCTGGTCAACACCGTGCTGGGCTGGTTCGGCATCACCGGGCCGAACTGGCTGGGCGATCCGAACTGGTCGATGCCGGCGCTGATCATGATGGCGGTCTGGCGCAACTTCGGAACCGGAATGATCATCTTTCTGGCCGGCCTGCAGGGCGTTCCGTACATGCTGCACGAAGCCGGCGCCATCGACGGCGCCAGCGCCTGGCAACGGTTCTGGCACATCTCGTTTCCGATGCTGCGCCCCACCCTGCTGTTCGTCTCGGTGACCACGGTGATCGGGTACCTGCAGGTGTTCGAGGAGCCGTTCGTGATGACCCAGGGCGGCCCGCTGGATTCCACCCTGACCCTCTCGTACTACACCTACCGGCAGTTCAGCTTCGGCAACTTCGGGCTGGCCGCAGCGGTGTCGTACATGATCTTTCTGGTCATCGCGGTGGTCACCATTCTGCAGTTCCGTGCACTTCGCGAGAACAACTGAGGGCCGGCCATGATCGACAAGAGACCTGCCTGGGTGTCCGCCCTGATGTACGTGATCGTGTCGCTGGCGCTGGTCGCGGTGATCTCGCCCTTCGTCTGGATGGTGCTGGGCTCGCTCAAGACCGACGGCGAGCTGCGCCGGGTGCCGCCGACCTGGTGGCCGGAGACCGCCACCCTGGACAACTACACGCAGTTGTTCGCCCGGCTCAACTTCGCCCAGTACTTCACCAACTCGCTGATCGTGGCCGTGGCGGTGACGATCGGCAACCTGCTGTTCTGCGCGATGCTGGGCTACGCCCTGGCGATGCTGAACTTCCGGTTCAAGAACGCGATCCTGACCCTCGTGCTGGGCACCTTGATGATTCCCGGCGTGGTCACCTTCATTCCGCTGTACGTACTGATCGTCAATCTCGGCATGGCCGACACCCTGCCGGCGTTGATCGTCCCGTTCCTGGTCGCACCGTTCGGCGTGTTCCTGATGCGCCAGTTCATTCAGGGCCTGCCACCCGACCTGCTCGATGCCGGACGGGTGGACGGTGCCGGCGAGCTGACGATCTTCGCACGGATCATCCTGCCACTGCTCGGCCCGCCGATGGCGACGCTCGGAATCCTCACCTTCCTCGGCTCGTGGAACAACTTCCTGTGGCCGCTGGTGGTCGCCCAGAACGAGAGCACCTACACCTTGCCGGTGGCGCTCGCGCTGTACACCACGGGCCAGAACCAGGCCAACTACGGCCTGATGCTGGCCGGCGCGTGCGTCGTGGTCGCACCGCTGCTGATCGTGTTCCTGGTGTTCCAGCGCAGGTTCGTCGCCGGCATCGCCACCACCGGTATCAAGTGACGCGAAAGGAAATCGACATGTCCGATCTCACCCGACGCACTCTGCTCGGCACCGCGGGCGCCCTCGCTCTAGGCGCGGCGGTCCCGGTGACCGCCGGGGCTCTGCCGCAGCGCGGCCCAGTGCCCGGCCGTCGCGCCACGCTGCACCGCTGGGCCCGGGACACCTGGCGGTCCATGGTCGCGATGACCGACCCGGACTCGGGCCTGATCGCCGACAACATCGACGGCGACCTCAGCGAGCCCAGCCGGAACACGTCGCCGACCAACATCGGCGGCTACCTGTGGAGCATCCTGGTCGCACAGCGGCTGGGCTTCATCGGTGATCGCGAAGCGACCCGGCGCGCCAACCAGACGCTGGAGACGCTGCTCGGCATGGAGCGGCACCGGCCCAGCGGGATGTACTACAACTGGTACGACCCGGTCGACGGGGCGGTCCTGCGCCGTTGGCCCGGCAGCGGCGATCTGATCGTCCCGTTCGTCTCCAGCGTCGACATGGGCTGGCTCGGTGCCGCAGCCTGGGCCGTCCGCAACAGCCTGCCCGGCGCCCGGCGGCGCGCCGACCGGCTGTGGGACGACTACCGCTGGGACGTCTTCTTCGATCCTGAGTTCGTGCGTCAGCCGGGCGCCAACTACGGCGGCTTCTACACCGAGGATCCCAGCGCCATCCGCGATCCGGCCGACATCCTGAAACGCCCGCCGCTGGGTGGCCTCGGGGGTCCCGACATCTACTACACGAAGAACCACCACTACGACACCTGCGTCTCCGAGGCGCGGATGGTCACCTATCTGGGCATCATGCGAGGGCAGATTCCCGGCGGGGCCTACTACGCCACCTATCGCACCTTTCCGCCGGACTGGACCTGGCAGGAACTGATCCCGCAGGGAATCACGCGCACCTACCTCGGGGTGGAGGTCTTCAACGGCACCTACTCCTACGGCGGTCAGCGGGTCGTCCCGGGTTGGGGTGGGTCGATGTTCGAGGAGTTGATGCCGGACATCTTCGTTCCGGAGGAGATCTGGGCACCCCGATCCTGGGGCCGCAACCACCCGGCGCACGTCCGCGCTCAGCAGTACCACGGACTGATCGACGCCGGCTACGGGTACTGGGGCTTCTCGCCGTCCAACAACCCGGCGGGTGGCTACCGCGAGTACGGCGTGGACGCGCTGGGACTGAAACCGGACGGCTACTTCTCCGACCAGGAGAACACCGACTACCTGCGGGACGCCCCGCCCACCAAGTACGGCGACGGCGTGGTCACGCCGCACGCCTCGTTCCTGGCCATGATGCACACCCCCAATCGGGCGATCGCGAACCTGCGCAAACTCGAACGCAACTTCGATGCCTACGGACGTGGCGGGTTCTACGACGCCATCGCGGTGCGCTCCCGCCAGGTGTCGAAGCGCCATCTGTCGCTGGATCAGGCCATGGTGCTCGGCGCACTGGGCAACGTGGCCGGCGACCGGGTGTTGCAACGCTCGTTCGCCACCGGCAGCGCGCTGCGGATCCGCTCGGTGATTGCGCTCGAGACCTTCGGAACCTAGGCGAGGGTAGCCGCACATGGAGCCCACCCTGGCCCGTACCGATGACGGATTCGGTTACCGCGACCTGAACCACAACGGTCGGCTGGACCCCTACGAGGATTCCCGGCTGCCCACTGCCGCGCGGGTCGAGGACCTGCTCGAACGACTGAGCCTGCCCGAGAAGGTGGGCCTGATGTTCCACACCGTGATCGAGGCCGGCCCGGACGGCGCAGTGCTCGAGGCTCCCGGACGGATCTCGAAATCACCCACGTCGTCGGTGGTGCTGAGCAAACACCTGAACCACTTCAACGTGCACGTGCTGAACGACGCCCGCAGCGCCGCGCGCTGGTCGAACAACCTCCAGCGGCTGGCGGAGCAGACCCCCCACGGCATTCCGGTCACCGTCTCGACCGACCCACGGCACTCGTTCATCGAGAACTCCGGGGTGTCGTTCGCCGCGTCGATGATGTCGCAGTGGCCCGAACCGCTCGGTCTGGCGGCCCTGGCCGACGACGACCGGGTGCGCCGGTTCGCCGAGATCGTCAACGCCGAGTACCGGGCGGTCGGCATCCGGGCCGCGCTGCATCCCACCCTCGATCTGGCCACCGAGCCCCGCTGGGGACGCCAGGCCGGAACGTTCGGGTCCGATCCCGATACCGTCACCCGGCTGACCCTGGCCTACCTGGAAGGTTTGCAGCGAGGCCCGGTGGGCATTGAATCGGTGGCCTGCACCGCCAAGCACTTTCCGGGGGGTGGGCCGCAGGCCGGTGGTGAGGACGCACATTTTCCCTACGGTAAGGATCAGGTGTACCCGGGCGGCCGGTTCGCCGACCACCTGGCCCCCTTCCTACCCGCGATCCGGGCCGGCGTGGCGGCGATCATGCCCTACTACGGACGTCCGATCGGGCTCAGCATCCACGGCGAGCCGGTGGAGGAGGTGGGCTTCGGCTACAACCGCCTCATCGTCACCGGACTGCTGAGAGAGCAACTGGGCTACGACGGGGTGGTGCTGACCGACTGGGAGTTGGTGATGGACAACCACGTCGGTGACCAGGTGCTGCCGGCTCGGGCCTGGGGCGTGGAGCAACTGGACGCCGCCGAGCGCATGCAGCTGATCCTGACCGCGGGCTGCGATCAGTTCGGCGGCGAGGAGTGCGTCGAGGTGCTGCTCGAGCTGGTCGGGTCCGGACGGGTCGACGAGAGCCGCATCGACGTCTCGGCCCGGCGCCTGCTGACGGTGAAGTTCGACCTCGGCCTGTTCGATGATCCGTTCGTGGACGAGGACGTCGCCGCGGCCGTGCTGGCCCAACCCGCGTTCGTCGACGAAGGTCATCGCGCCCAGGCCGAATCCGTCACCGTGCTCACCACCTCCGGCCTGCTGCCGCTGCCGCAGTGGTTGGCTGTCTATGCCGAGGGGTTGACTGACGATGCTCTCGAGGGACGGTTCGTACGGGTCGAGCGGCCCGACCAGGCCGAGGTCGCCTTGATCCGGCTGCAGGCGCCGTTCGAACCGCGCGACGAGTTGTTCCTGGAGGCTTGGTTCCACCAGGGGCATCTCGACTTCCAGCCCGGGCTGCCCGTCCGGCTGGCCAGGATCGCCGCGCAGTGCCCGCTGGTGATCGATATCGCGCTCGACCGGCCGGCCGTCCTGACCCCGCTGCTTGAGGTTGCATCAGCCCTGACCGTCAGCTACGGCAGCTCGGGCGCCGCCTGGCTGGACGCGGTCACCGCGCGGATCCCGCCCCGCGGGCGGCTGCCGTTCGATCTGCCGCGGTCGATGGCGCAGGTGCGCGAGCACTCCGAGGACGTGCCCGGGTTCGGCGACCCGTTGTTCGCCCAGGGCTGGGGCCTGCGCATCGACTCCGAGCGGCTGGACGGCGTGAAAGACGGTGTGAGTTGAGGCACTGAGTTCAGTGCCCAGACTCACATCGTTCTTGCCGGCACCCGGTCATGCGGATCCTGCAGTGACCCACACGAGCCCGGCAGCGCGTTGCCCGGGTGCACGAGGGGCCCGGGTGGTTAACTTCTCAGCGTGAAAACCGTCGGCGGCCGGATCGGCTACGTGCTGTTGCTGGCCCTGGCTCCGCTGCTGGCGGCGCTGTACGCCGGCGCCACCACTATTCCCGGCGGCACCTTCGAGCCCTGGGCCCCGGCGATGATCGATCTGGACGTCTACCGCCGCACCGGTGATCTGGTGTTGCGGGGTCAGGACTTCTACAACGTCGAGGCTTGGCTGCCCTGGATCTACCCGCCTTTCCCGGCCCTGCTCGCCGTACCCTTCGCGGTCATGCCGCTGGCGGTCGCGCAGATCACCTGGCTAGGCCTCAATGTCGCATGCCTGATGGCGATGCTGTACCGGCTGGGCCTGGCGGGCTGGCAGCTCAGCCTGGCCGCAATGGGAATCATCTGGCTCGTGGAACCCGTCCGCGAGACCCTCGGCTTCGGCCAGGTGGCGATCTTCCTGGTCACCGCAGCGGTGCTCGACTCGATGCCCGGGCCGGTGGTCTTCAAGCGGCGACTACTTCCGGAGGGCTGGCTCACCGGCGTCGCTACGGCCGTCAAGCTCACGCCGGCCGTGATCGCCGCGTACAACTTCTTCGCCGGCAAACGACGCGCCGGCATCGTCAGTTTTCTCACCTTCCTGGCCTGCACGGCCGTCGGCTTCCTGGTGTTCTGGTCGCCATCGGTGACCTACTGGAGCCGGCTGCTGTCCGGAGACTCCGGGCTGAACACCGGCATCGTGTTCAAGACCAATCAGTCCGTGCTCGGAGTGTGGACCCGGATGTTCGGCGAGGCCAGCCGCGGCGGCCTGGTGCTGGCCGCCGTCGTCGCGGTGATCGGCATCGTCGCCGCGGTGTTGATGCACAAGGCCGGCGAGGTACCGCTGGCGGTGTGCCTGGCCGGGTTGACCAGCTTGCTCGCCTCGCCGATCTCGTGGTCGCATCACTACGTGTGGATCGTGCCGTTCGGCATCGTGCTGCTGCGCAACCGGCGCCTGCCCTCCTACATCCGCGTTCCGGGCCTGCTCTATGCGATCTGGACGGCCTTCGCCCCCTTCAAACTGCTGCCGGGCGACAACAATGTGGAGCTCACCTACCCTCCGCTGCACATGCTGGTGGACAACATCGGCGTCTACGTCGGCGTGGGCCTGCTGGTGGCCAGCATCGTCGCCGCGTATTCGTCCTGGGGACGCGACCGGCGCCGCGCACAGGCGTCGCTGCGCAGCGCGGACGCGAGCCCGGCACCATCCTGATCCGGGCTGGTCCCGCGCACCGGCCCGGTACCGCCGCGTGCGCGGGAATACCCGCGTGCCGGCACCGGTTCAGGCATCTGGCGTGCGCAGTGCTACAGTGATATCGCGCTGCAATGCAGCCACTGCCCCCAGCAGGTCGGGGCGGACGATTCCACTCGTCGAAGGTTCCTTTTCATTCTTGCGCCGCCGTGTGCCGGATGAGACGTATCCAGAGCTGTACCGGAGCTAGTCACGCTCCTCCCATTGCTTGTCCGCACGCAGCTCAACGAGGCGTCCGGATGTTCCGAAAGGACCCATGTGACCGACACCATCGAAGCCACCGCCACCTCGGGTGGCGGCAAGGGACTGAGCGGCATGCTGCTTCCCGAACTGAAGCAGCTCGGCTCGTCCCTCGGCCTCAAGGGCACCGGCGCCATGCGTAAGAGTCAGTTGATCGACGCCATCCGCACGGCCCAGTCCGGCGGCTCGCCTGCGGCCCGCACCGACGCGGCGCCCAGCCGGCAGCCCGAACAGCAGCAGCACAAACGTGCCACCAGGCAGCGCTCCGGCGACGCCGAAGCACCGGTCGAGCAGGCGCAGACCGAGCGGGCGTCCACCGAGCGCCCGAACCCCGAGCCGAGCGCTCCGGTCGAGTCGGCTGCGCAGGCAACCTCCAGCAGCGAGAACGCGGACGACGTGGCGGCCCGGCTCGAAGCCCTGCAGGGTGAGCGCGGCCGCCGGCGGCGCAACCGCGGTGACGGCGAGGGTGCCGCCGCGTCGAGCGAAGCACCCGAGCAGACCCGCAGCGAGACGTCCGAACCCACGGTGGACTCGCGTCCGGCACAGACCAACAACAACAACGATCGCCAGCAGCAGCAATCGCGCGACGACGACGACTTCGGCAACGGACGACGCTCGCGCCGGCGACGCAACCGCGACCGGCAGAACAACAACCGCCGGGGCAACAACAACAACAGCAACCGTGGCCAGTCGGGCTCGATGGCCGCGCTCGAGGCCGAGCCGGTGGTCAGCGACGACGACGTGCTGCTCAACGTCAGCGGCATCCTGGACGTGCTCGACAACTACGCGTTCGTGCGCACCTCCGGCTACCTGCCCGGCAACAACGACGCCTACGTGTCGCTGTCGATGGTGCGCAAGTACGGCCTGCGCAAGGGCGACATCGTCACCGGCGCCATCCGGCAGCCGCGCGAGGGCGAGCGCAAAGAGAAGTTCAACCCGATGGTGCGCATCGACACCATCAACGCCGACGCACCCGAGAAGGCCCGTGACCGGGCCGAGTTCGGCAAGTTGACCCCGCTGTACCCCGACGAGCGGCTCAAACTCGAAACCTCGGCGGTCGGCATGATCGGCCGCATCATCGACCTGGTCTCACCGGTCGGCAAGGGCCAGCGTGGACTGATCGTGTCGCCGCCCAAGGCCGGCAAGACGCTGATCATGCAGGCGATCGCCAATGCGATCACGACCAACAACCCCGAGGTGCACCTGATGGTGGTGCTGGTCGACGAGCGTCCCGAAGAGGTCACCGACTTTCAGCGCAGCGTCAAGGGCGAGGTGATCGCGTCCACCTTCGACCGGCCGGCCGACGACCACACCACGATCGCCGAACTGGCCATCGAGCGGGCGAAGCGCCTGGTCGAGCTGGGCCGTGACGTGGTGATCCTGCTCGACGGCATCACCCGGCTCGGACGTGCCTACAACCTGGCCGCCCCGGCGTCCGGACGCATCCTGTCCGGTGGCGTCGACTCGGCCGCGCTGTACCCGCCGAAGAAGTTCTTCGGCGCGGCGCGCAACATCGAGGACGGCGGGTCGCTGACCATTTTGGCCACCGCCCTGATCGAGACCGGTTCGAAGATGGACGAGGTGATCTTCGAGGAGTTCAAGGGCACCGGCAACATGGAGCTCCGGCTGCGCCGCGACCTGGCCGACAAGCGCATCTTCCCGGCCATCGACGTGGACGCCTCGGGCACCCGCCGCGAAGAGATGCTGTTCACCCGCGAAGAACTGCAGATCATCTGGAAACTGCGCCGGGTGCTGTCCAGCCTCGAGGCGCAGGCGGCCCTGGAGACGCTGCTGTCGCGCATGCGCAAGACGGAGTCGAACCGCGAGTTCCTGATGCAGGTGACCCGCACCACGCCGTCACAGAACTGATCCGGCTGAACTGATCCGCGCCTGAGCGCACCGGTGCCCGTCGTCCGATCGTGGACGGCGGGCACCGGTGCGTAGCAGGTTGCCTACCCCTCAGGGCACCTGCAGGCATAGGGTGGACGGCTCGCCCAGACCCGTGGAGGTGTCGTCATGCCCGCGTCCGACCCGCTGATCGAAGCCCGGACGCACCTCGACGACGCCCGCTCGGCCTTGCGTGACATGCGCGAGCACACCGCCTCGCTGGAGGCGCTGGCCGGCGACCGGCTGTCGGGGGAGTACCTGAAGCAGGCGCTCTACCGGCGGATGATGTCGCTGCGCGACGACCCGTCCACACCCCTGTTCTTCGGACGCATCGACTACCGCACCGCCGCCGGTGCCGACGAGAACGAGGACTGCTGGATCGGACGCCTGCACGTCACCCGTGAAATGGGTAGCGAGCCGATGGTGTACGACTGGCGGGCACCGGTCTCGCTGCCGTTCTACCGGGCCAGCCGCACCGAGCCGATGGGCGTGCAACTACGGCGCCGCTACGGCTTTCAGCAGGGCACCATCACGGCTTTCGAGGACGAACAGCTGGTCGGCTCCGGCGCCTCCGAGGCCGACGCGTTCGGGCACTCCGAGATTCTCGAGGCCGAGATCGAACGGCCGCGCACCGGGCCGATGCGCGACATCGTCGCGACCATCCAGCCCGAACAGGACCTGATCGTCCGGGCACCCCTGAGCGAATCGGTGGTCGTGCAGGGTGCGCCCGGCACCGGCAAGACCGCCGTCGGCCTGCATCGCGCCGCCTACCTGCTGTACGCCTACCGCGACCAGCTCAGCCGTAGCGGCGTGCTGGTGGTGGGCCCGAACGCGTCGTTCCTGTCCTACATCGGCGACGTGCTGCCCGCCCTGGGCGAGATCGACGCGGGGCAGGAGACGCTGCAGTCCCTGGTCACCCGAAGCTCCGGACGGGCGGTGGCCGGCACCGATCCGTCCGAGGTGGCGGTGCTCAAGGGCGACCCGCGGCTGGCCGAGGTGCTGCGCCGCGCGGTGTGGCAGTCCATCGTCGAGCCGGCTGAACCCCTGGTGGTTCCGCGTGGCTCGGCCCAGTGGCGCATCCCCGCGACGCGGTGCGGTGCGGTGATCGAGGAGTTGCGGGCGCGGGGCGTCCGCTACCTCGCCGGTCGCGAGATGCTGGCGCAGCGGCTGGCCCATCAGGTGCTGCTGCGCATGGAGGCGGCGGGGGAGTCGCCCGATGACCGTGTACAGAACGCGGTGGCCCGGGCCCGTCCGGTCAAGGCGTTCGTCGACGCCCACTGGCCCGCGCTCGACGCAGGCAGGCTGGTGTTCCGGCTGCTCACCGACGCGGCGTTCCGGGCGGCGTCGTCCGACGGAGTACTCAGCGAGGCCGAACAGCGCCTGCTGGCCCTCTACCACGGCCGCACCGAACGGGCTCGCCCGGCCCGATCGGTCGGGGCCTGGCAGCCCACCCTGGCCGACCTGGTGCTGATCGACGAGGCCACCGACCTGCTCAAACGCACACCGAGCCTCGGGCACGTGATCGTGGACGAGGCGCAGGACCTTTCCGCGATGGGCCTGCGCGCGGTCGGCCGGCGGGCCAGCACCGGTTCGCTCACCGTGCTCGGCGACCTGGCCCAGGCGACCACGCCGTATGCCACCACCAGTTGGGCCGAATCGCTGACCCACCTGGGTCAGCCGACCAGCTCGTTGACCGAACTGGTCGCCGGATTCCGGGTGCCCCACTCGGTGATCCAGTACGCGGCCCGGCTGTTGCCGTTCATCGCCCCGAGTCTCACCCC
The DNA here is from genome assembly GCA_016711205.1 of Micropruina sp. GTDB lineage: Bacteria > Actinomycetota > Actinomycetes > Propionibacteriales > Propionibacteriaceae > Micropruina. The sequence goes on along the minus strand of JADJTM010000001.1, from coordinate 844,621 downwards.
ACCGCACTCGGTGCGCCGCTCGGCCGGCGATTTCAGCATCACCGAGGGCGACCTGAGCGCGCTGCCCGCCGCCGCCCGCGCCGCGCTGCGGCACGAGGGCACCGTGGGGGTGATCGTCGCCGACGAGTCCGTGAGCGCGGTGATCGACGCCCTGGACGATGCCCGCGTCGACTTCGGCGTGCTCGGTGCGCAGCCGCAGGACGACGCCTTCGACCACCGGCTGGACGTGGTGCCGGCCACGCTGGCCAAGGGCCTCGAGTTCGACCAGGTGGTGCTCGCCGAACCAGCCGCGATCGTCGCCGCCGAACCGGATCGGATCACCGGGCTGCGCCGGCTCTACGTCTGCCTGACCCGAGCGGTCAGCGGGCTCCAGGTGCTTCATGCCGACCCGCTGCCGCCGGAGTTGAGCACGGCCCGCACCTGAGCAGAAATCGGGGACGGTTCCGGATTCCTGCTCACTGACGTGTCAGTGAGCAGGAATGCGGAACCGTCCCCAGTTTCTGCTCAGCGCTCGCGCGCGACCCGTCCCTCGTGCCAGACCGGCTGGTCCGACTCGTACACCGAGCCGTCGGCGCCGAAGACCAGAAAGCGGTCGAAGCTGCGGGCGAACCAGCGGTCATGGGTGACCGCGATCACGGTGCCCTCGAACGCCTCCAGGCCCGCCTCCAGCGCCTCGCTCGATTCCAGATCGAGGTTGTCGGTCGGCTCGTCCAGCAGCAACAGCGTGGCGCCGGCCAGTTGCAGCAGCAGAATCTGCAGCCGTGCCTGCTGACCGCCCGACAGGCTCTCGTAGCGCTGCTCGGCCGCTTTGGCCAGCTCGTAGCGGTCGAGCACCCGGGCGGCGGCCTCACGCCCCATGCCGTCGCGATGGTCGTCGCCGCGGTGCAGGATCTCGATCAGCGTGCGTCCGACCAGCTCGGGGTGCGCGTGGGTCTGCGCGAACAGTCCTGGACGCACCCGTGCCCCCAGCCGGGCCACCCCGCTGAACCGCACCGGCTCGATCATCGCGTGATCGACGCTGGTGTTGCCCGGCTCGGGCGAGGATCCGCCGCGTGCCAGCAGGCGCAGAAAGTGCGACTTGCCCGAGCCGTTCGAGCCCAGCACCGCCACCCGGTCGCCGAACCAGATCTCGACGTCGAACGGCTTCATCAGCCCGGTCAGCTCCAACTGTTCGACGACCACGGCGCGGCGTCCGGTGCGTCCGCCGGCCAGCCGCATCGAGACCTGTTGCCGCAGCGGCACCGCCTCGGGCGGACCCGCCTGCTCGAACTTCGCCAGCCGGGTCTGCGCCGCCTGGTAGCGCGAGGCCATGTCGGAGTTGAACGCTGCCTTGTTCTTGTACATCAGCATCAGCTCGCGCAACTTGGCATGCTCCTCGTCCCAGCGCTTTCGTAGCTCCTCGAAGCGCGCGAACCGCTCCGCGCGGGCGGCGGCGAAGGTGCGAAACCCGCGTCCGTGCACCCACAGCGTGTTGCCCGCCGCGCCGAGTTCGACCGCCGCGATCCGGGTGGCGGCCCGGGCCAGCAGTTCGCGGTCGTGGCTGACCAGCAGCACGGTCTTGCGGGTGGCCCGCAGCTGGTCCTCCAGCCAGCGCTTGCCCGGCACGTCCAGGTAGTTGTCGGGTTCGTCGAGCAGCAGCACCTCGTCCGGACCGCGCAGCAACAACTCCAGCGCCAGCCGCTTCTGCTCGCCCCCCGACAACGTGTTCACCTCTCGCCACTTGGCGGCGTCGTAGCCGATGCCGATCGCGGCGTGGCAGCAGGCGTCGAAGATCACCTCCTGGTCGTACCCGCCGGCGTCGGCGTACTCGGTGAGCGCATGCGCGTAGGCCAACTGGACGGGCTCGGCGTCGTCGTCCAACAGTCGCAACTCGAGCGCGTCGACGGCGTCGGCGGCGTTGCGGATGCGGGGCGGTGACAGCGAGAACAACACGTCGCGGACGGTGCGGTGGTCGCGAATGCTGCCGATGAACTGCCGCATCACCCCGAGCCCACCCGAGCGGGACACGCTGCCGTCGGTGGGCGTCAGGTCACCCGCCACGACGCGGAGCAGGGTGGTCTTGCCGGAGCCGTTGGCGCCCACCAGGGCCACGATCGCGCCGTCACCCACCCTGAACGAGATGTCGCGCAGCAGCGGACGTCCGTCGGGCAGGTGGTAGCTCACCCCCGACAACTCCACGTGGCCCATGCTCGAGCAGCCTAGTGCGGCCTTGTGCCGGGGGGATCGGCCGGGGGCACCGGAGGGGCGCCCAGCGGGAATCACCCACCCCGCGCCGGCGTTTTGCTGATGTCCAGCCCGATCGGGCAGAATGGACGGTCGGCGCCGGTTCACGCCATGGGTTCATCCAGCCCCCTCACATCAGGGCGACCCGGCACCAGAAGGAGTTCACCATGAAGCAGGGAATCCATCCCGACTACAACGTGACCGAGGTGACCTGCACCTGCGGCAACACGTTCAGCACCCGCAGCACCGCCAAGAACGGCGTCATTCACGCCGAGGTCTGCGCCGCCTGCCACCCGTTCTACACCGGCAAGCAGAAGATCCTCGACACCGGCGGTCGCGTGGCCCGCTTCGAGCGCCGCTACGCCAAGCAGCCGGCCAAGAAGAAGTAGCCCGCGTGAGCGCCGGGGCCCGAACGGGGCCCCGGCGCTTCGTCATGGTTACGGGTCCGGGCAGCGCGCTGCGGCGCCCTGAACCGTCCACGCACGCGCAAAGGAGAGCCCGATGTTCGAAGCAGCCGACTCGCTGCGTGCCGAGTTCGCCGGGCTCGAGCGACAGCTCTCCGACCCGGCGATCCACTCCGACCTGGCCCTGGCCCGCCGGATCGGACGTCGCTACGCAGAGCTCACCCCGATCGTCAAGGGCCTGGCCGAGTTCGACCAGCTCACCGACGACCTGGACGCCGCCCGCGAGCTGGGCGCCGACGACGCGGCCTTCGCCGCCGAGGCGGACACCCTGGCCGAGCGCCTCGACCAGGTGACGGCCCGGCTGACCGCACTGCTGGCGCCCCGCGACCCGCACGATTCGTCCGACGCACTGCTCGAGATCAAATCCGGTGAGGGCGGTGAGGAGTCGGCCCTGTTCGCGGGCGATCTGTTCCGCATGTACGCCAAGTACGCCGAGGGCCGCGGCTGGAGCGTCGAGGTGCTCGACAGCCAAGAGACCGATCTCGGCGGCTACAAGTCCATCACCGTGGCGATCAAGGCCCGCGGCACCGATCCGGACAACTTTCCCTACGGGGTGCTCAAGTTCGAGGGCGGCGTCCATCGGGTGCAGCGGGTGCCGGTCACCGAGACCCAGGGCCGGGTGCACACCTCGGCCGCCGGCGTGCTGGTGATGCCCGAGGCCGAAGAGGCAGAGGTCGCCATCGATTCCGACGACCTGCGCATCGACGTCTATCGCAGCTCGGGCCCGGGCGGCCAGGGCGTCAACACCACCGACTCGGCGGTGCGCATCACGCACCTGCCCACCGGCATCGTGGTCAGCTGCCAGAACGAGCGCTCCCAGCTGCAGAACAAGGAGTCGGCCATGCGCATGCTGCGCGCCCGGCTGGTCGCAGCGGCCGAAGAGCAGGCCGCCGCCGACGCGTCCGCGGCCCGGCGTTCGCAGGTGCGCACGGTCGACCGCTCCGAGCGCATCCGCACCTACAACTTCGGCGAGAACCGCATCGCCGACCACCGGATCGGCTACAAGGCCTACAACCTCGATTCGGTGCTGGCCGGCGACCTGTCGGCGGTGATCCAGGCTCTGCAGGCCGCCGATCTGGCCGAACGACTCCAGAGCATCGGGTGACCTCGGCCGCGCAGCTGCTCAGGCTGGCCGGGCAGCGCATCCCGGCCGCCGACGCCCGGCTGCTGCTGGCCGCCGCGCTGCAGGTGCCGACCTCCCGGCTGCTCACCGTTCCCGCCGTGGACGAGGCCGTCGTCGCCCACTTCGACTCCCTGGTGGACGCTCGCGCCACCGGCCGCCCGACCCAGTACCTGATCGGCCGCGCGCCCTTCCGGCATATCGAGGTGGCCGTCGGGCCCGGGGTGTTCATCCCCCGTCCAGAGACCGAGGTGATGACCGGCTGGGCGCTGGATCGGCTGCGCGAGGGCCGTCCGGACCCGGTCGTGGTCGAACTGTGCGCCGGCTCCGGAGCCATCTCGCTGGCCATCGCCGACGAGTTCCCGACGGCCGTCCAGTACGCGGTCGAGCTCAGCGTCGAGGCGGTTCGCTACGCGGCGGCGAACCTCGCCGGCACCGGGGTCGCGTTGGCGCAGGGCGACATGGCCGACGCCTTCCCCGAGCTGGACGGCACCGTGGACCTGGTGATCGCCAACCCGCCGTATGTGCCGCTGGAGGCCTACGACGGCATTCCGGCGCAGGTGCGTGAGCACGAGCCCCCGCTGGCCCTGTTCTCGGGCCCGGACGGCCTGGACGCGCTGCGGGTCGTGGCAACGGTCGCCGCCCGGCTGCTGCGCCCCGGCGGGCGGGTGTGCGCCGAGCACGCCGAGGTGCAGCACGAGAGTGCCCAGGACGTCTTCGTGCGGCACGGCGGCTTCGGCTCGGTGCACGACCATCGCGACTACAACGACCGTCCGCGGTTCGTGACGGCCAGCCGGACGGCCACGATGGCAGGATGGCCCTCGTGAGCGATCCGCAGCTCTTCGATTGCGCCACCCAGGCCGATCAGGCCCTGGCCGCCGCCGAGGCGGCGATCGGGGCGGGGGAGTGCATCGTGCTGCCCACCGACACCGTCTACGGCATCGGTGCGGCCGCTTTCGACGCCGCCGCGGTGCAGCGCCTGCTCGACGCCAAGCAGCGCGGCCGTGACATGCCGCCGCCGGTGCTGATCGCCGAGCCGTCGATGCTGCGCTCGCTCGCCACCGGGCTGAGCCGCGCAGGTCTCGATCTCGCCAAGGCGTTCTGGCCCGGTCCGCTGACCGTGGTGGTGACGGCTCACCCCGACCTGCAGCTCGATCTGGGCGATCGCGGCGGCACCATCGCCGTGCGGGTGCCCGACCACGACTTCACCCGGGCGCTGTTGCGTCGCACCGGTCCGCTCGCCGTCAGCAGCGCCAACGTCAGCGGAGGCGAGGCCGCCACCACGATCCAGCAGGCCCTCGAACAGCTCGGCGACACCGTCGCGGTCTATCTCGACGCCGGCCCCGGTAGCGACGCCGTGCCGTCCACCATCGTCGACCTCACCGGCGACCCCCGCATTCTGCGCGAAGGCCGGCTCGGGCGTGACGAACTGGCGCAAGCCGTCCAGCAGCTGTTCGGCGCCGATGCGTGAGTATCTGCTGGTCCTGCTGATCGCCGCCGGGTTCACCTACCTGTCGGCAGGTCTGTGCCGGCGGCTGGCCTTTCGGTACAACGCCGTGGCGATCGTGCGCGACCGCGACGTGCACACCCGTCCGATCCCCTACTTCGGCGGCATCGCCATGCTCGGCGGCTTGGCGGCCGCGCTCCTGCTGGCCGGCCAGTTGCCGTGGCTGGGCCGCTTCGACCTGGTGGCGCACGACAGCCGGGCGGTGTTCATCGCCGGCCTGGTGATCTGTGCCGTCGGCGTGCTGGACGACATGTACGAGCTGAACGCCCTGGCCAAGATCGCCGGGCAGATGCTGGCCGCCGGCATCGTGGTGCTCAACGGGGTCAAGGTGTACTGGATTCCACTGCCCGACACGATCCTCACCCTGGACGACGCCATGTCGATCGTGCTCACCATGGCGCTGATCTTTCTGTGCGTGAACTCGATCAACCTGATCGACGGCCTGGACGGGCTGGCGGCCGGCGTGGTCGCCATCGGAGCCATGGCCTTCTTCACCTACGCCTACTGGCTGAGCTACGAGCAGGAGCTGGTGCGGGCCACCACGGCCAGCCTGATCACCGTGGTGATCGTCGGCATGTGCCTGGGCTTTCTGCCCTACAACGTGCACCCGGCCCGCATGTTCATGGGCGATTCGGGCTCGATGCTGCTGGGCTTTCTGCTGGCCACCTCGATGATCAGCCTGACCGGCCAGCTCGACCCGTCCCAGATCGCGGTGCAGGGCTCCGGGCTGGCCATCAACGCCTACCTGCCGCTGATTCTGCCGCTGGCGGTGATGGCGCTGCCGCTGGGCGACCTGGTGCTGGCCTACGTGCGGCGCACGCTCGCCGGACGGCTGTGGTTCCAGGCCGACAAGCAGCATCTGCACCACCGGATGATGGAACTGGGCCACAGTCATGCCCGTGCGGTGGCTCTGCTCTGGCTCTGGACGGCGCTGCTGGCCTTCGGTTCACTGATGATCGGCATGACAACGGCGGCCTGGGCCGTCGCGGCCCTGGTCGCCGGCATCACCATCGCCGCCTGGCTGACCTGGAAGCCGGTGCGGCGTGCCGCGTGAAACCCGCGCGGTCAGCGCCGACGCGCGGCGTGCGCGCCGGTTGCTGGCCGGCGGTGCGATGGGTGGGCACGCCGCCGCCCTGATCGTGGTCGGCGTCTGGTACTTCGTCGGCGGCCCGAGCGCCGCGATCACCGCCGCGATCACCGCGCTGGCCGTGCTCGCGTTCTTCGGCCTCGGTCAAGCGGTGCAGGTCTGGGTCGCGGACGCCGAGCCGCAGATCGTGATGATCGCCGCCCTCGGCTCGTACGTGTTCCGGGTGGGCCTGCCCACGCTGGCGTTGATCCTGCTGGCCCGCGATCCGGCCCGCTTCGCCGGCATGAACCGCGTGGCGATCGCGGTCACGGCGATCGTCGTGGTATTGGGCTGGTTGACCGCTGAGATCTGGACGTTCTCGCGGCTGCGAATCCCTGTCTTCGACCCTCCCCAAGGTCAGTCCGGCTAGCCCGTTCTGGGTTCGCGCGGGTCGTCGCCATGCTGCTAGAGTCACCGAAAGTCATGGAGGGCGGCGACGGTATCGATCAGGGTCTACGGGTCCTGAGCTATCTGTTGTCCGGACCGTTGTTCTATGGCTTTCTCGGCTGGCTGCTCGACCAGTGGCTCCATACGTCCTACTGGATGGTGTTGGGCATCGTGCTGGGCATGGCGGCCGGGGTGTATCTGGTGATCAGAAGGTTCGGACGACCGTGATGTCGACGCAGGAGGTGCGATGGGGCTGCTCGGCCTGATCATCCCGCTGGAGGGCGGTGGCGAGGAAGGCTCGCACTGGCCGCCGGGGGTACACAGCTTCGACCCCAAGCCGCTGTTCCCGGACGCGGGCATGGACTGGCTGAACACGTACCTTCTGCAGGCCGTCATCGGCACGATCATCGTGATCGTCATGTGGCTGTGGGTGTCCAAAGACCAGAAGGTCGTTCCCGGCTTCAAGCAGTGGTGCGGCGAACAGCTGTACAACCTGGTGCGCAACGGCATCGGCCGCGACGCCCTGGGTCACGACTACAAGAAGTTCACCCCGTACCTGGTCGCGCTGTTCTCGTTCATTCTGGTGAACAACCTCTTCGGCCAGTTCTTCCTGACCATGTTCCCGACCTTCTCGCGGGTCGGCTACGCCTACGCGTTGGCACTGCTCACCTGGCTGCTCTACAACGGTGTCGGCATCGCCAAGCACGGGCTCGGCGGCTACCTCAAGATGATGACGATGCCCAAGGGCGTGCCGCCGCTGCTGTACATCATCATCATCCCGCTCGAGATCCTGTCGAACTTCATCGTTCGTCCGGTCACGCTGGCCCTGCGTCTTTTCGCCAACCTGTTCGCCGGTCACCTCGTGGTGATCGTGTTTGTGGTGGGTGGCACCATGCTGCTGGAGCAGACCAGCTTTCTGTACAAGATCGCCGGCGGCGCCTCGCTGCTGATGGCCTACCCGATCTTCGCGCTCGAGATCTTCGTCGGCGTGCTGCAGGCCTACATCTTCACCGTGCTGACCGCTCAGTACGTCGCGTCGTCCCTCGCCGAAGACCACTGACCACCCACCTTGACCAACCTCCGAAAGGAAACGTAATGCTCCCCATCCTGGAGATCTCCGGCTCGCTCAACATGATCGGCTACGGCCTGGCCACCATCGGCCCCGGCATCGGCGTCGCCATGGTGTTCGCGGCCGTGATCAACGGCACCGCCCGCCAGCCAGAGGCCCGTGGCGCCCTGATGAGCACCGCCTGGATCGGTTTCGCCGTGGTCGAGGCGCTCGCCATCATCGGCATCGCCCTCGCCTTCGCCATTCAGTGATCGGGTCCATCCAGTGACCACGATTCTTGAGATCGACCTCGGTCCGCTGCTGCCGGCGTTCCCCGAGTTCGTCGCGGGCATCGTGCTCTTCGGCATCATCTACTACGTGATGGCCAAGGTGGTCGTCCCGCGGTTCGAAGAGACCTATGCCGAACGCGCCGCTGAGATCCAGGGCGGCATCGAAAAGGCCGAGATGGCCCAGGCCGAGGCGGCCGAGGCCCTGGAGCGGTACCGCGACCAGTTGGCCGGTGCACGTGAAGAGGCCAGCACGATCCGCGAAGAGGCCAAGACTCAGGGGGCGCAGATCCTCGCCGAGATGCGCACCCAGGCGCAGAGCGAGGCCGACCGCATCCTGGCCACCGCCAAGATGCAGATCGAGGCCGAGCGCGTCCAGGCCGTCCAGTCGCTGCGCACCGAGGTCGGCGGCCTGGCCACCGACCTCGCCGGCAAGATCGTCGGCGAGTCCCTCGATGACGACGAGCGGGCCCGGCGCACCGTCGACCGCTTCATCGCCGAACTCGAATCGAGCAGCGGGGAGCGGGTATGAGCAACACCGCCGAGGTGCGGCTCGGCGAGCTGGACGCGGCGCTGGATGCCCAGCAGGTCACGCCCCAGTTGGCCGAGGAGCTGTTCGCTGTGGTCGACGTGCTCGACCAGCAGCCGGCTCTGCGCCGCGCCCTCACCGATCCCGGGCTCGAGCCGGACGCCCGTGGCGCCGTCATCGACGCCCTGTTCGGCCAGCGCATCTCGCCCGCCACCGTGCAGGTGTTGCGCGAGGCGGCCGGCAAGCGGTGGGGCAGCGCCTCGGGTCTCGCGGCCGCCCTGGAACGCCAGGGCGTCCGTGCGGTGTTCATCAACGCCCAGCAGGCCTCGACGCTGGAGCAGGTCGAGGACGAACTGTTCCGGTTCAGCCGGGTGGTCGATGCCGACGGCGCGCTGCGTGCCGCGCTGGCCGACCGGTCGGCGTCCTTGACGGCCAGGCGGGACCTGGTCAGCGACCTGCTCACCGGCAAGGCCGATGCCGCCACCGTCTATCTGGCCCGGCGCGCGGTCGCGGCCCGCACCCGCAGCTTCGAGCTCACCCTGCAGGGCTACCTCACCCTCGCCGCGGCCCAGCGTGACCGTGCCGTGGCCCGTGTGGTGGTCGCCAGCCCGTTGACCGGTGAACAGTACGAGCGCCTGACCGGCGTGCTGGGGCGGCAACTGGGCCGTGCCGTCAGCCTGCAGGTGGTCATCGACCCGACGATCGTGGGCGGGGTCCGGGTCACCGTGGGCGACGAGATCATCGATGGCACGGTGTCGGGCCGGCTCGAACACGCTCGCCGCCAACTGAGCTGATTCAACGACCTTCCCAACGAACAACCCAGCACGAACGACCACAGAGCAAGGACCAACAATGGCGGAACTGACTATTCGTCCCGACGAGATCCGGGATGCCCTGGAGAAGTTCGTGGCGAACTTCACCACCGAGACCGCGGGTCGCGAAGAACTCGGCACCGTGGTCGTCTCAGGTGACGGCATCGCCAAGGTCGAGGGCCTGCCCTCCTGCATGTCCAACGAACTGCTCGAGTTCGAGAACGGCACCCGCGGAATCGCGCTGAACCTCGACGTCCGCGAGATCGGCGTCGTGGTGCTCGGCGACTCCGAGGGCATCGAAGAGGGCCAGCCGGTCCGGCGCACCGGCGAGATCCTGTCGGTGCCGGTCGGCGACGGGTACCTCGGCCGGGTGGTGGACGCCATGGGCACCCCGATCGACGGCCTGGGCGACATCACCGACCTACCGGAACGTCGTGCCCTGGAGTTGCAGGCGGCCGGCGTGATGGATCGGCAGAGCGTCAAGCAGCCGCTGCAGACCGGCATCAAGGCCATCGACGCGATGACGCCGATCGGCCGCGGCCAGCGCCAGTTGATCATCGGCGACCGCAAGACCGGCAAGACCGCCATCGCGGTCGACACCATCATCAACCAGAAGGCCTTCTGGGAAACCGGTGACCCGACCAAGCAGGTCCGCTGCATCTATGTCGCGATCGGCCAGAAGGGGTCGACCATCGCGGCGCTCAAGCAGGTGCTCGACGAGGCCGGCGCCATGGAGTACACCACGATCGTGCACTCTCCGGCGTCCGATCCGGCCGGCTTCAAGTACATCGCCCCCTACACCGGCTCGACGATCGGCCAGCACTGGATGTACGCCGGCAAGCACGTGCTGATCATCTTCGACGACCTGACCAAGCAGGCCGAGGCCTATCGGGCCATGTCGCTGCTGCTGCGCCGGCCGCCGGGCCGCGAGGCGTACCCCGGTGACGTCTTCTACCTGCACAGCCGCCTGCTCGAGCGCTGCGCCAAGCTGTCGGACGAGCTCGGCGCCGGCTCGATGACCGGGCTGCCGATCATCGAGACCAAGGCCAACGACGTGTCGGCCTACATTCCGACCAACGTGATTTCCATCACCGACGGCCAGATCTTCCTGCAGTCGGACCTGTTCAACGCGAACCAGCGTCCGGCCATCGACGTCGGCATCTCGGTGTCGCGGGTGGGCGGCGACGCCCAGATCAAGGCGATGAAGAAGGTCGCCGGCACGCTGAAGATCGGCCTGGCCCAGTACCGCGACATGCAGGCGTTCGCCATGTTCGCCTCCGACTTGGACGCCACCTCGCGCCGTCAGCTGGAGCGCGGGGCACGGCTCACCGAGCTGCTGCGCCAGCCGCAGTACAGCCCCTTCCCGGTCGAAGAGCAGGTGATCAGCGTGTGGGCCGGGGTCAACGGCCACTTCGACGAGGTGCCCGTCGACGACGTCCTGCGGTTCGAGAAGGAGCTGCTGGAGTACCTGCGGCACAGCACCGAGGTGTTGCCGACCATCGCCGAGACCGGCAAGTGGGACGACGACACCGCCAATGCGGTGACCAAGGCGATCGGCGAGTTCAAGAAGCAGTTCCGCACCCGTGCCGGCCACTCGCTGGTCGAGGGTGAACACGGCCACCGGCCGCTGCAGGACGAAGAGATCTCGGTCGAGACGATCGAGAAGCGAAAGCAGGACTGAGGGTATGGCTGCGAGTCTGCGCGAGCTGAGACAACGACGAAAGTCGGTCTCGGCCACAAAGAAGATCACCCGGGCCATGGAACTGATCGCCGCCTCCCGCATCATCAAGGCCCAGCAGGCGGCCGAGGCGGGCGAGCCCTACATCACCGAGATGATCCGGGCGGTGTCGGCTCTGGCGACGTACTCGCACACCGACCACCCGCTCACCGAGCCGTCCGAGAATGTCCGTCGGGTCGCGTTGCTCATGATCACCTCCGATCGAGGCATGAACGGGGCGTACTCGGCCAACGCGATCAAGACCGCGGCCCGGCTCACCGAGCGGCTGCGCCAGGACGGGGTCGAGGTCGTCCGCTACGCGGTGGGACGCAAGGGCATCACCTACCTGAAGTTCCGCGGCATCGACATGCGGCAGTCGTGGGAAGGGTTCTCGGATGCCCCGCGCTACGAGCACGCGCAAGAGATCGCGGACGTGTTGATCAAGGACTTCCTCACCCCGTACGAGGACGGTGGGGTCGACGCCATCTACGGCGTCTACACCCGCATGCTCTCGATGATCGATCAGACGCCGCGCGCGCGTCGCCTGTTGCCGCTCGAGATCGTCGAAGGGGTGCACGAGCCCAACGAGGGCGAGGTGATGCCGCTGTTCGAGTACGAGCCCGACCCCGAGTCGGTGCTGGACGCGCTGCTGCCGATGTATGTGCGCAGCCGGGTGTGGTTCTACCTGCTGCAATCGGCCGCGTCCCAACTGGCCAGCCAGCAGCGGGCGATGAAATCGGCCACCGACAACGCGCAGCAACTGATCGAGAGCCTGACCCGCGAGGCCAACCAGGCGCGCCAGGCCGAGATCACCCAGGAAATCAGTGAAATCGTCGGCGGTGCGGGCGCACTGGCCGATGCAGCAGCCCAGGACTAGGGCACGAAACGAGAGTGGACCAATGACCGTGACACTGGACAGCAACACCACCGCTGAGGACAACCAGAACGCCGTCGGCCGGGTGGCCCGCGTGATCGGCCCGGTGGTCGACGTCGAGTTTCCCGCCGACGCCATGCCCGACATCTACAACGCGCTGCTGATCGACATCGACGCGACTGACGACGACTCGGACGAGCCCACGCGCACCATCTACGCCGAGGTTGCGCTGCACATCGGCGACAACCTGGTGCGGGCGATCTCGCTCAAGCCCACCGACGGCATGCGGCGCGGCGCGATCGTCCGTGACACCGGCGGCCCGATCTCGGTGCCGGTCGGCGACGTCACCAAGGGCCGGGTGTGGAACGTCACCGGCGAATGCCTGAACGAGGACAACGCGACGATCGAGGTGAACGAGCGCTGGTCGATCCACCGTCCGGCACCGAAGTTCGATGCGCTCGAACCCAAGACCGAGATGCTGGAGACCGGCATCAAGGTGCTCGACCTGCTGACCCCCTACGTGAAGGGCGGCAAGATCGGCCTGTTCGGCGGCGCCGGCGTCGGCAAGACGGTGCTGATCCAAGAGATGATCTACCGCATCGCGCACACCTTCGGCGGCACCTCGGTGTTCGCCGGCGTGGGCGAGCGCACCCGCGAGGGCAACGATCTGATCCACGAGATGATCGAGGCCGACGTGATGAAGGACACCGCCCTGGTGTTCGGTCAGATGGACGAGCCGCCGGGCACCCGGCTGCGGGTGGCACTGTCGGCGCTGACCATGGCGGAGTACTTCCGCGATGTGATGAACCAGGACGTGCTGCTGTTCATCGACAACATCTTCCGGTTCACCCAGGCCGGCTCCGAGGTGTCGACCCTGCTGGGCCGGATGCCGTCCGCGGTGGGCTACCAGCCCAACCTGGCCGACGAGATGGGCCAGTTGCAGGAGCGGATCACCTCGACCCGCGGCCACTCGATCACCTCGATGCAGGCCATCTACGTGCCCGCCGACGACTACACCGATCCGGCCCCGGCCACCACGTTCGCCCACCTGGACGCCACCACCGAGCTGTCGCGCGCCGTCGCCTCCCGCGGCCTGTACCCGGCGGTCGACCCGCTGACCAGCACCAGCCGCATTCTCGACCCGCAGTTCATCGGTGAGGAGCACTACAACACCGCCACCCGGGTCAAGCAGATCCTGCAGCGCAACAAAGAACTGCAAGACATCATCGCGATCCTGGGTGTGGACGAGCTCAGCGAAGAAGACAAGGTGCTGGTGGGTCGTGCCCGCCGCATTCAGCAGTTCCTCAGCCAGAACACCTACATGGCCACCAAGTTCACCAACGTCGAGGGTTCGACGGTGCCGCTCGCCGGCACCATCGAGGCGTTCACAATGATCTGCGACGGCGAGGTCGACCACATCGCCGAGCAGGCGTTCTTCAACGTAGGCGGCATGGACATGGTGATGGCCAACTGGGACCGCATGCAGAAGGAGGGCTGACCCGATGGCCGAGGGCGACGTGCTGTTCGTCGACGTGGTCGCCGCCGACCGGCGGGTGTGGGAGGGCGAGGCGCTCTCGGTGATCCTGCGCACCGTCGAGGGTGACATCGGCATTCTGCCCAACCACGAGCCGTTCCTGGCCGTGCTGGTGCCCTCTGCCGCCGAGGTGCTCACCGCCGAAGGCAAGCGCGAGGTGATCGCGCTCGACGGTGGTTTCATCACCGTCGCCGAGAACCGGGTTTCGGTGTTGAGCCAGTACGGACGGCTGGCGCACGAGATCTCGATCGACGAGGCCGAACGCGAGCTGATGATCGCCGAGAAGAAGCTGAACGAAGGCGACAACAGCGAACAGACGCGCCAGCACCACGATCGCGCCACGGCGCAGCTCGTCGCGGCCAAGAGGGCCCAACAGGTCCGCTGAAGCCAGGAACTGAGGCACTGTGGGAAGCGTGGTCTACGCCGCCGAACTGGTGCTGATCATTCTTGCCGCGCTGCTCGTGCTGGCCGTGTCGTGGCTGTGGTTGCGACGACGCTGGCTCTCTCGTGCCGGCGGCACCTTCGCGTGTAGCCTGCGGCGTGACCTCTCGGCTCCGAGCTCCCGGTGGGTGCTCGGAGTCGCTCGTTATCGCGACCGTGAACTGCAGTGGTTCCCCGCCTTCTCGCTCTCGCTGTGGCCCAAGCAGCGTTTCGACCGCACCCTGGTGCGCGCCGGCGAGCAGCGGGTGCCTTCACGCGTCGAGGCCGACCTGCTCTACGACGAACAGCGCATCCTTCACCTGGACGGGCCACCCGGCGGCGTCGAACTCGCCATGACCGTGGGGTCGCTGACGGGTCTGCTCAGCTGGCTGGAGGCTGGTCCGCCGGGGATGCGGTACCGGTTGTCTCCGGCCTCGCCCGATTAGCCTGTTCGGCCCGGCGACGCCGCTTGGAGGCCTTGGGCTCGCTGGGCGCACGGTCGGTGCCCGGCACCCACAACACGTCCCCCTGCTCGATGTTGGCTGCGCGGGCGGCCAGGAACAGCAGGTCCGAGAGCCGGTTGAGATAGGTGATCGCCAGCGGGTTGACCCCACCGTCGACGCCGACGCCGTGCACCTGTGCCGCCCGCCAGGCGGCGCGCTCGGCACGCCGGACGATGGTGCGGGCGACGTGCAGCTGGGCGGCGGTCTGCGTTCCGCCGGGCAGAATGAACGAGCTCAGCGGACCGACCTGCTCCGACAGCTCGTCGCAGAAGCCCTCCAGCCGGTCGATGCACGACTGAACGATGCGCAGCGGCTCCCACGGCGGGTCGTCGGCCAGGGGAGTGGAGAGGTCGGCGCCCAGGTCGAAGAGCTCGTTCTGGATCAACCGCAGCGTGTCCTGGAGCTGCTCGGGCAGGTCGCCCCGAGCGGTTGCCACACCCAGCACGGAGTTGGCCTCGTCCACCTGCCCGTAGGCCTCGACCCGCAGGTCGGTCTTGGCGGTCAGGGACATGTCCGAAAGGCGCGTTTGACCGGCATCGCCCGTGCGCGTGTAGATCTTGGTGAGTTGGACCATGCCGCCAGCCTATCGGCCGGGGATTCGCCGCCACCCAGCGTGTCGCTCGCCTAACTGTTTGCCGCTCGCCGACCTCCCCCGCTGTCAACCTGGGGGTGAGACAGTTCGCGAGTGGGAGGGCAGGGCGTGGGTCAGATCAGTGTGGAGCCGGGGATGTCGGCTGGGGGCATCGACGCTTTTCGTTGGAGTTTCGGGTGGAGTTCTTGCGCGTGGGATGGGTGCGTTGAGCGGGGTGCGAAGACGCGGCTATTGCGGGAGTACGGACTGGATCGGAACACCGTCTATGCGTGGGTGCGGGCGCGGGATAACGGCGAGCTGGAGCAGTCTCAGCAGCGGGTGGAGTTGACCCCTTAACCCGGACACCGTCTTGGCGGGTTCCCTTGTCGGGGGCCGCCGGAGAGGATGTCCTCAATGGGAACGACGAAGAAGCGGAACACTTACACGCCGGAGTATCGGCGGGAGGCTGCGCATCTGGTGCTCGACACCGGCCGGACGATCACGGCGGTCGCCGCCGAGATCAGGGTCGGTGAGCAACTGTTGGGCCGCTGGGTCCAGCAGGAACGCGACGGATAGGTGCGCCACCCGAGGCGCCGTTGGATGCCAGTGAGCGGGCGAACTGGACGGCTTGCCGGGGAGAACACCGAGTTGCGGCTGGACAACGAGTTCCTGGGAAAGCCGCAGCCTTCTTCGCAGCGAAGAACACTCCCGGCAGGAGCGCTTCGAGGTGATCGATGCGGAGAAGGCGAACTACACGATCAGCCGGATGTGCCGGCTACTGAAGGTGGACCGGCGCCGCTACTACGAATGGGTCGCACGGCGGACTGCCGGGCCGTCGCTGGCGGAGCAGCGTCGCCAAGAGTTGACCGGCAGGATCGTCGAGTTCCACAAGGCCTCTGATGGCACCTACGGGGCACCCAGGATCCTGCACGACCTGCGTGAGGCTGGCGAGACGGTGTCAGTCAAAACGGTCGCGAAATGCATGCGGCAAGCCGAGATAGCCGGGATCAGCCCACGCACCTGGCATCCGCCACCACCGTGCCCGGCCCGAACCCGGACCCGGCACCCGACCTGGTCAAACGTGTCTTCGACCAAGGCCGACGCGATCTCGCCTGGTTCTCCGACATCACCTATCTGGCCACCGGCCAGGGCTGGCATATCTGTGCACCGTCCGAGCGGGCACACCGACGAGTGTTGGGCCGTACCGTCGCCGACCACCTCCGCGCCGACCTCGTCGAAGACGCCCTGCGCAAGCGGTCGCCCTGCGAGGCCACCTGCCCGGCAAGGTCATCTTCCACGCCGACCGAGGCTGCCAATACACCAGCAAACAAATCGCCAAGCTGGCCGGCGAACTCGACCTGCTCCGCTCGATGGGCCGCACCGGGGTGTGCTGGGACAACGCAGCCGCCGAATCGTTCTGGTCAACGTTCAAAAACGAGTACTACCACCGCCACGTGTTCGCCACCATCAGCGATGCCCGCCGCGGCGCCTACACCTGGATCGACGCCTGGTAGCGCGCCCGCCGGCGACCCCCCAGCATCGGCTACATCAGCCCACTACAGTACGAACACCAGCTGGCCACCCAGGCGACCAACCCGGCCGCCTGACCAAACAACCACCTGTCCGGCATCAAGGGTCATCTCCAGGGTGGCGAGCCGCTCGGATGTGGGTCAGATGCGTGCCGAGTTGGCTCGATTGCGGGCCGAGAATGAAACGCTGCGGCGCAAGACCGCTCAGGCCGAAGCGGCAACCGAGATCCTGGGAAAAGCGTTCGAGCTCTTGGAGGGGATCACGACGAGCTCCGAACCCGATTCGCAGATCCCGCCGGCGTTGATGTCCGCGACCGAGTACGCGTCATGGCTGAAGCGGCTCAAGTTGTCCTGACCGACGCGGTCTCAGCGCTGTCAACGACGGCGGGCTGGACGATTAGCCGAGCCTGTCGTGTCACTGGCCTGCCACGCGCCTCTTTCTATCGGTTGACCAGGGGTTATTGTCACGATCGGCGGGTGCCGGAGCCGGTGCCGCATCGTGACCGGCACCAGCCGGCGGCCCTGGCCGAGGCCGAGCGGGCCCAAGTGATCGAGTCGCTGGTGGCGGATGAATACGCCGAGCTGTCGGTCGTGCAAACCTATTGGCGCAGTTTCGATGCCGGGCAGGTGAGCTGTTCGCAAGCCACGTTCTACCGGATCGCCCGATCCGAGAACCTGGTCGGGGATCGCCGCCGGCAACGGAGCCAAGGCAGCGGATCACGCCGGAAACGGCCCGCTCCGACCGCGCAGGCGTTCCGACCGAACCAACTGTGGTCCTGGGACGCGACCGAGTTGTGCGGCGGCCCAGAAGGCCTCGAGTGTTACCAGTTGATGCTGATCCTCGACGTCTACTCTCGCTTCCCGACCGGCTGGCTGATCGAACCCACTACCACCAGCCACGCCGCCAAAAGGCTCTTCCGGCGCGCGTTCCAGCAACACGGCCACGTGGATGTCGTCCATGCCGATAACGGCTCCGCGATGCGCTCAGCCGACCTGGCCGGCGTCTTCAACGACCACCACGTCACCGGATCGTTCTCCCGTCCGCGCGTCAGCAACGACAACCCGTTTTCCGAATCCATGTTCAAAACCATCAAATACGACATCGACCACCCACCCCGGTCCGATGACATCGACCACGCCCGCGCCTGGACACAAGCTTTCCTCGATCGATACGCCAACCACCACAGACACTCCGGCATCGGCTACTACTGAACCGCCCCGGTGTGTCCGGAGGCTCCGAACCTTGGGAAGGTTGGAGTCATGTCAGGGAACACATCGAAGAGGTATCCGGCTGAGCTGAAGGAGCGGGCGGTCCGGATGTATGGCGAGGTCCGGCCGGATCACGACACGGACTGGGCGGCGATGGGCAAGGTGGCCGGAGTTGCTCGGGGTCGGCCAGGAGACGCTGCGTAAGTGGGTCCGCCAGGGCGAGGTTGATGATGGTCAGCGGCCCGGAATCACGTCGGAGGAGTCGGCCGAGATCAAACGCCTCAAGCGGGAGAACGCGGAGTTGAAGCGGGCGAACGCGATCTTGAAGGCGGCTTCGGCTTTCTTCGCGGCCGAGCTCGACCGGCCCGGGCAGTGATCGTGGACTTCATCCGCGAGCACGCCGACGATCAGCCCGCCGACGGGCTGCGATGGGGTGTGGAGCCGATCTGTGCCGTGCTGACCGAGCATGGTGTGAAGATCGCCCCGTCGACCTACTACGAGTGGAAGGACAAGCTGCCCTCCAAACGCGACGAGCGTGACCAGGTGCTGCTCGAGCACATCCGCCGGGTCCACCAAGAGAACTTGGTGTGTACGGACCCCGCAGGTGTGGCTGACACTCAACCGGAAGGTATCCCGGTGGCCCGCTGCACCATTGAGCGGCTGATGCGGGCTGACGGGCTGGCCGGAGCTGTGCGTGGCAAGGTGAAACGCACCACGATCGCCGGGGCAGGGCCCAGGCCGGACGATCTGGTGAGGCGGAACTTCGAGCCGTTGGCGCCGAACCGGTTGTGGGTGGCCGACTTCACCTACGTCTCGACGTGGGCCGGCTGGGTGTTCGTCGCTTTCGTGATTGACGCCTACGCCCGCCGGATCCTGGGCTGGCGGGCCGCCACCACCATGACCGCCGAACTGGTCCTGGACGCGGTCGAGCAGGCGATCTGGACCCGGGAACAGGACGGCTGGGACCAGTTCGACCAGCTCGTGGCCCACAACGACCGCGGCGCCCAATACCTGTCCGTGGCCTACAGCGAGCGGCTAGCCGAAGCCGGCATCAAGCCCTCCGTCGGCGCGGTCGGATCGTCGTATGACAACGCGCTCGCCGAGAGCATCAACGGCCTGTACAAGACCGAAGTCATCCGCCGGCAAGGGCCCTGGAGAGACGTCAACGCCGTCGAGATCGCCACCGCGAAATGGGTCGACTGGTACAACCACCGGCGCCTCAACGAGTACTGCGGAGACATGCCACCCGCCGTCCTCGAACAAGTCCACTACGCTCAACAACAACCCTCAGCAGCAAGCTGAGGAGTCAAACCAGCGAGTCTCCGGACATGCCGGGGCGGTTCATACACCCCGGCTGCCGTCTACCACGGCACCGTCGCCACCGACCAAGCCCGACGGCAAGCACAACTCGACGCCTACCACGCCGCACACCCCAACCGCTTCCGACAAGCACCCCGAGCCCCCACCGTCGGACCCACCGGCATCAACACTCGCGAACTGTCCACACCAGGTTGACAACTTCGGAAGTACGCGAGCCCCACATAGTTCGGCGAGCGTGTTTCGAGCGGCACGCTGGTCCAGCGGATCAGGCGTCGAGAAAGTCCCTCAACAGCGCGGTGAGCTCTTCGGGGGCGTCGGCGTGCACCCAGTGGCCCGCGCCGGCCAGGGTGACCAGCCGGGTGCTGGGAAAGAGCTGCAGCATGCGGGGTTCATGTTCGGAACGGATGTAGGGCGACTCCTCGCCGGCCACCCACAGGACCGGCCCCGGGTAGCTGCCCGTGACGTGCGGCCAGGCGGCCACCTCGTCCAGGTGATCGCCGAGCAGGTCGAGGTTGACCTCCCAGCGCCACCGTTAACGAAGCCCGGGCGTGCGATCGAGCTTGAGGTTCTGCAACAGGAACTGCCGCACCGCGGGGTCGTCCACGTCGCGGGCCAGGGCCTGATCGGCCTCGACGCGGTTGGTCAGGTGTTCGAGGTCGAGTTCGCGCATCGCCTTCACCAGGGGCACGGACGAGCGGACCTGGTCGGAGACGTCGGGGGCGATGTCGACCACCACGAGTCGCCGGACGAGCTGCGGGTGCCGCAACGCGATCAGCATCGCCACCTTGCCGCCCATCGAGTGCCCGACCAGGTTCACCGAGGCGGCGCTGCCCAGATGCAGGTTCAGTTCGTCCGCCACCTCGTCGGCCAGCTGCACGTAGTCGAAGGTCGGCGTCCAGTGCGAGCGGCCGTGGTCGGGCAGGTCGAACAGCACGCTGGTGTGCTCGTCTTCGGCCAGTGACCGCGCGATGCCGGCCCAGTTCTTGCCCCGTCCGAACAGGCCGTGCAGAAACACCAGGTCGGGCCGTCCCGACCCCATCAGTTGGGTGAACAGTGCCATCAACGCCTCCGGGCCCAGCACGACGTGTGCCAATGCCGGCGCTCCTCCACCGCCCGCTGCGAGCCCAGCGACGGCTCCACGGGCCAGACCACCACATGCGGGGTGCCTTGGGTGACCAGGTGCTCGCAGCCGGGGCAGCGGTAGTCCTTGACGGCGGCCTGACCCGGCATGGTCTGGGTCATCCAACGCCCGTCCGACTTGGTCACCGCGCCGGCGTGCGACGACAGCGGCCGCGGCGGGCGCAGGTGTTTGCTGGGTCGTTTGGGCATGCGCCGAGCCTACTGGGCGTGGCAGCACGAGTGCGTTGACGAGGGTGGGCGTGGGCGGCGCGCGACGCGGGGATTGGGTACGGTGGCCCGGTGCGTCTGATCGTTGCCCGCTGCCAGGTCGACTACGCCGGACGGCTCAGCGCGCACCTGCCGCTGGCCACCCGGTTGATTCTGGCCAAGGCGGACGGCTCGGTGTCGATCCACGCCGACGACCGCGCCTACAAGCCACTGAACTGGATGAACCCGCCGTGCACCCTCACCGTGGCCGCCGCCGAGAGCGGGTCCGGCTTCACCGAAATCTGGGAGTTGCGCAACCGGGACGCCGACACGCTGGTGATCTCGATCGCCGAGGTGCTGCACGATTCGCAGCACGAACTGGGTGTCGACCCGGGTCTGGTCAAGGACGGCGTGGAGGCCCATCTGCAGGTGCTGCTGGCCGAGCATCCGGAGACCTTCGGCGAAGGTTGGACGCTGGTGCGGCGCGAGCATCCGACGCCGATCGGTCCGGTCGACCTGCTCTTTCGCGACGCGCGCGGCGGCTACGTGGCCGTCGAGGTGAAGCGTCGCGGCGAGATCGACGGCGTCGAGCAGCTGACCCGCTACCTGGCCCTGATGAACGCCGACCCCCTGCTGGCTCCGGTGACGGGGGTGTTCGCCGCCCAGCTGATCAAGCCGCAGGCCAGGACGCTGGCGGGCATCCGCGGAATCGCCTGCCTGAGCGTGGACTACGACGTGCTGCGCGGTCTCGACGACGCCGAGGACCGCCTGTTCTGAGTACCCGAGCTCAGCGCCGATCGAGCGCCGGAATCAGCACCTCGCGGTACAGCAGCATCAATGCCGCCATGGAAGGGATGGCCAGCAGCGCGCCGAGCAGTCCGTACAGCAGGCCACCGCAGACGGCCGCGAGAATCACCAGCGGGCCGGGCACGCTGACCGAGCGCTGGAACACCCGCGGCTGAATGAAGTAGTTGTCGATCTGCTGATAGGTGAGCAGGAACGCCAGCGTGATCAGGCCCTGCGTGGCCGAGAACGTGAACGCCACGATCGACACGATGATCATCGACAGGGTCGAACCGATCAGCGGAATGATCGCGCACAAGGCGACCACGACCGCGAGCGCCAGTGCGTACTGGCCGAGCCCGACCACGCTGAGAAACAGGAACGCCACGGTGGCGGCACACGTGATGATGATGAACAGGCCGGTCACGTACCCGCCGATCCGGGTGAACATCTCGTTGGCCAGATAGCGCACCCGCGCACGCCGCGAAGCCGGCGCGAGCTCGAAGATCGCGTCCTTGAACGCGGGCATCGAGGCCAGGATGTAGAGCATCAGGGTGATCGTGATCATGGTGCTGAACACCAGGCCCGCCACCGCCTGGCTCGCGCCCCACAGCCCGCCGAACAGGGTGCTGAGCAACTCACCGGAGGTCAGGAACGTGCTGACCCGGTTGATCACGTCGTAGCGGGTGTCGAGTTCGGCGATCTGCGGATTGGCCCGCAACTCCTGCAGCAGCGACGGGGCGTTCAGCAACAACCGGTTGATCTGTTCGTACGCCACCGGCAGCACCGCCCAGAAGGCCAGCGCCAGCACCGCCAACGCTCCGAGGGCCACCAGCAGTACCGCGGCACCGCGGCGCAAGCCACGCGAGGCCACCTTGTCGACCAGGGGGTTGAGGCCCAGCGCCAGGTAGAGCGCGAGCATCACCAGCAGCACCACCGACGCGATCCGGTACAGCCCGAACACCAGTCCGAACGCCGTCAACGCACCCAGCGTGATGAAGAAGCCGACGGCGAACGGGCTGCGCCGGGCCATGCTGATGTCGGTGCGCGGACCGGCGTGCAGGGCGTCCGGGTCGAGGTCGGTCGGCGTGGGCTGGGTGGCCCGGCGGATGCGATGCAGCCAGCCACGCGGACGGCTGGGCGTGGGTTGCGGCGTGGGTTGCGAAAGCGGCGGCACCGCTGCCGGGGTGGTGCCGTCAGCGGTGCCCTGCTCGCCGCCCCCGACCTCGTGCGGCTGGGCAGTCATCGATCAACGCCGGGTGGTACCACCCGAGGCCGCAGGCTGCACCCGGGTTGCGTCGTCGTCGACCGGTTGCGGCGCCTCGACGGCCGTCGTGTCGTTCGCCGGCGCAGCGGCCGGCTCGCCGGCACCGGCCTGGGACGCGCCCTCGTCCGCGGGCAGGTCGCCGAAACTCGAGGTGGCCATCTGCGACAGGCTTCTGAGGATCTTCTGCAACTCCGCGTGCCGGACGCTGAGCCGGGCGATCTCTTCGTTGAGCTTGGAGATCTTGTCGGCCTCGGCCAGACCGGCCTCGCGCTCGCGCTTGGCGGCCGCGGCACGCGCCTCGGCGACGATGGCCCGGGCCCGGTCATCGGCATCGGCCACGATCTTGTCCGACTCCGACAGGGCCGCGTTGCGCCGGCTGTTCATCAGTTCGACCTGGTGGGCCATGTCGGTGCCGAACTGTTCGGATTGCAGCCGCGCCTGCTCGGAGAGCTGGCCTAGCTGGCTGGTCACCTCGTGCTGCCGCTGTTGCAGAGCCTCGAGAGCCTGCGCGTGTTCGGCGGCGCCCTTGGCCCGCACGTCGGCCGCTTCCTTCTGGGCAGCCTGCCGCACCTGATCGGCGTCCAATGCGGCCTGGTCGCGCAGCGCTGCCGCGTTGCGCTCGGCGTCGGCCACGATCATCTTTCGATGATTCTCGGCCGCGTCGCGCAGCAGCTGTGCCTCTTGCCGAGCCGCCTCCAGTTCGGCACCGGTCTGGCCGGCCAGTTCTTCGCGCAGCCGGTTGAGGTCGTCGAGATTGGCGGCCCGGTGCGTCGTGGTCTCGGCGTGGGTGTTGTGTGCGAGCGCCTCGGCCTCGTGCGCGGCCTGGGCGACGATGCGTTCGGCGTCCAGGCGAGCCTGATTGCGCAGTTCGGCCCCCTCGGCCTCGGCGGCGCGCATGACGTCTCGGGCATGGTCGCCGAGCTTGGAGAGGTCGGTTTCGGCCTCTTTGTTCGACACCTGTCGCTGCAGCGACCGCACCTTGCGCTTGGCCGAACTCAACTGGCGTTCGATGTCGCGAATGTACGCGTCGACAGCCTGGCGCTCGTAACCCAGCATCGAGTGGGGAAAGCTGCCGGCAGCGCTTGCGGTCTCGTCGAACAGGTCGAGGCCGACCGTCTCTTCTGGCTGTTGGCTCACCCGAGGGTCCTTTCTATGGGGTTACCCCCTGATGCTACCCACTCCGAACCGGGGTGCGGCCGGGACACTCAGGCCTTGGGAGGTTCCACGAGTTCGAGCAGCACGCCACCGGTGTCCTTGGGGTGGCAGAAGTTGATCCTCGACCCCGCGGTGCCACGCTTGGGCTCCGGGTACAGCAACCGGACGCCGCGTTCGCGCAGGGTGGCGCTCACCGCGTCCAGGTCCTTGACGCGGTAGGCGAGTTGTTGCATGCCCGGCCCGTTGCGTCCGATGAACTTGGCGATCGTCGAGTTCTCGTTGAGGGGCGCCAGCAGTTGGATCTGGGCATTCTCGACGCCCTGCTCACCGGTGCCGATCATCGCCTCCGCGACGCCCTGCTCCTGGTTCTCCTCCCGATGCAGCAGGCGCCAGCCCAGCACCTCGGTGTGAAAGCGAATCGCCTCGTCCAGATCGGGAACGGCGAGGCCAACGTGGTCGATGCAAACGAAGAGTCCGTCCATGACTTCAGCCTTGCACATCCTTCGAGCCGGGGTTGAGGGTTTGGCATTCCTGCGCCCAGCCAGCGGCGTGGCAGTACTGCGGGCTACCGCAAGCGGACTGAGAATGGCATGGTGAGTGTGAGTGGGCCGACTCTGTGGAGGCGTAGATGAGCAAATGGATCAAGACCATCCTGTTGGTGCTCGTCGTCGGCTTCTGCCTGTTCTACCTGTTCACCAGGCCCGAGGCCGCCGCGTCCGCCGTCAAGAGCTTCTTCGGGGCCTTCGACGCGATCGGGCGCTTCTTCATCGCCTTGTCGAGGTGACCGGCAGTGGCACTGCGTGAGCAGTCCGGGCGCCCGCACCAGGTCGAGCTCGGGTGGTCTCGTTTCGCCGACCCCCACGTCGAGGATCGCCTGATCGTCGAAGAGGGCGAGTATGTGATCTACGAGATCGGCCGGCACTGGGTGACACGGCTGTGGCCGGGCTTCCGGGTGGTGCTGGGCATGATCTGCTTCGTGATGATGCCGTGGCTGGGGCACCTGTGGTGGGTGTCGCTGGCGGCCGGCCTGGTGCTCGGACTCAACGGTTTCTGGCGCATGCACACCGAGTACATGGACCGGTTCGTGATCACCGACTTTCGGGTGTTCCGCGTCCACGGCGTGCTCGATCAAACCTTCGCAATGATGCCGATCACCCGGGTGCTGGACATCTCTATGCTGCGGCCGTTCTGGGGGCAGATCTTCGGCTACGCGACGTTCGTCTTCGAAAGCGCGGCCCAGGACCAGGGCATGCGTGAGATCAAGTACGTCGGCTCGCCGGATCGGCGGCTGCACGATTTCGCGGCAGTGATCGCCAAGGCCGGCCTCGGCGGCCGGGTGCAGTCGGCCGACATCGCCAGCGGCGACTGACCGGTATTGGGGACGGTTCCATTCCCCGTCGGCCGGCCCAAAGACCGTCGTTGACAACGCGCTTCGCCAGCCGCCCACCCCGAAACCGGACGACGAAAGAACCGTCCCCATTCCCCGTCGGCGGATCTCACCCCAGTGCCGCCGCCGACCGACGGGTATTGGGGACGGTTCCATTCCCCGTCGGCCGGCCCGAAATCCGTCGCTGACAACGCGCTTCGCCAGCAGTCCACCCCGAAACCGGACGGTAAAAGAACCGTCCCCATTCCCCGTCGGCGGATCTCACCCCAGCGCCGCGTTGACCACCTCGCGGGCCTCGGCCTGCACCTGCGCCAGATGCTCGGGGCCCTTGAGCGATTCGGCGTAGATCTTGTACACGTCTTCGGTGCCCGAGGGACGGGCGGCGAACCACGCATGCTCGGTGGTCACCTTCAGCCCGCCGATCGGCGCATCGTTGCCGGGGGCCCGGGTGAGCTTGGCCACGATCGGTTCGCCGGCCAGCTCGGTCGCGGTGACGTCCTCGGGGGAGAGCCTGGCCAGCTTGGACTTCTGCTCGCGATTGGCCGGGGCGTCCACCCGGGCGTAGGCGCTGCGGCCGTACTTGGCCTCCATCTCGGCGTAGATCTGCGAGGGCGACTTACCGGTCACCGCACGAATCTCGGAGGCCAGCAGGCACAGCAGGATGCCGTCCTTGTCGGTGGTCCAGGTCTGCCCGTCCAGGGTGAGGAACGACGCGCCCGCCGACTCTTCGCCGCCGAAGCCGATGTCACCGGTCATCAGGCCGGGGACGAACCACTTGAAGCCGACCGGCACCTCGATCAGGGTGCGGCCCAGATCGGCGGCAACCTTGTCGATGAAGGACGAGCTGACCAGCGTCTTGCCGATGCCGGCCGTCGGCTTCCAGCCTGGACGGTGGGTGTACAGGTACCAGATCGCCACGGCCAGGAAGTGGTTGGGGTTCATCAGGCCGTGATCAGGCGTGACGATGCCGTGCCGGTCCGAGTCGGCGTCATTGCCGGTGGAGATGTCGTAGGAGTCCTTGTTCTTGATCAGCGAGGCCATCGCATAGGGGCTGGAGCAGTCCATGCGGATCTTGCCGTCCCAGTCCAGCGTCATGAACGGCCAGGCCGGGTCGACGGTGGGGTCGATCACGCTCAGGCCGAGGTCGAGATTGTCGGCGATGTACTGCCAGTACTGCACGGACGCGCCGCCCAGCGGGTGGGCGCCGATCTTCAGGCCGGCGGCACGGATCGCGTCCAGGTCGATGGCGTTCTTCAGGTCTTCGCAGTAGGCGCTGCGATAGTCGTGTCGCTCAATACCGGCGGCGATCTCGTCGTAGGGGCGGTCACGCCTGATGCCGGCCGGATCGGCCATCAACTCATTGGCTCGTGCCGCGATCACCGAAGTGGCGTCGGTGTCGGCCGGCCCGCCGTGCGGCGGGTTGTACTTGAACCCGCCGTCGGTGGGCGGGTTGTGCGACGGGGTGACCACGATGCCGTCGGCGCGCGGGCCGTCGTTGTCGCGGTTGTAGACGATGATCGCCCGCGACACCGCGGGGGTGGGGGTGTAGTCGTCGTCGTTCTCGGCCCGCACGTCGACGCCGTTGGCCACCAGCACCTCGAGCGCGGTCTTCCAGGCCGGCAGCGACAGGCCGTGGGTGTCCTTGCCGATGAACAGCGGGCCGTCCACCCCCTGGGCGGCACGGTATTCGACGATGGCCTGGGTGGTGGCGGCGATGTGCAGGTCGTTGAAGGACGTCTTGAGGCTGGCGCCGCGATGACCCGACGTGCCGAAAACCACCCGCTGGTCGATGTTGGCGGGATCGGGGACCAGGTCGTAGTAGGCGGCGATCATTGCGTCGACGTCGACGAGGTCTTCGGGCAGTGCGACCTGCCCGGCGCGTTCATGAACCATACCGACATCATGCCAACGCCAGCCGGGCGGGGCGACCCCTTCGGGCCATTGATCTTGCCGTTTGCGCTTGTGCTGTGCGGATCGGTGGGGCTGGTGGAGGGCCCGGACGCAATCCCCGGGTGCGCCGTCAGCCCAGACGTGAGGGGTACCGTCATCCGGGCGCAGTCGGGATCTGCCAGACCGGGGACGCGCCGTCATCCCGACTCACAGCCTCGATCTCTGAGGGCTGGTCCGGGAACCGTCTATCGGGCCTGGCCGCAGAGGGAAACGAACCGCTCGGCCAGGGGTTGCCAGGCGGCGTCCAGTTCGGCGCGGGCGCCGGCGACCTCGGCGATCGTGGTCTTCGCCAGTTGCTCGCTCGGCGGAGGTTCGATGGTGCTCCAGCCCTCGAACACCTGCTCGTCGACCTCGGGATGCCATTGGACGCCCCACACCGTGGGCGCGAAGCGGGCGGCCTGCAGTTCCCCGTTCGGGGCGGTGGCCAGGGCGACGGCACCGGGTGGTGCCGCGCGCACCACATCGTTGTTCGAGTGGACGCCGCGCGCGCCCTGCGGCAGCGAGCCGAACAGCGGGTCGGCGGCAGCGTCCGCGGTGTAGCCGACCGGCAGCAGGCCGTACTGCTTGCCGCGGGGGTTGCCCTCGACCTGTCCGCCCAGCGCCACCGCGATCAGCTGATGACCGAGGCAGACGCCGAAGGTCGGCAGGTGGGCGTCCGCGCTGCGCCGGATCAGCTCGCGCACCTCGGGCAGCCAGGGTGCGACCTCGTCGTCGGTGGCGCCCATCACCCCGCCGAGCACGATCAGGCCGTCCAGCTCGTCCGGCTCTGGCAGCCGCGCGCCCAGGTCAGGACGCACGGTGACCAGCCGGGCCCCCGCCTCGTCCAGCCAGTCGGCGAGCCGGGCCGCCGGGCACTCCGCCTGATGCTGGACTATCGCGATGAGCGGTTGCCGGGGCATGCGCCAACTTTGACACAATGGCGTCCATGACCCTGCCGAAGTTCACTTCCCGTGCCATGGACCTCTCCGGAATCGCCGCCGCCGCGAAGGCGCCGCCGGTGCCACCCGGTGCGTCGTTCGTGATCGACGTGGACGAGGGCAACTTCGAGTCGGTGATGCAGCTGTCGGCGCGGCACCCGATCGTGGTCGAGCTCTACTCGCCGCGGGCGGACGCCCAGGCTCTCTCCGACGACCTGATCGCGCTCGCCAATGCAGCCGCGGGCGCCTACCTGCTGGCTCGGGTGAACGTGGACGTCGCGGGCGGAATCGCCCAGGCCTTCGGGGTGCAGGCCGTCCCCACCGTGATCGGGGTGGTCGCCGGACAGTTGGCACCGCTGTTCCAGGGCACGAAGTCGAAGGACGAGGCGGATGCGGTTATCGGGCAGTTGCTGCAGGTGGCGGCGACCAACGGGTTGACCGGACGCGCCGAGCCGGTCGCGGGCGGTGCGGGGGAGTCGGACGAACCCGATCCGCGCTTCGCGGCGGCCGACGCGGCGCTGGAGCGGGGCGACTTCGCGGACGCGTTGGTGGAGTACGACAAGCTGATCGCCCAGTACCCCGGCGATGCCGAGGCCAAGGCCGGACGCGCCCAGGTCGCGCTGTTGGCCCGCTCGGCGGGCAGTGACCCGAATCGCGTTCTCGCTCTGGCCGCCCAGGCAACCGTCGATGTCGAGGCCCAGCTGGCGGCCGCCGACCTGGAGGTGCTCTCCGGCCAACCGGAGGCGGCGTTCAAGCGGCTGATCGCGCTGATCCGCGACACCAGCGGTGCCGAGCGCGACACCGTCCGCGTGCGGGTGCTGGAGTTGTTCGAGGTGGTCGGCAACGCGGACCCGTCCGTGCTGAAGGCGCGCCGCGACCTGATGAGCGCGCTGTTCTGAGACGGAACAGCGGACGGCTCGAACAACCGAATGGCTCTCGACAATCTCGACCAGAGCGCGGGATGAGATCCCGGCATTCGCCGGGATGACGGGCCAGGTCTCGACACGCTCCACCAACGGAACCGCGCAAGTCGTCATCCCGGCGAACGCCGGGATCTGGCACGCGCAGGGCAGGTGAGCGACCAGCGCTCCGTCGATCGAGCTGCCGAGTTCCAGACCGCTGCAGAGATCCCGGCATTCGCCGGGATGACGTGGTGCGGCGGGAAGACGGGGTGCACCCCACTCGTGGGGAGCCAAGCGCGTCCTGGCTCCGGGGCACAGATCCCGGCATTCGCCGGGATGACCGGCCAGGTCTCGACACGCTCCACCAGCGGAACGGCGCAAGTCGTCATCCCGGCGAACGCCGGGATCTGGCACGCGCAGGGCAGGTGAGCGACCAGCGCTCCGTCGATCGAGCTGTCGAGTTCCAGACAGCTGCGGAGATCCCGGCATTCGCCGGGATGACGGGGTGCGGCGGGAAGACGGGGTGCACCCCACTCGTGGGCAGCCAAGCGCGACCTGGCTCCGGGGCACAGATCCCGGCGTTCACCGGGATGACGTGGTGCGGCGGGAAGACGGGGTGCACCCCACTCGTGGGCAGCGAAGCGCGACCTGGCTCCGGGGCACAGATCCCGGCGTTCGCCGGGATGACGTGGTGCGGCGGGATGACGGTGTGCGGTGGCATGACGAAGGTCTCGACACGCTCGACCAGCGCCAAGCGCAACTGTGAAGCGGAGTGGGGGTGCACCCCCACTCCGCGGCAACCAAACGCGACCGGGCGTCCGGGCAGAGATCCCGGCGTTCGCCGGGATGACGTGGTGCGGCCGGGATGACGGCGCCTCCGGCGGGATGACGGCGTTCGCCGGGATGACGTGGTGCGGCCGGGATGACGGCGCCTGCGGCCGGGATGACGGCGCCTGCGGCGGGATGACGGGGCTCGCCGGGATGACGGTGGGCGGCGGGATGACGGAGCACCTCCACCGGTGGGTCGTTTCAGCGGGGGAGTCCGCGCTCCAGGTACTGGGTGCCGCCGCCGAGGCGGCAGGCGACCGCGGCCAGCATGCGTCCGCGGGCGAAGGGGGCCATCTTGTCGGCGGCCTTGTCGGGGGTGAGCCAGTGCACGGCGCGGATCTCGACCGGGTCGGGCACGATCGCGTCCACCTGTTCGGTGCTCAGCCGGCCGCCGTCGAAGATCAACTCGACGGCGTCCTCCCACCCCAGGTGCGGTGCCAGCCAGTCGATCACCAGCACCCGGCCCACCTCGAGGTCGATCGACAGTTCCTCCGCGATTTCACGGACGGCCCCGTTCCACGGCGATTCGAACGGGTTGACGATGCCGCCGGGCAGCTCCCAGTCGTCCTTGAAGGTGGTTTCGAGCACGCAGACCCGATCCCAGTCGTCGGTGATCAGGGCGTGGGCGATCAACCTTTTGCGGGGCAGCACCGAGTTCATCACCCCGGTGAACCCGCCGGCGCCGTAGACCAGGTCGCTGGCCAGCCGGGCGTACAGCACGACGTCGGTGAAGGACCCGTCCGGCAGGTCGTGCGCCTGCCGCCGGGTACCCTCCAGCCGGAAACCCGCCCGCTGCAGCGCGCGGCGTCCGACCACGTCCGTGATGGGCAGCGACACCTCGATGCGGCGCAGCCCGCGCGAGATCAGCCCGTCGTCAGAGGCCAGGCTGACCGCCCGGTCGACGACCTCCTGCTGGGTGCGTCCGGACCACTCCAGCACGCCGATGCCGGCCTCACCGACGTGCAGGTGGACCTTGAACTCGTGGGGGCCTTCGCTCACCCCTCGTACCGGAAGTAGACGGCACCCAGGGGCGGAATGACGATGCTCGCCGCGGCCTCGTAGCCGTTGAACGACTCCTCGTGCGCCTCGACCTGACCCAGGTTGCCGAACGAATCCGAGCCGTCGTAGATGCCTGCGTCGGAGTTGAGCACCTCTTTCCACACCCCGGCCGCGGGCAGCCCGATCTTGTAGTTCGTCCACGGCTCGGAGGAGAAGTTGACGATGACCGCCATGTGCCCGCCGTCACCGTCGGAACGCACCCAGCTGAACGTGTTGCCGTTGGCGTCGTCGGCGTTGATCCAGCGGAAGCCGGCCGGGTCGGAATCAAGCTTCCACAACGCCGGGTTGGCGACGTACAGCTCGTTGAGGTCCTTGATCAGGCGCTGCAGGCCGTGGTGGCCCCACAGGTCCGAGACCCACCACTCCAGGGACGTGGCTTCGTTGAACTCGGTGCGCTGGCCGAACTCGCAGCCCATGAACAGCAGTTGCTTGCCGGGGAAGCCCCACATGAACGAGTAGAACGCGCGCAGGGTGGCGAACTGGCGCCACGAATCCTGGGGGATCTTGTTGATCATCGACCCCTTGCCGTGCACCACCTCGTCGTGGCTGATCGGCAGCACGAAGTTCTCTGAGTACTGGTACACCATCGCGAAGGTCATCTCGTGGTGGTGGTACTGCCGGTAGATCGGCTCGAGCGCCAGGTAGCGCAGCGAGTCGTTCATCCAGCCCATGTTCCACTTGAAGCCGAATCCGAGGCCGCCCTGATCGACCGGCTTGGTGACGCCGCCGAACGAGGTCGACTCCTCAGCGATCATGCACACGCCGGGCACCCGCTCGTACAGGTGCTTGTTGACGTAGCGCAGAAAGTCGATGGCCTCGAGGTTCTCGTTGCCACCGAACTGGTTGGGCACCCACTCGCCGTCCTTGCGGCTGTAGTCGAGGTACAGCATGGACGCCACCGCGTCGACCCGCAGCGCGTCGATGTGCATTTCGCTGACCCAGTACAGCGCGTTGCTGACCAGGAAGCTCTTCACCTCGTTGCGGCCGTAGTTGAAGATGTAGGTGCCCCAGTCCATGTGCTCGCCCTGGCGGGGGTCGGCATGCTCGTACAGGGCGGTGCCGTCGAAGCGGCCCAGCGCCCACTCGTCCTTGGGGAAGTGCCCCGGCACCCAGTCGAGAATCACGCCGATGCCGGCCTGGTGCAGCTTGTCGACGAGATGGCGGAACTCGTCCGGACGGCCCAGCCGCGACTGCGGCGCGAAGTAGTTGGTCACCTGGTAGCCCCAGGACGGCTCGAACGGGTGTTCAGTGACCGGCATCAGTTCGACGTGGGTGAAGCCCTGCCAGGTGACGTACTCGACCAGCTCTTCGGCTAGCTCGAGATAGGTCTTGCCCTTGCGCCACGAACCCAGGTGCACCTCGTAGACCGACATCGGCGCGGCGTGCGGCTGGGTTTCGGTGCGCTTGGTCATCCACTCGTCGTCGGCCCACTCGTACTGGCTGGTGTAGACGATGGAGCTGTTCGCGGGGGCCTTCTCGGCGAAGAAGGCCATCGGGTCGACCTTCTCGCGCCACACCCCGTCGGCGCCGAGAATGTTGTACTTGTACAGCGCGCCGTCACCGACGCCCTCGACGAAGATCGCCCACACCCCAGAACCGGGCACCAGCGACATCGCGTCGCCGGTCCACCAGTTGAAGTCGGCGTTGAGCCGCACGGCCTGCGCGTTGGGCGCCCACACCGCGAACCGGGTGCCGGTAATCTCGCCCCGCTCGTCGTCGTGCAACCTCACCTGATGGGAGCCCAGCCGGCGCCACAACTCGGTGTCGCCTCCGCTGTGGAATCCTTCGAGGTCCCAGCCAGCCAGGCCACCGGCAGTATCGTGTGCCATCAGTTCTCCTTTGAGTCGTGCGTGGGGGACGACGCCGTCCGGCTTGCCACAGCTTGGACGGCACCGAGTGGAATGTGCAGCCAGTCGGGCCGGTTGCGCGCTTCGTACACCACCTCGTAGACGGCCTTGTCGAGCTCGTAGGCATCGAGCGCGGCCCGGTCGGGACGATCGCCCTGGCAGTAGCCGTCGAGGAACGCGTGCCGGGCGGCAGCGGACCAGGCGGCGGCCTGGGCAGAGGTGGGATCAGGGTGCGCTCCGCGGACGTAGTCGAAGGAGCGCAGCATGCCGGCGACATCGCGCCACACGCTGTCGGGACGCCGCCGCTCGGTCAGGCTCTTGAGCGGCTCGCCCTCGAAGTCGATGATGGTCCAGCCGTCGGCGGACCGCAGGGTCTGGCCTAGGTGAAAGTCGCCGTGGACGCGCTGCGTGACCAGCTGGGTGCCGACCAGCGCCTGCAGCGCCGAATCGACGGAGTCGCGGACGGGGGTCAGTTCGCCGATCTCGGCCTGCGCCGCGTCGAAGCGGGCGCGGATCAACTCGGCCACCTCGGCCCCCGCCACGACGGACGTACCGAAGGCGGCCGCCAGCCGCTCATGCACCGCCCGCAGGGCGTGGCCCAGCTGATCGGCCTCGGCATTGATGTCGCGATCGGCGGCACAGGCCTCGCAGGCCCACTGCCAGCCGTCCTGAACGCCCTGCACGCGCTCGACGAACATGCCGAGATCGGCGAGTCCGCCGCCGGGCAGTTCGCCGACCAGCGTGCCGTACAGGGCCGGAGTGATGCTCGATCCGTTCAGGGCGGCGAGCACCTCCACGTCGAGGTTGCGACCGGCCTCGAGCTTGCGGAACAGCTTGAACAGCCGGTCATCGCCCAGGCAGACCGTGGTGTTGCTCTGCTCGCCCGGCCAGACCCGGGTGGGCACGGTCGGGTCGATGCCGCCGGCGTCGACCCACTGCATGGCGGGGTGGTGCACGTCGGCCAGTGCCGTCAACAGGGCCTGCATGCACCCCGGGTCACCGGCCGCCTCGACCACACTGAGCGGCCCGAGCTCGGGATCGTGCACTCGGGTAACCACCGGTGCCTCGGGGCTCGCGGTGTGGCCGACCAGCAGCAGGTACTGCTCGGTGCGGCCGTCGGGGTAGTCGATCGTGGCGATCTCGGGACGCACCGCGGGCAGTGAGCCCGCGGGGGTCAGCCACGGCAACGACGTGAGCCCGGTGAATGTGCCAGCCAGCCCCTTGCCGCCGAACCAGCGGGCTCTCGAAATGAGAGCCCACCAGGCTGCCAGCGGCTCGTCCGTCACCTTGCCATCCTGTCAGGAAAGTGCGCCGGACAACAGCTTTTGCACGGCATCGCAGCGCTCAGGGCGCGGTCAGCACGTGCAGGATGTGCGCCGGGGTGGACGGGGTCAGCCGGACGAAGTTGCGCTCGCCCCAGGTGAACGACGCCCCGGTGAGCTCATCGCGCAGCAGCACGGAGTCGGCCCCGGTCACACCCAGTGCGCCCAGGTCGAGCCAGACGTCGGATTCGACCAGGTTGTCGGGGTCGAGGCTGCAGATCACGATCACCACGTCGTCGCCGTCACGCTTGGAGTAGGCGATCACCCCGTCGTGACTGGCGTGGTGGAAGTGCAGTTGACGCAGTTGCTGCAGCGCCGGGTGGGCCCGGCGGATCGAGTTGAGCGTGCCGAACAGCAGGTTGAGGTTGGGCTCGGCGTTGTAGTCGCGGGGCCGGTACTCGTACTTCTCTGAGTTCAGGTACTCCTCGCGTCCGGGTGCCAGCACCTCGTGCTCGAAGAACTCGAAGCCCGAATACACGCCCCAGGTGGGCGACAGGGTGGCGGCCAGGATCGCGCGGATGCCGAAGATCGCCGGGTTGCCCGACTGCAGATGGAACGGGTTGATGTCGGGGGTGTTGACGAAGAAGTTCGGCCGGTAGTACGCAGCCATGTCGTTGGCCAGTTCGACGGCGTACTCGGTGAGCTCGAACTTGGTGGTGCGCCAGGTGAAGTAGGTGTAGCTCTGGTGAAAGCCCACCTTGCCCAGGGCGGCCATCATCTCGGGCTTGGTGAACGCCTCGGCCAGGAACAGCACGTCCGGATCGGTTTCGCGCAGCCGCTCGATGATCCACCGCCAGAACTCGACCGGCTTGGTGTGCGGGTTGTCGATGCGGAAGATGCGCACCCCGTGGCTCATCCACACCTTGAACAGCCGCAGCACCTCGTGGTAGATGCCGACCGGGTCGTTGTCGAAGTTGATCGGGTAGATGTCCTGGTACTTCTTCGGCGGGTTCTCGGCGTAGGCGATGGTGCCGTCGATGCGGGTGGTGAACCACTCCGGGTGTGAGCTCACCCACGGGTGGTCGGGGCTGGCCTGCAGCGCGAAGTCGAGCGCGACTTCGACGTTCAGCTCGCCGGCCCTGGCCACGAAACGGTCGAAGGCCGCCCAGTCGCCCAGGTCGGGATGGATCGCGTCGTGCCCGCCCTCGGCGCTGCCGATCGCCCACGGCGAACCCGGATCGTCCTCGGTGGCGTCCAGGGTGTTGTTCTTGCCCTTCTTGAACGCATTGCCGATCGGATGGATCGGCGGCAGGTAGATCACGTCGAAGCCCATCGCCGCGGCCGCCTCCAGCCGCTCGTGCGACGAATCGAAGGTGCCGGAGGTCCAGTGCCCCGTGGCCTCGTCGCGGCTGGCGCCCTGGGAGCGGGGGAAGAACTCGTACCAGGACGAGAACAGCGCACGCTTGCGGTCGACCCACAACGGGAAGTCGGCGGTGGGCGTGACGAGGTCGCGGGGCCCGTGGGTTCTCATCGCCTCGGCCAGCCCCGCCCCGTTCGCCACCTCGAGCAGATCGGGCGCCTTGCGCTGAGGTATGAGCAGTTGTGCGGTGGCGCGCAGAATGGACGCCTCGACCGGGTCGCCGGCCTCGTCGGCCAGCGCGGCGGTGCGTTCGAGCAGGTCGCGCCCCTCGAGGCAGACCAGCTCCAGATCCATGCCGGCGGCCAGCTTGGCCTCGGCATTGTGATGCCAGGTGCCCCAAGGGTCGGACCAGCCCTCGACCCGGAACGTCCAGGCACCCTCGGCATCCGGACGCACCCAGCCCTGCCAGGCATCCAGTCCCGGCGGCCCGACGGGCTGCATGTCGACGCGAGTCTCGACGCCCTCGGGGCTGGTCAGGATCACCGACGCGTTGACGGCATCATGGCCCTCGCGAAAAACCTTGGCGCCGATCGGGAACAGTTCACCGACGACGGCCTTCACCGGATAGGCACCGGCCTCGATCACCGGCCAGACCTTGGCGACCGGGATACGTCCGAAGCCGAACGGCCCGGTCGCGGTGGGGGACAGATCAAGGCTCAGCGGGGCGTCGTCGCCCGAGGTGATGGGTTTGCTCACGCGACTCAACCTAGCGGCTGAGGCGCCTCAGGTGGAGTGTTGGCAGTCGAGTCGTTCAGGCCATCCGGATCGGAACCGTCCGGCTCATCGGGACTCATCGGTTCATCGGGACTGATCGGCTCGTCGGAACCGCCCGGCTCATCGGGACTCATCGGCTCGTCGGGACTGAGCGGCTCGTCGGGACTGAGCGGTGAGGCGGCGACCTGCGGCAGCCGGCCGAACACCGTGCCCTGCAGCAGCACCACCGTCTTGGCGGGCACGGTGAGGCTCGACCCGGCCGCCATCGTGCGGTGCGGCAGTTCGTTGTCGAGGCCGGTGTGGGCACGCACCGCCCACTGCCCGCCCCAGGGCTGGCCCGGCAGGGTGAGAACGATCGGGCTCGGGCCACCGTGCACGAAGATCAGAAAGGCCTCCTGGGTATCGGAGACGTACTGGCCGAGGGTGCGTCGCGACGAGTCGTGCCACTGGTCGATGGTCATCTCGGTGCCGTGTTCGCTGAACCAGGCGACCTCGAGCCGGCCCAGGCCGTCGCCGGCGTCGTCCAGCACCTCGCGATGGGTGCGGAACTGCTGCTGGCGCAGCACCGGATGCTCCGCGCGCAGGCTGAGCAGGGCGCGGGTGAGATCGAGCTGGTCGGCCCAGTCCTCCTGGGTGTGCCAGTCCACCCACGAGGTCGGCGAGTCCTGACAGTAGGCATTGTTGTTGCCCTGTTGGGTGCGGCCCAGCTCGTCGCCGGCGGTGATCATCGGTACCCCGGCCGCGAGCAGCAGGGTGGCCATCATGTTGCGGGCAGTGCGTTGCCGTGCGGCGTTGATCTCGGGGTCGTCGATCTCGCCCTCGTAGCCGTGGTTCCAGGAGCGGTTGTCGTCGGTGCCGTCGCGGTTGCGCTCAGAGTTGGCCTTGTTGTGCTTGAGGTCATAGGTGACCACGTCGCGCAACGTGAAACCGTCGTGGGCGGTGACGAAGTTGATCGAGCTGGTGGCCGGACGTCCGGCGTGGTCGAAGGTGTCGGACGATCCGGACAGCCGCGTCGCCAGCTCTTGGACGCCGTTGGAGGCGCCCCGCCAAAAATCGCGGGTGAAGCCGCGGAAGTGGTCGTTCCACTCCGACCAGCCCTTGCCCCAGCGTCCGACCTGGTAACCGTAGGGGCCCAGATCCCAGGGCTCCGAGAGCATCACCTTGCCGGCCAGCACCGGGTCGGCCGCGACCAGCTGCTTGAACGCGTGCTGCTGGTCGACGTGGTGGTTTCCGTCGCGGATCAGGGTGGTGCACAGGTCGAAGCGGAAGCCGTCCACGCCCATGTCGGTGGCCCAGTAGCGCAACGAGTCGAGCACCAGCTGCAGCACCCGGGGGTGGGAGGTGTCGACGGCGTTGCCGCAGCCGGTGACGTCGTAGTCGTTGCGGTTGTCGCTGGTCAGCCGGTAGTAGCCGCCATGGTCGATGCCCCGGAAGCTGAGCGTGGGGCCTTCGTGGCCACCCTCGCCGGTGTGGTTGTAGACCACGTCGAGAATCACCGCGATGCCGGCCTGGTGCAGCCGGCTGACCATGGCCTTGAACTCGGCCACCTGGCCGCCCCGGGTGCCTGCGGTGGCGCTGGCGTAAGGGCCGTGCGGGGCGAAGAAGCCGAGGGTGTTGTAGCCCCAGTAGTTGACCAGGCCCCGCCCGACGATGAACGGCTCGCTGACGAAGTGCTGCAGGGGGAGGAACTCGACCGCGTTGATGCCGGTCTCGACCAGGTGTTGGATCACGGCGTCGTCGGCGAAGCCCGCGTAAGTGCCACGCAGCCCCTCGGGAACCTTGGGGTGACGCTGGGTGAAGCCCTTCAGGTGGGTCTCGTAGATCACCATGCGGTCCAGCGGCACCGGTTCGGCCAGCGGCGTGGGCGGTTCGGTGGGCGCCACCACGACGCTGAGCGGCACGGCGCCGAAGCTGTCGGTGGAGTCGCGGTCGAAGTTCGACTCGGCGGTGTGATCGCTGATCGGACCGCGGTAGTCGAGGTAGCCGGAGATCGCCCGCGCATACGGGTCGAGCAGCAGTTTGGCCGGGTTGAACCGTTGGCCCGCTTCGGGAATCCAGTCGCCGTGAACGCGGTAGCCGTAGCGCTGGCGAGCTCCCACGTCCCGGACGAACCCGCTCCACACGCCTTCGTCATCGAGGGTGAGATCGATGTTGGTCTGGTCGTTGCGATCGTCCACCAGCGCCAACTCGACCCGCTCGGCGCGCGGTGCCCACAGTGCGAACTCGGTGCCGTCCGCATACGGGTGCGCGCCGAGCCTCACGGTTGTCGTGGGTGCAATCAGCTCGGGTTCGCTCATCAACTGCTTTCGATCGATCAAACACACCGGGGCCGTGCGTGCCGCCGGCGATCGCAGCGGCTCGCATGCACACCCGGCTCATATAGTGCCTCAAGTAGCTGACATATCCAGCATTCATCACGCGCTGACTAGGAGTACGCCGGCCCCGACGCGGCTGGGCGACCGCGATGGCCCGAGAGGAGCCCCGGCGATGACCGATCGGATCTATCTCGATCACGCGGCGGGGGCGCCCCTGCTGCCGCAGGCGCGCCGGGCCATGGACGAGGTGTGGAGCCGGCCCGGAAATCCGTCCTCGCTGCACACGGCGGGACGATCGGCGCGGCGCTCGCTGGAGGAGAGCAGGGAGTCGCTGGCGCAGTGCCTGGGCGCGCACCCGACCGAGATCGTGTTCACCTCGGGGGGCACCGAGGCCAACAACCTGATCCTGTTGGGGGCCGCGGCGGCTCGTCCGGATCGGCCGCGGCTGGCGATCGGGGCGGCGGAGCATCCGTCCGTGGCGGGGGTGGTCGAGCGGCTGCCCGGCCGGGTGGAGGTGTGGGGTGTGGACGCCGGCGGACGGCTGCGCGATCCCGGCCCGATCAGCGCCGAGACCGCCCTGGTCTCGACGATGCTGGTGAACAACGAAACCGGGGTGGTGCAACCGCTGGAGGCGGTGGTGGCCGCGGTCCGAAAGGCCGGCGCCTGGGTGCACACCGACGCCGTCCAGGCCTTCGGGCACCTGCCGCTGGACTTCGCCGGGCTGGGCGTCGACGCGCTGACGGTGTCCGCGCACAAGCTGGGCGGCCCGGTCGGCATCGGAGCCCTGGTGGTGCGGCGCGACGTGGCGCTGGCCGCCCCGGGTTTCGGCGGCGGCCAGGAGCGCCGGGTGCGTTCGGGCACGGTGATGGTGGCCCTCGCGGTGGGCTTCGCCGCGGCCGCCCGGGTGGCGGTCGGTGACCTGGCGACCGAGCCGGCCCGGCTGACCACGCTGCGGGAGCGGTTGGTGCAGGGGGTCTCGGTGCTGCCCGAGGTGGTGGTCAACGGGTCGGCACCGACCAGCCCGGCCATCGTCAACGTGACGTTCCGGGGCTGCCGAGCCGACGACCTGCTGCTGATCCTGGACGCGGCCGGCATCGACTGCTCGACCGGCTCGGCCTGCACCGCGGGCGTCCATCAACCCAGCGAGGTGCTGCTGGCGATGGGACGCAGCGCAGCGGACGCGTCGGCGTCCCTGCGGTTTTCGCTCGGCCCCACCACCGACGCGGCGGCGATCGAGCGGGTGCTGGCGGTGCTGCCCGAAGCGGTGGTCAGGGCGCGGGCAGCGGCTTTGTAGACTGCTTCGGTGCGTGTGCTGGCGGCCATGAGTGGCGGTGTCGACTCGGCGGTGGCGGCCGCCCGCATGGTCGACGCCGGGCATGAGGTGACCGGTGTGCACCTGGCCCTGTCGAAGAACCCGCAGACCTACCGCTCAGGGGCGCGGGGCTGCTGCTCGCTGGAGGACAGCCACGACGCCCGGCGCGCCGCCGACGTGCTGGGCATCCCGTTCTACGTGTGGGATTTTTCCGACCGGTTCGCCGCCGACGTGGTGGACGACTTCGTCGCCGAGTACGCCGC
Source organism: Micropruina sp. (assembly GCA_016711205.1). Classification (GTDB taxonomy): domain Bacteria; phylum Actinomycetota; class Actinomycetes; order Propionibacteriales; family Propionibacteriaceae; genus Micropruina. Next base: position 804,734 of record JADJTM010000001.1, on the reverse strand, counting down.
GGGGCGCACCCCCAATCCGTGTCTGCGCTGCAACGAGAAGATCAAGTTCGAGGCGGTGCTCGACCGCGGGGTGGCGCTCGGCTTCGACGCCATCGCCACCGGGCATTACGCGGTGCTGCGCGAGGTGGACGGCCGCACCCAGCTGTGGCGTTCGGCCGAACAGGCCAAGGACCAGAGCTATGTGCTCGGTGTGCTCGACCAGGCCCAGCTCAGCCGGTGCCTGTTTCCGCTCGGCCTCGACACCGCCAAGGCGGACGTCCGGTCCGAGGCGGCGGCGCGCGGGCTGTACCTGGCCAAGAAGCCCGATTCGCACGACATCTGCTTCATCCCCTCCGGTGACACCGCCGGGTTCCTCTCGCGGCACCTGGGCTCGTCCGGGGGCGACGTCGTGGACGAGTGTGGCGAGGTCGTCGGCGCGCATGCCGGCAGCCACCGGTTCACCGTGGGCCAGCGCCGCGGGCTGCACCTGGGCGTGCCGGCCGACGACGGACGTCCGCGCTACGTGCTGGGCATCGACCCGGTCAGCAACACCGTGACAGTAGGGCCGCACGAGGCGTTGGCGGTCGCCCGCATCGAGGGCATCCGGCCGTCCTGGACCGAGGCCGAGGTGCTCGGGCCCTGGCGCGGCTTCGTGCAGGTGCGCGCGCACGGGGCGCCGTTGCCGGCGCTGATCGAGGGTCGGGCCGACTCGATCACGGTCGAACTGGACGCCGCCACACACGGCATCGCCCCTGGTCAGGCCGTGGTGTGTTACGACGGCGACCGGGTGGTCGGCTCGGCCACCATCGCCGCCACGGCCCGCTGATGGTCGGCGCCAGCGGGCTCGGTTCGCTGCCCGGCACCGACTTTCCGGCCGCCGTCCGGCTGGTGTTCGACGCGCTGGGCGAACTCGAAGGCGGTGTGCCCCACCTGCCTGAACTGCCCGCGCGCGGGCCGTGGGCGGGCATGGTCGGACGCTCCTGCGCGCTGCTCGTCGACCTTCCGGTCAGCCTGGACGCCGGCACCTGGCGACTGTCGGACACCGCCGGCATCGATGCCCGAAGGGCCAGGACCACGTTGCGCGATGATCTCGATCGGCTGCAGGAGCACGCCGCCGACTGGGACGGGCCGGTCAAGGTGCAGCTCACCGGTCCGTGGACGCTGGCCGCGTCGGTGCTGCGCCCCCTGGGCGGGCTGGTGCTGGCCGATCGCAGCGCCCGTCGTGACCTGGCGCAGTCGCTGGCGCAGGGAACGTCCGACTTTCTGGGTGAGGTGGCCGCTCGGCTGCCCCGAGCCCAGTTGGTGCTGCAGGTGGACGAGCCCGGCCTGCCCGCCGTGCTGACCGGGGGAGTGCCGACCGAGGGCGGGTTCTTTCGCCATCGCCGCGTCGATCGCCCGGAGGCGGCCGAACTGCTCGGTGAGCTGGCGACGTTGACGCAGGCGCCGGTGCTGCACTGCTGTGCCCCCGGGCTCGACCCTGCGTTGGTGGGGCAGGCCGGTTTCGGCGCGGTCTCGCTCGATCAGGACCAGGTTCGCGACTGGGACGCGATCGCCGGGTTCGTCGATTCGGGCCATCAGCTGTGGTTGGGCTGCCTGCCGACGGCGTCCGAGCGGGTGTGGAGCGTGGACGAAGTCGTGGCCCGGGTGCTGGGCGCGCTGCGTCCGCTCGAACTGGGGGAGCGGTTGGCCGACGGCCTGGTGCTGACCCCGGCCTGCGGGCTGGCCGGCTGGTCGGCGCGCGGGGCGTCCAGTGCCTTGCGAACGCTGGTGCGCGCCGCGGCGCTGGTGGACGAGGCCCTGCGCACCTGATCCGCGCTCGAGCTCGTCGAGACCCAGTCATCCCGGCATCCCCGTCATCCCGGCATCCCCGTCATCCCGGCATCCCCGTCATCCCGGCATCCCCGTCATCCCGGCGTCCCCGTCATCCCGGCGAACGCCGGGATCTCGGCAGCCCCGTCGTCCACACCCGTCATCCCGGCGTCCCCGTCATCTCGGCGTCCCCGTCATCTCGGCGTCCCCGTCATCTCGGCGTCCCCTTCATCCCGGAGACCCCGTCATCCCGGCGAACGCCGGGATCTCGGTGGTCCGAGAACCATGCTGCCCTCAACTCGTCAGGCGTTTCACCTCGACCCCGGCGGTGCTGGCCGTGCCGCGATCGCGCGGGAACAGCGAGTCGACGTCGATCGTGCCGTGCAGGTGCACCTCGAACTCGCCCGAGCCGGCGCCCTCCGCGTGCCAGTGGAAGCTCACCTCCCGCACCTCGTCGGCCTCCAGCACCGAGTCGGGCTCGCCGAGACCCTCGTCCAGGAAGAACGCGTACAGCGAGTCGTGCGTCGAGTTCGGCGGGACGCTCGGCTGGTCCCGATCGCCGCCCTCGCGGAACTGGATCACCAGACCCGGGCTGGCGATGATGGTGGCGACCTGCGGCCTGGTCGAGGTCAGGTGCAGCGTCCAGTCGGTGATGCGCAGCGGGCCGTTGGTGACGCGCACGGTGAAGGTGCCGTCGTCGCCGGGCTCCAGCTTGCCGGTCACCCGCGCCACCCTGACCTCCAGCGAGTGCAGGTAGTCGGACGTGAGTTGGGGCAGATCGGCCAGAGCGAACCCCGACAGGTTGGGCAGCGGGTCGGCGGTCACCCGGGCGGCGGATCGCTCAGACACGGATGCGGACATGATGAACTCCTTGAGTGGATGGGTCCTCCCCGTCGGTCGGGGAAGTAGGTGGGGTCCCGGCCAGCGCCGAGAGCAGATCGGCCCGGGTCGGGCCGTCGAGGTGGGCCGGTCCGCCGAGATGGCGCCCGGCGCGATTGCGGACGTCCGGGTCGGCGAAGACCTCGGCCGGGGTGGCCAGCAGGCCACCGATCCCCGACGAGGCGCGGGCCAGTACCGGGTCGTGTTCGGCGCCCAGCCGCAGGGCGGTGGTCATCGCCCAGCCGGCATCGTCGGTGCTATAGGGCACGCCGGCGGCCTCGGCCTTCAGCTCGGCGGCGCGGTGGCGTCCGAACCAGAGGGTGGCATCGATCAGACCGCCCAGGCGTTGGCGGTGGGCCTCGGCGTGAGCGACGGTTGCGTCGTGGCGGTCGCGGACGCCAGGCCGTAGCGCGTCGCGCAACGCCAGTGCGTCCAGGGTGCCGAGGGTGAGCCCGCGGCCGAGCAGCGGCATGGTCACCGCCCGCGCGTCGCCCAGGCACACCAGCCCGTCCAGCAGCGGTTGGCCGCCCGGGCAGTAGTCGCGGACGACATCGGCACCGCCGCCGTGCACCAGCACGTCGCCGACCGGACGTCCGTGGTCGAGCCACGCGGCTCCCGCCGGGATGCCGCGCACGGCGGCCTGCCAGCGGGCCGGGTCGCGCAGTGCCCGCAACGGGGCGTCCCCGGACCAGGTGGCCAGCACGATCGCGTAGCGTCCGTGATCGGCGGGCAGGCCGATCATCGACCAGGACGGGTGGTGGGTGAGCATCGCGCCGACCCGGGGCGGCGGGCCGTCGGGGGAGTGGAAATCGCGGCAGTAGTAGGTGACGCGCGCCTCGGAGCGGGTCTCGGGCGCGGTGGGTCCGGTCGCGAGCAGCACCCAGCCGGGAACCCGACTGTGCCGTCCGGACGCGTCGATCACCAGGTCGGCGGGCAGCGTCCCCTGCTCGGTGCGCAGCCCGGTCACCACCGGCTGCGCGTCGGAGGAGAGCAGCAACCCGGTCACCGTGACCGGGCGGCGCACCTCGATGCGCGGATCGGCCTCGGCCTGCCGCAACAGCACCCATTCGACCAAGCGGCGGCGGGCGGCCAGCGTATCGAGGGCCTCGTCGTGCGGCCACCAGCCCTGCGTGACCTCGTCCGGCTGCTGGTGCAGCGTGTTCAGCGGTGCCGCGCCGGCGGCACGCAACGCCGCGATCAGGTCGGGAAGGGCTGACGCGAGCTCATGCCGCCAGCGCGGCAGCAGCACGTGCGGCATGGCGAACTGGCTGACGCCCGGACGATGCCAACTCTCGATATCGGTGGCGCCCGGCCCCGGATCGGCGTCGACCACCACCACGTGGTGCCCGTCTCGGGCCAGCAGCAGCGCGGCGGTCAAGCCGATCGGTCCGGCGCCGAGAACGGCGATGTCGAGCGGTTGGTGGCGGGTCATCGGGGCCTCCTTCAGGTCGTGCCCACCGTGCCGCCGTCAGCTGCTCACTCTCCAGGCCGGTTTCTGCCCACTTTCTGCCCGGTTGCGACCGGTGGCCCGCCGGAGGTGCCGAGTTCGATCGCCCACAGCACCTCGCACAGCCGCTCCACGGCCTGGGCGAGGTGGCGGCGATAGGTGCTGAACGGCAGGCCCAGCAGGGCGGCGGCGGCCTCCTGGGACGGGGCGGTGTGCAGGTGGGTGCGCTCCAGCACCCGCCGGTGTTCGGCCCCTTGCGGTTCGTCGGCCAGGCCCGCGATGACGGCGATCAGAGCGGAGGCGAGTTCGCCGGGGTCCGGCCGGTGCACCAGCGCCGAGCCGAGCAGCGGTGAGTCGGCGAGCCGGTCCGGGCGGGTCAGGCCGCCGAGCGCGGCCCGGACGGCGCGGTCGAACTCGGCACGCGCCAGCGGAGCCGGCCGCAGCAGGTGAGCGGGCGGAGGCCCGATCTCGCCGGTGAGTTCACGGATGGACATCATCTCGAACAGGCCGCGCACGTCCAGCCGCCGCCGGTCCCAGCCCCACGCCCCGACCGGCCCGGCGCCCAGGTCGATGCTCACCAGGTGCCGCATGCCCAGGTAGCCGAAGTAGTCGGCGTAGTAGTCGGGATCCGGGGTGACCAGAAACGTCCAGGCGGCCGGCTGCCGGCGCCACTCCAGCACGCACGCGGTGCCGTTGACGAGCAGCAGCAACGGGTCGCGGGTACCGCCGCCGGCGGCACTGAACCGGTTGACGTCGATCCGTTCGCCCGGACGCAGCGGCCCGTGCCTGCCGACCGCGTTCCAGATCGCGGTGGCCACCGGATCGTCGAACTCGGGCGGGCCGCTCAGGTAGCCGTGGTGGGCGAACGCGGACGGCCCGCCGTCCACGGTGAGGCGATAGAGCGTGGCGCTGTGGTCGGCGAACCAGCCCCGAGCGATGTCGGCGGCGCGCACGCCGTCGGCGCGTTCGAGCAGGTCGAGCATCCAGCCCTGGTCGCCGGGGCTGGCCCGGACCACCGGTGGCAGCATGCCCGCCGGCAGGTCACCGACCTCGGCGCTGAGCGGGCCGCGCCGGTGCAGCAGCAGGATCTCGGTCGCCGCCCGCTCGGGATGGGTTTCGCGGGGGTCGTCGAGACGTTGCTCGAAGTACTCGCGGACGGCGCGGTGCAGGGCGAGGTAGCCGTCCGGCGACCGGTGCCGGAACTCGGCCTCGAACAGGGCCCGCACGACGTCGTGCAGAAACAGCCCCACGGCCCCGTGCCGCACATAGGAACGGGCGGACAACCAGTCCCAGATCTCACCCGAACGCTCGCCGACCGTGTGCTGCAGCAGATCCTGAGTGGTTTGAGCGGCGTGCGCACAGGTCGCCAGGCCCAGCCGGTGGGCCGGGCTGGGCACATCATCGACGAGCATGGAGCACAGCCGTCCGACCACATCCGGTGCGTCCTCGAAACCGCTCAGACCGGTGCGCCGGCGAGCCGCCTCGGCCAGCATCACCAACACCAGCGGATGGCCGCGGCCCAGCTGGGCCAGGGCCGCTCGCTGTGCCGGTGCAACGTCCAGCCGGGCGAGCAGCAGGTCGCTCTCGGAGCGATCGAGCACGTCGAGTTCGTGGGTGGTGGCCAAGACCCGCCAGCCGGCGTCCAGCCACCAGCCCTCGGACGGGGCGGTGCGTCCGGCCAGCACGGTCACCGATTCCGCCGGCAGCGACGGCAGGAAGATCGTCCGGAACCAGCCGTCGAGGGGTGCGAGCAGTTCGTAGCCGTCGATCAGCAGCAGGCTCGGCTCGGCGTTCCCGGTGCCGGACGCCGTCCCGTACCAGGCCTCGATCGCAGCGGGGGAGCAGACGACGTCGCGCCCGTCGAGCCGCAGCACCGGGCGGTGGAGCGCACGGCCCTGCCGGTCGGCGGCATCGAGCAGGGTGGTCTTGCCGATGCCTCCCGGGCCGTGCACCAGATGCACCCGGTGCGCGCTGCGTCCCTCGATGGACGCGGCGATCGCAGCCAGCGGAGCGGCGCGACCCACGAACCCGTCCGCCCGCAACTGATCGAGGCGGCGAGAGTGGTCCGGGCGCTCAGCGGCGGCCACGGGAATCGCCCGGGGGTGAGGATGGCGGGCGGGCAGCGCAGCGGGTCGCCGTCATCGGGCCACGGTATGCCTGTGCCGCGACTATGTCGACGGCCACGGGTGGGGGAACGGGCGGCCCGGCGACCGCGCGGGTTCGGCGCACGGCACCCGTGGCGTCCTGGTGCCGTTGACCGCAGCTTCTCGCGCAATGGTGAGGTTTCTGCCGCGCGCACTGCAGGAACTGTCGCAGCCGATCAGTACGCTGACCTGGGTGAGCATCGACGACGACCGCACCAGGCACGCCGACCTGGCTCAGCAGATCGAAGAGCATCGCTTCCGCTACTACATCACCGACGCCCCCACGATCAGCGACGGCGACTTCGACGCCCTGATGCGCGAACTTGAGGCGATCGAGAACGAGCATCCCGAGTTGCGCACCCCCGACTCGCCCACGCAGAAGGTGGGCGGGGCACCGTCCGCCACCTTCACGGCGGTCACCCACCTGCAGCCGCTGATGAGCCTCGACAACGCGTTCTCGCTCGAGCAGTTCGAGCGTTGGGGCGCCCGGGTCACCCGCGAGACCGAGGTCACGGCCTGGCTGTGCGAGCTGAAGATCGACGGTCTCGCGCTCGACCTGGTGTACCGCGACGGACGGCTGGTCACCGCGGCCACCCGGGGCGATGGGCGGGTCGGCGAAGACGTCACCGCCAACGTGCGCACGATCGCGTCCATACCCGACCGGCTGAGCGCCGGGGCGCCCAGCCTGGTCGAGGTGCGCGGCGAGGTGTTCATGCGGCCGCAGGACTTCGCCGCGCTGAACGAGGGGCTGGTGGCCTCCGGCAAGGCGCCGTTCGCCAACCCGCGCAACTCGGCGGCCGGCTCGCTGCGCCAGAAGGACCCGCGGGTGACCGCCTCGCGCAACCTGCGGTTTCTGTGCCACGGACTCGGGGAGGTGTCCGAGGTTCGAATCGACAGCCAGTCGCACGGTTACGACAAGCTGCGTGAGTGGGGGCTGCCGGTCAGCAGCCACTACCAGGTCGCGCCGACGTTGGAGCAGGCGTGGGCCTACATCGAGCGCTACGGCGAGCACCGGCACGGCGTCGAGCATGAGATCGACGGCGTGGTGATCAAGGTCGACGATCGCGAGCAGCAGCAGCAGTTGGGGTACACCTCGCGCGCGCCGCGCTGGGCGATCGCCTACAAGTACCCGCCCGAAGAGGTCACCACCAAGCTGCTCGACATCCGGGTCAACACCGGCCGCACCGGCCGGGTCACCCCCTACGGCGTGATGACACCCGTGGTGGTGTCGGGATCGACGGTCGAAATGGCAACCCTGCACAACGCGTCCGAGGTGAAACGCAAGGGGGTGCTGGTCGGCGACACGGTGGTGTTGCGCAAGGCCGGCGACGTGATCCCCGAGATCGTCGGGCCGGTCGTGGCGCTGCGCGACGGCTCCGAGACCGAATGGACGATGCCCACCCACTGCCCGTCCTGCGGCACCGAACTGGCGCCCGAGAAGGAGGGCGATGCCGACCTGCGCTGCCCCAACACCCGCTCGTGCCCAGCACAACTGCGCGAGCGGTTGTTCCACCTGGCCTCGCGGCAGGGCCTCGACATCGAGGTGCTGGGCTGGCAGGCGGCGGACGCCCTGTTGTCGGCGGGTCTGCTGGCCGACGAGGGCGATCTGTTCGACCTGACGGCGGAGAAGCTGCTCCAGGTGCCGATGTTCACCCGCGGGCCGCGCAAGGGCGAGAACCCGAACGGCCGCTACCTCTCGGCCAACGGCGAGAAGCTGGTGACCAACCTGGCCGAGGCGAAGACCCGTCCGTTCGCGAAGTTCCTGGTGGCGCTGTCGATCCGGCACATCGGCAAGGGCGTGGCACCTGAGGTGGCCGCGGCGTTTCCCAGCATCCAGGCGTTGCGGGCCGCGAGCGTCGACGAGCTCAGCGCAGTGGAGGGCATCGGGCCTACGCTGGCGGCCTCCATCAGGGCCTGGTTCGAGGTCGACTGGCACCAGCGCATCGTCGAGGCATGGCTGGCCGCCGGCTGTGTGATGGCCGACGAGCCGGCCGAGGCTTCCGACGACCTGCCGCAGACGCTGGCCGGGCTCAGCATCGTGGTCACCGGGTCGATCCCCGACTACACCCGCGAGGGTGCCGGCGAGGCGATCACGGCGCGCGGCGGCAAATCCGCTGCGTCGGTGTCGGCCAAGACCGACTTCGTGGTGGTGGGCGACAACGCGGGCAGCAAGTACGACAAGGCGGTGGCCCTGAAACGTCCGATTCTGGACGCGGCCGGGTTCGAGGTGTTGCTGAACGAAGGGCCGGAGGCCGCGCGCGCGGTGGCGAGAGAGTCCTGACGACTCCCGGCGGAGCCGGTGTCGATTGCACGCCTCCCGAGCGACATTGGTGACGGCGCTTCCGGCCGTCCACGACATGCAGATCCAGCCATGGTCGACCCGTACGCCTGAGCTCCGAGGGCGTCCTCGCTCAGGTTCACCCCGAGTCGCGGGCTACCGCACCGCTCTGGCGCGTCGGGCACTCTGCTGCGTCGGGCACTCTGCTGCCTGCGTGTGCACTCTGCTGCCCGTACGAAGGCAGCACAGTGTCTGCAAAGGCAGCAGAGTGGCCGGCGCGTCCTGCTTGAGCACGGCCTCGCCCGATCGCGTGACACTACCCGGGCTGGCCGAGTTGAGCGGGAGCCAGAAGCGAGATCCCGGCATTCGCCGGGATGACGGTCAGAAGGCGTTGCTGGGAGGACGGTCACAGGGCGCTGCCCCGGAGGACGGTCACAGGGCGTTGCCCCGAGATGATGGACGGGTCCGTAACGACCCGCCCCCACTACACTGGCCGGCGTGGAGGGCCTCAACAGCAAGCTGAACCTGAACGCCGGCGCGCCGCCGCGGGTATGGCCCAAGCTGGGCGAGTGGGGGCCGGCCGAGGTGCCGTCCACCCGGCAGAAGAAACGCATGCGCTGGTGGGTCGCGCTCGGTTTCGTCGGTGCCGCGACCGTGCTGTTTCTCTACGGCTGGTACATCTTCACGATGATGCAGTCGGCGGGCGCCGGCTGAGCCGCACCGCCAGGGGTCTCAGTTCGCCAGTGCGGCCAGATGCCGCAACCGGGCGACCTCCGACTTGATGAACGGCGGGCCCCCCGCCCGCGCCAGCACCAGCGACGTGCCCTGCTTGAACGGCGCCACGGCCACCAGCAGTTCGGGCCAGCCGGCCAACCAGCCGTCCGGCAGCTCGACGCTGTGCGGCTCGTTCAGCGGCTGCAGCGCGTCCAGCGGCAGATGGCTGACTTCGGGCGCCATCGCGGTGCGGGTGATCACCCGGCCGTCGGCCGGATCGACATGTGCCGCCCAGTTGATCCGGAACACCGCCGGTGCCGCCTCGGTGAGAATGCGCTCGGCCTGCTCGGGGTCGGCCGTCATGTCGTCGAGCACGGCGACGTCGGCCTGCAGGCCCCAGCCGACCGGATAGTGCGAGAACCACAGCACCTCGACACCACCGATGCTGGTGCAGGCGGTGATCAGGGCGTCCGGCAGAGTGCCGTAGGGCACCTCCACCATGAAATCGTCGACCGCGTAGCTGTCGTACTTCTCGACGATCTCGACAGCCTGGATGTCGGCGCCCACGGTGCCCATCGCGGTCGCCACCGCACCCAGCGAACCGGGTCGGTCGGGCAGTGCCACGCGCAGCAGAAACATCGCTCCAGTCTCGCGCAGGATTGTTACAGCCGTTCGCAATCCCGGCCCTGCGCCTGCGTCGCACAGCTACACCTTAGGATGGGCGCTCGGATCGAGAGCGAGGTGCAGCGGTGGCCCTGACCACGCACGAGGTGGCACGCCTGGCGGCACTGGCGAGAATTGCCTTGTCGGACGAAGAACTGGCGAAGCTCGCCCCCCAACTGGACGTCATTTTGGACGCCGTGGCCCAAGTCACCGAGGTGGCCGGCGACGACGTGCCCCCGATGTCGCATGCGCTGCCGCTCACCAACGTGTTCCGTGCCGACGAGGTGCGTCTGTCGCTGCCCGCAGAGGCCGTGCTGGCCGGTGCGCCCTCGGTCGAGGACGACCGGTTCCGCGTTCCGCGCATTCTGGGTGACGAGCAGTGAGGGACCTGCTGCACGCCTCGGCCGCCGAGCTGGCCGGCCTCATCGCGTCCGGGCAGGCCAGCGCTCGCGAGGTCACCCAGGCACATCTGGACCGCATCGCTGCCGTGGACGGTGCCGTGCGCGCCTTTCTGCACGTGGACGCCGATCGTGCGCTCGCTGCGGCCGATGCGGTCGACGCCAAGCATGCCGCAGGCGACCATCTCGGCCCGCTGGCGGGCGTCCCGATCGCGATCAAGGACCTGTTCTGCATGACGGGAGCTCCGACCACGGCCGGCTCGCGGATTCTCGAGGGCTGGCGTCCGCCGTACAACGCCACCGTCACCCAGCGGGTGCTGGATGCCGACCTGGTGGTGCTCGGCAAGACGAACCTGGACGAGTTCGCGATGGGCTCCTCGACCGAGAACTCGGGCTTCTTCACCACCCACAATCCGTGGGATCACGACCGCATCCCCGGCGGCTCGGGCGGTGGTTCCGCCGCCGCGCTGGCCGCGTTCGAGACACCGCTGGCGCTGGGCACCGACACCGGCGGATCGATCCGGCAGCCGGCCTCCGTGACCGGCACCGTGGGGGTGAAGCCGACCTACGGCGGCACGTCGCGCTACGGGGTGGTGGCGATGGCGTCCAGCCTCGACCAGCCCGGCCCCTGCGGACGCACCGTGCTCGACACCGCCCTGCTGCATGCGGTGATCGCCGGTTGGGACCCGATGGATTCCACCTCGATCGACGCTCCCGTGCCGCCCGTGGTGGCGGCCGCCCGCAGCGCCGACGTCAAGGGCATGAAGCTCGGCGTGGTGAAGGAGTTCAGTGGCGAGGGCTACGCGCCGGGTGTCGAGCAGCGCTTCCGCGAGGCCGTCGACGCACTGGCCGCGAAGGGTGCCGAGATCGTCGAGGTGTCGTGCCCGAACTTCCGCTACGCCCTGGGGGCGTACTACCTGATCATGCCCAGCGAAGTCAGCTCCAACCTCGCCCGCTTCGACGCGATGCGCTACGGCCTGCGGGTCGGCGACGACGGCACCGCCGGCGCCGAAGAGGTGATGGCCCGCACCCGCGACCGGGGCTTCGGCGAAGAGGTGAAGCGGCGCATCATCATCGGCACCTACGCGCTCAGCTCGGGCTACTACGACGCCTACTACGGCTCGGCGCAGAAGGCGCGCACGCTGATCGCCCGTGACTTCGAGACGGCCTTCGCAGCAGGTCGACGCGCTGGTGTCGCCGTCCACGCCCACCACCGCGTTCCGGATCGGCGAGCGCGCCGACGTCCCGCTGGCCATGTACGCGGCCGACCTGTGCACGATCCCGTCCAACATGGCGGGCAATGCGGCGGGGTCGTTCCCGTGCGGGCTGGCGCCCGAGGACGGGCTGCCCGTCGGCCTGCAGGTGATGGCGCCGGTGCTGGCCGACGACCGGGTGTACCGGGTCGGGGCGGCGCTGGAGGCCGCGCTGAGCGAGCGGTGGGGCGGCCTGTTGACCGACCAGCTGTGGGCACGCGAGTTCGGCGGCACGAGCGCGACTGGCCACCCGAACGGGGGAGCACGATGAGCCTGATGCCCTATGACGAGGTGCTCGCCGGCTACGAACCGGCGCTCGGTCTTGAGGTGCACGTCGAGCTGAACACGGTGTCCAAGATGTTCTGCGGCTGCTCGACCGAGTTCGGCGCGGCGCCCAACACCCACACCTGCCCGGTCTGCCTGGGCCTCCCGGGCGCGCTGCCGGTGCTGAACGGCAAGGCGGTCGAGTCGGTGATCCGGATCGGGCTGGCGCTCAACTGTTCGATCGCGACCTGGTGCCGGTTCGCCCGCAAGAACTACTTCTACCCCGACATGCCGAAGAACTTCCAGACCAGCCAGTACGACGAGCCGATCTGCGTCGACGGGTTCGTCGACGTCGAGGTGGACGGCGTCACCCACCGGGTCGAGATCGAGCGCGTGCACATGGAGGAGGACGCCGGCAAACTCACCCACGTCGGTGGCGCCACCGGACGCATCCAGGGCGCCGACTACTCGCTGCTCGACTACAACCGGGCCGGCGTGCCGCTGATGGAGATCGTCACCCGACCGGTACTGGGTACCGGCGCTGCGGCGCCCAAGGTGGCTCGCGCGTACATGACTCAGCTGCGCGAGTTGTTGCGGGCGCTCGGCGTCTCCGACGTCCGGATGGAGCAGGGGTCGCTGCGTTGCGACGCCAATGTGTCGCTGGCCCCCCACGGTTCGGACGTGCTGGGCACCCGCACCGAGACCAAGAACGTCAACTCGCTGCGCTCGGTGGAACGAGCATTGACCTACGAGATCCAACGCCAGGGTGCGGTGCTGGCTTCGGGGGATCGCGTGCATCAGGAGACCCGGCACTGGCACGAGGACGGCGGGCACACCTCGCCGGGGCGGTCCAAGGAGCAGGCGGAGGACTACCGCTACTTTCCCGAGCCCGACCTGGTGCCGATCGCACCGTCGCGCGAGTGGGTGGAGGAGTTGCGTGGCACGCTGCCCGAGCCCCCGGAACTGCGCCGGCGGCGTCTCGTCGCCGAGTGGGGTTTCACCGAGCTGGAGTTGCGCGACGTGCTGGGCAGCGGTTCGCTCGACCTGATCGCGGCGACCGTCGAGGCCGGGGCTGCTCCGGGCGCGGCCCGCAAGTGGTGGTCGGGCGAGCTGGCGCGGCGCGCCAACGCCGCCGGCGTCGAACTGGACGAGGTGGGCATCACCCCTGGCCAGGTGTCCGAACTGCAGAACCTCATCGATGCGGGAACGATCAACGACAAGCTCGCCCGGCAGGTGATCGACGGCGTGCTGGCCGGCGAGGGCTCTCCGTCCGAAGTGGTTGAAGCGCGGGGACTGGCGGTGGTCTCGGACGACGGCGCCCTCACCCAAGCGGTGGACGCGGCGATCGCCGCTAACCCGGACGTGGCGCAACGCATCCGCGACGGCAAGGTGCAGGCTGCGGGTGCCCTGATCGGCCAGGTGATGAAGGCCATGAGGGGCCAGGCGGACGCCGCACGCGTCCGTGAGTTGATCCTGGAGCGGCTCGGCTGACCGGCGCCTCCGTCATCCCGCCGGACCCCGCATCCCGGCGGATCCCGTCATCCCGGCGGAACCCGTCATCCCGGCGGAGGCCTGTCATCCCAGCGGAACCCGTCATCCCGGCGAACGCCGGGATCTCTGCCCGGGCCGTGCTGGTCGCGTTTGATTACCGCGGAGTGGGGGTGCACCCCGTCCCGCCCCGCGCAGCCTCACCGGCTCCGCAAGCTCCGCCGCTGAGTTGCCCGACGCCCGACCACACCCCGACGGGGTGCACCCCCACTCCGCTTCACAGTTGCGTACGACCGCTGGTCCAGCGTGTTGAGACCCACCCTCAGTTCGAGCTTGTCGAGACACCGCCGTCGTTCGTGAAATGACGACCGATTCCGGACGCGGCTCGCCTCGCTGAGGCGGGAGGCCAGCCAGATCGGTCGTCATTTCGCGACAGCTCTCGATATCCCGGCGGCAGCCGGGTTCTCGCCCTCACAGCTTGTCGAGACAACTCCCCGATTCCACAAGCTCAATCACCGGTACCGGCTAACCAGATCTCAGCGCAGCACATCGGTGTGCACGAAGTCGTCGCCCTTGAACAGCAGAGCCTCGCCGGCTTCTTTGGCCAGGGCATAGCTGAAGCAATCGCCGGCGTTGAGTCGCGCCGGGTGGCCGGAGTCGCGCCCATAGCGGCGGTGCGCTGCGCGGGCGCGCTCGACGAGTTGCACCGTGATCGATTCCAGCTGGATGCCCAACACCTCGATCAGCCGGTTCGAAGCTTCGTCTGCTGGAGCATCACGCCTCACGGGCCAGGGCGCACACCTGCTCGTTCTTGATGTTGAGGCCCACGTCGCCCCCAAGGGGAGACGTCTACCCCAGAGGACATCCCTTCTACCATTCTGCGGGCGATGGGTACGACGACGGCAGGTAGCCGGCGCGCCAGGTTCGCGGCTCGCTGCGGCCGCGCACCCAGTAGCTCGCCTGCGCCCACGCACTGTCTTCGTCGATCGAGTACGGCGATGACCGGACGGCCCGCTGGGCGCGCAACTCGATCACCCGGTCCATCAGCCGGGTACGGTTCAGACGCTCGCGCACCTCGTCGAGCAGTTCGGCCTCGTGCCGTCCGCCGCTTGCGAGCAGGGCGTAGCTGATGGTGACCAGCTGGTCGTCGGACAACCCGCCCATGCCGGTGCGGGTGATGTGCTGATGCACCACCGGTGGCGAGAGCAGCATCTCGGCCTGCCAGTCGTACTCGGGATCGGCGACCGCCGAGCGAGCGGCGACCAGCACCTGATCGGCGAGGCAGTCGCGCTGGGCGACCGGAAGAAGGCGCCGCAGCCGTTGCTGGATGCTGGTCTGGGGGCGTCCGATGCGCTCAGCGATCACCGGAACGTCAGCGCCCTCGCGGATCGCCTCGACCATGCGCTCGTAGTCGACCGCTTCCCACGCTCTGCCGCTGCGGTTGCCCGGCGGACGGTGCTGGACGTTGAACAGGGCGGTGACAGGTTCCATCGGGGGTGCCTTTCGGACGGTTTACCCGATCCTGCCCAGGTGGTGTTGGCAGCGGTGTTGCCCACACATCGTCCGGTGTTGGCAGTGCTCGCAATCAGCCGATCGGCTCGAACCGGGCCGTGAAGTGCCGCAGGGCCGGCGGCTCGTCGACGATGCGGAAGCCGGTCAGCGACGGAGCGACCGCCTTGACCCGTTCGGCGACCTCGATCACGTAGTCGATGTGGCTTTGGGTGTAGGTGCGCCGCGGGATCGCCAGCCGCACCAGTTCCAGCGCCGCGGGTCGCTCGGTGCCGTCCGGCTGACGGCCGAACATCACCGACCCGATCTCACACGAGCGGACGCCACCCAGTTCGTACAGGGCGACCGCGAGCGCCTGCCCGGGGTACTCCAGCGGCGGGATCTGCGGCAGCAGCGCGGCGGCGTCCAGGTACACCGCGTGGCCGCCGGCGGGTGTCAGACAGGGAATGCCCCGCTCGACCAGGGCGTCCGCCAGATAGCCGGTGGAGCGGATGCGGTAGCGCAGGTAGTCCTCGCTGACGGTCTCCTTCAGCCCCTGCGCGAGCGCCTCCAGATCGCGGCCGGCCAGACCGCCGTAGGTGGGGAAGCCCTCGGTGAGGATGAGCAGGTTGCGGCACTGCATCGCCAGGTCGTCGTCGTTGAGGGCGAGCCAACCGCCGATGTTGCCCATCGGGTCCTTCTTGGCCGACATGGTCATGCCGTCGGCCAGCGCGGCGAACGCGCGGACGATGTCCGGAATCGTCCAGTCGCTCATGCCTGGTTCGCGGATCTTGACGAAGAAGGCGTTCTCGGCGAACCGGCAGGCGTCCAGGAACAGCGGAATGCCGGCGTCGCGGCACACCTGCGACACCTCGCGCAGGTTGGCCAGCGACACCGGCTGGCCGCCGCCGGAGTTGTTGGTGATCGTCATCATCACCACCGGAATGTCCGCCCGGCGCCGTGCGATCAGTTCGCGCAGCGCAGCCACGTCCAGATTGCCTTTGAACGGGTGGTCGGCGGACGGGTCGCGCCCCTCGGCGATCACCAGGTCGACGGCCTCGGCCCCGGTGAACTCCACGTTCGCCCTGGTGGTGTCGAAGTGGGTGTTGCTCGGCACCACCCTGCCCGGCCCGCCCAGCACCTGGAACAGGATCCGCTCCGCGGCGCGGCCCTGATGCGTGGGGATCACGTGGGCGTAGGGGAACAGCTCCTGCACCGCGTCGCGGAACACGAAATAGCTGGGTGAGCCTGCGTACGACTCGTCCCCGTGCTGGATGGCGGCCCACTGGTCGCGGCTCATGGCGCCGGTGCCCGAGTCGGTCAACAGATCGATCAGGACGTCCTCGGCGCGCACCTGGAACAGGTTGTAGCCGGCGTCGCGCACCCTGGAGGATCGCTCGGCTCGGGTGGTGATCCGCAGGGGCTCGACCGAATGGATGCGGAACGGTTCGATGACCGTGCGGAATGCAGCGTCCTCGCTCACGTCCCGAGCCTATCGGGGCGCTCGACCGGGGACGATCGAATAGGCACCCCCACCGGGCCTACTCGGGCCTCAGTCGGTGAACGGCGGCTCCAGCCCCCACAGGTTCATGCCGTGCCGATTGACCCCCGTACCCTTCGGGCAGTCGACCGCCGCCGAGGCGCTCTTGCGGTCGGAGCTGTCCACCGTCCGGTAGACGACGCGGTCACCGACCAGGGTGCCGCAATAGCGTCCCTCGGGGTCGTACACCTTGTTGTCGCTGACCTGCCCGAGGTAGCGGCCGGCCCGTGAATGAAGGTTGTCGCCGACGCGCTGCAACAGCCGGCCGCTTCTGGTGTAGAGATCGCTCATGGCCCCATTGACGCACCTCGCGGCCCTTGCGCCTAATCGGCGCGCACGAGCGGCCGTGGCTCGGTCGTCCGGTGCGCCTGACCGGCGCCGTCAGGACGTCCGGACGGGGGTCGCGCAGTGGACGTGGACGGTGGATCGTTGTTCAGAGCAGCCGAGCGCTCAACACCCCGTCGATGCCCTTGATGCGCTGCACCAGGGTGCCCGGCACGGTGCCCTCGACGTCGACCAGCGTGTAGGCCACTTCGCCGCGCGACTTGTTCAGCAGGTCGGCGATGTTGAGCCCCGCATCGGCCAGCATGGTCGAGATCTGACCGACCATGTTGGGCACGTTGCTGTTGCTGATCGCCAGCCGGTGCGTACCGTCGGCGCGCGGCAGCCGGGCGTCCGGAAAGTTGACCGAGTTCTGAATGGTGCCGTCCTCGAGGTACCAGCGCAGCTCGTCGGCGGCCATCCGGGCGCAGTTCTCTTCGGCCTCGTTGGTGGACGCCCCGAGGTGCGGCAGGGTGACCACCCGCGGCCGCTTGTTCAAGTTCGGGGTGGGGAAGTCGCAGACGTAACCGCGGATCTGCCCCGCATCGAGCGCGGCGAGCAGCGCCGGCTCGTCCACGATCGGGCCGCGGGCGAAGTTGAGCAGCACCGCGGACGACTTCATGGCCGCCAACGCGTCGGCGCCGATCAGGCCCTTGGTGCCGGCCACCAGCGGCACGTGCAGGGTGACGATGTCGGAGCGTCCGAGCAGATCGTTCAGGTCGGTGACGTGCTGCACCTGCGACGACAGCGCCCAGGCGTGCTGCACGGTGATGCCGGGGTCGTAGCCGAGCACATTCATGCCCAGCGACAGCGCCACGTTGGCCACCTCGACGCCGATCGCCCCGAGTCCGATCACGCCCAGCGTGCGGCCGGGCAGTTCGAAGCCGACGTAGTTCTTCTTGCCGGCCTCGACCAGCTTGTCGATCGTGGCGTGGTCGCCCTCGAGCCGGTGCGCGAAGGCGGCGGCGTCGACGATGTTGCGGGCGGCCAGGAACAGCCCGGCCACCACGAGTTCCTTCACCGCGTTGGCGTTGGCGCCGGGGGTGTTGAACACCGGAATGCCGCGTTTGCTGTACTCGGGGATCGGAATGTTGTTGGTGCCGGCCCCGGCCCGCGCCACCGCGAGCACGGAGGCGTCGATGGGCTGGTTGTGCAGACTGGCGGATCGCACCAGCAGCGCGTCCGGGCTGGTCACGTCGTGGCCGACCGAGTAGCGGTCGCCGGGCAGGCGCGACAGGCCGACCTGGCTGATGGCGTTCAGGGTGCGAATGCGAAAGGGCATGGTGGTGTGAGCGTCAACCGTTGGTGCGCTCGAACTCCTTCATGAAGTCGATGAGGGCCTGGACGCCCTCAAGGGGCATCGCGTTGTAGATGCTAGCCCGCATGCCCCCACGCTGCGGTGGCCCCCCAGGTTCGTGAGACCGGCCGCGGACGCCTCGGCCACGAAGGTCTTGTCGAGTTCGGGCTTCGCGGTGAGGAACGGCACGTTCATCCACGAGCGGCTGTCGGCCTGGACGGGGTTGCTGTAGAAGTGCGAGCCGTCGATGAAGCCGTAGAGCGCCTCGGCCTTGGCGCGGTTGCGCTCACCCATGGCCGGCAGCCCGCCCTGGGCCTGCACCCACTTGTAGACCAGACCGAGCAGGTACCAGCCGAAGGTCGGCGGGGTGTTCAGCATCGAGTCGGCGGCGGCCATCTCGGCGTAGTTCCATACCGCCGGCGTGGTCGAACGGGCGCGTTCGAGCAGGTCGTCGCGCACGATCACCACGCACATGCCGGAGGGCCCCATGTTCTTCTGGGCGCCGGCGTAGATGACGCCGAACTTCGACACCTCGATCGGACGCGACAGGATCGTCGAACTCAGGTCGGCCACCAGCGGCACGTCACCGGATTCGGGCACGTAGCCGAACTCGACGCCACGGATCGTCTCGTTGGGGGTGTAGTGCAGGTAGGCGGCATCGGCGCCGGGCTGGAACGACCCCTGCGCGGGCGCCGCGGTGAAGTTGCCGGCCGACTCGTCGGCGATCACCCGCGGGCTGACGTACTTCTTCGCCTCGGACACCGCCTTCTTGGACCAGTCGCCGGTGACCAGAAAGTCGACCGGGGCACCGTCCGCGGCGAGGTTCAGGGGCACGGCGGAGAACTGGCCGTAGGCGCCACCCTGCAGGAAGAGCACCTTGTAGTTGTCGGGAATTGCCATGATCTGACGCAGGGTGGCCTCGGCCTCGGCGGCGCAGGCCACGAACTCCTTGCTGCGGTGCGACACCTCCATCACCGACATGCCGGAGCCGTTCCAGTCGAGCAGCTCGGCCTGGGCCTGGGCCAGGACGGGTTCGGGAAGCATGGCGGGACCGGCTGAGAAGTTGTAGACGCGCATGAGGTGATTCTCTCAGCGTTTGCCCGCTCGGCGCACCCTGCATCGCCATTCGGGCCGGACGAGCACTGGCAGACTTGCCCGGTGAGCCCGATCGATGCCCGGTGGCAGCCGGACGTGCGCGCCCGCCGCCTGCTGGCGGCCGCGCTCGCCTTCGCCGTCGGGCTGCATCTGTACGGGCTCTACACCCCGGCCGAGCCCGGCGGGGTCGAACTGTTTGCGCACGCCGACAAGGTGCTGCACTTTCTGGGCTTCGCGGTGCCGTCGGTGCTGGCGGTGCTGCTGACCCGGCACTGGTGGCCGATCGCCGTGTTCGCCGGCAACGCCGTGCTCAGCGAGATCGCACAGCACCTGTGGCTGCCCGGACGCGACGGCGACCTCACCGACGTCGCAGCCGACCTGCTCGGGCTGCTGCCGGCGCTCGCGCTCTACCGGTGGGGTCAGGCGCGCAGTGCCGCGACGGCCTCGTCCAGCCCGACCAGGCGCACCTCGGCGGCGCCGCGGCGTCCGAACGAGTAGAGCAGCAGCTCGTCCGGACGGCCGATCACGGTGACGATGCGGTTGCCCCGGCCGGCTCGCACGCTCGCGTCGGGACGTCCGTCCCACTCCAGAACCTGCGCCACCGGCGCCTTGTGCAGCACCAACGGCGCGACCTTCGAGACCCGCGACCACGCCCAGTCCAGAAAGCCACCGTCGCGCTCGGGTTCGGGCAGCCCGCCCGCCCGCCGCACGTCCATGCCGTGGATCAGGTACTCCACCGAGTTGGCCGCCTCGTCGGCTCCGGGCACCAGCCCGAACACCGAGAGCCTCGGCGGGCCCTGCCTGATCAGCTCCACCAGTTCGACGTACTGCAGTTGGCGCTTGAGCTGGGTCATCCGCTCGTCGGTGCGCTGCTTCAACGCCGGCACGACGAACCCCAGCGCGCTCAGCTGTTCGTTCTCGCGCAGCCACACGTGGGCCGCCAGGTCGTGCGCCGTCCAGCCCTCGCACAGGGTGGGTGCGGCGGGGCCGACGCTCAGCAGGGCATCGCAGAGGTGGGCTCGTTCGGTCTGGGCGCGCGACATGCGGCCAGCGTAGGGGACGTGCCAACGCCCTGACACAATGACCGGGTGAGTCTCGATCCGACCATCGCCGCGCTGCTCAAGCGCAACCCTGAGAAGCTGGTGCCCGCCGTCGTGCAGGACGCCGTCTCGCGCGAGGTGCTGATGCTGGCCTGGATGGACGACGAGGCGCTGGCCCGCACGCTGAGCACCCGGCGGGGCACCTACTGGTCGCGCAGCCGCCAGCAGTACTGGGTCAAGGGCGAGACGTCCGGCCACACCCAGCACGTGCGCGAGGTGCGGCTGGACTGCGACGGCGACACGCTGCTGGTGCTGGTGCAGCAGACCGGACCGGCCTGTCACACCGGCGCGGTCAGCTGTTTCACCGACCGGGTGCTGCTCGCCGAAGGCGCGGGCGTCGCCGAAGGCGCGAGCGGGATCAACCGGGAGCGTGCCGATGCCTGAGCCGGCGCTCACCCCCGACCTGCCCGGCTTTCTGCGCATGGCGGCCGGCCGCCGGGTGGTCAGCGTGCACACCAAGCTGCTCGCGGACGACCTGACGGCCGTGGGGCTGTACCACCAGCTGTGCGGGCAACGCGAGAACACTTTTCTGCTCGAGTCGGCCGACAACGGCATGTGGTCGCGGTGGTCGTTCGTCGGTGTGAACGCGGTGGCCACCCTCAGCGAGCGCGACGGCGAAGCCGTCTGGAGCGGACGCGAGGTCGTCGGCCTGCCCAGCGGCGGCGACCCGTTGCAGGTGCTGGCGCAGACGCTGCAGATTCTGCACACGCCCTCGGACGAGACCCTGCCGCCGCTGGTCTCGGGCATGGTCGGGTATCTGGCCTACGACATCGTCCGCAGGCTGGAGGTGTTGCCCGACGCCAACCCGGACGACCTGCACCTGCCCGAACTGGTGATGATGCTGGTCAGCGACATGGCGATTCTCGACCACCACAGCGGCGAGGTCTGGCTGGTCGCCAACGCGATCAACTTCGACGACTCGCCCGAGCGGGCCGAGCAGGCGTGGACCGATGCTCGTGACCGGGTGCTGGCGATGACGGCTCGGCTGGCCGAACCCGCCGAGGCGCTGGTCGCCATCGCCGACGAGACGGTGGCCTTGCCCACCATCGTCCGGCAGCGCACGCCGGAGCAGTACATGGCCGCCGTTGCGGCGGCGGTCGAAGAGATCAAGGCCGGCGAGGCCTTTCAGATCGTGCCCAGCCAGCGCTTCGACCTGGTCACCGACGCCGACCCGCTCGACGTCTACCGGTTGCTGCGGCGCAGCAACCCCAGCCCGTACCTGTACCTGCTGCGGCTGCCGGGCCTGGCGGTGGTGGGGTCGAGCCCCGAGGCCCTGGTCACCGTTCAGAACGGACGCGCCGAGACCCACCCGATCGCCGGCTCCCGGCCCCGCGGACGCTCCGCGGCCAGCGACGCAGCCATGGAGGCCGAACTGCTCGCCGACCCCAAGGAACGCGCCGAACACCTGATGCTGGTCGATCTCGGCCGCAACGATCTGGGCCGGGTGTGCAAACCGGGCACCGTCGAGGTGGTCGAGTTCATGAAGGTGCGCCGCTACAGCCACATCATGCATCTGGAGGCGGCGGTGGTCGGCGAACTGGCGCCCGGACGCAGCGCGCTCGACGTGACGCTGTCGTGCTTTCCGGCGGGCACACTGTCGGGGGCACCCAAGGTGCGCGCGATGGAGATCATCGACCGGCTCGAGGTCTCCCGGCGCGGGCTGTACGGCGGCGTGGTCGGCTACTTCGACTTCGCCGGCAACTCCGATGTGGCGATCGCGATTCGCACCGCGGTGCTCAAGAACGGTACGGCGCACGTGCAGGCCGGGGCCGGCATCGTTGCCGACTCGGTGCCGGCCAGTGAAGAGCAGGAGGTGCAGCACAAGGCGGCCGCGGTGCTGCGGGCCATCGAGGCGGCGCACCGGCTGCGTCGCCTGAACGGGGCCTGAGCCGCATGCGTGGCGTGTCGCTCGCCCTGCTGTGGGGTGGTGCCGTGGTGGCGCTGGTGGCGTCCGGCCAGCCCTGGTGGAGCGCCGGCAGCAGCAACCAGACCGGCAGCGGGGCGACGTCCGGGGCCGCGTCGATAATGGTGCTGGCGGGACTGGCCGGCGCGTTTCTGAGCAGCTGGCTGCGCCCGGTCGCCCGCCGCATCGTGATCGTGCTGGTGGCGTTGCTGATGCTCGCCGCGGCGGTGGCTCGCGGTGAACGCGGCCGCACCGGCGACGTTGGCCGGCAGCACTCTGACCGATGCCGCTATCACTGCCACCTGGTGGCGCTGGGTCTATCTGGCGGGCGCGGCTGCGGCGGCCGTCGGGGCGGCGCTGACGCTGGTCGCGGCACCGCGGGCGGCCCGCGCGGCGGCCACGCCCGACCCGGCGCTCGACACCTGGAAGGCGCTGGACGCGGGCGAGGACCCGACCGTGAGCCCCGAGCGTGGCGCGGGTGGCGATGCGCCGCGCGAGCGGCAAGAATAGGCCGACGACCAGCAACTGGAGGCACGATGAGCGAGGGCGCCAACCACGGCAAGCACTACCACCATGGCCGCACCCCGGCCGCCTGGACCGGCAGCACCATCGCCCTGATCGGTTTTCTGATCGGCGCCGTGGGCTTTCTGATGGGCATGAACTGGGTGCTGTTCTGGATCGGGATCGTTGTCGTGCTGGCCGGCGCCGTGGTCGGTGGCGTGATGCACAAGATGGGGCTGGGCCAGGCCTGAGCATGGGTGTGCTGGACGAGATCGTCGCCGGCGTTCGCGAGGATCTCGCCGAGCGCCAGGCGCTGCGCACGCTGGACGAACTGGCGGTCAAGGTGGCGTTGCTTCCGCCCACTCGCGACCCGATGCCCGCGTTCCGCGCCGCACCGCTGGCGATCATCAGCGAGGTGAAGCGGTCGAGTCCGAGCAAGGGGGCATTGGCCGAGATCGCCGATCCGGCCGCGCTGGCGATCGAATACGAGGCGGGGGGTGCGTCCGCGATCTCGGTGCTGACCGAACGCCGGCGCTTCGGTGGCTCGCTGGACGATCTGGTGGCTGTACGGGCCGCCGTCGACCTGCCGGTGCTGCGCAAGGACTTCATCGTCACCGAGTACCAGTTGTGGGAGGCGCGCGCCGCGGGGGCCGATCTGGCGTTGCTGATCGTGGCCTCCCTGAGCGATGCCGACCTGGCTCGCTTGATGGACGTGGCACGCACCCTGAGCCTGACCATCCTGGTCGAGGCGCACACCGCCGATGAGGTGCAGCGGGCGCTGAACGCCGGGGCGTACCTGCTCGGGGTCAACAACCGCAACCTGCAGACACTCGAGGTCGACCTGCGCCAGTTCGAGCGGCTGGCCGGGCTGATCCCGTCCGGGGTGGTCAAGGTCGCGGAGTCCGGCATTCTGAGCACGGCGGACGTCCGGGTGGTCGCCGATGCGGGCGCTGAGGTGATCCTGGTCGGCGAGGCCCTGGTCAAGCACGGTGACCCGCGCCGGGCGGTCGCGGACTTCATCGCCGCCGGCTCGTAGGTCCTTCGCGGACTCGTCATTGCGGTGAACGCCGGAATCTCACAGCCGCCGGATCACCCCAGCAGGGTCTCGGCAGGCTAGACCAGCGGTGATCGAAGTTGCCGAAACCCATCCGCAGACTCGTCATTCCGGCGAACGCCGGAATCTCCGG
This sequence comes from Micropruina sp., assembly GCA_016711205.1. Classification (GTDB taxonomy): domain Bacteria; phylum Actinomycetota; class Actinomycetes; order Propionibacteriales; family Propionibacteriaceae; genus Micropruina. The sequence goes on along the minus strand of JADJTM010000001.1, from coordinate 780,986 downwards.
CCCGGCACGACGGGAGCGACGTCGGTCAACGAGCCACCGACTTCACTACTATGCACAGACACTTCGGCCTCAGCTGTGACGCCAGCGGCACGAGCGGGAACTACAGGGCATGAGACATTCCCCGCCTAACCGGGACCGAGGCTGGCTCGAGCGCCTATTCGATCAGCACGGACTTCGTGTGCGCGCCTTCGCTGTTCGCCGAGTCGGCGCCGATGCGGGAGATGACATCGTCTCGGAGGTGTTCATCTCGGCCTGGCGTCGCCGAGTCGACGTGCCGGACGATGCGCTGGGCTGGCTGCTGCAGACGGCTCGCCACGCCGTGCTGCACCACTTTCGCAGCAGTAGCCGGCAGGCGACGCTACGTGAGACCGTCCGTTGGAACAGCCACGCGACCGAAAGCCCGTCCGCCGAGGACGAAACCCGGTTACTGGTGGACAGCATCCTGGATGCGTTGCCCCCCACCGATGCGGAAGTCCTGCGCCTCACCGTGTGGGATCAGCTAACGCCCAGTGAGATCGCGGTCGTACTCGGCATCACCCCAGGGGCCGCGCGCACCAGGCTGATGCGGGCGCGACAGAGCGCCCAGGAGTTCTACGGGGCGAGCCTTCATCCGGAACCACCCAGCGTCCGTTCGGCCGAGCCATGCTCGCCACAGCATTGAGGAGCAACCATGAACCTCCTGTTTGAAGACCAGATGCGGACCAGCGATCCCGGTGCGTCCGTGCCGGCCTACGACCCGGATGAGCGCGCGAAGATGCTGGACGAGGCTGTCGCCGCCACACCGGTTCGTCGCTCTCGCGGACGCCTTCTGCTGGCCGCATGCGCTGCGTTGGTGGTGGCCGGGCTGATCTTTCAGTCCGTGACCGCGAGCATCGGCAGCGCCCAGGCGTCCGAGGTGCTCCACCAAGCCGCCATTCATGCCTTCGACGAAAGGTCCCGGCCTGGCCAGTACTGGCAACTCACGCGGACCGGCACCAACATCTACGGCGACCAGGACAATCGACTCTTCCTGGTGCGCGTGGAGCACGTCGATTACGTCGCGGTCGACGGCAAGCGGCCCACCTGGTTCGTGCGTGGGGGCGCTACGACGGTACGGCAGCTTTCCGGGCCCCCTCCCACCGGGCCGGTGACCTGGAGCCCGGGCGACACGTGGACCACCAATCTCAGCCCTGAGCAGATGCCCGCCTACTGGAGCCTGCCGTCACCGTCCTGGCTCGCCGCGTTGCCGCGCGACCCGGCTCAACTGCGCGCCAGGCTGTATGCCGACACCGAGGGGCGTGGCAACAACCACGATGATGAGGCCTTCACCTACGTCGCGGACGTGCTGCGTTCCGGCATCGTCCCGGCGGATCTGCGCTCCGCCCTGTTCGAGGTGCTGCGCACGATTCCCGGCACCACAGTGAAGGACGCCGAAGCGCGGCTGGACGACGGTCGCGTCGGCGCGGCCATCGGGCGCAACGACATCTTCGGTAGCACCGGCCAACTCATCGTCGATCCCGACAATGGCCAGGTGATCGGGGAACGGACGGTGATGAGCACCTTCTTCGGCTTCGTCGGGGATGCCACGCTGACCACGGGAATCGCCGCCCGACTGGTCGATTCGGTGCCGAAGAACGTGCAGGAGAATGCGCGCCGGGAGAAGTGCACGGTGGAGAATGACGAGGTTCGCTGCTGACGGCGCACACCGTCAATACCGACGCTGACCGTCAAGGCGGGTCACGACGCCGCGGCGTGAGAATACGTCCGTGGGCAACGTTGCGCCGCGGCCGCCTTCCGGGTGGCGATTAGACGTAATCTCGCGCGCACGCCGCGTCTGGCGCCACTGGGCAGCAGGAACGGACCGCTGATCTGGCCGCCCGGGACCGTCCGGACGTCCCGGAGCGACAGTGCGTAGAGTGGAGCGTCCACTGCCTGACGAACCAAGGAACTGACGTGTCGTTACCCGATGCCGCGGGGCACTTCGAGATCTTCGGGGGCAAGTACGTTCCCGAAGCCCTGTACGCCGCTCTGGCCCAACTCGAGGCCGAGTTCGATCGGGCGATGGACGACCCCACTTTCTGGGCCGAGCTGGACGACCTGCGCCGCAACTATTCGGGACGCCCCACCCCGCTGACTGAGGCCACCCGGTTCGCGAAGCACTGCGGCAACGCGATCGTCCTGCTCAAGCGCGAGGACCTGAACCACACCGGCAGCCACAAGATCAACAACGTGCTCGGCCAGGCGCTGCTGACCAAGCGCATGGGCAAGACCCGGGTGATCGCCGAAACCGGCGCCGGCCAGCACGGCGTGGCCACCGCCACCGCGGCCGCGCTGCTCGGCCTCGAATGCCGCGTCTACATGGGCAAGGTCGACACCGACCGGCAGGCGCTCAACGTGGCGCGCATGCAGCTGCTCGGGGCCGAAGTGATCGCCGTCGAATCCGGTAGCCAGACGCTGAAAGACGCGATGAACGACGCCATGCGCGACTGGGTCGCCAGCGTCGACAACACCCACTACCTGATCGGCACCGTCGCCGGGCCGCACCCGTTCCCGAAGATGGTCCGCGAGTTTCAGCGGGTGATCAGCACCGAGACCAGGGCCCAGGTGCTCGAACGGTTCGGACGCCTGCCGGACGCCGTCACCGCCTGCGTCGGCGGGGGGTCCAACGCCATGGGCATGTTCGCCGACTTCGTGGACGAACCCACCGTCGCGCTCTACGGCTTCGAGGCCGGCGGCGACGGGGTCGAGACCGGGCGCCACGCGTCCGCCATCTACGGCGGCTCGGTTGGCGTGCTGCACGGCATGCGCACCTACATTCTTCAGAACGAGGACGGGCAGACCAAGGAGTCCCACTCGATCTCGGCGGGGCTCGACTACCCCGGCGTCGGCCCCGAGCATTCGTGGCTCGCCGACACCAAGCGCGCCACCTACGAACCGGTCACGGACGCCGAGGCGATGGAGGCCTTCCAGCTGCTCACCCGCACCGAGGGCATCATGCCGGCCATCGAGTCGGCGCACGCCGCCGCCGGCACCATGCGGTTGGGCAAGCGGATCGCGGCGAAGTACCCCGACGCCCGTCCGATTCTGGTGATCTGCCTCTCGGGCCGCGGCGACAAGGACGTCGACACCGCCATCAAGTGGTTCGGCATCGACGGCTCGGTCGACGCCAGTGTGGGGGGCCAGCTGTGAGCGCGGGCATCTCCGGCCAGGCGATCCGGCGCGCCGCCGGGCAGGGCCGCAAGGCGCTGGTGGCCTACTACCCGGTCGGCTACCCCGACGTGCCGGGGTCGCTCGACGTGCTCAGGGCACTCTGCGGCGACGACGATCAACCCGGCGCCGACCTGATCGAGATCGGCCTGCCGTACTCCGACCCGGTGCTGGACGGGGTGGTGATCCAGCGCGCGGGCACCCGCGCGCTCGATCGCGGTGTGCGCACCCGTGACGTGTTCACCGCCGTCGAGACGGTTGCCGCGACCGGCACGACGCCGGTGGTGATGACCTACTGGAACCTGGTCGACCGTTACGGCGTGGACGCCTTCGCCCGCGACCTGGCCGCCGCCGGGGGAGCGGGGCTGATCACGCCCGACCTGGTACCGGACGAGGCCTCCGACTGGTTCGAGGCGTCCGATGCGCACGGCCTGGATCGCATCTTCCTGGTCTCGCCCTCCTCCTCGGACGAGCGCATCGCCGCCACCGCCGCCGCCTGCCGCGGCTGGCTGTACGCGACCGCGGTGATGGGCGTCACCGGCACGCGCACGCAGTCATCGTCCTTGGCTCCCGACCTGGTGGCCCGCGTCCGCCGGCTCGCGCCAAACACCCTGGTCGGGGTCGGGCTGGGTGTCTCCAACGGCGACCAGGCGCACGACGTGGCCGGCTTCGCGGACGCCGTCATCGTCGGATCCGCCTTCATCAAGCCGATGCTGGCCGCCGAGGACGCGGGCGATCCCGGCGATCTGACCGGCGTCCGGACGGTGCTGGCCGACCTGGTGGACGGTGTCCGGCGCTCAGGCTGAGCCCGTGAATGCTGGCACCCCGCGCTGGTTGTGCGGTGGAGAGGTCATCCTCCATGCCCACTCTGCTGCCCTTGGACCCACTGTGCTGCCCTTGCAAAGGCAGCAGAGTGCACACAAGGGCAGCAGAGTCCCCCCGGCGGATGGCCGCGTGGTCACGTCCGTCCGGAATCCTCCCAGCAATCCCAGGCGGCCGGGATCTCCACCGGGACGGCGCGCACTACCCGGGCTGTCCCGGGCATTCCAGCGATGCGGCAGTATGGGCGCGTGCTGCTCTCCATCCCGTCCCCTCCGATCAGCGGCTGGCAGATCGGTCCCTTGCTTCTGCACATCTATGCGTTGTGCCTGATCACGGGCATGATCGCCGCCTGGGTGATCGGCAGTCGGCGCTGGCAGGCCCGGGGCGGCACCGTCGAGCAGTTCGAGACCATCGTGCTGGTCGCGATCCCTTCCGGAATAGTCGGCGCCCGCATCTATCACGTGCTCACCCACCTGGGCGACTACTTCGGGCCCGGCATCGACCCGTGGAGCGCCCTGCGCATCTGGGAGGGCGGCATCGCGATCTACGGCGCGATCGGCGGCGGCGCCCTGGCCGCGTTGCTTATGTGCCGGCACGAAGGTGTCCGGTTCTCGTCGATGGCGGACTCACTCGCCCCCGGAATCGCAGTGGGGCAGGCATTGGGCCGCTTCGGCAACTGGTTCAACCAGGAACTCTACGGGCTGCCCACCGACCTGCCGTGGGGCCTCGAGATCGACCCCGCACACCGGGTGCCCGGCTTTGAGCAGTACTCGACCTTTCATCCGACGTTCGCCTACGAGGCGATCTGGAACGTGCTGGTCGCCCTCGCACTGATCTGGGCCGATCGCCGATTCAGGCTGGGCCGGGGCAAGGTGTTCGCCCTGTATGTCGCGCTGTACGGCTTCGGCCGCTTCTTCACCGAAGGCATCCGGCTCGACTTCAGCTACGACACCTTCGGCCCGATCCGGTTCAACCAGGCCATGGCGGCGCTGATCTGCCTTGCCGGCGTGGCGATATTCGTGTGGCTGATGAGGAACAGGCCCGGACGCGAGGCGTCCGTCTACCTGGACGGGCCACGAACCCCCCTCATCGGATGCCGATGCCGATGGCACGGCAGCCGCGAAAGCGGACGAGGCGATCGAGGCCGACGCGGACGAGCAGACCGAGGCGACAAAACACGAGGATTCTCCGGCCACCGACCGGTAATTCGTTGACACACGGGGCTGTGTCTCGGCAAGCCCGACCGGCAGGCCAGGCCCCGACAACTTCGGCAGCCGATCCCGACAAGCCCCGGCAGCCCAGATCCGGAGCTGGCTACCGAGGGTAGAACGGCGCGGTGATCGGCTCGGCCATGGCCGACCAGCGGGCGCTGTTGTTGAGTGCCACCCTCAGAGACGCGACGGAAAGCGGAGCGGGGGTGCACGCCGTCAGGGTGTGGTCGGGCGTCGGACAACTTCTCGGCGGAGCTTGCGGAGCCGAGAAGGCTGGCCGGGGCGGGACGGGGTGCACCCCCGCTCCGCGGCAGCCAAACCCACCAGGACGTGCGCTCGTAGATCCCGGCTGTCATCCGCCGCGGAACGTATGACCGGCCCAGCTACCGGCGCACCTCACCCTCCTGCCAGTCGTCCGGGTTCAGACCTGCGGCCGTGAAGTCGTTCGCCTGCACGTTGCCGGACGCGCCCACCCATCGACGGTTCGCCTCGTCCACGAAGTACCGGTCGGCGCCCGCATCGACCTGCACGTCGTCGCCCGTGCCGGTTCGCACCGTCTCTTCCTCGCGCAGGGCGTTGATGAACCGGTGCTGCTCGTCGAGGCCCGGCGCGCCCACACCCGCCTCCGAGCCCGTGGGCATCGACTGGTTCAGCCGGTCCAGGTAGGCGGCGGTGCCGGCCTCGGCGGTCGCCACCCGCTCGTTGTGGATCGCCGTGTTGGCCGCCCCGGCAGCGGCGATGCCACTCATCCGCTGGTCGTGCATCGCCTGACTGGTCTGCATCCACAGGGCGCTCTGCTGCGCGTTGATCGCCTGCTGGCCGGCGAACCGCTGGTTCTCGCCCGCCTGCCACTGTTGGTTGGTCCGCTCCGACTGCATCGCGTGCAGCAGCAGCTGCCGATCCGGCTGCCCGCCCACGGCGAACACCACGCACACGTCGGCGACCCAGCCCGACCCGAACGACAGGGTCGAACCGATCGCCAGCGCCTCGACCGGCCGTCCCTGATCGGTGAACCTAAACGGCGCCGACGCCGATGTCACCCGCAGCTGAACACCCTGGGCGGCGCTTTGCTGCACGCTCTGCTGCGCCAGGTCAGGCTCCGGCCGCGGCGCGTCGGCGGCGAATCCCGGCGCCGTGCCGAAGCGCTGCTGCAGGTACTGCGGCAGAAAGCTGCCGGCCTCGACGTAGGGCGCGATCTGGTGCACGCCCGGTGTCGGAATGAACCCCGAGGACGGCTCGAAGAAGTTCGGCAGGTCGGGGTCGTGCAGGCTCAGCCGCACGGATCCGTCCGGTGACACCGCCCGCGCCGCGCGGCGTACGGCCGGCCCGACCCTGAACGAGCGGACGTCGTGCTGCCAGCCGGCGGGCAGCTCCAGGCTGAACGCGCCCTCGCCTGCATCCGTCACTCTCGTCCACTGCAGATCGGTCATCGCCACACGATAAGCGGCGCGCCCGCTGCCGTCGAGATCGATCCGAGCGCCGCTCGTCCACCATGCAAGCTGCCGTAACTTGCCCGCAATGGCGCGTGTCGTATGCTTCCCACCGCGTGCAGCGTTGACGCCGGACGGCGAGCGCATCGGCACCCTCCGGCTCGCCACCCACGCCGGAAGATGAGGAGAGACGCCCATGGCTTTGACGTCCATGCCTACCAGGCCCGCGCAGGGTTTGTACGACCCCGCGTTCGAGCATGACGCCTGTGGCGTGGCGTTCGTCGCACAGCTCAGCGGCGAGGCGAGCCATGACATCGTGGCGATGGGCCTGACCGCCCTGGAGAACCTCGATCATCGCGGCGCCACCGGTGCGGACGCGGCCGCCGGCGACGGCGCGGGCATGTTGCTGCAGGTGCCGGACGCCTTCTTTCGCGCCGTGGTCGACTTCGAACTGCCGGACGCCGGCGCCTACGCGATGGGCATGGCGTTCCTTCCGCAGTCTCCGGTCAAGCGGGCCCAGGCCAAGCGAACAATCGAGTACATAGCCGTCGAAGAGGGCCTGGACGTGCTGGGCTGGCGCGCAGTGCCCACCCACGACCGCACCCTGAGCCCGATCTCGCGTGACGTGATGCCGGTCTTCGAGCAGCTGTTCCTGAGTTCCCCGAACGGCGACAGCGGCATCGCCCTCGATCGCATCGCCTACCCGCTGCGGCAGCGTGCCCGCAACGACTCCGGGGTGTACTTCGCCTCGCTGTCGGCCCGCACCACCGTCTACAAGGGCATGCTCACCACACAGCAGCTGGCCGAGGTGTTTCCCGACCTGACCGATCCGCGCACCGCGTCCGCCATGGCGCTGGTGCACTCCCGGTTCAGCACCAACACGTTCCCGGCCTGGGAGCTGTCGCACCCCTACCGGCTGATCGCGCACAACGGCGAGATCAACACCGTCAAGGGCAACCGCAACTGGATGCGGGCCCGCGAGGCACTGCTGGCCACCGACCTGATCCCGGGCGATCTGGAGCGGCTGTTCCCGATCTGCACCCCCGGCGGCTCCGACTCGGCGTCGTTCGACGAGGTGCTCGAGCTGCTGCACCTGGGCGGACGTTCCCTGCCGCACGCGGTGATGATGATGATCCCGGAGCCCTGGGAGAACAACGCCGAGATGGACCCCGCCCGCAAGGCGTTCTACTCGTTCCACTCCTCGCTGATGGAGCCCTGGGACGGTCCTGCGGCCGTCTGCTTCACCGACGGCACCCTGATCGGCGCCACGCTCGACCGCAACGGCCTACGTCCGGGCCGCTACTGGGTCAGCGACGAGGGCCTGGTGGTGTTCGCGTCCGAGGCGGGCGTGATCGACATTCCGCAGAGCAAGGTGATCGCCAAGGGCCGGCTACAGCCCGGCCGCATGCTGCTGGTCGACATGAACGAGCACCGGCTGATCGACGACGACGAGATCAAGTCGTCGCTGGCCGCCGAGCATCCGTACGGGCAGTGGCTCGAGCAGGGCAGGGTCGACCTCAACGACCTGCCCGACCGGCAGCACGTGGTGCACAGTGCGGCGTCGGTGCTGCGCCGCCAGCAGGTGTTCGGCTACAGCCACGAAGAGCTCAAGATCATTCTGGCCCCGATGGCCAACAGCGGTGCCGAACCGATCGGGTCGATGGGCACCGACACGCCGCTGGCCGTGCTGAGCGATCGGCCCCGGCTGCTGTTCGACTACTTCGCGCAGCTGTTCGCCCAGGTCACCAACCCGCCGTTGGACGCGATCCGCGAAGAGCTGGTCACCTCGCTGAGCAGCATGTTCGGCCCCGAGGGCAACCTGCTCGAGCCCGGCCCCGATTCGTGCAAGCACATCATGATCGGCTATCCGGTGCTCGATTCGGACCAGCTGGCCAAGCTGGTGCGCATCAACCGCGACGGCTCCATGCCCGCCTACGACACCCACGTGGTGCGCGGCCTGTACCGGGTCGAAGACGGGGCCGCCGGTCTCAAGGCCAAGCTGGACGAGCTGTGCGTCGAGGTCACCGCGTCCATCGACCGGGGCTGTCGCACGATCATCCTCTCCGACCGGCACAGCAACGCCGACCTGGCGCCGATCCCGTCCCTGCTGCTCACCGCGGCGGTGCACCAGCACCTGGTGCGGCAGAAGCGACGCACCGAGGTCGGGCTGATCGTCGAGGCCGGCGACGTGCGCGAGGTGCATCACGTGGCGCTGCTGGTCGGTTACGGTGCCGCCGCGGTCAACCCCTACCTGGCCTTCGAATCGGCCGAAGACCTGGCCCGCCGCGAGTGGCTGGTCAAGGTCGACCCCGACCAGGCGGTCGCCAACGTGCGCAAGGCGCTCGGCAAGGGCGTCCTGAAGGTGATGTCGAAGATGGGCGTCTCGACGATCGCGTCCTACACCGGCGCGCAGATCTTCGAAGCGCTCGGGCTGAGCACCGAGTTCGTCGACGCCTACTTCACCGGCACCACCAGCCGGGTCGAGGGCATCGGCCTGGACGAGATCGCCCGCGGCATCTCGGCACGGCACGCCATGGCCTACCCGCCGGACCGCATCTCCCTGCCCCACCGCACCCTCAACGTGGGCGGCGAATACCAGTGGCGCCGCGAGGGCGAGCCGCACCTGTTCGACCCCGAGACGGTGTTCCGGCTGCAGCACTCGACCCGCACCAAGCGCTACGACATCTTCAAGGCCTACACCGAGCGGGTGAACGACCAGTCGAAGCGGCTGATGACGCTGCGCGGCCTGCTCGAGTTCAGCTCCGACCGCAAGCCGGTGCCGATCGACCAGGTCGAGCCGGTCAGCGAGATCGTCAAGCGGTTCTCCACCGGCGCCATGTCGTACGGCTCCATCTCGCGCGAGGCGCACGAGACCCTCGCCGTGGCCATGAACCGGCTGGGCGGCAAGTCCAACACCGGCGAGGGCGGCGAGGACGCCGACCGGTTGCACGACCCCGTCCGGCGCTCGGCGATCAAGCAGGTGGCGTCCGGACGATTCGGGGTCACCTCCGACTACCTGACCAACGCCACCGACATTCAGATCAAGATGGCGCAGGGCGCCAAGCCCGGCGAGGGCGGCCAGCTGCCCGGCCAGAAGGTGTACCCGTGGGTGGCCAAGACCCGGCACTCCACGCCGGGCGTCGGCCTGATCAGCCCGCCGCCGCACCACGACATCTACTCGATCGAAGACCTCAAGCAGCTGATCCACGACCTCAAGTGCGCCAATCCGGTCGCCCGGGTGCACGTCAAGCTGGTCGCCGAGATCGGCGTCGGAACCGTCGCCGCCGGCGTCAGCAAGGCCAAGGCCGACGTGGTGCTGATCTCGGGCCACGACGGCGGCACCGGCGCGGCTCCGCTGACCTCTCTCAAGCATGCCGGCGGCCCCTGGGAGCTCGGCCTGGCCGAGACCCAGCAGACGCTGCTGATCAACGGCCTGCGCGATCGCATCGTGGTGCAGGTGGACGGCCAACTGAAGACCGGCCGCGACGTGGTGATCGGCGCCCTGCTGGGGGCCGAGGAGTTCGGCTTCGCCACCGCGCCGCTGGTGGTGTCGGGGTGCGTGATGATGCGGGTCTGCCACCTCGACACCTGCCCGGTCGGGGTCGCCACCCAGAACCCCGAACTGCGCGCCAAGTACAGCGGCCAGGCCGACCATGTGGTGACGTTCTTCGAGTACATCGCCGAAGAGGTGCGCGAACTGCTGGCGTCCCTGGGCTTCCGCACGATCGAAGAGGCCGTCGGCCATGTCGAGGTGCTGCAGGCCCGGCGCGCCATCAACCACTGGAAGGCGCAGGGTCTCGACCTGTCGCCGATCCTGCACTGGGTCGACACCGACGGTCCGCTGCACAACATCACCGGCCAGGACCACGGCCTCGACACCAAGCTCGACGTCAAGCTGATCGAGCTGGCCCAGCCGGCGATCACCGGCGGCGAACTGGTGCGCGCCGACCTCGCCGTCCGCAACGTCGACCGCACCGTCGGCACGATCCTCGGCCACGAGGTGACCAAGGCGACCGAAGGCCGCGGGTTGCCCGAGAACACCATCGACGTGACCCTGCGCGGCACCGCGGGGCAGAGCTTCGGCGCGTTTCTGCCGGCCGGCATCACGTTGCGCCTGGTCGGCGACGCGAACGACTACTTCGGCAAGGGCCTGTCCGGCGGACGACTGATCGTCCGGCCCGCTGACGACGCCGCATTCGTCGCCGAGGAGCACATCATCGCCGGCAACGTGATCGGCTACGGCGCCACCTCCGGTGAGCTGTTCATCCGGGGCAAGGCCGGTGAACGGTTCTGCGTGCGCAACTCGGGCGCCACCGCGGTGGTCGAGGGCGTGGGCGACCACGGTTGTGAGTACATGACCGGTGGTGAAGCGCTGATTCTGGGCGGCACCGGACGCAACTTCGCCGCCGGCATGTCCGGGGGCGTGGCGTACGTGCTCGATCTGGACCGCGACCGGCTGAACACCGAGCTGGTCGATCCGCTGGAGGTCAGCGACGACGACCTGGCCCGCATTCGTGAGCTGCTGGTCAAGCACCACGAAGAGACCGGTTCGGCGGTCGCCGAACGGCTGCTGCAGCTGGACGACCTGGCCGCACGGTTCATCACCGTCACCCCGCGTGACTATGCCCGCGTGGTCGCCGCCCGCGAGGAGGCGGAACAGGCCGGGCTGGACGAAGAGACGACCACCACGATGATGATGGAGGCCGCGCATGGCTGACCCCAGGGGATTCATGACCACGCCGCGCGAGGTTGCGGGCCGGCGTCCGGTGGCGGAGCGGGTGCACGACTGGAATGAGGTTTACCCCGAGTCGCCCGGCAAGGCCGTGCTGCCGATCATCAGCGCCCAGGCCGGCCGCTGCATGGACTGCGGCATTCCGTTCTGTCATCAGGGCTGCCCGCTGGGCAACCTGATCCCCGAATGGAACGACCTGGTCTGGCGCGACGACTGGCGGGGTGCCACCGACCGGCTGCACGCCACCAACAACTTTCCCGAGTTCACCGGACGGCTGTGCCCGGCACCCTGTGAAACCGCTTGCGTGGTGGGCATCAACCGCGAACCGGTGACCATCAAGAACGTCGAGGTCGCGATCATCGACCGTGCTTGGAGCGACCGCCGGGTGACCGCGGTGACCCCCGAATGGCACACCAACAAAACGGTCGCCGTGATCGGCTCCGGCCCGGCCGGACTGGCGGTCGCCCAGCAGCTCACCCGGGCCGGGCACACGGTCGTGGTGTACGAGCGGGCCGACGCGATCGGCGGCCTGCTGCGCTACGGCATCCCCGAGTTCAAGATGGAGAAGGCGGTGCTCGAGCGCCGGCTCAAGCAGATGCGCCTGGAGGGCACGGTGTTCAAGCCGGGCCGTCCGATCGGCAGCGAGGGTGAGATGAGCGGTGACGAACTGCTCGAACGCTTCGACGCCGTGGTGCTGGCGATCGGCTCGACGATCGCCCGCGACCTGCCGGTGCCGGGTCGCGAGCTGACCGGCATCCACCAGGCGATGGAGTTTCTGCCGCAGGCCAACCGGGTCGCGGTCGGCCAGCAGGTCGAGGACCAGATCACCGCCACCGGCAAGCACGTGGTGATCATCGGCGGCGGCGATACCGGCGCGGACTGCCTCGGCACGTCCATCCGGCAGCAGGCGGCGTCCGTCACGCAGCTGGAGATTCTGCCGACCCCGCCCGAGCAGCGTCCGGCCAATCAGCCGTGGCCCACCTACCCGATGATCTTCCGGGTCAGCTCCGCCCATGAAGAGGCGGGGGATCGGGTCTACTCGGTCTCGACCAGCGAGTTCGTCGGCGACGCCGACGGCAACGTGACGACCCTGCGGCTCACCGAGGTGGCGTTCACCAACGGACGCTTCGAGCCGGTCCCCGGCAGCGACAAGGAGATCCCGGCCGAGCTGGTGCTGTTGGCGATGGGCTTCGTCGGTCCCGAGACCAGGGGCTTGGTCGAGCAGCTGGGGGTCGACCTCGACCCGCGCGGCAACGTGGCCCGCGATGAGACCTACGCCACCTCGGTGCCGGGCGTGTTCGTCTGTGGCGACGCCGGCCGCGGCCAGTCGTTGATCGTCTGGGCGATCGCCGAAGGCCGCTCCTGCGCCAACGGCGTGGACGCCTACCTGCAGGGCCGCTCCCGGCTGCCCAAGCCGATCCTGCCCACCGAGCGCCAGCTGATGGTCTAGGAGCCTGCTTCGAGCCCGCCCCGTCGTCAGCCCATTGACGGCGGGGCGTCGCCATCGTCACGCTGGCGTTCAACCCTGTCGAGTCGGATAGCCAATCAAGGAGTGCGTGTGGCCAAGCTCAAGAAGCTGCTCAAGCGGGCGGTCGCCATGACGCAGCTGCCGTTTCCGGACCGCTCGCCGGCGGTCAACCCGCTCACCGAGCCGCTCGACCTGATCCACGAGTACGTCCGCGCCTGGGACGCCAAGGACGCCGACGCGATCGGGGCTCTTCGTCGAGGACGCCGACTTCGTCAACGTGGTCGGGCTGTGGTGGACCGGCCGGCACTCGATCGTGCGCGCCCAGCGGTTCGGCTTTCAGCACGCCTTCGCCAACGCCAGGATCCGGCTGCACAAGGTGAACCAGCGCTACCTCGGCGACGACGCGGCGGTGGTACTGGCGCAGTGGCAGATCACCGGCCAGGTCGATCCCGAGTTCGTGCCGGTCGATCCGCGCCGCGGGCTGATCAGCGTGACCCTGGTCAAACTGGGGGACGGCACCTGGCTCGGCGTCAGTTGCCAGAACACCGACATCGCCCCGGCCGCCGACACCTACGTGTCGCGCGAGGGCACGCTGACCGCCACCAGCTACATCAAGGGCCCCTCGCCGGCCGAGGTCGCCGCCGCTGAGTGGGTGGAAAGCGACTGACCCGCTGAGGCTGTCGGGCGACGCTGAACCCCTCCGCCGGCAGAACCCGGTCCTGCCGCGGCCGGTGGTGGCAATTCCACCCATTGCCGTGGGCCGGTCGCGCAGGCCATTGTTCACCCGGACGTTCGTCGGGTGCGGAACGTTCCTGGGGGCTGCCCGGCCGCTCCTGTGACCGGAAGGGGGGATCCGATGACTGCGCTGCTCGGCACCGCACGGTCCGATGCGGCGCTGCCCGCGGGCCTGCGCTCCGACGAACTGCTGAACTTCGACAAGCCGGCGCGCCCGCGTCGTCCTCGACTGACCGCCGCCACCGCAAAGGCAGAGGTGGAGGCGCTGCTGGTCAGCGATCCGGACGGTGCCGCGTCCGCTCTGCACCGGGCCGTCGACCGGCTGTCGACAAACGTCACGTTTCTGCTCTGGGCCGCGGAGGTGTTCGCCGACCTGGCCGGTCAACGACCCCGGGGCGGCCTGCCCGATCGCACGCTGCTCACCGACGCCTGGGCGAGCCTGCTCTGCACTGTGGTCCTGCGGCCCGCATCGGACGACCGTGGGCTGGAGTTGATCGATCGACTGCAGGCGCTGCACGAACTCACGGTGCGGTTCAACCCGCCGATCGGCTATCAGGAACAGTTCGACACCGCACTGGAGAGCTTCGCCGGGGCCGGACCCCGTTCGGCGCTGGCAGCGGCGAACCTGCTGACCTCCAGCAACCCCGCGCTCGCGCTGCAGCTCGCCGAGAACTCGGACGACTCACTGGGCCGGGTGCTGGTGTGCGCGAGCGCGAACTGCGAACTGGGCCGGTTCGAACCCGCCGCCCAGCTGTTCGACCGGTTGGAGCGGTGGGGCCACTCCGCCCTCGAGCTCAACCTGGACGACCGGTTCGCCTGGGTGCTGGCGATGACCGAGGTGGGCCGCTTTCCCGAGGCGGAGCGGGTCTGCGGCGAGACGCTGGGCCGGCTCCGGCTGCTGCAGGGCGCCCGCCGCGCCGGCCTGGGTGTGGACGCCGGGCGCGAGGACGATCCGAGCGGGCACTGGGCGCACGTCTACTGCATCCAGGCGGGCCGGCTCGCCCAGCTGCAGGGTCGCTTCGCCGAGGGGTGGGACCACTTCCGCGATGCCGCCGACGACGACGCCACGTCGCCAGACCTGCATCGTTCCGCCCTGCGACTACGCCTGATGCTGGCCGACCGGGCCGGGGCGGCCGCGGCGCTGCGTGAGCTGGAGGCGATCGCCGACGGGTCGGCCGATCCGGCAGCCCAATCGACGTTCGCCGACGCCGCGCTGTGGACGGCGGGGCAGTGGGGCGCCGAGCCGGCCACGACGGACGCGGACGCGCAGTACCTGCGCAGCGCCCGGCTGCGCGGCCAGACCACCGCCCGGGCACTGCTGGCCCGTTCGGGCGATGACCTCGATCTGGGGCCGCGGCTGCGGCTGGCGCTGCTGGCCGGCGACGACCGGCTCGCCGAACGCATGCTGGCCCAACCGCCGGCCGCGGACGAGCCGTGGTCGACGCACGTGCTGGCGGCCGTGCTGGCCCTGCGTTCTGGACGCGAGGCCGACGCCAGCACGCTGCTGGAGCAGGTGCTCACCGCCCGTCGCCACGACATGGACCTGAGGGTGCTGCAGGCCCAGGCGGCGCTGTTCAGCGGCGATCACCGCGGGGCGCTGGCCGATGCCCTCGCCTGCACCGCAGCCATGCCGGAGCACCTGCTGGCCAGGGTGCTGAAAGCCGAATGCGAGTTCGAGGGTGCGCTGGCCAGGGGCGCCGGCGCCGAGGCCGACGAAAGGTCCGCCGAGAGCGCCGCACAGCTCGTCCAGGCCACCGCCGACTACCGGTTCGCCGCCGACCTGCACGTCTCGACCCGGCAGTACCTACAGACCGGACGCTCCGCCGGGCCGGTCGGCTCAGAGCCGCTGTCACCCACGCTGTTCGCCGAGGTCTGCCGGCGCGGGCTGCACGCCGCGGTCACCGCGCAGGAAGAGCTGGACCGGCTCGGGCTGCGCCGCGACGCCGGCCTGCGCGCCGACGCAGCCGCCCTGTTGACACACCTGCGCCGTCTCACCCACCCCTGCTGCCGTACCGAGCGGACGGGCCTTGCTCGCCGCCTACACCTGCTCGGCCATCGCCGGGACGCCGACGAGCCCCGCCGGCTCGAAGCCCTGCTGGACGCGCACGACGTCTACCTGCGGCGCCGTCGCCTGCAGTCGCTCGGCTTCGTGCTGGCCGGCGTCGTGGTGCTGATCGTGGCCCTGTTCAACCTGCTGCCGCCGCCGGAATCGGACGGGATCCGGGCCACCCTGCTGGCTGTCGGGGTGTTGCTGGTGCTGCTGCCGACCGCGCGGTCGCTGCGGATCGGCGCGGTGGAGCTGGAGCGCCCCGAGCTGGAACGTCCGCAGTTCGGCCGCTCCAAGGCGCTGCGCACGGGCTCGCTGCTGCAGCGCGGCTACCAGTTCAGTTCGTTCGCCCTGCCCGCAACCCCCGATTCGGGACGCAGCCGGCGCGATGTGGTCGAGGCCGACCTGTTCCGCTGACGCCTCAGGCGGTGCGAGCGCGGTCGTCTAGCACCTGGTCGCACACTTTGATCAGACCGGCCCGCAGAACACCCGATCGCGCGCTGAAGTCACGCTGCGCCCGCACGTAGTCGGCCTTGCCGTCCGGGGTCTCGATGCGGACGGGGTCGTACCCCCACGCGCTGAGGTCGTAGGGCGAGGCACGCATGTCGAACACCCGGATCTCACGGGCCAGCGCGAAGCAGTCGGCGACCAGGTCGGCGGAGCTGAACGGCGCCAGTTTGTAGGCCCATTTGTAGACCGTCCATGCCCGCGTGCAGGCAGCCCGGCTGCTCATTGACCACCCGGGTGGCCAGGGTCGGACGCATCGTGTTCAGCGGAGCCGCCGCCTCGGTGAAGAACCGGTAGGCGTCGTAGTGGCTGCAGCTGATCCGGTGCGCATCCACCACCGCGTCCGTGCCCGCGGCGCCCAGCCGCAGCGGCACCAGGGCGTGCCGCACCTGCTCGGCCGGCTGCCGGTAGACCATCGCCCACTCGTGCAGGCCGAAGCACCCGAGCCGGGGCGGACGCGATTGCGTCGCCACCAGCAGGTCACGGATCTCGCGCACCTGGACGGCCCGCCGGGCCGGCAGCGCGGGATCGACCCGGGCACGATCCCCGTCCACCACGAACCCACGGACGGTGCCGAATCCGGCGACGTCGCCGCTCAGCTCGACGCCCCAGCCCGGATGCCAGGTGCGCAGTGCCTGGGGCGGGTAGGAGTAGTAGCGCCACAGGAAGTCCTCGACCGGGTGCGGCTGCTGCCGCGAGCGCCGGGCCAGGTGCGGTCGCACCCAGGGCTCGACCCGATCGGCGTGGGCCTGCGCCAGCGGGACCCACTGTGCCTGCGTCAACGTGGGGGCGATTCGCCGCTCATGCGACGCGCACTCGGACGCATCGGTGTCGCTCGGCACACCGCTCAGGCCCACCCGAGGCATCGGCAACCCCTCCGTTCTGACAGCTTGATGCAATCACCCGCGGCGGCGCTCGGCAATCGGGCACCGTGCGAACTGGCCAGCGCCGCCCGGATGCCGCACGATGGGCGCATGTCGACTGTGGCACGTGCATGGTGAGCGGCGCCCGCTGGGCGGGGCTGTTGCGGGCGGTCAACGTGGGCGGGCGGACCCTGACCATGGCCGCCTTGAAAGAGTCGGCGGCTGAGGCCGGATTGACCGAGGTGGCCACGCTGCTGGCCTCGGGCAACGTCGTGTTCACCGCGTCGGGGGGTGAGCGGAGCGTCCGCTCCAGCTTCGAGCAGGCGATCGCCAAGGACACCGGTTTCGCCGTCGAGGTGCTGCTGCGCTCACAGTCGCAGCTGCGTTCGTTGCTGCGGGTCAATCCGTTCGCCGACAGCTCCGGATCGCGGGTGCTGCTGTGCTTTCTGGACGGCCCGGCGCCCTCCGATCTGGCCGAGCGGCTGAAGGAGGTGGCGGTGAACGAGCGCATCCTGGTCGGCGATCACGAGGTCTGGATCGACTTCGTGGACGGCATCGGCCGCTCCAAGCTGGCCGCCAGGCTGCCCGTGCTGGTCAAGCCCCGCCTGGTCACCAGCCGCAACGTCAACACCGTCACCAAGCTGGAGGCACTGCTGTAGGGGCTGGTCGAAACGGAAAGGTCATCCCGGCGGATGCCGGGATCCCAGCGCGCACAGTCACGCCGGTCGAAACCACAACGTCATCCCGGCGGATGCCGAAATCCCAGCGCGCACAGTCACGCCGGTCGAAACCACAACGTCATCCCGGCGGATGCCGGGATCTCGGGCGCGCGCACAGTCACGCCGGTCCACACGAGACCGTCATCCCGGCGGACGCCGGGATCCCAGCGCGCACAGTCACGCCGGTCGAGCTTGGAGCCCGCTGCCACCCGCCCCAGCCAATGACGTACCGCGGCGCCCCGCGTGCTGAGAGGTGCGTTCGCGGCCCAACACCGGAAGGATGTGCCCCATGAGCGAAACCCTGCCCGCCCCGTGGACGCGCCACTACCAGCCGGGCGTGCCGGCTGAGATCGAGCTGCCCACCGAGTCGCTGGTGAGCCTGTACGAACGTTCGGTCGCCGAAGGTAGATCGGCCGTCGCGACGCAGTTCTTCGGTCGCGAGACCACGTACGCCCAACTCGGCGAGCAGATCGCCAAGGCGGCTGAGGGGTTGCGCCGGCTGGGCGTCCGCGCCGGCGACCGGGTGGCGGTGATCCTGCCCAACTGCCCGCAGCACATCGTCGCGTTCTACGCCGTGCTGCGCCTGGGCGCAATCGTGGTGGAGCACAACCCGCTCTACACCGCCCGCGAGTTGCACCACATGTTCGACGATCACGGCGCCACGGTGGTGATCGCGTGGGATGTCGCCGCGGCCAAGCTGCGCGACAACGATTTCGAGATCGAGCCCGATCACATCGTCTCGGTCAGCCTGCTCAAGGCCTTTCCGCCCCTGCAGCAGGTCGCGCTGGCGCTGCCGATTCCCAAGCTGCGGGCGCTGCGCGACAAGCTCACCCAGCCGGCGCCGGGAACGTCCAGCTGGGAGTCGCTGCTGGCCTCGCCGGTGCTCGATCCGGGCCACCCCCGTCCGAGCGTCCACGATCTGGCGGTCATTCAGTACACCTCCGGCACCACCGCGCAGCCCAAGGGCGCCATGCTCAGTCACTCCAACCTGTTCGCGAACGCGCGGCAGGGCGAGGCCTGGATGCACGGCGCCCAGTACCGCAAGGAGGTGTTCTACGCGATCCTGCCGATGTTTCACGCATTCGGCATGACGCTGTTCATGACCTACGGCATTCTCAAGCAGGCCCGGCTGGTGCTGTTCCCCGCCTTCGACGTCGACCAGGTGCTCGCCGCGGCGAAGAAGCACCCGCCGACGGTGTACTGCGCCGTCCCGCCGATTTATGAGGCCACCGCCGCGCGGGCCAAGAAGCGCGGCATCAGCCTGCGCTCGGCGAAGTACTGCATCTCGGGCGCGATGGCGCTGCCCACCTCGACGGTCGAGCTGTGGGAATCGGTCTCCGGCGGCCTGCTGGTCGAGGGGTACGGCATGACCGAGGCGTCGCCGGTGTGCTTGGGCAACCCGTTCGCACCGTCCCGGCGCACCGGCACCATCGGCGTCCCGTTTCCCAGCACTTGGATGCGGGTGGTCGACCCGGACGACCCTGCCCGCGAGGTGGCGCAGGGCGACCCCGGAGAACTGCTGATCAAGGGGCCGCAGGTGTTCAGCGGCTACTGGAACAACCCGGCCGAGACCGACAAGTCGCTGCTGCCCGGCGGCTGGCTACGCACCGGAGACCTGGTCACCGTGGACGTGGACGGCTTCACCACGATCGTCGACCGGGTGAAGGAGCTGATCATCACCGGCGGCTTCAACGTCGCGCCGTCCGAGGTCGAGGAGGCGCTGCTGGAACACCCTGGGGTGGCCGGTGCGGCGGTGGTGGGCCTGCCGAACGAAGAGGTGGGCGGCGAACGGGTGGTGGCCGCGGTGGTGCCCGAGGCCGGCACCGAACTGAGGGATGCCGACCTGCGTGCGTGGTGCAAGCAGCGGCTGACCGGCTACAAGGTGCCCCGGGCCTTCTACGTCGTCGACGAACTGCCCGCCTCCATGCTGGGCAAGGTCTTGCGCAAGCAGGTGCGCGAGTCGCTGAGCGAGCGTGAGCCGTTGGTGCGTGACCCGAGGCGGCCCAAGCATGCCCGGTAGCGAGGCGATGTCACCGTTCCGGCGCCCACCGGCCACAAATGCCGCCACTGTCGCCGTAGTGGGCGAAAGTGACCGGGTAACCGTCCAGTGGCTCGGTGCTGGCAGGCGAGAGGTTGAGCACCGATGAACGAGCAGTCCTGGTCGCCCGAGACCGTCGCCGTGGTGGCCGGACGCCCGCCGCACCAGCCGGGCGCACCGGTCAGCCCCGTAGTGGAACTGACCTCCACCTACGTGTCCTGGGAGCCGTTCGGGGCCACCGACCCCGGCGTCTACGGCCGCATGAACAACGCCACCTGGCGCGCCCTCGAAGAAGCGGTCGGCGGGCTCGAGGGCGGCACCGCGCTGTGCTTCGCGTCCGGCATGGCGGCCGGCGCTGCGCTGTTCAGCCTGGTGCCCGAAAGCGGCCGCGTGCTGATGGCCGACTCGTGCTACGGCTCGATGCTGTCGCTGGCCGGTGCACTCGCGCAGGCTGGACGCTTCTCGCTCACCCTGGTCGACGTGTCCGACACCGAGGCCGTGGTGGCCGCGCTGCCAGGCGCGGACTGGCTGGTGCTGGAGTCCCCGACCAATCCGCTGCTGCAGGTGGCCGATCTCGGCGCGCTCGGCGCAGCGGCGCAGCGCCTGGGGGTCCGGCTGGCCGTCGACAACACCTTCGCCACGCCGCTGCTGCAGAACCCGCTGGCGCTGGGGGCGTCCGTGGTGATGCACTCGGGCACCAAGTACCTCTCCGGCCATTCCGACGTGGTGCTGGGGCTGTTGGTGGCGCACGACGCCGAGCTGCTGGAGGGCCTGCGGGGCTACCGCGGTCTGCACGGCGGCATTCTGGGCCCCATGGAGGCCTGGCTCGCCCTGCGCGGTCTGCGCACCCTGGCTGTGCGGCTGGACCGGCAGCAGGCCTCGGCCGGCGTGTTGGCCGAGCGGCTGGCCGGGCATCCGGCGATCAGCCGGGTGCGCTACCCGGGGCTGTCCTCCGACCCGGGGCACCAGCGGGCCAAGTCGCAGATGCGCGGGTTCGGCGGCATGCTGTCGATCGAACTGGGCGGCGGACGCGAGGCAGCGGACGAGCTGGTACGGCACGTCCGGCTGTGGGTGCCGGCCACCAGCCTGGGCGGAGTCGAATCGCTGATCGAGCGGCGCCGGCGCATTCCGGCCGAGCCGGTGAGCGTGCCCGAGAACCTGGTCCGGCTCTCGGTCGGCCTTGAGCACGTGGACGACCTGTGGCGCGACCTCGAGCAGGCATTGGACGGCTCGGGTGAGTGAGGGCTGGTCGGTCCGACAGGCGTCCGAGGCCGGTTTCGAGGCGGTCGCGAGCGTGTTCGGCAGCCGCGGCCCGGCCTCTGTGTGCCACTGCCAGCGCTATCAGCTGGCGCCGCGGGAGTCGTTCGCGAAGTTGGGTGTCCAGGAGCTCGCCTTCCGGCTGCGAGGCGACCTGGCCGACCGGCCGGGTCCTGGACTGATCGGCCTGATGGACGGCGAACCGGTCGCCTGGTGCGCGGTGCAGCCGCGCAGCGAGTACGCCGGCCTGCGGCGCTTTCACAAGGTGCCGTGGGAGGGTCGCGACGAGAACCGCGACGACCCGTCGGTCTGGGCGATCACCTGCTTCACCACGCGGGCCGGGCATCGGCGGCACGGCTACGCCTCGCGGCTGGTCGCCGCCGCGGTGCAGCATGCCCGCGACAACGGTGCCCGCGCGCTGGAGGCCTACCCGATCCTGGCCACGGCGGCGCTCACCGAAGAGCTGCACGTGGGCACCCTGGCCATGTTCACCAGGGCCGGGTTCAGCGAGGTGAGCCGGCCGACCAAGCGGCGGGCGGTCGTCCGGATCGACTTCTGACCTGACGCTCGGCCCGGATCCGGGTTCTAGGCTGAGCCCCATGAGCGCTGGGTGGTGCGTGCCCCTGGACGGGCTGCGGGCGAGTGACCTCGAGCTGGCCGGCGGCAAGGGCGCGAACCTGGGCGAGCTGATCGCCGCAGGCTTCGACGTGCCGTCCGGCTTCGTGGTCAGCACGGCCGCCTACCGTTCGGCGGTCGGCGCCGGACCACATCGACTGGAAGCCGTTCGCGCCCTGGCGGTGCCCACCCAGGTCGCTGAAGCGGTGGCAGCGGCCTACCGGTCCCTGGGTGGCGGCCCGGTGGCCGTGCGTTCCAGCGCCACCGCGGAGGACCTGCCCGGGGCGGCGTTCGCCGGCCAGCAGGACACCTACCTCGGCGTGGTGGGGGAGCGGCAGGTGATCGAAGCCGTCCGCGACTGCTGGGCCTCGCTGTGGACGCCACGCGCCATCGCCTACCGCGACCGGCTGGGCATCGACCCGGCGAGCGTGGCGATCGCCGTGGTGGTGCAGCGCATGGTTGCCGCCGAACACGCCGGGGTGATGTTCACCGCCGATCCGGTCACCGGAGCCCGCGACCAGGTGGTGATCGACGCCAACCCGGGCCTGGGCGAAGCGGTGGTGAGCGGGCTGGTCACCCCCGATCACACGGTTCTCGATGCCCGCGACCAGGTGATCGAACACCGCGACGGCAGGCGCGAGGTGGTGATCCGAGCACTGCCGGGCGGCGGTACCGTGACGCTCCGGGATGCCCCCGCGGAACGGCTGGGCGAGCCCGACCTCGTCCGGTTGGCTGCGATCGGACGACGCATCGCCGCCCATTTCGGTCATCCGCAGGACATCGAGTGGGCCATCGCCGAGGGCCGGATCGCGATCGTGCAGGCGCGTCCGATGACGGCGCTGCCCCCCGCGCCGATCCGGCTGAACACGATCCAGCGGTTCACCGGGCCGGTGATCGTTGAGCTGGTGCCGCGCCGCCCCTACCCGATGGAGTTGACCGCATGGACGCGCACGGTGGGCCGGCACCTGGAAGGGTTGGTCGGTGGGCTGGTCGGTGGGCACGTCAGCTTCGACGACGTGCTGATCGCCGACGACGCGGTGGTCAGCGCCTTCGTGCCGCCCAATCCGCATCCGACGGTGCGCACGCCGTCGCGGCTGCTGCGCACCCTGTCGCGAATGGGGCGCGACCCGAACGGGTGGCGCTCCGATCCGCGGTACCGCCGCTACCGCACGGCGGTCGACGGGCTGGCCGCGCTGAACATGAGCGCGTTGACCTGGCGGGAGCTGCTGGCTGTGCCCGGCCGGGCCAACGACCTGATGGAGGTGATGACTGCGCTGCGGGTCGGCTACCTGCCGCCGGCTGTCGCCGCGATGGTCAGGTTGCGCGTGCTGCTGGGCGTGCTGGGGCTGCCGCAGCTGTTCGCCGCGTTGCTGCTGGAGCTGCCCACCGAGACGGCCCGGGCCAATGCCGAGCTGGACGGGATCGCCGCCGAGCTGCGCGAGTCGCCCGAGCTGGCCAGACGGCTGTCGGCGCTCGACCCCGACGGGGCCCTGGCGCTGTTGAGCGGCGATCCTGCGGCGGGTGCCGTCCGGCAGCGACTCGACGACTTCCTGGCCGAGTTCGGGCACCGCGAGACCGGCAGCATCCTGCTGCTGCGTGAGCCCGACTGGGCCGAGTCACCTGCGACCGTGCTGGCACTGGTTCAGGTGCTGCTGGCCGACTCGAAAGCGACCGGCACGCCGCCGTTCCCAGCGGCCGTGGAGCGGCTGCAGGCGCACCCGCTCGTCCATGCCACCCGTAGCCAGGGCCGAGTACGCCGCCTGGTGACCAAGGCGTCCGCAGGCGTCCAGGTGCGTGAGGACACCCATTTCGAGCTGAGCCGCACCATGCCGCCCGTCCGGCACGCGGTGGTCGAGGCGGGCCGTCGGCTGGCCGAGGCCGGCGCGATCGACACCTCGACCGACGTCTGGTACCTGACCTGGAGCGACCTGCAAGCGATCGCCGACCCCCTGCAGAACCCGCCCGGGCCGCAGCTGCGTGCGGCCGTCCGGCGCAGACGCGCGGCCTTCGACGCGCTGGCCGGATCTCCCCTGATCGCCACCACCACCCTCTACCCGGGCCGGTCCGACGCGGCGGCCCTGGTCACCGGCGTGGCCGGTGGCGGCGGCACGGCACGGGGGCCGGTGCGGGTGATCGCAGGCCCCGAACAGTTCGGCCTGCTGCGTCCGGGCGACGTGCTGGTGTGCGGTGCGACCAACCCGGCCTGGACGCCGCTGTTCACCCGGGCGGTGGCCGTGGTGGTCGACCACGGGGGAGTGGCGTCGCATGCCGCGATCGTGGCCCGCGAGTACGGCATTCCGGCGGTGATGGGCACCGGCGTCGGCACCAGCGTCCTGATCCCGGGCATGCAGGTTGTGGTGGACGGTGACCGGGGCCGCGTCGTGCCTGCCGGCGACTGACGGCCCGTCATCCCGGCTGAAGCACTCCGTCACCCGGCGACGCACTCCGTCATCCCGGAAGAAGCACTCCGTCGTCCCGGAAGAAGCACTGCGTCATCCCGGAAGAAGCACTCCGTCATCCCGGTGATGCAATTCGTCATCCCGGCGGACGCCGGGATCTCCTCGGGTCGACCTCACCGAGACCGGGCCGCCGACGCAGCCGACGCACTCCGTCATCCCGGCGGACGCACTCCGTCATCCCGGAAGAAGCACTCCGTCATCCCGGCGGACGCCGGGATCTCCGCCGGTCGACCTCACCGAGACCAGACCGCCGACGCAGCCGACGCACTCCGTCATTCCGGACGACGCACTCCGTCATCGAGCCTAAGCACCCCCGTCATCCCGGCGGACGCCGGGATCTCCGCCGGTCGACCTCATCCAGACCAGGCCACCCGCGGAGGGGGGTGGCACCCCGTCCGACTGCACAAGAACGTCCGCATCGACGGAGGAGAGATCCCGGCATTCGCCGGGATACGACCCTGCCGGTCCAGCACGTCGACCCTGTTCGAAACCCGTCCCGTTGCTGGATTCGACACCACAATCACCGGTGAGCGATCGGCAGAACTCGTCCGGACATGGCTGGCCGGGTCTAGATTCGGCTTATACCCCACGGCCGCGGGTGCACGACGACGTGCCGCCCTCCACCCGGCCGCAGCAGAGAGGATGCTTCCGTGAGTTCACAGTCGTACACCCCTGTCGATCCCGAAGAGGTCGGTGTTTCCAGCGCCTACCTGGCCAACATCGATGCCCTGCAGGAGCGCTACCTGGCCGAGGACGCCTATCAGGGCTCGGTGGTGCTGGTCGCCCGGCACGGCAAGGTCGCCTACTTCAAGGCGTTCGGCAAGGCCGACGACGACGTGCCGATGGCCACCGACAGCATCTTCCGGTTGGCGTCGATGTCGAAGGTGGTCAGCGCGGTCGCCGTGCTGCAGTTGTTCGAGCAGGGCAGGATCGCCCTGCACGAGCCGATCGCGACCTACCTGAAGGAGTTCGCGGACATGAAAGTCGCGGTGGTCAAGGACTGGGCGGTCACCCAGCTGCAGAGCGCGAACCGCGAGATCACCATCCACGACCTGCTCACGATGACCGCCGGCATGACCAACACCTGGTGGCACGGCCTGTTCGAGCCGCCGGTCTACCACGTGGTGCCGAAGCTGTACGCCGAGGCGGGGCTGATCGACGACCTGCGCACGCCGCCGACCACCCTCGAAGCCAACGTCAAGCTGATCGCGTCGCTACCGCTGATCGCCCAGCCGGGTGAGATGTTCGACTACTCCAACAACAGCGTCGACGTGCTGTGCCGCCTGGTCGAGGTGGTGTCGGGCGTCGACTTCGACACCTACCTGCGGCAGCACATCTTCCAGCCGCTGGGCATGAACGAGACGTGGTTTTTCCCGCCGCAGGATCAGTGGCATCGCATCGCCGCCGTCTACTGGGCCGGCCGCGACGAGAAGCAGACCGACACCTCGCCGCTGGGGCTGGGACACCTCGGCCCGCAGTACACGTTCAGCGAGCACCAGACGCTGTTCAGCGGCGCCGGCGGCCTGCACGGCACCACCGCCGACTACTTCAGGTTCGCGCAGATGCTGCTCAACCAGGGGGAACTCGACGGCGTGCGGGTGCTCAGCCCGGCGTCCGTCCGGTTGATGACGACCAATCAGATCGGCGACCTGCGCAACTGGCAGCTCACCCAGAACAAGTGGGGCTACATGGTCGACATCCAGGAGGGCGAGAACGCGCCGGCCGGCTCGATCCACTACCTGGGCGGTGCCGGCGCCTACTCGTGGCAGGGCTTCTTCAGCACCAAGTTCGTCAACAACCCGCGGCTCGACACGGTGATCCTCACCATGAGCACGCCCGGTTTCGACGGCGCGCTGCCGCACAACCTGCGCCTGGTGGCGGCGGCAACGGCGGCAGTGGTCGGCGACTGAGGCCGCGCGCCCGTCCGACTTTGAGGTGAGCAGGAATCGGGGACGGTTCCGCATTCCTGCTCACACCGACCTCGCTGAGCAGGAATCGGGGACGGTTCCTCATTCCTGCTCACGCCGCCCTCGCGGCCTGCGCATGTCTGGAGCCACCACGAGGCTCGC
The DNA here is from genome assembly GCA_016711205.1 of Micropruina sp. Taxonomy (GTDB): domain Bacteria; phylum Actinomycetota; class Actinomycetes; order Propionibacteriales; family Propionibacteriaceae; genus Micropruina. The sequence goes on along the minus strand of JADJTM010000001.1, from coordinate 754,828 downwards.
CCCGAAGGGCGAAGGTGAGCAGGAATGAGGAACCGTCCCCACATCCTGCTCAGCCGACCCGGCTCGCCCCCGAAGGACGAAAGTGAGCAGGAATGCGGAACCGTCCCCAATTCCTGCTCACCCGCTTCGGGTGGACGAAGGTGAGCAGGAATGAGGAACCGTCCCCACATCCTGCTCACCCACCGACCCGTCCGGTTCTGAAATCACCCGTGTGAGTGCGATCCGCCCACGGCGTGTCGTCGGGTCAGGTGATGACTGGCGTCGAGATCTCAGAAACCCGGCCGGCTCACCCCTGACCGCGACACGCCGGAACCACAACGACCGCCCCGAGTGTCGTCCGCGACGCTGGGCCGGCGGGGTTAGGGTGGGTCTCTGCCCTGGACCTTCCCCCTGGCACTCTGCCGGTCCACCACGACGCATGGAGGTCGAAACCGCCGATGGCCGATGGGTTCGTGCATCTGCACTGCCATTCCGAGTACTCGATGCTCGACGGCGCGGCACGGTTGAAGGATCTGGTCAAGGGCTGCGAGCAGATGGACATGACGGCGCTGGCCGTCACCGACCACGGCAACCTGTTCGGGGCGTACGAGTGGTACAAGGTCGCCAAGGGCAGTGCGGTGAAGCCGATCATCGGCCTGGAGGCCTACCTCACCCCCAAGACGCATCGCAGCGAGCGCAAGCGCGTCCAGTTCGGTGACGGCACCGGCGACGACGTGGCGTCCAAGGGCGCCTACACGCACATGACCATGTGGGCGCAGAACTCCGAAGGCATGCACAACCTGTTCCGGCTCAGCTCACTCAGCTCCCTGGAGGGCTTCTTCTACAAGCCGCGCGCCGACCGGGAGTTGCTGCATCGCTACGGCAAGGGGCTGCTGGGCACCACCGGCTGCCCCTCCGGCGAGGTGCAGACCTACCTGCGGCTGGGCCAGTACGCCCAGGCCCTCGAATCGGCCGCCGACTTCCGTGACATCTTCGGCGCCGGCAACTTCTACTGCGAGCTGATGGACCACGGCCTCGACATCGAACGCCGGGTGCGGCACGACCTGCTGCGGATCGCCAAAGACCTCAAGCTGCCGTTGGTGGCCACCAACGACCTGCACTACGTGCACGCCGACGACGCCGCGGCGCACGACACGCTGCTGTGCGTGTCGTCCGGCTCGAACCGCGACACACCGAACCGGTTCAAGTTCGACGGCAACGGGTACTACCTGAAGAGCCCGGCCGAGATGCGCACGATCTGGGCCGAGCTGCCCGAGGCGTGCGACAACACGCTGGCCATCGCCGAGCGCTGCGAAACCCATTTCGACGAGGGCACCGGCACCTACATGGCGCAGTTCCCCGTGCCGGCCGGTGAAACCGAGGAGTCGTGGTTCATCAAAGAGGTGCGCCGCGGGCTTGAGGCACGCTTTCCCGAAGGCGTGCCCGGCTACGCCACGGAGCAGGCCGAGTTCGAGACCACGGTCATCGCCGGCAAGGGCTATTCGGGCTACTTCCTGGTCGTCGCCGACTTCATCAACTGGGCCAAGAACAACGGCATCCGGGTCGGCCCCGGACGAGGCTCCGGCGCCGGTTCGATGTGCGCCTACGCCCTGCGCATCACCGACCTCGACCCGGTGCCGCACGGGCTGATCTTCGAACGCTTCCTGAACCCCGAGCGTCCGTCCATGCCCGACTTCGACATCGACTTCGACGAGCGTCGCCGCGGCGAGGTGATTCGCTACGTCACCGAGAAGTACGGCGACGACCACGTCTGCCAGATCGTCACCTACGGCACGATCAAGGCCAAGCAGGCGATCAAGGACGCCGGACGCGTGCTCGGCAAGCCGTTCGGCCTGGGCGAGAAGATCACCAAGGCCTACACCCCGCCGGTGATGGGCAAGGACGTGCCGCTGCCCGAGGTGTTCAACCCCGAGCACGCGCGTTACGCCGAGGGTGGCGAGTTCCGGGCCCTGTACGAGTCCGATCCCGAGGTGCAGGAGGTCGTCGACACCGCGCGCGGCATCGAGGGCCTCAAGCGCCAGTGGGGCGTGCACGCGGCCGGGGTGATCATGTCGTCAGCGCCGCTGATGGACGTCGTTCCGGTCATGAAGCGCGAGGCCGACGGCCAGATCATCACCCAATTCGACTACCCGAGTTGCGAGGCGCTCGGCCTGGTCAAGATGGACTTCCTCGGCCTGCGCAACCTGACGATTCTGGACGATGCCATCGCCAACGTGAAGGCCAACCGGGGCATCGACCTCGATCTGGACGAGCTGAGCAAGAGCCCCACGGATCCCGCCACCTTCCAGCTGCTGGCCTCCGGCGACACGCTCGGCATCTTTCAGCTGGACGGCAGCGGCATGCGCGTCCTGCTCCGGCAGATGCAGCCGGACAACTTCGAGGACATCTCGGCGGCGCTCGCGCTGTACCGTCCGGGCCCGATGGGCGCCAACAGCCACACCAACTACGCGCTGCGCAAGACCGGCAAGCAGCCGATCTCGGCGATCCATCCCGAGCTGGCCGAGCCGCTGGCCGAGATCCTCGACCTCACCTACGGCCTGATCGTCTACCAGGAGCAGGTGCAGCAGATCGCGGTGAAGGTGGCCAACTACACCCTGGGCTCCGCCGATCAGCTGCGCCGGGCGATGGGCAAGAAGAAGAAAGAGGTGCTCGACGCCGAGTTCGTGCACTTCGAGGCCGGCATGCAGGCCAACGGTTTCTCGGCCGGTGCGATCAAGGCGCTGTGGGACATTCTGGTGCCCTTCTCGGACTACGCCTTCAACAAGGCGCACACCGCCGCCTACGGACTGATCTCGTACTGGACGGCCTACCTGAAGGCGAACTATCCGGCCGAGTACATGGCGGCCCTGCTGCAGTCGGTCAAGGACGACAAGGACAAGTCCGCGATCTACCTGGCCGAATGCCGCCGGATGGGCATCAAGGTGCTGCCGCCGGACGTCAACGAGTCCGACGGCATGTTCACCCCGGTCGGCACCGACATCCGCTACGGTCTGGGCGCCATTCGCAACGTCGGCGACAACGTGGTGAAGGGCATCGTCGAGGGCCGCGACGAACAACGGCAAGGCGCACGACTTCAACGAGTTCCTGTCCGGGGTGCCGCTGGTGGTGTGCAACAAGCGGGTGATCGAGTCGCTGATCAAGGCCGGCGCCTTCGACTCGCTGGGCCACACCCGGCGCTCCTTGATGGAATGCTTCGAGCAGAAGGTGGACGAGGTCATCGACCTCAAACGCAACCAGGCCAACGGCCAGGACGACCTGTTCGGCGATCCCACCGACGGCGAGGCTGTGGTCAGCAGCCCGATTCCCGAGATCGACGAGTGGGACAAACGCGTCCGGCTGGCCTTCGAGCGCGAGATGCTCGGCCTGTACGTGTCGGACCACCCCCTGCTGGGCCTCGAACACGTGCTGCTGGCCAACCGCGACCACTCGATCGGCGCCATCGTCGCCGAGGACGGCCCACGCGACATCACCACCGCCATCGCCGGAATGATCACCGGGGTCAACCGCAAGCAGACCAAGAACGGCGACCTGTGGGCGATCGTCACCGTCGAAGACCTCGAGGCCTCCGTCGAGGTGCTGCTGTTCCCGAAGGCCTACCAACAGGTGGCGCTGCAACTGGCCACCGACACCATCGTCCGCATCAAGGGCCGGGTGGTCGGCAAGGACGAGGGTGTCGAGCTGCGCGGCACCGATGTGAGCTTTCCGGACGTGTCGGAGGGCCCGTCCGGGCCGGTGGTGATCTCACTGCCGGCCGCCCGCTGCACCCCGGCGGTGGTGCAGCAGCTGCGCACCGTGCTGACCAACCATCCCGGCGCCACCGAGGTGCGGGTGCGGCTGACCACCTCCAGCAACCGCACCACGGTGTGGAAGCTCGAAGAGACCCTGCGGGTGATGCCCTCGCCGCCGCTGATGGCCGACCTGAAGGCCCTGCTCGGACCGTCGTGTGTGTAGCAGTCGCCCGGGCAACGCTCACGACCAGTGGTGGCCGCGGCACCAGTGGGAGACGCACCACTAGGCTGGGGGAGTGACCACCACATCGTCCCCGGCGTCCGTGCTGCCCGCGCCCGAGCGGGCGCAGCACGGCGACGCGTGGGCGGCGAGCATGTTCGGGGTGGCCGCGCTGGTGGTCGGCATCGCGGCCGCGGTGATCTGGCGCCTGGTCGTCCGGCTGCCCAGCTACGACGTGCAATCGGACGGGTCGGCCACCGTGTCGGAGCGGGCGCTCACCGAGTTCTTCGCCGCGGACGCCTGGTACGTGGTGCTCGGGGTGGTCTTCGGGGCGATCATCGGCATCGCCACGTGGCGGCGGTTCAAGGGCATCGGCTGGGCGTCCGCATTTCTGGCCGCCGGACTGGGGGCGCTCGCCGGCGTGATCTGCTGGCAGCTCGGCCAGCTGTTCGGCGGCGCTCCGTTCGACGAGCGCCTGGCGTCCGCCCAACCCGGCGACCAGGTTCCGATCTCGCTCGCGCTGCACTCACCCTCCGCGCTCGCGGTGTGGGCGTTCGCGGCCGTCACGCCGATTCTGCTGGGTTCGGCACTGGGCCCGGACGACGAGGCCGGCCCGCACCAACCGCGTCGGCGCCGCCGCAGGCTGGAGGAACCGCCGACCGAGCAGGGCGAGGTGATCGACGAGCTGGGCGTCGTCCGCACCGAAGAGCCGGTCGCGGTACGCAGCGACGAGACGGCAGACACACCGTGAGCCGCGCCACCGCATCCGTTGAGTCCTACCTGAGCACCCAGGCCGAGGTGATCGCCAACCGGGCCGACGACGTGCTCGTCGACGCCCCGGACGCCGTGCACCGCAGCCGCGTCGCCACCCGGCGCGCCCGCAGCGCACTGCGCACCTTCGGGCCGCTGTTCAAGAATCGCCGCACCCGCGCGCTGCGTGACGAGCTGGCCTGGCACGCCGACCGGCTGGGCGCCCCCCGCGACGCCGAGGTGCTGAAGCAGCGACTGCTGGCCACCCTGGACGTACTGTCGCCCGACCAGGTGGTGGGTCCGGTGCGCCAACGACTGGCGGACGAACTCGACCTTGCCCATGCCGCCGCGCACGCCCAGCTGGTCGTGTCGATGCAAACCACCCGGTACCAGGACCTACGCGCCACGCTGCACGACTTCGTCGCCGACCCGCCGCTCAGCAAGGCCGGTGGGAGCGAACGCAAGCGGCAGCTCGCCGATCTGCTTACGCATGCCATCGATCGGGCCCGGCGGCTCTACGTCCGGGCCGAAGAGGTGCCGGACGATCTGCACATGTGGCACGAGGTGCGCAAGGCCGCCAAGGCGGCCCGCTACTGCTCAGAAGCACTGGTGGACGCCTTCGGCGAGGCCGCCGAGCTGCGCGCCGAAGCCTGGGAACAGGTCACCGAGGCCCTCGGCGAGGTGCAGGACACCGTGGTGGCCGAGCAGACCCTGATCCGGCACGCGGCCACCGCACTCGGGGCGGACGAGCCGGTCGAGACGTATCTCGCGTTGGAGGGCGTCGAGTTGCGCCAGCGTGAGCAGTCCCTCGCCACCGGACGACGGGTGCTGGCCGAGGCGCTGCTGCTGCCACCCCTGCGCTGAGCCGGAAGATGCGGTGTGGTTGTTCAAGGACCGCAGCAAGACGGCCGCGATCCGCGATTACTGGATGTTGGCATCGCGAACGGACAGCCACGGATTGTTGACCTTCCCCGACTGGTCAGACCCCGCTGATCTTCCGGCCAATGATCGTGCCGAATCACTGAGGCGAAAGATCGACGTCGCGCCCTCCGCTCGCCCATGCGCTGCTTATAGACCACCGAAGGTATGCCTCCGACGATGTCCTCCATGCCATCCGCATTCTGGCCGCAACTGCGGCGGCAGCTAGCCAGACGGCGCCCAGCAGATCGACGGAAGCAGTGACATGTCGCTGGTCAGAGCCATGCTCGTGCCCCTTGACCTCGTCGTCTTCGGCCGCCGCATCAAATGTGCGTTCGAGAAGATGCAGAACTTGTCAACCGTGTCGACAGCACTTTCCGAAATTCAGATGGGGCCTACTAACGCCAAGCCAATATGGGGCGTAGTCAGACTCACTTGCTAGCAATCCATCGGCCGAAGTGACCTGACAGCATTGAGGCTCCGATCTCTGGATCAGGAAGTCCCCGGCCATATCCACAGCGCTAATCAATGTCATAGATTGTTCCCTGGGGCGCAGAAGGCGATTCGCCTACTAAGCGGGACCACAACAAGCTTGGCACGTTACCCTCGTGCAAATCCGTCGACACGGACAAGCGGTGGGCGACAACGTATCCAGTCGATAGACTGTCCTCTACTATATATAGATGGAGACCTCCGGAGAGTGCCGTGTTATCGCCAAGCTCGGCCAAAATGCAAGCGCGCTCCTCCCCGGTAGGCCGCCTTACACTAAGAGAAGGGAGGGCGATTCTCAACTTGAGCGCCTTGACTCCAGTGAATAGTAGATCGATCCTTTCCGCGTGACCTCCGAATTCGCGGGGCGAACGAACCAACAAAGACCAGTGCGGCGACGCCAATTGCTGGACCCAAAAGGTCCTGTCGAGCACTAGGGGCAACTTGCGCAATTGCGAGGCTGTCACATCGTCCACGATTCTTGTGTCACTCACCTCTCATCTCATTTACCCAAATGCTTTGTCGATTGACGCATTCTAGCACCCCTGAGTATAGAAGACGTTCTTCACTGCATATGCCTGAGAAGGATCCGTCAGATAAGAGGGCCGAATGGGTTGAAAGGGTTTGGCACCGGGACACCGTTTCTATAGAAGATCGCATGACCGTCCGCACCAGCCTCACGCAAGATGTACATCTCCCAGTCGAACCAGCTCGGATCGCGGCCATTGACTGTCGCATTTGTATTCTTCATTTCAGGCGCCCAGAACCGGAGAGCGACTAATCTCCCCGACTCGCCGCGATTTAGCGGACCATTGTCTTCCGTATACAAATCAGCCCCAACCTGAATGCTGTTCAAACAAATAGAAGAAGGATGGAGTGGGCACTTCCCATGTCCGCCTGAGTCCTCCTCTAAAGTCGTTTGCAATCCAATGATTGCGTCTGCCCAGGTCGAAATGTACTCATCCATAGATTACCTCTTCGTCGCTACGGGGCAGTTAGCATACACGCGACGTCGCAGATCTGTGGCAATATTCGGCTCTCCTGTCTGATCTGTGGGTCAGTTTCGTCCGGGCAGGGCGGGGCGGTGGCTGCTGAGGGTGAGCATGGCGAGGGCGATGAGGGGTTGGGGTGAGTGGAACCCGAATGCGACTCACCATCGTCGCCCTCGCCGCCGAACTGACCGCCTGGATGCAACTCCTCGCCCTGCACCACCAACCCGCCCGCCGCTGGGAACCCAAACGGCTGCGCTACCGGCTCTACACCATCCCCGCCGCCATCGCCCACGGCGGGCGACAGATCCGGCTCCGCTACCCCGGCCACCACCCGTGGGTGACCCTCCTGACCGGCGCACTGACCGCCCTCACCATCCTGGACAGCACCTGACCGTCAGACCGACCCTGCCCCGACAAGCCGAAACACCCACCGGGACCCTGGAAATCCCCGCCCACCGGAGCCACCTCCGGCAAACCGTCACACCCACCCGCCAGAGTCAGACCCAAACGGTGATCCTCAAGCCGTCACCACGACCAGACCCGCCCCGATGAAAGATCGAGGCTAGACTCGGGACAATGCGCACGGATGGCTTCCAGCACCTCCGTCAAACGCACCACCTGTATGATGATGAATGCTTCTTGGCCACTTCTTGCTGGTGAGCTTCTTCAGTTGCTTGGAAAGGAATCGGATCTAGTGGTTGCTTTCAGCAATGATTCTGTCAAAGAGTCAGTATCGAATAGTATGCTGTTGCGTCAGCATTGCCTAGGAAGTTGAGCCGGGGACTGGCACCTGGAGACGCTTTTGAGTGGGCTGCAATATGACATCGTGGACTTGGCAGAGGCAAATAGAGAACACGGCCCACTCCAACTGGGCCCATCCAGCAGCCACTGGATAGAGCGCAAGAGTGGCCGCTATAGACCGGACGCGAATGGAAAGCCATTCCTGATGGAGCCGCGACACGCGATCGCGTTCTCCGGACGATGGGAGAAAGACGTCGACGTCTCCGTCGTATGGATTGAATGGCCACTCAAAGAGAGCGGGAGCGATTACGACGTCGTCAGTTAAATCGTCCGCGATATTAAGAAGAAGGGGGTCCAGCTCGCTGATGTTTGGCTTCAAGAAACTGATGAACGCATGCAGCCACAAGAATCCCTTACTTTCGTCTCCTGTGACGAAAGATCGCCAGTATCGGTCCCCAGGTAGGAGGCGAGTGAGTAATTCTTCTTGCTTCAACTGGCGCGCTGGTGAGCGAGCCAGAGTGACCAACAACGAGAATCTTTTCCTGGCTGTTGAATCTGGCAATTCAAAAAAATGATGTTGTCTTCGCAAGATAAGGTCGTAGTGTCCTTGGTTCTGCGCGTAAGGTAGACCACTGGGGACTGTGGAATCGTACCCATTGATCGGGAAACTTCTTCCGAAGCACCTCACCTGGCTCAGCACCTGGCCAATGAAGAGACCAGAGCTTGGAGATTTGCTCCAGTCGTACATCGTTGTTCATCACTCCACCGACCCCCCTATCGCACCCTTACAACCCAATACCCGCTCATCTTTCCCCGCGCGAGCGCGGCAGTTCATCCGGTTCCTCTTCACTCAGATTCCCAGAGTCTGCCTCAGTTTCCGAAGAAGCCTTCCGGGAGCATGTCCACCGCCTTGGTCATATTTTCGACGGTTAAGCGCTGTACGACGATCAGGTTGCATTCAAAGAACACCCCTTTTGATTGCACGTCGTATTCAACATCAATTGCAAGGTTTTGAGGATCATAGAAGTTGACGGCATGCTCATGACCGCCAATCACTACTCGGGCTGGGAACCAGCCCTTATTCTCCACCTCTAGGGCAACTAACTCATCCCAATACTCAGGGAATATGAGTCTAGCATTCATTTAACCCCCTACGGACATGTGCGAATCATTAGTAGACAGCGCCCAAAGTCTTCTGGCGTCAAGCCTACACCCGGTCGTGGGGTAATCTCGAAGTGGTGAGGGTTCTTCGCATTCCTCTGAAATATACGAAGTTGATTAGGGATCGAATCGAGATCAACCTTATGGGGAACCATTCCGAGCTTCCGCAGGTCCTCCGGGTTATCGAATAGCGAGACGCCATGCGTCTCTCTGACAAGGCCCGTCTGACGGTCCACCTGAAAGTCATTGGGCTTGGGAAGGAAAGACGGAGCTTCTCCGGGGCGAGCCCCACGGAAATACTCGGGCTCATTCTTCCCAAGGCGCTTGAGCCACTCGCCCATTGCGTCCGCGGTCTTGAAACCGATCTTGTTGGCGTACTTTGCGGCGATGACACCCGCACCCAGGGCGGGAACCATCCCAGCAGCTGAGAAGGCGGCATTCACCCAGTCGCCCTCGGCCGCATACCAGGCTGCGTTGGCACCGTCGGCGATCTCACCAATGCCAGGGATGAGTCCTGCTAGATCGAGGGCGATGTGTCCGACTTCTTTCCAGTTGACTCCTTGCAGCATTTTGGCTGGGTCGGGCCATTCGAACTTTGGTGCGGGCGGGGCGGGGGTGCGGTTCTCTGGGACTGACCAGTCCTGGTGCCCGCTGGAGCCAGTCGAGGACGAGTGCTTCTTGGGCCACTTGTTGGTGGTGCGCTTCTTCTGTTTCGCATAGCTGGCGCCTGCGGTTGGATAGACCGGTTTCCAGTTAGCCCCAGGGTCGGGGATCCAGTCCGAGGGCGGCGGTTGGGAGCCGCGGCCACCGTCACTGACGAGGCCTGTGGGGTCGCTGAAGGTGATCGGACTGTTATCGGCGTAGGTGTACGCGTTCCACTGGAGTGGGTCCTCGAGCACCATGATCGGGTCGACGGTGGTGAATCGCTGCAGAACCGGGTCGTATTCTCGGGCGCCGATGTGTGTGAGACCGGTGGCGTCTTTGGTGCCTCCGACGAACCCACGGGTGCCTGCCCAGTCTGTGGGGGTGGTGCCGCGGGTTGCGCCGAAGGGGTTGGTCCAGCTGTTTGTGACGGCGCTGTTGTCGTTGCGGATTTGGTGGTGCGGGGTGCTCTGGTGGTCGGTTGCGACGCTGAGCAGTTTGTCGGCGCTGTTTCCGGTGCGGATTGCGATTGTGTCGCCAGCGAAGCTGTAGTAGCGACTCGCTTCGCTGGTACTTGTGGCACCGTTGAACGCCAACTCGGTGCCCGCCACCGAGAGGGTGGTGATGTCGCCTTCCTTTCTTGCGATCCGGTTTCCGGCGGTGTCGTACACCATGAGGGCATTGATCGTGGCGCCGGTGGCGATCTTGGTCAGCTTGCCTTCGTCGTCGTAGCTGAGGGTTTGGGTCGAACCGGTTGGTCCGGGTCTGGTGGCGGTGTTGCCGGCCGCATCGTAGGTGTAGGCGCGGGTGGCCGCTCCTGTCCCGGTGGTGACAGTCTGGGTGACGCTGTGCGGCCGGACGGCTGTGGCGCTGTTTGCCGGGTAGGTGTAGGCCGTGGTGGCGGTTGTGGTTGCCGTCTTGTCGGTGCGGCTGCTGGTCTTGCCGATGGTGTCGGTGGTCCAGGTTGACCAGTACGGCGACGGTCCTGAACCCAGCGTGCTCTGCGTCGGGGTGGTGGCGCAGGTCGCGGCTGCCGCGGCTGTCCATGCTGCTTTCAGTTGTCGTTGCGCGTCGTAGGTGAAGCACTGATTGTCGACCGCGCCCGATAGGAGGGTGGCTTTGGCGTTGGTGATGTTGCCGGCGGGATCGTAGGTGTATTGGGTGCTCTCGACCGTCCCGGCCGTGGTAATGGTGCGCGCGGTGGTGAGTCGCCCGGTGGCTTGTTGATGGTCGTAGGTCAGGAAGATCGATTGGCCGGTGACCGACCCCATGTTCACCGCAGCCACGTCTCCGTACTGGGTGTAGCTCGAACTCTTGACGTAGCTGCTGGCACCGGTCAGCGAGTAGTCGCCGCCACGGGAGTTGTAACCGTGGGTCAGCGTCTCCGCACCCACCCCGCCGGTTGCCGGCAGTCCGGTGGTCGCCACCTGTCCGGTCGGGTGGTAGCTGTTGGTGACGGTGTAGTCGCCGGCGAGGCCGGCCGGCACGAGTCCCGCGATGGCTGGCACGTGCAGGGTGGTTGCCGTCGGTCGACCTGCCACGTCGTAGCTGTCGATGGTGGCCTGGATGGCGCGAGTTTCGGTTCCGGCCGGCTCTTTGACGTAGCGGGTGCTGCTGACTCCGCGGCCGTTGCTGGGGTCGAAAGCAGTGCTGGTGAGCGGGGCGGTGCCGGCCAGGTCACCGGTGGAGGTGACCCTGTCGAGTGCATCGTAGGTGTAGCTGATGCCCTTGTTGCGGGCGTCCTTGACCGTGACGGGCAGATCCAGAGCGTTGTAGGTCTTGGTCGACGTGCCCTTGTCGGGATCGGTCGCGGTGAGCTGGTTGCCTTGAACGTCGTAGGTGTAGGACCACTTGTTGCCCTTGGGGTCCGTCATGGACGCGAGATAGCTGGCGGGCGTGTAGGTGTAGGTGGTGGTCGAGTCCGACGCCAGGTGCTGGGTCAGCTTGGTGGTGCGGCCCTTGATGTCGGTCGTTGTGGTGGTGGCTGCCGCACCGGTTGGTGGGGTCACCTTGATCGTGTTGCCGCCGTAGACGGAGGTGGTCTGCCACAGGAAGTCGTTGCCCGAGTAGGTCTGCTGGGCGAGTGGACGGCCTGCGTAGTCGCGGGTCACCCGGACGTTGGGCTTGACGTCGCCCCAGGTGGTGGCCGCGATTAGGTTGGTGCCAGGCGACGTGTTTGCTGCGTAGGTGCCGGTGAGCGCGACCAGGCCGCGTGAGTCGTAAAAGGTGTCGGAGACGACGATGCCGTTGCTGATCGAGTGGGTCTGGGTCTGGCGTGGTCGCAGCAGCGAGTCCAGCAGTTCGACGCTGGTTACGTAGGCCAGTCCGGTGCTCGTCTGGGTCAGCGTGTTGGTGGTCAGGCTGCTGACCCCGGTGGAGCGGTCGACGGTGTAGCTGTAGGTGGAGGATGCCGATTCGCTGCGGGCGCGTCCCGGGTTCCATACGGCGGTGACTCGGCCCATCGCGTCGCGGTCGGCCTCGGTGGTTTCTCCGGCGGGTGTGACGCGTTTGGTTTCGACGTTGCGCCGCGGGTCGGTGTACACGGTTCCGGTCAACGGCACCGCTGAGCCGGGCCCGTCCGGGTCGGGGGATGTCACTTCGGTCTTGGTGGCGGCCTTGATGCCCGATGGGGTGAAAGTGGTGGTCGTTGTGCGGCCAAGCGCGTCCGTGACCGTCGTGGGCCGTCCGTGTTGGTCGAAGGTCATGGTAGAGCTCGTCCGCCATGTCCGGGTCGATGAACCCACCAGTTGCTGGGTTTCAGTTGCGAACCCTGGACCGGTGACGCCGCCGTGGCTGCTGGCGCCGTCATATCGGTTGCGCGTCCAGCTGAGAACCGAGGCCTGCGCGACCGCGACCGAGCACAGATTTGGCATTACGGACTCTTCTGCGGTCAGGTTGATCGTCAGGGCGCCGCCTGATGGTGTGGCGTAGCCGGTGCGGGTGCAGGTCTCGTCACCGGTGACGGCGGTGTCTCCGGTGTCCTCGACTTGGGTGGGTTGGCCCCAGGTGTCGCGCGCCTTCACGGTGATGGTGCGGCTTCGCGAGCCCGATTCGAGGAACTGTGTTGACTTGGTGGTTTGGGTGTCGATCTGGGTGGCCTTGGTCAGGCCGTCGTCGGCGCCTGACACGGAGGTGATGTTGTGGTCGAAGATGCTGCGCGAGTCTGCCGTTCCCCCCGCTGCTTTCAGGATGCGGGTTTCTCGCAGTTGCCCGGTGAGCTTCTTGTCGTCGTTGACCGTGGTTCCGGCGCTGTCGGTGATGGTGGCGGTCTTGGTGGACGTTCCGGCTTCGTTTGCTCGGTCGCCGTGCATGCCGCGGTAGAAGGTGTGCTCGGTCACCGACTGGGTCGAGCCGGGTTTACCGACGGCGGTCACCACGGTCTTGTAGCCGCGCCAATTGTTCCAGGTAAGCCGTGCGCCCGGCTGGAGGATGGTGTCGTCGAAGTGCCAGGCGGCGCCGCCGGTATAGGTATACGTGGTTACCCGGCTCGTTGATAGGTCGAGGCCGGTGAGGCCGGGCATGGCGGAGGTGTCAGTGGAGGTGTCGAACTCTTCGACCTTGGACACCAGGTATTTGCTGAACCAGTTCTGTTCCGGGGTGTCGCCGCGGACTGCCGCGTAGTAGTCGGGGAAGCAGCGGGTGGTGTTGGTCGCAGGGTTGGTCGGCAGCGTGGTGGGCGTGCAGCCTCCGTCGGAGTAGGTGACGGTGGTGACTCCTCCTCCTTCTCGGAAGATTCGTGCAAGGCGAGGCCGAAGCATGCCGTAGGTGCCGCTGGGTCCGTCGACGCGGTTGTGGGTGAACACCGGCTCGAGCGTGATAGAGGGCATCGTGATCGTGGGTTGGCTGGAGGGGCCGGTGTGCCCGGTGTGGGTGATTGAGTTCAGCCACAAGGTGGCTGCGGAGGCGGGGTCGCCGGAGTCTGGGAAGCCGGTGTCGAAGGCCCAGCTGTCGACCGGATCGTAGGTGCCTGAGTCGGTGCGCTGCACGAATGTGGCGATTTTGGTCAGCTTGGCTCGGGTGAAGAAGGTGGGTGCGTTCTTAATGGACGGGCAGAAGGTCGCGTCGCACATGGCGTCCATGGGGACGTCGGGCCAGGCAGCCATGGTGGTGGTCGTCGGCCCTGTCGTGGCGCACGTTGAGCTGAAGGCTGGGTCGCAGCGCTCTGCGGTGGTGAGCTCGACTTTCGCGGCCGGGTTGTCGGCCTCGCTGCCGCGGCGTTCTCCGTAGTGGATTTTGACCAGGGTGGAGGCGCGGTCGTAGGTCGTGGGCGTCGATGCCGCCTTCTTGTACTGGTTGGCTTCCTTCGCGTAGTAGAAGGTCATGGTGTCGCCTGTTGGGTCCACCACGTAGTCGAGGTTCCAGCGGTAGGGCTGGTTGTTGAACGATGTGGCAAAGGTCGATGTATGACCAGGTTCACCGCTGTGGTTGCCGGCGACCGGTACCTTGAGCACTGAGTTGGTGGCCGCCGCGGAAGCTCCGTCCGCCTTGCCTTTGCCGAAGTAGTACTGCGTCCCTTCAGGGTGATCACTCGCCACGACTCGTCGTTACCGGCGATGCTGCCGAGCTTTTCCACTCGGGTGCCGTCGTCGTTCTCCAGGCGCCAGTTGTTGGTGTTGCCGACCCGGACCAGGGCGCCGCTGTGCCCTTGGAGTGCCAGTATCGCGTTGTCGAACTTGGCGTTGTTGGTGCGAGCTGACTCGGTGGCCCAGCACAGATCCTCGCTTCCGGCTGGCTGGTTGCCGCCGGGCTTGGGCGTGGTCTCCATTCCGCAGGGGACGTACTTGCGTTCGATGAACCCGATCGGGAGGTCGAAGCCCTCCCCGACCCATGACGACTGATTGTTCGTGGTTGAAACTGCGCCGTCGGTGGCGCCGGAACTGTACGCGATCGACAGGCCTGGCGAGATCGGCCCGGCCAGGTTTGGCGTCGATAGGGGGTAGCTCCAGCCGAACGAACCCGATGATCCGCCTGCCTCCCATGCGGTGGACGGGCTGAGGGCTGTGGACCCGTAACTGCCCTGGTCGCTGCTCGAACCGGCTACGAGCGCCATGCCCGCGACGCCGGAGCTGTCGGTCGTCACTTCACCGGAGACCGACTTTTTCGTGAGTTTCGCTCGGCGCGCCGGTTGCGTGGAACGACATGAGGCCTTGGCGGGATCAGTGCCGGCGCATGCGGGCAGCGTCACCAGCCGGGCTCTCCCGGCGAAGTCACCGCCGGCCAGACTGCTGATTTGGTCGGTGTCGACGGTGACACCCACGGCGGTTGATGGGGTTGCCTTGACCTCGACAACGAGACCGGTGCCCACAAGTTGCTCGGACCGATCACGAGGAGCACTGACAACGTCACCGGCCCGGGATCGGCCTTCAGTCTGGTGATTGAAACGGGGGTACCGGCTACCTTGCTTGGTTTGCCCGACCTGAGGGAGGTCACCTGCGCATCGCTCGTTGCCTTCGGCCACGAGGCTGTGGTCGACTTGACGGAGGTCACCTTCTTGGTGGCCACCTTCTTAGGTGCCACCTTCGTCGTGTTGGCGAACTCGTATTGTTGGGGCTTCGGCGGTTTCTGGTCTTCGGCGACGGCGCGCGGCGACGAGCTGACGAGCCCCGCGGCCACCAGTGCGAGTGCGGTGGTTAGTGAAGCCGCCCTCGACAGGGCGTTGATGAAGGGTTGTCGCAGTCTCGTCGAGTCTTTCATGTGAGTGCCTCTTAGCCTTCGATGGCGATCGTCGATTCAGGCGACCAGGCACCCTCCAGCCCTGAGGCGGAGATCCCGCGCGCCCGAAGTCTCAGTGACCCGCTACATCCGGGCACGTTGACGGATGTGGTGGTGGACGTCGTTTCACCGCTGGATGCGGCGTTGTTGGAGCAGACGGCTTCCCACTGGTACTTCACCACTGGGCTTGGGTTGGCAAATGTCACCGATACCGGTAGGGCTGTGGTGCTTGCCGGGGCGCTTATCACGGTCTCTTCGGGCCGCATTCCGGCGGTGAACGTCATCGTCGCCACGGCTGAGGTCTTCAGATTGGTGGTCTTGGTGGAGGACACCTCCACGCGGTATACGCGGTTCTCCACGAGCCCGGCTGACTCCGGAACCTGGACTTGTCCCGTGGCACCCGCGGCAATCGGCGCGGCGTTTCCCTGCCACACGGTTGCGTTGGTGAGGTCATCCTTCACGGTGAATGTCGGGCTGAGGCACTGTGTCAGTTCCAAGCACGTGGCGCCGGCCGGCAACCCCACCCTTGCGCGAAGCAGCGGCGTGAGCGAGTCCGACATCCCGGAAAGCTGCCAGCTACCGCCGGCATTCAAAGCGAAGGCCGCCTCCGTCGGTGTGGTACCAGGGTATTGATCGGACCAGAAGGTGAACGTCTTCGACGCGGTCCGCGCCGAGCGGGTCTCTGTGCCCTCTACCTTCACCGTGTACGCCTTGCTGTCCTGCAACCCCGAGAGGGAGACGGGTATCGTCACTGACGAAGCGGACGTTGAGACCCACGATCCGGGGGTGCCCGACTGGCCGGGACCGGTCACCGTGACTCTCCCCTTCAAGCAGGTGGAGCCGTCACAGGTCAGCCCCGACGTTGCGAGGCTCACCTTGGCGGCTAACGAGGCCGACGATGAGGGCATCACCCACGGTGGACCGGCAATCGAGTTGGCGATCGTCAGCTCAGGATTCAAAGCAACAGGGTTGTACGCGATCTTGAGCTCCGGCCCCGGGTTGTTGTCATAGTGCCGCCAACCCTCCTTCTTCGACTCGTCCGCGGAGTAGATGCCGACCGTCACAGTGGAGCGGGTCTTGTGCGACGAGTGGCTGCGTTCCGATTTGAGCATGGACGTGATGCTCCACACCTGCCACTTCGCCGCGCAGCCCTGAGATTCGCTACCGACCGCCAGAGATGTCGTCACGGGATCCCAGGAGTGCGCGGACGGTCCGGGCCAGGTGGTGTCGCCGTCGATCGTGTTGTACAGGCGAACGCGAACGCCTGGCCCATAGGACGTGTTGCACGCATGCTGGGGAGAGTGCCGCTGCAGGTAGCGAAACTCGCCTGCGATGATCTGGCTGCCGGTGAGGATCTGCTGGTCGTCCGAGATCGTGGGCCATCTGAACTGGTAGAACATGCGCGACTTGTAGTAGGGCGAGGTCCAACCGTTGTAGCCGATCTTGCCGTCCACGCTCATATCGTTGATTTGGTCGAAGTCCTCGGTCACCCGAACCGTGTAGGAGCGGGTGAGCGACACCTCGGGGTCGATGATTACGGGAAAGACTGTCGAGGAGTCGTCAAGCAGGGACAAATCCGGCGTCGCAGTCAAGGTGCCCGACTCGACCTCCACGTCCACCTCTGCGGTGCGGGCCTGCGCACTCTCATCCACCAGGTCCGCTGTCCGCGTCAAACCCTTCTCTTTGCCAGCCGAGTCCCACATAAGGGCCTGTGGGATCACCAATCGCTCTACACCCTTGACGTCCACCAGGGAATGAGTCCCGTTTGCTCGTTCGCGAAGGCTCAATCCAGGTGATGAGAACGTGAACGAGGCGGATCGGACGGCAGGGTTGAGGGAGGCAGCGTGCGTCTTCACGACCAGGAAGGTCTCGGCGGATTCGATTCCGGCGCGAACGACCAAGTCGACACCTGGGTACACCTCCGGATAGGTCGCTGTTGCGCCGTCGATAGCTGCGACTGGGAGCGGGGTTGGCCATCCCACCGACACCTTGGCATCACCATCGGCCACGGAGAACAGCTCGGTGGTGCCTCCGCCGGCGACAGCAACCGCTGCCACGGCTGCCTCGGGCCGTAAAAGTCCATCTGCTACGCGAACCAGCACAGCGGACGGGTCTCGCCACCCCCCGCGTGGGTCACGAACCCGCGCAACTGCTGCTGTCATCGTGGCCTCGAAGTGGCCCTCCGGGCGAGCAGTCACCAATGTCCGCTCATCCGTTAGGGCCGAGACCTCGACTGGCGCATTGCTCGACTTCGCCTGCTGCATCGCTTCCACCTCGTTCAGCAGCCCGGTCGCCGCTGAGAGAGGCGTCGGACCTGGTGTTGGCGTTTCGGCAATCGCCCGGGGTACGCTCCCCGCACACGCAATCAAACCGACGCAGGTGAGACCAGCTAGCCAACGGAAACCCACGACATCCCCCCGGAAGATATTGTCCACCCCTGAGCGATGGCGGACCGCCTGTCGCTCGTTACGGCCCGGCGCACCCTTGCGGTGTACCGCGGCCCTCTGCTCGTATGCTTACCTACCTTTGCCCGCGCGAGAAGGCGGATCATCACCTCTGGCTCAACTGCCTATGGCAGGCGTCGGGAATGCCCGTTCTACCTATCGCTGTCGATCGGCAGGCAACCGAATCAGGTCGTTGCCACTCTGGCGCATCCGGGCCAGTGTGGGAACGTGTCGCACCAATCCGCCGGCCGACTAGGGACTTTGCCGATCAGCAGCACGCTGGCCATGGACACTGAGGTGACGAGTGCGATCATCTTGAGGTGCATGGGCCAAGTTGACACCGAAATGGAGCTGCATGGCGGCGGCGGCCATGATCGTCAACCAAACTGCCTAGCGGATGCCGAGCAATGATCAGAACCTGTGGATGGCTCTCGGCGGGGTGACGTGAAGCGGGCGCACCTCCCGAGCAAGATCGAAGTCCATGCAAGTTCTGATCGGGGTCGGCGTTGGCGCGCCGGCTCGGGAAGGTGTGCCCATGCTCAAGGTAGTTCACGACGCCGATGCGTCCAACGAGGTGGCCGGTGGGTCGTTGCTTGATGAGATCGTGCGCGACGGTGCCCGGCAGATGCTGGCTGCAGCGCTTCAGGCCGAGGTCGCCGCCTACGTCGAGGCGTTCACCGACGAGCTCGACGAGCACGGCCGACGACTGGTGGTCCGCAACGGGCACCACAACGAACGGCAGGTGACAACTGCGGCCGGCGCGATCACGGTCCGCGCGCCGCGGGTCAACGACAAGCGCACCGACCAGGCCACCGGCGAGCGCAAGCGGTTCGCCTCGGCCATCTTGCCGGCGTGGGCCAGGAAGTCTCCGCGGGTTGCCGAGGTGCTGCCGCTGCTCTACCTGCACGGCCTGTCCTCGGGCGACTTCGGACCGGCGCTGACCCAGTTCCTCGGTCTCGGCACAGGGACTCTCCGCCAAGACCATCACCCGCCTGACCAAGGACTGGCAAGACGAGGCGGTCGCGTTCAACAAGCGGCCCCTGGCCGGCACCGACTACGTCTACGTGTGGGTTGACGGGATCCACCTCAAGGTCCGACTCGAACAGGACAAGGTGTGCCTGCTCGTGATGATCGGGGTCCGAGCTGATGGCACCAAGGAGCTGATTGCGCTCGACGACGGTCAACGCGAGTCCACCGAGTCGTGGGCCGACCTGCTGCGTGGCTGCAAGCAGCGTGGGATGCGGGCACCGGTCCTCGCCGTCGGCGACGGCGCGTTGGGGTTCTGGGCCGCGGTCCGCACGGTGTTCCCGAAACCCGTGAGCAGCGGTGCTGGTTCCACAAGATCGCCAACGTCCTCAACGTCTTGCCGAAGTCGGCGCAGCCCGGCGCGAAGGCCGCGCTCGCGGAGATCTGGAACGCCGAGGACAAGGACCACGCGCGGGCGGCGGTGAAGGTGTTCGTCGCCGACTACGGCACAAAGTGGCCCAAGGCTGCAGCGAAGATCACCGAGGATCTCGACGTGCTCCTGGCCTTCTACGACTACCCCGCCGAGCACTGGGTCCACCTGCGCACCACCAACCCGATCGAGTCGACCTTCGCCACGGTGCGGCTGCGGCAGCGGGTCACCAAGGGACCCGGCTCGCGCGCTGCGGGGATCGCGATGGCGTTCAAGCTCATCGAGTCCGCCCAAGCCAGATGGCGCGCCGTCAACGCACCCCACCTCGTCGCACTCGTCCGCGCCGGCGCGACGTTCAAGAACGGCATCCTCGTCGAACGAGACGACGAACCGAGCCACGAATCAGGAAGCGATCAACAAGCCGCGTGACACGCCGATCCACAGGTCTTGACTATTGCTCGCGGATGCCTGGACGTTGGCCCTTCCGCCTAGACGGACTGGGCGACGGACGGCTGAGATGCGCTTGCTTGCCCGTCCATGGCCGCTCACGCTTTGATGACAGGGTGCGTAGTTATCGACTGCAGCGTCTGGTCAGCGATGGAGCTATCGATCTAGGCCTCGCAGGGATACTCGCCGGGATTGCCATAGTCACTGGGTGGGGTCTCGCAAGCCCAGCTCCTGTTCTGATCGACCTACTTGCTGCGGCGCTCGCCGCCGGGGCGGTTCGCTGGCCAAAACAAGCGACGGCGTTGCTCATCGCGTTGTTGCTCCTCTACATCTGGGCACCCAGGGCTTGGCTCGAGTTGGGTCACTACGCCGCGTTGATCGTGATTCTGGGCGCTGGGCTACGCCGGCGGCGTGTGCAGCGCAGGGCGATGGCGGTCGGTTCTCTTGTCATCTTCACGACTGACCAACTGTGTGCGTTTGACGCGGGTGACAGTCGGGCGTTCAGCGCCAGCCTGGTGTGGTTGGGGCTTATTACGGCGATGTGGCTCTTGGGCAATGCGTTCACGGCACTCGGATTGGCCCAGGACAGGGCCCGTCAGTCAGCCTTGGCTGACCAGCGACTCGCGCTCGCAAGAGACATGCACGACACGGTCGCACGCAGCCTGACTCATCTGGCAAGAGGCGCCCAAACGGCTGCCGCTGACAGTGAGGATGCGCGGTTCGGAATCCTTGCCGAAGATGCCTCAACAGCGATTTCTCAACTCCGACTGTTACTCGCGGCCCTCCGCGATCCGCAAGTGACCAAACCAACGGCCGCCACGGGGTCCCTACCTGAGACGCTCAATCGCGTCGCTCAAGACCTACAGACGCACGGCTACCCGGTCAGCGTCAGTGTCGAAGGCGATCTTGAGTCAGTTGCCGTTGAGCATAAAGAAGTCCTGGGAGACGTCCTCAATGAGATCACAGCCAACATCCAGAACCACGGCGCACCCAACTTCCCGTGCATCATTGCAGTCAGTGTCGAGAAGGGAGCGAGTGACATTGTCGTCATCAACCAGATCGAGCAAGGGAACGGGCCCGGTCGGAGCGCTCCGAGGCTGGGTCTTGTCGGTGCTGGTGAGCGACTCGTCGCCGTCGGTGGTCGCATATTGGCCCAAGCGGAAGGAGACAGATGGATCACCCGAGTAACGATCCCGGCCCATCAGCAATCGGTCTGGTAATCATTGACGACGACCTGTTCGTCCGAACCACCCTCACCAACGAACTTGGCGCGGCCCATGACATCTGCATCAAGGGCGCCTAC
The DNA here is from genome assembly GCA_016711205.1 of Micropruina sp. GTDB lineage: Bacteria > Actinomycetota > Actinomycetes > Propionibacteriales > Propionibacteriaceae > Micropruina. Next base: position 733,885 of record JADJTM010000001.1, on the reverse strand, counting down.
GCGTCTGGAATGAGTGCGATCGCCGACATCGGGACGACCAGACCGGACCTCGCGCTTGTTGACATCATGATGCCAGGGCTGGACGGGGTCGAGACGACCAGACAACTCGGCCTCGTTTCGCCATCCACACGAGTCCTCGCCCTTACGTCTGTCGCTGATCCGGCACAGGCCGCAGCTATGCTGCACGCCGGTGCCGTCGGCTTCATCCCCAAGGATCTGGCTATGCGCGGCATCCTCGACACGATCCGGGCCGCACACCATGGCGTGGCGGTGCTTGCCGGGGCGGCGATCGATCTGATCAATACGAATTCGGCACAGAATCTAGCCTCAACCCTTACCCCCGCCGAGCGCCAAATTGCCAGCCTGATCCGACAAGGCAAGACCAATCAACAGATTGCCGAACTGACCTTCACCTCGCCGTCGACGGTGAAGAACCACCTGCTTTCGACCATGAGGAAGATGGGCGCTCACAATCGCGTCGCCCTCGCCATCAAGGCTCACGAGGCGAACCTGTAGCGGTACATCGAGGGAAGCCGCGCAAGAGTACTCCTTGTGAAATGCGCGCCGCTCAAGTGATCTCACCCGTAGCAGGTCAACCTAAGGCCCGTGGCCAGGGAAAGTCCCCGCTGGTGGCCAGGTGGTGGTCCCCGCTGGTGGCGTTCGCCGAACTCGGATCAGTGCTCCACCGCCGGCGCCGCGACCGGCGCCGGCTGCCCGATCTCGGTGAGCAGGTCGAGGTACCACTGCTGGGTGATGTCGAACGGCTTGCCGCCCTTGATGCGGTCGAAGGCGATCGCCGTCAGCACGTCGCCGTTCTCTTCGTCGTGGCCGATCACCCCGGACTCGCCCCGCAGCGCCGAGTCGACCGCGAGGTCGGTCATCGAATGGATGAGGTCGAGGTCGTACTGGTTGGCGGCGGCCGAACGCGCGTAGTAGCCGGACTTCTGCACCAGCGTCTTCTGAGCCCCCAGCATCTCGGCGAACTGCTTGCCGAACCATGCGCCGGGGTTCACCTTGTCGAGCCTGATGTGGCCGAAGGCGTCGCGAGCGACCTCCTGGCCGGCCTTCTGCATCTCGGCCACGATGCTCTCGACGCCGGCACCCTCGGAGACGAAGATGTTCACGTTGCCGACGGTGTCCATCACCTGCTTGAGCCGAACGGCCTCCGCTTCCAGATCGATCACCGCCTCGGGCACGAACACCGCGTGCACGTCCCACGCCTTGGCGTCCAGCCCGATCTCGGGCAGCCATTCCGCCTGGGTCAGCCACTCTCGGTACTTGCGCGCGGTGGCGGCGGTGAGCCAGCCGCAGTTGCGTCCCATCACCTCGTGGACGATCAGCAGCCGCGAGCCGGCGTTGTGCTCGGCCAGCACGTTGCGGCTGAACCGGGCGCCCATCTCGGCGGCGGTGTCGGCGCCCAGCGACTGCCGGATCGGCACCACGTCGTTGTCGATGGTCTTGGGCAGGCCCACGACGGTGAGGCCGTAGTCGTTGCTGGCCAGGTAGGCGGCCAGGTCGGCGGCGGTGGTGTTGGTGTCATCGCCGCCGATGGTGTGCAGCACGTCCACGCCGTCGGCGACCAGCCGCTCGGCGGCCACCTTGAGGGGATCGTCACCCTCGGCCACCAGGCCCCGCTTGACCAGGTCCTTGGCGTTGGTCAGCTTCACCCGCGAGTTGCCCACCGGCGAGCCGCCGTACTGGTGCAACAGGTGCGCCTTGGCGCGCACGGCGGGGGTCACCTCGAGAAAGTCACCGCTCAGCAGGCCCTGGTAGCCGTGCTTGTAGGCGATGATCTCGACCTCGGGCGCCACCTCGCTGTATCGCTGGATCAGACCACCGATCGCCGACGACAAGCACGGGGCGAAACCGCCGGCGGTGAGCAGGGCGACCTTGTGAACCATGGAACAACCTCTCGATCGGGGTATCAACGAAGCTCAGCCTATTGCGCCTCGTCGCGCCGCGAAAGCAACACCGAGAACCGGGACGAACCGCGTCGTGGCCTGTGGACAACGCCCCACGGGCACGCCGGTGCGGGCACACTGGGTCGATGCGCCAGCACCTTCGATCCACTCCGCGCAGCGAGCGCGGCATGGCGCTGTCGTCGTTCGTGGTCGTGGTCGTGATCGCCCTGCTGCTGGTCACCGGCCTGGTCGTGGACGGCGGGCGCAAGAGCGCCGCCGACCGTCGCGCCGAGTTGACCGCGGCGGCAGCGGCGCGCTCCGCAGTCGATGCGACCGCCGCGGAACGGCAGGCCGGACGACGTCCGAACGCCGCTCTGGCAATAGCCGCCGCCAACCGCGTGATCGCCGACGAGCCCGACATGCATGGCTCGGCATCGCTGGCGAGCGACGGCACGGTGCAGGTCAGCACGAGCACGAGCATCGACACGATATTTCTCAGCCTGATCGGCGTCGGCAGCCTGCAAGGTCACGGCAGCGCGCGAGCCCAGCTGTTCGACTGACCGCGGCCCAGCCCCGCGGCACGGCGAAGGGGTCAGACCGGGTGCCGCAGCGAACTCGCGATGCATTCCACCGCATGGGTGATGATCGCGGGCGACGTGGCCAGGTTCACCCTGACGTACTGCCCGTGCGCCGGGGAGAAGTTGGCGCCGGGCGAGAACGCCACCCGGCCCACCTGCTCGAAGTGCCGCGCGGGGTTGCTCAGGCCCAGCTCGGTGCAGTCCACCCAGGCCAGGTACGTGCCCGGCTCGGGACGGTAGCGGGCCCCCGGCACCAGGGCGTGCAACAGGTCGTTCAGCAGTTGCTTGTTCGCCGCGATCTCGACGCACGCCTGATCGACCCACGCCTGCTCGTCACGCAGCGCCGCCGCGTGGGCGATCGCGCCCAGATGCCCCGTCGACTGGGTGGCGAGCGGCGGCAGGTGATCGAGCACGTCCCCGGCGTTCTCGCCACCGACGTACAGTCCGGCCTTGAACGCCGCCAGGTTCCACGACTTGCCGGCCGAGATCGCCACCAGCGCCCGGGAGGCCTCCGGCAGGCTCAACACCGGCACGAACGTGGTGCCCGGATCGACCAGCCACGCGTGAATCTCGTCCACCACCAGCCGGACGCCGTGGCGCTCGCACAGGGAGGCCACCGCTGCGAGCTCGTCGGCGGTGTGCACCGTGCCGGTCGGATTGTGCGGCGAGCAGAGCAGAAACGCCGTCACGTCGTCGGCGGCGAACGCCTGCTCGAGCGCGTCCAGGTCGAGCCGCCCCTGCGGGGTCAGGTCGACGGCGACGGTGCGCCGGCGATACTCGCTGGTGACCTGCCAGAACGGCGGATAGACCGGCGCCGTGATCACGATGCCGTCACCGGGTTCGGTCACCTTCTCCAGAATGTTCAGCACGGCGTTCATCACGTCGCCGCCACGACGCAGCTGCGCCGGATCCAGCTGCACACCCCACCGGGCCGCCGCCGAGGCCCGGTAGGCGTCGGCGTAGTCGTCGCCCCACGGGTAGCCGGTGTCGCCGCGATCCAGGGCTGCGTCCAGCTCGCGGCGCACCGCGGGCTGCACCGCGGCGTCCATCTCGGCGACCCACAGCGGCAGCACGTCCGGCGCGTAGGTGCGCCATTTGAGGCTGCGCCGCTGCCGCAGGTCGCTCTCGGTCAGGCAGAAGATCGTCATGACTGCATTCTTGCGGCTTCGGGCGGCCCGGGCGGCAGGTCTCGACCACGCCCGCGTCCCCGGGGCTGCCCGTGCTGACCGAGCAGAACGGAGGACGCCCGTCCCGGCTTCACAGAGTGTGCAACTGCCGGCGGCCACACCACTAGGGTTTGACCATCCCGTTGTCAGCACACTCGGAGGCAGTGAGCCCGATGGCCAGGTACTTCGACGTTCACCCAGACAACCCGCAGCCGCGGGCACTTGCGCAGGTGATCCAGATTCTGCGGGACGGGGGTCTGATCGCCTACCCGACCGACTCCGGTTATGCGCTGGGCTGCATGCTCGGCCACCGGGCCGGCCTCGACCGCATCCGGGCCATCCGGCACCTCGACGCCAGGCACAACTTCACCCTGGTCTGCAGTGAGTTCGCCCAACTCGGCCACTACGTGCAGATGAGCAACGACGTGTTCCGCGCCATCAAGGCCACCACGCCGGGCGGCTTCACGTTCGTGCTGACCGCCACCCGCGAAGCGCCCCGGGTGATGCTTCAGCCGAAGCGGCGCACCGTCGGGGTGCGCATCCCGCAGCACGTCACCGCGCTGGCGTTACTGCACGAACTGGGCGAGCCGCTGATGTCGAGCACCCTGCTGCTGCCCGGCCACGACGAGCCGATGTCGGACGGCTGGACCGTCAACGACGAGATGGGGCACGCCCTGGACGCGGTGCTCGACTCCGGTGATTGCGGTACCGAGCCGACCACGGTGATCGACCTGACCGGCGACGAGGTGGTCATCGTGCGCCGCGGGTCGGGCGATCCCGAGTTGTTCGAGGAGTAGCGGCGTGCGGGCAGCTCAGGCGATGTCGGTCAGGCCACGTCGTCGGGGTCGAGCCGCACGTAGTCGGCGGCGAACCCGTGGCGCATGCCCCACGAGACGGCCTGTGACCGCCGGGCGACCCCGATCTTGCGGTACGCCGAGCGAATGTAGCTCTTCACCGAGTTGGGGCTCAGGTACATGGTGGACGCGATCTCGGCGTTGGACAGGCCCTGGGTGATCAGGGCGATCACCTCGCCCTCGCGATACGACAGCCCTTCTTCACGACCCGGCCAGTTGCCGCCGGTGGGGGTGGCCGACTTGGGTGCGGGGCTGATCACGAGCTTGCCGGCGTGCACCTGCTCGAGGGCGTCCACCAACTCACGCGCGGGCAACGTCTTGGACAGGTAGCCGGACGCCCCCACCTGGGTTGCGTGTTCGATGCGGGCCAGCTGAAAGTTCCAGGTGTAGATCACCGTGCGCCGGACCAGCGGGTTGCGCAGCACATGCTCGATGGCCAGGGATTCGGACGATGTCTGCCCGAAGCTGTCGTACAGCGCGATGTCGACGCGTTCGCGCACCTCACGGTTGGCGACCAGCTTCACCACTTCGACGCGATCGGCGTAGTTCGCGAACATGTGCAGCAGCCCAGCGACGACAACCTCGTAGTCGTTCACCAGGGCAACACGAATCGGTGATTTCTCCAGCACGACCCAAGTATTCCACTTGTTCACCCAAAGGGACCAAGCCCATCACCCTTGAGGACCCAGAGGCACGCCCTAGTCGCCGTTGTCGGTGTCGTCGTCCTCCGGATCGACGTACTTCACTACGTCCTTGTCCAGCACCAGGCTCGCCGCGTGGTCGGGCACCTCGAACTGCAGCCCGCGGTCCGTGCGCTGGTAGCCGGTGGACGCCGGGCGCTTGGGCAGCTTGAGCACCGGACGTTCGATCTTCTCGTAGGGAATCGACGCCAGCAGGTGGGCGATCATGTTGATCCGGGCGCGCTTCTTGTCTTCGGCCTCGACAACGTTCCAGCGCGATTCGGGAATGTCGGTGTGCACGAACATTTCGTCCTTGGCGCGGGAGTAGTCCTCCCAGCGGGTCAGCGACTCCAGATCGGTGGGGGAGAGCTTCCAGCGCCGCATCGGGTCGGTCAGCCGTGACTTGAACCGCTTCTCCTGCTGCTTGTCGCTGACCGAGAACCAGTACTTGCGCAGCAGGATGCCGTCCTCCATCAGCATGCGTTCGAAGATCGGGCACTGTCGCAGAAAGCGGCGGTGTTCATCGGTGGTGCAGTAGCCCATCACGCGCTCGACGCCGGCCCGGTTGTACCAGGACCGGTCGAACAGCTTGATCTGGCCCGCCGAGGGCAGGTGCTGGATGTAGCGCTGGAAGTACCACTCGGTCTGCTGGCGCTCCGTCGGCGCCGGCAGTGCGACCACCTGGGCAATGCGTGGGTTCAGGTATTCGGTGATGCGCTTGATCGCGCCACCCTTGCCCGCGGCGTCGCGTCCCTCGAAGATGACGACCAGCCGCTGACCCTCCTGCCGGATCCACTCCTGCATCTCAACGAGTTCGGCTTGCAGGCGGTGCAACTCATCTTCGTAGAGCTCGTTGTCGAGCTTCGGCAGTTTGGCCATGGTCGTATCGTGCACCAATCTCCGCCACCCCACCACAACTGCATCAAAGTCGTCGGGACTAGCACACTCAATGGTGCATCGGCAGGGCGTCGTCGGCCGGTTCGGGGGCGCTGATGAAGGCGGTCGCGACGATCGCCAGCGTCCACACCGCTCCGGCGCAGAGGAAGGCGACGTGCGAGCCCTGCAGCATCGCCGCCTCGACGCTCGCCCCGGCCTCGACGGCCGTCGCCGACTGCGAGGCGAACACCGTGACGAAGACGGCCGTGCCGAAGGCGCCGGCAACCTGCTGCACGGTGCCGACGATCGCCGAGCCGTGCGAGTACAGCGGCCGGGGCAGTGAACCGAGCGCGATGGTGAACAGCGGCGTGAACATGAAGGCGAACGAGGCGCTCATCAGCACGTGGCAGGCCACCACGAACCACACCGGGGTGCTCAGCGAGATCGTCGAGAGCAACCAGAACGCGACGGCCACCACCACACTGGCCGGCAGCATCAACGGCCGCGGGCCGAACCGGTCGTACAGCCGTCCACTGACCGGTCCGAGAACACCCATCAGCAGACCGCCGGGCAGCAGCATCAGGCCGACGGTCAGCGGCGGCAGATGCAGCGAGCGTTGCAGGATCAACGGCAGCATGATGACGGTGCCGAACAGCGCCATCATGGCCAGCGCCATCACCACGATGCTGATCGTGAACGCCCGGTGCCGAAATGCCCGCAGGTCGAGCAGGGCACGATCGTGGCGAGCCAGCCGCAGCTGTCGCCACACGAACGCGGCGAACGCGAAGGCACCCACCACGAACGACACCACCAACTCGATCGCCGGCACGGTGTCGTCGCCGATCAGGCTCAACCCGTAGACCAGACCGCCGAAGCCGAGCACGGTGAGCGGAATCGACCACACGTCGAGCGGTACCCGGATCAGCTCGTTCACGTTCACCACCCGCAGCGAACCGACGATCAGCATGGCCAGCCCGATCGGCACCATCAGGGCGAAGACGCCGCGCCACGACGTGAACTGCAGCACGATTCCGGCCATCGTCGGGCCGACCGCCGGAGCGACCGAAATGACCAGCGAGATGTTGCCCATGATCGCGCCGCGGTGTGCGGGCGGCACGAGCTGCATCACGGTCGTCATCAGCAACGGCAGCATGATGGCCGTACCGCAGGCCTGAATGATGCGGCCGAGCAGCACCAGTCCGAACGCCGGCGCGACCGCACAGACCAGGGTGCCCGCGGTGAACAGGCTCATGGCAAGCATGAACGCGGTACGGGTCGGAATGCGTTCGAGCAACCATCCGGTGATCGGAATCACCACCGCCATGGTCAGCATGAACGCCGTGGTGAGCCACTGGACCGTGCGCTCGTCCACCTGCAGGTCGGTCATGATCGTGGTGAGCGCCACGTTGAGCGCGGTCTCGTTGAGGATCACCACGAAGGCGGAGACGAGAAGAAGAGTGATCACCGAGCGGTCACGGGCGGTCAGCCATTGCTGCTCGACACCGGCTGTCGTCGGCTCAGCCATCGGAACCCCCGTCGTTCGGCGAAAGGTCAACGCTACGGTCCGGCGCGCCGCGGGACCAAATCTGCCGCTGGCATCGGCCGGCACCGTCACCACTGTCGCTCGTTCCATGACCGCTCGGCGTCGGCGGCTGCGCGGACGATGCCACTACCGCTCAGCATCCTCGGGGGTGAGCCCGACCAACTCGGCTTGCAGGTTCGCTCGCGCGCGCGCCTCGCGAGCACGCCCCTGCGGGGTGTGATAGATCGGGCGGGACAGCCGCTGCAGCAGCTGAGCGCGCCGCACCTGCGTCCAGCGCCGGTCGGACAGGCCGAACTCGTCGCGCACCTGCCGGACTGACTGCCGGTAGCGCTGCGGTACGGCGCCGAGCACCCACAGATCCGCGTCGCAGACGATCGCGCCGATCCGGTCATCGGGCAGCGGCCGATGTTCGGTGGTGAGCAGCACCAGTCGCGTCACCGCGTCGATGCGCGGCGGGGACAGCACCCCGGCCAACAGGTGCCCTGCGAGCGTCGCCGAGGCCGCTTCGTCGCTGCCGCGGGTGTTGGTGTGCACTGCGTCGTGAAACCACAGGGCGAGCCGTTCTTCGACCCCCGCGGCCAGCTCATCGGCGGCTGCCAGGCACTCCGCCAGATGCTGCACCCCGTGATAGCTGCGATGCGGTTCGCGCCAGCGGTGCAGCAGGTGGTCGGCGAGGTCGGCCCGCTCGGGCAACGGCCACGCCGCCACGGTCAGAACAGGTGGATCAGCCACATCGCCACCGCGGCGCCGGCCGACGCGAACAGCACGCTGACGAAGGTGCCGATGATGAACCGCTCGGCCGCGCCGGTGCTGCTCGCCTTGATTTCGGGGTACCGCGCGAAGCTCTTGACCACCATGGCCACCGCCACGCCTTCGGGAAACCCCGCCAGCAGCGTACCGAAGACGGCGAGACGCTCCAGATAGCCGATCCACTCCCCGCCCCGCAGGTAGGTGGCGGCATGGGTGAGGGGAGCGATCGCCTCCGCGTTCTGTGCTGCCGAGCCGTGTTCGTCGGACGCCGGTAGCTCGGTGGCCCGAGCACGTTCGGCCAGTCGGAACACGCGGGTGACCAACCATCCGCCGCACAGCACCGACGCCGCTGCGAGGGCGAGCACGATGGCGGCCTTCGCCACCCACAGTCCGATGCTCATGCGGGCACCGCCAGCACCTCGGCCAGCAGCGCCCGAGCCAGCTCGGCACCGAGCTGCGACTCGGCCCGCGCCGATCGGGTGGCCCGCTGCGACACCGCGGAGGCGCTGATGCCCAGTCGTTCGGCGGCGGCCCGGCCGCTGCCGGTCTCGCTCAGTACCTGCATGATCTCCCAACCCTCCGGGGTGCGACGGCTGACCAGGGCACGCAGCAACACCAGGGCGGCCTCGGCGCGGGCGGTGCGCTGCGTGACGATCACACCATAGGTCGGGTCGCCGACAGTTTCGGCGCACACCAGCCGCAGGTGCGCCGGGGCCGAACGGGCACGTTCAACTGCCTGTCGAGCAGCCAGATAGGCCGGCCCCCGAGCCTCGCGGGTGGAGGTGGGCAACGGCTGCTCGACGGTACCGATGCCGATGCCGATGTGCCAGTGCGGCGCCTCGGTGAGCGTGAGCACGGCGTCCACCACCGCGCCGGCATCGCGGGTCAGGCCCTGCAGTTCGTCCCCTGCGGTGCGCTCGAAGCCCAGGACGAACCGGTCGCCGACGGTAGCGTCCAAGGCCTCGAGCGCACCGGGCACCTGATCGAGGGAGCGCCGGCTGTTGCGCTGGTCGGCGGTCACCACCGCCCAGAGACTTAAGTCCTCATGCTGTATGGCCATCCATTAAGTCTGGATGCTGAAAGGCGTCGTGTCCAGCCCACCCTGAGACCCACACCCCAAAGGGTTGAGGGCGCAACTCAGGGCATCCCCTACCGCGTTGCCGGAGCATCCGTGCCTACAGTGGACGACGGCAACACCACCACGAGACAAGGAGAGACGCATGTTCCTAGGTTGGGGATTCCTGGGCTGGATCATCCTGGGCGGCATCGCCGGCTGGATCGCCAGCAAGATCATGAAGACCGACCCTCAGATGGGCATCATCGCGAACATCGTCGTCGGCGTCGTCGGCGCACTGCTCGGCGGTTTCCTGCTCAGCCTGCTGAACGTGGACGTGGCCGGCGGAGGGCTCATCTTCAGCATGCTCACCGCCATCGGCGGCGCGGTTCTGCTGCTGTGGCTGGTCGGCTTCTTCAACTCACGTAGATCCCGCTGACCTCGCACCCGACAAAAGGGCCGGCTTCCGATCGGAAGCCGGCCCTTTCGCCGTCCCGTCGCAGCCTCGGCAGGTTGCCACCCGCACGCGCGGCGACGAGCATGACGGCATGAGCGACGAGTACGACGTGCTGGTAATCGGGGCCGGACCGGTAGGTGAGAACGCCGCGCAGTTCGCGATCCGCGGCACCGATCGCACCGCAGCGCTGATCGAGCAGGAACTGGTCGGCGGCGAGTGCTCCTACTACGCGTGCATGCCCAGCAAGGCACTGCTGCGTCCGATCGCGGTGGCGGGGGTGAGCAAGGATCTGCGCGGGGTGCGTCCGACCGAAATCGATGCCGCAGAACTGCTGGCCCGGCGCGACTACTGGGTGAGTCACTACGACGACACCGGGCAGGTGACGTGGGCCGAGTCGGCGGGCATCGACGTGATTCGGGGAACCGGCACGGTGACCGGAGAGCGCCGGGTGAGCGTCGGCGACCGGACGCTGACCGCCCGGCACGCGGTGGTGGTGGCCACCGGCAGCCGGGCGGCGATTCCGGCCGAGCTGGCGGACGTCCGGCCCTGGACGAGCCGGGACGCCACCGGCGTGGTCGAGGTGCCGGGGCGGTTGGCCATCGTCGGCGGGGGAGTGGTGGCCTGCGAGGCCGCCTGCTGGATGGCGGCGCTGGGCAGCCGGGTCACCCTGCTGGTGCGCCGCAGGCTGCTGCCGAGGCTGGAGCCGTTCGCCGCCGACGCGGTCAGCGACGGGCTGCGCCGGGTCGGCGTCGAGGTCCGGCTGGGCTCCGGCGTGACGGCCGCGGAGCGTCCAGGGGCGATCAGCGACGGGCTGGGCCGGCTGCACGGCGGGCCGGTGCGGCTGCGGCTCGGTGATGGCTGGGAGGAGTTCGACGAGGTGCTGGTGGCCGCGGGACGCCTGCTCAACGTCGAGGCGCTGCCGCCGGGGCTACGTCCGGACGGCGACGGGTCGGGCCGGCTGCCGGACTGGCTGCACCTGGTCGGTGACGTGTCCGGCGAGCCGGCGCTCACGCATTGGGGCAAGTACCGGGCCCGGCAGCTGGGGCGCCGGCTGCAGGCGCTGATGGCCGGACGGCCCGTGCCCGCCGAGCCGGAGGACGTGCCGGTGCCCCAGGTGATCTTCACCGACCCCGAGGTGGCCACGGTGGGTCCGACCCTGGCGCAGGCGCAGGCCGACGATCCGGGAGCAGCCGGGCTGGACGTGCCGATCAGCGCAGCGTCCGGGGTGGGGCTGCTGGTGGACCATCCGCATGGCCGGGCACGGCTGGTGGTCGCCGGCGACGGACGGCTGGTGGGCGCCACCTTCGTCGGGCCGGAGGTCGCCGAACTGCTGCACGCCGCGACCGTGGCGATCGTCGGACGGCTCACCCTCGACCAGTTGTGGCACGCCGTGCCGAGCTACCCGACCGCGAGCGAGGTGTGGCTGCGACTGCTGGAATCGACGCTGCCCTGAAGCGTCTGCGTGCCAGGGGAAGTGTCATTGCGCGGCCCGAGGCTGATTGCGCGGGGACGAACCCGGGCAGCGAACCCCTGACCGCGCAACGACGGCGCAACTGACCCGCGCCTGGCCGCAGAAGGCCCGATGGGTCAGGCCAGCGCCCGGTGCGTGGCCGCGTGCCGCTCGTCTCCGGTCAACGCGACCAGCATCCGGCGCACGCCGGCCGCCTCGTCATGCCGGCTCTGCCGCTCCAGAATGCGGGCCAGCAGCAGCGTCACGTACTCGTTGGTGGGATCGGACTGCAGAATCGTCCGCGCCGCCCGCTCAGCCGGCGCCAGCGAAGCCCGCAGGTAGTACGCGCGGGCCAGGTACTCGCGGGCCTCGGTGTGACCCGGCTGGGCGACCAGCACCTTCTCGAAGCCCTCGATCGCGTCCCGGTAGTCGCGGGTGTTGAAGGCGAGCAGCGCCGCCTGCCAGTCGTACAGCGTGACAGCGGTCATGGTGGTCATCTGCTTTCACTCCTTCCAGCCCAGCTCGCGGGCGACCGCGACCAGGTTTTCGAACAGATGGGCGTTGTAGTCGACGCCCAGCATGGACGGCAGTGCGAACAGCACGTAGTCGGCCTCGCTCACCGCTTCGTCGGCGGCCAGAGCTGCGGCCACCTCGTCGATGCTGCCGGCGAACGTGGGGCCCGAGCGCGCGGGCAGCCCGTCCAGAATGCCTGCGGAGTCGGTGCTGCCGCGGTCCAGCCCGAAGTAGGACTGATCCTCGGCCGTGGTGATCGGAAAGGCGCTGCGGGTCACGGCGGCCTGCCCGCCGGTGAGGTGTGCGGATTCGGCCAGCGCCGCCCGGTAGTCGCGCACCTGGTCGGCCTGCTGAATGTGGAACGGACGTCCGTCCTCGGCCAGCAACAGCGTGGACGAGAGCAGGTGATAGCCCAGCCGGCCGGCCCAGACGCCCGTGGCGTGCGTGCCGGCACCCCACCAGATGCGGTTCGGCAGGCCGGGGGACAGCGGCTGCACCGGCAGGTCGGGCGCTGCGCCGCGATCCAGTGCTGGCTGCGAGCGCGCCACCGGCCGGCCGCTGATCGCCCGCCGGAACAACTCGGCGCGGCCGCGGGCCACCGAGGACCAGTCCTGGCCCTCGTCCAGTTGGTAGCCGAAGGCGGCCTGCCCGTCCGCGGCCGGCTCGGGCGATCCCCGGCTGATGCCCAGCTGCAACCGGCCCTCGCTGATCAGGTCGGTCGCACCGGCCTCTTCGGCAAGGTAGAGCGGGTTCTCATAGCGCAGATCGATCACACCGGTGCCCACATCGATCGTGGACGTGCGCGCCGCCATCGCCGACAGCAGCGGGAACGGTGCCCCCAGGCTGTGGTCGAAGTGATGCACGCGCAGCCAGGCACCGTCCAGGCCGGCGGCCTGCGCGGCAACCGCGAGGTCGATGTGTTGCCGCAGCGAGTCACCCGCGGTGCGCACCCGGGACCCGGGCACGTCGCGATAGTGCCCAAAGGACAGGAACCCGATCTTCTTGGTCATCGCCACTCTCATCGGTCGGTCGCCGAAGCAACACGATTAGTTGTCGTTTCAACAACATCGCTCCGGCGTTATTCCGGGCCGGCGACCGGCCCGTAGCGCGCGTGTTCGGCTCCGGTCGCGAACGCCCAGTAGCGCTCGCCGTAGGACCAGTGCCACCACTCGGTGGGGTAGTTGATCAGGCCGGCGTGCCGAAGCGCCCGGACGAGGGTGGCCCGGTGGGTGGCCGCCGGTTCGGACACCTCGGCAGCGGTGTAGCAGGCGCCGTCGCTCTGTTCGGGGGTCGCATCAAGCGGCGTGCCCAGGTCGAGTTCGCGCCCGTCCGCATCGCACAGGGTGAGGTCGACGGCGCCACCGGTGCAGTGCGGCGCCACGTCCGGAGGTGCGACCCACCGGCTGGCCAGATCGTAGAGCCGCTCGGGCGAGAGCCCGGGGTAGTGACCATGCAGTTGATCGCAGTAGTGGTTCCAGTACTCGTGCTGGCGCTCCGGAGAACGAAACGCCTCCACGATCAGCAGGTCGAAGCCCGCCGGCAGATCGAGGGCTGCGGCGGCCAACCGGTCGGCCAGGCCCCGTCGGGCGTGGTGCCAGCCGCCGGTGTCTTCCTGCTTGCGGACGTCGATGCGCAACCGCGGCAACCCCCGCAGGTCGACCAGTGGCTCGCCGCAGTCATGGACGCGCACGCCGACCACGCGCGGGTCGCTGATCAGCACCACCCCTGGTTGCACGGCGTCAGTGTGACACGTGCGACGCGGTGGACGTGCGTCGCCGGAAAGACCATGGCGGCTCCGTCCGGGCGCACCGGCGCCGTGACGCGCTGGACGTGCGTCGCCGGAGTGACCGTGGCGGCCCCGTCCGGGCGCACCGGGGCGACTCTGCTGCCTTTGCGTACACTCTGCTGCCCTTGCAAAGGCAGCAAAGTGCGTCCAAGGGCAGCAGAGTGGGGGCGTGGTCGAAGCAGAGGTAGCCCCCTCGGTCCGAGGCCTGCCACTTTGACATAATGCTGCTTATCGGACAACCACTCGCCGGTCGACATGCTCGACCGGTCTGCGCGCGGCCGAGCCCGTCGGTACCCTTGGCTGCAGGACTACGGCACCGCGCCGGGTGGCTCGTGGACGATCGCGCGGCTGCACGATCTGTTCGTGCGCGCGGATCACCGCCAGAGCGGCCTTGGGCGCCGGCTGCACCGAGCCGTCGTCATCTGGTGCCGGACGCGTCCGATCAGGTCTCTCCAATGGCAGGCGGCGCCGGCGTCGATCGCCTTTTACCAACACCTGGGGTATCACCCGGACTTTCACGGTGAGTACGCGTCCCACCCGCTTTTCGAACATTCTTTCGAAGAGTCGCCAGCGGCTGCGGAGCCATCCGGTTAGCCTGCCCACATGAGCACAGCGCCACCCGGACCAACCCTGGCCGACGTGCTGCGCGGACGGCGCGGGCGCTTTCTGCTCGCCCTGCTGCTCACCGAGTTCGCCGGCGCCATGCAGGGCATCGCCTACAGCACGGTGCTGCCGGTGCTGGCCCGCGATCTCGACGGCTTCACCCTGTTCGGCGCCACGCTGGCGGCCGGCTCGGTCGCGGCCGTGCTGATGTTGTCGTTCACCGCTCCGATCCTGCAGCGCGTGCCGCCCCTGCGCGTGCTGGTGATGGCCACCGCCCTGTATGTCGTCGGCGCCGCGATGGCGGTCTTCGCCCCGGCCATGGGCTGGGTGCTGGCGGGCACGCTGGTGCGCGGAGTCGCTGCCGGTCTGCTCGCCGGTTTCGGCCTGGGCGCGATCGGAGCTCTGTTCGATGAGCGGGAACGGCCACGGGTGTTCGGTTTGTACGCACTGATCTGGCTGCTGCCCTCGGTGGTCGGTCCACCGCTGAACGCCCTGGTCACCGATTGGGTGGGCTGGCGCTGGGCGATCGGCTGGCCGGCCGTGCTCGTCGTGGTCGGACGCGCCCTGATCGGGCTCACCGTATCGGCCGTGCCGTGGCGCCCGGGCACCGAGCCGACGACGGTGAGCGCCCGCGTGGGCGTGGGCGTGGGGCTGGCACTCGCGGTCGGTTCGTGGGGGTCGGCCAACCCGACCGGCTGGGGCCTGGTGGCATTGCTGGCCGGCATCACCGCCGGCGGGGCGGCGATTGCCGCATTCCTGCTGCGCGGCATGGTCGGCGAATCCCGTCCACTGCTGGCCTTCGCGCTGCTCTGCGCCGCGTTCTTCGGCGCCTACGAACTGCTGTCGCTCACCATCATCGAGGGGCTGGGGTCGACCGTGCTGGCCGCCGCCGGAGCCGTGACCGGGGGTCTGCTGGCCTGGTCTCTGGTCGGCCTGCGGCCCCGGCCCGACGCCCGTCCGGACCGCGCAACGCTCGGCCCCGTGCTGGTGGTCGGCGCGTGCCTGCTGCTGATCGTCGGTGTTGGGGTGGGCGGGGTGGCCGGTATCGGCACGGTGATCGCCGGCTCTGTGCTGGCCGGCGTGGGCATGGGGGCCGCCTATCCCCTGCTCAGCTCGGAGCCGTTCGCGTCCGCCACCCCCGCGGCCACCGTGGGCACCCTGATCGCCTTCGCCGAGATCGCTGCCACGGCCTGGGCAACCCTGCTGGCGGGCGGGCTCTACTCGACCCTGCACGGCCAGGGTTGGCCTGCGGCCTCCGTACTGCAGCTGGTGTTCGTCGTGCTGGCGGGCATCGCGACGGCAGCCGCGGCCCTGGCCGCGACCCGTCGGAAGATGGGTCTGCCCTGATCTCTGCAGCGCTCCAAGTCGGCCACCGCACTCCCCTGTCCCGCCAGATCCGGGCGATGGCAGCAAGCGTCGAGCATAAGCCGATGAAGGCTTTATCCTTCACCCCTGTCAGTGTAGTCTCAGGACTTAATCAGTCGAGGCAGAACTCGTTGCCCTCCGGGTCGTGCATCAGAATGAAGCCCTGCTCGATTCCTTCGGCCTCGAACCGGTGCACCCGGGTTGCGCCCAGCCCGACCACGCGTTCGCACTCAGCCTCGAGGGAGGCCATTCGCTCGTCGCCGGTCAGGCCCGGAGCCCCGCGCACATCGAGATGCAGACGATTCTTCACCTGCTTCGGCTCGGGCACCTGCTGAAAGAAGATGCGCGGACCCCGGCCGTCGGGGTCGATCAGCGCCGAACTCGAGTTGCGCTCCTCCGGCGGCACGCCGACCTTCTCGAGGAACTCCTCCCAGGCGTCGAGCGGGTCATCGTTCGGCCCGACCTCGACACCGGGCGGAGCCGGGTGGACGTAGCCGAGCACGTCACGCCAGAACATGGACAGGGTGCGCGGGTCGGCGCAATCGAAGGTGACCTGAAACTCGAGTGCCATGCGAGCACCCTAGAACAAAGTTTCGATTGCTGACACAGTGCGGCGATCCGAAAGAGGTCTCGACAAGCTCGGCCGACGGAACTGAGGTGGGGTTCGACCGATGGAACTGAGGTGGCGCTCGATGCGCTCGTGAGGCTGGCCGCCAGGCGGTCACTCGAACAGGATGTACTCCGGCTGGGGCTTCAACTTCAGCACGTCCTTGGCGGTGATCAGCCGTTTGCCGGTGGTCACGTCCTCTTTGAAGAAGATCTTGAACCCCGCGTGCACGTAGCCCGGACGGGTGCGCATCACCGCCCGGTAGGTGGCGATCTTGGCGCCGGGCGACCCGATGCCGTCCACCGAGTTGATGTAGACCACGCCGGCGTGCTGCTTGAGATCCTTGGGCTTCTTCACGATCGTGACGTGCAGTTGATGGAACAGCATCACCTTCTGAGGCAGGTTGTGCCGCTCGACCAGGCTGGACAGGTAGCGCGCCACGCCATCGAGTTCGGCGCCCGTGGTGCGTCCGAAGGCCCGGCCGGGAATCTGGCCCTTCTCGACCGCCCATTCGGGGTCGAGGGCCACTCCGACGTTGGGGTACGTGAGCCACTTCTCGAAGTACTTCACCTCGTCGATGAAGTCGGCGCGGCCCGGCTGGATGTTGAGCAGCAGGAGGGCCTTGTGCTTGACCGCGGCATCGTGCCACTTCTTGATCACCGCCTCCGGGGCGCGGCTGCGGTACATGCCGTCGCGACCGGGGCTGGCGTGCACCGTCACGGCGATCAGCTCCATCACGGGCATCAGTTTGCGACCGCCGGTCCAGGCCTTGCCGCGGCGCTCGATCTCGTTCAGGCGATCGTTGAGTGACCCGATACCAAGCCTGCCCTGGCCGGGCGCACCGGGGTAGCCCGAGTAACCGAACAGCCGGTAGGCCGGAAACAGCTCGCGCCCGCCGCGTGGCAGCTCGCTGGCCGCCGGCGCCTGGCTGCTCTGCGTCGCCGAGGGCGAAGGGCTCTCGGACGTGCTCGCCGGTCGGCTGGGCGCCGACGCCGACGAGGACGCGATCGGCGCCGAGGTCTGGGTGGACGGCGGTACAGCGCTGCAACCCGCGAGTACCAGCGAGCAGGCGAGCAGAACGGACCATGGCTGGGAAGGCATCAGACCACTGTGCCATGCCCGGCACAGCGAACCCACAGCCGTCCCGGCGTTTCAGCCGATCGTCACCGGGGTGTCATGCAGCCGCCACCAACCGGATCGCAAGCTGCCGGTTTTCTGGCCCGGCTCGTGTGGCGTTGCGCCCAGAGGAGTGTGCGCGAAACCCGTGCCGGGCGTGGGTCGAACTGGTGGGGTCAGAAGTTGATCATGTGGCCGGCGATGCCTTCGACGCCCTCTTTGAGCGCCTCGGACAGCGTCGGGTGCGCGTGCACGTTGCGTCCGACCTCGTCGGCGGTCAGGTCCCACTGCTGGGCCAGGGTCAACTCTGGCAGCAGTTCGGTGACGTCCGGACCGATCATGTGCGCGCCCAGGATCTCGTTGTGCGCGGCATCGGCGACGATCTTGACGAAGCCGGTGGCGTCGCCCAGGCCGTGCGCCTTGCCGTTGGCGCTGAACGGGAACTTGCTCACCTTGACGTCGTAGCCGCGCTCTTTCGCCTGCTCTTCGGTGTAGCCGAACGAGCCGATCTGCGGCTGGCAGTAGGTGGCCCGCGGCATCATGTCGTAGTTGAGCGCCATGGTCTCAGCCCCGGCGATGGTCTCGGCAGCCACGACGCCCTGCGCCTCGGCCACATGCGCCAGTGCCAGCTTCATCGTGACGTCGCCGATCGCATAGACGCCGGACACGTTGGTGCGCATGAAGTCGTCGATCTTGATGGCGCCGCGCTCGGTGAGCTCGACGCCCAGCTTCTCGAGGCCGTAGCCCTCGGTACGCGGTGCGAAGCCGATGGACTGCAGCACCCGGTCGGCCTCGAGCACCTTCTGCTCGCCCCCCTTGGCGGGGCTGACCGTCACCTTGACGCCGGAATCGGTCTCTTCGATCGCCTCGACCTTGGTGGAGGTGAGCACCGTGACACCCAGCTTCTTGTAGGCCTTGGCGAGTTCGCGCGAGATCTCGGGATCTTCGAGCGGCACCATGCGGTCGAGGTACTCGACGATGGTGACCTTGACCCCGTAGTTGGCCAGCACGTAGGCGAACTCGGTGCCGATCGCGCCGGAGCCGCAGATGATGATCGATTCGGGCAGATTGTCGGACAGGATCTGCTCTTCGTAGGTGAACACGCGCGCGCTGCGCGAGGTGCCGGGGATCAGCCGGGTGGTCGAGCCCGCCGCGATGATCACGTTGTCGAAGGTGACCACCTCGGTGCCTTTGTCGGTCGTCACCTCGATCGACTTGGTGTCGACGAAGGTGCCCCAGCCGTTGAACTCGGTGATCTTGTTCTTCTTCATCAGGTAGTGAATGCCGCCGACCATACGGTCGGACACCTCGCGGCTGCGGCTGAACGCGCGGCCGAAGTTGAACGTGACCTCACCCTCGATGCCGAACAGCTCCTTGTCGTGGGTGAAGATGTGGGCCAGCTCGGCGTTGCGCAACAGCGCCTTGGTGGGAATGCACCCGACGTTGAGACACACACCGCCCCACCACTGCTTCTCGATGATGGCCACCTTCTGGCCAAGCTGCGCGGCCCGGATGGCGGCCACATAGCCGCCCGGACCGGCGCCCAGGACTACGACGTCGAAATGTGCGCTCATGCGTGTCACCCTAGTGGGTCACGTCCCCAGATTCAGCCGGTGTCGAGCCGCCCGTACCGAAGCGGTCCAGCGGCCGGGGCGACGTGGCGTTCGCCCTTGTGGATGAGGTGTGCGCCGGGCGTCCGGACGCCATGGCTTATGCTGCCGGAGTGACTGAGCTCTCCCCCACCCGCATCGGCTTCCTCATTCGGGACGCCCGGCGGCAGCGCGGGTTGACCCAACAGGAGTTGGCCGACGAGCTCGGCACCTCGCCTGGAATCGTCGAGGATCTCGAAGCCGGCCACCGCGCGCTGTCGGTCGATCTGGTCAACAAGATCGCCGAAGCACTCGAGCAACCCCAGCCCGTCGGGGGCGCTCTGCACCTGCGTATCCGCGGCGAAACGAAGCTGTCGGGCTCGATCAAGGTCCGCTCGTCCAAGAACGCGTCGGTCGCACTGCTGTGCGCCTCACTGCTCAACCGTGGTCGTACCGTGTTGCGCGGCATTGCGCAGATCGAAGAGGTCAACCGCATCCTGGAGGTGCTCACCAGCATCGGGGTGCGCGCAACCTGGTCCGAGGATCGCAGCGAACTGGAGCTGATCCGGCCCGACCGGCTGCAACTCGACCGCATGGACGAGGAGGCCGCCCGCCGCACCCGGTCGATCATCATGTTCCTGGGCCCGCTGCTGCACGACGAGACCGCGTTCGAACTGCCGTACGCCGGCGGCTGCAACCTGGGCACCCGCACGGTCACGCCGCACCTGCATGCGCTGCACCAGTTCGGCCTCGAAATCCGGGCCACCGAAGGTTCGTACCACGCACAGGTCGTCCCGATCGACCCGGCCGCCTCCCGCTCCATCACGCTCACCGAACGTGGTGACACCGTCACCGAGAACGTGCTGATGGCGGCCGCCCGCCACCCCGGCGAAACGGTGATCCGCAACGCCAGCAGCAACTACATGGTGCAGGACCTCTGCTTCTTTCTGCAGGAGCTCGGGGTGAGCATCGACGGCATCGGCAGCACCACGCTGAGGGTGCGCGGACTCGCGCTGATCGACACCGACGTGGCGTTCGCGCCGTCCGAAGACCCCATCGAGGCGATGAGCCTGCTCACCGCGGCGATCGTCACCGGCTCGGAACTCACCGTGCTGCGCTGCCCGATCGAGTTTCTCGAGATCGAGTTGTCGATTCTGTCCGAGATGGGTCTGCGCTACGTGCTCTCGCCGGAGTACCCGGCAGAGAACGGCCGCACCCGGTTGGTCGACCTCACGGTGCTGCCGTCGAAGTTGCACGCGAACTCGGACAAGATCCACCCGATGCCCTTCCCCGGGCTGAACATCGACAACCTGCCGTTCTTCGCCGTGATCGCCGCGGTGGCCGAGGGCCAGACGATGATTCACGACTGGGTGTACGAGAACCGGGCGATCCACCTGGTGGAGCTGACCAAGCTGGGCGCCAACGTGCAACTGCTCGACCCGCACCGCATCATCGTCACCGGCCCCACCCGCTGGCGCGGGCAGGAGATCATCTCTCCCCCGGCGCTGCGTCCGGCGGTCTGCCTGCTGCTGGCCGCCCTGGCCGCCAGGGGCACCAGCGTGCTGCGTGACGTGTACGTGATCAACCGCGGCTACGAAGACCTGCCCAACCGGCTGAACGAACTGGGCGCGCACATCGAGGTCTTCCGCGACTGAGCCGGGCGCACTTGCCGAACCCTCGACTGCCGCCATTCTGAAAAGCTCCGTGAGAGTTGCGCGACACGCCGGGTGAGGCGCGGCGACAAGTCGGCTGGCGTCAGGATTTCAGAATCTCCTCCGGGCCCCGTTCGCCGCGGCTGCTCCTAAGCTGACCGGGTGGCTATCGAGTTGCTGTCCGCGCGCCAACTGCGCGAGATGCGTCCGGCCGGCGCTTTCGTCGCCGAGGTGCTGACCTCGCTGGTGCAGCACGCGGCGGTGGGTGTGGACCTGCTCGAACTCGATGCCCTCGCCCACGAGATGATCCGGGCCCGCGGGGCCACCTCGTGCTACATCGACTATGCGCCGTCCTTCGGTCGCGGACCGTTCGGCAAGGTGCTGTGCACCAGCGTGAACGATGCGGTGCTGCACGGACTGCCGCACCCCTACCGGCTGCGCGATGGCGACCTGGTCAGCTTCGATTTCGCCGCCAGCCTGAACGGCTGGGTGAGCGACTCCGCGGTCAGCGTCGCGGTGGGGACGCCGCGCGAGGAGGACCTGCGGCTGATCGAGGCCACCGAGGTGGCGCTGGCCCGCGCCATCGCGGTGGCCCGTGCGGGCAACAAGGTAGGCGACCTGGGTGCCGCGATCGGGGCGACCGCCCGCGAGTACGGCTACGCGGTGAACACCCAGTTCGGTGGCCACGGTGTGGGCCGCACCATGCACGGCGACCCGCACATCTCCAACAACGGACGCGCCGGACGCGGGTTTGCGCTGCGTCCGGGCCTCGTGATCGCCATCGAACCCTGGCTGATGGCCGGCACCGATCAGATCCGGATGGACGACGACGGCTGGACGATCCGCAGCGCCGACGGCTCACGCACCGCCCACAGCGAGCACACCGTCGCCATCACCGACGGCGACCCGATCGTGATGACCGCTCGCTGATTGAGGTTGACGAAATCCAACGGACGGGTCTCGGCACGCTCGATCAGCGGGACGGTGAGATCCCGGCGTTCGCCGGGATGACGAGGGGTACTCGCCGGATGACGGCAGGGTTTCGACAGCTCGACCACCTGTGCGACGGCTTTCGTCATCCCGGCGAACGCCGGGATCTCACCTTCGTCGAGGCGAACGCAAGTGTGAAGCGAAGCGGGCGGTTCACCCCGTCAGTGCGTGGTCGGGCGTTTGCGAACTGATCGGCGGATCCTGCGGAGCCGATCAGGCTCGCAAGGGCGTAACGGGGTGCACCCCCTCTCCGCGGCACCCAGGTCTCGACAAGCTCGACCACCGAGATCCCGGCGTTCGCCGGGATGACGGTATGGCCGGGATGACGGTATGGCCGAGATCCCGGCGTCCGCCGGGATGACGGTATGGCCGAGATCCCGGCGTCCGCCGGGATGACGGTAGGGCCGGGATGACGGTATGGGCCGGATGGCGCAGTGATGGTCAGCGCACCTGGGTGACGTCGAAGTGATAGGTCGGGGTGACGATCTCGTCCTGCGCCGACACCAACTGCAACTCCAGCGAGCCCGAGTCGGCGGTCAGCTTGAGCACCGAGTACACGACGTCGGCGGTCTGCCCGAGCGCCTCAGCCACCGATTCGGTGCGTAGATAGTGCGCCAGGAACACCGCGGCCGTCAGATCACCGGACCCGGTGAACGTGCGGTCCAGGCGTGGCGTGGTGACCTGCCAGGCGCCCTCGCCGTTGACCGCCAGCACGGTCAGCGCGTCGTCGTCGGTGGTGTCGGTCACCACCGAGGTGGCGAGCACGGTCTCCGGACCGACCGCCCGCAACGCGTGGGCGGCGTCGATCACCTCGTGCAGGGTGTGCGTTTCGCGTCCGGTGAGGAAGTCGAGTTCGAAGTGGTTCGGGGTGACGATCTGGGCCTGGGGCACCACCTGGTCGCGCATGTACTCCGGGATCCCGGGCCGCACGAAGAAGCCGCGGCCGACATCGCCCATCACCGGGTCGCAGCAGTAGATCGCGTTCGGGTTGCGCTGCTTGACCAGCGCAACTGCGTCCAGCACCACAGCGCCGACATCCTCGGCACCCTGGTAGCCCGACAGCACCGCGTCCACCCGGGTCAGCACGCCTCGCTCATCGATGCCGCGGATCACCGCGGCCACGTCGTCCGCGGCCAGCAGCGGCCCACGCCAATCCCCGTAGCCGGTGTGGTTCGAGAAGTGCACGGTCAGCACCGGCCACACCTCGACGCCCGAGCGCATCAACGGGAAGGTCGCGGCACTGTTGCCCACGTGGCCGTAGGCGACCGATGACTGAATCGACAGGATGGTGGTCACGAGGCCATATTCTGTCCCACCGCGCGCCCGCACCAAAAGTTCGTCCGAAACACCTGGTGAAACGACGATTCAGCGACTCAGCACAGGAATGAGTCCAGCGCCAGCGCCTCGGCCTCGAGTTCGGCGGCACGCTGATCCTGCCCGGACGCCCGGTACTGGGCAGCCGCGGCGAGCCGTTCGTCGCGCTCGGCACTGACTATCTCGAGGGTCTGCTCTTCGTCCAGTTCGTGTCGCTGGGCCTCGGCCGCACCCACACCCACCGCGGCGCCCGCGACGTGCACGCTGGTCGCAGTCGGCGTCACCCCCTGATCGGACGGGACCGCCTCGGCGTTCTCGATCGCGGCCAAAGCCGAGCGGATGGCATTGCGAGCGGGGGTGTCGCGCGCCTTCATGGCCCCGGGAAGGGCAGCGCGCAACGCCTGGCGCAGTGGGGCTGAGTCGTCCGGCATGGCCCGATTATCGCCTGCCGCCCACCAGATGAGTAGCGGTGGCGGGCATTCACAGGTGAGGCGCTTTCACCCATACTGAGCCCGTGCAGGCCAGCGACTACCGCTACTTCGACACCGGGTTCGCCGCGTTGGCCCACCGGGGCGGGTACCTGACCGCCTCGGATCGCGCGCGTGAGAACACGTTGTACGCCTTCACCAGGGCCGTCGAACTGGGCTATCGGTACCTGGAGACCGACGTGCATGTGTCGTCCGACGGGGTGCTGTTCAGCTTTCACGACGACACCCTCGACCGGGTGACCGACGGTCACGGCGTGCCCGAGCGGCTGCCCTGGACTGAGCTGCGCCGGGTGCGGGTCGGTGGTCGCGACCCGATTCCGACCCTGGACGAACTGTTCGAGGCCCTGCCTTCGACCCGGTTCAACATCGACCTCAAGGTGCCGCACGCGATCGAGCCGCTCGCGCGCACCATCGAGGCGCACCGGGCGCACGACCGGGTGTGCGTGGGATCGTTCTCGCCGGCCAGCATCAGGGCGTTCCGGCGACTGGTCGGCACCCGGGTCGCCACAGCGGTGAGCCCCTGGGGCGTCGCCACCGCCGCCTATGCCCCCGGGCTTCGGCGCATCGTCGGCTCCCCCGGCGTGGCCCTGCAGGTTCCGGCCCGCGCCTGGCGCGATCGGGTACCGGTGATCGGCCGCGGCATGATGCGGGCCGCCCACGCCAGGGGCCGCGTCGTGCATGTCTGGACGGTCAACGACGCGGCCGCCATGCATCAACTGATCGACGCCGGGGTGGACGGCCTGGTCAGCGACCGGATCGACGTGTTGAAGGCCGTGCTCATCGAGCGCGGCCGCTGGGAGGAGAGCTGATGCGCAGTACCGCCCGGCAACGCGCCTGGTATTTCTACGACTGGGCCAACTCGGCCTACATCACCACCACGGCAACGGTGATTCTGGGGCCGTACCTGACCAGCCTCGCCAACCGCGCCGCCTGCCCCGACCTGGAGGCGGGGCAGGTCTGTACGAACACGGTCAATCTGCTGGGGTTCGCCGTGCTGCCCGGCGCCGTGCACCCGTTTCTGATCACCATCTCGACGATCATCACTCTGGTGGCTCTGCTGATCATCGGCGTGGTCGCCGACCGGTCCGCGCACCCGCAGTGGTGGCTGGGCGGTCTGGCGTGGGTCGGTGCGGCGGCGGCGTCAGCGATGTTCTTTCTGGACGGCACCAACTGGCAGCTGGGCGCGGTGCTGATGATCATCGCCAACCTGTGCGTGGGATCGTCCCAGGTGATCTATGACGGCATTCTGGTGCGCATCGCCGCGCCGGATGACCGCGACCGGGTCTCCAGCCGCGGCTGGGCGTTGGGCTACCTGGGCGGCGGCCTGCTGCTGGCCCTGAATCTGGTGCTGATGACCGGCTATGAGTCGTTCGGCATCAGCTACGGGCTGGCGATCCGGCTCAGCCTTTTGTCGGCCGGCCTGTGGTGGGGCCTCTTCACGCTGATTCCGGTGTTGGGGCTGCGCTCGCTGCCGCCGCGCGCCCTGGACGAGCTGCAGTTGCGCGCGGACGTGCGCCGCAACCCCGTCCGTCAACTGGCGAACACGTTCGCCGACCTGCGCAACTACCCCCACACGCTGCTGTTTCTGGCCGCGTACCTGTTCTACAACGACGGCATCCAAACGGTGATCGGCCAATCCAGCCTGTATGCGCAATCGGAGTTGCGCATGTCGACCTCTCAGGTGATGATCACGTTTCTGCTCACCCAGTTCGTCGCGTTCTTCGGGGCCCTGCTGTTCGGACGGGTGGCGGGCCGGCTGGGCGCGAAACGCACCGTGCTGATCGGCATCGTGATCTGGTTCGCGGTGGTGGCCGTGGCGTTCTTTCTGCCGGCCGGCGTGTTCGGCGCGCTGCTCGGACTCGGTGCCGCGATCGGGCTGGTGATGGGCGGCACGCAGGCGCTGAGCCGTTCGATGTACTCGCAACTGGTGCCCAAGGGCCGCGAGGCCGAGTACTTCAGCTTCTATCAGGCGATGGAACGCGGCACCAGCTGGCTGGGCACGCTCAGCTTCGCGCTGGTGTTTCAATTCAGCCACTCCTACCGGCTGGCGATCGTAGCATTGGTGGTGTTTTTCCTAGTCGGCGGCCTATTGCTGACCCGCGTCGCCATGCGCAAGGGAATACTTCAGGCCGGAAACGAGTTGCCCAAGGTGTTGTAAGCCGCTTGGGGTCACGGGGTAGCTTAAGCAGAACAGGGCTGAATGCGGAGCCGTCCGAAGAAGGGAGAAGTCATGGCTGAACGATCATTGCGTGGTTCGGGTTTGGGGTCCAAGAGCTTCGCCGACGGCGCCGGGGTCGAGTTCGCCGCGCGCCAAGAGACCGGATTCGACTGCCCGAAGGGGCACCATTTCACGGTCACCTTTGCCGAAGAGGCCGACCTGCCGACCGAGTGGGAATGCCCCCGGTGTGGCGGCGTGGCCGCCCGTTCCGACGGGGTCGTGGCCGAGGCCAAAGAGGTGAAACCGCCCCGCACCCACTGGGACATGCTGCGCGAGCGCCGCTCGATCGAAGAACTCGAAGAACTGCTGGCCGAACGACTGGACGAGATCCGCGGCACCGACTGACACCGGGTGTGGGCGGGCATGCCGTGTGGGCCGGGGCCGGCGGGGGGGGCCGCGGGCGGCGGGGGGTGGGGGGGCCGCCGGCGGGGGGGCGGCGGGGGGCGGGGCGCCGGGGGGGGGGGGGCCGCTCCCGGGGCGGGACGGTCCAGTGGTCACGTCATCCCGGCGAATGCCGGGATCTCGGCGGCCCGACCAGCATTTTCAGGGTTCGATCTCGCCCTTGATCACGATCGGATCGGACGCGCCGGGCATGGCGTCGTCCGGCACCGTCTCGCCCCTGATCACCGTGTCGCGCTCGACCTTGGCCCGCATGACGTCGATGTTCACTCCTGAGCGGGCCGCCCGACGCGCGATGAACAGCTGCAGCAGGTTGCGCGCGAACGGGCGGGTGAAGGGCAGCAGAAAGATCAACCCGAAGATGTCGGTGAAGAAGCCGGGCAGCATCACCAGCACTCCGCCCACCAGAATCAGCACGGCGTCAAGCAACTCGCCACCGGGCAGCTTGCCGGTGGCGATGGCCTGATTCAGCGCCGTCCAGGCCTTGGTGCCCTCCCGCCGCATCAGCCAGGCGCCGAGAATCGCCTCGAGTAGCAGGATGCCCAAGGTGGGCAGGGCGCCGATGCGCTGGCCCACGCTGACCAGCAGCCACACCTCGATGATCGGCACCGCGATGAAGAACAGCAGCACCAGCGGCGCCAGCCAGGGCCGGCGGGTGCGGGGTGGACGTGGCTGCGCCGAGGTCACTTGGGCAGGCTCCCGGTGTCGTCCGACCGCTTGATCGCGGACCGGGCCGCCTCGGCTGCCTTGCCGGCCTCCTGCTGGACCCGCTCGGCGAGTTCCGCAACGGCCTTGCTCGCCTGCGCGGCGTACTTCTCCACCTCGGGTCCCCACTTGTCGGCAGCCTCGGACGCGTACGCGGTCACCTCATGGGTGAGCCGCTGCGCCTCGGCGACCACCTTCTCGGACACGTCTTCGGCGACGTCCCTGGTCTTTTCGGTGACCTCTCCGGCCACCTTGCCGGCCTGGGCGGCGTACTTGTGCACCTCGGGCCCGACCTTGTCGCCCACCTCACCGGCCAGCTTGCCGGCGTTGGCCGTGGCGAAACCCAGCCAGTCCTTGACCTGGTGGGTGCGCTTGGCCACGCCCCACCGGGTGGTCAGCAGCATGGCCTCGCCGACGATGTTGCCGTTCATCTTCGAGTCGCCCCGTTCGCGTTCGATGAACTCGATCGGCACTTCGACCACCGTGTAGCCCTGCTCGACGGCGCGCCGGGCCAGGTCGACCTGAAAGGCGTAGCCGGCGGACTCGATGCCGCTCAGCCCGATGCCGCGCAGAGTGTCGGCGCGAAATGCGGTGAAGCCGCCGGTGACGTCCTTGATCGGCAGGCCGAGCAGGGTGCGCGACCACAACGAACCGCCCTGGCTGAGCAGTTTGCGGTGCCAGGGCCAGTTGACCACCGAGCCGCCCTTGACCCATCGGGAACCCTTCACCATGTCGGCGTCGCGAAGCGCGCTCAGCATGCTGGGCAGCTGTTCGGGCTGGTGCGAGCCGTCCGCGTCGTGCTCGACCAGCACCCCGTAGCCGCGCTCGAGCCCCCAGCTGAACCCCGCCACGTACGTGGCGCCGAGGCCCTCCTTGGCTGCCCGGTGCAACACGTGCACGTGATCATCGGACGCCGCCAGCTCGTCCGCGATGACCCCGGTGCCATCCGGCGAGTTGTCGTCGGCGATCAGGATGTCGGCCGCGGGCACCGAATCGCGCAGCCGCTGCACGATCGGCCGGATGTTCTCGGCCTCGTTGTAGGTGGGAATGATGACGAGCACCTTGCCCAGCTCGCCTCTTTCGGACGTGCTGGTGGTGTTGCTCGCGGGCTGGTTCACGGGTTCTCCTGGTTTGATTCGACCGGTCCATTCTGCCGTACCGGCAGCGGGCCTCCAGCCTGAATCGCCTGCGGGTACGCTGTGCGTCCGCGCTGCCGCCACGAAACCGCGACGAGCCCGCCCACGGTGAGCGCGATGCCGGCCAGTTCGAGCCAGCCCGACAGCCACACGGCGGGCGTCAGGCCGCTGCGCAGCGGCAGGTCCACCACCCCGGACGCCGGCTGAAACTCGGGCAGGGTGAAGGCCACCGACCCGTCCGGACGGATCAGGCCCGAGACCCCGGTGGTGGTCACCACCAGAATGTCGCGGCGCAGTTCGGCCGCCCGGGCACGGGTGATCGCGAACTGCTGCGGCACCTGGGTGGTGCCGACGTACATGGCGTTGCTGCTCTGCACCACGTTGATCTGGGCACCGCCGAGCACCGTGTCGTGCACGGTGGAGTCGTAGGCGACCTCGTAGCAGATCAGGTCACCCACAGCCACGGTGCGGTCGGGCAGTTGGACGGGCAGCACGCCCGGCCCGGTGCCCGGAATGGACTGTGCGCCGACGTAGGCGACGACCGGGAACAACGGCTCCAGAATGCCGCGCAGCGGCACCCATTCGCCGAACGGCACCAGGTTGCGCTTGTTGTAGCGGGCCTGGGGGCCGGTGACGGGATCCCAGACGATGGCCGCGGTCTGGCGCTCGTTCGGGCCGGGGCCGTTGGTGATGGTGCCGATCAGCACCGGCACCTGGACGGCGGCCACCGCCTGCTTGACCAGCTGGTTGGTCTGGGCGTCGAGGAACAGGTCCATGTCGGTGCCGTTCTCGGGCCACACCACGAAGTCGGGTGTCGCCTCCTCGCCGGAGGCGACCCGGCCGGCCAACCGCTCGGTCTCGGCCACGTGGTTGCGGGTCAGCGTGCGCGGCGCACCGAGCCCGTAGATGCCACCGCCGGGCGCATTGCCCTGCACGTAGCCGACGCTGACGCTCCCCTGTTCTGCACCCGCAGGGACGAGCAGGCCGAGCGTTCCGCTGAGCAGCACCAGCGCGGCGGCGGCACCACCGACGACCCGCCTCCGCGGACTGCCGGCGCTGAGCACCGTCCAGGCGAGCAGGTGCGCCATAAGGGCCACGGCGAAGCCGGCGCCGGGCACCCCGACCAGGGGCAGCAGGCCGGCCAGCGGCGAGTCGATCGCGGTGTAACCCAACCGCAGCCACGGAAAGCCGCCGAACGGTTGGCTCGAGAAGACGTACTCGACGCTCAGCCAACAGCCGGCGGCGAGCAGCGGCCAGTAGCGGGATCGTCCGGCCAACCGGATCAGCACCGCCAGTACGGCCAGAAATGCAGCCTCCAGTGCGGACAACCCGATCATGGCCTCGGTGAAGACCACCCTCATCCAGCGGATCGCGATCAGGTACAGGGCGAGGCCGTAGCAGAGCCCGACCAGCGCCGCCTGCCACCAGCGCGGCGCGGTCAGCGCGAGCAGCGAGAAGGCCGAGACGCAGATGATCAGCAGCGGCCACCATGACAGCGGTGCGAAGCCGAGTGAGGCGAGCGCGCCGAACGCTGCAGCAACCGAGCTGCGCAACCACCAGGGCAGGGCGCGCAGGCGGTCGGTCACGCTGGGCATGCTACCCAGTGCCTCGTTACACCCCGGTCAGGGTGACAGGACGGGGCGGTCCTTGAACGGCACGGACAGCACCAGCGTGGTCAGGGTGGAGACGCCGGCGGCGGTGCGGATGTGCGCCAACAGGGTTTCGAGATCGCCGGGGGTCTCGACCTGCACCACCAGGATGTAGCTGGCATCGCCGGCCACCGAGTAGCACGAGACGATGTTGTTCAGGTGCGCCAGCCGTTCGGGAATCTGGTCGTCGGTGGCCGGATCGGACCCCTTCAACTCGATGAAGGCGGTCAGCACCAGACCGAGCGCCTCCGCGCTCAGCTCGGCCCGGTAGCCGGTGATCAGCCCCCGCTGCTCGAGCCGTCGCACCCGTTGCTGCGCCGCCGAGGTCGACAGGCCGGTCTCGCGGCCGATGTCGGTGTACGACATGCGCCCGTCCGAGGCCAGCAGGGTGAGGATCTGGCGGTCGGTGCTCTCCATGCCGTAATCGTGTCACCATGTGCGGATGGACCGGCCGAATCTGCAACTTTTCGACGCGGCATCGCTGTACTTCCGGGCCTTCTACGGCTTACCGACCTCGCTGCGCGGCCAGGACGGGCAGAGCACCAACGCCGTCCGCGGGCTGCTGGACTTCATGGCCAGGTTCATCACCGACTACCGCCCGACCCACGCCGCCGCCTGCTGGGACAACTCGTGGCGGCCCGCCTGGCGGGTCGATCTGGTGCCTAGCTACAAGACACACCGGGTGTTGTCGGGGGGCCGTCGAGGTGGTGCCGGACGAACTCAGCCCGCAGGTTCCGCTGATCCGCGCCGTGTTGCGCTCACTGGGCATCGCGGTGGTCGGTGCGGACGATTTCGAGGCCGACGACGTGATCGGCACGCTGGCCACGCACGCGGGTGTGCCGGTGACGGTGGTGACCGGTGACCGCGACCTATTCCAACTGGTCGACGATGCTCGCGAGGTCCGGGTGCTCTCGGTGGTCAAGGGCGTACGCAACCACGAGGTGATCACCGACACGGCCCTGGTCGCCAAGTACGGCGTCGGCGGCGCCGGCTACGCCGACTTCGCCACCCTGCGCGGCGACGCCTCCGACGGGCTGCCCGGCGTCGCAGGGGTCGGCGAGAAGACGGCAGCTCGGATGATCGCTGACTACGGCGACCTGGAGGGGGTGCTGGCGGCGGCGTCCGAGCGGCGCCTGTCCCCCGGCCTGACCGCCAAGCTGACCGCGGGCATCGACTACCTGGCCGCCGCCCGCGAGGTGGTGCGGGTGCGCACGGACGTGCCCCTCGACGTCACGCTCGACGACCTGATGCTGCCCACGGCACCGGCACAGCCCGAGCTGTTCGCCGAGCTGGCTGAGCTGCTCAACCTGGGCGGCGCGGCCGACCGCATCGTTGCCGCGCTCGCCCTGAACGCCGGCTGACCCAGACACGCGCACGGTCGTTGGCCGACTGGTCTCCCGTTGGGTGGCGCCCCGGGGTTACTCTGGTGCTCGTCATAGAAGTCGAGGGGTTTCGATGAGCACACCACTGCGCGATCGCGCCGAGCGTCCGCTGTCGGGTGTGCAGATACTGCAGGTGACCCCGCTACCTCTGGACTGTGATGGCACCGTCCCGCGCTCACGCGGGGCGGTTTTTTTCTGCCTGCACTCGATTCACCGCACCGTGATTGGCGAGGGGGCTTTCGGATGGCCGTGCTGATTCTCAACACCGACGACACCGCACTGCACACGGTGTCGCTGCAGCACGCCATCGGCATGCTGGTGCGCAAGGTGGCCGTGATCGAGGCCGCACACCCCGAGCTGTTCTTCGGATCACTGCCGCAGCCCGAGGTGCTGCGGCTGGTGCGTTATGTGAAGACGACGTTTCTCTACGCCCGCGTGCCGGGCTGGACGAAGCGCGGGGTGCTCAAGCGCGACCGGCACACCTGCGGCTACTGCGGCGAGAAGGCGCTGACCGTGGACCACATCCTGCCGATCAGCCGGGGCGGTCGTAACAGCTGGACGAACACCGTCGCCGCTTGTCACGGCTGCAATGCCCGCAAAGCCAACCACACCCCGTCCGAAGCCGGAATGCCGCTGCGGCACAAGCCGATCACACCCAGCCGCTCGCAGTTGATGATCCCCGAGCGTGCTGCCGAGGACCGCGCCGCCTGAGGTATCGGCACTGTTCGGTGTCGGGTCATTTGCGTGCGGACGGGCGGGCGACGCCACCGCGCATGCCACCGGGTTCACCGGGCGCCTGGAGCGCGGCCCCTCAGGTGAGATGTCGCAGGGCGTAGACCAGCGCCCAGTCCTGGTCGTTGGCGAGCGGATCGGCGATGTGCGCGGGCCGGCCGTCGACGCAACTGGGATAGACGAACGCGCAGCTGGCCGACCCGTCGGGGGCGAACGCGAACAGGTTGCCGGTCAGGACGGCGTGGGCCTGGTCGCGGAGTTGCCGTAGCTCGGCAGCCGGGAGCATGTCGTCGGGCAAGGCCAGATACACGGCGGCGCTCAGCACCGACCAGTAGTGCGGAAACACGTCGCCCCACATGCGGAGCCGGCCGAACCAGTAGCCGTCCCAGTGCCGGATCGGCATGTGCCGCAGCCGTGGGTCGGGCTGGTCGGCGGCGAACGCGGTCAGCCAGCGGAGCCGCCGCCGCAGTTCTTCGGGCGGCACCCGGTCGGGGTGCAGGCGGTGGGCGGCGAGCAGCAGGTCCAGCAGCGGAGCCACCATCGACTGCTCGTAGTTCACCTCGTGCGCCGGCAACCGGGTGCCGTAGGACAGGAACGTCTGGGCTTGGTCGAGAAGTCGGCCTGCCAGGTGATCGGCCTCGGCGTGCCGGCCGGCGGCCTTCAGTTGAGCGGTCAGGTCAGCGATGACGGTGCCGAGTTCGAAGGCGAGGAAGTGCTCGCCGCCGAGGGCGTAGAACCGGGTCATCACCCGGTGGGCGAGGTCGAGGTCGCCGGCGTCGAGCAGAAAGCGGGCGAACCACGGAAAGTTGTAGAGGCGCACGCCCGGCTGGCGGGTGCGGTCGTCCCAGACGGTGCCGTCGTCGGCGACGAGGTGGTCGGTGACGAAGCGGTGGTAGCCGTCGACGGCGTCGGTCAATACGGCCCGATCACCCCAACCGAGTCGGAGCAGTTGTTGCAGCAGCAAAGCGCTGCCGACCCGTTCCCGGCCGTCGGACCAGTCGTTCCAGCCGCCGTCGAGCACGGTGAGCTGGGCGTGGTTGTCGTAGGGCACGAACGCGAAGCGGCTGCTGTCTGCCCGCTCGATCGGACGCTGCCGATCGAGCAGAAAGCCGGCGCGTCGCTCCGCGATCTCGCGCAGCGGCGGGGTGACCAGGTAGGCGATGCGGGCACTGCGTCCGTCCGTGCTGGTCAGGTTGAGGTGGCCCAAGCCGATCCGGTCACCGAGCACCGGCAGGTCGGCGTCGCAGGTGACTCCGGGTGCCAGTTGCACCGGCAGCGAGTCGCCGGCCTCGATGGTGAGGCGGGGTGCCGTCACCAGGGGGCGACGGTGCCGATGGAACGCCTCGAGGCACGGGTGCCAGGCCAGCTCCCAGGCCAGCCGGTACCGCTCCCCCGCCGGCAAGGTGAGCTCGGGTTGTCCGCCGAAGGTGTGCGGGGCTCGGGCGTGATCGGTGAGGTGCAGGTACAGGTGCCCGCGCACGTTGCTGCCGGTGACGTGGTTGCGGGACTCCACGGAGTACGCCCACAACTCCCCCTCGCTCAGCCGTAGCCCCAGGCCGGGCTCAGCGCCGTCCATCGGGACGACCCAGACCCAGGCCTCGGCCCCGCCGGTCCACACGTGGGCGTGGACGGCGCGGGTCAGGCTGTCATGGCTGGACTCGTACACGTCCCGCCACGGTGTGCTGATGGCGAGGCTGCCCACGTGCACGGAGTCGGCCGACACATTGGCCAGTTCGTAGGTTTCGGCCCACACGCCGTTACTGACCCGCCGGTCCACGGACAGCCTCAGCGGGCCGAGGGTGTACTCGGCCGCCACACCGTCCGCTCGCCACGCCAGGTGGGCTGGGGTGTCGAACCGGTACCCTCGTCCGTCCGCGACGACGAAACCCTTACCCCACCGGTGACCGGCCGTGTGCATGCGGCTCTCGATCCCGGCCGACGCCTCCTCCAGCAGCACCGGCCGGCCATCGGGGTGTTCGACGGCGGCCACCGAACCGTCGGCGCCCAGCACCACGGCGCCGTCGGCGAACGGCAGTCGCCGTAGCTTCTCACCTCGCTCGGTCACGGCTGCGTCAGACTCCGCGCAGCTCGTAGACCGCCGCACCGGCGCGCAGGTTGGCGGCCCGGAAACTCTTTGCCAGCGGCTCGCCGGCGAGGGACAGGTTGATCCGCTGCTCGATCGCCAGGCCGAGCTTGGCGAACAGATCCTCCAGGTCGACCAGGGTGGTGAACCGGAGGTTCGGGGTGTCGTACCAGCTGTACGGCAGCTCGCGCGACATCGGCATGCGGCCGCGCAGCAGCATCAGCCGGTGCTGCAACAGGCCGAAGTTGGGCACCGAGACGATCAACTGCCGGCCGATCCGGGCCATCTCGCGCAGCACCAGTTCGGGATGCCGCAGCGTCTGGATGGTGCGTGACAGCACCACCGTGTCGAACGACCCGGTGTCGAACAGGGCCAGGTCGGCGTCCAGGTCGAGTTCCATCACCGGCACGCCGGAATCGATCGCCCCGAGCACCATCTCGGGATCGATCTCGACCCCGGTGCCGGTGCAGTCGTGGTCCGCGATCAGGTGCTGCAGCAGGGTGCCGTCGCCGCAGCCCAGATCGAGCACCCGGGACGATCCGGGCACCAGGTGCGCGATCAGGTTGAGGTCGGGACGCAGCGTCATCGCAGGCCCTCCCGCAACGCCCGGCCGAACCAGCCTCGCAGCGTGTCGTGGTAGCGGGCCACCGGCAGCAGGAACGAGTCGTGCCCCCAGCTGGACGGGATCTCGCGGAACGTCACCGGCTGCGCCGCATTCTGCAGATGCTTGACGATGCGTCGCGAGTGATCGGTGCTGAACCGCCAGTCGGTGTCGAACGACAGCACCAGAAACTTCACCGGGCTGGCGGCCACCCCGTGCAGGGCGTCCGGGCGGCTGAACGGGTCGAAGTAGTCCATCACCCGCGACAGGTACAGGTACGACAGCGCGTCGAAGCGCTCCAGAAACACCCTGCCCTGGTGATCGAGGTAGCTCTCGACGGCGAAGTCGATACCGAAGCCGGGCTTGTCGCGCTCGGGGTGCGGGGTGCGTCCGAACTTCTCGCTGAACGCGTCCTCGCTGAGATAGGTGATGTGCGCCATCATCCGCGCGGTGCGCAGCCCCAGCCGCGGCACCACCCCCACCTCGGCGTAGCGGCCGTCGTGAAAGTCGGGGTCGTCCATGATCGCCCGCCGCGCCACCGCCGAGAACGCGATGTTCTGCGCCGTGAGCCTGGACGATGCCGCCACGATCGCCGCGTTCGTGACCTGTTCGGGGTGGCGCAGGCCCCATTCGAGTACCTGCATGCCGCCCAGCGATCCGCCCAGTGCGGCCAGCAGTCGCTCGATGCCGAGATGCGCCAGCAGGGCGCGGTGCACGGTGACGAAGTCGGCCATGTCGAGCAGCGGAAAGTCCAGGCCGTACGCCCGTCCCGTATCCGGGTTGGTCGAGGACGGCCCCGTGGTGCCCTGGCAGCCACCCAGCAGGTTGGCGCTGATCACGAAGAACCGGTCGGTGTCGAGCGGCTTGCCGGGGCCGAT
Organism: Micropruina sp.; assembly: GCA_016711205.1. Taxonomy (GTDB): domain Bacteria; phylum Actinomycetota; class Actinomycetes; order Propionibacteriales; family Propionibacteriaceae; genus Micropruina. The sequence goes on along the minus strand of JADJTM010000001.1, from coordinate 698,770 downwards.
CAGGTTGTCCCACCAGCCCGGACGCTTCGCGCCCTCATGAAAGCCCGCCGCGTGCGCATCGCCGGTCAGGGCGTGGCAGATGAAGACCGCGTTGTCCTTGCCGGCAGACAGCGTGCCGTAGGTCTCGTAGGCGACGTCGACCGGCCCGAGCACGGCACCGCTGGCGAGCCGCAGCGGCGACTGCGCGGTGAACAGCCGGGCGGCCAGGGTCGCGACCTGGCCGACGGATCCGGGTGCGGGCATCAGGTCAGAACTGCGCCAACGCCTGGTCCAGGTCCGCGATCAGGTCGATCACGTTCTCGATGCCCACGCTCAGCCGCACCATCTCGGGCGCCACCCCGGCCGCCTGCAGCTCGTCCTCGGTCAACTGCGAATGCGTCGTGGACGCGTTGTGAATGACCAGTGACTTGGCGTCGCCGATGTTGGCCAGATGGCTGAACAGCTGCAGCGACTCCACCAGTGTCGAGCCGCCCTCGCGGCCGGCCTTCAGCCCGAACGACACCAGCCCGGACGCGCCCCGCGGCAGGATGCGCTGGGTCGTCTCGTGCCACGGGGACGCCGCCAGCCCCGGGTAGTTCACCCACGCCACGGCGGGATGCGCCTGCAGGTACTGCGCCACCGCCAGCGCGTTGCTGCTGTGCCGCTCCATGCGCAGGTGCAGCGTCTCCAGCCCCTGCAGGAACAGCCAGGAGTTCAGCGGGGCGATCGCGGCGCCGGTGTTGCGCAGCAGCACGGTCCGGGCCCGGATGATGTAGGCCAGGTTGCCGACGGCCTCGGTCCAGACCACCTCGTGGTAGGCATGGTCGGGCTGGGTCAGGCCGGGGAACCGCTCGGCGTGCGCGGCCCAGTCGAAGTTGCCGGAGTCGACGATCACGCCGCCTATGGACGTGCCGTGGCCGCCGATGTACTTGGTGGCGGCATGCACGGCGACGTCGACGCCGTGCTCGAACACCCGGCACAGGTACGGCGTCGGCACGGTGTTGTCGACGATGAACGGCAGGCCCAGCGCGTGCGCGGCGGCCGACCAGGCGTCCAGGTCGACCACGTTGACCAGCGGGTTGCCGATGGTCTCGCCGAAGACCAGCTTCGTCTTCTCATCGACGTGCTGCGCGAGCTCGTCCGGCTTCTCGGGGTCGACAAAGCGCACCTCGATGCCGAACTGCGGCAGGGTGTGCGCGAAGAGCGCGTAGGTGCCGCCGTACAGGGTCGAGAGGGCGACGATGTTGTCGCCGGCATAGGTCAGGTTGAGCACCGCGTAGGTGACCGCCGCCGCCCCCGAGCTGGTCGCCAACGCGCCGACGCCGCCCTCGAGAGCGGTCATGCGCGTCTCGAACACGTTCTGGGTGGGGTTCATGATGCGGGTGTAGATGTTGCCCGGCACCTTCAGCGCGAACAGGTCGGCGGCGTGCTGGGTGTCGTCGAACACGTACGAGGTGGTCTGGTAGATCGGCACCGCGCGGGCATTGGTCGCCGGGTCGGCGTCCTCCTGCCCGGCGTGGACGGCCAGGGTTTCGGGCTGATACGTCATCTGTGGGCACACCCTTCGTCGACAGGCCGGCCAGCCTAGCGATTCGGCGCCTGCGCTCCCGGCTCAGTCCAAGTCCGGACGGGCGCCCAGCGCGACCGTGTGCAAGGCGCGGTAGGCGGGGCCGCTGGGATGCAGGTCGGACTGGATCAGCGCGAAGCCGTCGACGGTGAAGCTCTGCGCCGGAAAGCTGTCCACGATCGTCAACCAGCGGGTTAGGGGCGCCGGCCGGCGGGTGCGCGCCAGGGTCAGGTGCGGACGGTGATCAGCGTTGTCGGACGGCACTCCCACGCGTTCGGCAGCCGTCCGGACGCGGCGCCTAAGTCGGCTCAGTTCGTCGGCGCCCGCGCTGATGGCGCGGTAGAGCACGCGGGCCGCGGACGGGTGCGGAAAGGTGCCGGCGCCGTCCAGGGTCAGGGTGAAGGGCGAACCGGTCACCGCATCGAGGGCGTGGTGCAGGGGCTCGACGCGGTCGTCCGGCACGTCACCGAAGAACGCCAGGGTGAGGTGCCAGTTGTCCCTGCGCACCCAGCGCAGGTTGTCATCGGCGTGGCGGCGCGGCTCGACGAAGACGTCGAGGGTGTCGAGCAGGTCGGCGGGCGGAACAACGGCGGCGAACAGACGCAGAGTCATCGCTCAGGAGTCTAGGACGCGACGGCTGGTGACAGAATGGGCCGGTTACCGAAAGGACACGATCAATGGCTGCGATCAAGACCCGCCTGAAGACCGAGCTGGTGGTGGCGCTGAAGGCCCACGACGAGGCACGCAAGTCGACCGTGCGCATGGCGCTGGCCGCCATCGCCAACGAGGAGGTCGCAGGCAAGGTCGCACGCGAACTCAGCGACACCGAGGAGCAGGCGGTGCTGGCCAAGGAGGTGTCCAAGCGCAAGGACTCCGCCGAGGCCTACACGGCCGGCAACCGTCCGGAGCTGGCCGAGAAAGAGCTGGCCGAGGCCGCGATCCTGGCCGAGTACCTGCCCCAACAGCTCAGCGAGGCCGAGATCGCCGCGATCGTGACCGAAGAGGTGGCGGCGGTGACCGCAGCGCTGGGTGAGAAACCGACGATGCGCCAGATGGGTCAGGTGATGAAGGGCGTGACGCCCCGGATCGCCGGCCGCGGCGACGGCAAAACGGCTGCAGCGCTGGTGAAGGCCGCCCTGGGCTGAGCGCGGGCCGAGCCCCCGGTTGAGCCCGGAATCGGGCTGCGGGTCAGCTGCCCGGGCCGAGTGCGGCGCCGACCTCAACCAGGGCGTCCAGCACCAGCCGGACGGCCGCGCGCTCCAGGCGGTCCGGACGTCCCAACGCGACGATCGTGCGCACGGAGCGGACGTCCGCCAGCGGCAGGGTGACCAAACCGGGACGTCCGCGAGTGGTGAATCGCGGCAACAGCGCGCACCCCTCACCGCCGGCGACCAGCGCCTCGACCACCCGGTTGTCACGCACCCGCTGCACCACCCGCAGCGGTTGGCCGCCGCGGTTCTCGATCGCGATGCGCACCGTGTCGAACGGATAGCCGACCGGCACCCCGATCCACCGCTCCCCCACCAGATCGGACGCCCGGACGTGGGCTCGTCCGGCCAGCCGGTGCCCGGCCGGCACCGCCACGTCGAGCGGCTCATGAGCCAAGGCGTGGACCCGCAACCGTTCCGCCCCCGCCGGGGTGGCGGCCAGGGTGTGCCCGATGACCAGGTCGTGGTCGGCGGTGCGGCGGCCGAAGTCCGCCTCGGGCACGTCCTCGTCGCTCAGCGTCAGGGTGATAGCGGTGCCCGCGAACCGGCGCAGCACCGCCGGCACCAGGAACTCCGCGGCGCTCGGCAGGGCGGCGATGCTGACCGCGCCGCTCGGTTCGCGCTGCAGGGCGTCCAGTTGGTGCTGCAGCCGGGCCAGGGTGGTGGCCACGTCCACCGCGCCGGCCGCCAGCAACCGCCCCGCCGGGGTGAGCCGCAGCCGCCGTCCGTCCGGCTCGACCAGCGCCACGCCGAACGCCCGCTCGGCCGTCTGCAGTTGCTGGCTGACCGCCGAGGGCGAGCGAAACATGGCCTCGGCCACCGCCGTGACAGTGCCGCGGTCGGCCAGCTCGCGCAGCAGCTCCAGATGACGCAGGTCCATGAAGCCAGCCTAAAGCTTGACTACAGCACGTTGCGCTTGTCCTTCAGCTTTGAGTGCACCAGGCTTGAGCTCGTGCCCATTCGCCATCGACTGCTCGCCGCACTGGTCGCCGTGCTCTGGGGCCTCAACTTTCTGGCCATCCACGCCTCCCTGGCACAGTTTCCGCCGTTCTTGCTGGTGGCTCTGCGGTTCGCGCTGATCGCCGTGCCGACGGTGTTGTTCGTGCCCCGTCCGCGCGTGCGGCTGCGCTGGCTGATCGGGTACGGGCTCGGCTTCGGCGTCGCCCAGTTCTCGTTCTTGTACTGGGGCATGGCGGCCGGCATGCCGACCGGCCTGGCGTCGCTGGTGTTGCAGTCGTCCGCCCCCTTCACGCTCGCGCTCGGAGCGGTGCTGCTGCGCGAGCGGGTGCGCGCGGGCCAATGGGTCGGCATCGCGATCGCCATCACCGGCATGCTGCTGGTGGGTGCCTCGCGTGCACAGGCCGCCGATTTCTGGCCGTTCGTGCTGGTGCTCGCCGGCGGTCTGGGCTGGGCGTTCGGCAACCTGGCGAGTCGCCGGGCCGAACCTGACAACGCACTGCACCTGACCCTGTGGATGTCGGTCGTGGTGCCCGTGCCCATGCTCGCGCTGTCGCTGCTGGTGGAGGGCCCGCAGCAGATCGGCGCGGCGCTGGCCACCTCGTTCAGTGCCGCCGCGCTGCCGGCCTGGGCCGGGCTGGCCTACACCTGCGTGATCGGGACGGCGGTCGGTTCGGGCATCTGGACGTGGCTGCTCGCCCGGCACCCGGCCGGGGTGGTGGCCCCCTTCTCGCTGCTCGTGCCCGTCGTGGGGCTGGCGACGGCCGCCCTGGTGCTGGGCGAGAGGCCCACCGGACTGGAGTTGGCGGGCGCACTGATCGTGGTCGCCGGAGTGTTGATCGGCGCCCGGCGGTCCACCGCCTCACCGGCACCGGTCGCACCATCGCCGGCGCCCTGTGCGGTCGTGGACGCTCCGCTGCTGACGTCACCCGGTGGTGGGGTACCGCGTGCGCAGTGCTAGCCGTAGGGTCTGCCCATGAAGCGTCCGCTGTCCCTGCTGCCGGTGTTGTTGGTGCTGCCCCTGCTCTTGATGCTGGGCGCCTGCACCCTCGGACAGCCGGCACCCACCGCCACGTCCGCCTCTCCGGATCCCACTCCGGCTGCTACCGCGAGTGAGTCGCCGTCGCCGACCCCCTCCGAGAACATCAGCGGCACGCCGGCGCCGTCCGTCAGCTCGAGCTACGACCCGAGCGCCTCCCCGTCCGGATCGATCAGCGGTACCGCCTCACCGACGGCGACCGAGACCGGATCGGCCGGCTCGTTCAGAGCGCCGGGTGAGGTGCTCGACCTCAACGGCGAGGTCACGGTCACTGTGCTCGACAGCAAGCGGGCCAAGGTGGCCGGGCACCGCGGCAACCAGGTGCTGGTGATGGTGAAGAGCTGCAACGTCGCGGCGGCGCAGGGCATCGAGCTGACCTGGGACAGCTGGGTGCTGCTCGGTCCCGACAGCGAGGAATACCCGCCCAGCGCAGTGCGGGGCCCGAACGAGCCCGCGCCGGTCTTTCCCAACGCCAGCGGACGGCTGTACAAGCCGGGCCAGTGCGCGAAGGGCTGGGTGGTCTTCGACGTGCCGGCCGGCTCAGTCCTGTCGGGCGTGCGTTACATGAACAGCCAGGGCGACTCCGCCCAGTGGCGGCTGAGCGCGAGCGTGTGAGATCCCGGCGTTCGCCGGGATGACGGGTGTGAACCCTCGCCGGAGTGACCAGCGAGCGCTGAGATCCCGGCGTTCGCCGGGATGACGGGTCAGGGCTTCGGGATGACGGGTCAGGGGCTTCGGGATGACGGGTCAGGGGCTTCGGGATGACGGGTCAGGGGCTTCGGGATGACGGGTCAGGGGCTTCGGGATGACGGGTCAGGGGCTTCGGGATGACGGGTCAGGGGCTTCGGGATGACGAGTGAGAGGCCCCGGTTTGACGGGCTACTTACCGTCATCCCGGCGAACGCCGGGATCTCCGCCCGTCAGCTCTGAATGCCCTTGAGTCCCTCCAGGAAACACTCCATCAGCTGCCAGGCCGATTGCGAACCCGGATCGCGATGACCGATCGAGCGCGGCCCCAACCGCATCGCCCGGCCCTTCTTGGCCTGCAGCGGAATGGTGTCGTCCGACCCCTGCTGCATGCGCTCGACGAAGGACGAGAAGGCGGCCACCGCGTCGCTCAGATCGGCCGCCTCCAGTACGTCGAGGCCGGGCAGATAGCTGTCGAGCATCGTCTTGTCGCCCAGTTCTGCCTTGCCCCGCGCCTGGATCGATGCGACCCCGGCCCGCAACATGCGCGGCAGATCGTCCACGCTCACCTCGCTCTGGCCCGCCACCTCGGCGCCGGCCTTCATGAAGAAGCTGCCGTACAGCGGTCCGGACGCGCCGCCGACCCTGCGCAACAGGGTCATGCCGACCAGCTTGAACGTGCCGGCGATGTCGGTGTCATCAGGCAGCGCGTCGAGCTGCTTGACCACTTCGCGGAAGCCGATGCTCATGTTGATGCCGTGGTCGCCGTCGCCGATCTGGCCATCCAGCCTCGTCCACTCATCACGATTCACTTCGGCCGCGACCGCCATGCGCCGGAAGCTGGCGACGAAGAAGTCGCGATCCAGGCTCGCCACCGGGTCAGTCCTGCTTCAGGTAGGGAGCATCGAACGGTGCGTCCAGCCAGCCCTTGAGCTCGTCGTCCAGCTTGACCAGCGTGACGCCCATGCCGATCATGTCCATCGAGGTGGCGTAGTTGCCGACCATGGACTTGCCGATGCTCACGCCCTTCTCGGTGAGCACGTCGTGCACGCGGCGGTAGCAGATGTACTGGTCCATCAGAGGCAGTCCGCCGAGGCCGTTGATCATCACCGCGACCTCGTCACCCGAGGCCAGTTGCATCTCGGGCAGCACGATGCTCAGGATCTCGTCCATCACGGCGTCGGCCGGTTCGAGCTTCTTGCGCTCGATGCCCGGCTCGCCGTGAATGCCCATGCCGACCTCCATGTCGTCCGGGCCGATGTCGAAGATCGGCCTGCCGGTGACCGGAAGGGTCGACGACGACAGTGCGACGCCCATCGAGTAGGTGTGATCGTTGGCCTTCTCAGCCGCGGCCTTCACGGTGTCGAGGTCGGCGCCGGTGTTGGCGACCGCGCAGGCGGCCATCAGCACGATGACGTCGCCGGCCACGCCACGGCGATCGGCCTTGTCCTTGGCCGAGTACACGTCGTCGGTGATCAGCACGGTCTCGACCCGGATGTCGTCATCGGCGGCCATCTCGGCGCCCATGTCGAAGTTCAGCACGTCGCCCTGGTAGTTGCCGTAGAGGAACAGGCAGCCCTTGCCCTGGTCGACGGCGGTGACCGCGTCGTAGCAGGCCATCGGGTCGGGCGAGGTGTTCACGTTGCCGATCACTGCGGCGTCGGCCACGCCTTCGCCGACGTAGCCGAGGAACAGCGGTTCATGGCCGCTGCCGCCACCGAAGATGATGCCCACCTTGGGCTCAGCACTCAGCGTGGTACGCACCACGACCCGTTCGTTGTCGGCGAGCTTGACCACGTCGCCGTGGGCTTTCACGTAGCCGTCGAGCAGTTCCTCAACCGCGTCGTAGCCGTCGTTGAGCAGTCGCTTCATCGTTGGTCCTCTCCGTTGTAGCCGCGCGCTTGCGCCCTGTGCCGGCGGCGTGCCACGGGTGTTCGGGTCGCGTCGTCGGGCCCTGACCTGGGTGCGGCACCGGGTGATCGACGCCCATGTCGGACGCGCGGTGCCACCCGGTCAGTATCGCACGCTGGCCGCGCGGCACGAGAGAAAGCCGGGGATTTTCACAGTGAAAATCACAAACCCACAGCGTGTGTGTGAGCTGTCGGGAAATGACGACCCCGCAGATGGCCCATCAAGAGGCCGTGAGTTTGGGCACCTCAGACGGTGCCCAGACTCACTCTGGCTGTTCGGGGGGCGGGGGCGGGGTGCACCCCACTGCGCAGGAAACCCAGGTCTCGACCAACTCGACCAACTAGATCCCGGCATGCGCCGGAATGACGGAAACCTGGCTCAACCAGCGGCGCGCGCAGATCCCGGCATTCGCGGGGATGACGGAAACGGGGCTCAACCAGCGGCGCGCGCAGATCCCGGCATTCGCCGCGATGACGATGGGCGCCCCTCAGGCGACCTTCTTGGCGGTGGTCAGGTAGCCGGTCAGGATGTCCATCGCCTTGGCCTGGGCCGAGTAGTCCATGGCCGTGTAGGGGTTGGGGTACACCTGGCCCGCGACCAGCGCCGGTGCCTTGGCGAAGGTCGGCTGCTTCTTCAGGTCGGCGATCTGGAACCCCTCCGGCGAGATCATGATCACGTCACCGCTCATCGCCTTGCCGGCGTTCTCCCAGCTGTAGATGTCCCAGTAGTAGTCCCCGTCGGGGTTCAGTTCGGTGAGCTTGACGCCGAGGCTCTTGTACAGCTGGGTCTGTGGCTCATCCTCGGGCTTGACGAGGTAGAGGCCATCGGCGTCGGCGTACAGCTGCGTCACCTCGATGTCGCTCCCCTTCGCGGTGGCGCTCAGCGTGGCTGCCGCGGCGTCGAAGGAGGCCTTGTCGGCGTCCACCTTGGCCTGGTCGGCGCCCAGCGCAACGGCCAGCTTGGCGTTGCTCTCGATCAACGTCAGGCCCTGGCCGCCGACCTTGACCGCAGCCACCTTGGCGATCGCCTCGATCTTCTGCTGCTGCTCCAGGTCTTTCATGCCGTAGAAGGGGCTCTTCGGATCCAGCGTGCCCTTGCGGTCGCTCGGGTAGACGGCAGTGATGATCAGGTCGGGCGCCAACTCGGCCAATGCTTCGAGGTCGATCTCACCGTACGCGTTGCCCAAGATCTTGACGTTGGCGAGGTCGATGCCGGCGAACCGGGGGTCGGTAGCCAGGTCCGTCCGGCCGAAGACGCCGACCGGCTGGACGCCGTAGCTGATCAGCGACAGCGCCTGGTCGGCGAAGGCGACCACCCGCTCGGGCTTGGCGGGCAGCGTGATGGTGGCGCCGGTGTCGTCGGTGTAGCTCCAGCCGGCGGCGGCGGAGCCGGTGCTGGAGGTGGCTGACGGAGCGGGCGTGCCGGCCGAGCTGCTGCAGGCCGCGAGAGCGAACACCGACAGCAGGGCGAGCACGGCGAGGCGAAGGTTCGTGGCAGGAAACATACTAGGAAGGGTAGCCTACCCTTAGCGGTAATCCGCGGCTCGGTTCAGTCCCTGGACGCCCGGCGTCGCTTGCGCCGTCCGGTCGAGCCGGTCCCCCAACGGCGGCGGCCGGTGCCCTCGCCGCACCCTCGTGCGCACCGGTGGGTTCCAGCGGCACCACCAGCGGACGTCCGGAGGCCGGGTCGGCGATCACCAGCGCGTCCAGCCCGAAGGCGGTGGCCAGCACCTCAGGGGTGATCACCTGCCACGGCTCGCCGTCGGCCAGCACCCGTCCCTGGTGCAGCACCACCAGCCGGTCGGAATACCGGGCGGCCAGGCTGAGGTCGTGCAGCACCATCACGATCGTGCTGCCGTGCCGGGCGTTGATCGTGCGCACCAGCCGCAGCACCTCCAGCTGGTGGCTCAGATCGAGAAACGTGGTCGGCTCGTCGAGCAGGATGGTCGGGGCGTCCTGGGCCAGCACCAGCGCGATCCAGGCTCGCTGCAACTGACCACCCGACAGCGAGCCGACGTCGCGATCGGCCAGCTCGGTCATGCCGGTGGCGTCGATGGCGGCCTCGACCTTGGCCGCATCCTCCGCCGTCCAGGGCCGCAGCAACCGCTGGTGCGGGTGCCGTCCGCGCATCACCAGATCGCGCACCGTGGTGGCGCCCGGTGTCAGCGGCTTCTGCGGCAGGATCGCCAGCCGGCGGGCGACGGCCCGGGCAGACAACCGGCGCAGTGGGGTGCCCTCCAGCCGGATCGAACCGGCGCTGGGGGTCAGCAGCCGTCCGAACGCCTTCAGCAGCGTCGACTTGCCGCAGCCGTTGGCGCCGATCAGGGTGGTCACCGTGCCCGGTTCGATGTGCAGGTCGAGACCGCTGAACACCACGTGGTCGTCGTAGCCCAGGGTTGCAGCCTCGGCGGCGAGTGCCGCGGTCAGCACCGAGTGTGTCATGCGCGCTCCTTGAGGTTGGGGCGGGTGATCAGCCAGATCAGGTACGGGGCGCCGATCAGCGCGGTGACGATGCCGACCGGAATCTCGGTGCCGAACGCGACCCGCGCGCTGACGTCGGCCAGCAGCACCAGCGCGGCACCGACCAGCGCCGAGGCGAGCAGCGGCGGACGCGGCGTCCGGGCCAGCCGGCGCGCCACCTGCGGCGCGACGAAGGCCACGAACTCGACCGGACCGGCCGCCGAGACCGCCGCGCTGGTCAGCACGACGGCGGCCACGATGACGAGCAGCCGGTGTCGCTGCACGGCGACCCCGAGGGCGGTGGAGAACTCGTCGCCGAGCTGATTGATCGTCAGCGGCGCCGACTGGCTGAGGGCGAGCGGCAGCATGACCGCGAGCACCACCACCATCGGCCACACGCTGGCCCATGAGACGCCCGACAGGCTGCCGACCATCCACTGAGTGGCGGCGGTGACCTGGGTGAGCTGTGCCCGCACCAGCAGGTAGTTGACCAGGCCGCCGAGAATCGCGGTGGCGCCGATGCCGATCAGGATGAGCCGAAAGCTGTCCACGCCCTGGCGCCACGACAGCCCGTACACGATCGCCGCGGCGATCAGGCCGCCGGCGGTCGCCACCACCGGTATGCCGAAGCCGAGCAGCGAGGCACCCACGGAGTAGCCACCGCCACCGATCACGATGGCCGTGACCGCCCCGGCGGACGCCCCCGAGGTGACGCCGAGAATGTCGGGGGTGGCCAGCGGATTGCGCGAGAACGTCTGGGTGAGCGCACCGGCCAGGCCGAGGCAGAGTCCGACGCCGATGGCCGCGGACACCCGCGGGAGTCGCAGCTCGAACACGATGAACTCGAACGAGCGGGTGCCCGAGCCGAGCAGGGTGGCCCAGACATCGCCGACGCCCATCCGGGACGAGCCTGCGACCAGCCCGAACGTGAAGGCCGCGAGCAGCACCGCGAGGCAGGCCAACGTGACGTAGAACTCCCGGGCACGCCAGGGCAGCGCGATCACGCCGAGGTCGACGCCCTGCCGGCCGCTCACAGCGCCGCCAGCTTGGTGCGCCGGACGATGGCAACGAACGCCACCCCGCCCAGAACGGCGAGCACCACCCCGACCGGAACCTCGGCCTGGCCGCCGATCACCCGCCCGACCACGTCGCAGCCGAGCAGCGTGATGGCACCGATCAGTCCGGACGCGGGCAGCAGCCGGAAGTGGTTGCCGCCGACGATCGCCCGGGCGATGTGCGGGGCGGTGAGACCGATGAAGCCGATCGGTCCGGCCAGCGCGACGGCGCTGGCCGTGGTCAGCGTGATGGCGGCCAGCCCCACCAGGCGAGCCCGCCAGAGGGTCTCCCCCAGCCCCTGCGCCAGCTCGGTGCCCAGGGTCAGGCTGTTCAATGACCGGGCGTTCACCAGCGCGAGTGCCAGCCCGACCGCCGCCACCAGCAGGGCGGGCGGCAGTCCGTCCAGGCCGCGGCCGGACAGGGAACCGACGACCCAGACCCGATAGGCCTCGAGCGAGCTCTGGTTGGTGAGGACCAGAAACGAGATCACGGCGTTCAGCAGTGCGCTGACGGCGGTGCCGGCGATGGCCAGCGGCACCGGATTGGCCAGGTCGCGGCTCAGCGTGGCGATCGCGAAGACGCCGACGCTGGCCACCAGCGCGCCGATCATGGCGAGGAACAGTGCCGCCGACATCGAGTTGTGGCCCAGCACGAACGCGCCCAGCACCACGGCCAGGCTGGCCCCGGACGAGACCCCGAACAACCCGGGGTCGGCCAGCGGGTTGCCGGTCTGGCCCTGCATCACCACCCCGGCGACCCCGAGGCAGAATCCGACCAGGAGGCCGAGCAGGGTGCGCGGCACGCGTGAGCCCCACACCACCCCGTCAGGGTCGTTGGTGGGGTCGACCAGGGCCTGAACCACCTGCGCGGGCGAGATCGGGTTGCTGCCCAGCGCGAGGCTGGCCAGGATCACCACCAGCAGCGCCACACCCAGACTGAGGGTGGCGTTCACCCGCACGACGCGGACGGCCGTGAGCGCCGAGGATGCCATATGGTTAGCCTAACCTAACCCGTCCGGAAGGCTTCCGCATGGCCATCTACCCGCCGTTGATGCCGACGCATCCACGCATGTTCACCGCCGCCGTGGTGCGCACCGAGCGCATCTCGCCGACCTTTCAGCGGGTCACCATCGCCTCCGGCGGGCTGGCCGACTTCGAATGGCGTGGCATGGATCACTGGTTCCGGCTGTTCTTTCCGCTCCAGCCGGGTGGTGCACTGCTGCTGCCCGAGGTGAGCGGCCGGCAGTGGTGGAAGTCCTATCTGCGCATTCCCGAGTCGGAGCGTCCGCACTGCAGCAACTACACGGTGGCTGCCTTCCGCCGCACCGGTGATGCCGCTGAGTTGGACATCGACGTGGTGCTGCACTGGCATGAGGGTGCACTGTCCGGGGTGGCGGCCTGGGCGGTGGACGCCTCGCCGGGCAGCCCGGTCGGGCTGCTCGATCAGGGCGTGCTGTTCGACCCGCCATCCGACACCGAGCAGTACGTGCTGGTCGCCGATGAGAGCGGACTGCCGGCGGTGCGCGGCATTCTGCGCGACCTGCCCAGCGATGCGGTCGGCACCGCCATCATCGAGGTGCCCGCGCCGGGCGACGTGCACCCCGTGCACGCACCCGAGGGCGTGCAGGTGCACTGGGTGACACGGCACGATCCCGGTGAACAGGTCGGGCACCGGGCCCTCCAGGCACTGCAGGGGTGCCCCACCGTGCGTGCCAAGGCGTACGCGTTCGTGGTGGGCGAATCGAGCCTGGCCACCCAGGGCCGGCGCACGCTGCACCGCGCCGGGCTGGCCAAGAACCGGATCACGTTCTCGGGGTTCTGGAAGGCCTGACGCTCCCTCGGGGCTCATTCTGAAATCCCGACAGCAGCCGCACCCTCACCCCGCGACACGCCGCGGTTCGTACTGACTACCCCGGGTGATTTCAGAATCCCCACCGGCTCGACTGTGGGACAAGGCCGCCCGAGGCGGCGATTCGGTGCCGCTGCCACTACCGTCGGTGCGTGACCACCACTGATGCGGCCGAGGCCGCAACCGACGGCCCGTCCGCCTTCGCCGAACTCGGCCTGGACGAACGGCTGCTCGCCACTCTGGGCGACATCGGGTACGAGACCCCGTCCCCGATTCAGGCCGAGACCATTCCCGCCCTGCTCGCCGGACGGGACGTGGTCGGCCTGGCCCAGACCGGCACCGGAAAGACCGCGGCGTTCGCGCTGCCGCTGCTGCAGCAGCTGGAGCTGTCCGGCAAGGCGCCGCAGGGTCTGGTGCTGGCCCCGACCCGCGAGCTGGCGCTGCAGGTGTGCGAGGCGTTCCAGACCTACGCGGGCCGGCTACCCGGCGTCCGGGTGCTGCCGGTGTATGGCGGCCAGGGTTACGGCGTGCAGCTCAGCGCCCTCGCGCGCGGCGTGCACGTGGTGGTCGGTACCCCCGGCCGCATCATGGACCACCTCGACAAGGGCACCCTCGACCTGTCGAAGCTGCGGTTCCTGGTGCTGGACGAAGCCGACGAGATGCTCAACATGGGCTTCGCCGAAGACGTCGAGAAGATTCTGGCCGACACCCCCGACGACAAGCAGGTGGCGCTGTTCTCGGCGACGATTCCGCCCGCGATCCGGCGGCTGTCGAAGAAGTACCTGACCGATCCGGTCGAGGTGATGGTCAAGGGCCGCACCGCCACCGCGGCCAACGTGCGGCACCGGTACGTGATCGTGTCGTACCCACAGAAGGTGGACGCCCTGACCCGCATTCTCGAGACCGAGACCTTCGAGGGCATGATCGTCTTCGTTCGCACGAAGAACGAGACCGAGACGCTGGCCGAGAAGCTGCGGGCCCGGGGCTTCTCGGCGGCGGCGATCAACGGCGACGTGGTGCAGGCCCAGCGCGAACGCACCATCGCGGCGCTGAAGAGCGGCGCGCTCGACATTCTGGTCGCAACCGACGTGGCCGCCCGCGGCCTGGACGTCGACCGGATCAGCCACGTGGTGAACTACGACCTGCCGCTCGACACCGAGTCGTACGTCCACCGGATCGGACGCACCGGGCGGGCCGGCCGCAGCGGCGAGGCCATCTCGTTCGTCACGCCGCGGGAGCGGCACCTGTTGCGGTCGATCGAGCGGGCCACCGGGCAGGAGCTGACCCAGACGCCCGTGCCCACCGCCGACGACGTGAACGCGACCCGGTTGACCCGCTTCGACGAGGCGATCACCCAGGCACTGGAGTCGCCCAGGCTGGAGTTCTTCAAGCAGGTGGTGGCGCATTACGTGGACGAGTTCGACGTGCCCGAACTCGACGTGGCCGCAGCGTTGGCACTGGCCGGTCAGGGCGACGAGCCGTTGCTGCTGGAGCCCGATGCCGCACCGGAACGTCGGCAGCGCGAGAGCCGTCCGGGCGAGGGTCGCCCGGACCGGGGGGAGGTTGGGCAGGGCGGCTACGACGAACGTCCGCAGCGGCGGGAGCGCGCGCAGGGCGACGGCCCGGCGCTGGCGACCTATCGCATCGCCGTCGGCAAGCGGCAGCGCATCACGCCGCGGCACGTCGTCGGCGCGCTGGCCAACGAGGGTGGCCTGCGCCGCGAGGACTTCGGGCACATCGACATTCGCCTCGACCACACCCTGGTCGAACTGCCGGCGGCGTTGCCCCGCGAAACCTGGGAGGCGCTGAAGACCACCCGCATCTCGGGCAAGCTGATCGAACTGTCACCGGCCAAGCCGGACGGCCTGGACGCACGGGACAAGCCACGGCACAAGGGCGGCTCGTACGCCAAGGGGGGCCATCCGCATGGCGGCGGACATGCGCGTCCCTACGGGGCACGCCCTTCCCAGTCGGGCTCGAAAGGCAAGCGCCGCACGTACTGAGCGACGGGTAGTTCTCGCCCGAGCGGGAATCGTCCCACTGTGCCGCGGTCAGTCCGCGGGCTGAGGACTGACCAGGGGTGGCACCAGCACTCCCCCGGCGGTCGGCTCGCCGACGCCCAGCGCCGCCTCCAGCAGGGCGACCACCTGCTCGGTGGTGCCGATGCTCGGTGACCAGGGGTCGACGAAGTCGTGCACCCAGTTCAGCGCCTTGTCGATGCCGGCCACCCCGTAGTAGTCGGACGATCCGGCGAACACCGTTGCTGAGAAGGCGCGGGCGGCGTCCTGGCGGACGGCGATGTCGTTCGGGTTGGTGATCAGCACGACTCGCTGCAGCCGATGATCCGGCCGGACGGTGCCGTCGAACATCAGCTCGGACAGGTGCAGAAACGGCATCACCCCCGGCAACGGGAAACCCGGGTAGGTGTACGGGCTGTGACCCAGCTCGTCCTTCACCCGCGGATCCCACCACATGTAGAACCGGGGCACGATACGGGGCCACTTCACGCACAGCCGCACCGCCGGCATCGGAAAGCCCTTGGGCGCCACCAGCGGGGCGATCAGCACGGCCCGGTCGATCTCGGGACGCGTCGCAGCCGCCAGCGCCGCCAGCACCCCACCGGCCGACAATCCGATCACCCACACCGATTCGCCCAGGCCGGTGGCGATGTCGATGCAGGTGGTGGTGTGGGTGACGAGCTCGTCCTGCGTGAGGTTGGACAGATCCCGGTTGAGCAGGTCGGCCTGGCCGTGGTGCGGCATTCGCGGAAGGAGCACCCGATAACCCGCCTCGCACAACTGCTCGGCGACCGCCACGAACTGGGAGGGCGCATTGGTGAAGCCGTGCCAGATCACCAGCGTGACGCGGGCGGTCTCGTCGGGCTCGAAGAACCGGGTGCGAGTGCCCTCGGGAATGTCGGCGTCCAGTTGCTGCAACTCGGCGAGCCGGGCCAGGGCGGCCGCCCGTCCGGGTGCGGGATCGACGCTGGGCGTGGGCGGCGGCGTGATGCTGAGCCGGCGGCGGTACCACGCTGGCCGCTTCACGGCATCGGCAACTGGCATGTGTGGGTCCGTTCGATCAGGCCAGGGACGGGCCGAACCTGGTCGTTGGCAGAATCTAGCCCATCTCGCCTGCTCATCGGCCGGTCGGACGAGGGGCTATCAGTCGGTGACACTAGAATCGGCTGCGGGCTGGCCACTGTCAGCCCGTCCTATCGTGTGAAAGGCCCGTTATGCCCGAATTCTGGTCCAACTTGGGCAGCATCATGTACGAGACGCTGAAGACGAAGGCGCTCAGCTGACCGGCTGACCGGTCGCGCCGTGGCGCGGTCACAGTGGGGGCCCCGTCCGAGGAGCGGACGGGGCCTCGCTGTCCCTCTTTGGGGCCGTCCGCACGCGCCGTCCACCCGCACGCGAGAGACTGGACGCATGCGCGACGAACCGGGTGCCGAGGTGCCCTTGGTGGCTTCTGCGTGCCGATTGGTGTCACCGGCGCCCTCGCCGGCCTCGAGGTACGCACCGGCCAAGGTTGCTGCCGACATCCGGCTCGAAGACCGGGTGCCGACTCGCGCTGCTGACCTTGCCGCAGTACGAACCGAGCACGGATGAGAAGCATGCTGCAGCGCCCGCTGCTGCCTTTGGCGTCGTTGTTCTGGGGACTGCAGTTCGCGTTTCTCAGCCCGTCGCTGGCGCTGATCCTGGTCAGCCTCTACGGCGCCACCCCGGCCGAGGTGGGCTGGGTGCTGGCCGTCTACAACGCGGCGGGTTTCGTGGTGTCGCTGGTGGTGCCGGCGTGGGCCGACCGCAGGCGCCGCTATCTGGGGCCACTGCTGGCGTGCGCGGTGCTCAACCTCGGCCTGGCCGTCGCGCTCGCGGTGGCCACCAGCCTGCCCTGGGTGACCGTCGCGCTGATCGTGTTCGGCGCGCCGGCCGGCGTCGGCACGTCCCTGATCTTCGCCCAGTTGCTGCACGGCGGTGCCAGCACCGCTGACCTGATGAACAACCGGGCGATCTACTCGTTCTCGTGGGTGGCCGGTCCGCCGATCGCCACCGCGCTGATCGGCTGGTTCGGCCCGCACTCGGTGCTGCTGGTGATCGCGGCGATCGCCCTGGGCAACGTGGCGCTGACCGCGGTCATGCTCAGAAGTTCACGTACGGGTACACCGATCAGCGACCCGCCGCCGGCGGCCACCCTCGCGCAGACGGGCCACACCAGAGCCGGCGTCTCGGTGATCGTGGTCGCGTTCGTGCTCGTCCAAGCCACCAACGCAGCGACCACCGCCGTGCTCATCCTGTACGTCAGCGAAGGGCTCGGCCTGCCGGTGCTGTGGGCGGGCCTCGCGCTCAGCCTGGCCGCCGGCCTCGAGATTCCGGCATTGGTGTGGCTCGGACGGCTCGCGGGGCGCTTCTCGCTGCTCACCTTGATGCTGATCGGGTGTGCGTGCGGCATCGGCTACTTCGTCGGCATGGCTTTCGTCCGCGACGTCTGGACGCTGCTCGCCCTCCAGGTGCTCAACGCCGCCTTCGTCGCGGCGCTGTCGGGTATCGGCATGGCCCTGTTTCAGCAGATCATCGCCGGCCCGGGCTTCGCCACCGGCTTGTTCGGCAACACCCGCCGGGTGGGCAACATTCTGACCGGGCCGCTGATCGCCATCGCCGGCACGCCGTGGGGTTACCCCGGGGTCTTCGTGGCCTGCGCCGCGTTGGCCGCGCTCGGTGGCGCGACGATCGGCGTGGTCGGACGCCGGGCCGCGCGCCGCGTCCGGCAGTCCGAATCGGTGGGCTGACGGATTAAGGGCCTGGTTGGCCCAGTGCCGTTCAGGACGCCGGGAGCGACTCGAGTGAGCAGGAATGAGGAACCGTCCCCGATTACCGCTCACCCGGGTGAGCAGGAATCGGGGACGGTTCCTCATTCCTGCTCACTCGGCGGCGCACCGAGCGTGGTGAGGTAGGCGACGGCGGGGGCGTCGGTGGCGCGCACCCGCAGCGGTGCACCCGCCGCGTGGAACGCACTGTCGCCCCGCTGCAGGGTGAGCCGCTCGTCGCCGGCCTCCAGCAGCAGGGCTCCCTCGGTGACGATCAGCATCGCCGGGCCGGTCAGGTCGAGTTCGCGCGGACCGCCGAGCGCCGACAGTCGATGCACCGAGAACTCCGGCAGTTCAGGCCGGTACGAGTCGAGCCGCACGCCCTCGCTCTCGGAGGTCGATGCGGGCACCAGCGCAGGATCCATGGTGGTGAAGTTGACGATCTCGAGCAGCCCCTCGACGTCCACGTGCTTGGGGGTGAGCCCGCCGCGCAGCACGTTGTCGGACGGCGCCATCGCCTCGATGCCCAGCCCGCTGAGATACGCGTGGATGTTGCCGGCGTCAAGGTGAAGCGCCTGCCCCGGCGCCAGATCCACCCGGTTCAGCAGCGCCATCGCCAGCAGCCCCGGGTCGTCGCCGTAGTCGCCCGCCCGTCGCACCGTGTCGGCGTACCGGCCGGGGTGCTGCTGCGCGGCCGCCACCAGCCTGGCTGCCAGCGCGCGCACCTCGGGCCGCCCCGAGAGCAGCAACTCGACGCTGCGACGCAACGCGGTCGCCTCGTCGGGGTCGCGCAGCGCGCGCAGCAGTTCGCCGCCCACACCGGTCTGCTCGCCGATCAGCTCGGCCAGGTCGTCGGCCGCCTCGGCCGGGGAGCGGAAGCCGCACAGCGCCACGAACGGGGTGATCGCCAGGATCATCTCGGGCTTGTGCTGACGATCGGCGTAGTTTCGCCGTGGGTCGCCGAGCGCGATGCCGGCCGCATCTTCGCGGTCGTAGCCGACAGCCGCCTGGTCACGGCTCGGGTGCACCTGCAGCGAGAGCGGACGCCCCGCCGCCAGCACCTTCATCAGAAAGGGCAGGTCACCCCCCGCCAGTTCGGGGCGCCCGGCCAGCAGCTCGTGCAGACCCACACCGTCGATGGTCCCGGGAGCGGACGGGTGGGCGCCCAGCCACAGCTCGGCCTGCGGACGCCCGTCCGGCTGGCGTCCGAGCAGCTCGGGAATGTAGGTGCGCGACCCCCAGGCGTAGTCGCGCAGCGGGGGCTGCACCCGGAACAGGTGCCGGGATCCGTAACTTCGGGCGATCGCCACGCTGCCGGCCAGCGGATGATCGGGCCGCACCCGGGCCAACTCCTCGGCACCGTCGATGCCCTCGCCCAGCGGCGCGACCATGCGCACCCCCGGCAACCGGCGCCGCAGTGCCGACTCGGTGGCCGCCCGCACAGCGCCGGCCTCGAACACCCCGCCGATCAGGCAGACCCGTGGGTCGGCACCCAGGCCGACCCGGTCGGCGGCCGCGCACGCCGACAGCGCCAGCTCCTCCCCCGCCTCACGACAGATCGACTCTGCGACCTGGTCGGTTGGCGCCAGGTCGGCCACGGCGCGCGCGAAGCCGGCGATGCGCCGCACCTTGTCGGGGTCGGTTTGCAGCTCGATGTAGGCATCCTCGGGGTGCGGAAAGGCGTCGATCAGCACCTGGGTCAGCGCCGTGGCGGGGCCGCGTCCGTCGTAGCCGCGCAGCGCGTGCGTCAGCGCCGAGCGGCCCAGCCAGTACCCGCTGCCGGCGTCACCGAGCAGGTAGCCCCAGCCGTCCACCCGCTGGGTGCCGGACACGCCGACGCCCAGGGTGACCACGCCAGTGCCGGCCGCCACCACCACGCCCGGCTGCAACCCGAGTGCGGCCAGGTACGACGTGATCGAGTCGTGTGCCAGCCGCACCTGTTCAGTGCCTGCCTCGCGGCACAGGGCCAGCAGCCGTTCGGGGTCGTTGTCGAGGTCGGTCAGCCCGGTGGTACCGATCGTCACCAGCGGGAACGGGCGCTGCGCCAACCGGGACGCGGCCACGACCGCGTCCGCCAGCTGGGGCAGTAGCGAACGGCTGGTGATCGCCCCGGGAAAGCTGTGCTCGAAGAAGCGCGGATGCCGGCTGCGCACCCTGATCGCGGTCTGGCCCGAGTCGACGGCGAGGATCGAGAGATCGGTGTCGGGCTCGGCGTTGTCAACGGGTAACATCTGCAGCTTTCGGCCTGGGACGGGTGCGGCGTTCGCCGGCCGGACCGGTGGAGTCACGCACCACGAGGCGGGGCGTCGAATCGAGGAAATGTCCGCTGGGACCGGTGCCGGCGATCACGTCGCTCAGCCTACGGGCAGCATGCGACCCGAAGCCAAGCACGTCGTGACTCAGCGCGGTCAGGGTGGGAAAGGTGTGCTCGCACAGCACCGAATCGTCCCAGGCGATGATCGACACGTCAGCGGGCACCCGCAGGCCCAGCTCGGCCGCCACCCCCAGCGCAGCCACCGCCATCACGTCGTTGTCGTAGATCAACGCGGACGGCGGTGTCGCCGAGCGCAGCGCTCGGCGGGTGGCGCGCCGTCCGGATTCCGGTGCGTAGTCGGTGCGCAGCAGTTGCGCCTCGACGCCGTGCTGCTGGGTGGCCGCCAGGAACGCCGAGTCGCGGATGCGGGTGTGCGCGTAGGCCCGGATGCCCGCGACCCGGGCGATGCGCCGATGGCCCAGTTCGGCCAGGTGGGCCACGGCGGCGCGCATCGACGTGGCGTCGTCGGTCCACACGCAGGTGAGTTCACCGGCCACGCTCGGGTCGGCGACCACCACCGCGGGCAGCGCATCGGGCCTGCTGCACCATGCCACCCGCGGATCGTCCACCGTGACGTCGACCAGCAGCACGCCATCGACCCGTCGGGCCGCCTGCCAGCGCTGCAGGGTCGCCAGTTCGCCCTCGGACGAGTCGACGACCTGCAGCAGCAGGCCGATGGCGCGCCGCGAGAGTTCCACCTCGACGCCGGCCAGGAAACGCATGTAGAAGGGCTCCATGCCTAGGGTGTGCGGGTCGCGGGCCAGCACCAGCCCGTAGGTGTCGGTGCGGGCTTCGGCCAACGACCGCGCGGCACTGCCGGGCGCCCAGTTGAGCTCGGCGGCGACCCGCCGGACCCGCTCGCGGGTTTCGTCCGACACGCCCTTGCGACCGTTCAGCGCGAACGAGACGGTCGCGATCGACACGCCGGCCCGCTCGGCGATGTCACTGATGGTGACCCGGCGACCCGGCCGCTTGGCGCTCACCCCACCCCCGGACGTGTGGACTCAGGCCGGAGGCTCGTCGGCGACCGGCTGGGTGGCGGCCCGGCCGACCGGCGCCGAGGTCTCTTCCTTGAAGTCGCGAATGGCCTTGCCGGCGTTCTTGCCGAAGCCGGCCACCCGTGCGCCGCCGAAGAGGATCAGCGCCACCACAGCCATGATCACCCATTCCCAGCCACCAAGATTGGGCAACATCAGCACGTTCTCCTTCTCAATCGACGAAATGATGGACGCCGCGCGCACCGAGCGACGCCGCTGACTCAATCGGGCAACTGGTGTGTCCGGGCCACCTGGCCGTACCACTGGGCACTCGCCTTGGGTGTGCGGCGCAGGTTCTGATCGACGGAGACAATACCGAACCGCTTGGCGTAGCCCATCGCCCACTCGAAGTTGTCCATCAGCGACCAGACCAGATAGCCCTGCACGGGCACTCCGTCGTCGATCGCGGCGTGCACGGCGCCCAGGTGCCGGCGCAGGTAGTCGACCCGGTCGGCGGTATCGTCCACGTACCCGTCGGCGTCCGGCCGGTCGTCGAAGGCCGCGCCGTTCTCGGTGATCACCAGCGGCACCCCGGCCGGACCCGTGTAGTGCGTGTGCAGCCAATTCAGCAGGTCGCGCAGCCCCTCGGGATGCACCTCCCAGCCCATCTCGGTCAGCGGTAGGTCGCGCAGCACCTGCACCGCATCGGGCGCCGACACGTGCGGGGTGGGCCCCGCCTCGATCTCGCCGGCGCGGACGACGTTGGTGGTGTAGTAGTTCACGCCCAGCAGGTCGATCGGGGTGCTGATGGCCGCCAGGTCGCCCTCGTGCACCAGGTCGTCGGGCCAGTACTCGGCCAGGTCGTCCAGCACGTCGCTCGGGTAGTGGCCGGTGAAGATCGGCTCGACGAAGAACCGGTTGGCGGTGCCGTTGACCCGGCGGGCCACGCTCAGGTCCGCCTCGGTGTCGGACGCGGCGATCGCCGGGGTGAAGTTGAGCGTGATGCCCAGTTCGGCCTGGGGAGCGACCTCGCGCAGCGCCTGCACCGTCAGGCCGTGCGCGAGCAGCAGATGGTGGGCGGCCCGCAGCGAGTCGGCGATGTCGGTGCCGCCGGGCGCGTGCTGCCCGGCCGCATAGCTCAGGAACGACGAGCACCACGGCTCGTTCAAGGTGGTCCAGGTGTGCACCCGATCCCCCAGCCGCTCGTGTAGGGCCAGCGCGTAGTCGACGAACTTCTCGGCGGTGTCGCGGTTCGTCCAGCCGCCCGGCAGCGCGGCCGGCAGGTCCCAGTGGTACAGGGTGAGCCACGGCCGGATGCCCTTGCCCAGCAGCTCGTCCACCAGCCGGGAGTAGAAGTCCATGCCCTCGCTCAGCACCCGGTCGCCGTCGAGCACCCGCGGCCACGACACCGAGAAGCGGTAGGTGTCCAGCCCCAGCCCGGCCATCATCGCGACGTCCTGCTCGTAGCGGTGGTAGTGGTCGCAGGCCACGTCGCCGCTCTCGCCGTTGACGATCGCGCCCGGCACCCGGCAGAACACGTCCCAGATGGAATCCTGCTTGCCGCCCTCGTGTGGCGCCCCCTCGATCTGGTAGGCGGCCGTGGCGCTGCCGAAGCGGAAGTTCCCGGGGAACTGCAGCGGCATCATGCGTCCTTTCGATCGATCGCGCGGGTGGTGACCGCAGCCGGGGCGTCCGGCTGCCAGCTGCGGCTCTTCAGGCTGCCCTTGAGGTCGGGCACGTCGGCCAGCAGCCGCTTGGTGTAGTCGTGCTTGGGGCTGAAGATCACCTCGTCGGTGGTGCCGTGCTCGACCACCAGGCCGTGCTCCATCACCACCACCTCATCGGCCAGGTAGCACGCCTGGCCGATGTCGTGGGTGATGAACAGCACGGTCAGGCCCAGTTCGGCCCGCAGGCTCTGCAGCACGTTCAGCACGCTGACCCGCAGCGAGGCGTCCAGCATCGAGGTGGCCTCGTCGGCCAGCAGCACCTTGGGGTTCATCATCAGCGCGCGGGCGATCATCACCCGCTGCCGCTGGCCGCCGGAAAGCTGGTGGGGGTACTTGTAGACGGCATCGTCCGGTTTCAGCCCGACGTAACCCAGGCACTTCTCGATCAACTCGGCCTCGCCGCCCTCGCTCAGTTCGGCCAGCCGCAGGCTGCGCTTGAGCATGTGCCCGACGGTGAAGAACTGGTTGAAGGACGCGAACGGGTCCTGGAACACGGCCTGGACGTCGCGCCAGTAGTCGCGCAACTCGCGTCCGGAGATGGTCGTGACGTCTTTGCCCAGGTAGGTGATCGTGCCGCTGGTCACCGGCATCAGCCGCAGCAGCATGCGGGCCAGGGTCGACTTGCCCGAACCGGATTCGCCCACCACGGCCAGCACCTTGCCGGCGTGAAAGTCGACGCTGACGTCGTTGACCGCGGTGATGTGACCGCCGGCCACCTTGAACTGCTTGGTGACGTTGCGGGCGGACAGCACCGGCTGGGTGGTGTCGGCCGCGATCGTCGGCGTGGCTGCCTCGCTCATGCGTGGCTCACCTCCATCGGGACGCTCTGGCGCGGGTGTTCTTTGGCCCACCAGCAGGCGAACTCGTGGTCGCCCTCGGCCAGCGTGGCCGGTTCCTTGGTCGTGCAGACGTCCATGGCGAAGCGGCAGCGCGGGTGGAAGCGGCAGCCGGACGGCGGATTGCCCAGGTTCGGCGGCGAGCCGGGAATGCCCAGGACGTGCTTGGTGCGGGTGTCCTCGGTCGGGTCGAGCACCGAGGCCAGCAGCGCCGCCGTGTAGGGGTGCCGGGCGTTGTGCACCAGATCCTCGGTGCGCCCGTTCTCGATCACCTTGCCGGCGTACATGATCGCCAACCGGTCGGTGACCATGCTCAGCACCGGCAGATCGTGGGTGATGAAGATCACCCCCGACATGATCTTCTTCTCGACCATGGCCAGCAGCATCTCGATCAGCGCCTTCTGACTCGACACGTCGAGGGCCGAAGTGGGTTCGTCCGCGATCAGCAGCTTCGGGTTGAGCAGGGTCGAGATGACCGTGACCATGCGCTGCTTCATGCCGCCGGACAGCTGGTGCGCGTACGAGTCGAGCACCCGGGTGGGCATGTCGAGCATCTTCAGCCGATCGGTGGCCAGATCGATGGCGTCGGATTTGGCGTAGTTGCGGTCGTGCGCCCGCAGCACGTCGACCACCAGGTCCCTGATCTTCAGGGTCGGGCTGATCGCGTTCATGGCGCCCTGCGGCAGCAGCGACACCACGTCGCCGCGGTACTTGCGATGCCGGCGGTTCGCGTTCGGGTCGAGGGTGCGCAGGTCGATGCTCTGCCCCTCGATCTCGAGCGTGCCGTTGATCACGTACAGCG
Source organism: Micropruina sp. (assembly GCA_016711205.1). Classification (GTDB taxonomy): domain Bacteria; phylum Actinomycetota; class Actinomycetes; order Propionibacteriales; family Propionibacteriaceae; genus Micropruina. The sequence goes on along the minus strand of JADJTM010000001.1, from coordinate 674,599 downwards.
GCGGGTTGGCGATCATCGCCATGGCGTTGCCGAGCGTGGACTTGCCGCAGCCGGACTCGCCGGCCAGTCCGACGATCTGCCCTTCGGGCACCTCGATGGTCACGTCGTCGACCGCGGGCACGTCGCGGCCGTCATCGGCGGCGTACACGGCGGTGACGTTGCTGGCTCGCATCAGCATCCTGCTCATGCCGGCACCTCCGTGGTCGTGGCCTGCTCGGCCAGTTTCTTGGCGGCCTCGGCCCGCCGGGCGGCCGCCTTGGCCAGGTTCTTCTTCTTGCCGCGCCGCAGCCTGGGGTTGAAGACCTCGTCCAGGGACGACTGCAGGAACAGGAAGCCGAAGCTGATCAGCGTCAGCACGATGGTGGGCGGCAGGAACGCCCACCACGAGCCGGACGCCACCGCCTGGAACGCCAGCGCCCAGTGCAGCTGGATGCCCAGTGACTGCGTGCCGGACGGCCCCAGGCCGAGCAGCGACAGGGTCGATTCGGCCAGAATCGCGCTGGCCACCTGCAGCACGAACGCCATCACCACATAGCTGGCCAGGTACGGCAGCACGTCGGTGAGCAGAATGGACGGCGTGCGTGCGCCGGACAGCTTGGCCACGTCGATGTGCTCGCGGGTGGCCACCGAACTGGCCTGGGCGCGCACCGCACGCGCCGTCCAGGGCCAGGCGGTGATGCCGATCACCAGCGCGAGGCCGGTGAAACCCTTGAGAAACTCGATGTTCGTGCTCTGCAGCGAGATCGAGATCAGGATCAGGATGATGATCGCGGGAATGGCCAGCACGATGTTGGTGAACCCCATCAGCAACTCTTCGAGCCAGCCCCCGGTGTAGCCGGCCAGAATGCCGATCAGAACGCCGATCAGGGTGGCCAGAATGCCGGCCTGTAGGCCGAGCAGCAGCGAGTTTCTGGTGGCCGCCATCAGCACCGCCAACACGTCGTGACCGAAGTTGTCGGTGCCGAGGATGTGTTCCGCGCTGGGTGAGTCGTAGAGGCCGCCGACCTTCTCGTCGGGGCTGTAGGGGTAGAGGGCGCTGCCGAAGAAGGCCAGCGCCGAGATCGCGGCGATGATGCCGATCGCGATCCAGAACCGCGCACCGAAGTTGAGGCTGCGCCAGGACGGCTTCGCCTTGCCGCCCGAGACGGGCGGGGGAACCGCCGGCTCGGCCCCTTCGGCCTCGGTCAGCACGTTGCCGGGATTGATGCCGCTCATGTCACTACTCCCCCGACTTGGCCGCACGGATGCGGGGATCGATCAGGCCGTAGACGATCTCGACGGCGAAGTTGGCCACCAGCACGGCCACCGTGATCAGCAGGGTGACGGCCTGGATGATCGGGTAGTCGTTGGACGAGATGGCGTTGAACAGCAGCGAGCCCATGCCGGGGTAGTTGAACACCAGTTCGGTGATCAGCGCACCGCCGACCATGGTGCCGATGCTGAGCGCCAGGCCGGTGACCTGCGGCAGCATGGCGTTGCCGAAGATGTAGCGGGTCATCTTGGCGTCGCCGATGCCCAGGCCCCGGGAGTAGTTGACGTAGTCGGAACCCAGTTCGTAGATCGCCATCGAACGCATGCCGACCGCCTGGCCGCCCACGTTGATCAGGACCAGCGAGGCGAACGGCAGCCAGAAGTACGACTGGGCGTCCCAGAAGAACTCCCAGCTCCACTCCGGCGACATGCCCAGCGAATAGGCGCCGCCGACCGGGAACCAGCCGAACACCACGGCGAACACGTACAACAGCAGGATCGAGAGGCAGTAGTAGGGCATCGAGCTGAGGAACAGCGACGTGGTGAACACCGAGCGGTCCCAGCCGCCGCCCTTGTAGGCGGCGATGGCGCCGACGATGTTGCCGATCACCCAGCCGATGATGATGGCCGGGATTTGGAGTGCCAGGGTCCACGGCAGTGCCTGGCCGACCAGCGCAGTCACCTTCGTGGGGTAGGAGGAGAACGACGTTCCCAGGTCGCCCTGAAGCGCGCTGGTGACGTAGGTGACGAACTGTTGCCACAGCGGTTGGTTCAGGCCGAATTCCTCTACGAACTGCGCGTAGATCTTCGCCTGTTGCTCGCTGCTGATGTTCGCACCCTGAGAAAGGTTCGACACGATCACGTCCACCGGATTACCCGGGATGAGCCGTGGTAGCAGGAAGTTCAACACCACTGCCACCACGAGCGCACCCAGGTACCACAGTGCCTTGCTCGTCAAATACCGCCGTAGACCCATGGCACTCTCAATCCCTTGTGCCGAGCCTCAGCTCAGCCGGCGATCTTCTGGAGCTTGAACAGCCAGGTGTTGCCGGCGCCGCGCAGCATCGGCGGGGCGTAGGCGTTGTTCTCATCCGGCCAGTTGAAGAAGTTGGACGCGTTGTAGATGTAGAACTCGTCCGGCCGGTACATCAGCGGGCACGACGGCACCTCCTTGCGGTACAGCGCATCCAGCTTGTCGTAGGCGGCCTTCTTGGCCCCGTCGTCGACGGCCTGTGCGGCCTCGGTCAGGAAGCCCTCCACCTCGGCGTTCTTCCAGCGGCCGTAGTTGGCGAAGGTGGTCTTGCCGACCGGCTTGCCCTCGGACTGGCTCATGATGTCGCGGAACCGGGCCCAGGGGCTGGACGCGTTCACGCCCGCCACGTACCAGCAGGCCAGGTCGAAGGTGCCGCCCTGGATGGCCTGCGTGGTCTCGGCCTGCTGCGGGAAGTTGGTCGCACAGTCGATGCCGATCGCCTTGAGGTTCTTGGCCACGATCTCGCAGGCCGCGTTCCAGTCCGTCCAGCCGGTCGGCGTGATCAGCTTGTACGGGCCGAGGCGGTTGCCGCCGATGGTGTAGATGCCGTCGGAGCCCTTGGTGGCGCCCGCGTCGGTGAGGATCTTCTCGGCCGCGGCCGCGTCGAACTTCCAGCCGTTGGCGGTGGCGTCGGCCTCGTTGAAGAACTTGCCCTCGGCACCGCTGGGCAGGATCAGCGACGCCTTGACCTCACCGGAGTAGCCCGACATGGCCGTCTCGGCGATCGACGCGTAGTCGATGGCGGACGCGATGGCCTTGCGCACCGCGGCGTTGTCGAGACCCTTCTTGGTGGTGTTCATCAGCAGCATCGGCATCGAACCCGGCACGAAGTACGGCTTGTCCTTGAGGAAGGTGCCGATCGGCTTGCCGCCCTCCCACATCTTCCACAGCTGCGGGATGAACGACTGGGCAACGTCGATCTCGCCGCTCTGCAGCTTGAGGTTGCTGTCTTCGTTGGACTTGAAGATCGTGTGGATGATCTGGCTGAACGCCGGCATGCCGCCGTAGAAGGTCTTGCCCCAGTAGCTGTCGTTGCGCTTCATCACGATCTGGGTCTGATCGGCCTTGCTGAGCGGGAACGGACCCGAGCCGATCGGGGTGTCCATCTGCGCGGTCATCAGCTTGTCGTCGGCGATCTTCTCGAAGACGTGCTGCGGGAACACGTACTGCTCACAGAGCTGCCGCAGCACCTCGCTGACGTTCTTCGCTTTCTGGTCGATGGTCACGGTGACGGTCTTGTCGTCGGTGGCGACGATCGAGGCGAAGCTCAGGAACGAGTTGACCTGCAGGCTGTCGTTGCGCTTACCGAGGTTGAACGTGTAGGCGACGTCCTTGGCGGTCAGCGGGGTGCCGTCGGACCAGGCGGCCCCGTCCTGCATGGTGAGCGTGATGGTGTTGGTGCCGTCGACCTTGTGGGTGGCGGCCAGGCCGGGCATGATCTCGCCGGTCAGGATGTTCCAGCGCAGCGCGGTCTCGTAGATGTACTGGTTGTTGTTGCCGGTCGCGGGCCAGGCCGCGGTGGGCGACAGCGGGTTGAAGTTGGCCGGCGGGCCCCACTGGTGGCCGGCGATGAACAGGGTGTCGCCGGCAGTGCCGGAGCGGCCCTTGCCGACCTGGCCGTTGTTGCCGACGCCCAACTTCTGGGCGGTTGCGGTACCGCCGGTGGCGGTGCTGGTGGCGGCCGGGGTGCCGGCGCAGGCGGCGAGCGCGAGGCCGCCGACGGCGAGGCCGCCCAGCTTCAGGAACGAACGGCGGGACGGAAGTCCGAACACCGGATCTGACATTGCTTCCTCCAATGGATGAACCCCTGGCGGGGGGTTTGGTGATGGTTTGGTGCGGTTGTTCGCGAATGTGGTGTTGTACTGCTGACTACGGACGTTGCTCGCACCGGACCCTTGCCCGGTGCGCCGGGCTCAGACCACCCTCATATGGCCTCACTAGGGGTGCGCGAATCGGCCAGGGAACGCAGCACCGGCGCCCGGGTGAGCTGCGCGAGATCGCAGCCCGCGAAGTCGCCGCAGAGGTGAAAGGTGTGGCTCTCGCCGGGAAAGAGGTCGACCATCGCGGTGTCGGCCTCGGCGTTCTCGCTGACCCGGTCGGCGAACACGCTGAGCGAGCGCAGGAACGATGCCGCGGTCACCGTGACGTCGACGCCCGCCGCAGTCGGCGCGACGGAGGCTTCGAGGCGGGCCGGCGGAAGTGCTGCGTGCACGTCTTCGGTGAGCAGCCGGACGTAACGCTCCGCACCGCTGAGGGTGACGACAAGGGCCAGTTCGCGCTCATCGGCAGCAACCGCATCGGGGCGGATCAGCACGTCGACCCTCGATCGCGCGGGCACCAGTCGCGCCAGCTGATACGACCAGAGCACCTCGCCGTCGAGGCTTCGCAGCTCGAGGCGGCCCTGCGCCGTCCAGTCGGACCGGCCGTCGTTCACCAGGGCCAGCCGCCACCCGTCCGCATCGTCGGCCGGACGCTGCAGGGTGACCAGATGGTCGGCGTAGGCCGAGCGCAGCGCGTACCAGAGCAGCTTGCGCCGGGCGACCGGGCGGCCGGAGCTGTCCGTGCCCGAGTCGAGCGCCGCCCACGAGGTGACCGGCCAGCAGTCGTTCAGCTGCCACACGATCGAGCCCAGGCATCGTCCACGCAGCGAACGCCAGCGCTCGATGCCGTAGCGGACGGCCCGGGCCTGCTGCAGCTGCATCGCGTACAGCCAGTCGTCGAAGTCGTCGGGACCCTCGCCGGGCACCGGCAGGTGGCCCTCGATGCCGCGGTTGAGCTTGTCGTTGCCGCCCTGCGCCTTCTGGTGGGCGAGCAGCACCGGCGAGCCGGCCGCCCGGTCGGCGGGTTCGACCGCATGGCTCCAGGTGGCCCAGGTGGCCGGCCCCTGGTACCCGAACTCCGAGACGAAGCGGGGCGTGTAGTCGTCGTAGCCGGTGTAGTCGCGCTCGTTCCAAACGTCCCAGATGTGGGTGCAGCCGTAGTCGGGGTCGTTGGGGCGCACGTCCGGCGAGCCCGAGCTCGGGCTGCCGTGCCAGTACGGACGGCTGGTGTCGAGTTCGCCCAGCACCTGCGGGAACAGCTGGTAGTAGTAGCCGGCGCCCCAGGTCTTGTCGCCACCGGGCCGCTCGGCCCAGTGCCACTCGTCATGACCCCAGATGTTCTCGTTGTTGCCGTTCCACAACACCAGCGACGGGTGCGCGGACAGCCGCATCACGTTGTCGCGGGCCTCGGCCTCCAGCTCGGACCAGAGCGGCTCTTCTTCGGGATAGGCCGCGCAGGCCAGGCAGAAGTCCTGCCAGACCATGACGCCCAGTTCGTCGCACGCGTCGTAGAAGGCCTGCGACTCATAGATGCCCCCGCCCCAGATGCGCAGCAGGTCGATGTTGGCGTCCTTGGCCTGTTGCACCCGCTCGCGGTACCGCTGCGGGGTGACGCGGCTGACGAAGCAGTCGTCGGGAATCCAGTTGGCGCCCCGGACGAACACCTGCTCGCCGTTGATCACCAGGCCGAACGTGGCGCCCTCGCCGTCTGCATCGGGTGTGGTGTCGAGTTCGACCGAGCGGAACCCGGTGCGCCGGTGCACCCGGTCGAGCACGTCGGTGTCGTTGTGGAACACCACCTCGACGTCGTAGAGCGGCTGCGCACCGAGCGAATGCGGCCACCACGGCTCGACGCCGGTGATGTCGAGGGTGGCCTCCGTCCAGTCGGCGGCGGGCACTCCTGCGGCCCCGCTGACGTCGCGGCCGCTCACCTTCACGGTGACGGCGGCGAAACGCAGTTCGCCGGTGAGGTGCGCCTGCACGCGCAAATGGCCGACCCACTGCCCGGACGCGTTGCGGCTGGCGGTACCGTGCACCGCGACGTCCAACACCCGGGCGTGGTTCCAGAGCTGCAAGCGGATCGGCCGCCAGATGCCGGCGGTGATCAGCCGCGGACCCCAGTCCCAGCCGAAGTTGCAGGCGTTCTTGCGGATCAGGTTGTAGTCGTCGCGCTCCACATGCGGACGCTCGCCGAGCAGTTGCTTCTGCTCGGCGATGTAGGCGATGGCGGGTGCGAAGACGATCTCGAGCTGGTTGATGCCGACCCGCAGCAGCGCTCGGATCGCAAAGACGTTGCGCCGGTGCATGTTCACCGAGCGGCCGACCGGCAGGCCGTTGACCAGCACCTCGGCCACGGTGTCGAGACCGTCGCACTCGAGGTGGACGTTCTCGGCCTCGATCTCGGGTGAGTCGTCACCCAGTCCGAAGACGCAGGCGTAGGTCCAGGTCTGTTCGCCCACCCAGTCCTGGTCGGGCTCGCGTACGCCCGGGTAGGGATCCTCCAGCAGGCCGGCCGTCATCAGGTCGGTGTGCACGCAGCCGGGCACGGTCGCCGGAACGCCCGCCTGAATCCGCGCTCGAAGGGGCTCGGGCACCTGCTGCCACGCCGGCCCGGACGCGCTCGCGCGCACCGTCCACTCCAAGGCGCTCAACTGCAGCGGATCCTGACCCACGAGTCCTCCTTGACTCTGCCGCGCTCTGTGCTCACCGGGTCAACCCGCCTGGCGGGTGTGCCGTTGGCGGCAACCTAGCTCAACGTGCAATCGCTTTCAGGCGAATCGCCACGCCGGATGCGAAGCGTTTCCCAATCGCTATCTCGTCAGAATCGTCCGCGTCGGTGCGGCACCCGCATGGCCCTGGCGCCCATTGACCGACGACGCCGCCCACCATGCTGCGGAGGCGTCCGCCGGACGAACCCTGTCCGTGCCACACGCTAGGCTAAAGCGCTTAAGGTCACAAGCACTTGGGCAGCGAGTTATCCAATCGTGATGTTTTCGGCTCGTCGCTTGGTACCGGCAGGGCCTCACCGCAGGGATCGATGTCGGTGCGGCGCGCGACTCAGTGGCCCGATGACAAGGCGAAACGTCGGGTCGGCCGGAGCGTCGACGTCCAGGTACGAGCCATCATCGGCAGCCTCGCTTCGATCAGCAGTTTGAAAGCGCTCTCAGACATCGAGTGTCGACGGCGCATGCAACGAACCCTCGCCGAAACGCCCGGTCCGGCGAGGTTGCGCGGGCCCGGAGTGGTTCGACGGGGTTGGTCGGCGAGGGTCAGCGCACCGACGTGTCCGGCGCGAGAGGGGCAGGCCGGGCCCCTTGCATGGTGGGGACGGTTGCTTCATCAGTCGGCTGCCCTGTTGACGACAGGTAATGGGGACGGTTCCTTTACCCGTCGCTGCCCCGGCTGACGACAGGTAATGGGGACAGGTAATGGGGACGGTTCCTTTACCCGTCGCTGCCCCGGCTGACGACAAGTAATGGGGACGGTTCCTTTACCCGTCGCTGCCCCGGCTGACGACAGGTAATGGGGACGGTTCCTTTACCCGTCGCTGCCCCGTGACAGGTAATGGTGTGACAGGTAATGGGGACGGTTCCTCGATCGGTCTCGTGGCTGCGATTTCCGCATCTACAAGGTAGTTCTGTCTGCGGACACGATCCGGCGCGGCAATCCGACAGGCAGAAGAACCGTCCCCATTATCGGTCGACAAGGTAGTTCTGTCTACGGCGGGACGATCCGGCGCGGCAATCCGACAGGTAAAGGAACCGTCCCCAATATCGGTCGGATGGACGACCCGACGGGCCAGTCCGACAGGTAAAGGAACCGTCCCCATTATCGGTCGGTGCGCCGGTACTCGGCAAGGCCGAGTATCGCCATGGGCTACCTCGTGGGGGCATCGAGGTGCGCGGAGGGTTGATTCAAGCCGACTCCTGGTAGCAGGAACGACTGTTTCTCTGAGTGGACCTCAGAGAGGTGATCGAGGGCGACGCGCTCGCGATTTGCCGGACGTCCGGGCGGCTGTCTATCCTGATCGGCTGTCTTCTGAAAGGTCACCACCATGCGACCCATCGCCGGCGCCACGAAGCGTCCGCAGTCGATGCTGCCGAATGCGTCGCCGTGGCATGCCGATCGCTGCTTCGTGGGCGGCCGCTGCTACGACATGCCGAGCTTCGCCCGAGGTGGCGAACTCAACGCAAGTGGGCCTTCGACCTGACCTGCCCGGAGCGACGCTCCGGTCACGTCCGGAGCCTCGAAAGCCGCCCACTCGCCTGACGAGCCGGGCGGCTTTCCCGTTCCGGACCCCGCGCCACTCCCCCACCATCAGCCACCGGCTTTCGACGACAGACCACGGGCCCCCGCCCCGCTGATCGAGCTCGTCGAGATCCAGCGAAGCACCCAAGGCGGACGGCTCCGGCCGTCCGCTCCCCAAGCCGGTGAGTTCTGCTCACCGCCACGGCCCCAGCATCGAGGGCCCGAACCGGCGACCGAACAAGAAGAGAAAGGAGGCCGAGGATGACCGACGTGATCGTGTTCAACGCCGGTGGTCATCAGGTGCTGCACCGGGTCACCCTGCAGCACGCGATCCGGATGCTGTACCGCAACGTTGCGCGGGTGCGCGAGGCGGTGCCGGGCGAGCGCTTCGGCCCCTACCCGCGGCCGCGTTCGCTCGAGCTGATCAACTACGTGTACACCCGCTGGGTCTACCACTCGACCGGACGGCTGCCGTGCACGCTGAGTAACGTGCTGCGGCGTGACCGGTTCCGCTGCGCCTACTGTGGCGGGCCGGCCGACACCAGGGACCACATCGTTCCGCGTAGCCGCGGCGGCGCGTCGTCGTGGCTCAACCTGGTGGCCGCCTGCGCGACCTGCAACGGACGCAAGCGCGACCGTACCCCGGCGCAGGCCGGAATGCCACTGCTGGTGCGGCCGTTCGTACCCAGCGCGTCCCAGCTCTCGCATCAGCGGGGCTGAGCCTCGGCGACCCGAGGGTGGCCCGACGCCGGAAGGCCGCACCACGAGGCCGAAGGACGGCGGGCCGCACCCCGGGTGGGACTGGAGGCCCCACGAGGCAAGGCCGGACGACGCCGCCCGGCCGGCGCGTGGGACGTCCGCATGTCAATCGAGTACGGGCTCCCCACTCGCGCGGGCAGCCGATCTGCGCTACGATTGAATCGTTTCATTCCACCGAGGAGGCGAAAGGATCCCCTCTCCCATGACGATCTCCAACCCGACCAACCTGACCGAACTGCTGGCCTGCATGGGCGCTGCTGGCAAGCGCCTCAACGCCATCGAGGCGATCGAGGCAGGCGCCGGCAATCTGTCCGCCGCGTTCGACTGGAAGGTGGATCTCACCGAGTTGTTCCCCGATTCGCGCACCATCGACCTGCCCTGGACGGTGCCCGGCCTCTTCGGCTACACCGTGCTGGTCACCGGCACCGGCTGTCGGCTGCGCGAGGTCGGCGACGACCCGGTGCGCAACGTCGGCGCCGTGATCGTGCACGAGAACGGCACCACCGCCACTCTGCGCTACCGTGCGGACGGCAACTTCACCGCCCCGACCAGCGAGTTCAACTCGCACCTGGCCGTGCATCACGACCAGGTCAACCGCCGCGGCGTCCGCTTTCACTCGGTGATTCACGCCCAGCCGCCGCACCTGGTGCAGCTGAGCCACATTCCGTCCTACCAGTCGACGCCGGCCCTCAACGACGCGTTGCTGCGCTGGGAGCCGGAGACCATCGTGCAACTGCCCGCCGGGGTGGAATTCCTGCCGTTCATGGTGCCGGGCTCACAGGAGCTGATGGAGAACAACGTGCTCGGGCTGGTCGATCACGTGATCACGATCTGGGCCAAGCACGGGCTGATGGCCCGCAGCGACGTGTCGCCGCTGGCCGCCTGCGACAAGATCGAGTACGCCGAGACCGGTGCCGCCTACGAGTGCCGCAACCTGGCAACCGGTGGTCACGGCACCGGCCTGTCGACGGACGAGCTGCGGCGCGTCTGCGATGCGTTCAGCGTGCAGACGACGCTCGTCTGAACCGACGCGGCACCGGTCGCAGATGGCGGCGGCGGACGGGCATCGTCCACTCTGCTGCCAACAGAGCGACTCTGCTGCCTTCACGCGGGCAGCAGAGTGCACCTTGGGGCAGCAGAGTCGGCCCTGGCGAGTGCGAGCGGCACTTCAGCCGTCTCGGCGCCGATCGGACGGGTCGCGCAGCCGGGCCTTCTCGGCGACCACCGCCTGATAGCTCTCGCGCTCACGCGTCAGCCACGCCGGCGGGTTCGCGAGCAGTTCGCCGATCTGATCGGCGTTGAGGGCGTCGCTCACGCCCGCCCGGGCCAGCCCCGAGCGCGAAACGCCGAGCTTCTGGGCGATCACCTCGCGCGGAAACGGACCGGTGCGCCGCAATTCCAGCAGCCATTCGGGCGGGTCGGCGCGCAGAACATCCAGCTCGTCGCGGGTGATCGGCGTGGTCTGGAACGACTCGGGCGCGGCGGGCAGATAGATGCCGAGTTTGCCGGCCGCGGTCACCGGCTTCATGGTTTGGCTCACCGAGTCAGCCTACGGGGCCGCGATAACCTGCGCTGGTGAGCACTCCCCCGTCCGACGATTCGGTGCTGCGCGTCGGCTTCGTGCCCGGCGTCACCCTGACCAAGTGGACGACGACCTGGCGCGAGCGCTTCCGCTCGGTGCGGCTGGAACCCGTCGAGGTGAGCGCTTCGCAGCAGCGCAGGGTGCTGGACGACGGTGCCGTCGACCTGTGCTTCGTGCGCCTGCCGATCGACGTGGACGGCCTGCATCTGATCCGGCTGTACGACGAGGCGCCGGTGGCCTGGGTGTCCAAAGAGCACCCGATCGCGGCCTTCGCCGAGGTGAGCCTGGCCGACCTGGCGGACGAGAACGTGCTCACCGAGGCGGATCCGTCCGGCATTGACCAGGTGGCGCTCGAGGTTGCCGTGCTGCACGTGCCGATGTCCATCGCCCGTAGTCACAGCCGTCGCGACCTGACCTATCGTCCGATCACGGACGCCCCGTCGACCACCATCGGACTCGCCTGGCCGGCCGAGCACCCGCACCGGTTGACCGACGAGTTCATCGGTGTGGTGCGCGGACGAACCGCCAACAGCTGGCGCACCCGCAGCGAGCGAGCCGGCCGGCACGCAACCGAGACGGCACCGAATCCCACTCGGTCGCGGCCACGGCGCAAGGGCCGCTGACCCCCCGAGTGGCCGTGAGGCGTCGATCCGGACGCCGCTCGCTCGGCACACGTCGGTCGTAGCCCTCCGACCGGGGTGGCCGGTCCTACCGCGCGCGAGTTGCCGCAATCGCCCACCTCGCGGACTCTGCGCTGCCAGGATCGAGGGGTACCGGCCACGTCCCCGTCCACGAAAGAACACTCGATGACCGAGGCTTCCCCACGTCCACTCACGCTTCGCAGCTACCGGTTCGCGACCGCCTTCACCCTGGGCGCCGTTCTGCTCGGCTCGGCGGTCTGCGCCACCGAATCCGGGCAGGCGTGCCCGACCTGGCCGGGCTGCTTCCCCGGCCAGGTGACGCCGGACGAGCTGCATTCGGCCATCGAGTTCACCCATCGCGTGGTGGCGTTCGGGTCGCTGGTCACCCTGGGCTGGGCGTCGTGGCAGGGCCGGCACCTGTCCGATCGGCGGCTGCGATGGTTCCCCGTGGTGGCGCTGGTGGCCGCGATCGCGTCCGGGGCGTTCGGCATGATGATCGTGCTGTTCAGCCTGCCCCTGGCTCTCGGGGTGCTGGACGTGGCCGCCGCGCAGGTCGCGCTGTGCCTGATCACCTGGGCGACGGTGCGGCTGCGCAGGCCCGGGCGGACGGGCCGCGTGGGTTGGTTGGCCTGGACCGCCACCGCTGCGGTGATCGCCATGCACCTGCTGGGCATCGTGGTGGCGGGGTCGGGATCATTGGTGCGCTGCCTGGGCTGGCCGGTCTGGCGCATCGTGGCAACGGACGGCAGCCCCCTGCTGCAGTGGACGCGCCTCGCCCTCGGCCTGGTCGCGGGCGTGCTGCTCGTGCTGGTTGTGCTGCGTGCCTGGAGTCAGGAACGGCTCCGCGTGGTGGCCGGCGCGCTGGCCGCAGCATGGATCATCGAGTTGCTGCTCGGCCAACTGATCGTCGCCCAGTTCACCGGCGAGGAGGCGCGGCATCTGGGCCTCGCCGGAACCTATTCGATGCTGGCCGGGTTGATCGTGTGGCTGCTGGCGCTGGTCGCCTCGCGAGCGGATGCGGTCGAACCGATGTCGCCGGTCGTTCACCCGTACGATCACGCCGGCCGCGGTCAGGCCATATAGAAGGGTGCTGGTTGCGTGCCCCGGGATCGGCGACGGATCCCGCATGTCGTTGTCGCGCGCCGGGCACACACGCCGTCCCGGGGTCGCGGGTCGCGTGGAGCTCGCTCAGCCCCGTCCTTCCGGGCCGGCTGAGGCCCGCTGCGGCCCGGTGCGGCCGGCTGCGTGCCGATGTGTTCCAGCTCCAACTGTCCGGCTCAACTCAGCCGAGCGAGATCCCGTCGGATGTATCGCAGGTGCGCCCACTCCTCCTCCAGGATCACGCGGATGCAGTCCCCGACGCTGGGACGCCAGTCATCGCCTCCCCACGGGTTCTCGCGTTCCTCCGCGAGCAGTTCCGCCGTGGCGGTGGCCAGAAAGTCGGTCACCAGCCGCTGTCGCTCGGCACGCACCGCGAGGATCTCGTCGTAGCTGGGCGGGTCGGTGCGGAAGATCGACATGTCGAAGCCCATCTCGGCGGCACCGGTGAAGATCTGGCCGATCTCGTGGAAGGGCTGCTCGATCCGCAGAATGCCGCCGCGCAGCCACGCGTCGGTCGCCAGCACGAGGTGTCGCAGGGTTTGGGCCAACGACCATTCGCCCTCGACGTGAGCGTCCACCAAGTCCGGCGGTGTGCCGTCCACCGTGGTCTGCCACGCCGACTGCACCGCCAGCCAGCCCTCGCGCAGACCCTCGGGCGTCTGCGCCTTCTGCAGTTCACGGCCCGGGAACTGCCGGTTGAGTTCGGCGTCCACGAGCGGCACCACATCGACCCCGTTGACCAGGAGGCTGCCGAAGAACAGGTCGTGGCTGTCGATGTCGAGTCCGTCCACGTCGACGCTGCGCATCGTCACACCGCTGACATCCGAGAATCGCAGGGTGGCACCTTTGAAGCTCGCCTTGACGAAGGTCGCGCCCTCGAACTCGTTCGTGCCGGTATAGGTCGTCATCGACCCATCATCACAGCGACGGCGGGCCCGCGCACGCGCCGGCCGTGCCGATGGCGTCCCGCGATTCCACTCCGCAACTGCAACGTGCCCCGCCACGATCCCGGCCCCGGCGGCAACTGCCTTGCGGCTTTCGCCCTGACCAGGCGCGTTCAAGCCTGAAGTTCTTGTCGCGATAACCGTGACTACCAAGCACAAGAACCGCCATCATGTAGCGAACGACCCACCCGGCGTCCGCGCCACGTCAGCAGGAGCTACTCATGTCATCGTCCGTTCGGCACTCGATACTGGCTCGCAAACCCGTGGACGAGGTGGAGGATCCCAACGCGGGCCACACTCTGTTCAAGACCCTCGGCCTGTGGCAGCGGACCGCCAGCGGTGTCGGCGGCATCATCGGGGTGGGCATCGTCACGCTCGCCGGCGTGGTCGCGCACGGTGACGCGAACAACCCGGCAGCCGGACCGGCCGTTGTCATTTCGTTCCTGATCGCCGGACTCGCCTCCGCCGCGGCCGCACTCGCCTACGCGGAGTTCGCCGGAATGATCCCCAAGGCGGGCTCGGCCTACACCTACGGCTATGTCGGCCTGGGTGAGATCGCCGGCTGGTTCATCGGCTGGGACCTGCTGCTCGAATACACCGTCATCGTGGCGGTGGTCGCGATCGGCATCTCGGGCTACACCACGGCCTTTCTGAACGGGATCGGCCTCGAGCTACCCGCCGGTCTGGCCTCCGCCTGGTCGCCCGACACCCCGAACGGCGCGGTGAACGTGCCCGCGATCCTGGTCTGTCTGCTCGTCACCTGGATTCTCAGTCGTGGCGCCAAGAGCTTCGGACGCTTCGAACTCGTTGCCGTGGGTCTGAAGATCCTGGTGATTCTCGCCATCATCGGCGTGGGCATCTTCCACATTCAGCCCAGCAACTTCACGCCGTTCATGCCCAACGGCTTCGGCCCGGTGCTGGCCGGGTCGGCAACCGTGTTCTTCGCCGTCTTCGGCTACGACGCCATGAGCACCGCAGCAGAAGAGGCGGTGGACGGCAAGAAGCACATGCCGAAAGCGATTCTGCTGTCCCTGGCCATCGCCATGGTGCTGTACGTGGCGGCCACTTTAGTGCTGACCGGCATGCAGTCCTACGCCGACCTCAACCCGACCAGCGCGTTCGCGTCCGCCTTCGATTCCGTCGGCCTGCCGGCGTTCGCGACGATCATTTCGGCCTTTGCGGTGGTGTCGATCCTCACCGTGATGCTGACCTTCCTGCTCGGCGTGACCCGGGTCTGGTTCGCGATGAGCCGGGACGGGCTGCTGCCCGGCTGGTTCGCCAAGATCGACACCAAGCGCGGCGTGCCGCAGCGAGTCACCTGGATCGCCGGGCTGGCCTCGACCGTGCTCGCCGGCGTGCTGCCCATTCGCCTGGTGGCCGACCTGGCCAACATCGGCATCCTGGCGGCGTTCGTGGTGGTGTGCGCGGCCGTGATCGTGATGCGCCGAACCCGTCCCGAGGCTCACCGCACCTTCCGTATCCCGTTCATGCCGATCGTGCCGCTGGTCGGCCTGGTCGCCTCTGCGATGCTGATGCTGCAGCTGCACTGGGAGACCTGGCTGCGCTTCTTCATCTGGCTGATCATCGGCATGGCCATCTACTGGTTCTACGGACGCAAGCACTCGCTGCTCAACCCCGACAGCCCGCGGCACCACGAGGTGGCGAAGTAGCGCAGTATCCGATCAGACGGATCACAAGGCTTGCGCCCCCAGCCGGGCCGAATCAAACGAGAGTCCGTCGACGCCAGATCGAGCACCTGCGAGCATCGTGCCATGCGCCCCGGTGACTTCGAGTTGACCTTGGAGGATCTGCGCGCTGTGGCGGGGTACGCCCTGGCGTGCGCAACACCCGCGCTCGTGCTGTTCGAGCAGGCCGCGCCGGACGATCCCCGCCCAGGTGCGGCACTACAGGCCGCGCGCGCCTTCGTCGACGGAGCGCCCCGAACGAGGCTGCAACGCACAGCGGCGGTCGACGCGCACCGGGCCGCTGCCGAGATGCCGGACGAAGCCGCCCGGCACGCTGCTCGTGCGGCGGGCGACGCAGCGGCGTCCGCCTACCTGCATCCGCTGGCCAAGGCCACCCAGGTGCGTCACATCTTGGGCGCCGCTGCGCACGCGGCACGTGCCGCAGAGGTGGCCTCCGGTAACGATCCTGTGGTGGCCGAGTACATCATCACCGCTTGCGCGCACCGGGCCACCCCCCAACTGCTCACGGTGCTGCGACGCTACCCTCGGGTCCCCAGCGGCTTTGGGCGGGTGGGTGCCCTGATGCGGCGGCTCGACATCCTGTTGCGCGACCCGCGCCCTGCGCCGCGGGTGGTGGACGATCCCGGGCCGTTCTTCCACGGCACCAGGGCAGAGCTCATCGCTGGCGAGTTGTTGAACCCCGGCCGCCGCTCGAACTACGGCTCTCGGCGGGCCGCCAACCACACCTACATCACTGCCGGCGCCGAGGGCGCGCCGCTGGCTGCGGTGCTGGCACAGGGTGACGGCCCACCACGGGTGTACCGGGTGGAACCACTCGGCCCGATTGAGGACGATCCCAACGTCACCGACAAGCGCTTCCCCGGCAATCCGACCCGTTCGTACCGCACGCGGCAGCCGGTGCGAATCCTGGCGGAGGTCGTGGACTGGACGCCTCCCAGTCCCGAACTGGTCGACAGGCTTCGGGCGCGCATGGCGGAATTGGCCGTATTGGGCATCGAGGCGATGGACGACTGAGCCATCCGCGGCGCCGCCGTTCGCGGGCGTGGGCTGCAGCTGCTCGGTTCGCACCTGGGAGCAGGACACCAGCACCATTTGCCAGATCGGTATTCAGTGTTACTATCTACCAGTAGTCAGTAACACTGGGTAGTGAGGACGCCGTGGGTAAGCAAATGACCGAGATGCTCAAAGGCACCTTGGAGGGCATCGTTCTCGCGATCCTGTTCGACGAGCCCGCCCACGGCTACCAGATCACCGCGCGGCTGCGCGAGCAGGGCTTCGCCGACATCGTCGAAGGCACCGTCTACGCCGTGCTGGTTCGGGTCGAACAACGGGGTCTGGTCGACGTCGCCAAGGTGCCCTCGGAGAAGGGACCGCCGCGCAAGGTGTACTCCCTCAACGCCCGCGGCCGCGCCTACCTGACGGAGTTCTGGGCAAGCTGGGACTTCCTCACCCACAGACTCGACCAGCTGAAGCGAGGAGACAACTGAGATGACGGCCAAATGGTTCGAGCTGGTCACCGGCCCGCTTGAGGAAAAGAAGCAGTATCGCCAGGCCAAGGCCCGGCTAAAGAACCTGCCCGCCCCCTACCGTGCTGCGGCCGAGGCGGTCGAGCGGTACCTGATGGTCGCCGGCGGCATCGCGCGAGGTGACGTCGTCGTCCGCATGTACGTGGATCTGGTCGACCTGTTCGAGCAGAGCGCGGCCGACGGCACTCCGATCCGCGACGTCGTGGGCGAGGATCCGGTGGACTTCGTCGACACCTTCGTCGCCAACTACGGCGACGGCTCGTGGATGAACAAGTGTAGGTTCTCGCGGGACTTGTCACTTTCTCATTTTATCTAGGGCCTATCGACCGGCGTCTTCGACGAATACGACGTGCGGCGTGGCGCACTGGGTTGCCCCTGGTTGACGCTCACACTTGTGGTGTCCACGACGAAGGGCATCAGCGGTGGCGGTCTCTGTTCAGCCTCTACAGGGGGTTCACGACGGCCGGCGGTCGTTCACTGTGGTCGACTCGGACGCCTTGCCTATCGAGTGTGTCGAGTCGTTTCTTCGGCACCTCGCGGCGCTGAGCTACTCGCCGAACACGGTCAAGGCCTATGCCCATGACCTTGCCGATCTGTTCACGTGGGTGAGGTTCCGGCGGCGAGATTGGCAGACGCTGACGGTGGCCGATGTCGGTGAGTGGGTGGCGTGGCTGCGGCTTCCGAGTCCGGCTAGACAAGGGCGGGTCGGGGTCTTGCCCAACGTTGAGCCTTCCCTGGGTGAGCGGACTTTGCAGCGCAAGATCGCTGCAGTGTCAGCCTTCTATGGCTTCTACCGCCGCCTCGACCCGGTGATCACGCTGCAGCTGACCCGGTGGGACCGGGGCTTCTCGTCTGCCGGTTACCAGCCTTTTCTGGCCCACACTCGACGCGAGCACGCACGTCAGGAGATCCGGGTCCGTGGCGTCCTGCGAAGCGCCCCGGAGGTCGTCGAGGCCGAGGCATACCAGGCACTGCTGGACGGGTGCACGCGGCTGCGCGACCGGTTCCTGCTGCAACTGCTCCGCGAATCGGGCATGCGAATCGGAGAAGCGCTTGGATTGCGCCACGAGGACCTCTCGATCGCACGCCGTGAGGTTGCGGTCAACCCTCGGCTCAACGCGAACGGGGCTCGGGTGAAGCGCTGGAAGCCCAGAACTATCCCCGCACCGGCCGCGCTGTTCAGCAGTTACGCCGACTACCTCGACGAGGAATACGGCGACCTCAACTCCGACTTCGTCTTCGTCAACCTGTGGGCCGCGCCACTCGGTCACGCGATGGCCTACCCGGCCGCACGGGACGTGCTGCTGCGGCTGCGCCGCCGCACCGGACTGTCCAGCTTCACGTTCCATCACCTGCGGCACACCTACGCCACCGAACTGATCCGCAAGGGCACCGACTGGGCGATCGTGGCGCACCTGCTGGGCCACGCCAGTGTTCAGACGACGCTCGGGATCTACGGACACCTGACCGTGGAAGACGCCCGTCGGGCACTGATCGCCGCCGGCTGGCTGATCGAACCCGTTCAAGCCCTGGAGGTGCCATGACGACGCTGACATCTGCCCCTGCTGGGCCGCTGGGCGAGTCACCTTTGGCCGCGTTGATGGCTGCGGTTCGCCCCGAACACCGCGGTGACGTTCTCATTCCGGAGGCCTGTCATCCGTTGGTCGATCTCGGCTCGTGTCGGGTCCCGGATTGCTCAGGTGTGGCGACCGCGGGCCGCGGTCTGTGCGTGGCCCATGCCGACCGTTGGTACCGGGCCCGGCGGCGTGGTGTCGTCTTCGAGGCATGGCTGCAGAACTGCCCGCCGCGCTGCACGCCGCAGGCATGTCTGGTGCCCGGATGCCTCTTCGGCCGGCACCGCAGCCAGTTGTGCCTTAACCACCACGCCACGTGGATCGCGGCCGCCGGCCATGGCAGCGCGCAGAACTGGGCGGGAATCGTGCAGGCTGAGTCGACCGATCAGCCAGGCTGTCTGGTGCCTGGCTGTGGGTTGTGGGCGTCGTTCCGCGACGGGTTCTGTGTCTCCCACCAGGGCCGGTTCAACGCCTTCCGTCGCCGAACCGGCACAGCGGACCGAGACGCGTTCCTCGCCGCGGTCGCGGTCGCCGGCAGACCCCGGATCGACCTCACCGGGTTAGCTCCTCAGCTGAAGCTCGAGGTCCAGTACATCGTCCAATGCTTCCTCGACTCCGGCCCACGGCGGGTCAACCTCACGCGATGGAATGCCGTTGTTCGCGCCCTCCACGCCAGAGGCGCCACCAGCCTCCTCGAGCACAGCGCTGTGGAGTGGACCAGTTCGTTGCGATTGAGCCGCCGCAACCCCGACGGTGCCCTGTTCATCAACTGGGGCCATGACCAGGTCGACCGGCTCGTGCACGGCACCGGCTGGGACCGCGAGTACTCCCTCGACACCTGGCATCTCGATCGGCTGGGGCATGCAACCACCGGCGTCGCCCGCATCACCTTCTCCAAGATCCCGCAACCATGGCTGCGGGGCTTGGCAAAGCAGTGGGCCCGCCATCGGCTCAGCATCGGCGTCGGCCCGGCCGGTGTCCGAAGAGGTATCGGTGTCCTAGGCCAGTTCTCGACTTACATCACCAACCTCAAAGACCCTCCTCGTGACACGGGCGACCTGACTCGAGTCATGGTCCAGCGCTGGTGCGAGAACCTAGCCCTAGACCATCCTGAACCGAGGTCGCGCCTGCAACTGATCAGCGCTCTGTCGACGTTCCTGCGGGACGTCCACCGCTACGGCTGGGCACCCGAGCTGGCGTCTACCACGGTGGTGTTCAGCGAGGACTTCCCCCGCCTGCACGGCACCGGACCCGGCCGCGCGCTCAGCGAGTTCGTCGTGGCCCAGATCGAGTCCGACGAGGCACTCGCTCGGCTCACCCATCCTGATCACCAGTTGATGACGCGGATCATGATCCGCTGCGGACTCAGGGCGGGCGACTGCCGCCTGCTGGCGTTTGACTGCCTCGTCCAGGACGGCGAGGGCCACCCTTACCTGCAGTACCTGAACCACAAGATGAAGCGCACCGCGTTCATGCCGCTCGACGACGACCTCGCCAGCCGCATCCGTGACCAGCAGTGCACCGTCCTGGAACGCTTCGACCAACCCCGCCCGGGACTACGGCTATTCCCCGGGCACGCGTCCAATCCTCACGGAACCAGGGCTTATCCCGCCTCCGGCCACCGGGCCGCATTTCAAGCCTGGCTTGCTGACCTCAAGATCACCGACGAGCTTGGTCAGCCGGTTTGGATCACGCCACACCAGCTTCGACACACCTTCGGCACCCGAATGATCAACCGCGACGTTCCGCAACACATCGTGCAGCAGCTCATGGACCACACCTCGGCCGACATGACCGCCCACTACGCCCGGCTCAACGACAAGACCATCCGCGACGCCTGGGCCAAGGCTCAACTCATCAACGCCCACGGCCAGCCGGTGGAGCTCGACGAGGACCACCCACTCGCCGACGCCGCCTGGGCCCGCCGCGGCCTCGACCGCGCCAAGCAGACCCTGCCCAACGGCTACTGCGGCATGCCCCTCAACAGCCCCTGCGAGCACGCCAACCCCTGCCTGACCTGCCCCATGTTCATCACCAACGCAGACTTCCTCCCCCAACACGAGACCCAGCTCAAGCACACCCTCGAACTCATCGACATCTCCCGCGAAAAGGGCCATCTACGCGTCGTGGAAAAGAACCAGGAGATCGTCGACAACCTGCAGCGCATCATCACCGCCTGTCAGACCCGGCCCACCACAATCGACCAGAAGGCCGCCGATGCTTGCTGACAACAGCCACCACCTCCTGGCCGCCGCGAAGCGACGACACAACGACGCCCAACAACGCGCACGAGAAGCTATTCGCCTCGCCGCGGCCCGGGGCGAAGCCGTCACCCCCACGGCCGTGGCCACTCGCGCCGGCGTCTCCCGTGCCTTCCTCTACGCCAACCCCGAGCTCATCGAAGCCATCCACGAACTGCGTGACCGGAACCGCGGTGCACACGCAACTGCAGGCCACAAGAGCACAAGCGAAACGTCCACGTCCCTGCAGCGTCGGCTCGAAGCAGTCACCCAGCGCAACAAAGAGCTACGCAGCGAGAATCACGATCTGCGACAGCGGCTCGAGATCGCCTACGGTCAACTTCGAGCGCAGGACCAAGGGGCCAAATGACCCGCTACCGATGGACCGGGATCTCAGCACCCTTCGGCGGCCTCCAATGGGAACGCAAAGACGATGACCGCGAGATCGCCCGACGAGTCCTTAACCTGCTGAGCGACCGACGAATGCTCTGGAAGGACTTCTCTCTGGAGATCGAGGAACACTGCGTCACCTCGGCCAACAAGATCCGTGATCAGCTGGGCGAGCAGATGAACAATCCCGAGATCGGCACCGACCTCGCCCGTCGCCTGCAGTTGCTGCAGCGACTATTCCGCGACTTCGTCGACCACATCGGGCCCGCCAGCAGCGACCGGCACCGACATTGGCAGCCGCTGGGCACCGATCCCCTCTCGATGGCGCTCGGACGCCTGCGGGGCCTCGTTGGAATCCAGATCGGCGAACTGGCCGCCGACTACAACCTCGACGTGTCCAAAGAGCTGGCCACTATTGTGCCCGACCAGGCCGGATGGTTCTTTGAGCCGTTCGACTCTACGGAGGACCCCGACACACAGGAGAGCAGACTGTGACCGACGCTCCCCTGTTCCTTCGCCTCCAAACAGGAGACCGTGAGGAAGCAGTGCCTGTTGACACCACGGGCGGGCTCATCCGATTCGCTGTGGGTGCCGTCGGCGAACGCTCCAGCATCTGGAGGGTTTGGGCCAACAAGAACAAGAGCGACGTCTACATCGCCGCACGAGAGCTCGCGCGGTATCAGAAGTACTCGCTGCACGAGAGTGGCGACTACCGCTACGCCTGGACGTCTGAACATCAAGACACCACACCCGCGACGCGAGTCATCGACCGCTGGCAACGCCCCGATCCCAACGAAGGTGGTTGGAGCCGAGGCATCTCGGTCTACGTCAGAGCCGAGGACGTCGTCCACATCCAGCAGGACCGCACCAAAGAATCCGACGTTGCATGGCTCGACGGGCCCCCCGGAGCAATAGTCAAGACCTGTGGATCGGCGTGTCACGCGGCTTGTTGATCGCTTCCTGATTCGTGGCTCGGTTCGTCGTCTCGTTCGACGAGGATGCCGTTCTTGAACGTCGCGCCGGCGCGGACGAGTGCGACGAGGTGGGGTGCGTTGACGGCGCGCCATCTGGCTTGTGCGGACTCGATGAGCTTGAACGCCATGGCGACCCCGGCGGTTCGCGAGCCGGGTCCCTTGGTGACCCGCTGCCGCAGCCGCACCGTGGCGAAGGTCGACTCGATCGGGTTGGTGGTGCGCAGGTGGACCCAGTGCTCGGCGGGGTAGTCGTAGAAGGCCAGGAGCACGTCGAGATCCTCGGTGATCTTCGCTGCAGCCTTGGGCCACTTTGTGCCGTAGTCGGCGACGAACACCTTCACCGCCGCCCGCGCGTGGTCCTTGTCCTCGGCGTTCCAGATCTCCGCGAGCGCGGCCTTCGCGCCGGGCTGCGCCGACTTCGGCAAGACGTTGAGGACGTTGGCGATCTTGTGGAACCAGCACCTCTGCTCACGGGTTTCGGGGAACACCGTGCGGACCGCGGCCCAGAACCCCAACGCGCCGTCGCCGACGGCGAGGACCGGTGCCCGCATCCCACGCCGCTTGCAGCCACGCAGCAGGTCGGCCCACGACTCGGTGGACTCGCGTTGACCGTCGTCGAGCGCAATCAGCTCCTTGGTGCCATCAGCTCGGACCCCGATCATCACGAGCAGGCACACCTTGTCCTGTTCGAGTCGGACCTTGAGGTGGATCCCGTCAACCCACACGTAGACGTAGTCGGTGCCGGCCAGGGGCCGCTTGTTGAACGCGACCGCCTCGTCTTGCCAGTCCTTGGTCAGGCGGGTGATGGTGGCCGGCGAGAGTCCCTGTGCCGAACCGAGGAACTGCGTCAACGCGGGCCCGAAGTCGCCCGAGGACAGGCCGTGCAGGTAGAGCAGCGGCAGCACCTCGGCAACCCGCGGAGACTTCCTGGCCCACGCCGGCAAGATGGCCGAGGCGAACCGCTTGCGCTCGCCGGTGGCCTGGTCGGTGCGCTTGTCGTTGACCCGCGGCGCGCGGACCGTGATCGCGCCGGCCGCAGTTGTCACCTGCCGTTCGTTGTGGTGCCCGTTGCGGACCACCAGTCGTCGGCCGTGCTCGTCGAGCTCGTCGGTGAACGCCTCGACGTAGGCGGCGACCTCGGCCTGAAGCGCTGCAGCCAGCATCTGCCGGGCACCGTCGCGCACGATCTCATCAAGCAGCGACCCACCGGCCACCTCGTTGGACGCATCGGCGTCGTGAACTACCTTGAGCATGGGCACACCTTCCCGAGCCGGCGCGCCAACGCCGACCCCGATCAGAACTTGCATGGACTTCGATCTTGCTCGGGAGGTGCGCCCGCTTCACGTCACCCCGCCGAGAGCCATCCACAGGTTCTGATCATTGCTCGACGAAATCGTCGGCATACCGCACGATCCGCCACGTTGGCAGTCCCAGTGCTCGTCGTCGATGACGCCGATAGGTGGTACTCATCTCCCCGTCTGGCCGCCACGGCGCCATCACCTGCTCATCGAGCACGCTCAACGCAATGTTGGCCAGCAACGGTGACAAGATCCCACCCTGCGGGGTGCCAGTGTCGGACTCCTGCATCTGGCCGGTCTCGGTCATCACCCCGGCCTTGAGGAACCCCTTCACCAACCGCAAGACGCGTTTGTCCTTCACCCTGACTCGGACCCGGTCCATCAAAGCGGAGTGATCGATCATGTCGAAACACGCCTCGATGTCGGCGTCCAGCACCCAGCGGTAACCCTGGGTGCCGAGCCGGTGGATGTCGGCCACCGCGTCATGCGCCCGGCGCTGTGGCCGGAACCCGTAGGAGACCGGCAGGAAGTCGGCCTCGAAGATCGGTTCCAGCACGAGCTTCAGCGCCGCCTGGACCACCCGGTCCGCGATCGTCGGGATGCCCAGCTTGCGGAGCTTCCCCGATCCGCCGGGCTTCGGGATCATCCGCTGACGCACCGGCAACGGCCGGAACGTCCCAGTCTTCAACTGGACACGAATATCCGCCAGGAACCCTGAGATGCCGAGGGGCCCGGTCGCGGTCTCGACAGTCACACCATCGACACCGGCCGTTCGGCTGCCCCGGTTCCCCGCGACCCGGACGAACGCCATCATCAGCGTCGCCGGATCACACACGAGATTGAACAAGTCATCGAACCGGCGGCCCGGATCAGCCGCCGCCCAACAGTGCAGTTTGGTCTGCATCCCCGATACCCGCCCACCCGGACCAATCTCCGACACTTCGAGCGCGGCGCCGCCGTTCGGCAGCGCATCTTTCGGCATGGCAACCCCCTCCTGCATCCAACCGCTGCCGCCCTTCCCCATGTGACCGGCTTTCCCGGCCTCGGAGTACTACGGCGGCTCCGCCCCACCTGTGGCCATCAATCGACGGTGGACCTGCCCACCCGGTCCGGCTGGTTTGCCGGCTCGGACGGGCGACCACAGACGGTTCCCGTGTTCACTGCTGTTGACTCGATCGAGGAGGAGCCTGACTCTGCCCCAGCGGCCTCGCCGTGCCTACGCCGCAGACCTTCAGCACGGCCTCCCTGGAGTCGGGCTTCACCAACCCCGAGAAGTTCTCCACCACTACGACGGTGGAGACGCACCACTCCCGGCCCAGATCCGCCAGGTTCGAGCCGGTCTAGCGTTGAGGGGCGTTACAGCATCAGTTCCTCACGTACTCCTCTCGATCCTGCTCGCCGAGCCCACGCCATCTGGCAGTGCTGACGCACCTCGGCTTTGTCGGGGCTGCTCCCACCCTCACCAGCACCTCCCGGATCCGGCTGCCCCCAGCTTCTGCAGACTGCTGCGACAGCCCACAGGCACAGGCCTCTCACCTCCACTCCAACAGCAACGCCTCACGGCGCACGAAGCCGGCACTCAACGCGTTCGCAATCACCTTCCCGGGCCGTCTCGACCCGGCAGGGAACAACCAGTAAACGCCAGATGCCGCCCACCGTTAATCGGACAGACCCGGCTGGACAACCTGGCTGGACATCACATCTAGCCGGCTTGGCAGCAGTTCCAGTTCCCGGATGCGCCCGAGCCTCCCGAGCGAGCCCTCCGTCACGCAGGTAGGCCGGTGGTCCCCTCGAGCAACCTGGACGAAGGAGCCACCGGCATGAGCCATCAGCGTGTCACTCGTACCGCAACGCGTCGATGGGGTCTTGGCGGGCGGCGCGGACGGCCGGAATCGTGCCGGCCAGGAACGCGATGGCCATGACAGTGCCGACGATGATGCCGATCGCGACCGGGTCGAAGGCGATGATCTGCAGTCCTGGCAAATCAGTGAGGAGGCTACCCGCGAGTAGCCCGCTGGTGAGGCTTCCGGCGACGATGGCGAGTCCTGCGCCAATAGCGCTGCCGAGGAGGCCGATGAACACGGCCTCGGTGCTGAACACACCGAAGACACTGCCGCCGGGCATGCCCATTGCCTTCATCAGCCCGATTTCGCGGGTGCGTTCCTGCACGGACATGAGCAGGGTGTTGACGATGCCGAAGCCGGCGGCCAGGAGCGCGATGGCTGCGAAGCCGTTCAGGATGAGAACGACAGCGTCGATGGCGGTGCGGTAGATGCCGAGTTGGTCGGAAACGGTGGCACCGTCGTACCCGATCGCAGCCAGGCGTGCCTTCAGGGCCGTGACCTCGGCCGCTGTGGCTGCCGGATCGAACCGGATCGCAGCCGACGGGTAACTTGTCCGGGCCGCCTCTTTCAGGCCTACGCTCTGCGCGTCGTAAAGCGCACGCGACAGGGCGGCGTTGGGGGTGAGGCTGCCACCGCCGCTGAAGCCGGCCACCGAGACGCCGACGACCGTCGCAGTGACAGTGGTCGCGTTGCCGTTGGCAGCCGTGATTCCGATGGTGACAGTGGTGCCGATGGCTGCGGCGTTGCTGGCGTATCCGAGGGGCTGGACGTAGGTTACGGGGATCGTGACCTGATTCTGGCTGGCATTCCATCCCAGCTGCTGGCCAGCGGCAAGGTCAAGGCTCATGCCCGCGACGAATCCGCCGACTTCGGCCTGGTACTTGGTGCCGGCAGCCTGCTGGACGTAGTCGGCGCGCACTGTCAGAGTCGGTTCGACACTCAGAACACCAGGCACTCGCGCGAGATCCTTGAGCTCGGCGGCCGTAATCGGTTTGGCCTCTTCCCCGCCCATAGAATCACCTGAACTCGTCGGCGCGTTCGGGTCATAGGCGATGGGAGCTTCGCTGTCCTGGGCTGCCGGGACTGTCTTGGTGACGGTCATCACGTCGCGTGCGCCGATGGAGGCCACGGTCTTGTTGATGTAGGCGTTAATGCCGGTCCCGACTCCGCTTGTCAGGGTGAGGGTGAAGGAGCCGATCACGATCGCCACGACAGTGAGAGCGGTTCGCGCCTTGCTGCGGAGAGTGTTGTCGATCGCGTCGCCAACCACGTCCACGGCCCTCATGCGGCCACCTCGGCATTGGCTGCGGCGATTGCCGAGGAGGTGAGGTCGTCGACGATGAGGCCGTCGCGAATGTAGACGCGTCGGTCGCAGCGGTTGGCGAGGTCCTCGTCGTGGGTGACCACTATCAGGGTGATCCCGCGGGTCCGGTTAAGCTCGAGGAGGATGTCCTCCACAACAGCGCCGGTCGCCGTGTCGAGATTGCCGGTCGGCTCGTCGGCGAAGATCACGCTGGGATCGTTCACCAGGGCGCGCGCGATCACGACACGCTGCTTCTGCCCACCGGAAAGGTCGGTGGCGCGATTCTTGGCCTTGCTTTCGAGTTCAAGTTGTGCCAATGCGGCCATGCCCCGCCGGTTGCGTTCAGCGCGCGGCACTCCGGCGATTCGGAGCGGCAGGGTGACGTTGTCGAGGACCGAGGAGCCTGGATTGAGGAAGAACTGCTGGAACACGAAACCGAACGTCGAGTTGCGGGTGCGGTTCAGCACAGCGCTGCTGAGGCCGGCTGCGTCATGGCCGCTGAGTTCCACGGCACCCTCGGTCGGCTTGTCGAGTAGTGCGAGCAGGTGCATGAGGGTGGACTTCCCCGACCCGCTCTTCCCGATGATGGCGACGCTCTCGCCTTGGGCGATCTCTAGGGATACACCCCTGAGTGCGTCGAAACGCGTGGCGCCGCGGCCATACGACTTGTGGACGTCGCAGGCGGCGAGAATTGGCACTGGCATGAGGTCTCCTGGCTTGATTCGATGTCGGTTCTTCCCGACAGTCCAATCCTCCCGAGCCGGGACGCTCGCAGTCGTCACCCCATAACGGCATCTTGGCATACTGTCGCTCTGGGCGTTCCTCGGCTAGGCATACCTCCGCCGCAGTACGCACAGGGTGACCGTGGAGGGATGTCGAGGCGCTCAGCAGCCTAGGAGCATGGAACTCAGACGTGACGGCTAGCGAGGCGTCAGGACGAAACGGAGGCGCGGTGAACGTGAGGCGCGCTGATGTCCCGGCGGATCGGTTGCGGGTGATCATCCGCGTGCTCGTGGACGTCGGCATCACGTTGATGTTGATCGCCTCCGGGTTCTGGCCCCCACCCTCACCGCTGTCCTTCGCGCTGGTCGCCGCGGCGATCGTTGCCATGCTGTTGCGGCGACGGACTCCCAAGGGCGCCGCGTGCGCCGCGGTCGCTCTCACCGTGGCGGCATTGCTTGTGGGTGGCTCGGTCGCGGCCAGTTTCCTCGCGTTACTCGTCAGTGTCTCCACCGTCGCGAAACTCACTGACCGGCGGACCACCCAAGTAACTGCCGTCGCGGCGGCCGTCGTGGTGTGGTGCGCGAGCTTCGTGATCCTCGGGCCAGAGACGACTGACCTGCCCGTCGCATTGCTGATCATCGTCACGATCGGTTTCGTGGCAGCGGCCGGGGACGCCAGCAGGTCCCGCCGCGCATACCTTGAGGAGTTGACCGATCGGGCCCAACGAGCCGAGGAGACGAAAGAAGCGGAGGCGCTCAGGGCGGTTGCCGACGAGCGCGTCGCGATCGCGCGTGACCTGCACGACCTCATCGCCCACCAGATCGCGGTCGTGAGCCTCAACGCCGGCGTCGCCTCGCGCGCGCTCCGGGACCGACCTGAGGACGCCGAGCGCGCCCTGAAGACCATCCATGGCGCGGCCCAGACCGTCCTTGAGGAGATCAGCGGGTTACTGACGGTGCTCAGAGGCAACAACCACGATGCTGGCGCTCTTCGTCTGGCGCCCACCCCTGGACTCGCCCAGTTGCCTGACTTGATCAGGCAGTTCGAATCCGGTGGGCTCGCCGTGCGCCAGCG
The DNA here is from genome assembly GCA_016711205.1 of Micropruina sp. Taxonomy (GTDB): domain Bacteria; phylum Actinomycetota; class Actinomycetes; order Propionibacteriales; family Propionibacteriaceae; genus Micropruina. Next base: position 646,568 of record JADJTM010000001.1, on the reverse strand, counting down.
CATCGAGGGCACCCCACGTGAGATACCAGAGGCTGTGGACGCCGTCGCATATCGAGCGCTTCAAGAGGCGCTGACCAATGCGTTGAAGCACGGCCGCGGCGACGGAGCACATCCAGCCTCGGCGCTGGTGCAACTCGATTACCAGGCAGGGAGCATCGTGCTCACCGTGACCAACCCCGTCTCCGATGTCAGGCGTGCAACCAGCAACCCCGACCTTGGCGGCCATGGCCTCAACGGGGTCCGCGAACGGGTTGCATCAGTGCGCGGGCAGGTGAAGACTGGGCGGGGTCCCGGCCCTGTCTACCGCTTCACTGCCTCGCTTCCCACGTCGAACCCAACCCCCGGCACCGCAGAAGTCGTGACGTACCAGACCGTAACGAACAGGTCCCTTCCGTGATCAGAGTGCTCCTCGCCGACGATCAGGCGCTCATCCGCAACGCCGTCGCCGATCTCATCTCCAACGAACCCGGCTTCGAGGTACTCGGGCAGGTGGCTGACGGCAGCCAAGCCGTCTCTGCGACCAGGGATCTCGGCCCCGACGTCGTGGTGATGGACATCCGGATGCCGGTCATGGACGGGATCCAGGCGACGCGCGAGATCCGTGCAGACCCTGACATGGATGCGTCACGCATCCTCATCCTGACGACCTTTGAAGAGGACGAGTACGTCTTTGAGGCGCTCCAGGCGGGAGCGAGCGGCTTCGTCGGCAAGGGAACACAGCCAGATGCGCTGATGGAGGCGATCCGCGTCGTCCACGAAGGTGAGTCGCTGCTCTCACCGAAAGCGACGGCCGCCCTCATCGTCCGTTACCTGAATCCCACAACCGCCGCCGCGATAGCTCCCGGAGCCCTTGCTGCGCTCACTCCTCGCGAGCTGGAGGTACTCACAGAAGTTGGTCGTGGCAGCTCGAACAGCGAGATCGCGGCGGACCTCTTCATTTCCGTGCAGACAGCCAAGACGCATGTCAGCCGAATCATGACGAAACTCGCCGCCCGGGATCGCACACACCTCGTCATTGCAGCATACGAATCCGGCCTTGTCGCTCGGTCTGGCGGAACCACTCAGCCGTGAGGGTCGGTCGCACGGATCAGTCCTGCGGTGTGTCAACCGCTTCAAAGACCTGCCGAGGCTGGGAGCTGAAGCAGCATGCGTAAGCGCCGACATGAGAGTCCATGAACTAGCGGGGCTGGCTTCCGGTGGAAGGAGCAATAGTCAAGACCTGTGGATCGGCGTGTCACGCGGCTTGTTGATCGCTTCCTGATTCGTGGCTCGGTTCGTCGTCTCGTTCGACGAGGATGCCGTTCTTGAACGTCGCGCCGGCGCGGACGAGTGCGACGAGGTGGGGTGCGTTGACGGCGCGCCATCTGGCTTGTGCGGACTCGATGAGCTTGAACGCCATGGCGACCCCGGCGGTTCGCGAGCCGGGTCCCTTGGTGACCCGCTGCCGCAGCCGCACCGTGGCGAAGGTCGACTCGATCGGGTTGGTGGTGCGCAGGTGGACCCAGTGCTCGGCGGGGTAGTCGTAGAAGGCCAGGAGCACGTCGAGATCCTCGGTGATCTTCGCTGCAGCCTTGGGCCACTTTGTGCCGTAGTCGGCGACGAACACCTTCACCGCCGCCCGCGCGTGGTCCTTGTCCTCGGCGTTCCAGATCTCCGCGAGCGCGGCCTTCGCGCCGGGCTGCGCCGACTTCGGCAAGACGTTGAGGACGTTGGCGATCTTGTGGAACCAGCACCTCTGCTCACGGGTTTCGGGGAACACCGTGCGGACCGCGGCCCAGAACCCCAACGCGCCGTCGCCGACGGCGAGGACCGGTGCCCGCATCCCACGCCGCTTGCAGCCACGCAGCAGGTCGGCCCACGACTCGGTGGACTCGCGTTGACCGTCGTCGAGCGCAATCAGCTCCTTGGTGCCATCAGCTCGGACCCCGATCATCACGAGCAGGCACACCTTGTCCTGTTCGAGTCGGACCTTGAGGTGGATCCCGTCAACCCACACGTAGACGTAGTCGGTGCCGGCCAGGGGCCGCTTGTTGAACGCGACCGCCTCGTCTTGCCAGTCCTTGGTCAGGCGGGTGATGGTGGCCGGCGAGAGTCCCTGTGCCGAACCGAGGAACTGCGTCAACGCGGGCCCGAAGTCGCCCGAGGACAGGCCGTGCAGGTAGAGCAGCGGCAGCACCTCGGCAACCCGCGGAGACTTCCTGGCCCACGCCGGCAAGATGGCCGAGGCGAACCGCTTGCGCTCGCCGGTGGCCTGGTCGGTGCGCTTGTCGTTGACCCGCGGCGCGCGGACCGTGATCGCGCCGGCCGCAGTTGTCACCTGCCGTTCGTTGTGGTGCCCGTTGCGGACCACCAGTCGTCGGCCGTGCTCGTCGAGCTCGTCGGTGAACGCCTCGACGTAGGCGGCGACCTCGGCCTGAAGCGCTGCAGCCAGCATCTGCCGGGCACCGTCGCGCACGATCTCATCAAGCAGCGACCCACCGGCCACCTCGTTGGACGCATCGGCGTCGTGAACTACCTTGAGCATGGGCACACCTTCCCGAGCCGGCGCGCCAACGCCGACCCCGATCAGAACTTGCATGGACTTCGATCTTGCTCGGGAGGTGCGCCCGCTTCACGTCATGGAAATGACAGTCTGATTTGGCCCCACCGTGACGGTCTGATCTGGCCCCGGGTGCGACACACCGGGGCGGTTGTGACGGTCTGATCTGGCCCCACCTGACGCTGGTCGACGGTTGTCCGTCGAGGGTTGTGGGAAGGCCAGCGTGTCTGGTGGGAGTCGTGTCAGGGTGTTCGAAGCGATCCGTAGGGACCGTCGGGATGATCCCGATGTGTCGATCCGCGAACTCGCGGCGAGGCACGGGGTCCACCGGCGGAGGGTCCGGCAGGCGTTGGCCTCTGCTGAGCCGCCGGCGCGGAAGGTGCCGGTCCGGGCGGCGCCGGTGCTGGACCCGGTGAAGCCGTTGATCGACGCGATGCTGCGCCAGGACCTGGACGCGCCACGCAAGCAGCGTCACACCGCGCTGCGGGTCAGGGAACGGTTGTTGGATGAGCACCAGCTGGTGGTGGCCTACTCGACGGTCCGGGACTATGTGCGTGAGGCCCGGCCGCGGATCGCGGCCGAGGCCGGCAAGCAGCTGGCGGAGGTGTTCGTGCCGCAGACCCATCCCGCGGGTGCCGAAGCGGAGGTCGACTTCGCCGATCTGTGGATCGTGTTGGCCGGGGTGAAGACCAAGGTGTTCTTGTTCACGCTGCGCCTGTCGTACTCGGGCAAGGCGATCCACCGGGCGTATGCGACCGCCTCGCAGGAGGCGTTCCTGGACGGCCACCGCTACGCCTTCGAGCAGCTCGGCGGGATCCCGACGGTCCACATCCGCTACGACAACCTGAAGGCGGCGGTGTCGCGGGTGTTGACCGGCCGGACCCGGGTCGAGTCGGACCGGTGGGTGACGTTCCGGTCCCACTACGGCTTCGACGTGTTCTACTGCCGTCCCGGCGTCGAGGGCGCCCACGAGAAGGGCGGCGTCGAGGGCGAGGGTGGCCGGTTCCGCCGCACCCACACCGTCCCGATGCCGAAGGTTGACACGCTCGCCGAGCTGAACGCCTACCTCGCCCGGTGTGACGCCAAGGATGATCACCGTCGGGTCGGGCAGCGGATCGCCACGGTCGGTGACGACTTCGCCACCGAACAAGCCCTGCTACGCGCCCTGCCGGCTGAGCCGTTCGAGACCGGGCTCAGCCTGCGGCCCCGGGTGGACCGGCACGCCAGGGTCACCGTGCGGCAATGCCAGTACTCGGTGCCCGCCCGCTACGTCGGCCGCCAGCTGCGGGTGCTGCTCCGCGCCACCAGCGTGCTGATCTTCGACGGGCCCCGGCTGGTCGCCGAACACGAACGCTCCACGATCCGCGGCAGCGTCACCCTGGTGCTGGACCACTACCTGGAAGTGCTCGCCTACAAGCCTGGCGCGCTGCCCGGCGCGACCGCCCTGGTCCAGGCACGCAAGGCCGGCGTGTTCACCGCCACCCACGAGCGGTACTGGGCCGCGGCGAAAGCCCGCTACGGCGACAAGACCGGCACCCAGGCCCTGGTCGAAGCCTTGCTGTTGCACCGCACCTACCCCCGCGGCCAAGTCCTGGCCGGTCTCGAGGCCGCGCTCGCCGTGGGCGCGCTGTCGCCCGAGGCGGTCGCCGTGGAGGTCCGCCGCGCCGGCGAAACCACCTCCCGCCCCAGCTCGGCCTGGTCACCGCGGAGGGCCGGATCGCGTACCCGGCCGATACCCGGCCCCTGCCAACCGTCGACGCCTACGACACCCTGCTCACCGGAGGAACCCCCACGTGAACGACGCCATGACCAGCCAGGCCGTCGACGTCGCGATCGACACCGCCTGCCGCACCCTCCGGTTGCCCACCATCCGCGAACGCGCCGCCCAAGCCGCCAGCGTGGCGGCCCGCGAGCAACACACCTACCAAGGCTTCCTCGCCGAACTGCTGCTCGCCGAGTGCGACGACCGTGACGAACGCCGCCGGGCCCGCCGCGTCCACGAGGCCGGGTTTCCCCGACCCAAACGCCTCGACGACATCGACTACGACGCCAACCCCAACCTGAACCCAGCTGTGATCAACACCCTCGCCAGCGGCGAGTGGGTCGCGAAAGGCCGGCCGCTGTGCCTGATCGGCGACTCCGGAACCGGGAAAACGCACCTGCTGATCGGGCTCGGGACCGCCGCCGCCGAAGCCGGCTACCGGGTCCGCTACGTGCTCGCCTCCCGGCTCGTCAACGAACTCGCCGAAGCCGAGAACGACCGGGCCCTCACCAAGGTCATCGCCCGCTACGGCCGCGTCGACCTGCTCTGTCTCGACGAGCTGGGCTACCTCCAACTCGACCGGCGCGGCGCCGAACTCTTGTTCCAGGTCCTCACCGAACGCGAAGAGAAGACCGCCATCGCCATCGCGTCGAACGAGCCCTTCAGCGGCTGGACCAAGACCTTCACCGACCCCCGCCTCTGCGCCGCCATCGTCGACCGCCTCACCTACGACGGCACCATCATCGAGACCGGCACCACCAGCTACCGCCTCGCCCACACCCGCGCCGGTGGGGCCAACTCAAGCCGTCCTGGTGGGGCCAAGTCGAGTTGACATACTCACACGTCACCCCGCCGAGAGCCATCCACAGGTTCTGATCATTGCTCGGCCCCCCGCAGGAAAAGCGCTAGGCATCCACATCTTCCTGTTGACCCCTGATATCGGCTGGACGGAACTGAAAGGAGTTCAGCCACTCCACATCATTGGCCTAGCTGACCGTCGAGCCGTGCTGATCCTGAGCAGTGTCGTCGACGTCGACCCTGAGCAGAACAGGCGAATCACACACTGGCAACGAACGGCACTCGCGGACGCACCCGACAAACTGGCTCTTCGGACCTGAGCGTGGGGTGAGCGTGGCGTAGGGGTGCGCGTGTTGGTGCCGGTGATGAGGGTTGAGGCCCTCAAGAATCGGGGTTACCACACCACTCGATTCCGAGGACCTCGACGATGCCTGATCCTACTTCGTGCTGCAGGGTTCACGGTGGCTACTGCCCGCGTTGCGACCTGCTGGTCGACCTGCCCGGCCTTCATGTGACCAGGGTCGAGAGGACCGAGGGCCGGCTGCGGGTGCAGGTCGAGTCCCGGCCGCCGACAGTGATGGGCTGCCCCACCTGCGGGGTGGTGGCGCATGCCCACGGTCGCCAAATGATCGAGTTGATCGACGCCCCGTGCTTCACGACGCCGGTGAGGGTGTTGTGGCGGAAACGACGGTGGCGGTGTCCCGAGTCGTCGTGTCCGGTGACCTCGTTCACCGAACAGGACCCGGCTGTCGCCCCGGCGAGGCGCTGTTGACGTGCCGAGCGACGTCGTGGGCGATCGGGCAGATGCGGCGGGAGAACGCGTCGGTCCAAGGGCTGGCTCGCCAGCTCGGCTGCTCCTGGAAGACGCTGTGGCGCTCGATCCGGCCCGTCCTGGAGGCCGCGGCCGACGACGAGACCCGCTTCGCCGGCGTCACCTCCTTAGGCGTCGATGAACACATCTGGCATCACGTCTCGACCAAGCCCGTCGACCAGGGCGGACGGGGCGCGAAGGAGTTCACCGGCATGGTCGATCTCAGCCGTGACAAGGACGGACGGGTCCGGGCCAGGCTTCTCGATCTCGTGCCGGGACGCTCCGGTGAGGCTTACAAGACGTGGCTGAAGGACCGCGGCGACACGTTCCGCACGGGAGTCAAGGTCGCCACGTTGGATCCGTTCCACGGCTACAAGAACGCCATCGACGACCAACTCGCCGACGCGGTCGCCGTTGTTGATGCTTTCCACATCGTGAAGCTCGGCACCGCCGCGGTCGACGAGGTCCGCCGCCGTATCCAGCAAGAGATCCACGGCCACCGCGGCCGCAAGACCGACCCGCTCTACCGGATCCGCAACATCCTGCGCGCCGGGCAGGAACACCTCACCGACCGGCAACGATCACGCCTGAAGGTGGCGTTCGCCGCCGACGAGCAGCACGTGTCGGTCGAGGTCGCCTGGCAGTGCGCGCAGCAACTCCGATCGGTCTATCACCAGCCCAGTCATGCCGAGGGGCGGCGGATCGCCGAGACGATCCTCGCCACGTTCCCGTCGTGCCCGATCCCCGAGATCGCCCGCCTCGGTCGCACCCTGAACCAGTGGAAAGACGCGTTCCTCAGCTATTTCAGCACCAACGGCGCCAACAACGGCGGCAGCGAAGCACTCAATGGCCTGATCGAACTCGCCCGCCGCGTCGCACGAGGGTTCCGCGACCCCGACAACTACCGCCTCAGAATGCTCCTCATCGGCGGCGGACTCCAACTATGACCCCACGCTCAGGTCAGAAGAGCCGACAAACTGCGTCTTAGCCCGGCCGCAGCCCGCTCCAACCTGCGGATGGCCGTGTTCGGCTACGACGACCAGGGCCATCGCAACATCTGGGATACGGCACTTACTTAATGCTCGGCCACTGACATCAGCCGACTGCATCAATGACACTGTCCGTCACGGAAACTGCCTAGTCAGAAGCACTGTTATGGACATCAACTCCAGATAACTCGCCGAGTTGTCATCGGCGTGTCATTTCTCGTCGAGTTGTCATCAGGGGCGATGCTTCGGTATGGCGTCGCGTGACCTGCTGGATGTCGAGGTTCGGTACGTTGACGAGCGCGGCGACGCGGTTGCGGCCGGCTTGGCTGAGGTGGACGCCGAGGCGTTCGATGGCGAACTAGGCGCCGGTGAGTTCGAAGGCAGGCGCGTCACCGTCCTTGAACCCGATCAACCAGCCAGCTTCCGCAACGAGATGCAAGGACGCAACCTCGACTGGATCCAACAAGAACTCAAGACAGTCGCCGCCAAGCGTCCCGATCTCACCCACAACGCCGGCCCTATCGGCTGTGACGGCGAGTAAGTAGCCACAGTAGCTGGATGGAGTAACAAAGGAGGAGCAATAGGATGCCGCGTCGCAAGACGAGCTGGATTGCGCGCATTCTGCTGACGGCCGCCGGCCTGAGCACTGCTCTGACGGGCCTGATCGGTTGCACCCTTGCTCCACAGCCCGCTCCGCCGCCCTCACCATCCAAGCCTGCCTCCGCGACACCTTCCACAGAGCCGGAACAACTCCCCGATGTCGACATCGGACCCGTCACCACCGAGGAGGCATTGTCCCGCACCACCGTGAGCCAATGGGTCAAGCAAGCAGACTTCGTTGCAGTCGTGCAGATCACCTCAGAAGCCCAAATCCCTCCAGCACAAAGCGAAATCAAACGCCGCGAGGGGCTGATCATGCGAACGCTCACTGCAACCGTTGAGCAACTCGTCTGGAGACACCCCACACTCCACAAGACGCCGCCCACCACGTTCAGCTTCATCACCTTCGGTTGGGCCTTCAAGGACGGACTCTCCTCACAGCGACGCACAGGAGCACAAGATCAGCCCTACCTGCTACCAGGCCACACCTACCTCATGGCCATCCGCTGGTTCGAATGGGGGTGCCCTGGCCGCATCGACCCTCAGGACAAACCCTCCCCACCAACCTGGGCGCCACTGGGATCCGGAGCAGTTACCCCTTACGAACAACAGCTCGGCCGGGGCGAGTTCGAAGGGAGATGGACCGAAGACGCCGCCGAAAACGACCCACCGAACAGTTTCCGCCGACAGATGCAGACACGAAGCATCGCGTGGGTCCAAGAACGCCTCACACAGGTCGCGACCCAAAACCCGCACCTGCGCCACAGTCCCGGCCCTATCGACTGCGTCGGAGAATGACCCAATAGAGCTGTCTGCCCGGCCTGTCGAGCTGCCCGGACGGTTTGATCTTGGGCAGATCGAGGGCCGGTTGGCGCAGTTCGCTCCGAAGATGAGCCAGCCCCCCCCCGAGTTGCTAGCCTGCCGGGCTGCTGAGGGGCGGTTCAGATCAGAGCACTGCTCAGCAACGAACTTCTCGATTCGGCCCGTCGCCGAAGAATCCGACAAGATGGTGAGAATCTTCGGCCGACTCTCACCATGTCGCCCACCAAGCCGGAGGCTTTTTGCTGATGACAAGTTCGGCCGGACCCTACACATGTGTAGGTTCTCGCCGTACTTGTCGGTTTCTCATTTCATCTATGGCCAACCGACCTCCGTCTTTGACGAACACGACGTACGGCGTGGCGCCCCAATCTGCTCGTGGATGACAGTCACACTCAAGGTGTCCACGACGAAGGGGCACCTGCGGTGACGGTCTCGGTCCAGGCTCTGCGAGGTATTCACGACGGCCAGCGGTCGTTCACCGTAGTCGACTCTGACGCCTTGCCCATCAGCTCGGTAGAGACGTTCCTGCGGCACCTCGCGGCGCTGGGGTACTCGCCGAACACGGTCAAGGCCTACGCCCACGACCTTGCCGACTTGTTCACCTGGCTCCGGTTCCGGCGCCGGGACTGGCGCACCTTGACGGTGGCCGATGTCGGTGAGTGGGTGGCGTGGCTGCGGCTTCCTGACCCGGCCCGTCAAGGTCGGATCGGGGTCCTGCCCAGCGTTGAGCCTGCGGTGAGTGAGCGGACGTTGCAGCGCAAGCTCGCCGCCGTCTCGGCCTTCTACGGCTTCCACCGCCGGCTCGACCCAGCGATCACGCTGCAGCTGACCCGGTGGGACCGGGGCTTCACCTCCGCCGGCTACCAGCCTTTCCTAGCCCACACCCGCCGCCAGCAGGCCCGCCAGGAGGTCCGGGTTCGCGGCGTCCTGCGCTCAGCGCCGGAGGTGATCGAGGCCAAGGACCACCAAGCGCTGCTCGACGGGTGCACCCGCCTGCGAGACCGGTTCCTGCTGCAGCTGCTGCGCGAGACCGGGATGCGGATCGGGGAAGCGCTCGGCCTGCGCCACGAGGACTTGTCGATCGCCCGTCGTCAGGTCGCGATCAACCCGCGGCTCAACGACAACGGCGCCCGGGTTAAGCGTTGGAAGCCCCGGGTCGTCCCGGCGCCGGCGACGTTGTTCGACGCTTACGCCCGCTACCTGGACGAGGAGTACGGCGACCTCGATTCTGACTTCGTGTTCGTCAACCTGTGGGCTGCGCCGCGAGGTCAGGCCATGACCTACTCGACGGCCCGTGACCTGCTCCTCCGGTTGCGCCAACGAACCGGCCTGAAAGGGTTCACGTTCCACCACCTGCGGCACACCTATGCTACCGACCTGATCCGCAAGGGCACTGACTGGGCGATCGTGGCGCACCTGTTGGGCCACGCCAGCGTCCAGACCACCTTGGGGATCTACGGCCACCTGACCGTGGAGGATGCCCGCCGCGCCCTCATCGCCGCCGGCTGGCTGACCGAGCCGCTCGAACCGTCGGAGGTGTACTGATGACGCTGACGCTGGCCCCCGACGCGCCGCCGAGGAGCTCGCCGCTGGCGGCGTTGATGGCCGCCGTGCGACCCGAACACCGCGGCGACCTCCTGACCCCGAAGGCGGGCCATCCGCTGGTCGACCGCGGCCTGTGCCGGGTCCCGGATTGCCCAGGCGTGGCGACCGCCGGCCGCGGACTCTGCGTGGCCCACGCCGACCGTTGGTATCGAGCCCGCCGGCGCGGCGTCGTCTTCGACAACTGGCTCCGGGACTGCCCACCGCGCTGCACACCTCAGCCGTGCCTGGTGCCCGAGTGCCGTTTCGGCCGGCACCGCAGCCAGCTCTGCCATCACCACCACACCGAATGGGCCGCGACCCCTGGGGCGGGCGGCGCCGCGGTGTGGGCCGCGGCGGCGAGGCTGGAGCTGGTCGACCGGCCGGGTTGCGAGCTGTCGGGCTGCGAGTTGTGGGCCTCGTTCGGCGACGGGTTCTGCGTTTCCCACCAGGGCCGGTTCAACGCATTCCGGCGCCGCACCGGCACCGACGACCGAGACGCGTTCCTCGCCGCGGTCGCGCTCGCCGGCAGGCCCCGCATCGACCTCACCGGGCTGGGCCCGCAGCTGAAGCTCGAGGTCCAGTACGTCGTCCAGTGCTTCCTCGACTCCGGCCCACGGCGGGTCAACCTGACCCGGTGGAACGCCGTCGTCCGGGCCCTCCACGCCCGAGGCGCCACCAGCCTCCTCGACCACACTGCTGCGGAGTGGGTCGCCGCCCTGCGGCTCGGCCACGGCAACCCCGACGGCACCTTGTTCATCCGCTGGGGCCACGACCAGGTCGACCGGCTCGTGCACGGCACCGGCTGGGACCGCGAGTACCCACTCGACACCTGGACCCTGGACCGGGTCGGACACGCCGCCACCGGCGTCGCCCGCATCACCTTCACCGCGATCGCACAGCCCTGGCTTCGTGGCCTGGCCAAGCAGTGGGCGCGGCACCGGCTGAGCATCGGCATCGGCCCGGCCGGGGTTCGACGAGGGATCAGCGTCCTCGGCCAGTTCTCGACCTACCTCGACCGCCTCGCGCACCCGCCGCAAGGCGCTGGCAGCCTCACGCGGGGCATGGTCCAACGCTGGTGCGAGGACCTATGTCGCGACCATCCGGAGCCGCGGGCCCGCCTGCAACTGGTCACGGCGCTGTCGACATTCCTGCGCGACGTCCACCGCTACGGCTGGGCACCGGAGCTGGCCTCCACCACGGTGGTGTTCAGCGAGGACTTCCCCCGCCTGCACGGCACCGGACCCGGCCGCGCGCTCACCGACTACGTGGTCGCGCAGATCGAGTCCGACGAGGCGCTCGCCCGACTCACCCACCCCGACCACCAGCTAATGACCCGGATCATGATCCGCTGCGGCCTCCGATCGGGCGACTGCCGCCTGCTCGCGTTCGACTGCCTCGTGCACGACGGCGACGGCCACCCCTACCTGCAGTACCTGAACCACAAGATGAAGCGCACCGCGTTCATGCCGCTCGAGGACGACCTCGCCGCCCGCATCCTCGACCAGCAGCGCACCGTCCTGCAGCGGTTCGACCACCACCGGCCGGGGCTGCGGCTGTTCCCCGGACACGCGTCCAACCCGCACGGCACCAAGGCCTACCCGGCGTCTGGCTACCGGTCGGCGTTCCAGGACTGGCTCGCCGAGCTCCACATCACCGACGAGCTCGGCCAGCCGGTCTGGATCACCCCGCACCAGCTCCGGCACACCTTCGGCACCCGGATGATCAACCGCGACGTCCCCCAGCACATCGTGCAACAGCTGATGGACCACACGTCGGCCGACATGACCGCCCACTACGCCAGACTCAACGACAAGACCATCCGCGACGCCTGGGCCAAGGCCCAGCTGATCGACGCCCACGGCAACCCGGTCGAGCTCGACGACGACCACCCGCTCGCCGACGCAGCCTGGGCCCGCCGCGGCCTCGACCGGGCCAAGCAGACCCTGCCGAACGGCTACTGCGGCATGCCGCTGAACAGTCCGTGCGAGCACGCCAACCCCTGCCTGACCTGCCCGATGTTCATCACCAACGCCGACTTCCTGCCCCAGCACGAAACCCAGCTGAAGCACACCCTCGAGCTGATCGACATCTCCAACGAGAAAGGCCATCTACGCGTCGTGGAGAAGAACCAAGAGATCGTCAACAACCTGCAACGCATCATCACTGCCTGCCAGACCTGCCCAGCCACGTCCGAGCCGAAAGCTGCCGATGCTCGCTGACAACAGCCACCATCTCGTCGCGGCCGCGCACCAGCGCCACGATGATGCCCACCAACGTGCACAAGAAGCCATTCGGGTCATTGCGGCCGGCGGCGACGCCGTGACCGCTACCGGCGTCGCCGCCCGCGCCGGCGTCTCACGCGCCTTCCTCTACGCCAACCCCGACCTCATCGAAGCCATCCAGCAGCTGCGCAACACCAGCGAACGACCGGGCGCCGCCCCCGCACGGCAACGTGCCAGCGAAGCCTCCCTGCTGCGCCGGCTCGAGGCCCTTACCCAACGCAACAAAGAACTTCGCACCGAGAACCACGACCTGCGGCGACGCCTCGAGATCACCCACGGCCAGCTCCGCGCCCAGGACCAGGCGACAAGGTGACGCGCTACCGCCTTACCGGTGCCTCTGCCTCGTTCGCCGGCGCCCAGTGGGAACGCAAGGACGACGACCGCGAGATCGCCCGGCGGATCCTGAACCTGCTCGCCGACCGACGCATGCTCTGGAAGGACTTCTCACTCGAGATCGAGGAGCATTGCGTCACCTCGGCCAACCGCACCCGCGAGCAGATCGGAGTGCACCTCGACAACCCCGAAATCGGCACCGAGCTCGCCCGACAGCTTCAGCTGCTGCAACGGCTGTTCCGCGACTTCGTCGACGAAGTCGGCCCTGCCGGCGGAGATTGGGACCGCCACCGAAGCCCGATGGGCACCGACCCGCTCTCCATGGCCCTCGGCCGCCTCCGTGGCTTGGTCGGCGTCCAGATCGGCGAGCTGGCCGCCGACTACGACCTGGACGTGTCGGAGGAGTTGACCACAATCGTGCCCGACCAGGCCGGCTGGTTCTTCGAACGCTTTAACAGCGGCACGCCGTGACCGAGGGCGAACTTCGCCACCTCCGATCGGAGGTCAGCCACCTCGCCGCCGACTGGCTCGCCGGTGCCGGCGACAGCCTGTGGGTGAGTGCCTGGGCGACCAACGACCGCGACACCGAAGCCGTCGCGCTCGTGACACAGATGGTCGGACAGCTCGGCCAGGCAGCCGCTGACTCCTTCGACCGCGAGCGCTGGTACGCCGCCAACGCCCTCGTCCGCCAGATCGTGGAAGCGCACTACCTAATGGCGGTCTTCCGCGACGACCCGCCACAGCGGCAGCGATGGCTCGCCGCCTCCACCAACCGAATAGAGAAGTCCTTCCGACCAAGCCAGATGCGACAGGCGGGCGGGTTCCGGCCGAGCGAGTACAAGCAGCACTGCGAATGGGGTGGGCACCCCAACCCATCCGCTCGGTGGCTGCTGCCCAACCACTCTGGAAGAGTCGATCCGAGCACACTCGCGACCGATCTGGCCCTCCACCTGACTGAGACCGTCGACCTACTCGCCGACGTGCTCAAGATGATCCCCAACGCCGAGATCCTCATCGCTCACCTGCCCCCACAGGGAAGGCTGCCCACCGTCTACCGCGCATGGAGAGTCCATGACCCTTTCTCCAAACGGATGCAGTTGCCCCCGAAGCCCGCGGATTTGACCCGCATCCAGAGCCGGGCGAGTGACGCTGCCATCGGTCCGACAACAACCGCAGACGAGGGGTGATGTCAATGGCAACTGCAGCGCTTGTGGTGGCCGTCCTGTCGCTGGTCACCTCTGCTGCAGCCATCTGGTACTCACGGGTCGCAGCGAAGGCATCGCGAGACGTTGCAGAGGTTGAAAGGGAGCGTCACCGCCGAGAGGTTGCAGCGAGCCAGTCGGCGAAGCTCCTAATGTTTGAATCGTCCAACTTCGTGCAGATCCGCAACCTCGGCGAACGAGCAATAGTCAAGACCTGTGGATCGGCGTGTCACGCGGCTTGTTGATCGCTTCCTGATTCGTGGCTCGGTTCGTCGTCTCGTTCGACGAGGATGCCGTTCTTGAACGTCGCGCCGGCGCGGACGAGTGCGACGAGGTGGGGTGCGTTGACGGCGCGCCATCTGGCTTGTGCGGACTCGATGAGCTTGAACGCCATGGCGACCCCGGCGGTTCGCGAGCCGGGTCCCTTGGTGACCCGCTGCCGCAGCCGCACCGTGGCGAAGGTCGACTCGATCGGGTTGGTGGTGCGCAGGTGGACCCAGTGCTCGGCGGGGTAGTCGTAGAAGGCCAGGAGCACGTCGAGATCCTCGGTGATCTTCGCTGCAGCCTTGGGCCACTTTGTGCCGTAGTCGGCGACGAACACCTTCACCGCCGCCCGCGCGTGGTCCTTGTCCTCGGCGTTCCAGATCTCCGCGAGCGCGGCCTTCGCGCCGGGCTGCGCCGACTTCGGCAAGACGTTGAGGACGTTGGCGATCTTGTGGAACCAGCACCTCTGCTCACGGGTTTCGGGGAACACCGTGCGGACCGCGGCCCAGAACCCCAACGCGCCGTCGCCGACGGCGAGGACCGGTGCCCGCATCCCACGCCGCTTGCAGCCACGCAGCAGGTCGGCCCACGACTCGGTGGACTCGCGTTGACCGTCGTCGAGCGCAATCAGCTCCTTGGTGCCATCAGCTCGGACCCCGATCATCACGAGCAGGCACACCTTGTCCTGTTCGAGTCGGACCTTGAGGTGGATCCCGTCAACCCACACGTAGACGTAGTCGGTGCCGGCCAGGGGCCGCTTGTTGAACGCGACCGCCTCGTCTTGCCAGTCCTTGGTCAGGCGGGTGATGGTGGCCGGCGAGAGTCCCTGTGCCGAACCGAGGAACTGCGTCAACGCGGGCCCGAAGTCGCCCGAGGACAGGCCGTGCAGGTAGAGCACGTTCAGCCCGGGCGCCACCTCACCTCGTACACCGAGGTGATCCAGGACGGCATGGTCGACCTGATCGACTCGGGCAAGATGACCGTCGCGTCGGCCACCGCGTTCTCGCTGTCGCCCGAGTACGCCGATCGGATGAACGCCGAAGCCAGGAGGTATCGGGACAAGATCGTGTTGCGGCCGCAGGAGATCTCGAACCATCCGGAGATGATCCGGCGGCTCGGCATCATCGCCTGCAACGGCATGATCGAGGCCGACATGTACGGCAACGTGAACTCGACCCACATCATGGGCTCGCGGATGCAGAACGGCATCGGCGGCTCGGCCGACTTCACCCGCAACTCGTTCATCTCGGCGTTCGTGACCCCGTCGGTAGCCAAGGGCGGCGCGATCAGCTGCATCGTGCCGATGGTCAGCCACCACGACCACACCGAGCACGACGTCCAGGTGCTGATCACCGAGCAGGGGTTGGCCGACCTGCGCGGCAAGTCGCCCAAGCAGCGGGCCAGGCTGATCATCGAGAAGTGCGCGCACCCGATGTACCGGCCGATGCTGAGCGAGTACTTCGAGCACGCGCAGAAGGTCTGCAACGGCCTGCACACGCCGCACGATCTGCGGCTGTCGCTGAGCTGGCACCAGCGGTTCCTGGAGACCGGCACGATGCAGCCGGCCTGAACCTCGGGCCCTCCGGGTCGGCCGGCCAACGACGTCCGGACGCCGTAGTGCCCTGCCGAATCAGTTCCGCCCTTTCGTCGACGGGACGTCAGAACTGATTGGGCAGGGCTTTGGGCGGCACGGCGTCCGGGGACGCGTGCGCGTGGCACGGCGTCCGGGGTGTCGGCTTGCGACCGCCGGTCAGCCCTCGGGAGCGGTCCGACTCTCCGAACCGGCGTCGGCGCCGACCGCGGAGTGCTCGGCCGGCACGATGATGCCGTTCAGGAAGTCACCCAGGCAGCCGACCACGTCGACGGTGTCGCGATCGAGCAGCCACTGCGCCTGGATGCCGTCCCAGAGGGCGACCAGGGACGCCGCCGCACGGTCCACGTCGACACCGGGTCGGAGCCGTCCCCGGGCCTCCAACTCACGCAACCGCCGGGCATAAGACGCGCGCAACCTGGAGAACCGGTCGACGAAATAGTCGCGGGCCGGGTACCCTCGGTGACCGCCTCGCCGCACAGCACGGTGTAGAGCTCGATCAGCCCGGGAATGGCCTGGTTGTGCATCGCCTGTGCAAGCACCACCTCGACCAGTCCCCTGCGGGGCCTCGCTGGGCTGCGGCTTGGCGACCGCGTCCCGCTGCTCGCGGACCGCGATCAGCAGGGCCCGCTTGCTCGGGAAGTAATGCAGGATGCTGGTATGACCCAGACCCACCCGGTCGGCCACCTCCTGCAACGACCCACCCTGGTAGCCGCGGGCGGCGAACACATCGAACGCGGCCTCGATGATCTGCCGCCTCCGTTGCGCCGACTTCCCATAAGGCCCCCGCTTGCGGTCTTGTGTCTTCATCGAGCAAAACAGTACCGGCCGCGTCCACTCCTCGGTTGAATTTCGAGCAACTACTCGATTTTTGTGCTAGCGTCCAGCCCAGCCTGGGCAGCAGCCTCGGCTACCCCCTCACAACGATGTGGAGGCACATGCGAACCCTCACGCGACGCCGAGCCCTAGGCCTCGGCCTGGGCACCGTGGCCGCGGGCATACTGGGCGGATGCGCGACACCGGGCACGACCTCGGTGAACAGCCTGCCGGTCATCCCCGCGAAGGCCCCTGGCGAGAAGATCACCCTCACCTACTGGGCGTGGCTGAAAGACCTGCAGAAGGTCGCCGACATCTGGAACGCACAGCACCCCGACATCCAGGTGAACACGGTCTGGATCCCCGGCGGCAACAGCGGCGGCTACCAGAAGATGTACTCGGCACTTGCCGCCGGCGGCGGGCCCGACCTGGCCCAGATCGAGATGCGATCGATCCCCGAATTCATCCTCGTCAACGGCCTGGTCGACCTGGCCCGCTACGGCGCCAACGATCACGCCCAGCAATTCGACCCCACCCTGTGGAGCCAGGTCAGCTTCACCGGCGGCGTGTTCGGCGTACCGCAGGACTCCGGCCCGATGGGGTTCTACTACCAGACCGAGTTGCTCGACAAGGTCGGCGCGAAGCCGCCGGCCAGCTGGGACGAATGGCGTTCGGTCGCCACCGAGCTGCGCAGGGTCGACAGCTACCTGGAATGCTTCTCGCTCTCGGACGCCAGCTACTTCTCCTCGCTGGCCATCCAGGCTGGCGCCGAGTGGCTCAAGCCCACCAACGACGGCTGGGTGATCAACATGACCGACGACGCCACCATGAAGGTCGCCCGGTTCTTCGACAAGGTGATCGACGACGGCCTGGTCACCACCGAGATCTCGCCGTTCTCGCCGGCCTGGTTCGCGGCCTGCGGCAAGGGCGGGATCGCCGCCCTCACCGGCGCCAGCTGGGCGGACGCCCTGATCGAGGGCGTGGCCGGCGGCAAGGGCCGCTGGCGGGTCGCGCCGATGCCACGGTGGGACAGCGGCTTCGGCTCGAGCTACTGGGGCGGGTCGACCACCGCGGTGCTGTCCAGCAGCCGTCATCCGAAGGAGGCGCTTGAGTTCGCCATCTGGCTGAACAGCTCACAGCAAGGCATCGACGGACTGATCGAGAACAGCGGCATCGGCTGGTCGGCCAACCCCGGCTACATCGGCAGCGCCCGGCAGCAGGCGTCCGAGTTCTTCAGCGGCCGGGACTACAACCAGGAGATCTTCGTCCCCGCAGCCAAGCAGCAGAACGCGAACTGGAGCTGGTGGCCGATCACCCAACAGTCCTTCAACATCCTCGCCGACGGTTTCCGCCGCAAGGCCACCGGCGGGACCTTGCGGACGCCGTCGCGACCGCCGAGAAGAACATCCTGACCGCCTTCACCAACAAAGGCCTGAGCATCCGGAAGGGATCGGCATGAGCTCCACGCAGCCGCATGCCCGCAAACTGAACGCCGCGACCCGACGCGCCCCTGGATCCTCCTCGCCCCGTTCCTGGCGCTGTTCACCCTTACCTTCGTCCTGCCCATCCTGACCGCGGTCGGTTCCAGTTTCACTAAGGTCAGCCGCCGCGGACTCTTCGGCGAAGCGGGTGTCACCAGCGGTTTCGCGGGTTTCGCCAACTACGCCCAGGCAATCGGCGACGGCAACTTCATCGCCTCCATCGGACGCATGCTGCTTTTCGGCATCATCCAGGTACCGGTGATGATCGTGTTGGCGACCATCCTGGCATTACTGCTCGAATCGGCATCGGCGAAATGGCCCGGCCTGTTCCGCGCCGCCTACTTCATGCCGTACGGCGTCCCGGGCGTGATCGCCACCATCCTTTGGTCGTTCCTCTACGTGCCGGGACTCAGCCCGATCGTCGATGTGGCCGGCTGGGTGGGCCTCGACCTCGACTTCCTCGGCGCGTCCAGCGTGCTGTGGTCGATCGCCAACATCGTCACCTGGAGCTACGCCGGCTACAACATGCTGATCATCGTCGCCCAGCTGAAGGCGATCCCGAACGAACTCTACGAGGCGGCACGCGTCGACGGCGCCACGCCCTTCCAGGTCGCCTGGCGCATCCAGATCCCGCTGATCGTCCCGGCCCTGATGCTCACCACGGTGTTCTCTATAATCGGCACGCTGCAGCTCTTCGCCGAACCCCAGGTGCTGAGCAAGGTCGCTCCGGCGATCGACAGCCAGTTCACTCCCAACCTGTCCGCCTTCACCACAGCCTTCGCCTACAACGACTACAACGTCGCCGCCGCGCAGGCCGTGCTCATCGCGGTGGTCGCGTTCGCACTCTCGTTCGTCTTCCTCCGCTTCACCAACCGGGAGGACTCGTGAGCACCACCACCGTTTCGAAGCCGGCCCGGACGGCCGGATCCAACGATCACTCCAACCGCTCCGCGGGGCTCCGCGGGCATGACCATCGTGGTCACCGGTCTGCTCGTGATCGTCGCGTTGTACTTCATCGTGCCCGTTTACTGGGTTCTGGTGGCCGCGTCCAAGACCAGCGAGGACCTGTTCTCAACGTTCGGGTTCTGGTTCGCCCCGAACTTCGCGCTATGGGAGAACCTGACCCAGGTCGTCACCTATGACAACGGCATCTTCGTGCGTTGGTTCCTCAACTCGGTCCTGTATGCCGGAGTGGGGTCGTTGATCGCCACCTATCTGGCGGCGGCCGGCGGGTACGCCCTGGCCAAGTACAAGTTCAAGGGCAGCAACCTGATCTTCGGCATCATCCTGGGCGGTGTTCTGGTACCGGGCACCGCCACCGCGTTGCCGCTGTTCCTGCTGTTCAGCCAGCTGGGTATGGCCAACACCTACTGGAGCGTGCTGATCCCGTCGCTGGTCTCACCGTTCGGGCTGTTCCTTTGTCGGATCTACGCCGACGCCACCGTGGACGACGCACTGCTCGAGGCCGCTCGCCTGGACGGCGCCAGTGAGCTGCGGATCTTCCACACCATCGGGCTCAACATCCTCACCCCGGCCCTGGTGACCGTCTTCCTCTTCCAGCTCATCGGCATCTGGAACAACTACTTCCTGCCGCTGGTGATGCTGGCAGACTCCCCAGCTGTATCCGATCACGCTCGGCCTGAACAACTGGCTGAGCCAGGTCGATCGGTTGCCCGAGTTCTACGAGCTGACCACCGGCGGCGTCCTGCTTTCGACCATCCCGCTGGTCATCGCGATGGTTGTCCTGCAGCGCTTCTGGCGCGGCGGGCTCACGGAAGGAGCGGTCAAGTAGCCGCCCACTATCTGCTCGATCGGGGGCCTGGGTCCGGTACCCGGGCCCCCGCCCGTTCCCGGCTGGACAGCGACGCGCCGGAACTGTCGTTGAACGGGGACTGGCGGTTCCGGCTGCTGCCCGGCGCCCCCGGTGGCGCCGTCGCGGTGCTGCCGGACGGCGGAGCACCCGACGCGATCGCCGAGGACGGCTTCGACGACTCCGGCTGGAACGAGCTCCCCGTCCCGTCCCATTGGGTGCTGCACGGTGGCGGACGCTACGGGCGTCCGATCTACACCAATGTGCAGTTCCCGTTCCCGATCGAACCCCCGTTCGTGCCGGACGACAACCCGACCGGCGACCACCGCCGGCGCTTCGCGTTGCCCGCGGACTTCGCCGGCGCGGCGTCGGTGCTGCTGCGCTTCGACGGGGTCGAGTCGCGCTACCGGGTCTGGCTGAACGGGGTCGAGATCGGCATCGGGTCGGGCAGCCGGTTGGCGCAGGAGTTCGACGTGACCCATGCCGTCCGCCCCGGCGAGAACCTGCTGGTGGTGCGCGTGCACCAGTGGTCGGCGGCCAGCTACCTGGAGGACCAGGACCAGTGGTGGCTGCCGGGCATCTTCCGCGACGTGACGCTGCTCGCCCGCCCCGCGGGCGCCCTGGACGACGTCTGGCTGCGCACCGATTACCACGCCGGACGGGGCTCGATCCGTCCCGAGATCGTGGCCGCCGACGACGCCTACCCGATGACCCTGCGGGTGCCCGAGCTGGGCGTCGAGGTGACCTGGCATTCGGCGTCCGAGGTGTCGGGTATCGACGCCGGCCCGGTGCAGCCCTGGTCGGCGGAGCTGCCGCGGCTCTACGACGCCACGGTCGCCTCCACCGGTGAGACCGTGCGGCTGCGGCTCGGCTTCCGCACCGTCGAGATCGCCGGCGACCGGCTGCTGGTCAACGGCGAACGGCTGGTCTTCCACGGAATGAACCGGCACGAGACGCACCCCGATCGCGGCCGGGTCTTCGACGAGGACTGGGCCCGTGCCGACCTGCTGCTGATGAAGCGGTTCAACGTGAACGCGATCCGCACCAGCCACTATCCCCCGCATCCGCGGCTGCTCGACCTGGCCGACGAGCTCGGCCTCTGGGTGATCCTGGAGTGCGACCTGGAGACCCACGGCTTCGAGCCGGGTGGCTGGCGGGACAATCCGAGCGACCACCCGGCCTGGCGGGGAGGCGATGCTCGACCGCATCGAACGCACCGTCGAGCGGGACAAGAACCATCCGTCGATCGTGCTGTGGTCGCTGGGCAACGAGTCAGGAACCGGGCAGAATCTGGCCGCGATGGCGTCCTGGGTGCATGGCCGCGACCCCGGCCGGCCGGTGCACTACGAGGGCGATTACGCCGGCGCGTACACCGACGTGTACTCGCGGATGTACTCCCCGGTTCCCGAGACGGCGTCGATCGGCCGCGACGACTCCGGCGCGCTGCTGCTCGGCTGTTCGGCGTCCGAATCGGCGCGACAGCGCTCCAAGCCGTTCCTGCTCTGCGAGTACGCCCACGCGATGGGCAACGGCCCGGGCGCGCTCGACCAGTACGAAGAACTGGTCGAGCGGTATCCGCGGCTGCACGGCGGCTTCGTCTGGGAATGGCGCGACCACGGCCTGCGGACACGCACCGCCGACCGCATCGAGTTCTTCGGCTACGGCGGCGACTTCGGCGAGGTGGTGCACGACGGCAACTTCGTGATGGACGGCATGGTGCTCTCCGACGGAACCCCCACCCCCTCGCTGCACGAGTTCGCCCAGGTCGCCGCGCCGTTCGCGATCGAGGTCGCCGACATGCTCACGATCCGCAGCCGGCGGCACGGCGCCGACTCGGCGGACGTGGTGTTCGCCTGGTCGGCCGAGGCCGACGCCGAGCCGCTGGCCTCCGGCGAGCTGGACGTGCCCCCGCTGGAACCCGGCGCATCGGTGGCCGTGGCGCGTCCGACGCTGCCCGAACTGCCCGACGGCGCAGGCGAGCTGTGGCTGAACGTGACGGCGCGGCTGGTCGCACCGACCGCGTGGGCGCCGGCCGGCCACCCGCTGGCGACGGCCCAGGGCCTGATCGCCCGGGCGCCGGATGCCCCGGCCCTGCGATGGTCGCCGGCACCGCGCGACCCGGCCATCGGCGGGTTCGGGTCGGGGCTGCCGGACATCCTCGGCCCGCCCGGTTCGAGGCCGGACGGCTCGTCGAGCTGGCCGGCGAACCGGTCCGTGGACCGCGATTGGCGTTGTGGCGGGCCCCTACCGACAACGACCGCGGCACCGCGTTCGGCAGCTACCAGGACGCCGACCCCACCCTGCCGCCATGGCGCGCCACGCCAGCCCCACCCTGGGACGCCCGCTGGCGTGCGGCCGGCCTGGACCGGATGGTCCCGCGGGTGGTCTCGGCGTCCGGGTCGGCGAGCTGGCTGCGGGTCCGCACCCGGTGGGCGGCGGCGAACTCACGTCTCGCCGTGGTCTGCGACGAGCACTGGTGGCTCGACGAGCGCGGCCTGGCGCTGGTCGTCGAGTTGGAGCCCAGCACCGGGTGGGACCTGATCTGGCCGCGGCTCGGCGTCCGCTTCGACCTGCCGACCGGCGTCGACGGTGCCTCCTGGTTCGGGACGGGTCCGCTGGAGTCATATCCGGACAGCCTCCGGGCCGCCCGGGTGGGCCGCTTCAGCGCGGCGCTCAACGAGTTGACCGTCGGGTACGCACGTCCCCAGGAGAGCGGGCACCGCAGCGACCTGCGCTCGCTGACCGTGCGCCGATCCGGGGCCGACTGGCTGCGCATCGACACCGGTCCGGACGCCGCGGGCCGGCTTCCCGGCTTCACGCTCACGCCGCACACCGCCGAGGAGGTCGACCGCGCCGCGCATCCCCACGAGCTGCCGCCGTCGAGCGCCACCCGGCTGTATCTGGACGCGGCTCAGAACGGTCTCGGCTCGCGGGCCTGCGGTCCCGACGTGTGGCCGGCGCAGGCGCTTGCCCCCCGGGCGGCGTCCCTTCGGCTCCGGTTCGCCCCGGCTGACGCCGATCGCCTGGCCGCGCGGCGCGGCGTCCGTTACAGGCCGAGCAGTGCCGTCAGCTCGCCGACGTCGTGCACGACCGCGGTGGGTTCGACCGCCCGTAGTTCGTCGGCGCTCGCCGCTCCCCAGGTGACCCCGATGCTCCGGACGCCGGCCGCCCGGGCCGCCTGCATGTCGACGACGGCGTCCCCGACGTAGACGGCGTCGTCGGCGTCCGCATCGATGCGGTTCAGGGCATGCAGCAGCGGCTCGGGCGAGGGCTTGTGAGTGGCGGTGTCCTCCTCGGTCGCCAGCAGCGGGATCTGCCCGGTCAGGCCCACGCACTCCAGGCTGACCAGCGCCGAGTGATGCCGTTTCGAGGTGACCACCCCGAATGCCCGGCCGGACGCCCGCAGCGCCTCGATCAGGGCGGCAACCCCGTCGAACTGCCGCACATAGGTGTGGTGGTTGGCCAGGTTCCACTCCAGGTAACGCGCGGTCAGCTCGTCGGCCGACTCCGGGGAGAGCGCGGTGAAGGTCTCGGTCAGGGATCGTCCGATCCACTCCTTGCACTGCCCGAGCGTCGGCTCCCAGCCCAGGGTCTCCGACACCGTGCGCTTGAAGGTCGCGACGATGAGCGGGACGGTATCGGCCAGCGTGCCGTCGAGATCGAACAGAACGGTCTTGGGAGCCACGAAATTCACCGGTTCAGCCTAATCGGCCCCGCGGGCGTCCCATGTTCACCGATCCTTCCCGGACGTTGCCCAGCGTTGGGTTCGTTGCATAGGTTCAAACCTGAGCAAGGACGCCGAACCTGGGCAACGTGGACGGCGGCCGCGGCGGACCGGCCTCGGCGGGACCGGCGCGGGTGGCCGTCCGTGCTGTGTCGGACCCGTCCACCGGCAGGTGAGAGAGGAAGCGCATGACGGACTCCCCCGCTAGGCCGCGCGGGCGCCGGCCGGGCCGCGCCGACACCCGCGGCACGATCTGCCGGGCCGCGCTCACCCTGTTCTCGACGATCGGCTACGACAAGGTGTCGCTGCGGGCCATCGCCCGCGAGGCCGACGTCGACCCGGCGCTGATCCACCACTATTTCTCCAGCAAGTCGGACCTGTTCGCGCAGACGGTGCTCGACCTGCCCCTGGACGCCGACCGCCTGGTCTCGGACGTGCTGGCCGGGCCGCGCGACCAGATCGGCCAGGCCGCGGTGGCCGCCTTCCTCGCCGCCTATGACGGTCCCGACGGCGGACGCGAACGGTTCACCGCGATGCTGCGCTCGGCGGTCGCCGAGGAGGTCGTTCAGCGTCCGATGAGCGAGTTCATGTCCAAGGAGGTGTTCGGGGCGATCGCCGAGCGGCTCGGACACGTCAATTTCAAACTGCGGGGGCAGTTGGCGGTCAGTCTGGTGCTGGGCATGGCGCTCAGCCGCTACATTCTGCGACTGCCCACGCTGACCGCCGCCTCCGACCAGATGATCATCGAGGAGTTGCGTCCCTGATAGTGGTGTAGCGCGGATCGTGTGATCGTGCCCGGCATGTCGTGGGGGCGTGAGCGCGGTCACCGCGTGATCCTTCGAGTGAGACCTCTCACAGCCAACACTCTCGAAAGGAACTATCACGATGACCGCTCCTGCCATGATCGACCCTGCCCGTTTGTTGGGCCAAGCAGTCGGCGACGCGTCGCCGGATCTGATGCGGCACCTGCTGGGCACGGTGATCAACGCGTTGTTGTCGGCTGAGGCCGACGCGGTGTGTGGCGCCGAGTGGGGCCAGGCCAGCCCCGAGCGGACGAACCAGCGCAACGGCTACCGGCATCGCGAGCTCGATACCCGGGCCGGCACGATCGATGTCGCGATCCCGAAACTACGGCAGGGCTCCTACTTTCCCGACTGGCTGCTGGAACGCCGCAAGCGGGCCGAATCGGCGCTGATCTCGGTGGTGGCGACCTGCTACTTGCTCGGGGTGTCGACCCGCCGGATGGACAAGCTCGTGCAGACCCTGGGGATCACCTCGCTGTCGAAGTCGCAGGTGTCGCGGATGGCCACCGACCTCGACCAGCAGGTGACCGCGTTCCGGACCCGGCCGCTGCATGAGGCGGGACCGTTCACCTTCGTCGCGGCGGACGCGAACGGGCCGGACTCATCCAGCCGGCGAGGGGTCTGTCCGATTAACGGTGGGCGGCATCTGGCGTTTACTGGTTGTTCCCTGCCGGGTCGAGACGGCCCGGGAAGGTGATTGCGAACGCGTTGAGTGCCGGCTTCGTGCCGGTTCATCCATCGTGTCTTGGCGGTCCCGGTGGGGTCAAGGGATCGGGCCACGAGGTAGAGGCATTTGAGGGCGGCCTGGTCGGTCGGGAAGTGCCCACGGGCGCGGACAGCCCGCCGGTAGCGGGCATTCAGGCTTTCGATCGCGTTCGTGGTGCAGATGACCCGGCGGATCTCGACGTCGTAGAGCCTGTCGCGGAATGCGGACGTGGCCTGGCGGCCGACCCCGGTCCCGTGTGGTCGCGGTGGCTGGCGGGGTCGGGCGAGCCGCTCGTCGCCCAGTTGGGGTTAGCGCGTTGCCCGGTGGAGCTTGGTGATGTTGAAGGCGGTGGCGGCGAGTTGGGCTTCGTGGAGTGCGGGGGTCAGGCCGCGGCGTGAGAAGCGGTCGAGGATCTTCTTCAGGTTTCCGATGCCGGGTTCGACGGTCGCTGCTCGTTTCTTGTAGGTCGCGGCGCCTTCTGCTGTTCGGAGTCGGTGGTCCATCGCCTGTCGCGGGGTCGCGCCGGCCGGTGGTGGCCCGGTGGCTGGTCGGCGGCGTGCGCCGCGGTGGTGGTCGCGGCCCTTGCCGAGCGCGATCAGCCGGTCCGGGCCGGCAGCGGCCAGGTTGGCGTTGCTGGCGTAGCCGGCATCGGCCAGGACCACACCGATGTGGTGGGCGTCGCTGCCGGTGGCGCGGTGCAACTTGTTGGCCACCGCGACGGTCTTGGTCATCATCGGTATGAAGCTGCCGATGTCGCTGGAGGTTTGAACCACGTCGATCGCCGCGATCATCTGGTCAGCGGTGACCGCGACCTGCACGTTGTAGCCCTGCAGGAACCCGCGCCGGGTCGGCATGACCCGCGAGTGCGGGTCTGTGATATTCGCCACCCGATCAGGCAGCAGGTTCGGCGTTGGGGTGACCTGTTCAGCGGCCAGCGCGGCTTCGACAGCCTTCCGGGCTCGGACCACGTGGGAGTGCTCCTCGACCGGCCGTGGTGGAGCACCCATCGGTTTGCGGCCCGCAGCGATGATCGCGGCCCGCCGGTCCAGTTTGGCCTGCTGGGCGGCGGTCTCCCGGGCCAGGTGAGCGCGGGCCTCGGCCAGCCGGTGCCGCCCCGCCGGGATCCTGCCGACGACACCCTCACCGGCCTCCGCCCGGCGGCGCCGCTCCAGCGCCGAAGCCTGCCGGGCCGCGTCAGCCCGCTGTTCGGCCTCGGTCCGACGCGACAGTTCAGCGGCGGCCTGACGGATCCGTGCCGCCCGACTACAGCCGACCAGTCCGGCCGGGACCCGATCCGGATCCGGCGTGGCTTCCTGTTCGGCCTGGTCAACCTGATCGGCGTCAGTGATCATCGCTGCCGCTTGCGCGTCGAACCATTCCCGGCCCCGGTTCGCATCGATCGAGGCATTCGCGGCGATCTTGGTGCCATCGATGGCGACCGTCGCGAACCGGGCCATCCCCAACTTCGCCGCCACCTGCAGCACCTGGCTGAACAGACCGGCGAACTCGGCCGAGCAATCAACACGGAACCGGGCGATCGTGGCGTGATCCGGCCCCTGCTGACCGCACAACACACGGTAGGCGACATCGGTCAGGCACAACTGCTCGATCCTTCGCGACGAGCGGACCCCGCCGCAATAGGCATACACCAACAAGGCCAACAGCATCGCCGGGTCGTAACCAGCCGTCCCGGCACCCCCGACCCGACGATGCTGCTCCAAACCGGAGGTGTCCAACACCGCCACCGTGTCGATCACGAACCACACCAGATGATCCGGCGGCAACCACTCGCGAAGATCGACCGGCAACAACATCGGCTGATCCCGCATCACCGGTCTGAAACCCTTCGCCACAAGCCAATTCTCCCAGCCGCAACCTCACAGGTGACCGTCGGACACGCACGATTCCGCGACAGGCTCCGTAGTCGAGGAACGGGATGAACTCGGTCCAGGCGGAACGCCACAGCCCGATCGCCGCCGGGTACTTGGTGCCCCACTTCTCGGCGAACTCCTCGAACCGGGCCGCGGCCGCGGCCTCGGTCGGGGCGGTGTAGACCGGTTTGATGTCGCGGGCGATCTGGTCCCAGTTCTGACGGGCGGCGTACTTGAACGTGTTCCTCAGAAGATGAATGACACACGTCTGAACGGTGGTGTGCTCCCACACGGTGTTCACCGCCTCCGGCAGACCCTTCAGCCCGTCACACACGAGCATGAGCACGTCGACGACGCCGCGGTTCTTCAGTTCGGTGAGCACGTTCAGCCAGTGTTTGGCGCCTTCACCGCCGGCCCCGGCCCAGATCCCCAGAATGTCTCGCTGCCCATCGACGGTGACGCCGATGGCCACGTAGAACGCCTTGTTGGTGACCTGTCCGTCGCGGACCTTGACGTGGATCGCGTCGATGAACACCACCGGGTACACCGAGTCCAGTGGCCGGTTGGCCCATTCGGTCATCTCCTCGACCACTTTGTCGGTGATCCGGGAGATGGTGTCCTTGCTCATCGCTTGGCCGTAGGTGTCGGCGAAGAACGCACAGATCTCACCAGAGGTGAGTCCTTTCGCCGACAACGACAACACCATCGCATCAACCCCGGACAGCCGGCGCTGCCGCTTACGGACCACAAGGGGTTCGAACGAGCCGTGCCGGTCCCTGGGCACCTCGATGCTGACCGGGCCCAGCTCGGTGTGAACCGTCTTCACCCTCGTTCCGTTGCGCTCGTTGGGCTGCTCGGCGCCGGCCTTGGTGTCCCGGTCGCCGTGCTCGTAGCCCAGATGTTCGTCGAGCTCGGCCTCCAGGGCGGTTTCCAGGACCTGCTTGGTCAGCGCCGCCAACGGGCTGCCGGGCCCGACCAGCGACACCCCCTCAGCCCGGGCCTGCTCGATCAGCTGCGCAGCTACCGAACCCGGCGCCGCCTTCCTTGGATTTGCCACGTCGGTCATCGTGTCGGTCACGAGAACCTGCCTTCCTCACCGAGCATTCACCCGGCGTGTCGGGCCAGACCCGCCCACCGTTTCTCTGACAGTCCCGTGAAGAGCCGTTTTAGCCACACGCCTCTAGATAACTCATTGAGTTGTCATCGGCGTGTCACTTCTCGCCGAGTTGTCATCAGGAGCAATGCTTCCGCCATGGCGTCGCGGGCCCTGGTGGATGTCGAGGTTCGGTACCTCGACGAGCGCGGCGACTCGGTCGCGAGCCGTCTGGCTGAGGTGGAGGCCGAGGCTGTGGTGGGTGGCCGACCTGTGCGGCGGTTCCCTTCGCACAGGAACCAGAGCAACTATCCGGGCTGGTTGTGGTCGGTCACGATGGGTCGCCTCGTCGGCTACGAGAGCCTGTTAGAGCGGGACCGGCTGTGGCTGGCCGACTTCGATCCGACCGTGCGCGGCATCGCCAGCCAGCCGTTCTGGATGTCGGGCCGTGATGAGAGTGTTCTGCGCCGTCATGTCCCGGACTTCATGCTGAAGACCGACGCCGGGTTCGTAGTGGTCGACGTGAAGCCGAAGAAGATGCTCACCGACCCAGATGTTGCGGCGGCGCTGAACTGGGCTGGGCGAGCGTGCACGGCACGAGGGTGGCAGTTCGAGATCTGGTCGGGTGCTGACCCGGTCCTACTGCGCAACGTGCGATTCCTCGCCGCCGGTCGACGCACGGAACTGATCGACACCGACGCCCTCGGCAAAGTCACCGAGGTGCTCCGGCCGGGCATGTCCGTTGCCGAGGTCGAGGCCGCATCCGGTGTCGAACCTCAGATCGCACGCGGCGCCATGCTGTCGCTGCTGTGGCAGGGGCTGTGGACCACGGACCTTACTCAGCCGCTGTCGTCGAGTTCAGTGCTGACGCCAGGAGCGCGGACCGCATGACCAGCAGCCC
Source organism: Micropruina sp. (assembly GCA_016711205.1). Taxonomy (GTDB): domain Bacteria; phylum Actinomycetota; class Actinomycetes; order Propionibacteriales; family Propionibacteriaceae; genus Micropruina. The sequence goes on along the minus strand of JADJTM010000001.1, from coordinate 617,786 downwards.
TTCGAGTTTCGAGGTCCGGGTCGGCAACCGGGTGTGGCTCGATGGGCAAGGGTGGGATATCTGCGAGCTGACCGGCGAGTTCGCGCGGCTCCGCAGCAACGACTCGCTCCGCACTGTCAGCTTCTCGATGCTTGCCGACATGGTCATCGACCCGCCCGTCACGGGTGAGGACACCGTTCCCGCCGGCGCTTGGGAGATCCCCGCTGTCGTGCTTGCCGGGCTCACCCGAGCCCAGCAAGCTCAGTTGACGGCCAGGCTGGCCGCACTCCGACGCGTGCTGGAGCCCGACTCTGACGATGACCGCACGATCCTGCAACGTTACGAGGCAGAAGCGTCCGCGCTCGGCGTCTCCAAACGAACCCTGCAGCGGCTCGCCTCGAAGCTGCTCGAGGCTGGCCCGTCCGGCCTGGTCGACGGCAGGCTGATGGGAGAAGATCGCCGCAGCATCGACCCCCGCTGGGACGAGGCTTGCCGAGCGGTGCTGGTCGCGAGCGTCAACGCCTCCAACCCGACCCGGCAATGGGTGATCAGCCGGGCCAACCAAGCGTTCTTGACGGCAGTTCCTGACGGCCGAGTTCCCTCACCTGCGGTTGCCTACCGCCGCGTGGCGGAGCTGGACAAGGGTCGATACACGTTCGGTCCGGCGAAGCAGCGCCGGTCGGTGGCGAAGCGGCCCACAGGCGTGTTGGGCCGGCTGCGGGCAGACCGGCCCGGCCAGTACGTGTTGATGGATTCCTACCGGCTGGACGTGTTCGCGATGGAGCCGGTCACGCTGCGCTGGGTGAACACCGACCTGACGGTCGCGATGGATCTGTTCGACCGGTGCATCACCGGGTTGCGGCTCCGGCCGGTCGCGGCGCAGAGCCCCGACGTGGCGAGCGTGTTGTTCCAGACCGTGACGCCGCAAACGTGGGGCTGGCAGCACGGGTCCCCGGAGGGCCCCTACGGGGGATTGCCGGACGGCATCGTGCTGGGCGATCCGGGTGGGGTGTTGCCGGACACGATCGTGGTCGACCACGGCAAGATCTACCTGTCCGAGCACACCCGATCGGTGTGTGAACGACTGGGGATCTCGATCCAGCCGGCAATCCCGGACAAGCCGACCGACAAGCCGGCCTTGGAACGGTTCTTCCGGACGTTGCGGCAATCGCTGTTGGAGCAGCTACCTGGCTACAAGGGCCCAGACGTGTGGTCGCGCGGCAAGGACGTCGAGAAGGAAGCGTTCTACTACGTCGCCGAGATGGAGCAGCTGATCCGGGAATGGGTCGGCCGGGTCTATCACCACACGCCGCACGCCGGGCTGGTCGATCCGCTGGAGCCTCGGCTGGCGTTGTCGCCGGCGGAGATGTTCGCCCGCGGTGTCGCCGCCGCGGGCCGGATCCGGCTGCCGGCCCGGCAGGACCTGATCTATGACTTCCTCGAGGTGGAGTGGCGCACCATCCAGCACTACGGGGTCGAGATCGACGGCCGCCGCTACGACGGGCCCGGCCTGAACGACTACCGCGGCGTCCGATCACCCTATGGCGGGGCGCATCCGGGGAAGTGGCCGTTGATGGTCGACCGGGACGATGTCCGCACCGTCCGGTTCCGCGACCCAGCGACGGGAACCTGGAACGCGTTGGAGTGGGAACACACTCCGGGCATCGACGCTCCGTTCTCCGCCGACGCGGCCCGCTACACCCGCACGGTGGCCGCCCGCACCGGCCGCCACGTCGACCCGAAGCAGGCCGTCGCCGACCTCCTCGCGGACTGGGCGGCCGGCGAGGTCACCTCGCGGCGTGACCGCAACGTCGCGATCCGGCTCGCGAGCCAGCGCGCCGCCAACCCTGGCGCCGACGATGATTCGCCTGACGCCGCGTTGGGTGAGCGTGACCGGGTATCAGTGCCCGCGGTGATCGATCTCCTGCATCGCCGCCAGGACCGCGACCAGGGCTTGAGAAGCGACGACGAGGACGTGTTCGCCGCCTACTACGTGGCCCATCCCGACGCCGACGGGTTGGAGGTGTTCGACGAATGAACCCGTGGGCACGCTGGTTGCAGACGAACGGCCCTGGCCGGTTCCAGCTTGCCTACAAGGGTGGCTGGGACGCATTCGTCAATGCTGCCCGGCGCAGCGACCTGGACGTGTTGACCCGTGCCGAGATGGCGCGTCTCGACGAGGACAGCCTGGAAGACTACAACGAGGCCCGGCTGGTCTGGAACGCGAACCTGCCCACGGTGAAGACCCACCAGCTCGCCGCCGCGTTCGCGGTGATCGATCAGGTGATGGCCTCGAACCGTCGCGACGCCGACCGGCTCCGTGGCTCGGTCGTGGTCGACGCCGCACCCGGGTTGGGCAAGACCACGATCGCGACTCGCTACGCCCGCGACTTCCACCGCCGCATCATGCGCCGCAACCCGCCCCGCACCGCCTCGGGGCATCAGCGGCTGCCGGTGGCGTTCGTGCCGTTGTCAGCCGGGATGACCTTGAAGGGGCTGAATCAAAAGATCCTCGCCTTCTACGGCCACCCGGCCGCTGATCGGGCCTCCTCGGCCCGTCTCGGCGCGCTCGCGGTCGACTGCGTCGCCTCGTGCGAGACCCAGCTGATCGTGATCGACGATCTCCACTTCATCGACTTCCGTCATCGGAACGGGCAAGAGGTGTCCAACCACCTCAAGGGGCTGGCCAACGAAATGCCGGTCACCTTCATCTATGTCGGTGTCCGGTTGCAGGAGAAGCGGTTTTTCGACGAGGGCATCCTCGGTCCCGACGCCGTCTATGCCCAAACCTCCCGCCGCGCCACCCGATGTGAGGTCGCCCCGTTCGACATCGGCACCACCCCCGGTGCGAAAGCCTGGACCGATCTACTGCGGGCGATGGAGACCCACATGAAGCTCGCCGACGCCAGACCAGGCATGCTCACCGACCACGCCAAGCTGCTGCATCGCCGCACCCAAGGCCACATCGCCTCCCTCACCAACCTGATCGACCGGGCCTGCTACCTCGCCATCGCCACCGGCGTCGAAACCCTCACCGCTGAGCTGCTGACCGCCTCCACCGTCGACAATGCCGCCCACACCGCCGCAGCGCTCGGCTGAAACGCCCCGCCCCGCCACGCAGTCACGGGGGCAGCCCGCACTGCGCGTCATCCCGGGCGGCTACGACATCGACGCCGTCCCCATTCACCTGCCACCCCATCCAGGGGAAGCGACGCTGTCGTGGATGCGGCGGCTCGCCGTCCGCTACGACGTGCCCGCGCGTGACCTCCTGCGCCACGCCGGGGCGAAGCGCCGCATCAGCAGCAGCAGCGGCGTCGCGATCCGACTGCGCACCTACACGGGCATGGCCGCCAGGCTCGGCCTGACCCCGGATCAGATCAAGCCGCTGGTCAGGATCCAGCCGCTGACCGCCGCGGCCAACACTTACGCCGAAGCGTTCGGCCACGCCAAACCCAGCCAGCCGCAATCCCGCTACTGCCCCCGCTGCCTGACCGATCCCGACCCGTGGTGGCCAGACCATTGGCAATCGCCGCTGTCGTGGATCTGCCCGATCCACCACATCTACCTGGTCAACCTCTGCCTCGTCTGCGGGCAACCGCCGCACGCCCAGTTCGGCTGGGTCGGACGAGTCATCGACCTGCGCGTCTGCCCCTCCCAGATCCCCACCACCGACCGAGTCGGCCGGCGCCGCCTGCGGGACTGGTGCAACGCCGATCTGACCGCGGCACCCGCGCGCTCCGCCCATGCAACCGCGGTCGCCAGCCAGCAACTCCTGCACGACTGGGCCGCAGATCCCTCCACCCCGGTCACAGTCGCCGGTCTTGCCGTGACACACCGAATCGCGTTCCAAGCCCTCGTCGAACTCATCGATGCCTCCGGACCCGGTGGCGAACTTCTCGACCTGGCCCACGAGCCGGCACGGTTCGGGCCTGCACTCACCGACGCCGGCACCGTAGTAACCGCCACCGACCTGGCCGACGCCGCCCGGCAGGCGTCGATGTTGCCCCATGACGGGGCGCATGCCCCTATCCGCCCGAACTGGCGTCTCACGAGCGACCGCTACAGTCCGCTGCTCGCCGCCATCCAATTGGCGGGCATCCGCGATCACCTGGCCCCGGTCAACCAGATGATGTTCCGCGCCGCCCACCACGCACCTCGCTATCCCGCCGGCCACCTCCACGACCCCACACAGATCCGCCGCCTCCGACTGCCCGAGCATAAGCCGAGGCTTCCCGAGCCCACCCCGGCCTGGATACCGCAAGCGATCTGGCCGCTCTGTGTGCCCGAACCGCTGCTCGGCTGCACCGACCCAACCCTGCGGAACAGCCTGCTCGCTATGGCGCTGACCAAGATCGGCAATCACGACCCGTGGATGACGATCTGTCGCCACCTCCGCCTTCCCGCGACCCACGCCAACCGCATCGGCACCTACCTGCGCCAAGCCCAGGCCCACGGCACCTGGCCCGAGATCCACGCCGCGCTCGACAACCTGATCACCCTCCTTCAGCACCACACGCCGCCGATCGACTATCAGCAGCGCCGGATCGTCGGCCGCGACACCGACCTCCTCACCGAGGCCGTGAAGGTCGGCCGCCGACAACACCCCACCGACACAGACCTGCTGACTCTGACCCGACAGTTCTGGGAGAAGTTCACCGGCGGCAACATCGCCTACGGCCCCGAAGCACTCTGGCTCGACCCGACCACCCCCGCCTACGCCGACTACCGCCGATCCAACCCCCTGCGGCACGCCGACCTCTTCCATACCGCCTACAACCACCTGCGCAACCTTGGCGATGCCGACGGACCACTTCGGTGGACGCCCTCGACGACAACTCAGCATCCCCACGCCCCACACCGACCCCCTGACCTGACCTCACTCCGCCAGTTCGAGCTCCCCCCTGACGAAGGGCGGCGCCCGCCTCCTCGACCTCCCAAACGGGGTCTTTGACGATGAGTGAGAACCCGGAAGTCGTCGTCATCCAGGTTTCGTGTCGGTGGCCTGTCGTTATCCAGTCTTCTTGTCGTCACCGCGTTTCTGAGATTCGAACAGCCAAGCCTCGACCAGGTCCTATACAGCGCTGCTCAGGGTCGCCGTTAAGCCCCCGGTCACCGGGCACTATTTCGGGGCAGTCATACGGGAACGGCCCTGACCGCGCCTCCTACGGACAAGACCGCACCGCCTGGGGCAACGCGAGCGAACCGGTGACCGGACGTCCTACGGAACGCCCCTGTCACGAGTAGGCGGGGCGTTGAGCAGCTACCAGAGGGTGTCCAGGCCGCTACACCTGGGGAGCACTCGTGCTACTCGCCGCCGCCACCGGTTGGTATGGGCAATGAAGCCGCACGACCAGCTGACCCCAGCCCTAGCTCATCCGCCCTCCACTCGACGCACGGGCCAGAAGGGACCACTGTCGTGCGGCCAAGTCGAACCACACACGCACCCGGTCTGCCCCCGTCGACCTACAAACGCGGTTCAACGAAGCGGGCCGTCAGGTTGGAGGGGCAGCCGATAGGACCGAAGCGACGGTGGCTTTGGCGACGTCTATAGCGCCTGGTCTGCCGCGTGTTTCAGCGCCTGCCGCAGATCGTGCAGGTCAGGAAGTCCGCTCGACGTGGAACCGGTCCGGTAGATGCGGCAGCTGAGTCCGGCCGGCTGGCGTGCCGGTGGGAACAGGTCTGCCTTGTTCGCGCGGAAGGTGGGCGATCCGGCGAAACCCTGCAGGGCGACGTCGTCGGCTTCGGTGACGGTCAGGACACGCAGCTTGGTCGGAAGACCGACCTCGGCCAGCGCGGTGCGCAGCAAATGTTCGGCGGCTTCTCGGTGGGGACAGTCCGATGTCACCAGCAGTTGGATCCCCAGACCAGGCTGCTCTGGGGCTTGGAGTGTCAACTGCCGCTGGTGATGGTCGAAGTGCTGGGTGCCGAAGTGGTAGACGTCGGCCACGCTCATGGTGGGCTGGAAGTAGGGATCCCAGGTGGGCGGGAAGTGCATGGCCAGGTTCAGGCTGTGGTCGGTTTCGCCGGCGAGCCTGCGCTGGAGGACTTGGACGGTGCGGTCCATGAGGCGGGTCATCGCGGTGGGGGACAGGATTTGTCCGCCGCAGGCCGAGCCCAGGTAGTTGATTACGTGGAACGGCCCTCGGAGACTGTTGAGGGTCGCGGCGAGCCGACGGCTCCAGCCGAGCCGGCCGAGCAGGTGAACCAACGGCATCAGGGTGCGGACGATCAGGTAGCCGAACACCATGTGGAACAGTAGTTGCCGGTTGGTCCACCGGGTGCCGTCGGATCGGCGACTCAACTCCTCAGCCGAGGCCCGCTTCACCAACTCGTGAAACGTGACGCGGGCCCGTTCCATCTCCCGCTGGATGCTGCTGCGCTGCGTCGCCGGGCTGCCGTCCTGCTCTGGCCCCCGGCAGGTGCTCGGCCATCTCGTCGTCTCTCGTCATCCAAGGGTTCGGCCCTGTTCGAAAGTGTTAACCGTCTGTGTCGGCTGGTGACCGAGGGGAGAAACCCACCCGAAGATATTCAAGACGGGGCGTTGGCACCAGCAATCAGGCGAGCAGCCGCAACGAACAACGCCCATGGCTTCAACAAACCTCCCGGAGGCTGCGAACAGCAGATACAAGCAGGCCGCGTAACAGACCACCCGTCGTAGCATGTCGCTCCCCTGCAGTTGCGGCTCAGATCGTGTTCCCAGTATGGACCGGCCTGCGCGCTGAGCGGTCCTCTGGCGAGGATCGGTATGCGTGGAGTGCCCGGACGACACAACAGGGAACCCGATGGCCGTCCCAGTGCTCCGGTCGACGCGGGCGCCGGCACGGACCGATAGCGCAAACTGCTCGGTGTAGCGCTGCACGTGCTGACCAGCTCGTCGTGGGTTGGGTGTCGGCGGTGCGGACCCTCGATGCCGCGCTGGGAGAGTTCGTCCCGGGTCTGGTGCCGGCATTCTTGACACAGACGAATAACACCCGCGGCCGCTGATCCGTCATCGGGTCATCGGGTCATCCGGTCATCCGGTCACGGGTCAGCTGCGCGCGGTGCGAGACCCCATTGCCAGCTTTCCGGTAGTTGTTCGCCGGTTCTTGTGAGGTGTCATGGCTTCTCGACGCCGACTGTTGGGCGTTGCTCGCTTGGCCCGAGCTTGTTGGTTGGGACGATGGTGTCGGGTCGTAGGTCCAGGCGGCGGAGCAGCTGGGCGTTGACCGCGACCACGACGGTGGACAGCGACATCAGGATGGCGCCGACCGACATCGGCAGGACGAAGCCGATGGGGGCCAGCACACCGGCGGCCAGCGGCACCGAGATCAGGTTGTAGCCGGCGGCCCACCACAGGTTCTGCTTCATCTTGCGGTAGCTCGCCTTTGACAGCTCGATCACCGACAGCACCGACCTGGGGTCGTCACTGGCCAGGATCACACCGGCCGAGGCGATCGCCACGTCGGTGCCGGCGCCCATGGCGATGCCAACGGCGGCCGAGGCCAGGGCCGGGGCGTCGTTGACGCCGTCGCCGACCATGGCGACCCGCCGCCCCTCGCCCTGCAGCTGCTGGACCTTGGCGGACTTGTCTGCGGGCCGGACCCCGGCGAAGTACCGGTCGATGCCGAGTTCGGCGGCGACCGAGGCGGCCACTGCCTCGGCGTCCCCGGTGATCATCACCACCTCCACGTTCCGGTCGTGCAGAGCACGCACGGCGGCGCGGGACTCCTCCCGGATCTCGTCGGCCAGCTTCAAGGCGCCGGCCACCCGCCCGTCGACGAGCACGTGCAGGATGATTGCGCCCTCGTCGCGCCACTGCTCAACGACCGGCAGCTCCGCGACGCCGTGTTGGTGCAACAGGGTGGGGCCGCCGACCTCAACGTGCCGTCCGTCGACGGTGGCGGACACACCGACCGCCGGCGAGGAAGTGAAGTCCATCGCCGGCTGAAGCTGGAGCTCGCGGTGCTCGGCGGCGGTCACGATGGCCCGCGCCAGGGGATGTTCGGAGTCGGCTTCCGCGCTGGCCGCCAGGATCAGCACCTCATCCTGGTCGAGACCGGTGGTGTGGATGCCGGTAATGGTGGGCTGGCCCTTGGTCAGGGTGCCGGTCTTGTCGAACAACACGGTGGTCACGGTCCGCATCGACTCCAGCGCGAGCCGGTCCTTGACCAGCACGCCACCACGGGCGGCGCGTTCGGTGGCGATGGAGACGACCAGCGGGATAGCGAGGCCGAGGGCGTGGGGGCAGGCGATCACCAGCACCGTGATGGTGCGGACCACCGCCTGGTCGGGCTGCCCGAGCAGCGTCCACACGATGGCGGTGATCACTGCGGCGAGCAGCGCGAACCAGAACAGCCACGCGGCGGCCCGGTCAGCGATCCGCTGGGCCCGGGAGGAGGAGTTCTGCGCGTCGGCGACCAGCCGCTGGATGCCAGCCAGTGCGGTGTCGTCGCCGATGGCGGTGATCTCGACCCGCAGCCCGGAGTCGGTGGCCACGGTGCCGGCTACCACCAGATCACCTTCGCCTCGGCGGACCGGCTTGGACTCGCCGGTGATCATCGCCTCATCCATGCTGGCGGTGCCGGACCGGATCCGGCCGTCGGCGGGGATCCGGCCACCCGGGCGGACCACGACCAGGTCCCCGACCCGCAGCTCGGCCGGTTGGACCAGCTCGGTGGCGATCTGGTCGCTGCCGGAAGCGACCACCCGTTCTGCCTCGTCGGGCAGCAGCGCCGCCAACGAGTCCAACGCTGAGGTGGTCTGAGCCAGGGACCGCATCTCGATCCAGTGGCCGAGCAGCATGATCACGATCAGCAGGGCCAGTTCCCACCAGAAATCCAGCTCGTGGTGCAACAGGCCGAGGCTGGCGCCCCAGGAGGCGAGGAAGGCCACGGTGATGGCCAGCGCGATCAGCAGCATCATCCCGGGTTGCCGGGCGCGGAGCTCACTGACCGCGCCGGTCAGAAAGGGCCGGCCGCCCCACACATACATGACCGTGCCGAGCAGCGGTGAGATCCAGCCAACCCAGCCGGCGCTGGGCAGCGGGTAGCCGAGCAGCATCGCGAACATCGGCGAAAACCCGATCACCGGCACCGCCAACACCAGCATCACCCAGAACAGCCGCCGGAACTCGCCGACATGATCAGCGTGCCCGCCATGCCCGCCATGCCCGCCATGCCCGCCATGGCTGGCATGTGCGTCATGTCCGCCGTCGTTGTGTTCGCCGTGTGTGTTCGCACCGGCCGAAGTGGTGGCGGAGTGGTGATGGTCGGCATGCGCGGCTGCCTGCGCCGCGCTGGCGGCGCGGGTGGCGCCGGGCTTATGGGGGGTTGCCGGCGAGTGGTGGTTGTGGTGGTCGGTCACCGGGTCACCTCGTCTTGAAACTGGTCGTCGTCACTTGGGAACTCCTCTCGCAGATACCCCTGGGGGGTATCCCTGACAACGACGGTACACCCATGGGTATTCCGTCAAGCCGAGTACGGTGAGAACCATGCTCGGGTCCAGGCCAGAGGCGGCGCCGCTTGACGGCGCTGCACGGTCTCGGCTGCTCCTGTGGCTCACCGTGCTGGCCGTCGGACTCAGCCTGCTCGCCATGCACCAGCTGTCCGGCAACCACACCGCCGCCAACTCACGCATCAGCCACCAGTCGGTGACCGTGCAGGCGGGCAATTTGCGGCACCACGCTGCGGGTCATGCCGTCGAGGCAGGGACCGATCACGCCCACCTGGTGCCGATGGCGGACGAGGGAGGTCCCACCTCCGGGGACGGCGGCTGTCCCGACTGCGCCGGCCATTCGGCGATGGCACTCACCTGCCTGGCGGCGCTCAGTCTGCTTGCTACCGGTCTTTTGCTGCCACCCCCTAGGACCGGGCGAGGAATTCTTCAGCCACGGCTGCAGCCGCTGGCCGTCCTCAGCCACCCCAATCACCGCAAACCCCCACCGATCAGTCTGGTGGAACTGTCGGTCAGCCGAACCTGATCGGAACACCGTGCCTCCCGGGCAGACCATGCGTCTGACCGTCCTCACCCCCGGGCCGCCCCTCCGATCAAGCTTCGCTGCACCGCACCATCCACACAGAAAGAACGAGCACGTCATGCCTTCACAACCGCCCGCCGCAATGGCCTTCGCGGCACCCTGGCCGTCGCCGCCGCACTGGTGCTGACCGGTCTCACCGGCTGCTCCACCAACAACATGTCCACCATGCCCGGGATGAGCCCCGGCTCCAGCGGCAGCCCCTCGACTGCTAACTCGCCCAACGCCTCCGCAACCCCCGCCGCCGGCCCCCACAACGACGCCGACGTGATGTTCGCCAAAATGATGATCCCGCACCACCAACAAGCCGTCGCGATGAGCGACATGATCCTTGCCAAGGACGGCATCGACGCCAAGGTCACCGACCTGGCCGCCCAGATCAAAGCCGCTCAAGCCCCCGAGATCGCCCAGATGAGCGGCTGGCTCGCCGGCTGGGACGAAAACCCCAGCCCCTCGATGGGTATGGACCACGACATGGGCGGCGGAATGATGAGCCAAGCCGACATGGACGCCCTCGACAAGGCCACCGGCGTTGACGCCGCCCGGCTGTTCCTCACCGGCATGATCAAGCACCACCAGGGCGCCATCACCATGGCCCAACACGCAATCAACAACGGCCAGAACCCCGCCGTGATCGCCCTGGCCAAAAAGATCGTCGCCGACCAGCAGGCCGAAATCACCACCATGAACCAGCTGCTCACCCAGCTGTAGCACACCAACCGGGGGCGGTTCCAGCGAGCCGCCCCCACCTGGCTCCCCAAGTCGCGCGTCTGCGATGTGTCGCGCGACCTCAGGTCATCTTGAGGGTCGTGAGGCACGTAGGGCTGTCGCTGTTCGTGGCGAACGGAACGGATCCAGTCCTGCCGTCGGCGGCCACCGTGATCGTCCCCGTGATGTTTCGGGGCAGCCAGAAGGAAACGAAACCGTTGGTGTAAGTGGTACGTTCCGCGTCGACGAGCACCACGCCTGCGCTGTCCACGATGCGTACCTGCACCGGCTTGCTGACCAGTTCGCCCTGACAAGTCGCAAGACTATGGTGGAAGCATTCATGAGTCTTGATCATGAACGGCGCAATCGCCAGATAGAAGGCTCTGTCACCGACGATCGGCAGCGACGCTTGGCTGGTTTCGTCGGAGAGGATCACTTCATCAGGACGCACCGAGGCGCGCAGCGGCAAAGGCCGGGTGCGGGTGTCCTGGTCGAGAGTCTCGATGATTTCCTGCGCGGACTTCCCGGTGAGGCTGAGGCGGGTAAGTAACTCGTTCGCGCCACCTACCGCCGGACTGGACGTCGTCACCGGAGTCGTTATACCGCTGGAGTTGCTGCAACCGGCCAGAACCAGTAGGGCAGCAACAATGAGCGTGAGGGGTTTGGGCATCATTCTCCTAATTGCTCTCCTGACTCCTACAGAGCGTAGTACATCGGCGGCCCAGAAGGAGACCCGACCAGGGCCAGGGAGCCAGGCGACGAAGACGCCCGCCGTGGGCGGCCAGATGTGGAATAAGTGAGCGTCAGGTTGCTGCGTGTCCACCAACCACTACACCCGGGGGCATCGTCGGCGACGGCTTCCGACCCGACCGTGTCACAAAGCTGGCGCCCACACTTGTCTCATCGGCGTTGCCGTGATCATGTACGCACCGCGAGCACACAGACGGCTGCCCAAAGACACCACTCGGCCGTTCTCGTAAGACGGTCCCCTTACGGTGGCAGGGCCGAGTCGTTTCAGGCGGCCGCCACAGAGCGCTGACAGAACACCGCCAGATAACGATGCGACTCACACCTCCTACGGACAAGACCGCACCGCCTGGGGCAACGCGAGCGAACCGGTGACCGGACGGCCTACGTCACACAAACCTCGGCGTCATCCTCAACAGCGACTGCACTTGCGACTCACCATGATCAGTCGCTAACATCGTCTTATGCCGATGGTTAACCTTTCAGGGGTCGCTAGTCAATCGGTGGACGAGACCCGCTCGCTGACTCCGGCGGCGTCCTTGTTCCACAGTCTTTCCGACCCGGCCAGGCTGGCGATCCTGCAGCACCTGTCGATGGGTGAGCATCGGGTGGTGGATCTCACAGCGCACTTGGGTTTGGCTCAGTCCACGGTCAGCGCCCACTTAGCTTGTCTTCGTGATTGTGGGTTGGTCACCTCGCGGCCGCAGGGGCGGGCGTCGATGTTCTCCCTGGCCGCCACACCGGAGTTGATGAGGTTATTGGCGGCCGCCCAGCAGCTGCTGACCGTTACCGGGGACGCGGTGGAGTTGTGTCCCCGCTACGGTTTCGGCCGCGACACCTCGCCCACCGCCGAACCTGCAGCTCTCCGCGCAGCCGCCGCAACCGCAACGGAGGGCCGGTGACCGCCAGCGGGGTGACGTTGACGGCAGCGGAGACTGAAAGGCTCACCCGCCGCGGGCTGCGGCTGGCCCAGTTCACCGTCGTCTACAACGTGGCCGAGGGGGCGGTGGCGATCACTGCCGGGTTGGTCGCCGGGCTGGTGTCGCTAGTCGGCTTCGGGTTGGACTCCGGCATCGAATCGATCGCCGCCGTGCTGGTAGGGCTGCGGCTCGCGGCCCGGCTGCGGCACGGGGAGGCTGACGAACGGCGCGAACGGCGCACGTTGAAGCTGGTCGCCGTCACATTCTTCATCCTCGCGACCTACGTCACCGTCGAAGGCATCCGCGACCTGGCTGCCGGAGAGGACCCAGACAACTCCACCGTCGGCATCGTGCTGCTCGCGTTGTCGATCATCGTCATGCCACTGCTGGCCCGGGCGAAGCGGCGGGTCGCCGAACAGCTCGACGGGGACCCGCTGATCTTGGCCGACGCCGCCGAGACCCGCATCTGTGTGCTGCTGAGTATCTCAACCCTCCTCGGGCTGGGCATGTTCGCCTTGACCGGTGCCGGCTGGCTCGACCCCATCGCCGGCTTCGTCATCGCCATATTCGCCATCCGCGAAGGCCGCGAGGCCTGGGAGGGCGAACTCGTCGAGAGCCACGACTCCGGCGAGGGTGACGAAGGGAGTGCGCGGTGAGTGCGGCTGCGGCGGGACTTTACGGCTTGGGTGTAGTTGTGTTGTTCGGGCTGCGCATCTGGCAACATCAGCGGGCCACCGGCAGTTACGGGTTCAACGGCTTCAACGCCAGCCGGGCCCCGGCGGCCCTAGTGGCAGGACTGTGCTTCGCGGCCGCCGTGCTTGTCGGGCTGATCTCGCCGATCCTGACCGCCCTTGGCGTCCTGCCCCTGCTGACCACCGGACGTGACGTCTCGACCGTGGTGTCCGTAGTGGTTGGGTTAGGGACGCTGCTAGCCCTGGCCGGTCTCGGGCTGGGCGTCGTCGCGCAGCAGGCGATGGGCCGGTCCTGGCGGATCGGCGTCGACCCCACCGAGACCACCGAGCTGGTCACCGACGGACCATTCCGACTGATCCGCAACCCGATATTCACGGCCATGATGATGATCCAGATCGGCACCGCAACCATGGCAGTGACCTGGCTGTCGCTCGTCGGCGTGGCAATGATGATCACCGCCTGCCAGATCCAGACCCGGCTGGTCGAGGAACCGTACCTGCGCCGCCGCCACACCACCTACCCTGACTACGCAGCCACCGTCGGCCGCTTCGTGCCGGGCCTGGGCCGACTCCAGCCAGCGCCCCTGTCCTCACACGCTGCAGGAGGCCCCGCATGACCGGCGGACACAGCCACTCCCACGCCCCCGAGACTGCCACCGGACGACACCGCCAACGGCTGGTCATCGTGGTGGCGATCACCGCTTCCATCTTCATCGCGCAGGTCATCGGTGGTCTCGCCTCCGGATCGCTGGCGCTGCTCGCCGACGCCGGGCACATGCTCACCGACTCCACCGGCCTGGTTATTGCCCTCATCGCCGCCACCCTGGCCACCCGACCCGCCACCTCCGCCCGCACCTACGGGCTGCAACGGGTTGAGGTACTGGCCGCCATGGTCAACGGTCTCCTGCTGACCGGCATCGCGGTGTGGGTGCTCGTGCAAGCCATCGCACGTTGGAACCAGCCGGCCGAGATCTCCAGCGGACTGATGCTCGCCGTCGCCGTGGTCGGCGCCGTCGCCAACACCGTCGGACTGTTGATCCTGCGCGGCGGCAAGGACGAGAGCCTCAACCTCCGCGGCGCCTACCTCGAAGTCCTCGGCGACCTGCTCGGCTCCCTGGCCGTGATCGCCGCGGCTCTCATCATCATCTTCACCGGCTACACCCGCGCCGACTCGATCGCCTCCCTGCTGATCTTCGTCATGATCATCCCTAGGGCGTTCTCACTGCTCCGCGACGTCGTCGACGTCCTCCTCGAAGCCACCCCGCGCGGCATAGACCTCGACCAGATCCGACAGCACATCGTCGAGATCGACGGCGTCACCGACGTTCACGACCTTCATGCCTGGACCATCACCAGCGGCGTCCCAGTGCTATCCGCTCACGTCGTCGTCGATGCCGACTGCCTCACCGGGGGCCGCGCCGGCGAAGTCCTGGACCGGCTCGGCGAATGCCTCGGCGAACACTTCGACGTCGAACACTGCACCTTCCAACTCGAACCCCAAGGCCACCAAGCTCACGAACCCGCCCACCACGACTGACCCAAGGAGACCAAGGCAGGGGGCGATCCAGTTCCAACCGCACTAATTGGAGGCGCAGATGGGCGGCTGCCTTCTTCGTAGGACGGTCCCCATACGGCGACGGCGACTGGCGACCTCCTGACCCCGCTGAAATCGAACACTTCAAGCCTCCGACCTTGAAGAAACCGGCAAGATAGTGAGAATCGGCGGGCACCGCCCGATCTGTCGTCTGCCTGGTCGGCGGCACTTTGCCGCCGACAGATTTGGCGAGAACCTACAACAAGGAACGCGCCCGGCTGATCCAGGCGATCAACGACGCGGAGCGGGCAGAACGGCCATGACCACCCAGGCCGCCATCAGCGTCCAGTCGCTGCACAAGTCGTTCGGTGACCTGGCGGTGTTGCGGGGCGTCGACTTCGAGGTCGCCCCGGGCAGCATCTTCGCTTTGCTCGGCTCCAACGGCGCCGGCAAGACGACCGTGATCAAGATCCTCTGCACCCTGCTCAAGGCGGACGGCGGCAGTGCCGAGGTGAACGGCTTCGACGTGGCCACCCAGCCGGGGGACGTCCGCGCGTCCCTCAGCCTGACCGGCCAGTTCGCCGCCGTCGACGAGGTGCTCAGCGGGCGGGAGAACCTGGTGCTCGTCGCCCGGCTGAGGCACCTGCCGGACGCCGCTCGGCTCGCCGAGAGGCTGCTGCAGCGGTTCGCCCTGACGGACGCGGCCGACCGCAGGGTGGCCACCTACTCCGGCGGCATGCGCCGGCGGCTCGACATCGCCATGAGCCTGATCGGCGATCCTCCGGTGATCTTTCTGGACGAGCCGACCACCGGTCTCGACCCGCAAGGACGGCTTGAGGTGTGGCAGGCGGTCCGCGAGCTGGCCGTCGGCGGCACGACGGTGCTGCTCACCACGCAGTACCTCGACGAGGCCGAACAGCTCGCGGACCGGATCGCGATCCTGCACGACGGCCGGGTGCTGGTCAACGGCACCCTCGCCGAGCTGAAGCAGCTACTGCCGCCGGCTCAGGTCGAGTACGTCGAGAAGCAGCCCACCCTCGAGGACGTCTTTCTCGCCCTGGTCGGGGGCACCGTGGAGACCGGAGAACAACCGTGAGCGCGACCCACTTCTTCGGCGACACCGCCGTGCTCACCGGACGCTCGCTGAAACACGTCTCGCGCAGCCTCGACACCATCATCACCACGGCGGTCACCCCGATCGCCATGATGCTGCTGTTCGTCTACGTGCTCGGCGGCGCGATCGACACCGGGACCGACTCCTACATCAACTATCTGCTGCCAGGCATTCTGCTGATCACCATCGCCTCCGGCATCGCCTACACCGCCTACCGGTTGTTTCTCGATCTTCAGGGCGGCATCTTCGACCGGTTCCATTCCATGCCGATCGCCCGGTCGTCGGTGCTGTGGGCGCACGTGCTCACCTCGCTGGTGGCGAACCTGATCTCACTCGTCGTGGTCGTGATGGTCGCGTTGCTGATGGGTTTCCGATCAGGGGCCGGCGTGCCGGCCTGGCTGGCGGCCGCGGGCATCCTGGTGCTGTTCACCCTTGCGCTGACCTGGCTGGCCGTCATTCCCGGGCTGACCGCCAAAACCATCGACGGTGCGAGCGCCTTCTCGTACCCGTTGATCTTCCTGCCGTTCATCAGTTCGGCCTTCGTGCCCACCGCGACGATGCCGGGGCCGGTCCGGTGGTTCGCCGAGAACCAGCCGGTCACCTCGATCGTGAACACGTTGCGCGCCCTGTTCGCCGGCCAGCCCGTCGGCAGCGAAATCTGGATCGCGCTGGCCTGGTGCCTCGGCATTCTCGTCGTCGCGGCGGTCGCCGCCCGGGCGGTGTACCGACGGCGCATCTCGTAGCCGATCTGCTCACCCACCCGCACCCCTGACCCACCCGCTGACCCACCACCCGCTGACCGCCCGCACCGCTGCCCGCTGCCACCGCCGCCCGAGCACCCGCTCGGCTGACTATTTGCCGCTCGCGAAGCTTCGCGAGCGGCAAATAGTTGGGCGAGCGTCAAACGAGGCGTGGGCGGGATCGGCTTCAGCGGCCGCTGATCACGCCCTTCTCGGCGGCCTTCTTGACCGCGTCGGCCTCGGCCTGGGTGAGGGTTCCGGCCTTGACCGCCTCGTCCAGCTTCGTCGTCAGCGCCGCGGCCCGCTCGGCGTCCTGGGCCGCCTGAATCTCTTCCAGCGCCTTGAGGACCTTCGCCTCGTCCACACCGAGCTTCTCGGCCAGCTGCTTGGCCAACGCAGCGCGACGCTCGCTCGAACTGGGTCGGCTCGGCCGGGTGGTCGCCGTAGCGCTCGGGGAGGCGGACGGCGAGGTGGACGGTTTGCTCGCCCGGTTGGCTTCGCGGATCGCTTTCAGCGCCTCGGTGACCTTCGCCTCGTCCACACCGAGCTTCTCGGCGAGCTGCTTGGCCAGCTCGGCATTGTCGATGCCGCGCCCCGGCCCACCCCGGCGATCCCCTCTGCCGCCTCCGCGACTCTGGTCTGCGGACGCCGAGGATGTCGGGCTGGCCGATGGCGAGGCGGTCGGGTCGGCGGACGCGAACCCAGCGATGCCGATGCCGACTCCGAGCGCGAGAGCGCCGGCAGCGGCCGAGGCGATGACGACCTTGGTGGAACGGGACATGAGGACTCCTTGAGACTCGTGGTTGCCTGTCTGATTCCAAGGGTCCAGTCGGGGCTGTGCCAGGCCTGGTGCCAACCTGTCAGGAGCGTGTCAACCACGGCTATCGCCGCAGCCAGGGCGTGGCGTGATCGGCGCTCAGCCGACCGGCCCAGTCACCTGCAGCAGCCCCGCCAGCAGCTGCAGCGATTCGGGCCGGATCCAGTAGTAGACCCAGGTGCCCGTGCGCTCGCAGTCGACCAGGCCGGCCTCGCGCAGTGTCTTCAGGTGGTGGCTGATGGTCGGGCCGGAGAGATCGAAGTTGCCGGTCAGTTCGCACACGCAGACGCGGCCCCCGGCGGCGATGAGGGCGGCCAACCGCAGCCGGACGGGGTCGCCGAGCGCTTTGAACATGGGCGCGATTCGCTCCGCCTCAGCCTGGTCGAGATCGACGGTGCCGAGCACGCAACACGGGGCCTCGACGACCGGGTCAAGAACGATCTGCATGCGCCTATCTTGACACATTTCGAATCAGGCGCCAGGGTATTGTTTCGATAAGCCTCTAGACAGGAGTCAGACGTGACCATACCCACCGGTACCGACGAGTCGGACGTCCAGGAGGCCGTGCGGCAGCGCTACGCCGCGTCAGCGCGGGCGTCCCTGCAGCTGGTGGACTCCTCGTGCTGCGGCACGGGGTGCTGCGACACGTCCGATCCGGTGACCGCCGGCCTCTACACCGGCACCGAAACCCCCTCCGAGGGCGCCCTCTCGGCGTCCCTGGGATGCGGGAACCCGACGGCCCTGATCGACCTGCGGCCCGGCCAGCGGGTGCTCGATCTGGGTTCGGGGGGCGGGCTGGACGTGCTGCTGTCCGCCCGTCGAGTCGCGCCGGACGGCCTCGCGTACGGCCTGGACATGACCGATGACATGCTGACCCTCGCCGAGCGGAACCGGCTGGAGGCCGGTATCACCAACGCCACCTTCCTCAAGGGCACGATCGAGAACGTGCCGCTGCCGAGCGCCTCGATCGACGTGGTGATCTCGAACTGCGTGATCAACCTGTCCACCGACAAGGACGCCGTGCTGCGCGAGGCCTTTCGCGTGCTGCGTCCGGGTGGCAGGTTCGCCGTGTCGGACGTGGTGCTGCTTCGGCCGCTGGCGCCCGAGTGGGTGGCCGTGGTCGGGCTGTGGACCGGCTGCATCGCCGGCGCACTGGTCGACACCGACTACCTCGACAAGTTGCGGGCCGCAGGCTTCGTCAATCCCGAGATCGAGCTCACCCGCACCTACACCGACCAGGACGTCCACGACATGGCGGCGATGCTTGCCCCGGAGGATCTGCCCGAGGGCGCCGACCGCGCGGCAGCCGTGAGCGCGTTGCATGGAACGTTCGCCAGCGCCTTCATTCGCGCCGACAAGCCGGATCGAAGCTGACTGCGCGCCTCCCCACCGGCAACCCTGAGATTCCGGCGGACGCTGCGCAGGTCAGGAGTGTTCCAGGCTGGCGGCCAGTCGGGTGATCCGGCCGGCGATGTCGTCGTAGGCCCTCTCGAACGCGTCGTCACTCGCTGCGCGGGCCGGGTCGGGGATCGACCAGTGCAACGGCCGGCTGCGGCTCTGCTCGTAGGCACGGTCGCAGACCGCGATGACCAGTTCGTCGCCGGAGAGCACGTCGGCGGCCAGGCGGGGACGTGCCGCGCTCAGGTCGAGGCCGTGCCGTCGTCCCACGGTGACGGCCCCGGGATGCACGCGGCGGGCCGGGTGGGTGCCCCCGGAAACGGCAGGGATGTCGCTGATGGTCCGCCAGAAGCACTCGGCCAGCTGGGAGCGAGCCGAGTTCTGCGAGCACACGAAGGCCACGGTGGACGGGGGCGCCTGGCGCCTGGCGCCGAGCAGCTGATGGCAGCCGTGGGTGCGGGTGATGTAGCTGCGCCGAGCGTCACCCTCGGATCGCCGGCGCTGGATCAGCCCGGCTTCTTCCAGCACGCGGAGGTGGTGTGCCATCAGGTTCGTCGGGATGCCCAGTCGGTCGGAGAGTTCACCGGAGGCCAGGTCCGCATTGGCAAGCAGGTCGACGATCGCCAACCGGGACGGATCACCCAAGGCCGCATAGGCCCGGGCCCGGTCGGCGACTGAGCTTGTTGACACCACCCAATACCTCCACGATCATTGCCTCAATACTAGTTGAGTCAATGAGTTCGTCAAGGCAGGTCATCCCCCGCCAGAGAACAGGAAAGGCAGTGATGAGCAGACCCACCGTGCTGTTCGTGTGCATCCACAACGCCGGACGATCCCAGATGGCGGCCGGCTACCTGCGGCACCTGGCCGGGGATCGCATCGACGTACTCTCCGCGGGCTCCGCACCCGCCGGCTCGATCAACCCGATGGCCGTCCGGGCGATGGCCGAGGAGGGCATCGACATCGCCGCCGAGCGGCCGAAGATCCTCAGCACGAACGCCGTCGAGGCCTCCGACGTGGTGATCACGATGGGCTGCGGCGACACCTGCCCCTTCTACCCCGGCAAGCGGTACGAGGACTGGGTGCTGGACGACCCCGCCGGCCAGGGCATCGAGGCCGTCCGGCCCATCCGCGACGAGATCCGCCGACGCGTCCAAGCGCTGATCGAGGAACTTGCGCCGGCGGGCTGAGGGGGCTTCCACCACGGTCTTGCCGCGTCACGCACGGGAGAAAGACGGCCGAGTCGACATTCCCCGTTGCCTCCGTCACACGAACCGCACCAATGGCGTCTCTCTCGTTCTGGCCAGTAGTCGAATCAGCGTGTCCAGTTCATCGTCGTCCAGGGTGTCGAAGCGACCGGCCAACTCACCCACCACCTCCTGCTCGAAGCGTTCCACCTTGATTCGTGAGCCCTCGGTCAACGACAGCACCCGGCGCCGGGCGTCCAGCGGATCTCGAGTGGGCTCCAGCAGGCCGGACTCCACCAGCCCCGCCACCAGTTGCGTGACCGCGCCAGGAGTGACTTTCAACTCTCGAGCCAGCGCACCGGGTGTCAGGCCGTCGCGAGCGTGCGCCACCAGGAACAGCACCTCGACCTGCGACCGGCTCAGGTCCAGCTCGGCGTACGGGAACCTGCGATGCGACGAGAGTTGGCGCGCCCACGCCGCCAACTCCTCCATCGCCATGCCCACCAGCCGCAGCCGGGCGGTTTCCACGCTACTCACTGACGAACGGGAGCTGACCGACGAACGTCCGATCAGCCACCTGGGTGAGGATGAAGTCGGCCAGGTCGTCACGGCTGATCCGCATACCCGTGCCCACGCCGACCCAGCCGACCCGATAGCGACCCTTGCCCGGGTCTTCGGTCAACATCGGTCCACGCACCACCGTCCAGTCCACACCCGACTGTTGCAGCACCACCAGATGACCCTCGGCATCAGCCAGGACAGCGCCGGCCATCAACCGGAGCAGTGTTCTCATCACTCGGTCCGCCAGTTTTGGACGATCCTGCGGGGCGCGCAGGCCGCCCCCGGACAAGGTGACCAGTCGGGTCACTCCACTCGCCTGCATGGCGGCCACGATCGCCCGCGTTCCGTCGGTCTGCAGGGTTGGCTGCGAGCCTTTCACGTGTCCGAACAGGGCCAGCACCACGTCCGCGCCGGCCACCGTCTGCGCCACCGCCTTCGCGTCCAGCACGTCGCCTTGAATCACCTGTAAGCGCTCGTGCGTCACCTGGACCTTGCCGGGATCACGCACCAGCGCTCGTACAGAGTGACCCTCGGCCAGCGCCTTCGCTTGTACCCGCTGACCCGTCTTTCCGGTCGCCCCGAACAATGCGATCACAGTCACCGCAGTAGTTTAGCAACTAAAGCACTGAGGTTGAGTTGCGCTGCTCTTCATCGAGCTTCGTGGGGCTCGGGGATGAGTTCTGCCGATGCTCCGCAGCTAGCATGCGCCGCTGACATCAGGGCCTCTGACGCCGATCGACGCGTGTGTGGTGAGCGAGAGCTGCCGCTCCACTGTGACCCGCAAACAGCCGTGCCAGTTGGGGGATCACCTTCGGGTCAGTGTCCAGCGCACGCTCGAGCTGGACGATCTCGGCGGGGTTGAGCCGCAAGATGCGATCCTCCGCGAGCACGCTGCGGGCGCGGTCAAGTGCCGCCCCGAGCACGAACGAGGTCAAGTCCTGCCCCTGGACCTCGGCCGCCTCCCGAAGCGTCGCCAAGGCCTCGGTGCTACAACGCAGGTTCATTCGTTCGCTCTTGCCAGTCATGATCCCCTCCCGTGGGCAGGCGGCACGTTTCATCGCGGCTTCTCCACCACTGTACGCACTTTGTACTCACCAGAGAAGTACATGAAGTCGCTCAGGCTATCCGCCGCACCACGCCCGACGTTCACGCTGGCCTTGAGGGCGGTGCCGGTTCTCAGCAGCGGTGCACGCTTTCACCTTCGGCACACACTTTCGTGTTATGACGCGAAAGCAGGTACCCAACCCGAAACCGCGCACCGTTGCTGACAACGAGGCGTCCCGGTGGACGAGGCCGGGCGATCCTGATCGCCCTCACTCAGGCAGGGGGTGTGGACGATCCGCACATGCGCCCGCGCACCGGGTCACGAGTGCGAATAGGTCGACTCCCACCACCCCGTGCCGTGCCAGACGTCACCTCGACACCCCTTGATCGGGGCTAGACAGGCCTTTCTGGCGATCACCCACCACTGGGCACGAGCACTCCACCGGGCGCCGTGAGCCGCGGTCCGGCGGCGATTCCTGATCTTCGCCCCGGACCGACAGCACAGCCTCGATCACTCCCAAGTGGGCAGGGTGAAGTCCATCGCCAGCTCAACGAGCAGCCGGGTGCCGAAGGCGGTGGTACCGCGATTGGTCCAGCCGCGCGGTGTGGACGACTGCGCGGTGCCCGCGATGTCGATGTGCGCCCACGGCGTGTCGCCCACGAACTCCTGGAGGAACAACCCGGCGGTGATCGCGCCCGCGTTGGGGCCGCCGAGGTTCTTCAGGTCCGCGATGTCGGACTGCAGTTCGGCCAGGTAGGACGGCACCAGCGGGAGCCGCCACACCGGCTCGTCCACCAGCTCGCCCGCGTCGCTGACCTGCGCTGAGAGGCTGTCGCTGCTCGACATCAGTCCGGCCACCTCTTCGCCGAAGGTCCGCAGACAGGCGCCGGTCAGGGTGGCGATGTCGACGATCGCATCCACCCCGAGTTCTGTCGCCATCACCAGGGCGTCGGCCATCACCAGGCGTCCCTCGGCGTCGGTGTTCAACACCTCCACCGTCTTGCCGCCATACATCGTCAGCACGTCGCCCAACTGCATCGCCGAGCCTGACGGCATGTTGTCGGTGCACATCAGATAGCCGGTCACCTTGGTGGGGCAGGCCAACTCGGTCAGCACGCTCATCGCGGCCAGGATGTTGCCGGCACCGGTCATGTCGTTCTTCATCTGCGAGTGCGACAGGTCGCCCGGCTTCAAAGCCAGACCGCCCGAGTCGTACATGATGCCCTTGCCCACCAGCGCCAGATGCCCGCCCGGCTCCTCCGACGGGGTGTAGGTCAGCACGATCATCCTGGGCTCTTCGGCTGACCCCTTGTTCACGCCCAGCAGGCCACCACAACCCAACTCGATCAGTGCCCGCCGGTCATGCACTTGGACGTCCAGTCCCGCTTCGGCGCCGATCCGCACGGCCAGCTCGGCCATCCGCGAGGCGGTCAACAACCCGCCCGGGCAGCCCGCCAGATCACGGCCCAGCATGCCGGCCCGGGCCGTCGCCAGCCCTCGGACAGCGCCCGATTGAACCTCGTCGGAACCACCCTCGGGAGCCACCAGCACGATCGTCTCAACCGGTTTGGCCGCCGACGGCGCGCTCTTCAGCGAGAACTCGTAACGGGCCAGCAGAATGCCCTCCACGATCGCCGCAGCGGCTTCGGTGACCGGCAGGTCGTCCACGGCCGGCACCACCGCGGCGAGCGCGGAGTCCTGGGGCACCGAACGGGCGAAGGCGGCGGCGGCGAGTCGGATCTTCGCCACCGTCAGCTCCTTCACCTCACCGGCGCCGACCGCGACCAGCACCGGAGAGGTGGCCGAGGGGAAGGCCAGCGCGGTGCCCACCTTGGGGGTGAAGCCGGCGCGGGCGAGGGCCTCCAGGTCGAGTCCGAGCACGCTCGGCACCGGCTGGTCTGCGATCACCGGCACGGCGAGCGCATCGGCTACCGGATCCTGATCGGCCTCGATGACACTCACCGTGACCTGACGGCTGCGGGACGGGATCGGATCGATTCCACTGGTCTTCATGACAGTTCCTTTGCGGTGGTGGGATGTGGAGGGTCAGGGCATGTTGACCGGTGCGCCCGGCCCCCAAGGAATACCGATGACGAACCAGAGGACGAACAGCACGATCCAAGCCAGCAGAATCGCGATCGCGTAGGGCAGCATCAGCGAAATGATCGTGCCGATACCGGCGTCCTTCTTGTACCGCTGTGCGACGGTCACCATGAAGGGCAGGTAGACCATCAGCGGGGTCAGGATGTTGACCGGTGAGTCGCCGACCCGATAGGCGGCAAGCAGGGTCTGCGGGGCGACGCCGAGCTGGGCGAAGATCGGGATGAACACCGGGGCGAAGATCACCCACTTCGGAACCAGGCCGGGGAGGATGAAATCCAGGATCACGATCACCAGGATGAAGGCGACCAGCAGCACGATCGCCGGCACGTTGGCCTGGACGAGCACTTCCGCGGCCGACACCGCTGCCACCGTGGGCAGGTTGGACCAATTGAACAGTGCGATGAACTGGGCGATCATCAGGAACATCAGCAACAGCCCGGCGAGACTGCCGAAGGTTTTGGTGATCGCCGTCACCGCATCGTTGCCGCCCTGCAGAGTCTTGGCACCCTTGCCGTAACCGAGCCCGGCCACCATGAAGGCCAGCGAGATCACGAACACCAGCGACGCCATGAACGGGTGTTGCCGATGATGTCGCCGGTGGCCGGATCCCGCAGCGGCGCGCCGGGCGGCAAGGTCAGGGCGAGCACGAAGATGAAGAAGACGCCGACCCAGATACCGGCCGTGCGCAGACCCTTGGCCTCGGTCTCTTCGTCCACCTCTTCGTCGGCGTGGAAGCCGCCGTCGGCGCCCTCAAAGGCGCCCAGCCGTTTCTGGGTGATCTTCACCGTGACCAGCCACACGACAGCCGCGAGGACGAACGAGGACACGATCGAGAAGAAGTAGTTCTGGGTGATCTCCAGCACCGGCAGGTTGAGGCTGGTCAGCACCGAGTTGGTGATTTCGTTCAGCATCGCGTCCGACGGGGTGAGCAGCAGATTGACCGCGAAGACGCCGCCGACACCGGCGAACGCCGCGGCCAACCCGGCCAGCGGATGACGTCCGACCGAATAGAAGGCGGCCGCGGCCAACGGCACCAGAATCAGATAGCCGGCATCGGTCGCCACCGACGACAGCACTCCGACGAAGATCAGGATGAAGGTGAGCCACTTCGCCGGCGCGACCTTCACGATCTTGCGGATCAAAGCACCCATCAGGCCCGCGTGCTCGGCCACACCGACACCGGCCATCGAGACCAGCACCACCGCGACCACACCGAAGCCGGCGAAGTTGTCGACGAATGATGAGAAGAAGAACCGGGCGCCCTCCACCGAGAGCAGGTTGCGCACCGAAATGGTCTGCTCTTTGACGATGAACTCGGGCACTTCTGCCGGCTCGCCCGTCACGGAGTCGTAAATGGTCCACGTGCCGCCCAGATGCTCGTTGATCTGGCTGAACTCGTCCTTGGGCACCGGGATGACCATCTCGTCGGTGACGCTCACGCCCGCCCACGACAGCAACGCGGAAAGTACGGCGACAACGCCAATCAGGTAGACGAACATGATCGTCGGGTTGGGAACCTTGTTGCCGACTCGCTCGATCCAATCCAACAGCTTGGACGATTCGGCAACCTTCTCGGCCGGGGCAGAGGCAGTCACGATGATGCTCCCTTCTCGGCTGTCCGGCGGCTGCGAGACAGCGTTAGGTGATCACCTAAAAGCACAGGCCAGTAGCGCGCCGGGGTTTTGTCGAGACGGCCACGATGAATTCTTCGCGCAGGGCAAGAAGGCCGGAAAGTCCCTTGCGACACTCCCGCGGAAGCTCCGGTTTCGGGTCCCGGGGCCGCTGCACGACCGGGATTCTCGGCCGCCGGGGTTGGTGCGTCGACGAGTCCGAGGCACCGCCCGTCCGGCCGAAGCGGCGGGCCGCGTTCGGGAGGTCGAAGATCTCGCCCGCGCCTGCCCGTCCGCCGACCTGGGCACCCGCGAGGATCAACCAACCTCAGCCGCGACGCACCGCGCGCTCGTATTCGCTGCGGAAGGTCGCCAGCGAACTGGCCAGCACGGTGGCGGCCCCGTCCACCAGGCCGCAGCGTCCGGAGCCGGGCAGCAACCGGGTGAAGCTCTCCAACGCCTCCAGATCGGCCGGACGACCCGCGCCCGCGTCGATCCGCTCCAACAGTCGCGACACCTGAAGGGTGCCGATCTTGCACGAGGGACACTGCCCGCACGAGTTGGCGGCGAAGAATCCGACGTACTCGGCGGTCTTGCGCAGAATGCTGGTGCCCTCCCCCACCACGATCATCGCCCCGGTGCCGAGGCGGGATCCGCGGGCCTGCAGGCTCTCGAAGTCCAACGCGATGTCGAGGTCGCGGTCGGTGAGCAGGGTGTTCGACGGCCCGCCCGTGAAGACCGCCTTGAACCCCTTGCCGGCCAGCATGCCGCCGCCGCAGCCGAACACCAGTTCGCGCAGCGAGGTGCCCATCGGCAACTCGTGCAGCCCGGGCTGCAGCACGTCGCCGGACAGCGAATACAGCTTCATGCCGACCGCGTCCCCCAGTCCGAGGTCGCGGTACCAGTCGGCACCGTGGCGCAGAATGTGCGTGACGTGGGCGAGCGTCTCGACGTTGTTCAGCAGCGTTGGCGCGCCGTGAACCCCCCGCTCGGCCGGGTAGGGCGGTTTCAGGGAGGGGAATGGGAAGCCGCCCATCACGTTGGCCACCGCCGCGGTCTCTTCACCGCCGACGTACAGGCCCGAGCTTTCGCACACGTGCAGCTGGATCGGTGCTCCGACCAGCTCCGCGACCTGATCGAGCAGCGGGTGCGCCGTCCACGCGATCGCCGACAGTCGCAACGCCACCACCGATTGGTCCTCGCGCGGGTTCACGTACAGCGCGATCTGGTTGGCGCGCACCGCGACCGCGGCGATCAGGGCGCCCTCGATCACCTGGTGCGGCGTCCGTGAGAGCAGAAAGCGGTCCTTGAACGTGCCGGGCTCGTCCTCGTTGCCGTTGCAGACGATCCACTTGCCGCCACCCTCGGGGTTCGGCGGCTGGGCGGCCACCGCCGCCCACTTGCGGTGGGTGGGAAAGCCGGCACCCCCGAGGCCACGCAGCCCGGCGGCTTCCAGGGTGGGCACGATGGCGTCCGGATCGGCGAGCGCGTTGCGCAGTCCCTCGCCCCGCCGGTGGCCAGCCAGGCGGGCAGGTCGGCGACGACCTGAATCTCGGGGGCGGTCAGCACGGTGGTCATGCGCCCCTCCTGCGGTCGCGGACGGGGTCGAAGTTGCCGTAGGGCGGGAACAGCAGCGGCGCCTTGCGATCCAACGGCAACCGGTGGCCCTCCATGGCGCGGCGCCAGTCGGCCAGGTGGGTGAGCCCGATGTTGCGTGGACGGTCGCGGCGCGCGTCCGCCGCTGCGCTGGCCCCGGCCCGCCGTCCGAACACGACCAGCTCGAGCAGAGCGTTGCCCATCATGCGGTTGTTGCCGTGCAGGCCACCGGTCACCTCGCCGGCGGCCAGCAGGCCCGGCACGGTGGTGTGACCGGCCACGTTGATCTGCACCCCGCCGTTTTGGTAGTGCAGCGTCGGACGGACGAGGAACGGTTCCTCGGCGGGGTCGAAGCCGGCGCGGCCGGCCAGGTGGCGCAGGGTGACCAGGTCGCGACCCAGAATGCCGGGACGCGCCCGCTCCAGGCTCGGCGTGTCGAGAAAGACCCCGACCTTGTCGTCACGCACCGCCGCCCGTCCCTCGGCGATCTCGCGCAGGATGGCCGACGCGACGATGTCGCGGGGCTGCAGTTCGTCCACGAAGCGCTGCCCCAGCCCGTTGACCAGAAACGCGCCGGCCGAGCGGGCGGCCTCGCTGATCAGCTGACCCTCCAGCGGCGCCGGCCACGCGATGCCGGTGGGGTGGTACTGAAAACTGTCGATGTCGCGCAGCAGTGCGCCGAGCCGGTAGGCCAGCACCAGTCCGTCCGCGGTCGCGCCGTAGTGGTTGGACGTGGGGAAGCCGGCCAGGTGCAGCCGTCCCGATCCGCCGGTGGTCAACACGGTCGCGGCGCTGCGCGCCACCACCGCCTGGCCGCGCGCCAGGTCGTGCAGCACTGCGCCGGCGCAGCGTCCACGATCATCGCTGAGCAGTTCGAGGGCGGGGTGCCGCTCCAGGATGGTGATCGAGGACTGCAGCAGCGTCGCCTCGCGCACCGCACGCATCAGCTCCAGGCCGGTGAAGTCGCGGAACGAGAGCAGCCGGGCCGCGGTGGCCCCACCAGGGGTCTTGCGCCGCAGCGTGCCACCCATGCGTTGGCTGCCCTCGGCCAGATCGAAGCTCATGCCTTCGCGGATCAGCCAGCGGATGGCCGAGGGGCCACCCGAGACCAGGGCGGCCACCAACTCTTTGTCGGCGGAGAAATGCCCGGCCCGCAGGGTGTCCTCGAAGTGCCGTTGCAGGCTGTCGTCGGCGCCGACAGCAGCCTGAATGCCGCCCTCGGCCATCACCGTGTTGCTGTCGCCCAGGCCCAGTTTGGTGGCCACCAGCACCCGGGCACCGGCGCGGGCGGCGGTCAGCGCAGCAATGCAGCCGGCCCCCCCGCCGCCGATCACCAGCACGTCCGCTTCGAGGGTCGGTGCCCCGGCGATGTCCACGTCCTGCAACAACGAATCCGACTGCAGCAGCCTGGCCAGGGCGATCGGGGCCTTCTGACCGGCGTTGGGGCCGATCATCAGCTTGCTGCGGGTGCCACGCTTGCGGTCGGGGTGGAACCCGGTCAGCAACTCAGTCACCGGCAGGTCGAGGGCACGCGCGTTGGCCGGTGCGGCGCGTCGCCAGGCCGTCCTGGCCTGGTCGTAGGCGATGCCGGCGCTCATCGCTGGTCCCCGGTGCCCTGAACGGGTTCGTTCTCGATGCTGCTGGACGGCGGCAGCGCGCCGGGAGCGTCCAGATCGATGGGCTGCTCGCCGGCCTCGATCTCGTGCAGCCGCATGATCAGATCGGACGGCCGCAGCGTCATCGACGCCGTCATCCGGCGGACCAGCTGACCCAGGTGCGCCGGATCGATGTGCTCGGGGCAGGCCGCCACGCACAGGTTGCACTGGACGCAGTCGTCGAACAGTTCGGCTGCCGCGTAGGTCTGACCGACCGCGGCCAGGTGCACCATCTGCTGCACCTCGATGCCCTTGGGGCACGCCGAATCGCAGCCCCCGCAGTGACGGCAGCGTTTGGCCTCGGGGAACAACTCGTCGATGCGGCCGATCGCGTCCCAGCTGTCGCCCAGGGCGTGCAGGTCGTAGGGGTGCGGACGGGAGCGGCGGGAAAGGTTGATGAAGGCGACCTGCATGCCGTCCTCGACCAGGGTTTCGCAGGCCAGCCCGGTCTGGGCCAGGCGCTCCCCGGGCCGGCGCACCAGCACCCGGCAGGCACCACACACGCCCTGCCCCATGCAGCCCACGTTCTCGGTCAGCGGCAGCCCCGCGGCGACCCAGGCCTGCAGCAGCGACGTGCCGGGCTCACCCTCGATCGGGTGGCCGTCGATCACCAATCGAACCGGCGCCATGGCTAAAGATAACCCGGCGAAGCGGCGGCGCGAGGGCGACCGGACGAATCCCGCGCGACGCCGTCGAAGCGGCGCGTGCAGGACCGGCCGGATGCCGTCCAGCTCAGATCAACTCAGGCAGACGCGTGCGGTGTGGTCAGTGATGGCCTTTGACGACCATCCGCATGATCCGGCCGTTGAAGGACAGGAACCGGGTGAACTGAAACGGCAGGCTCTGACGCATCTTCAGGGTCTTGCCGGTGGGCAGCGGCGACTTCGACAGGTCGGCGATCGGGTCGGTCGGGTTGTGGATCGTCTCAGTCATCGCTCACTCCGGTATCAGTTGCCAGCCCGGGCGGGCCTTGGCCTTGTAGATGAACAGATAGTGCAGCATCAGCTTCACCCAGTGCCCGTGCAGCCCCAGCTCGCCGCGGGTCTCGCGCTCGTCGCGTCCGGTGCTGTAGCGCTGGTAGTCGGGCACGACGGGCAGCATGGTCATGGCCGCCGCGGAGCCCCTGGTCAGACCGGCGCCGGCTGAGGCCACGCACGCCGCCCCCATCCGGGCCATGGACGCGGTGTGCGCCGGCGAGTTCGCGCCGTGCTTGATGCGGTCGGCGATCGTCAGGGCGACCGTCTTGCCCATCACTCCCGACGGCATGCCGGTGCGCGGCGGCGACGGCGCGACCAGGGTGCCGTTCGCGGTGTGCCGTGGACGCGAGATCTGGTGCGGTGGGGCGAACGCGATGCCGACCGCCCAGAGGTTGTCGTATCCGGGAGCGGCGTAGGTGGTCGGCCAGTCCTCCGCGCGCCACTGCTCGTAGGGCTTGACGGTGTAGTCGGCGTCCACCTTCATGAACCCGGACGGGGCGAAGATCTCGGCGGTGATGTCGTTGTCGTCGGCGTCGTAGGCCTTCAGCGGCACCCCGCCGAACGGGGGAATCAGCATCGCGAAGTCGAACTCGATCGTGTGGGTGGAGCCATCCAGGGTCTCGTAGTGGATCAGGCCCTCCTCCACCTTCGAGACGTGCGCGCCGAGGATCGCCTCCACACCACGCTCGCGGAACAACGAACCGGTCCACAACTCGCTGGTCGTCTGGAAGCCCTGCTGGTCGAACACCATGCCGTCGACGCCGAAGTCGCCGAGCGCCGCTTCGTTGGTGAGGTACACCACGCGGGCCAGATCGCGGACCCCCGCCTCGCGAAGCTCGTGGTCGACGTTGAACACGTACTCGAACGCGGCCCCCTCGCACGTGCAGGTGCCGTGCCCCATGCCGACCACCAGGGTCTGCGGCGTGCCGGTCTTGAGCACCTCGATCACGGCGCGCAGCTTGTGGTTGGCCTCCACGGCGTGGTCGGCGGTGCAGACACTCTCGGTGAACCCACCCGGGCCCATGCCCTGCGTCGCTTCGAATCTGAGCCGCGGCCCGGTGGCGTTGATCAGATAGTCGTAGCGCAGGCGCTCGGTCGTGCCCGCCTTCTCAGCGTTGGTGAACTCGATGTCGACCGCCCCGCGCGAGTTGACCAGGTCCCCGTTGGGACGGATCGCGACGGCCTTCGCCTGGCGGAAGCCGATGCCCTTGCGCGCATAGACCGGGGCGAGCGGAAAGACCACGTGCTTCTTGTCCATCTCGCCGACCCCGACCCAGATGTTCGACGGGATCCAGTTCCATTGCGAGTTGGGCGACACCACCGTGACCGTGTGCTCACGACCCAGAAGCCGCCGCAGATGCAATGCCGCGGTGTGGCCGGAAACGCCGGCCCCGAGAATGACAACCTCAGCCATCACTACCCCTCCTGCCGGCCACGCCGCCGGCATTTCGAGCATACCCCTGGGGGTACCCGTGCGTGGGCGAACGGACAAACCTGCGGGGGCACCGTCCAGCCCCTCCCCGTGAACGGCGACGCTGGCGCTTCGGCGGGCCTCTGTGGTCGGCAAGCGGTGAATCCGGGCGACATCCGGCCCAGGCGCAAAGCCCGTCGAGGCGAATTCGGGGACGGCTGGAGCGGGACAATTGCTTACCGGCGACCACTGGCACGTCGAAGGGAGTTCTGGCAGCGTGGACGGGACGGGAGGAGCCGTGATGCCGTCGCCTCCAGCTCCTGGTGGTCACCAGTGGGACGCCTTCATCGCCGCACTTCTGGCGTGTCTGGCTGCTGCGGTGTTCGTGGGCCTTCGGCTGGTCGTGCCGGCCGAGTGTGCCTGGCTTCCCCCACAGTCGGAGGCGTTCAGCCCGGCGGGTGTGATCCCCCGGGTTCAGCCGGGATGCGCGCTGCCGGACGGCAGCCTCGTCACCGCCGTGCAGGTGACGGGGGCTGATGCCGCCCTCACGGTCGAACCCGGTGCCAGGATCGTGTCCCTGGACCTGACGCCGCAGCGGGCCTCGCTCGGCCACCAGCTCTGGCGGGCCGGTGGAACGCTGGTGTTCGTCACCGCCCTCTTCGCCCTGTGCGGGCTGGCGATCAGCCGCCGACCACGGGACCAGGCGACCGGATCGAATCTGGTCTTCTCGGCCGCCCTGCTGGGCAGCACGATCGTGACCGTGGTCGGCCTGCCGCCCACCTGGGCGTTCGAGGGCGCATGGCGCTGGCTGTTCGTGGTCAACGTCGGCTTCTTCTACACCCTGGCGTGGAGCGGAATGCTGGCCTGGGCGCTGCAGTTCCCCACCCCGCTGACGCCGTGGCTGGGCGGCTCGCGGGCCAGAGCGCTGGTCACCTGGGTGCCGCCGGTGGTGTGGGCAACCCTCGCGGCGATGATCGGCGCGGGCAGCACCTTTCCCGGCTGGATGGCGCGGGCGATCCCACTGCAGACCGGCTTCACGGTGGTCGCGCTGTCCGGCTCCCTCGCCGTGATGGTCGTGCGGATGGCGCGTTCACGCCGACCGGGCGGCGACCCCGTCCAGCGGCAACAACTGGTGTGGTTGGGCGGCTCGGGAATCGTGTCGGGGCTGCTGGCGCTGGCGTTGTGGATCGTCCCTTCGCTGGTCACCGGGCGGTCGCTGCTGCCCGATGAACTGATCGGGGTGCCGGGTCTGTGCTACGTCGCGGGAATGACCGTCGCGATGCTGCGCTACCGCCTGTTCGATCTGGACGTGGTGCTGGGCCGGACCCTGGTGTTCGCGGCTGTCACCGTGGTGGCGGTGAGCGTGTACCTGCTGACCGTGGCCGTCCTGACGTCGTTCGTGGCCGACCAGCCCACCGGCGTCGCCGTGGCCGGGGCAGTCGCGGTGGCGATACTGGTCAATCCGGTCCGGGTCCGGCTGGAGGGCTGGGTCAGCCGTGCCCTCTACGGGGATCGGGACGATCCCTACGTTGCGCTGGCCCGGCTCGCAGGTCTGCTGGCGGCGCGTGAGGTGCCCTGGCCGGCCGTCGCCCAGGATCTGCGCCGGGCGTTCCGGGTGCCGTACGTTGCGGTGCGCACCGCAACCGGCACGCTCGTCGAGGCGGGTGCCGAACCGATCGAGCCCGGCCGGCTGCTCACGGTGCCCCTGGTGCACGCCGACGATACGATCGGAAGCCTGGCGGTGGCCACCCGTGGTCGGGGCGGACGCTTCGCACCTGCCGAGCGCCGACTGCTCCATGACCTGGGCAACCAGGTTGCCTCCGCCCTGCACCAGGAGCGGCTCGACCGCGAACTCAGGGCGTCCAGGGAGCGCCTGGTGCTGGCCCGGGAGGAGGAACGCCGCATGCTCCGGCGCACCCTGCACGACGACATCGGCCCGACCCTGGCCGCCATCCCGCTGCGCACCGAGACCGTCCGCCGGCTGCTGGCCGCGCCGGGGAGCGCGCCGGTGGCCGAGGTGCTCGACCGGATCGAGCACGATGCGACCCGTGCCGCCGAGACGGTGCGGCAACTGGCCTACGACCTGCGTCCGCCCGTGCTGGACGAGCTGGGGTTGGCCCCGGCCATTGAACAGCGCATTCCCGCCATGGCTCCGCTCGCGGTCCACCTGCAGGTCGACGGCGTCGGCGCCGACCGGCCAGCGCTGCCGGCCGCCGTCGAGGTGGCCGCCTACCGGATCGTCTCCGCGGCGATGGACAACGCCGCCCGGCACGCCGAAGCGCAGGCCTGCTGGGTGAGCCTGCGGCTCGCCGATGGGGCGCTCGAGCTCGAGGTGGCCGACGACGGCATCGGCCCACGCGCAGGCGTCCGCGCCGGGGTGGGGATCACGGCCATGCGCGAGCGGGCCGCTGAACTCGGCGGACACTGCACCATCGAGGCCAGGGACGGTGGGGGCACGCTGGTGCGCGCGCTGCTGCCGATGGAGCGGCGGGCATGAGCGTCGCCAGCTTCCGCGTCCTCGTCGCGGACGATCATCCGCTCTACCGGGAGGGCCTCGTCGGCCTGCTCGGCACCACCGACGACCTCGTCGTCGTGGGTCAGGCCGCGGACGGTCTCGAGGCCGTCCGGCTCGCAACGGAGCTCGTGCCGGATGTCGTGGTGATGGACGTCACCATGCCCGGGCTGGACGGCATCGAGGCCACCCGGCGCATCGTGGCGGCCGCACCGCAGGTGCGCGTGCTGGTGCTGTCCATGCTGGACGACGCCAGTGTGGCCGACGCGGTCGGCGCCGGCGCGCGGGGCTACGTGGTGAAGTCTTCCACTCCGGACGCCACCCTGGCCGCCATCCGCTCGGTCGCCCACGGCGACATCATCTTCTCGACATCGTTGGCGGCCCGGCTCGCCGCGATGGTCGCCGGCGGCGCCGACCGCCGCACGCCGTTCGTCGAACTGACCGCCCGGGAGCGGGAGGCGCTGGCGCTGCTGGCGAAGGGCTGGGACAACCCCCGAATCGCCCGGCAGCTCGGAATCGCCGACAAGACCGTCCGCAATCTGGTGTCGATCATTCTGGTCAAGCTGCAGGTCGCCGATCGTGCAGCCGCGATCGACAAGGCGCGCCGGGCCGGGTTGGGCTGAGCCTCACTCGGGGTGGTTCGCGTGCTCTCCGCCGACGAGATAGGGGGTGCGATAGCCCTCGTAGGCGAGGTGGGTCATCAGGCCTTCACGGGCGTGCGGCAGGTTGTGGCAGTGGTCCATCCAGATGCCCGGGTTGTCCGCGACCATGGAGAGCTCGTAGCTCTCGCCCGACTCGACGTTCAGCGAGTCGACCAGCCAGGGCGCGCCCGTGGCCCGGACGCCGTTGCGCGCGACGACCAGCAGGTGGTGTCCGTGCAGATGCATCGGATGCACCTCGCCGCTCTCGTTCGACACCAGAAACCGGACCCGCTCGCCGGTACGGACCATGAACATCGGCACGTTCGGGTACAAGCCGCCGTTGATCGTCCACCACGACCCTGGCCGGCCGTCGAGCAGTCCGAACCGGCGGCCGATCAGGTAATCGAAGGTGCGCACCGGCGCGTCCAGCCCCGGCGGGAGCGGGCCGGGTTCGCCGTAGCTGAGCAGATCCAGCAGCGCCCGCGGAGCCGGTGTGCGCGGTGCCCGCTGGTCGCCGATCGCCAGCGAGGCGCCGGCGAACTCCACCCGTGCGCCACCCGAGGGCACCACCAACTCCAGGTCCGCCCGGCCGCCGGCGGTGACCAACACTGCCTGCCCCGTCACCGGACCCGGGCGGTTCCACTCGCGGCCGTCGACGGCGGCAACCCGGTAGGGCGCCCCTGAGACCCACACCGGCATCGGGCCGTTGTCGGTGTTGATCACCCGAACCCGAACGGTGTCGCCGGGGCTCGCCGCCTGCACTGACGCGTCCCTGCTCCCGTTGACGGTGCGTACGCCCCCGTAGGCGTGGACGAGCGCGGCGACGTCCACCGCCCGCGGATCCGGCGCCGCGCCGTCCACGATCAGCGCCCCCAGCAGGCCGCCGCTCACCTGCGGATGCGGCACCTGGTGCGAGTGGTACCAGTACGTGCCCTGCTGCGCGACGAAGCGGTACACGTGCTGGTGACCCGGGGCGATCGCATCCTGGGTCACGCCGGCGACCCCGTCTATCGCGTTGGGAAGGTCGACCCCGTGCCAGTGCAGCGTCATCCCGTCCGGAACGTTCTGGTTGGTCACCCGCACCTCGACGAGTTGCCCGACGCGGGCCCGGATCGTGGGGCCCGGCGTCAGCCCGTTCAGGGTGAAGCCGTCGAAGGCAGGGATCCCCGGCAGGGTGACCCGTTCGGCCCGGGCGACCAGGTCGACCCGCACCTCGGCCGGACGGCTCGGATCCGGCACCAGCGTGGCGACGTCCACCCCGCCGTGGCCGTGCCCCCGCGACCGGGCCGTGCGCGGGCTGCGGCCCCCCGCC
Organism: Micropruina sp.; assembly: GCA_016711205.1. Classification (GTDB taxonomy): domain Bacteria; phylum Actinomycetota; class Actinomycetes; order Propionibacteriales; family Propionibacteriaceae; genus Micropruina. The sequence goes on along the minus strand of JADJTM010000001.1, from coordinate 582,515 downwards.
GTAGTCCGGGTAGCCCATGGCGGTCATCGGGTAGCCGGCCGGCAACCGGCTGGTCGCCCAGACCCAGGCACCAAGACTCATTGCCAGCGCTGCGATGACCAGCAGCCATCTGCGCCCGCCGAGCGTCCGGCCAGGCCCCCTCACCTCACACCGCCACGGATTCCTCGGCACCGGTGGTCTCGGCCCCATCGCGTGTCGCGGGCCGCGGCGCAGTGACGCGCCAGGCCCACAGCGCCGCCCCGAACAGCACGAGCGCGTTCAGACCGTGGAACAACCCCATCACCGGCTGGTCGTGGCCGGCGTAGCCGAGCGTCATCTGCAGGGCGACCAGGCCCAACACGACGCCCGCGCGCAGAATCGCGCCGGGCACCCGGGCGAAGAACGACACCACCAGCAGGGCCAGGGCGACCGCGGGTATCACGATGCCGCCGTTGAGGCCGTGGACGAGGATGCCCGCGACCTCCGGGAACGGCAGCGGTCCCCCCGTGTCCTCCATCATCGACTTGTCCACGACCGCGCCACCCATGATGTAGCGGCTCAGGCCGGCGGACGCCCAGGCGTGCGAACCCGCCTGCACACCCACGAGCACAGCGATCGTCACCGAGAGCGAGCGGTACAGCGTAATCATCGGTATCTCCTTGTGTTGCGAGGACGCGTCACGCGTCCGTCGGATCCGCGGCCGAGGGTTCGGCACCCGCGGAGTGCAGCAGTTGGCGGCCCAGTAGCACGAACCACAGCGGCCAGACCAGCCAGATGACGCCGCCCAGCGCCACCCCGGGAACGAGCAGTGCGTTCGCCGCCACCGACCCCCAGGGCAACAGGAACGACGCGCCGACCAGACCGAGGCCGGTCAGCAGCCCGTATCCGACGCCTGCACCCAGGCGCCAGATGGCCCGGGGGAATCGGGGGTTGCGCGACCAGGCGGTGTTCAGCCACGCCATCCAGCCGCACTGCAGCACGATCGCCACCATCGAGATCACGGTGGACCGCTCGAACGGCAGCACCCCGGCGACGAGCAGCACGCTCGACGCGGCAGCGAGGAGGCTGGCGCCGACGATCAGCCGGACGAAGCAGCGGGCGCCACGCGTCCGGGCAGCGGCACTGCTGAGTCGAGGCACGAGCACGGCCAGTAGCACGTTGCCCGCCGCGCTCAGCAGATCGTTGATCGGGCCCCAGGGGGAGGCGCTGCCGCCGGTGGCGAGGGAGACGAACATCGCCAGCAGAAAGGCCCCCGAGACGAACATCAGCACGCCGAGCGCCACCACCCTGACCGCATCGGAACGGTTCGGTTCAGGCGTCCCGGACTCGCCGGCGAGCTGGTGCTCAAGCTCGGGCTCGGGCCGGTCATACTGCTCGGCGGCAGCCGGCGTGGTGGACATCTGGTGCTCCTTCGTAGGTGCGTTCGGCGTCCACTCTTCGCCGCCGTTGTCCCGGGCGTCACGGGACAACCGTCCCGGGAGGCCCGGGATTCTGGCCAAGTCACGCGGATCCCACGAGCTCGCGGACGACGCCGTCGAGCAGTTCCTCCGCCACGGACGGACGGCGCTCAGGTCACCGGCTAACCCGGTGTTCCAGCTGTGCGAGAACCTCTGGGCCGCCCACCCGAGCGATCACTGCTGGGTCACCGACGACGATCAGTCGGTCGGTGGCCCTGGACATGCCGACGTAGAGGCGTTCCCGGCTGCGGTCGCGGTTTCCGTCCTCGTTCACGCAGAGCACGACGGCGCGACGCTCCATGCCCTTGAACCCGAGGACGTGGCCGTAGAACACGTCGTCGTTGGACCAGAACTCGTCCCAGTAGGCGGCGAACCCGAGGGACTCCTGGCGTTCTTTCTGGACGGGATGGCGGGCCCCCATGGTGAGGAGTGCGATGTCCTTGGGCTCCCAGCCTTCGTCGAGCAGGTGGTCGATCTGGTCGTCGGCGGCCGCGATCGCGTCCCGGCTGGTCGCCGGCACGAACTCGACCTGCGGGCCGTCTCCCCCACGCAGCACCATCGAGGTCGGGGCGAGCGGCACGAAGCTCCGGGCGATCTGGCGCGTGTTGCGAAGGTTGTGGTCAAGCACCAGCGGCACCATCGCCAGCGGTGGCCGTCCGAACCGGGCGAACACGCGTTGGCGCTCGTCGCTGTAGGCGAAGATGCCGCCGGACGTCTCGTCGCGCAGGGCGCCGACCAGCGGCGTCCACCAGTCCTCGGCGAAGTCCTGCGCCTCGTCGACGATGACCGCGTCGAAGCGAGCCTCGGGCGTGAGGTCGGCGGCACGTGCGGCCATCAGCGCCGGAAGCTCGACCTCCCAAAAATCGGAGTCGTCCCGCGAGCCGGTGATCTCGATCCCCCACCCGCGGGCCAGGTCCTCGAACGTGCCGACGAAAGCCGGCCGCTTCGCACTCGACCCGACCAGCAGCGACCGTCGCAGGTGGTGCGCGAGGCCGTAGCTGTAGCAGACGACGGCGACTCGCTGTCGTTCACCGGTCGTGCGTCCGCCGGCCAGGTCCGACGCCTGACGGATCGCCAGGACGGTCTTGCCGCTGCCGGCTCCACCGCGGATCTCGACCCGATTCAACAGGCGCGTGACGCCGAGCAGCTGGGTCTGCTCCATCGTGAGCCGATCCGCGAGCGAGGCGCGGTCTTCGGCGACAGCGACGATGTCGCGTTCAGGCAGGTTGCGGCCGATCAGGATCTCGCGGATCAGATCGATGTCCTCGCGAGTCGGCGCCCTGGCGTCGGAGCGGTGCAGCGAGGTGGTGTCCCACACGCGCCGGCCCACGTCGACGAGATCGCCCTTGCCTGAGACCTGCCAGCGTGGGCAGTCCGGGGTGGCAAAGTCGTCGGCCACACTCGTGCGGGCCAACACGACGTGATGGCTCCAGCGCACCCGCGTGCCCGTCCAGCGCGGATCGGACTCCACGTAGCTGCGCAAGGCGTAGGTCGCGTCACGGGCTTGATCGACCGGGTGGATCTGCCGGTCACCGCTCTGGCGCGAGATCATCCAGCGACCGTCAGGCTCGACCCAGACGTGGCTGCCCTTGACTTCGACCACGACGACCCCGGAGTCGGGCATCAGGGCGACCAGGTCCGCCTCGTAGTCCTTGTGCCGATCGGTGAGCCGGTAGTCCGCCAGCAGGACGCACTCTTGGGGGAGTTGGCGCCGCAGACACTGCCACACGTCCCGCTCGGAGGGAGTCACGAAGGTCGGCTGATCAGGCACGCACACGGCCACGTTGACTCCTGCACTGGGGTGGGTGAACGTCCCAACAATTGCAGCTTTGCCCCGTGCTCGCGGGTATCCGAGCGAAGGACTCGACGGCCGTGGCGTCGGAGCGTTATCGGCAGGAGCGCAGTTGGGGGTCGTGGCCTTGGGCCGTGATCACGGGCGAACGAACTCGAACTCCAACGCGACGTCGGGGTCGATGCTGTGGACGATGCTCGTGTAGAACGACCTGGCCTGCCCCTCGAGAAGCTCGGCGTGTTTGGCGATGTAGGTGGCCCTGGCGTCGTCGCCGAGCACGTGGTTCGCGATTTCGAGTTGATCGATCTCGGGCGTCACCCCGCTGAGAATGCCGTTGTTCTCGACCAACAACTCGAATTTGGGATCATCCAAACCGATGAAGATGAACCCCGGAACGATGAGGCGGAACCGCTTGTCTCCGACCGGCTCGATCTTCACATCCTTGCCCTCGATGCCCAGCTTCGCCGTGAACGAATACTGGACGAAGGCCGCGCGCTCACTCCCGGGGATCTGGATGCCGAAGAACTTGCCTTGCTCCCGCTTCTGCTCGACCCCCTGAACGCCGAGCCCCAACAGGACGACCTGCTCCTTCAGTGACACCGAGCTGACTACCTGGGTGTTGGTGGTCACTGTGTTCGTGGTGAGCACCGACGCCCGCACAGCTGACAGCGAGGCCAGCAAGCCGCCGGCTAGAACCGACAGCGTCACCAAGAGCAGCACCCACACAGGCACCCTCTTCGTCAGCAGTGCCTTCATGGGTGTCACGCTCCTTCATCGCGCATCCAGGTGCGGGTAGCCAGCCTCTCGTGGGTCACAGTATCCGGCGCCGAGCGATACCGGATTGCTTTGCGGGCCGATGTAGCCGTATCTATCAGCACGCCGCCGCCGACCGCCAGGCGGAACTCGCCAAGAAGCTCTCTGAGATGGCCGCCGCCGGCGCGAGTGAGAGGCCGCTCGTGACGATCACAGCAATATCGCTCTTGTGCGATCATGCCGAGAATGCGGCCGCAACGGACCAGGCAATCTGCTGGTCCACTCCCACACCTCCGTCCCGGGCGAGAGCCGGCTGGCCAGCACCTCACCGGTGACTTCGTCGATCGCGTGCGCGCTTACCGATCGGGCGTGCACGTCCAGCCCAACACTCGTACGCTCTGTGAACACCGGGGCCTCCCCACACATGTCGGATAGGCCGGACAGGCAGCCCCTGCCCAGCAACCCACGAAGGGTGTGCCGGCGAGGCCCCGGCCCGCAACCCCCAATCAGGGATCACCCATAGCGTCTAAGCCGATGAAGAGGGGGTCGCTCCGGCCAAACAGACAGAGGTTTCTACATCAGAAGTAGACCGTGGAGCGCGATCGCGGCTTCAGTTGTAAGCCCGGCACCAACGAGACGAGTCACCCGGAAAGGCCGATCAGCCCGAGGGGGTGGGGCATAATCAGCATAACTCCGGCCGTCAATGGCCCTGCGACAAGGGCAGAACAGCTGCTGCCACGCGGGATCATGGAAGGCGCGTCCCTTGCCACAGTGGCGACTGTGAACTACGGTTGACACATGGTCGAGGTTGTGAGATCCGCAACGTTCGATCGGTGGTTCCGCAAGCTCAGAGACCGTCGAGCCGCCGGACGTGTCATGGTCCGTATCAACCGACTGATCGCCGGCAACGCCGGGGACACAAAGCCGGTCGGCGCGGGGATCTCGGAGTTGCGGATCGACTACGGCCCGGGCTACCGGGTCTACTACTTGCGCGATGGGGAGCTGCTGATCCTGCTGCTCACCGGCGGGGACAAGTCCAGCCAGGACGCCGACATCCGCCAAGCGCACACCATCGCTCAGGCCTGGCACGACGGGAAGGGAGCCCAATCATGACCACGACCGAGACCTTCGCCCCCTTCGACCCGGCTGACTACCTGAACAGCTTCGAAGACGTGACCGCCTACCTGGAAGCCGTCACCGAAGAGGGCGACGACGATCCCGCAGTCATCACCCAGGCACTGGGAGCCATCGTCCGCTCCCGCAACCTCAGCGAGATCGCCCGACAAGCCGGCATCAGCCGTGAAGGCCTCTACAAGGCGCTGTCGGCCGGCGGCAACCCCACCTTCGCGACGGTCGTGAAAGTAGCCCGAGCGCTGGGACTGCGCGTCCACTTCCAATCGGTCGCGTGACGGGTGGAGTGATCCTGGATCGCTCACCATGCGCGAAGACGCGGCCTGCGGCCGGCGCACGGCACCGGCCGAAACACCCGCTTGAGGTCATCAAGCCGAACCCGGATGAGGCGACGGCCGGCATGGACCGCGGGAAGCTCGCCGGTCAGGATCCGCTGGCGCAAGAGATCGACACGCACGCCATAGATGACGGCTGCGTGCCGCAACGACACGTACTCCGGCTTGGGGACTGCACTGGCTGACATGGTCGGGTTCTCCTCACTTCGACTGTGGTGCCTGAACCACTAAGCCGATGGGGACCCCCCGATCCGGACAACTCGGGCTGTCGAACAGCAGACACGCGCACATCACGACGGCTTCGGCAGCACTCGACTACCCGTCTTCACGACCTCGGCGGCCGAGGCTGGCGACACGTGCGGAACGCCGTCATGAGCGTGGGCTGACACTATCGATTTGGAATTGCTTATTGCACGATAGTTGCATGCGAGCGAGAAAGTGATCGAAAAGTGGCCTCTGACAAGGCCAAACACACGTCGGGCTGACAGGATTTGAATAGGAGCCAAAACACGGTCTGACTAGGGCAAACATGCCTCTGGCTAGCGGTTCTATTCATGCTGAAGTGTGCAGGAGTGAGCTATTTATGGCTGTTTTTCACGCGCCTTGTAACATGCACGTTCCACGCTTATTCTCGGTTTTCGACAGACAGAATTCGGCTATGGCAGCCCTCGACCCAACCGGGTGTGGACCAACCATAGACCATCGGCCGAGAGTGCATCCCGGCCACCGAAACCTGTCAGTCCAGGCAGATCGTTGTTCCACGCAATAGCTGCTGACAAGGGGAGATGAACAGAGCATGTCACCACAGAGCGCCGCCAGGAGGACTGAGAATGTTGTCCAGCTCAGGGCCGTCGAGGCTCCTCGAGCACGGCCCGCACGTTCGCACAGTCGCCGGGTCTTCGGCAACGTGTCGAAGCTCCCGTCCGGCAGATGGCGGGCGCGCTATCCGGACCCCTCCTACCGCGGCCCTGACCGAGCCCCCTGGATCAACGCTCCGACCACCTTCTTGACGAAGGGCGACGCCAGCGCGTGGGTGTCCGCGCGTGAAGCCGAGATCATCGAGCACCGTTGGCGACCCGCTCCCCCACCCGCGCGACCGGCCCAGACCTTCGCCGAGTACTCGGCCCGCTGGCTCGCCGGACGCGAACTGAAGCCGTCCACCATCCGCGAGTACACCGGCATCATGAAGCACCTGGTTGCGGCGTTCGGCAAGCGATACGTCGACGAGATCGCCGGAGCCGACATCCGAGAGTGGTACGCCACCTTGGACCGGACGAAGCCTGCGGCGAGAGCGCATCTGTACGCGCTCCTCCACAATGTCTTGAACGGTGCAGTGGAGGACGAACTGATCGACGTCAATCCGTGCCGCATCCGGGCAGCCGGGGCCACGAGCCGCCTGCGCAAGGTCCAGCCCGCGACTCTGGCGCAGCTGGCGAACCTCGTCGCCGAACTGCCGGACCGCTATCGAGTCCTGATTCTCACCGCGGCCTGGTGCGCGCTGCGCTTCGGCGAACTCACCGAACTCCGGCGCCACGACATCGAGCTGGCTGACGACGACAGCGCCGGCTGGCTGCACATACGCCGAGCTGTCACCTGGCCCACGGCGCACACTCCGGTGGTTTCGACACCGAAGTCGGACGCCGGCATCCGGGACGTGGCCATCCCGCCCCACCTCGTGCCGCTGCTCCGGGCTCACATCGAGCGCTACGCGGTGCCCGGCCCTGATGGACTGGTGTTTCCCAACACCGAGGGCAGTCACATGCACCACGGCAGCATGTACAAGGTCTTCAGGCGAGCGCGCAAGGCGATCGGCCGACCCGACCTACGTTTCCACGACCTCCGCCACACCGGCGCCACCATGGCCGCTCAGGCCGGAGCCACCATGCGCGAACTGATGGACCGCCTCGGCCACTCCACGCCGCAGGCTGCCTTGATCTACCAGCACGCCGCGGCGGATCGTCAAGCCGATCTTGCTGTTCGTCTGTCCGCAATGGCCGCGGGCGAGCTTCCGTCGCAATGGCCCGGGGCCGGACGCTCAGATCAATCGGCGAGCGGCCTTGGCCAGCATGGAGGTTGACTTGCTCTCGGCGAGGGTGAGGAGTTCGTCTGGCACTTGGATGGTGCGTCTGGTCCGCTCGGCGAGGTCGGCTGCCAGTTGGACAAAGGTGCCGGCGTCCTTGCGCTGGGTTAGTGCGGGCATCATGGCCTCTAGCGCGTCGAGGACGGGCATGACGGTCGCCTCGCCTGAGCGCGCGACTTCTGCCAGTCCCGAACTGATGCGTTGCCCCACGACGATGTCGTCCTCGAGGTGGAGTGCGGCTTGTCGTCCGAGAGTGGCGCCAAGAAGGTGGCCGTGTCGGGCGAGATCGAAAACCGCGTCCTGGGCGGCGGTGCGAGCCCGTGCGTCCTTGGCTGCCAGACCGAGGACGAGTGCGGACGATTCGGGATCGCCGTTGATGGTCCGTGCCCGTGCCAGGGCGTCAAGGATGGGGATGCTCACGCTGCGGTCCTTGCGCAGATCTCGGTGGAGGTAGGGGTGGGCGTGGGCTGCGAGGACGTCGGGGTCGTGCGGCAGGAGAAGAGCTGCGAGTGCCAGTGTCTGTTCGAACCGTGGCTCGTAATCTCCGTACGCCTGTTCTTCGCCGGCGGTTCTTTCGGGTTGGCGCCTGGGCTGGATCCCGTCGAGTCCATCGCCCTCGCGGGCAGCAGGGTCACCAAAAACGGGGATTCGCCGCTCCGGCTCCCATTTCATGCGGCGATATTCGACGACGCGACGGGTCCAGTTGTGCGGCGGGGCATCGATGACCCGACTCACAGACCGTGACCTGCGGAGCCAGGAGGGCATGCCCACTTGGCTCCGATCGGCGGGGGGCACACGGACGAGGGCGATCCCCAGCTCGAGTTCCGGCGGTTCGTGGCGCCGCTGGGTCGACGCGAGGCGTCTGCTGAGGCTGTTTGCGTCGATGGTGCCGTCCGCTGCCGACGGCATGGCGACGGAGGCGCACCCGCCGGTTCGGATGGCGTGGGCGACCCCGGTAAGTCGGCGGCCGAGCGCTCCGACGACGGTCTCCGGCAGCGCGGCATTGGTTGGAAGCACGGTCTGGCCGAGCACGATCGACCAATCGCCGTCGCGGAAGCGTCGGCGGGGCGTGAGCCAGGCTCGGGCGAGAACGACAGCAGCGATCCGGGGGTCCTCGGAGTAGAGGTCGCCTTCGCTGGCTCGTCGGAGCAGTAGGTCAGCGGCCCGTGGGCGGGCGTCCGCAAAGCGGAGCAGGCCGTCGATGGCCCGCTCCATACTGATGGGGTCAATCTCCTCGATCAGCGCCAGCAGCACCTCGACCAGTTCGTCGGGGGACGTGACCGGGTCGATCGCCCCGACAGGCACCCGAGCCTCGCCCGCGGGAACGATGAATGCGCCAACCACCTCCTGGCTATCGGTGACCTCACCGAGACTCGTGAGGAGTCTGGAGGCCTGCTCTCGGATGTCGGGCCGGTTGTGCTGGGTTGCCAGCCGAACCGTATCGGCGATGGGGGTGTGCGGGTGGGCCTTGTGGAGTCTGTCGAGCAGCCGCAGCTGTGTCGAGACGCTGGCCTTGTCGGATCGGCTGAGCGTCGCAGCGCTTGCGTCGACGAGAGTGGCGGGATTGAACTGGTCGTGTCTGAGGATGCGGGCGAGTTCTCGCTGTGCGAGCTTGACGGAGGGGCCATGTTCGACCGTGAGCAGGCGTGCGTAGGTTGCCTGTCGCGTGGCGACCTCGTCGAGGGTCGGCGCAAGCGCGTCGTGCATGCCGACGTACCAGCCGAGGTCTGCTGCCGCCCAGTCCCTGAGGGGTGCGGCAAGCACAGCGTCGAGCAGTCGGCTGCGATCCAGCTGGCCGTCTTGTGTGAGGGCAACCAGCGCGGCCCGCCAGGTGCCTTGCGGGTAAGGCATGACCTCGGGCAGGTGGTCGTAGGTCGATTCCATGTAGTGGTCGTGGAACGCGAGCAGTCTCCCGGTCCCTTCGGTGGCCAGCATGGTGAGGAGATGGTCTCCGATGAGTCCGGGGTCCTTCGCGAGCTGGTCTGTCAGGGGCCGCCGGTTGTGCCAGTTGTGGTCGGGGAGGCCACGGACCGTTCCCCGGTAGTACTCGGGGTTGTCGGGGGTGGGTACGAGGTCGTGCCTGACTAGGCCGCGTGCGACTCGCCAGTTCCAGGAGCCCTCTTCGTTAAGGACAGCCTCGACGAAGTCTGGGAGCCAGGAGGGTGAGCGCCTTGCGAGGACGTGGACGGCGTCCTCGACGAACTCCTCGGTGAGCCCCCAACCGTGGGTGGCAAACAGCATCGCTTGACGAACTCCGCCCGCAGTCGCGACGACGGCCAGTGACTCGCGCTCGCGGGGCACGTGGGCGTCGGACCCGTGGGTGAGCCAGTGACGGAACTTGGGGCCGAACGTCTTCCGCTGTTGGTCGGAGAACCCGAGGAGGAGAGCGAGTACTTCTGCTCGGTTGGCTGTCTCGAGTACTCGGACGGCATCCTCGAAGTCCGTCACTGGCGTCTCCGGACCAGGTCGGCGGCGAGTACGTGTTTGCAGGGTCCGCGGCTGCCTTTGTACTTGGCGAACCAAGGGCAGGTGCATCGGTCGCCGTCTGGCGTGCGCCGCACGACGTGGTGGATGTCGCCGCTGCGAACGAAGGCGGTCTCGCCGTCGAGCCGCACGGCGCTGGCGTCGACGAGCGCTTGGGCATCTCGAAGCCGAGGGTGCATGGCGGCCAGACGGTCGGCGTCGTAGGGAAGCTCGCGATGGAAGTAGGCGCCTTCTGCGGCGTCGTAGCCGACTCGGCCGGCAGCCCCGAGTTGGCCAAGTGCGCGCACGACCCGTCCCTCGGTCAGGCCTGACTGGGCTGCGAGGTCCGCGATGTCGATCCGGGGTTCGTAGGCGAGCAGCGCTGAGATCAGTTCGGCGTCGTCGGCGGAGTCATCGTCCGCGAGATCCCACAGCACGCCGCCCTCCCCGGAGAATCCCCGGCTGGATTCCGGGCTCAGGGTGAGGATGAGTCGCGCATCTTCGAGTTCAAGCTCCCAGAGCCCGGTGGCGCCCTGCGGGTCGTGTGGGCCGGCGTAGGCACGCAGTGATCGCGCGAACCGGAGCAGTGGTTCGAACGGCTTCAGCCGGTCGAGCCCGGACAGGGATACTCCATCAGGTGTCGGCCGGGTCGTGATCCGCAGACCCCGAGCCGCCGGCACCACCCACACCGGCTTACGGCCGGCTGAGCTAGGGAGCCCGCGAATGAACGTGCGGGCCTCGGATGCCGAGACCTCGAAGGCCGGCGTGACGGACGCTGACGCCAGTTGGACCTCAGCGAACCCTTTCAGCCAGCGTTCGGGTAACGGGACCTTCCTTTCGGTTACTGCGGCGTCGAGTGTGCGCACGACGACGTCCTCCCCAACCTGGAGATGGAGGGGTTCGAGGCTGCCGATGCGGGCAAGTGCGTCGCGCATCGGTGGGTTGAAGTCGACGTTGGTGGTGCCGGTGTCGATGACGTGGCCGTCCAGGCTGCCGGGCAAGGCGTCGAAGCGTGCGTAGACCCCACAGCAGGCTGAGAAGCTCTCGAACCGGAGTCGGTCGCCGTTACTGGTGACGACCGGGTCGGCGGCACGGAGGATCGCCGCCACCATCCCGGGCGGGGTATAGAAGCGGGTCCGAGCAACCTTGGCGACTGCCAGCAGTGCGGTAGCTGCCTGCTCGGTGGCCGAGGAAACCGTCGAAAAACACCGGGTGAGCGGCTGGGCCGGTGGCTGTCCGCCCGCCGCTTGTGGCGAGCATCAGGTCCGCGCGCCCCTCGGCAAAGGTCAGGGCCGACGGGCGCAAGTAGGTGTACGTCTGTTCGTCCGCGACCGTCGCCATGATCGAAACCTACCGGAGCAATTGGGCGGCGGTTCGGGCTACTGGCGAGGTTCCGGAGAACTCACCGAGCCATTGCCGCAGGAATGGATCGGTGACCATCGCGCCATGCCTGATCGTCTGGTCGCGCAACAGATCGAGCAGGCTGTTCAGGCCGCGATGACCAAGCGGCACCTGAGGCAGTAGCACGGTTAGGAGTTCGAGGACGACCGGGCTTCCGCCGGGGGCCTGACCGATCGCAGTGAGCGATTCGGTCCATCTGCTCGCTGGCCACGCCTGGGCGTGTTTGGCGAGGACGGAGGCGATGTCGCTTGTGGCGATGCGGCCAGTTGGGACGAGGTCGACGAACGCGTCGACCGCGTGGAACCGGTAGTCGCGTCTTGTCGCAGAGATGCCCGCGGCAAGGGCGTGTACCGCGAGAGCGCCCATGTGGCCGGGGTGTCGGGCCAGGGCGTCGAGGACGCGGGGAACGTCGTGTGCCACCTCGGTCGAGCTTCCGGACTCGAGGGTCGACAGGCCAGCGATCGCTAGGAAATGCTCGGCATCGAGGGGCCAGATCGCAGCGATCGTGGAAACCCAGTCGCCGAACCCCGAGTCCCCCACTGATGCTGCCGGCTGCTGGTCGGGAGTTCGGTTGGCTGGTCGACCGCCGCGGGTCCACGTCCGGATGACTGCACAGCGAAGTGGGCGTAGCGGAGGGTGCGTTCCCTGCCGCCCTCAGCCCAGGTGTGAGTGCGGACCTCGGACTGGAGGTGCGGTGCGGTCCGAGGCCCGTAGGGTGCCCAGGATCGTTCAGCTGCCACCCACCAACTTGTTGGGCCGGGGCGTCCGTTGCGGAGCAGACGTTTGGGTGGCTCGGTTCGGTCGAGGGCGTACCTGACGGCGGGCGAAACGTTGGCCGCCCCGAAGCCGGCCCGACCGTCCGGATGAAGCCGGAGCAGTGCGGCGATGAGGTCGTGGTGGCGGGGATGCGGGTTCCGCTGGAGCCGCTCGACCAGGGCGGCAGGGCTGACTCGGCCGCCCGGCAGGTCCGGGGTCGCAAGTAGTGGCGCCACTGTCTGTCCCAGCTCCTCGACGCGGCGCACAACGAAGCGGAGCGCGGGCGTTCCCGGCTCGCCGGTGGAGGTCGGCTCACCAAGACGGGTCAGTACGAGCCTCGCCATGAGTTCTGAGAGTCGCCCGGCATCAGGTTCGGACTGCGCACCCCGATCGGCGACTTGCCGTGCGCGCTTACGCAACGGGGCCAGGGCCTCACTGCCTGATGCAGTCGCGAGCGCTGCGAGCACAACTTCGAACTCGAGGGCGTCGGAGGCGTTCTCCATCAGCGCCGCGATGCGTTCGGCGAGTTCATGGGCCGGTACGGGCCTGGGCGGCGGCGCGAGGGGTTGTGCCATGGGCCGCGCCTGGGCGTGCTCTCGCGTCACGACGAGACCGAGGTCGTGCTGCACGCTCGGAGCGAGGGATTCGCTTGCCGCGGTGAGGACGCGAGTGCCGTCGTGTTTCTGGAGCAGGTCGGCGGCTGCTCGCTGAACGTCGGGGTTCGGGTTCCCAAGGGCGGTCGTCGCGACACGGATCACTGCCGGCAGGTGATCGGGTTCCCCGCTGCGGGCGAGCTGGAGCGCGTTCATCGCGGTACCTTTCGCCTTCGCCAGGGCGGCTGGCGGTAGATCGCCGAGAGTCTCCTCGACCGCCAGCAAGCCCGCGGCGTGTACCCGGAGCAGTTGCTTGAGCGCGAAGGCGACCGTCGCCGGCACTCCCGAGCTGAGCAACCGACGGATCTCTGACTGGAACTCCGCAGTCTCGTGGACCGTGGGTTGGAGAGCCAGGTACGTCGCCGAGAACCAGGAAGCCCGATACGCGGCGAAGTCTCGGCCGAGCGCGCTGAGGCATCCCGCCAGCACCCGCGCCCGATCGAGCGTTCCGTCGGCCACAAGTGCCAGGAAGGTCTTGCGCCACTCCTCACCGTCGAAGCGATCGACGTTGGTCAGGCTGACTTCGCCACCCCCTTCGACCTCGAACAGTCGCCACAACGCGCGTTCGACAAGCTCGGGGTCAGACCGGAGCTTCGCGGGTCTGTCGGTGCCCAGCGAACTGATCATGGCCAGGACGTAGGTGTCGTCCGGCTCGAGCTCGATGAGACCGAGCCTCTCCAAGCGACGAACCCGAACGAATCGCTCACCTGACCAGAAAGTCGTCGACGCGGCGCGGAGTTCCCGTTGGACCAGGCCGTCAAGCCAACGTGGCTTGGGTGCCAGCCCGCGACCGAGCCCTTTGGTCAAGTCTTGAAGCGCACCGTCGATCACGGCGACGTAAGCCTTGTCCTTCTGCCATGTGAACTCGTAGGCCGCGGACGCGATCGACTCAGACCTATCGGTCAGGGCACGGTAGAGAGCTCCGACCCCAGCACCGGCCAAGGCGTCGTCGCCAGGCGGCCCACCCACTATCGACCTCACTTGTCCGAGTCCTGCCGCCGACCCCCGAATGGACCGTGAAGCAAGCCCGAACATCGGTCGTCATTGCGAGAGCGCCGCCCGCCGGAGTAGGCGGCAACCCGCATCTTAACGGAGGGGATGAGCCCGCCGACCAGAAGCCGACGGGCTGGCACATCGCCCTGAGTCACTGCATACGGCCGGAACTGCTGCGGGGCGGTGTGGGTCGCCGGTCCCCCGGCACGTCTGCCGTCTTGACCATCAAGATAAGGTTGCCTTATGAGCCTCGTTGCGGAATATCGAGATGCGCGGTCCCGGGAGGAGTCTGCGCGGCTGCGCCGCCTTCTAGCGTTGCGCGCGCTTTCCGCGACTGGTTCCAGTCAACGCGAGATTGCCGCGGCCCTGGGCGTTAGCCAGTCCGCTGTGAGCCAGCAGTTGAAGGCGGCACGCGATCTCTCCGACATTCATCCGGAGGTCCTTCTGCGGGCCGCCTCGCCCATCCTTGTGGACGTCGCCCAGTCAAGGGGCTTTGATCGGTTGGCGGTGTTCGGTTCGGTGGCTCAGGGCCACGCGCGTCCCGACTCCGACATCGATCTGCTGGTGGAGGCCCCTGCCGATTCAGCCATCAAGGAACTCGTGGGACTCCGCGACATCTTCGGTGAGATCCTCGGCCGACCGGTGGACCTCATCACCTACGGCGGCCTCAAGGCTGTGATCGACGACGACATTCGGTCCGAAGCGGTGCTGCTGTGATGGACCGGAGGGTGGCCAAGGAGTTGCTGCACATCCGTGACTGGCTGTCCCTGGCTGATGACATCGTCATGCGCGGTCGGGACGTGTACGCCGCGGACGGGCTCCTGCAGGAGGCCGGCGATTCGTTGATGATGAAGCTCGGAGAAGCCGCCGGACGACTCGCGCGGGCAGAGGTCGAACCGCCGCCGGGAATGGTCTGGACGGATGCCATCGCCAACCGCAACTGGCTCATCCATCAGTACGACGAGATCGACCGCGCACTCACCTGGGTGACTTTGTCGCGCGACCTGGCCAGTTGGCGAGCGGCGCTCGCCGAGACCTTCCGGCTCGCCGAAGTCTCCCTATCCACACACCCCAACACCGACCACCCCTAGCCCCGGCCCCCGAACCTCTTCCCCTTCTCCCTCCCCTTCCCCATCCTGCCTACCCCGCACCCCTCGCCACGACGCCGCCGGCCTCCACACTCCCGAACAACCACAAATCCCCCAGAACACACCTACTGCACCATGGAATCGCTCACAACTGCCTATTCGTGCAGAGATCTGCCCACGTTCGCAATGAATAGAACCTGGATTTCCGCAGGTCCGGTTGCGCAGGTGATGTGCGCAACAGCCGACTGCATTGCGGTGCTCCGAGCGTAGTCAGACGGCCTTGCCCTGGCCGCGCGTCGGCTCGTGTGTGATCTGGACAGTAGCGAGAGTTTCTTGGGCACATTTACCTCCAAATCGTCCGGATCGACGACTTTCGGGGCCTAGGGATAGGTAGAAGGGCCTACTTCGGCACCCATCTTGACCGAATACGCCCGATCTCTCGGCTTAAGGAGACAACAGCGCACATCGGCCGTGGCCACGCAAGGCTCGGCCAACTGCCTGTGCTGGAGGAAGGAGTGATCTCAGTGATGGGGATGCACAAGCTGACGGCGGGGTCGGGCTACGACTACCTGACCCGACAGGTGGCACGCAACGACTCGGACCGGCCGGCGAGCACTCCCCTGGCCGACTACTACGACGAGAAGGGCGAGGCGCCGGGGGTCTGGCTTGGCTCGGGCCTGGCAGGCATCGACGGGCTCAACGCCGGGGACATGGTGACCGCTGCCCAGATGGACTCCCTGTTCGGTAAGGGGCTCCACCCGCTCGCCGTCGAACGGCTCGCTGCGCTGGGCCCGGATGCGACCACCCAGCAGCGACGCGACGCCGTCCGGCTCGGCAGGCCGTACCGCGAGCCCGACACGCGCACCAGCCTGTTCCGGCACGAACTTGGCCAGCGCTACGCCGCCTGGAACAGAACTCACGACATCAAGCCCACAGCGAAGCTTCCTGACGAGGTACGAGCGAAGTTGCGCACCGAACTTGCCATCGAGTGGTTCATCGCCATGGAGCACCGGGCGCCGAACCCGCGAGAGCTGTCGGGCTTCATCGCGCGGATGTCGCGTCCGCCGGCCACACCGGTGTCGGGTTACGACCTCACGTTCTCGCCGGTGAAGTCGGTGTCCTCGCTGTGGGCGATTTCCGACCGGCAGACCGCCGCGCTGATCGAAGCCGCCCACTGGGCCGCGGTCACGGACGCGCTCGGGTTCATCGAGGCCGAGGTGCTCAAGACCCGCAAGGGGCATGCCGGGGTCGAGCAGATCGACGTGCGCGGTCTGGTCGCGGCGGCGTTCACTCATCGCGATAACCGTGCTGGTGACCCGGACCTGCACACCCACGTCGCAGTGGCGAACAAGGTGCAGGCCGTGGTGGACGGGCAGTGGCGGGCGATCGACGGCCGGACGATGCACAAGGCCATCACGGCCGCCTCGGAGACCTACAACACCGCTCTCGAGGCCCACCTCGATGCTGTCCTCGGACTGCGGTTCGTCGACGTACCACGCACGGACGGACGGCGACCCGTCCGCGAGATCGACGGCGTCGACCGGCAACTCATCGAGTTGTGGTCCGCGCGCCGCAAGGAGATCACCCGTCGCGCCGGCGAGCTGGCGCGCACCTTCCAAGACGAGCACGGCCGACCGCCGACGCCGGCCGAACGCCAGGAGCTGTACCAAGTGGCGACCCTCGAAACCCGGGAGGCCAAGCACGAACCCCGATCACGCAATGAGCAGCGCGCGGCCTGGCACGCCCAAGCCGTCGCCCTGCTGGGTCAGCACGGCCTCGACAGGATACTTCGCGAGGTGATGAGCCACGAGAGGCCAGCGAGACCGACCCTCGACAACGACTGGCTGCGGAGGACGGCCGCCAAGGTGGTCAGCGCCGTCGAAGACCATCGCGGCGAATGGCAGGACGTTCACCTCCGCGCCGAAGCATTACGCGTCGTGCGCGGGACCGGCGTCAAGTGGGACCAACTGGAGGACGCGACCACCCGGCTGGTGAGGATCGCGATCGCAATGTGCGTCAGTCTGGCTCCCCCTGATGACGGCATCAGCGAGCCCGCGGTCCTGCGCCGGGCAGACGGGACCTCGGTGTACCGGGTGACCGGCTCGACCCGGTACACATCGCAGCGCATCCTGTTCGCCGAACGCCGGATCATCGACGCCGCCGGCCGCACCAGCGGACGCAAGGCCGACCACAACTCAGTGGACGCCGCCCTGCTCGCCGAGGTCGCCAACGGCACCACCCTCAACGCCGGGCAGACTCAACTGGTCCGCGGCATGGCGACGTCCGGACGCCGCGTCCAGCTCGCCCTTGCCCCGGCCGGCACCGGCAAGACCACCGCCATGCGGGCACTCAGCAGCGCCTGGACCTACAGCGGTGGGAACGTGCTCGCGCTCGCTCCATCGGCGACCGCCGCGTCCCAGATCGCCGAAGAACTCGGGAACGGAATACACGCTGACACCCTGCACAAGCTCGCCTACGAGATCGGCCGAGCCGAACCCGCCGAGTGGGTGCGAGCGGTGGGTGCGAACACGCTGCTGATCATCGACGAGGCCGGGATGGCCGACACCCTCCGCCTCGACTACGTGATCGGCTGGGCAATCGACCAGGGTGCCAGCGTCCGGCTCATCGGCGACGACCAGCAGCTAGGCGCGGTCTCCGCCGGCGGCATCCTGCGCGACATCACTGCCGCCCACGGAGCCGTCCGGCTCGACCAGGTGATGAGGTTCGCCAACCCGGCCGAGGCGTACGCGTCGCTCGCGCTTCGCGACGGCGACCCGGCCGCGCTCGGCTTCTATCTCGACCACGACCGCGTGCACCCCGGCGACGCCACCACCGCAGCCCAGCACGTCTTCGACGCCTGGGTCGCCGACAAACGCGCCGGACTCGACGCGATCATGCTCGCCCCGACCCGTGAGCAAGTCGCGTCCCTCAACCAGCAGGCGCGCGACCACCGGCTCGGCGACCACCGGCCCGGACGCGAAGCCGCGCTCTCCGACGGCAACCACGCCTCCATCGGCGACTTGGTGGTGACCCGCCGCAACGACCGCCGACTCCGGGCCGGTAGCGGCTGGGTCAAGAACGGCGACCGCTGGGAGGTCCTCGACGTCCGCCGCGACGGCCGCCTCGACGTCCACGACCCGCGCACCCACCGCAGGCTCACCATCCCCGCCAGCTACGTGAGCAACCATGTGGAACTGGGCTACGCCTCGACCATCCACGGCGCTCAGGGCTTGACGGCGGACACCTGCCACGGCCTGGTCACCGGACGGGAGTCGCGTCAACAGCTCTACACGATGCTCAGCCGCGGCCGGCACGCGAACCACGCCTACGTCCAGGTCACCGGAGACGGCGACCCGCACACTCAGTTCGACCCGGACACGATCGCACCGCCGACTCCGACCGAACGCCTGGAGTCCATCCTCGCCCGCTCGGACGCCCCGGCCTCAGCCACCACCCAGGTCGCTGCGCTCCGCGACCCGCGGACGCTGCTGGGCGCTGCCGTCTCCTGCTACCAGGACTCGATCGTCGTCGCTGCCGAAAAGCATGCCGGGCCTGAGCTGATCCAGAGCCTGGAGGAGGCCGCCACCGGACTCGGCCTGGCAGATGCGGACGCTTGGCCGGTCTTGCTCTCGCGTCTTCTGGTCATCAATGCCAACGGCTACGACGCGGTGAGGGCTCTGGTCGACTTCGCGAGCGCGGAAGGCGTCGAGGACGCCCGCGACCCCGCGGCCGCCATCGACCACCACCTGGACATCGTCGGTCTCCGCGAGGCACCGGAGCGACGGCCCCTCCCCTGGCTTCCCGCGGTACCCGAGAAGCTTGCCGAAAACCCGGAGTGGCGCACCTACCTTGGCGCGAGGTTCGAGCTGGTCACGCGACTTGCCGCCAAGGTGAGGAGCCAGTCCGCGAAGATCGAGACCATTCCAGGCTGGGCACGGGCACTCATCCACCCGCCATCGCCGGAGGCCATCGCCCAGATCGAACTCTGGCGTGCTGCCCACCAGATCCCCGACACGGACCTCCGACCGACCGGGCCAATGCAGCACCACATCGTCGAAGCGCGAGCCCAGCATCGTCTCGATGCGCTCATCGCCGGCGAGTCCGAAGCCGTGGTCACCTGGCTCGGTTTGATTCACCAAGCCGTGCCCGCGACCGTCGAGGACCCGGCCACGATCCGTGTCGCCCGCGAGTGCGCCGAGGCGGATCCAGACGGCTCCTGGCTACCTGAGCACGTCCTGTATGCGGCGCGCCGGGCACTCCCCGACGACCACAAGGCCGACGCTCTCCGCTACCGGCTGGAGATGTGGCTGAACCCGATCTGGGAGACCGTCACCGCAAAGCAGATGCCGCAGCACGACCCACGTCACGACCACTCACGCTCCATCGATCACCACCGAAGCCCAGGCATCGGCATCTGAGCCCCAACGTCCCGGCAAGCCCGCCGGGCACCAACCCCAAGGAAGGAACCGCTATGGCCATCAACCAGAACCCCCGAGTTGAGCCCGAGTGGGTCTCGCTACGCGAGGCAGCCAGGATCTACGCCGTGAGCGCCTATACGCTGCGCCGCCGCATCGCGTCCGGCGACCTCCCCGCAGTCAAGCTTGGCTACAAACTGATCCGGGTGCGCATCTCTGACCTCGACGCACTGTTCCCGGTGATTCCAACGACCCGTCATGAAGACCGCTACCGCCACTGGTAACGGTTCCCAGTGTCGCAACGATCATTCCGCGGTCTGGTGTGCGTCGGAGTCACCGTCTCCAAACCTAACTTGGCCCCGCTGGTAGGTCGGCATGAGGATGCTTCCCGAGAACACTCGCTGCGTCACGTCCGCAAGAGCCTGCCTGGCATAGGGAATCAATGCCATGACGGCGACCTCATTTGCGAACTCCGTAAGCGCATGTCGATCCTCAAGGAGGGCTGAATGCTCCGCGGGCACGTGGTAGGTCGCGAGGGGCTCGACCACTACTTCCCCCTCAGCGTCGTGAACCATCACGCGCAGCGAGTACCGAAACTCACGTTGATCCGCGTCAACATCCGACGAATCCTGTACCTCGGTGTTTAGGTCTAGTCGAGGAGGCTCGACGTTGTCTTGAGGGAAGACGCGGCGTGCGGAGATCTCCCTGAACTCGATGGAGTCGAGCGTCGCGCATTTTACGAGCGTTAGGAGTGCTTCGCTGGGCTCAGGCATCGCAGGACACGGGGCCAGTGGCGCGCGACCAATCAACCTCTGAGCTACGGCTGCTCTTCCGCGTAACGGCGAGCGGGTCGACCTCGACAGTGAACTCGGCCAGGTCGTCGATCGCGGTGAGGTTCAGCCGCACCCCAACAGCGAGCGCGTATCGCCGGATCGAGGCGAGCGTCGGATTGGAGTCGTATCGCTCGAACTTCGACACAGCTGCCTGAGTGATACCTAGGCGCTCCGCAACATCTTCCTGTCTCAAGTGGTGTTTCACCCGGAACTGCACGAGCGAGGACATCAACTCATGCTGTTCACGCGCAAGGGACTGGGCACGATCCCGGATCACCCGGAGGTCTTCCTGCATGAACTTTAGGTTATACGCTCTGTCAAATCGGGTCCCGGCGTGCCATGAGCGGCCTCCAGTTCAGGAACCCCCCACCATCGGGCAGCATCGCCCCTACAGATCGACACCGCGCGCTCGATCCGCACATCCTGGAGGCGGTTCGTCTCCTCGTCGTCGAGGCCGTAGACCTTCTCGTGAGCAAGGAGGCCCACAACCCAGGCATATCCGAGTTCGATGTAGTAAAGCCGAACATTGATGTCTGTCACTCGCCGTCCGTACAAACCCGAGACCAGGTCTTGGGTGATGGCTTGCACATCGAGCCAACGGATCTCGAACATGTCCAGTGCCGGGTCGAACGAGATCGTCTTCACGTGATCATCGGGTACCAGTTGGCCCTGTTCGGCAAGTTCGAGGCGAACTCGAAACATCGCCTCATTGTCGGCATCAAGGTAGGGGTTGATCGCGGTTCGGTCGGCGCGCCGAATGCTCCGCATTAGCGCATCCACGGCAGCGTCAATGTGCCCGCCATCCACACAGGAGCGCCAATAGAAGTCGACGGGCTTCCTCCGGCTGCAAACAGACGCCTTGACCACGGATCGCATCCTAACGTTCGCGTCGGACAACGACCGGGCACGGCCCGGATCGAACCAAATCGAGTACTAGAGTCCCGGCTGGCTCTCCTCAATTTGGGGAGAGGCCGTCTCGCCTCCGACGTGGGGTGCTCGGAGCGCATGCTCCGGGGACGTGAGGTTGGCGCTCGGGCACCCCTAGATCCCGCCTCAGGTCCTCCGGCGAGTCGTCCAGCTTCGACAGCAACTGGCGAAGCTGGCGCGCCAGACTACGGACTCCAGTGCGAGATGAGGTTGGCCGCGCGCTCAGTCACATCCGTCACGTCGCGGGACAAGCTCTGCCAAGTCTGACCCGGGAACACCTGTTGAACCAATCCACACAGCGGCTTGGTCAGGTCCGGGAGGATCCGCGGATCATTCATCTCGTAGTGCACGAACCTGTTTCGAACAAGCAGTCCCATCGGGGAGGTCAACCGGCTCACGGGTGGGGAGTCCAGCAGTTCCCCCAACCTGATGAGTCCTGGCGACGAGGTTGTGCCAGTCATCGACGCGATGCGCTGAAGCGCTGTCAGCGAGTGGATTAACGTGACGGTCTGAGCGCGCAGTACGGCGTCACGGTGCCCCGAAGAAGTCGCTGGAAGGATCAGTCGAGAGGTGTTCAGGTCCCCCTCTATCAGCAGCAGCAGCATCTTGAGTTCGAGTGGAAACTTCGCTTCGAACTTCCCGGCGAGGTATCGGTCCGTTCGGCAGTCGCGACTTCGGATTCGGACGGTGCGAAGGTCCAGTGCGGGGGCCGGGTCATCCGGCACAAACGTCGCGCCACACATGTAGGCGAGAGTGCCGCCGCATTCCTCGGTGACCGCCGAGAGGTCTTCGCCAGTCTTGTGCTTCGTCTGACCGCCCACATCTAGCCCGAGCCGAAATGACGCAGGAACAGTGGCGCCAAGCAGGTCATCGCCGTGCAGGTAGAGGCCGAGGTCAGTCTCAGCCCAACGAAGCCAACGGCGCGTCTTTCCCGTGAACGCCTGTCGGTGTAGTTCGATCTCAGCGCGGAGTTCAGCCAGAACTTCGGTAAGGGTCTTGCTGTTGTCGTCGAGCAGCTTTGTCGCGTGTCGGTAGCGGGCACTGACGGCCGCGTACTGGTCCGACAGCCCGGCCGCGAACTCGGGAATGCCCACGTGCGGGTTGCTTGACCGGAGGGCCGTTGCCCCTTCATATGCCACACGGACGAACTGGTGACTCAGGAACAGACCAGCGAACGCAGTGAGGTCGGAGGACACGCCCGCCGATCCGACTATGTCGTAGACCCACCTTGCGTCCTCATACATCATCTTGCGTGCGGCCCAGCCGCGGAGTTCTTCAGCATCCACCCCCGGCCCTGGCCGGATGGGAACGCAAAGCGGCACTTGTGTGCCACCAGGGCTGGTTCCGACGGTCATCTCCAACTCTCGACGAGGTTCAGTGACCATCATGCCCGGCTGTGTCTGGACGGTCTGCCTGTTCGTCGTTGAGTGCTGCGCGGTCCCGACGAGCTCGGGCAGTCCCGGCATCCGTAGTGTCGATCTTCTCGTAGCCGGCGGCTCGATTTGGGCATTGGACGGCTCAGGTCACACCGACAAGCTCATCATGCCCGCCTATTCCCCGGCCACACCCGCCCGACGCCCGCGAGCTGGGTTGCCCCGAGGTGCGCGCAGACAACTGTGAAGCAGCCTCAAGTCCGGGCTCCGTTGGGTTTGTTCCACGTATGTTCCACACGGGGCACTCCGAGACAACCAATGTGCCTCTCACAAGGCAATTCAATGGTCGGGCTGACAGGATTTGAACCTGCGACCCCTTGACCCCCAGTCAAGTGCGCTACCAAGCTGCGCCACAGCCCGTCCCGGGGCCTCAGCCCCGACTCGTCACCCTACACGCTCGCGACCAAGCGGCTCAAAACGTCGACTTGACTCACGAAAGATGATCGCGAACGGGACCGCGTGCCTCAGTTGCTGGTGATCGCGAAACGCGGGCTGCGTGTCGTGGTGGCTGGTCGGGTGGTGGTCGGGTTCGCTCACGGTTCGTGAGGGAGTTATCAATGGCCACCAGGCGGGAACTGACCAAGGCGTATGCGCGGGAGTACCAGCGGGCAGCCAAGAAGGCCAAGGGGTGATGCTGGACGAACTGTGCGCCGCGACGGGCTGGTCGCGGGTGAACGCCCGCCGCGCGATCCGGGAAGCGGCGAACCGGAAGGACGTGTCGGGCAGGGCACGCGCAAGCCGCGCCTCGGAAGTACTCCTACGACGCGTTGAAGGTCTTGGAGGAGGTGTGGACACTGGACGGTGAGCCGTGCGGGAAGTACTTGGCCCCGGTCATGGACGACACGCTGGAACGGCTGCTCCGTTTCGCCGAGTTGGGCAAGGTCGCTGATCGGATCAGCGACGTGGTGCTCGACGAGTTGCGGGCAATGTCGCCGGCCACGATCGACCGCTACCTGGCTCCGGTGAAGTCTGCCCGCTATCCGCAGGCGAAATCGACGACTCGGCCGGGCCTGATCTTGCGCGGCTCGATCCCGCTGCGCACCGCGATGGACGGGTTCCCCGCCGTCCCGGGCTACCTGGAGATCGACACCGTCGCCCACTGCGGACATCGTAACGAGGGTGACTACCTGGTCACGATCAACGCCACCGACCCCTACCTCGGCTGGGGTGTGACCCGGACCGTGCGCAACAAGGCGTTCGTGCACATGAAGGCCGGCATGGACCAGATCCTGGCCGCCTACCCGATTCCGCTGGCCGGAGTCGACTTCGACAACGGGTCAGAGTTCTTGAACTGGGGCATGATCGCTTGGTGTGACGATCAGGGCATCCCCACGATCACCCGGTCCCGGCCGTATCAGCACAACGACAACGCCCACGTCGAGCAACGCAACGGTGACTGGGTCCGCCGCCACGCGTTCCGCTACCGCTATGAAACCCAGCCGAACTCGATGACCTGAACCTGCTGTGGGCCCAGGTGATGGCGCGCAAGAACCACCTCACTGCCGTGCGTGAAGGCCGTCGACTGGGCCGAGACCTGCTCAGGCCGCAAGAAGCGGATCTATGACAAGCCAGCCACCCCCTACAGCCGGCTCCTAGCCAGCCGTGCCCTGACCGGCCCGAAAGCTGAACAACTCGCCGCGATCCACCACCAGCTGAACCCCGCCGCGATCACCCGCAAGATCAACACCATCCAGAACCGGCTACTCGACTCAGCGCGCGAACGCACCAACGTCCGCTCCCACGCCTGAACCCACAGCTTGCGATCAAAACAAGTGAGGCACGCGGTCAGAGTTCGCGATCAACTTGACGTGAGGCAAGACGACCGTTTCGCGGCGCCCGAGCCCGCACCTCGCTTCGTCACCCCGGTCGAGGAAGACCACGGGGACGGCACCGTCCCGCCGGTGGCGACAGCGGGGAATCTCGAGCCCACCGGGAACCAGAAAGGCGTGGGGATGCGGCCAGAGCCCGCACGAGCAGCACTCTGCTGCCCTTAGCGCCACTGTGCTGCCCGTATAAGGGCAGCACAGTGCACCCAAGGGCAGCAGAGTGCGGCCGGACCCACGCCCCTTGTCATGGAGGCGCAAAGCGCGGCAGCCGGGTTCAGCCGTTGCTGATCACCACGTCGGCCCGCTCGGCCGGATTGGCCAGCTCGATATAGAGCCGCTGGCCGTCCACGTAGCGGGCGATGCGCGCATCGGAGGGATCCTCTGGCGAGCCGTCGCGCCGTGCCAACCGCTTCACCGACACCTCGAACGGCACGTCGAGCCACACCGACAGGTCCCACACCTTGCGGCCGCGCGCGTTGCGCAGCCGGTTGCGGTGCAAGAACATGCCGTCGACGATCACCACGGCGTGGTCGGGAGCGACCTGCCACGGGGGGTTCAGCGGCGTCTCGGTGGCGTAGTCGTACGACTTGGGCCGATAGCGTCCGCAGCCCTCGCAGCTCAACGGTTCGAGCACGTCGTCGATGAACCGCTCGTAGTCGTAGGTGTCGTCGACGAAGCCCTCGGGCGAGGTGGCGCCCTGGGCATGCCTGATTTCGGCCGGGTTGAGAAAGTCGTCGAGTGAGACGCGAATCACGGTGAGCCCGGAATCGGTCAACTCGTCGGCCAGCTGGCCGGCGAAGGTCGTCTTGCCCGCGCCGTCCACGCCGTCGATCGCCACGATCGTGCGGCCGGCACGCTGTCGGATGCGCGACACCAGCCACGCCAGGCCCGCTTCACGGCTGAGCGGCTCACCGGGTTTGTTCTGCATCGTCTGGCCTCCATGGCTGCTGCATCGGCGTCGCCTGCGGCATCGGTTGTGGTTGCCACGGCACGGGCGGCTGGGTCGCACCGGGCGCCGTCATCGTAACCACGTTACGCCGCTTTGCGCGCCACAGGACGAGCGCGGCGCCGGCCAGCATGATCACCATCTGCACCAGCATCCACGGGCTGCCGACACCGGCCTCGCGGTCGAACAGGTCGGTGATGTCGGTGAAGGGCAGGAACGTCATTGAGACCACGTTGTTGACCGCGTGCATCGCGACCGCAGCCTCGAGGCCTCCGGTGCGCCACGCCAGCACCGAGGCCGTGGTCGCGAACAGCAGGTAGAACACGTTCAGCCACGGATCGCCGGCGCCGTGCAGCCCCATGAAGATCAGTGCGGTGACCGCGGTGCTGATCACCAGACCGGCGGTGCGCGGCAGCCACGCTGCGATCGCCCGCTGGCCGAGCCCGCGCAACAGGTACTCCTCCCCCGCGGCCTGAAGGGGCGTGGTGAGCAGGATCGTGGCGATCATGAACCCGGTGGTCGCGGTGATCTCGATGGTGGGAAGCCCGCCGAACACCAGGTCGACCAACAGGCTGATCAGGTATAGCGGCAGCAGCCAGGCCACACATTCGAGGAACCACCGCCAGCGGAAGCCGCCCATGACGGACGCCATCCAGCGCGGACGCTGGCCGAAGCAGGCCCATTGGGTGAGCGCGGCGATCGGAATCGCCGCGGCGAGCGCCAGGTTGTTGGCCAGAAAGAAGGCGGGCGTGGTCTTGAACCCCTCGATGGAGGAGTAGTCGGCCCAGGTGGTGTTGCCGACGGACACGTCGTACCCGACAGCCAGCCCGCCCAACACCATGTTGGCGAGGAACCACAGCGCCCCGCCCATGGCCAACGCCGCGATCGGACGCCACCAGCGCATCGCCGGGGTGCGCAGAAACTCGTGATACTGCCTCGGCTCGACCGGCAGCACGGACGGCCCGGCGACGGGTTGCTGCGGCAGCCACGGGTGACCGTCGGGCGGCATGCCCACCGGCGTGAAGGTGGGCTGGGGCGCATACCCGGCCGGGGGTGCGTACCCGGCCTGGGGCTGGAACGGGGCCTGGGGTGCGTACCCGAACTGGGGTGCGTACGGCGCCTGGGGCTGGGGTTGGGACTGGCCGGTGTACTGCTGGGGCGGATAGCCCGGCTGGGGCTGGGTCTGGCCGGCGTACGGCTGGGGCTGACCGGCGGGTGGCTGGTCCGGGTAACCACGCTGCGGCTGACCGGCAGGTGGCTGGGCCGGATACCCCGGCTGCGGCTGACCGGCAGGTGGCTGGGCCGAAGACCCGCCCGCAGGCTGGGGCTGGGGCGCGCCCAGGTTCGGCTCGGGTGCGACTTCGGGCGCATGCTCCGGCCGCGCCGACGGGACGGGCTGGGGTGCCTGGCCCGAAGGAGTGACACCGTCGGGCTGCTGGGTCACGTCAACTCCGGGAACCACAAAGCGATCTCGCGCTGCGCCGACTCGGGCGAATCGGACGCGTGTACGACGTTCTCGCGGTTCGACAGCGAGAAGTCGCCGCGAATCGAGCCGGGTGCTGCCGCCACCCCGTTGGTGACACCGTTCAGGGCACGCACCGCCTCGATCGCCCAGGGCCCTTCGAGAATCAGCGCGACCAAGGGGCCCGAGGTGACGAACTCGCGCAGCGGCGGGTACCACGGCTGCTCGGTGTGCTCGGCGTAGTGCCGGTCGGCATGGTCGACGTCGATGGTGAACTGCCGCAGCGCCGCGATCCGCAGGCCCTTGTTCTCATACCGGGCCAGAATGGCGCCGACGAGGCCGCGGCGCACCGCGTCCGGCTTGATGATGACAAACGTCCGATCGGTCATGGTGCACCACCCTACCGGCGCCCGACGACACACTCAGGCGGCCGTTCGCGCCTCCAACCGCTTGCCCAGCACGAAGGTGATCACGAACAGCAGCAGGAACATGCCGCCGACCGCGAACATCATCTCGACCACGAACCCGAGCGCGACGCACGCCACCTGAGCGGCCCAGGCCAGCACCCAGCCGACCGGACGGCGCAGGGTGCCGGCCGCCGCCAGGCACAACGCCAGCGCGAGGCCGCCGAGCGTGAACGCCAGCGCGACCGACACGCTCGACACCTGGATCATGCCGGGAATCGCCAGCCCGCAGCAGATGGCCTCGAAGCACAGCACCGCCATCAGCACCCGGTTCATCGGGTTGGTCGGCACCAGCCTCATCGCTTCACCAGCCTCATCGCCCCGTCGCTCATCGTCGATCCCGCCCTCATTGCTTCCGGTCCGCATGCACCAGCAATGCGCGCGCCTGGCCGGCGGCGATCACCGATCCTGCGATCAGCACCCCGGCGCCGGGGCCGGCGTCATCGGCCAGAGCCACCGCCGTCTCGATCGCGTCGCTCATCGTCGACGCGACCCGCACCCGATCCTCGCCGACGATGCCCGCGGCCCGCTCTGCCAGTGCCTCTGCCGAAAGCGCGCGGGACGATCCCTGCACGGTGGTGCAGACGATGGTGCTCAGCTCGTCGGCCAACACCCGCAACAGACCGTCCAAGTCCTTGTCGGCCATCACCGCCACCACCCCGATCAGCGGGGTGAACGCGAAGGCCTCCGTGAGTGCGTCCACGGTGGCGCGCGCGCCGTGCGGGTTGTGGCAGGTGTCGAGCACCACGGTCGGCGAACGGCGGACGACCTCGAGCCGGGCCGGCGCCGCCACCTCGGCCAGAGCTTCGACGATGATCTCGGCGGGCAGCGGCTTGCCGCCCAGGAAGGCCTCGACGGCAGCGACCGCCAGTGCCGCGTTGCGCGCCATGTGAGCGCCGAACAGCGGCAGCACCACCTCAGGCACCGGGCCACCCGCGGTGTCGAGCCGCAGCACCTGCCCGCCCACGCCCGGGGTGCGATCGAGCAGGGCGAACTCGATGCCCTCGCGGTACACCTTCGCGCCGACCTCGGCGCAGCGTTCGACGAGCACCGCCGCAGCCTCGGGCTGCTGAGCCGCCAACACCACCTGGGAACCGGTCTTGATGATGCCCGCCTTCTCGCGGGCGATCTCGGTTAGCGTGTTGCCCAGCAGGTGGGTGTGGTCGTAGTCGATCGGACAGATCACGGCGACGGCGGCGTCCATCACGTTGGTGGCGTCGGTGACGCCGCCCAGGCCCACCTCGACGACCGCCACGTCCACCGGCGCCTGGGCGAAGGCCTCGTAGGCCAGCGCGGTCATCACCTCGAAGAACGTCATCGCGACGCCGTCGATGGCCCGCTCGTCGACCAGGTCGATCAGCCGCTGGGTGTCTGCGACCAGGGCGTCGAACTCGTCGTCGCCGATCCGTTCGCCGTCGATGCAGATGCGCTCGGTGAGGTCGACCAGATGCGGGCTGGTGTAGCGACCGGTGCGCAGGCCAAGCGTCCGCAACAGCGCGTCGATCATGATGGCGGTGCTGCCCTTGCCGTTGGTGCCGGCGATCTGGATCACGGGGTAGGTGCGCTGTGGTGAGCCCAGCAGTTCGCACAGGGCCTCGACCCGTGCGGTTCCGGGCGCGATGCGGTGCTCGGGCCAGCGCGCGATCAGGCGCTCGACGATCTGCTGGTGTGTCTCGACCATGATGTGCCCACACTAGTCACCGTTGCCCTGGCGAGCGGCGTCCGCTCGGTGCCCCGCTGCCTGCTCAGGCATTGTGCTCTGTCAGAGCCGTGGACGACGCGTCACTAGACTCTGCCCATGTTCGGCAACCTGGCTGCCCGCCCATGGGTGCGTTGGCTCACCTTCGCCGCTCGGCAGATCATCGGCTTCGTGCTGATCGTCGCTGGGGCGATCAAGCTGCCCTGGCCTGAGGCGTCGGTGCTGGCGGTTCGGGCCTATCAGCTGCTTCCGTTCGACCTCACCCGGCCCGTCGGCTACGCGCTGCCGGTGATCGAGGTGGTGGTCGGCCTGTTGCTGGTGCTGGGCCTGTTCACGAGGCTGGCCGGCTGGCTGGGCGCACTCACCATGGTCGCGTTCATCATCGGCATCTCATGGGTGTGGGCGCACGGCATCTCGATCGACTGCGGCTGCTTCGGGGGTGGCGGCGAGACCGAGAACGGAATCGCCCAGTATCCTTGGGAGATCGCACGCGACGTCGGCCTGCTGGCCTGTGGTGTCTGGGCCGGGCTGTTTCCACGCTCGCCGCTCGCACTCGACAACTGGCTGTTCGCCTCTGGGCAGCCGCCGGAGCCGGCAGACGACGATGAACTTGAGGAGTCCCGAGCATGACCCAGAGCCGACGCGAGGCGCTGCGCCGCCAGCAAGAGTCGCAGCAGCGCGCCAAGCGCCTGCAGCGCGTCATCATCGTGGGGGCCATCGTGCTGGCCGTGGTGGTGGCGGGCGTGTTCGCCACCATTTTCATCAGCCAGCTCAACAAGCCCTCGGCGGTGCCCGGCGCCTCGGCCGGCGTTCCGGTCAACGCCACCGCCGACCAGTCCGGCATCATCGTCAATCCCGGTAAGTTCGCCGACGGCGTGCCGAAGGCCGAGATCTTTCTCGACTACCAGTGCCCGGTCTGCAAGCAGTTCGAGACCACCTTCGGCCCGACCCTGGACGACCTGGCGAGCAAGGGTGAGATCCAACTGATCTACCGCACCATGACGTTCCTCGACAGCAACCTGCGCAACGACTCGTCCAGCCGGGCCGGCATTGCTGCCGCCTGTGCAGACAACGCCGGGGCCTTCGCGGCCTACCACGGCGCGATCTTCGCGGGCCAACCGGAAACCGAGGGCACCGGGTACACCACCCAGCAGCTGCGCGTCGACTTTGCTGCCACCGCCGGCATCACCGGTGACAAGCTGACCCCGTTCCAGCAGTGCTACGACAACCGCGCCACGGCCGACTTCGTGCAGGGCACCAACGAGGCCGCGTCCAAGGGCGGGGTCAACTCCACCCCGACGATCATGGTGAACGGCACCAAGCTCGACAACAACACCGTGTTCCAGCAGTCCGCTGAGGCCTTCCGGCAGACCATCCTGACCACCAAGGGCAATGGCTAACGCGTCGCGCCGCGAGCGCCTGCGGGCGGCCCAGCAGGCGCAAGCCAAGCGTCGCCGGGTCCGCATCATCGCGGCCATCGGGGTCGGAGTCGGTGCGCTGGTCGCCATCGCGGTGCTGATCTGGTCGACGATCGGCAATGCACCAGCACCGGTGGCCGCCCGTCCGCCGAACGCCACCGCGGCCAACGACGGAATCGTGGTGAACCCCGGCGTGGCCAAGCCGAACGCGCCGGTGGTCGGCCTCTACCTGGACTACCAGTGCAGCCACTGCGTCACCTTCGAAGAGAAGTACGGGCTCACCATCAACGCGCTGGCCAACGCCGGCGACATCTCGCTGATCAACCACACCAAGG
Source organism: Micropruina sp. (assembly GCA_016711205.1). Taxonomy (GTDB): domain Bacteria; phylum Actinomycetota; class Actinomycetes; order Propionibacteriales; family Propionibacteriaceae; genus Micropruina. Next base: position 551,876 of record JADJTM010000001.1, on the reverse strand, counting down.
TCTTTCTCGACAAGGGCGACGCCAACGGACTCTCGCACCGGGGCGCCATCGCCGCGGCCTGCGCCGACGTGGCCGGGGTCTACAAGAACTTTCACCAGAGCATCTTCGCCGCCGCCTACCAGGGCGAGTACACCGACGACCTGTTCCGGGTCACCCTCGCGCAAACGGCCGGGCTGAGCGGCGAGCCGCTCACGCAGTTCCAGTCCTGCTACGACAACCGCACCATGGCGGGCTTCGTCCAGGGCGTCGAGGAGGCGGCCAGCAAGGCCGGGGTGCTCAGCACCCCCACGTTGGTGATCAACGGAAAGACCCAGGACCTCACCACACTGCCCGATGACGTCAGCAAGCTGCAGGCATTCATCGAGGCTGCCGCCGCGGCCTGAGTGAGTCCTCGGACAAGCGCCGTCCGATTGGTCGGGGCCGTGCGGCCTTTCGTAAGATGCAGCCCATGAGCCTTGCAGCCAGTCCGTCCCCGTCCGCAGCCCTTTCGCCGGACGCGGTCGTCACGGTGCCGGAGCGTCCGGCACTGGAAGGGCTCGAGGCGAAGTGGTCGAAGGCCTGGGACGAGCAGGGCACCTACGAGTTCGTCCGTCCCGACTCGCGGGCGCAGGTGTTCAGCATCGACACTCCCCCACCCACGGTGTCGGGGTCGTTGCACGTGGGGCACGTGTTCAGCTACACCCACACCGACCTGGTGGCGCGTTACCAGCGCATGCAGGGCAAGCACGTCTTCTACCCGATGGGCTGGGACGACAACGGGCTGCCGACCGAGCGCCGGGTGCAGAACTTCTATGGGGTGCGCTGCGACCCGTCCATCGGCTACGACCCCGACTTCACCGCACCGGCCAAGCCCGACCCCAAACGACAGATGTCGATCAGCCGCAAGAACTTCATCGAGCTGTGCCATCGGCTCACCGAGGTCGACGAGCAGGCCTTCGCAAAGCTGTGGCGCACGCTCGGCCTGAGCGTGGACTGGAAGAACCACCTGTACGCCACCATCTCCGCCGACTCGATCCGCATCTCGCAGCGGGCCTTTCTGCGCAACTGCGCCCGTGGTGAGGCCTACCTGGCCGAGGCGCCCACGGTGTGGGACGTCACCTTTCAGACCGCCGTCGCCCAGGCCGAGCAGGAGGCTCGCGACTACCCCGGTCACTACCACCGCGTCGCCTTTCACCGGCCGGACGGCGAGCCGATCCACATCGAGACCACGCGGCCCGAACTGATCCCGTCGGTCTGCGCCCTGATCGCGCATCCGGACGACACTCGCTACCAGCGCCTGTTCGGCAGCACCGTCACTTCGCCGGTGTTCGGCGTCGAGATTCCGGTGCTGGCGCATCCGGCGGCCGAACCCGACAAGGGCGCCGGCATCGCGATGTGCTGCACGTTCGGCGACGCCACGGACGTGCAGTGGTGGCGTGAGCTGCAGCTGCCCATGCGCACCGTGATCCAACGTGACGGACGGCTCAGCGCCGAGACCCCGGAGTGGCTGGCGAACCCTGCCCCGTATGCCGAGCTGGCCGGCAAGACACCGTTCTCAGCCCGTGCCGCGATGGTCGATCTGCTGCGTGCCGGCGGCGACCTGGACGGTGAGCCGACCCCCACCTCGCGCAAGGCGAACTTCTACGAAAAGGGTGATAAGCCGCTCGAGATCGTGTCGACCCGGCAGTGGTACATCCGCAACGGTGGCCGCGACGAGGCCCTCAAGCAGGCGCTACTGGCCCGTGGTGACGAGCTCACCTGGGTGCCTGAGCACATGCGGCACCGCTACGCGAACTGGGTGAACGGCCTGAACGGCGACTGGCTGATCAGCAGACAGCGGTTCTTCGGCGTGCCGTTCCCGGTGTGGTACCCGGTGGACGCCGACGGCGAACCCGACCACAACCGTCCGATCTTCGCATCGGAGGAATCCCTGCCGATCGACCCGTCATCCGACCTCGCTCCGGGGTACACCGCCGAGCAGCGCGGCGTGCCGGGGGGGTTCGTCGGCGACCCCGACATCATGGACACCTGGGCCACCTCGTCCCTGACCCCGCAGATCGCCTGCGGCTGGGACAGCGACCCCGAACTGTGGCAGCTGACCTTTCCGATGGACTTCGCCCCGGAGGCGCACGACATCATTCGCACCTGGGTGTTCAGCCGGGTGGTGCGCGCGCACTACGAGGAGCATGTCGCGCCGTGGAAGACGGTGGCCATCTCGGGTTTCGTGGTCGACCCGGACCGCAAGAAGATGAGCAAGTCGATCGGCAACGTGATCGTGCCCACCGACATTCTCGACCGTTTCGGGGCGGACGCCGTCCGCTGGCGGGCGGCGATGGCACGTCCGGGCATGGATTCGCCGTTCGACGAGACGGGCATGAAGGTCGGCCGAAGGCTGGCCATGAAGGTGCTGAACGCGTCCAAGTTCGTGCTGGGCATGGGTGAGGGCCCGGTCGGCGCCGGCGCTGTGTACGAACCGGTCGATCTGGCCATGCTGGCGAGCCTGCGGCAGGTGGTCGTCCGGGCCACCGACGCGTTCGAGGCGTTCGACTACAGCACCGCGCTGGAGGTGGCCGAGCGGTTCTTCTGGACGTTCTGCGACGACTACCTCGAGCTCGTCAAGGAGCGCGCGTACGGGGCGCAGGGCGAGCGGGCGGCGGCGTCCGCGCGCGGGGCTCTGCAGCTGGCGCTCGACCTGCAGCTGCGGCTCTTCGCGCCGTTCATGCCCTACGTCACCGAAGAGGTCTGGTCGTGGTGGCACGAAGGCTCCGTGCACCGCAGCCGGTGGCCGGTCGCCGAAGAAGTCCCCTCCGGTGGCGACCCGGCGCTGCTCGGTGACGTCGCGGAGGTGCTGATGGGAGTCCGGGGGGCGAAGTCGATCGCCAAGGTGTCGATGAAGACCGAGGCCAGCGCCACCACCATCAGTGCGCCGGACGAGGTGCTGGCGCGGCTGCGTCCGGTGCTTGCGGACCTTGCAGCGGTCGGACGCATCACCGGCGAGGTCGTGCTCGAACCGTCCGAGCCGCCGCTGCGGGTGGACGTCACCCTGGTGACGCCATGAGGCGCACGTGGGTCGCGGCAGCCGGTATCGCCTGCCTGGTGCTGGCCGGTTGCGCGACCGGGGTACCGCGCAACACCGCCGGACAGGTCACCGCCGAGGCGTCCATCGACGCCTTTCAGGTCACCGTGGGCGACTGCACGGGGGCCATGAAAGAGGGCGACGTCAGCAGCCTGAAGGTGATTCCCTGCGACCAGCCGCACTACTTCGAGGCCTACGCGCGCACCGACCTCGAGGACGGCGATTTTCCGGGTGAGGACGAGCTCACCAAGCACGCGAACACCTTCTGCTCCGAGCAGTTCAAGACCTTCATCGGGCTCTCCACCAAGGATTCGGCCTACGACATGTTCTATCTCTACCCCGTGAAGGAGTCCTGGGCCACAGGTGACCGCGAGGTGCTCTGCTTCGTCGGCTCCACCAGCGGCAAGGTCACCGGCACCCTGAAGGGCGTCGAGAAGTAGTTCGGGCCTCGCGCTGGTCATCGGGCGGGGTCGGAAATGAACAGCGAAAGGGGTGGTGGACCGTGGTCCACCACCCCTTCGCTGAGCACTGCCTCAGAGCAGGTCGACCATGACCGGGTCGGCCATGCTGAGCACCACTTCGCGTGCCTCTTTCGGCCCAACGGACGCCCGGGCTGCCGCTGCCATCTGCTGGCACTGATGCAGATCGTGCAGCGCCAGCGCGGTTCGGACGGCCCGCACCTTGCTCGGCGCCATCGACAGGCTGCTGACACCCAGGCCCGCGAGAACGAGCGCGAGCAGCGGGTCGCCGCCGGCCTCGCCGCAGACCCCGACCGGATGCCCGGTCTTGGCCCCGCCGTCGCAGGCATAGAAGATGATGTCGAGCAACGCCGGCTGCCACGGGTCGAGCAACGTGGACAGTGCGCCCTGCATGCGGTCGGCCGCCATCGTGTACTGCCCCAGGTCATTGGTACCCAGGCTGGCGAAATCGACCTCGCTGAGCACGTCGAACGACCGCAGCGCCGCCGCCGGCACCTCGATCATCACGCCCACCTTGGGTAGCCCCTTGGACCGCACCTTCTCAGCGAACCAGGAGGCCTCCTGACGTGTGGCGATCATCGGCGCCATCACCCACAAGTCACCCCCGGTCGCTTCGTAGGCGTTGGCGAGGGCCTGCAGCTGATCGTCGAGCAGGTCGGGACGGACCACACCCAGCCGGATGCCGCGCCGGCCCAGTGCCGGATTCTCTTCATGACCGAGATCGGCGAACGCCAACGGCTTGTCGGCACCTGCGTCGAGCGTGCGCACCACGACCTTGCGGTCGCCGAACGCCTGCAGCACCTCGGTGTACGTGGCCGTCTGCTCGTCGACGGTGGGGGCCGAGTCACGATCGAGGAAGAGGAACTCGGAGCGGAACAGCCCCACCCCTTCGACGTCCTGTGCCGCCGCCTTGTGCGCGTCGGCCGCGGTACCGATGTTGGCCAGCAGCGCGATCGGGTGACCGTCCTTGGTGGTGCCCTTGCCCGAGCCGGCCGCCAGAGCCTTCTCGCGCCGCGCCTTGCGGTCGAGGAGCAACTGCTGCTCGGCCTCGCTGGGATCGACGATGATCTCGCCCACCCCACCGTCGAGCGCCACGCTGGTACCGAACGGCACGTCGAGGATGCCCTCGGCCTGCACGATCGCCGGAATGCCGAGCTGGGCGGCCAGGATCGCCGTGTGGCTGGTCGGTCCGCCGGCGGAGGTGATGATGCCGAGACACGTCTCGACCGAGAGGGTCGCCGTCTCGGCGGGCGCGAGGTCGACTGCGGCCAGCACGCTGGGCGTGGTCAGGCTGGGCACGCCGGGCTCGGGCTGGCCGAGCAACCGCGCGACCGTGCGGTCACGCACGTCCTTGAGGTCGGTGACCCGCTCGGCCATATAGCCGCCGAGCGACTCGAACATGGCGCAGTACTCGTCGACGGCCGCCGCGACGGCGTTGGTGATGCCCTTGCCCGTCTGCAACTGGGTGTCGATCGCGCCGGCCAGCCCCGGATCGCCGGCCATCATGGCACCGGCCTCCAGAATCGGCTTGGCGTGCGCGTCGGCGTTGGCAGCCTTGGCGAGCAGTCCGTCCGCCACCGCCTTCAGCGTGTCGCGGACCTGAGTGGACGCCGCGGCGGCGTCAGTGGTCGGCGGCTCGTTGGCGGGCGCCGTCGGGGGCGGGCTGACGATCACCAGCGGACCGACGGCCACCCCGGCACTCACCCCGATGCCACTGAGCGTGGAGTGGAGTTCGGTCATTCGGCGTCCAGATCCCGCTCGAGCAGCGCCACCAGCCCGTCGAGGGCCGCGTCCGCGCCGTCGCCCTCGGCGGACAGGGTGACGACCTCGCCGTTCTTGGCGCCCAGGGCCATCACACCCAGAATGCTGCGGGCGTCGACGGGGTTGCCGCCCTGCTTGGCGATGGTGACCGGAAGGCCGGTCGCCGTGGCGGCTTGAACGAAGATGGACGCGGGACGGGCGTGCAGACCGACGGACGAACCGATAGCGACTTCACGGGTAGCCATGAAAGGACTCCTTTGTACGAAATGGCCCAGTGGACCTGGGTGGTGACCGGCGGGGTCTTCAGTTGGGTCGAGCGGCGCGGTCCCCGCCAATATATGGCCGTTCTCTAGGGGCTATCAAGCGAAACGACGTTCTGTGCACGGTCTGGACGCACCTAAAGGTCCGGTAGCCCTTGTTCGTGAATATGCGCGTGTGCAACGGTATTTCTCAGACCCTGCACAGCTCCTGCACAACACAGGTCAGGAGCCCGAATGATTGATTCTTGCACTATCGCCCGAAGGGGCCCGCACGTGGTTCGTGACGATGAGGGGGCCGGTGGCGCTGCGTCCGCCGTCGCGGTTCTCGACATGCTCTGTGAAGCCATGCGCGCGCTCAACCTGGGACGCTCCGCCGACCTGATCGTGTGTCGATCGCTGGGCCGCGCGCTGACGGCCGACGTGGCGGTGGCCATCGCCATCGCACCGGGCCGCCCGCCCTACGTCACCGTCACCGATCCCGACACCGAGCACGTCCGCAGAGTCGCCGATGATCTGCTGACCCGCGATCTACGGGCTGGTCATGAGCAGTTCTGCGTCGAGTACGTCGAAGGCGTCGGCCATGTGGCCTCGCTGTGGATGCAGACCAGCGAGGAGTTGCCGTCGGCCGGTCACGGACGGGTGCTGGTGTTCACCCGGCGCACCCCCTTCGGCCCCGCCGACCGCCTGCTGATGGACCGGGCCCGGGACGCGCTGGTCGCCCTCTGGCCGCACGCGGCGCGCTCCGTCCGCGCGCAGCGGGCCCAGGATTGGGTGCGCGAGAAGGTGGACGACTCCACCATGACCGATCGCGAGTTGCAGGTGCTGGGGTTGCTGGCCGAGGGGTTGCTGGCCACCTCGATCGCCTCGCGGCTACGGCTGTCGCCCCGCACGGTGCACAAGCACCTGGGCAACATCTATCGCAAACTGGGGGTGCACGACCGGTTGGTTGCGGTCAGCCTGGCCCGGTTGCAGGGGCTGGTGAACAACTATCCACGCAGCGTGGCCAGCCCGGCTCGCGAGCAGGCCGGCTGAGCCTCATTGGTGACGGGGCGTCGGTGAGGTTCAGGCGCTCTTCTCGCGCCGGTCGCTGCGCGCCACCTGAGCCCGCGACACCAGGGTGGGTGCGACGCCGTCGCGCACCACCTCTTCGGTGACCAGCACGCGGGCCACATCGTCGTCGCTGGGCACGTGGTACATCACGTTGAGCAGAATCTCTTCGAGGATGGAGCGCAGTCCACGCGCGCCGATGCCGCGGTGCAGCGCCATCTCGGCCACCGCCGCGATCGCCGTCTCGGTGAACTGCAGGTCGACGCCGTCCATCTCGAACAGTTTGCGGAACTGTTTGATCAGCGCGTTCTTGGGTTCGACCAGGATGCGGACCAGCGAAGTGGAGTCGAGCGAGGCAACGGTGCTGATCATCGGCAGCCGGCCGATGAACTCGGGGATCAGACCGTAGCGGTGCAGGTCTTCGGGACGCACTTCTTCAAACGGGTTGTCGGAGGCGGGCTTGCGCACCGCGGCGTCGTTGTTGAAGCCGAGCGGACGTTTGCCGATGCGGGCGTTGATGATCTCTTCGAGGCCGGCGAACGCCCCCCCGACGATGAACAGGATGTTCGTGGTGTCGATCTGGATGAAGTCCTGGTGGGGGTGCTTGCGGCCGCCCTGCGGCGGTACGGACGCGGTGGTGCCCTCGAGGATCTTCAGCAATGCCTGCTGGACGCCCTCGCCGGACACGTCGCGGGTGATCGACGGGTTCTCGCTCTTGCGGGCCACCTTGTCGATCTCGTCGATGTAGATGATGCCGGTCTCGGCCTTCTTGACGTCGAAGTCGGCGGACTGGATGAGCTTGAGCAGAATGTTCTCGACGTCTTCGCCGACGTAGCCGGCCTCGGTGAGCGCGGTGGCATCGGCCATGGCGAACGGCACGTTGAGCATGCGGGCCAGGGTCTGCGCGAGGTAGGTCTTGCCGCAACCGGTGGGGCCGATCAGCAGAATGTTCGACTTGCCCAGTTCGACCGACTCCTCTTCGGCGGTGCGGCGGCTGGGCGGGGTGTTTGCCTGGGCCTGGACGCGCTTGTAGTGGTTGTAGACGGCCACGCTGAGGGCCTTCTTGGCGACGTCCTGGCCGATCACGTACGAGTCGAGGAACGAGCAGATCTCACGCGGCTTGGGCAGATCGTCGAGCAGGCCGACGTCGGCGGCCTCGGAGAATTCCTCCTCGATGATCTCGTTGCACAGATCGATGCATTCGTCACAGATGTAGACACCGGGACCCGCGATCAACTTCTTGACCTGCTTCTGGCTCTTTCCGCAGAACGAGCATTTGAGCAGCTCAGAGGTCTCTCCGATTCGCGCCACGACCCCTCCTTCCCGTGCAGGCCACCCTAGCCCGCTGATGCGCATCCGCAAGGGACGCGCCCAGCGCGCTCGGGTCAGGCGTCGACGTCTTTGAGCGAGGTGAGAATGGAGTCGACGATGCCGTACTCGACCGCCTCTTCGGCGGTCAGGTACTTGTCGCGCTCGATGTCGCGGCTGACTTTCTTCACGTCCTGGCCGGTGGATTCGGCCAGCATGCCCTCCATCAGCGCCCGGATGCGCAAGATCTCGCGGGCCTGAATCTCGAGATCGGAGCTCTGCCCGTAGCCGCCCTCGGTGGCCGGCTGGTGAATCAGGATGCGGCTGTTCGGCAGCGCCAGCCGCTTGCCCTTGGTGCCGGCGGCCAGCAGCACGGCAGCGGCCGACGCCGCCTGACCCAGGCACACCGTCTGCACGTCGGGCTTGATGTAGCGCATCGTGTCGTAGATCGCGGTCAGCGCCGTGAACGAGCCGCCGGGGCTGTTGATGTAGATGCTGATCGGACGTTCGGGATCCATCGACTGCAGGCACAGCAACTGCGCCATCACCGCGTTGGCGATGTCGTCGCTGATCGGGGTGCCGAGAAAGATGATGCGGTCCTCGAACAGCTTGGTGTAGGGGTCGACGCGCCGCATGCCGTAGCTGGTGCGCTCCTCCCACTGGGGGATGTAGTAGTCCATCGACGGACCGGCCGGAGCCAGTCCACCGGGCAGGGCGGGCATGGTCATGGCGGGCCTCACTGGTTCGGGGAGTCGGTGCTGATCTGGGCGGCGCGCTCGTAGACGTGGTCGATGAACCCGTAGTCGAGCGCCTGCTCGGCGGTGAACCACCGGTCGCGGTCGGAGTCGGCCTCGATCTGCTCGACACTCTGCCCGGTGTGCTCGGCGATCAGGTGCGACATCGTCTTCTTGATGTGCAGGGACTGCTCGGCCTGAATGCGAATGTCGGATGCGGTGCCGCCCAGCCCGCCGGACGGCTGGTGCATCATGATGCGCGCATGCGGCAGGGCGAAGCGCTTGCCCTTCTCGCCGGCGCTGAGCAGAAACTGGCCCATCGATGCGGCCAGGCCCATCGCGACGGTGGCGACGTCGTTGCTGATCCACTGCATGGTGTCGAAGATCGCCATGCCGGAGTCGACCGAGCCACCCGGTGAGTTGATGTAGAGGAAGATGTCGGAGCTCGGGTCTTCGGCGTTCAGCAACAGCATCTGTGCGCAGATCGCGTTCGCGTTCTCGTCGCGCACCTCGGAGCCGAGAAAGATGATTCGGTTGGCCAGCAGGGCCTGGTAGACCGAATCGTTGATACCGGCCGGGCTGAGACCGGCAGCGGCGCGCAGCGGTGCGGCGGCCGTCAAGGGCAGGGGTCGCATGTCGTTCACGATGCCGAACCTATCCAACGCCGGTGACAAAGCTAAGGGCATGACCCCGCTGTTCGCTGACGGCGCAGCCCCGGGGTGCTCGCCCGGGCTTCGGCATTCGGCGACTCGATCACGTGAACGGGAACACTCGACGACTCGTGCCACCACTGCCGCTCTACCAAGCGGCAGTCACGCCGCACGCCGGCAGCAGCACCCGATCACGTGAACGGGAACACCCGGCCGGACGTGCGCGTCGCGACCCGGTGAACACGAGGCCTGGAGGTGCAGGCGGTCAGGCCTTGGTGACCTCGTCCTGATCGGCGTCCGCGACGGCAGCCGCATCGTCGGCCTCGAGAGTGGCCTCCGCGGCCGCATCCTGCTCATCGGCCAGAGCCTCGGCGGCCTGAGCCTCTTCTGCCTCGTCGGACTCGATCACCTCGGGGGCCACGTCGACCGGTGCACCCTCGCTGTCGGTGACGGTGGCCTCGATCAGCAGCAGCCCCAACGACTTGTTGCGGCGGATCTCCTGCATCCAGGCCGACATGTGGTTGTGGTCCATCATGTGCTGCAGTTCCTGTTCGGGCGTGGTGCCGTTGGACTGCGCCTTGCGGACGATCAGGTCGGTCAGTTCGGCCTGCTCGACACCCACCTGGTGCGCATCGGCGATGCTGTCGAGCAGGATCTGCGCCCGCAGGCTCTGCTCGGCCCGCGAGTCGACCAGGACCCAGAACTCCTCGGGAGTGTCGGCCTCTTCGTCGGTCGACTCAAGGTAGCGCTCCAGGGTGAGCCCGGCCCGCTTGAGCTGGTCGTTGATCTGCGTGCGCCGGGCCTCGGTCTCGCTCGCCAGCAACTTGGCCGGCAGTTCGAAGTCGACCTTGCCGACCAGGTCTTCGAGCACCTTGTCGCGCGCGTCGTTGAGTTGGTCGTAGCGCAGCATCTGCTCCACACCACTGGCCAGGTCGGCCTTCATCTCATCGACGGTGTCGAACTCGGAGACCAGCTGGGCGAACTCGTCGTCCAGTTCGGGCAACTGCAGTTGCGACACCTTGGTGACGGTGACGTGGATGTCCGCCTGCTCACCGGTCAGCGGGCCGCCGACCAGGACGGAGCTGAAGTCCGCGGACTCGCCCGCCGACAGGCCGGTGACGGCCTCGTCCAGGCCGTCCAGCATGCCGCCGGAGCCGATCGTGTAGGTGACGCCCTCGGCGGTGGCGTCCGGCAGGCTCTCGCCGTCGCGTGACCCGGTCAGGTCGATGGTGACGACGTCGCCGGCTGCGGCGGCCCGCTCGACGTCGGTGCTGGTGGCGAACCGCTCGCGCATCATCTCGATGCGGCTGTCGACCTCGCTGTCGAGGTCGGCCAGCACCGGCACGGTGGCCGACAACGTGCTGAACGCGGGCAACTCAAGCTCGGGTCGAACGTCCACCTCGGCGACGAACTCGACCAGGTCACCGTCCTCGAGCTTGGTGATCTCGACCTCGGGATCGCCCAGCGGGATGAGCTGGTTGGCCTCGACGGCCTCGCTGTACGCGGTGGGCAGGGCGGCGTTGATGGCCTCCTGCAGCACGGCGCCGCGGCCGAAGCGCTGGTCGATCACCGCGTTGGGCACCTTGCCCTTGCGGAAGCCGGGAATGGTGACGCTCTGCGCGATCTCGCGGTAGGCCTTGGACAGGTGGGGCTGAAGGTCACTGAAGGGGATCTCCACGGTCAGCTTCACCCGGGACGGGTTGAGCTGCTCGACGGTGCTGGGCAACGTGATGCTCCTGTGGTCGTTGGTGTATCGGTGCGGTCGGAACCGGAGCGGATGACGGGAATCGAACCCGCGTAGCCAGTTTGGAAGACTGGGGCTCTACCATTGAGCTACATCCGCAAGGGTCACCAGCCTAGCGGTCGAGGTCTGGTCGGTCACAAACGCCGTGGCCAGCGACTCGTTGAGGGTGGGCGCATGCCGGCCGTACCCACCGGGGTGATGACAACCGGGGGTTACCGACGTAGCGTCGATTTGTGACCGCACAACTCATCGTCAACCTCGACCGGCGCCTCATCACCTCGTTGAAGCGGCGAGCCATCGACTCCGAACTCAGCTTGTCGGAGCTGGTCACCCGGATCTGTTCGGGCTACCTCGGCGAGTGGCAGGACGAATCCCCGGCCGCCGACGATGTGACCTCCGACGGGTCGCTGGCGCCACGTCCGGAACGGCAGTGGGGCGACGAACCGGAGCTGATCCTGCAGTCGATCGTGCACGTGGCGGACGCCCCGGGCGCCGTCGCCCTGCTGGAGGCCCTCGGCGGCGAGGTGGTCCAGGGCAGCACGGCCGGGGACTGGGTGCAGGTCGAGATCGGCGGGGCACAACTCGGCCTGCTGGCCCATCCCCCCGCCCCGGAGCTGGGCGAGAGCGTGGTGGAGCTGTCCTTCGAGGCGCGCACCCCGCTGGACGAGGTCGAGTCGCGGGTCCGCGCGCACGGGGTCGCGGTGGCGGCACCGACCACTGACCAGGGGTTCGGCCGTCAACTGCGGCTGCGCACACCCGACGGGTTCGTGGTGACGATCAACGAGATCGATGCCGAACTGGTCGAGTGACCGACACCGCCGACAACAGGTCGGCGGCCGCCGCTCTCGCCGAGAAGTCGGACGCGGTGTGCCGCATGGGCGCCCTGATGATCAGCGCCGGCATCGGGTTGTATCGGGTCGAGCGGTCATGGGACGGATGGCCCGCGCTGGGTATGCCGCCGGCGTAGCTACGGCGTCATCGCACGCGTTGGCGCTCGCTCGCTGCACGCGGAGGGACCCGCGCATCGACGCCCCACGCCTACCGCGACTCGCTTACCGCGGCTCGACTGCACCGGCGCGGTTGGTCGCGGCGATATGGCGACTGACGGGCGGCCGCTCACCGGCATAATGAGCCGCACCATGACTGAGCCAGCGAACCCTGTGCCCCCGTTCGGCTCAGACGGTGCCGAGCCGGTGCCCTCACCGGGCGAACTGCTGGCCGAGGTGGACCGCACCGGCCTCAAGGCTGCCTGGGTGGGCCGGCTGGTGATGACCGCTCTCGCGGTGCTGTTGGTGGTGGTGATCGGGCGCTTCATTCGACGCGTCGACTGGTCGATGGTGTGGTCGGCGCTGAGCCAGCTGTCGTGGTGGCAGCCGCTGCTGCTGTTCGTCCTGGTGCTGTTTCGACAGGTCGCTAATGGCGCCCCGCTGATGTTCAACATTCCGGGCGTCACGCTGCGGCAGGCCGCGATCAGCGACCTGGCCGCCTCGACGATGGGCGTGATCGCACCGCCGCCCTCGGAATCGGCCCTGCGGATCGCCATGTTCCGCTCGTGGGGCACGCCGCTGTCGCTGGCCGTGGCCGGTGCGGTGATGAACTCGGTGACCTTCTTTCTGATCCGGTTCTCCGCCCCTGCGCTGGGCTTCTTGGTGGTGGCGCTGACGGGACGCTCCGTGGGACTGCGTTGGCTCGACGTCATCAGCCTGTTGATCGCCGCGTTGCTGCTGATCGGGTTGCTGCTGGTGGTGCGCACCGCGACGTGGGCACGCTGGGGTGGCCTGCAGGCCGGACGGCTTGCTCGCCGCCTCCGCCCCGAGGTCGACCCGGATGCCTGGGCCGATGCCTGCGCCGCCTTTCGTGACGGCATCGCCGGGCGGTTCGGCTTTGCCTTTCCGCGGGCACTGCTGGCGAATCTGGTGATGCTGATGCTGGACGCCACGATCCTGTTCGCCTCGCTGAGGTTCGTGGGTTTGACCACCGACCAACTGCCGGCCGCGGACATCCTGATCGCCTACCTGTTCGCCTTTCCGCTGACCGCCTTCCCGATGTCGGGTCTCGGCGTGGTGGACGCGGCCGCGCTCGCGTCCATGGTCGAGGCGGGTGGGCCTGCCGTGACCGAACCGGCGATCGCCGGCCTGATCATCTGGCGGCTGTTCACGGTCGTGGTCGTGTTTCTGCTCGGTCTGATCGCGGTCGGGGCGTGGCGGCGGGCGAGCGGACGGCAGCAACCCATGGACGAGGTCGCCGACTGACGACTGGTGGGCCCTTCGGCCAGTCCGCCAAGGCACCGTCGATGGCCGCGCCACTAGGGTGAGGCATGCTCACTTTCGCCACTGTCGGCACCAGCCAGATCACTGAGGTGTTCGCCGACGCCGTCAGCCGGGTACCTGAGGTTCGGATCGGCACCGCCTACTCCCGCCACGCCGTCCGTGCGGCCGCGTTCGCCGAGAAGATCGGGGCACCGGCCAGCGCGTCCGATTGGGCGGGGCTGCTGGCGAATGCGGCTGTCGACGCGATCTACGTGGCGAGTCCGAACCGCGTGCACGCGTCCCAGGCAGCGCAGGCCCTGGCCGCGGGCAAGCACGTGCTGGTCGAGAAGCCCGCGGTCACCGAGGTCGCCGACTGGGACGAACTGGTGGCCCTGTCGAAGCGGCACGGGGTGGTGCTGCTGGAGGCGATCCGCAACCGGTTCGATCCGGGACTGGCCAAGGTGCGCGAACTGCTGCCCGAGGTGGGAACCCTGCGCCGCCTGACGTTGCGTTACGAGAAGCGTTCGAGCCGCTACGACCAGGTGCTGGCCGGCGAGACGCCGAACATCTTCAACCCCGAACTCGGCGGCGGCGCGCTGCGCGATCTGGGCATCTACTGCATCTCGGCGCTGATCGCGCTGGTCGGTGAGCCGGAGTCGGTGGTCGCGGCGTCCGTTCCGCTGCGGACGGGCGCGGACGGCCTGGGCACCCTGCTGGCCAGCTACCCCGGCTTTCTCGCCGACCTGCACTACTCGAAGATCACCTCACCCGATCAGCCCAGCGTCATCCAGGGCGAGGACGGCACGCTGGTGATCGACGCCATCGACGCGCCGCGCACCCTCACGTTGACCCGGTCGGGGGCGGCGTCGTCCACGATCACGATCGCGGGGCCGGCGAACCCGATGGAGAGTGAGGTGCACCGCTTCGCGGCCCTGGTCGCCGGAGGTGACACCGCGGACGCCGATCAGGCCGCCACCCGGGCGGCGCTGGGTCTGATCGCCACCGCGTCCTGACAGGGCGTCCGACCGGGAATGGGGACGGTTCCTTAACCAGTCGCAACCAGATCATCTCTCGCTGACAAGCAATTTTCCCGTCAGCCGTGGCGAACAGCGACGGGGAAAGGAAACGTCCCCAATACCGGTCGGCTTGACGAACAGCGACGGGGAAAGGAACCGTCCCCAATACCTGCCGGCTTGACGAACAGCGACGGGGAAAGGAACCGTCCCCATTACCTGCCGGCTTGACGAACAGCGACGGGGAAAGGAACCGTCCCCATTACCTGTCGCCCTGGGCTCGCTCGACACCCACCCGCTCCAGGGCTGCCAGCATCGCCCGAGCGCCTCGGCACAGCAGTTCGAGATCGTCGGTCGAGAGTTGCTCCAGCACCACGGCCAGACAGCGTTCGAAGACCGAATCGAGCTGCCGCATCACGTCCAGGCCGGCCTCGGTGGGTCGCAGCCGGCGGACGCGGCGATCCTCCACGTCGTCGACGCGGACGACCAGCCCCTTCTCGACCAGCCGTTCCACCAGCCCGCTGGCCGTGGGTGCACTGACCGCGAGCAACGCGCCCAACTCCTGGACGGACAGCCCCGGCTGCTTCACCACATGATCGAGCACCCGCAGCTGCTGAATGGTCAGATCGGGGGGCACCGGCATCGGCCCGACCAGGCCCATCGCCCGGTCGTGTACGTGGCCGTTGAGGGTCAGCAGCTGCGCGGCCAGGGCTGCCCGCGCCGCCGCCACGCCGGTCACATCCAGCGCCTCCACCAGGGACATGAACTCGCTTTCCAATCGTTTAATAGTTAGGGCTACACTAACCGATGTGGTCGGCCCTGACCATGGCGTTGCCCCCACCGTGCGGGGCCGATGAAGGGGAAACAGTGCTTCGCCTGACCAGACTCAGTCTCGCGCACCGCACGGTCGTGTTGTTGCTCAGCCTGCTGACCATCGGCATGGGTCTCTATGCCACCACCGCCCTGAAGCAGGAACTGATCCCTTCGATCGACGTGCCGCGCGGCAACGTGGTGAGCGTGTACCAGGGCGCCAGCCCCGACGTCGTCGAGGCACAGGTCTCCAAGCCGATCGAGGCCGCCGTCAAAGCTGTGGACGGGGTCACGTCGGTGACGTCGGTAAGCTCCAGCGGCGTCTCGCAGGTCACCGTCCAATGGGACTACGGCATCGCCGCGGACGACATGGCCAACAAGTTGCGCAGCGCCGTCGACTCGATCTCGGGGGGTCTGCCGGCCACCGTCGACCCGACCGTGATCACCGGCGGCACCGACGACATTCCGGTGGCGGTCCTGGCGCTGTCGTCCGATGAAGACCTCAACAACCTCTCGCAGCAGGTGACCGACTCGGTCGCGCCCGAGCTCAAGTCCGTGCCCGGGGTGCGCGATGTCACGGTCTCCGGCAAGGAAGAACACGAGATCGTCATCACCTACAAGCAGGCTGAGCTGCAAAAGTACGGTGTCGATCCCACCACCATCGCGCAGCTGTTCGCCGCGAACGCGACCGCGATTCCGTCCGGCACGTTGCGCACCGACACCGAGAACATCGACGTGCAGACAGGCACCACCTACAGCAGCGCCAAAGAGATCGCCAACCTGCGCGTGCAGGGCACGGACGGTCCGGTCAAGCTGAGCGACCTGGCCACGGTCAAGGAGCAGCCGGTCGCCACCACCAGCATCTCTCGAGTCGATGGACGGGCCTCGCTCACCCTGTCGATCACCAAGACCCCGGACGCCAACACGGTCACCGTCTCGCACGGCGTCAACGCCAAGCTGGCCGAGCTGGAGCAGTCCCTGGGCGGCGGCGCGAAGTTCGTCACCGTGTTCGACCAGGCCCCCTACATCGAGCAGTCCGTGCACGACCTGACCGTCGAGGGCGGCATCGGCCTGGCCATGGCGGTGTTCGTGATCCTGCTGTTTCTGCGCTCGCTGCGCTCGACGCTGATCACCGCGATCTCGATTCCGCTGTCGCTGCTGATCGCCCTGATCGGTATGTGGGTGGGCGGCTACACACTCAACATTCTCACCCTGGCCGCGCTCACGGTCGCGATCGGACGAGTCGTCGACGACTCGATCGTCGTGATCGAGAACATCAAGCGCCACCAGGGCTACGGCGAGTTCGGACGGGGCTCGATCACCAACGCCGTCAAAGAGGTGGCGGGGGCGGTCACCTCGTCCACGCTCACCACCGTCGCGGTCTTTCTGCCGATCGGTCTGGTCGGCGGGCAGGCGGGCGCCATCTTTCGTCCGTTCGCCGTGGCCGTCGTGGTGGCGCTGCTGGCATCCCTGCTGGTGTCGCTGACCGTGGTGCCGGTGTTCGCCTCGTGGTTCATGCGGCCCACTGCCAAGCAACAGGCCAAGATCGAGGCCGCGGCGGCGTCCGAAGAGAAGGACACCTGGCTGCAGAAGGCCTACCTGCCGGTGCTCAACTGGACCCTCGCGCACCGCTGGCTGACCCTGCTGATCGCCGTGGCGATCTTCGCCGGCACGCTCGCGCTGGTGCCGCGACTGAAGACCGACTTCATCGGCAGCACCGGCACCGAGAGCCTGGCGATCAGCCAGAAGCTGCCCTCGGGCACGGGTTTGAGCGAAACCGACAAGGCGGCGACCAAGATCGAGAACCTGCTGGCGCAGGACCCGTCGGTGCAGACCTACTCGACCACCATCGGCAGCGGCAGTTCCGCGGTGTTCCTGGCCGCGCGCGCCGACTCCAACCAAGCCAACTTCACCGTGCCGCTGAAGGCCGGCAGCGACGCCACCGAGACGGCGACCCGGCTGCGTCAGCAGATCGCCGAACTAGGCCCGGACGTCGGCGCGGTCGAGGTCTCGATCGGTGCCGGCAACTCCTCCAGCGGCGTGGTGCTGTACGTCGAGAGCTCCGATTCCAAGCAGCTCGACGCGGCCAACGACCAGGTGATCGCCATGATGCAGGGCATCAGCGGACTGACCAACGTGACCAGCGACCTGGCCGAGGCCCGCGACCTGCTGTCGGTGAACGTCAACGAGGGCAAGGCCGCCGACCTGGGCATGACGCAGGCGTCAATCGGTCAGGCCGTGGCCCGCTCGGTGCGCGGCCAGTTGATCGGCACCATGGCGCAGGGCGACACCACGCTCAACGTGTACCTGCGCTCGCGCACCCCGGTGCAGAACATCGACGAACTGCGCGACATCAAGCTGCCGGTGACGCAACTGATGACCGGCAACGCCAAGCTGGACGCCGCCGATGCGGTGCAGAAGCGCTCCGACAAGATCTCGGCCGATTCCAAGCGTGACGCCACGACCGCCTACAACGACCAGGTGGCGGCGCTGAGAAAGAGCCGTTCCGAGGCCGTCAAGGCGCAGAGCAACCTCAACAAGCAGCTGAGCAGCGCCAAGAAGAAGCTGGCGAGCCTGCAGAAGCAGTTGGCGGCAGCTCAGAAGATCCCCGTCTGTTCGGGATCTCCCCTCGTCCCGCCCGTACCGCCCGCCCCCTGTGTACCTGCCACCTCATCCGCGGTGTTCCAGCTCACTCAGGCAGTCACCGGTGTCTCGATGCAGGTCGCTCAACTGAGCAGCGCCGTGACCCAGTCCAAGGCTGGCGTCACCGCCGCTGACAAGCAGCTGGACGCCCTGTCCGAGCAGCGCAGCAAGACCCTGGAGGCGCAGAACACCCAGCAGTCCATTCAGGACGACAGCAAGGCGGCCGCCGACGCCACCGCCGACCCGGTGCGGCTCAAAGAGGTCGCGGCGGTCAAGCTGGTGCAGGCACCGTCCTCGATCACCCGGGTGAACGGCATTCGTGCGGCGACCGTCTCGGCCAGCTCGGAGTCGTCCGACCTGGGCACAACGACCGCGCAGATCACGCAGGGCATCGCCGGCCTCGACCTGCCCAGCGGCGTCAGCGTGCGGATCGGCGGTGTATCTCAACAGCAGCAGGAATCCTTCGCCCAGCTCGGGCTGGCCATGCTGGTGGCCGTCGCCGTGGTGTACCTGATCATGGTCGCCACGTTCGGCTCGCTGCTGCAGCCGCTGATTCTGCTGGTGTCGATCCCGTTCGCCGCGACCGGTGCTCTGGGGCTTTCGCTGCTCACCGACACCCCGCTGAGCGTGGCCAGCATGATCGGCCTGCTGATGCTGATCGGCATCGTGGTGACCAACGCGATCGTGCTGATCGACCTGATCAACCAAAGACGCCGAGCCGGCGCCGGGGTGGATGAATCCATCGCGCAGGGCGCGCGGTTGCGGGTGCGTCCGATCGTGATGACGGCGCTGGCCACCATCTTCGCTCTGGTGCCGATGGGCCTGGGGTTGACCGGTGGCGGCGTGTTCATCAGCAAGCCGTTGGCGGTGGTGGTCATCGGAGGCCTGATCTCGTCCACGCTGCTGACTCTGATTCTGGTGCCGGTGCTGTACGACCTGCTGGAAACCTGGCGGCAGAACCGGCGCGACCGGCAGGCGCAACGCAAGGCGGCCAAGCAAGCTCCCCCTCCCGCGGAACAGACCGCCGAAGCAACGTCCTGACTTCTGGGACGGCTCTCGAACGGGGACGGCTCTCGAAAGCGGACGGTTCTCGCACCGGATCGCGACGGTTCTCGCACCGGTGCGGGGACGGGTCAGGCGCCGTCGAGCCTGCACCACATCCTTGTCCAGGCTCGCCTCGTGAGCGGGAGTGCACACTTGGAGCGGCCCTCGACCATGGCCGAACCGGGCCGGGTCGTTGATCAGTCGTGGCGCTCAAAGAGCATGACGCGTAGTGATCGAATAGTTGTGATCAGGATGTCCGGTGGTCGTTGAAGCCGCGAGGACGCGGGCCAGCAGCCTGTCACTCGTAAAGTAGGACCATTCGAGTGCAGGAGCGGATCATGACACACACGACCTCTGCCGACGGCACCCTGATCGGGTACGACCGGCTCAGCGACAACGGCCCCGTCGTGGTTCTCGTGGCAGGCGGCCTGGACGACGGCACCGAGAACATCCCGCTGGGCGCGCACCTGACGAACGAGTTCACGGTCGTCAACTATCGACGCCGTGGACGAGGCGACAGCGGCGACACCCTGCCGTACGCCGTGCAGCGCGAAGTCGAGGACCTCGCGTCCGTCATCGCCGCGAACGGCGAGCGCGCGCACCTGTTCGGAGCATCCAGCGGCGGCGCACTCGCCCTGGAAGCTGCGGCGGCCGGGCTTCCCATCGACCGCGTCGCCGTGCACGAAGTCCCGTATCAGGTCGGCGACGAGATGATCGCTGCGTGGCGCGCCTACACCGCCGACCTCACCGCGGCGCTGGACGCCGACGACCCCGACGGTGCTCTGCGACTGTTCATGCGACTCGCCGGATCGCCCGACGATCAGATCGCCGGTGCAGAGGCCTCACCTTTCTGGCCCGGACTGCGCGCCCTCGCGCCCACGCTGCGCTACGACGCCGCCTGCCTCGGCGACGGCCCCCCACCCACCGCACGACTCGCCACCATCACCCAGCCCGTGCTGCTGACCACCGGAGCCATCATCGACCCGCACATGGCGAACCTCCCCCTCGACTTCTTCGGTGCCGCCGCCGACGCCACCGCCGCACTCATCCCCAATGCAAAGCGCACCACCATCGAAGTCGCCGGCCACGTCGCGGACCCCGCACTCCTCGGCCCCATCCTGGCTGCCTTCTACACAGCCTGAAGCCGAGGCCGGCCCGCTGCTCTGCCGCGGACCCCCGGGCCCGTCCCCTCAAGGAAGGAGATCGCGGTGCGGCGATCACGAGCCGAATGGCCACGCTCTCGCCCGCGCGGTCCTACAGCTCGACGGTGGCGCTCTCGCCAGTCGCGGGTTTACCGCCGGTCACCTTCGCCTTCAGCACGCCCAGCAACACACCGAGGCCGCCGGGGGTGTCCCAGTAGGTGGCGGTGTCCGCACTGACCCGCAGCACCACGTTGTCGGGGTTCTCCGGGCCGCCCTCCGTGTAGACGTCGTTGAATGAGTTCCACAGCCGGTTCTTGGTCTCGAGCTCCTCCGCCACTGCGGCGGTGCCCGAGATTGAGATCCAGTGGTCATCATCCGCGATCGCCAGGTTCACCTCGTGCCCGTGACTCTCGCGGGCCACGTCCGTGTTGCGTTGGGTGATGAACACGAGCTCCTGGTCGTCGGTCACCTCTTGAATGGTCATCGGGCGGCTGACCAGCTTGCCCTCGGCGTTCACGGTGGTGAACATCACGGTGCGCGACTCGCCCAGCAGGCGTTCGTAGGTCTCGCGCTGATCGTCGGTGTCGCTCATCTTGGCTCCCATCGGATGGACTGTGAGGCGTTGAAGCGGCCCCTCGGGCCGACCGGCCCTGCTCGACGCTATTGCGGCAGCGGTGGAGTGTCCATGGTTTGTCGAAGGTTGTGGCCCAAGGGGTGGAGTGGCGCGACGCGCGGCCGTCCAACTGCCCGGCGACCGCTTGACTTCGAGTGCGCTTGAAGTTCTACGGTCTATCGCATGAGCACGACCGAGCCGGTGCTGACCATCGCCGAGATGGCCGCCGAGACGGGACTGACCACCTCGACCCTGCGCTACTACGAGCAGGAAGGGCTGCTGCTGCATGCGCCGGGACGTGCCCCGTCCGGTCAGCGCCGCTACCCCAGTTCGGCGATCGCCGCTCGTGTTCATCACCCGACTGCGCTCCACCGGCATGCCGGTGCGCGACATCCGCCGCTATGCCGCACTCGCGCGCGAAGGCGAGCACACGACGTCCCAGAGACTGTCGCTGCTGATCGACCATCGCAACCGGGTACGTGAGCAACTCGACCGGCTGCAACTCAGCCTCACCGCCATCGACTACAAAATCGCCAGCTACGAAAGGTTCACCACCAGATGAAGCACACCACTCTCGGCACCCTCGACGTCTCACGCCTCGGCCTCGGCACGATGGGCATGTCGGCCTTTTACTCCGGCGCCGGCACCGATGACGCCGAGTCGACGCGCACGATTCGTCGCGCCCTCGATCTCGGCGTCACCTTCTTCGACACCGCCGAGATGTACGGGCCCTACATCAACGAAGAACTACTCGGTAAGGCACTGGGCAGTGATCGTGACTCGGTCGTCGTGGCGACGAAGGGAGGCACGCTGAAGCACCTGGACGATGATTCCTACGGTTTGGACGGACGTCCGGCGAACCTGCGGATCGCCCTCGAAGGCTCGCTCAAGCGGCTCGGCACCGACCACGTCGACCTCTACTACCAGCACCGCATGGACCCTTCCGTGCCGATCGAAGACACGGTCGGCGCGATGGCCGACTTCGTCGCCGAGGGCAAAATCCTCGGCTACGGACTGTCCGAGGCGGCGCCGGCGCGCATCGTCGCGGCGCACGCCGTCCATCCGATCACGGCGGTGCAGACTGAGTACTCATTGTGGTCGCGTGACCCCGAGGACGAACTGCTGCCGCTGTTGCGCGAGCTGGGCATCGGCTTCGTGCCGTATTCACCGCTGGGCCGTGGCTTTCTGACCGGGGCGTTGCGCTCGGTGGATCAGTTGGACGAGAGCGACTTCCGACGCAACAGCCCTCGCTTCCGGGGCGAGAACCTCAAGCAGAACCTCGCCATCGTGGACGCCGTGGAGTCGGTGGCTGCGGAGGTCGGAGCGACGTCGGCGCAGGTCGCCCTGGCCTGGATTCTCGCGCAGGGTGAGGGCATCGCGCCGATCCCGGGCACCAAGCGGGTCAGCAGGCTGGAAGAGAACGTGGCTGCGGACGCGCTGACGCTCACCGACGACCAGCTGGCGGTGCTGAACGGGTTGCCCAAGCCCGCGGGAGATCGCTACGCCGACATGTCGTCGGTCAACCGCTAGACGGACGCGCGACGCGGCGTCCGTCACGATCAGCCTGTGCGAGCACAGGTGCGCCAGCGGGGTGCCGGCCGCACTGTCGAGCAGGCGGTTAGCGCTGTCGCAGGCGGTTAGCGCTGGGATTTGCGTCCGGCTGGTCAGGCAATGGCGAGGCCATGACTGGAGCCGCCGGTCCTCCGGCGTCAACGGCTGACTGCGGTGTTCGACCTTGGCGCGCTTGGGTGTGCCGCGCCGCTTCAGCGGACGGGCTGCGCCCACTGTGCACGCATGGCCGTGGCCTTCGTGCGGTTCAGCGATCCCAGTTGGGACACGATGGCCACCACGGCGAGCACGACCGAGGCGACGGCCCACCACCAGCCGACGTGGACTGCCTCGCCCGCGGCCGTCAGGTCGGCCATGTTCACGGCGCCGACCAGCAGCATCACGCCGGTGACGGCGATGTTGGCACCGGACAGCCCGGTGAGCATGATCAGCAGCACGGCGGGCAGGTCGCCGATCATGCCGATCAACACCAGGATCACCGCGACCGCGGCACCGACCATCCAGGTGAGCCAGCCGCCGCGAAACCCGATCGCGACCATCAGGCCCGAACCGATCGCGAACCCGATGGACGCCAACCCGAGCAGCACCGCCACTTGGTAGAAGGCGTAGGCGAGCCAGCCGAACAGCAGTGCGCCAACGATGGCTCCGATCCAGGTGAGCATCGTGCCGAACGATCCCTGCGCCGGAATGCTGGCGGCCAGTGCGCCGCCCACACTGAATCCGAACGCCGCGCCGAGCAGGGCGATCACGACACGTAGCGCCCGATACCCGACGAAGGCCACCCCGAGGCCAACGATCAACGCCAGCACGCCCACCAAGACATCGTTCATGGGCCAAGAGTAGAGGCCATCCCCTCGGACGGCCGCGCGCCGGTGGCCCCGGACCCATCACGCGCAGAGACTCTCGGACGGCCACGCGCCGAGGCTCTGCAATGGCCCACCCGCCGGACGCCTCGAACGGTCCACGCACCGGACGCCGCGGCCGGTCCACGCACCAGACGCCGCGGCCGGCCAACCCGCCGGACCCCGCGGACGGCCAACCCGCCGGGCCCCCCGGACGGCCAACCCACCGGGCATCTCGGACGACGCGCCGGGCACCTCCTGCCGCGATCCGCCGTGGGGTGTGCCGCCACTCTTCGCCTAGCCCTTCGGGATAGCCGTCGCGAGGTCGCTTGGAACCGATCGCACTCAGGCGCTGTCAGTTGCGTCTGGTGGGGTTGTGGAATCGGGTGTGGACGCGGGGTGTGCCGTCAGGGTCGACGTGTCGGGGTGGGGTGATGGTCGGGATGGGTCCGTGGAGTTTCACGCTCCATCGGTCGGCGGCCGGGTCGTGGCTGGGTTCCACAAGGCCGTGGTGGTGGGGGCAGAGGAGGACGAGGTTGTGCAGGGCGGTCTCTCCGCCGGCCCACCAGGGGACGATGTGGTGGGCGTGGCAGGCGGCGGGTGGTGTGTTGCAGCCGGGGAACACGCAGCCTTGGTCGCGGATTTCGAGGGCGGCCCGGATGGGTGGGGTGACGAGTCGTTGGGCACGGCCCACATCGAGGGGTTGGCTGTTGCCGTCGAGCACGATGGGGAGGATGTCGGCGTCGCACAGGATGCGGCGCAGCACACTGCCGGGGATGGGTTGCCCGGTGGAGATCAACCGGCCCCGCAACACACCGTGGTCGTGGGCGGCGGCGTGCAGGGTGTGGTAGTTGAGGGTGAGGGTGGCGCGGGGCCGGTCACCGGCCCGGTTCGGGGCGCGTTCGCATTGCTGGTGGGCGTTCACCATGGCCATCAGAGCATCGGCTCTGCGCATGCCGGGGGTGAGGGTGGCGGTGAGCGGGTCGAGTTTGTCGATGCCGTTCTGTGCCGTCACATAGGAGTCGATGACAGCGATGAACGATTCTGCGTCCACGGTGGGCAGGCTGCCGCGGAGGAACACCGACCCGTAATGATCGGGGGTGAAGCTGAGGTGCCGGTTACGGGTGGCTTGGCGGTGTTGCCGTTCCAGCCGGTCGGCTTCCTTCTGGTCGGCGACATCGGGTGCGACGCATTCGAGCAGGTGGCTGGACAGCCGGCGCAGCTCAGCCGAGTTGTGGCTGCCAGCAAACCCCACCATCAACTGCTCACCCTCGACCATGGTGGTGGCTGGCAGGTCGTCGGGCAGGTCGGCCAACACGGCCGTGATCGCCTCAGCCTGCGCCGGATGCACCCCACCGGCGAGGGCGGCCTGTGCGATGGTCGGGAACCGGGTGAGTCGCTGCCCGGCCTTCACAAGTCGGGCTGCTTCCCGGTGGGTGTATCTCAGGGTGGTGATCGCCCAGGTCGCCAAGGAGGTGCCATGGGCACGTTCAGCCACCTCGGCGGCATCGAGGTGGGCGGCCCGGGTCTGTAGCCAAGGGCGGCCAGTACGACCTGTACGGCCCGTACCGCTCGCCGGGCTTCCGGTCTACGACTACGACAGCGCGATCCTCAAGGCCGGCAAGTGCCGCACCGGGTGGGTGGCGTTCGAGGACGGCAGAAAGGCCGCACGAATCGCCACCGAGGTGAGCGGCACCTATTCGTGGTCGAAGAACGGCAGGTAGCCGTTGGGCCCCACTCCCCTGTCTTAGTCGCTGCCCCAGTCGGCTCAGTACGAGCGCGGAATGTGCGGTTGATAGTGCTCTTCCATGGCCGCGACCTCGTCCGTGGTGAGGTGCAGGTCGAGGGCCGCGACGGCGTCCGCCAGGTGGTGCGGTTTGGTCGCACCGACGATCGGCGCGCTCACCACCGGGTTGCGCAGCACCCACGCGAGTGCCACCCGCGCCATCGGAATACCGCGCTGCTCGGCGATGCGCTGCACCGCCGCCACGATCGGACGGTCCACGTCCTGGTCGTAGCGCTGCCCGACCGGATCGGTGTCCATCCGGGCCGTCCGCTCACCCCACGGCCGACAGACCCGTCCCTTGGCCAGCGGCGAGAACGGAATCGAGCCGACGCCCTGATCGGCGAGCAGGCCGAACATCTCCCGCTCCTCCTCGCGCATGATCAGGTTGTACTCGTCCTGCATCGACACGAAGCGGGTCCAGCCGTGCAGCTGCGCGGTGTACTGCAGCTTCGCGAACTGCCAGGCGCGCATGGCGGACGCCCCCAGGTAGCGCGCCTTGCCGGCCTTCACCACGTCGTGCAGGGCCTCCATCGTCTCTTCGACCGGCGTGTCGGGATCGAACCGGTGAATCTGGTACAGGTCCACATAGTCGGTGCCGAGCCGGCGCAGTGACGCGTCGATGTTCTCCATGATCGCCTTGCGCGACAGTCCCTGCCCGCCGGGGCCGTCGTGCACCTTGAAGTACACCTTGGTGGCCAGCACCACGTCGTCACGCCTGGTGAAGGTGCGAATCGCCCGTCCGACGATCTCTTCGGAACTGCCGTAGGTGTACACGTTCGCGGTGTCCCAGAAGGTGATGCCCAGGTCGAGCGCCTGGGCGAAGTAGGGCTGCGAATCCTCCTCGCTGAGCGACCATTGGCTGAAGCCGCGGCTGCTGTCGCCGAAGCTCATGCAGCCGAGTGCGATGCGGCTGATCGTCAGACCGGACGAGCCGAGCCGGGTGTAGTGCATGGGTTTCCGTTCGTCGTGGTGAAAGGAATGTCAGGCAAGAGAAGCCGCGGCGGCCCGGTAGTCGTCGTCGCTGACGTGCTCCTGCCAGTCGACGTCGGGTTGTTCGCCCCCGGGGGCCTGGGCGGCACCGATCGCGAGGTGGGTGAGAAAGCGTTCGGGCGCGGCACCGTGCCAGTGCCGCTGGCCCGGCGGCGTCCAGACGGTGTCGCCGGGCCGCAGCACGAGCACCTCGTCCGCGGTCACCACCAGGCCGAGGCCCTCGGTGCAGTGCAGGGTCTGGCCGCGGGCGTGGCTGTGCCAGGTGGTGTGCGCGCCGGGGGTGAAATGCACCGAACCGACGGTCACGCCGGCCTCGTCGCCGCCGACCAGCAGGTCGACGAACACTTCGCCGGTGAATCGTTCGGCGGGGCCTCGTGCAGTGGGTGGGTTGATGATTCGGTTCACCGTTTCTCCTTGTCGGAAGCGTGTTCGAAGGGTTGGCTGGAGGTCCAGCTGGCCAGCAGACGAAGGGCGTCCGCGGACGAGGTGCCGGGCTCGGCGACATAGGCGTTGAGCCGCAGGCCCTGGTCGGCGGTGACGGCCAGGGATTCGTAGGCGAGGGTCAGATCGCCCACCACCGGGTGGTGCAGCCGCTTGATTCCCGTGCGGTGCTGGCGCACGTCATGGTTGGCCCACAGGGTGCGGAACACCTCGCTGCGGGTGCTCAACTCGCCGACCAACTCGGTCAGGCCGTGATCGTAGGGGTTCTCGCCGGCCAGTGTGCGCAGCAGCGCGGTGGCTTCACGCGTGACCCGGTCCCACTCGACGAAGAACTCCGGTGCGCCAGGATCGAGAAACACGAACCGGGCCACGTTGGCGCGTCCGGCCATGGCGAAGACGGGTGCGTAGAGGGCGCGTCCGAGCGGGTTGGCGGCCAGCAGGTCGGTGCGGGCGTTGCGCACGTACGCGGCGGTGCCGTCCATTGAGTCGAGTAGCCACTGCACCTGCGTCCGGACGGGGCCGCGCGGCGTCCGGGCGGTACGGCTACGGCCATGGCTGGACGCGGTGCGGGCCAGGTCGTGCAGGTGGGCGCGCTTGGCCTCGTCCAGCCGCAGGGCGTTGCAGACCGAATCGAGCACGGAATCGGAGGCTCCGCCGAGGTGGCCCCGCTCCAGTCGCACGTAGTACTCCACGCTCACGCCGGCCAGTAGCGCGACCTCTTCGCGGCGCAACCCGGTGACCCGCCGGCGCTCGCTCCATGCGGGCAGGCCGACCTGTTCAGGAGTCAGCCGCGCCCGCCGGGTGCGCAGAAAGTCGGCCGCCTCGGAACGTGCATCCATGCCTCGAACCTAGCCAGCCGTACGTCCGGGTGACAGTCCCTGGCAGTACCCGGGTCGCGGGGTCGGTTCTCAGCGGGTTTGGGGACGGTTTGGGGCCGGTTTGGGGCCGGTTCGGGGAAGGTTCGGGACGGTTCGGGGAAGGTTCCCGGGCTGGTGTGCGGTCGCCCGGCGGCGACCCGTTCGAGTGAGGCCGGGCGCTGTGGCCGAGGAGTAGCCTCACGCCATGCCGCGCCTGCGCCGGGTCTCACCCGACTCACCTGGATGGACGCGGCGCCGCCACGGCAAGGGCTTTCGCTATCTGGACGAACACGGCAAGTCGCTGCCGGGCGACGATGTCGACCGTGTCAAGGCGCTGGTGATTCCGCCCGCCTGGCGCGACGTGTGGATCTGCCCCGTACCGAACGGCCACCTGCAGGCCACCGGGGTGGACGCCGCCGGCCGCCGCCAGTACCTCTACCACCCGCACTGGCGGGTGCTGCGCGACAAGCTCAAGTTCGACCGGGTCGCCACCGCCGCGCTCCGTCTGCCGGACGCCCGCGCGCAGGTCAGCGCCGACCTCGCCTTGGACGGCATGCCGCTGGAACGGGCCGCGGCCACCGCCGTCCGGCTGCTCGATCTGGGCTACTTCAGGATCGGCAACGACGCCTACGCCGACGCCAACGGTTCGTTCGGTTTGACCACGCTCGAGCGGCGGCACGTGCGCCGGCACGGCGGTGGGCTGGCGTTTCAGTTCGTCGGCAAGTCGGGCATCGAGCACCACGTGCTGATCGAGAACGAACCGGTGATCGAGGCCCTGCAGGTGATGCGGTCGCGGCGCGGCGGCGACCGGCTGCTGGCCTACCGTCAGGGCTCCGATTGGGTCGATCTGGCCTCGGGCACCGTCAACGCCTACCTGTCGGAGTTGTTCGGCGGCGACTTCACGGCCAAGGACTTTCGCACCTGGCACGCCACGGTGATCTTCGCCGCGGCTCTGGGTGCGGCGCCGCCGGCCACCACGAAGACCGCCCGGGCCAAGGCCGAACGGGCGGCTGTGGTCGAGGTGGCGTCCTACCTGGGCAACACCCCGACCGTGGCGAAGAACTCCTACATCGATCCGCGCGTCGTCGACCTGTACGAGTCGGGGGTTACCATCGCCGACGCTGCCGGACGCTCCTACCGCACGCCGGCGTCCCGGCAGAAGGCACTGGAGCAGGCGGTGCTCGAACTGCTGGACGTGACCCCGCCGGACTGACCTGCCCGGATCCTTGGGCGGCCGCCGGGCTGAATCTCGACAGGCTCAATCACCGGTGGTCGAGCTTGTCGAGACCCGCACCCGCGTCACCCGCGGGCGAGTGGTGCGTCTCCCAATTGAGTCACCTCTCAGCGGCAACCCAATGGGGAGACACACCACTAACGTGGACCCATGTCCTTCGCCAACGACCCGCCGCAGCCGCCCGAGTACCCAACGGCCACCACCGTCGAGGACTTCGCCCGCAACCTGGCGGCCGTGCAGGCCCGGATCGCCGCGGCGGCCGAGCGCGCGGGAAGGACCGCCGACGACGTGCGACTGCTGCCGGTCAGCAAGACGGTCAGCGAGGACCGGCTGCGCAACGCCATCGCCGCCGGCTACCACCAGCTGGGCGAGAACAAGGTGCAGGAGGCCAAACGCAAGTCCGAGAACCTGCGCGATCTGGACGTCACCTGGTCGGTGATCGGGCACCTGCAGACCAACAAGGCCCGCGACGTCGTGAGCTTCGCCGCCGAGTTCCAGGCCCTCGACAGCCTGCGAGTGGCGGAAGCCCTCGATCGTCGGCTGCAGGCGGCCGGGCGCGGCCTGGACGTCTTCGTGCAGGTCAACACGTCGGCGGAGGAGTCGAAGTACGGCCTGTCGCCCGACGAGTTGCCCGCCTTTCTCGACGCACTCCCCCGGTTCACCGCGCTGCGCGTCCAGGGTCTGATGACGCTGGCGCTCTTCAGCAGCGACCTCGATCTGGTGCGGGCCTGCTTCGTCCGGCTTCGGACGCTGCGCGACCAGGCCCGGGAGCAGAACGCCGACCTGATCGGGCCGGGCCATCTCTCCATGGGCATGTCCGGCGACTACGAGGCCGCGATCGAGGAGGGCGCCACCTGCGTGCGGGTGGGGCAGGCGTTGTTCGGCAGCCGGCAGGCCCGCTACGACGAGCAGCACTACTGGCCGAGCGTGCAGTGACGCGCTGAGCCCTTATCCCGGATCCGATGGGCGGCGTTGCGAGCGGCACCAGACGGGTGGGCTGGGCAGCCGGTCCGCGCGAGGGCATAGCGGGTCTTCTGGCACCCCAATCGCCGGGTTCTGGTTGTTATGACTGGCCCTGAGACCAGCTGGACCACCCGGTATGGAGGGAGCGCCGCATTATGGTTGATATCGATACCCCGGGGGGGTGTTCATATCAACCATAAGTCGGCGGACCCGTTGCCCGCGCGGTGATGGCCCGGCCATATCAACAACAAAGTGGCGAGTGGCGCATGATCCCACCGGTGCTCCAGCCGAAGCAGGGTTCGGCGGGCCGGCTGCATCAACCCCCGATTGGCCGACGGCCACCAGAGAGCTTGAGCGCGCTCGATCGGCCACGCGCGCCTCCGGCACCCAGGGCAGAACCCAGCAGTCACCTCACCTCGGTACTGTGCCGCGCCCTCGCCCTATCGACCACAGCAGCACCGCTACAACCACGCTGAGCGCCGCGATCGCCATGCAGAAGGCCGCGCCGTCGCCCTGGATCGCCAGCCCGACCAGTCCGGGCAGCACCGCGGCCCCCACCGACGATGCGGCCGCCTGCAGGCCGATCACCCGATCAGCCACCGCCGGGGACGTGCGTTCCGCCGTGGTCAGCACCAGCAGCGGGTAGACCGGCGCGCAGGCCAGCCCGAAAAGCAGCACGGCGGCCATGGCGGCCTCGGGGCGCGGCACATTGATCAGCGTGGCGGCCGCCAGCAACAGTCCTGAGGCCAGGGCGAGCACCCGCCAGGCACCGATGCGGTCGCCCAGCCGGCCGAAGCCGATGCGTCCCGCCACCAGAGTCAGCCAGTAGCCGGACACCAATCCGCCCGCGACCAGTGCCTCCACCTGACGGCTCTCGGTCAGAAACGTGTACGCCCAGATCGCCACCGAGGACTCCAGGCCGGTCTGCGCCACCACGGTGAGCAGGCCGAAGAGAGAGGCTCGCGTCCAGACCCGTCCGGACGACGCCGCAGCAGGCTGGTGGGGCGGCGGCGCAGTCGCGGGGTGCCAGCGCGTGCGCGCCGCCACGAAGACGACGGCGATGGCCAGCAGCAGGCCCGCGACCAGCCCGTAGGCCACCCGCCAGCCGGCGCCGGTGGCGATCGCCGCGGTGACGACCAACGGCGACACCACCGCGCCGACGCCGTAGCTGGCGTGCAACAGGTTGATCCGGCCGGGGCCGAAGTTGCGGGCCGCGTAGGCGTTCAGCGTGGCGTCGATCGCCCCGGAAGCCAGCCCGAGCAATGCGACGGTGACCAGGAACCACCCCCAGCTCTCGCTGAGCGCAGACCCGGCCAGAGCCGCCCCGGACAGCCCGGTGCCGCCGGCGAGCAGGCGTCCGACACCCACCCGGCGGACCAGGTAGGGAGCCAGGGTGGTTGAGACGACGGCGGCCGCGACCCCCACCGGCGGCACGAGACCGGCGGCGTTGAGCGGCTGATCGAACGAGAGCCGCATGGACGGCCACGCGACGCCCAGCATCGAATCCGGCAGGGCGATGCTGAAGAAGGCCAGGTAGGCCAGTAGAACCACGAACATGAAGGAAATCCTCGAGGGCAGCGGTGGGTTGAGAACCGGACGCTGATCAGTCCGCAAAGATGTTGCCGCTACGCAGTGGGCGTGGGCAGGCACGCGTACGACCAGGCGATCAGCGCCGCGTGCCCCGACGGCCGGGAGAGCCCTTCATGAGCGTGATCCTATCCGGTGCGCCCGGCACCGAGCCGCACGAGGACGACGTTTCGAGGGTCATACTCGGGCACCGTCATCGCGGCGCCCGAGAGTCAGGCTCAGCCCCGTCATCCCGGGCTTGGCCCCGGATCTTTTGCTGGGACCGAGAGGGCCTGAGATCCCGGCGTTCGACAGCCGGGATGACGATCGTGTCGCGAAATGACGACCGATCTGGATGGCCTCCCGCCTCAGCGAGGCGAGCCAGGTCCGGAATCGGTCGTCATTTCACGAGCGCCGCCGGTGGCTCGACAAGCTCGACCAGCGGTGGGGTCTCGACGGGCTTGACCAGCGGTCGGAACGCAATAGCGATTGCCGTCTCGATCCAGCGGGGCGATCAGTCCTCGCCGAGTACGCGCCCCCAGGCTGTGCCGATCAGCTTGGTGCGCGCGCCGGCAAACCGTCCGTCTGCGGCCAGCGCGCACCGGGCGGCGTTCCACCCGCAGGCACCGTGCACGCCGCCGCCCGGGTGGGCGGACGCACCGGCCAGGAACAGTCCGGGGATCGGGGTCTCGGGCCGGCCGAGCCCCACCGTCGGACGAAAGATCAGCTCCTGATGAAGGGCCGCTGTGCCCGCGTTCAGGGCACCCGCCGACAGGCCGGCGTTGCTGCCTTCGAGGTCGGCCGGCGACTGGATGCGCCGCGCGATCACCAGCTCGCCGAAGCCGGGTGCGGCCCGCTCGACCGCCGCCTGCAGCCGACGCACCTGCGTGGCAACCGCCTCGCTGTCGGACGCGCGCCCGCGCGGCAGGTGGGTGTATGCCCAGGCGCTCTCGGCCCCGGCGGGCGCCCGGGTGGGGTCGGCGACCGCCATCTGTCCTAACAGCACGAACGGACGTCGCGGCAGCCGTCCGACGCTCAGATCGGCGCCGAAGTCGACGAACCCGTCCGCGTCGACGCCCAGGTGCACCGTGCCGGCCCGAGCGGCAGCCTCGGCCAGCCACGGAATCGGCGCGCGCAATGCCCAGTTGACCTTGAGCGTGGCCGGGTCCCACTGAAAGTCGCCCAGGTCACGAAGCAACTGTGATGGCACCGGGGCGTCCGCCAGCAGCTCGCGGTAGAGGGTGGGGGCGGTCACGTCGGCCAGCACGGCCCGCCGTGCGGTGACCACCGTTGAATCGGCCAGCCGCACACCCGCGGCCCGTCCCAGCCGCAGCAGCACCCGCTCGACCGCCACCCCCGTGTGCACCTGCGCCCCGAACGACTCCGCCCGAGCTCGCAGCGCAGCCGCGAGCATGCCCGAACCCCCTTGTGGCACGGGGAAACCCACGTCCTGGCCGAGCATGCACAGCAGCCACCCGAACAGGCCGCTGCCCGCAGCGTCCACCGGAATGTCGGCGTGCAACGCGTTGCCGCCGAGGAGCAGGCGCCCACCGTCGCCGGCGAAGCGTTCCTCACCCAGGCGCCGGACGGGCGTGGCGGCCAGCCGGGCGAGCCGCAGGGCCCCGGCGACCTTCAGCCGGCGTAGCAGCCCGAGCCCTGAGCGCACCGGAGGAAACGGTGTGAAGAGCGCACCGAGCAGGTCGTCGCGAATCGAGCGCCAGTGCGCGAACATGTCCAACCAGGCCTGGCCGTCACCCGGTGCCCACTGCTCCAGCGCGGCCGCGGTCGCGTCGGGGTCGCGATGCAGCACGGCGGCGCGTCCGTCATTCAGTTGATGGGCGAGCACGGTCGGCGCCTGCACCCAGCGCAGGCCGTGCCGCTCCAGCTCCAGGCCGCGGATCACCGAACTGGCGGCGGCCAGTGGATAGAACGCGCTGAACAGGTCCGTGACGAAGCGGGGCGCGGTCACCTCTGCGCTGCGGACGGCGCCGCCCACCTCGGGCTGCGCCTCGATCACCACGACGTGCCAACCGGCCTCGGCCAGGGCGTTGGCCGCCACCAGCCCGTTGGGCCCCGAGCCGATCACCACGGCGTCGCACGATCGGGCGACATCGCTCACAGCAGCCTCCTCACCTCGGACGGTACGCCAGTCACCCGGGCAAGCGGTTCACCCCTTGGTGGTCCCGGAGGTGCTCCCGTTGGCCTGCTCGGCAATCACCGCGACGGACGCCGCCGCCGACAGGTTCGGCCGGACGGGAGCCTCGACGTGCTCGGTCAGCACCACCGTGCTGCGCGCCTCCAGCCGCAGTGTCGACCCGGCCGGCAGCGCCTCCTCCAGTTGATCATCGGCTGCCGTGTCGATCACCACGGTCCAGGCGGCGGCGTACTCGGGGCCGGGCAGCACCGCGTCCACCGGCTCGGAGCCCCCGTTGAGGTACAGCAGAAAGTCGTCGTCGGTGACCGGGTTGCCGATGGCGTCCACACCGGCGATGGCCGAGCCGTCGAGGTACATGCCGAGCGCCGCACCGGCCGACCAGTCGTCCTCGGTCATCGGCCGGCCGCTGGTGTGCAGCCAGACGATGTCGTCGAGCTCGCCGGCGCTGCGGCTGCCGGTGAAGAACCGCTTGCGGCGAAACGTGGGGTGATTCGCCCGCAGCCTGGCCAGGGTGGCGGTGAACTCGAGCAGTGGCTCGTCCACCACGGACCAGTCGAACCAGGTCAGCGGCGAATCCTGCGCGTAACCGTTGTTCAGGCCCCGCTGGGTGCGGCCGACCTCGTCGCCGTGAGCGATCATCGGCACCCCCTGGCTGAGCAGCAGGGTGGCCATCAGATTGCGCTGTGAGCGCGCCCGCGCCGACATGATCGCGGGGTCGGTGGTCGGACCCTCGACCCCGTGGTTCCACGAGCGGTTGTGCGATTCGCCGTCGTTGTTGCCTTCGCCGTTGGCCTCGTTGTGCTTGTCGTTGTACGAGACCAGGTCGCGCAGGGTGAACCCGTCGTGCGCGGTGACGAAGTTGATGCTGGCGAACGGACGGCGCCCGGACTGCTCGTACAGGTCGGCGCTGCCCGCGCAGCGTGCCGCGAACTCGCCCAGGTTGGGCTCCCCCAGCCAGAAGTCGCGGACGGCGTCGCGGAACTTGCCGTTCCACTCCGTCCATTGCGGGGGGAAGTTACCCACCTGGTAGCCGCCGGGGCCGACGTCCCACGGCTCGGCGATCAGCTTCACCTGGCTGACCACCGGATCCTGCTGGACCAGTTCGAAGAACGCCGAGAGCCGGTTGACGTCGTAGAACTCGCGGGCCAGCGCCGAGGCCAGGTCGAAACGGAAGCCGTCCACGTGCATGTCGAGCACCCAGTAGCGCAGCGAATCCATGATCAGCTGCAGCGAGTGCGGGTTGCCGACGTTGAGGGAGTTGCCGGTGCCGGTGTAGTCCATGTAGTACTGCGGGTCGTCGTCGACCAGCCGGTAGTACGACGGGTTGTCGATGCCCTTCATGCTGATTGTGGGGCCCAGGTGGTTGCCCTCGGCGGTGTGGTTGTAGACCACGTCGAGAATCACCTCGATGCCGGCCGCGTGCAGCCCGCGCACCATGGCCTTGAACTCCTGCACCTGCGTGCCGCCCTCGCGAGAGGCGGCGTAGTCGGCGTGCGGCGCGAAGAATCCGATGGTGTTGTAGCCCCAGTAGTTGCGCAGGCCGCGCTCGACCAGCACCGAGTCATGCACGAACTGATGGACGGGCATCAGCTCGACCGCGGTGACTCCGAGCCGCTTGAAGTGGGCGATCACCGACGGGTGGACCAGCCCGGCATAGGTGCCACGCATCGCCTCGGGCACGTCGGGGTGCAGTTCGGTCAGGCCCTTCACGTGGGCCTCGTAGATCAGGCTCTCGTTGTAGGGCACGTTGAGCGTGCGGTCACCCGTCCAGTCGAAGAATGGGTTGGTCACCACGCCGAGCATCATCTGTGGCGCGGAATCCTCGTCGTTGAACGAGTTCTCGTCGCCGAAGTTGTAGCTGAACAGCGCCCGGCCCCAGTCGATGCTGCCCTCGGTGGCCTTGGCGTAGGGGTCGAGCAGCAGTTTGGCCGGGTTGCAGCGCAACCCCCGGGCCGGGTCGTAGGTGCCGTGCACGCGGTAGCCGTAGCGTTGCCCCGCTTCGACCTGCGGCAGGTAGCAGTGCCACACCTTGGCGTCGACCGCGGCGAGTTCGCCTCGGGTCTCGGTGCGCTCAGCGTCGAACAGGCACAACTCGACCCGCTCGGCGGCCTCGCTGTACAGCGCGAAGTTGGTGCCGGTGCCGTCAAAGGTGGCACCCAGCGGATAGGGCGAACCGGGCCAGACCTGCACGAGTCATCTCCTGCCAACGGGTCTCAGACGAACGCGTGCAACCTACCAGCCGAATGTGACAGCCGAGCGACCCGTCAGCGGCATGATGTCCGAGACCGCCAGTGGCTCCCCAGCGGGTCCGGTGACAGCCAGCAGCAGCGCCGTACTGGTGCCGAATCCCTCCGGACGACGCTCGAAGCCGTGCCGGCCGGGACGAGCTGACTCGGATCTTCTGGGAGGCACCGTCCGTTTCTGGAGGCACGGTCCGTTTCTGGGAGGCACCGTCCGTTCTTCTGGGAGGCACCGTCCGTCGGCGTTCTCAGCATCGGCGCATGTTCTCAGCATCGGCGCATGTTGTCACCTTCGGTGCACGCTTTCGTGTCACAACAGGCCACCGTGTAGCCAACCCGAAAGCGTGCACCGTTGCTGAGAACGGCGCCCGGCCCCAGAGACTCCCACTCCCCCGCCCCGCGTCTTCTCCGAGACTCAGTAGACGTCCGCCGCCAAGACCGTCAAACAACCTCACCCACGATGTCGCCGTCCGGTTCGCCGGGCGGCGACAGCTGGTTCACCGGACAGAGCCCCGGGGAGTGGTGGGGTTTGGGTGACGGCGCGGCGTCCTGAGTGAGGGGGCCATCGGCGAGATTCTCGATGTGTACCGCCAAGTACTCATCGAAGGAGAGCTCACCGATGGCCTTGTCTGATTCTGCCTTGTCCGAGCTGATGGAGGTGTTCCGCTCCGGGGAGGGCACCGATTTCATCCGCGAGTGTGTCCGGGTCGCGATGCAGGACCTGATCGATACCGAAGCAAGCAGCGTGATCGGTGCCGGCCGGTATGAACGCACCGAGACCCGCACCACTGAGCGCAACGGGTCACGACCCCGGCTGCTCACCACCCATGCCGGCGACATCCAGTTGGCGGTGCCGAAACTGCGCAGCGGCTCGTTCTTCCCGAGCATCTTGTCGCCGCGACGCAGGATTGATCAGGCCCTGTATGCGGTGGTGATGGAGGCCTACGTGCACGGCGTTTCCACCCGCAGCGTCGATGATCTGGTGGTTGCCCTGGGCGGCACCGGCATCTCCAAGTCGGAGGTGTCACGCATCTGCGCCGGCTTGGACGAGACCGTCGGTGCGTTCCGCACCCGCCGACTCGACCATGTCAGGTTCCCTTACGTCTATCTGGACGCCACCTATCTGCATGTGCGGACCGAGCAGGCGATGGTGGTGTCCAAAGCGGTCGTGGTCGCCACCGGCGTCACTGATCAGGGCCGCCGCGAGATCCTCGGCGTCGACGTCGGTGACAGCGAAGACGAAGTGTTCTGGCGCGGCTTCCTCACCTCGTTGAAGAAGCGCGGCCTGGCCGGGGTGAGGCTGGTCATCTCCGACCAGCACGCAGGCCTGGTCGCTGCCATCGCCCGCGGCCTGCAGGGCAGCAGCCATCAACGCTGCCGGGTGCACTTCATCCGCAACGTGCTCGCCCACGTCGCCAAGGGCGAGGCCGAAATGGTCGCCGCGGTGTTCCGCACCATCTTCGCTCAACCCGACCTGCCCTCGATGAGCAACCAATGGGACAAGGTCACCGGCGAGCTCGCCGGCCGCTACCCCAAGATCGGTGACCTGATGGATCAAGCGAAAGCCGAAGTGCTCGCCTTCGCGGTCTTCCCCGCGAGCACTGGCGCAAGATCTGGTCCACCAACCCGCTCGAGCGGCTCAACAAGGAAATCAAACGCCGCGCCCGCGTGGTCGGCATCTTTCCCAACGAAGCCGCCGTCATCCGACTCGTCGGCGCCGTCCTGGCCGACACCCACGACGAATGGGCCACCGATGAGCGCCGCTACCTCTCCGAAGAATCCATGGCCAAAATCGGCAAACCCAGCAACAATGAACCCGTCGCCCTCAACCAGGGCTGACCGGTCGGCATCGAGATGACCTCAAAGCCCACCACTCCCCGGGACTCTTACGGTTCACCGGATCGACGTGCTCGGACGCTCATCGATCCGCCTGCGGTAGGCGACCGTGCCGTCACCCGGCGAAGCACGGTCGGGGCACCAGGATCCAGGTTTCGCGCACGTCGGATACTCGGTGACGTTCTCGGCCATCGCTGACCTGCAAAACAGCGCAACGGACGTATACTGACCGACGGTCGGTCAGTCACGTCTGCGGAAGAGGCGATCGATGGTGAGGGTGACCAAGGCGCCTGAGGTTCGGCGAGCGGAGTTGCTCGACGTTGCGTCCGAGTTGGTCGAACAGGTGGGTTTCGACCGCATGTCGGTCGAGGCCGTGACCCGAGCAGCGGGCGTCGCGAAGGGCACCTTCTACCACTACTTCTCCTCCAAGGACGAGTTGCTCTATGCGTTGCTGGAGCGACTGGGCGACGGTTTGGCCGGCCATATCAGTAGTGCCGTCGCAACCACCCGGGGCACGGCGACGGTGCGCCTGCAGGCGCTGGTCGACGCGGCGGCGGACTACAAGACCACGCACGCCAGCCGCTACTCGTCGGTGTCCTTCCTGTACCGCAGGGAGAACCAGTTGCTGCGCCACCGGCTGTACATGGTCTGGGCCGAGGCGACCCGTCCGGTGTTGCTGCACCTGATCCAGCAGGGTGTCGCGGACGGGTCGTTCGCCGTGCTCGACACCGAATCCGCCGCCGACGCAGTGCTCACGCTGTGGTACGAGGGTGCCGACCGACTCTGGTTGCGCGCGATCGCCGAGCCGGCCGCCGACATCTTCGCCGAGGTGCTCGTCACCGGCGGCGCGGGCCTCAAGCAGGCCCAGGAACGCATCCTGGGAATGCCCGACGGCGCCATCGAACTCGTCGTCGACCAGAAGATGGTCGAGGCCGTCACACCGCTCTACCACGCAACAAGGGAAGTGATGTCATGAAGCGAGCCACGCTGATCACCGGAGGCATCGTGTTGGCCGCGGTCCTGGCCGCCGGCGGCGGCTTCGCCTACTCTGCGGCGAACAGCCGCACGTCGGTAGGCACGGCGGAGGTGGTCAGGGAACCGCTCTCGGTGGTGGTCAGCGCATCAGGCACTGTGGACGCCGCCCGCAGCGTCGGCGTCTTCCCGGCCATCGGCGGCACCCTGGTCAGCCTTCGGGTGAAGGACGGGCAAGTGGTCAAGAAGGGGGACGCCCTCGGCAAGCTTGACTCCGCACCGCTGAAACTGGCCGTCACCCAGGCGAAAGCCGCACTCACCCAGGCGAAGGCGGCGCTGACCGCAGCCCGGGCACAGCGCGTCCTCGTCAACGACAAGTACTCGGTCGATCTCGAGAAGCGCGCCGCGCGCGAGGCGGTCGATGCAGCAACGCAAGGGGTCACCGCCGCGGAGCGGGTCCTGAAACAGGCCGAAGCCAACCTGGCCGGTGTCAGCCTCACCGCCCCGATCGCCGGCATGGTGAGCCTGCCGTCCAGCACCGAGGCCGGCATGGGCGTGACCCCGGGCGCCGCACTGCTCTGGGTGGTGAACGACGCCGAACTGCAGTTCGTCGCCGCGGTGGACGAGAGCAACATCGCCGCCGTCAAGACCGGCGAGCCGGCCACCATCACACTTGACTCCTACGCCGGCCAACCGTTCACCGGCAAGGTCAGCTCGGTGCGGGCGACCCCGGTCACCGCCGCAACCGGCGGCATCGCCTTCCCGGCCCGGATCTCGTTCGACCCCGGCGAGGCTCAGGTCTTTCTCGGGATGAGCGGGTCGGCCGACCTGCAGACCGAGGCGATCGCGGACGCGGTCACCGTCCCGATCGAGTCGGTGCTCACCGAGGGTGCTCAGCGCCACGTGTTCACCGTGGACGCCGAGGGGGTGGCGCGCAAGGTGATCGTCACGGTGGGTGCCGAGACCGACACCCGCGCCCAGGTGCTGGACGGGGTCGCGGTCGGCGACCGCGTGGTCACCACCGGCGCCGGCACGCTGGTCGACGGCCAGAAGGTTTCGGTGGGGTCATGAGCACCGCGGTGCAGGCTCCGCCGATCGTCTCGATCAGCGGCCTGACCAGGGTATTCGGCACCGGGGACGCGCAGGTGGTCGCCCTGGACGGGATCGATCTGACGGTCGTGCGCGGCGAGTTCGTCGCGGTGATGGGCCCGTCCGGGTGCGGCAAGTCGACCCTGCTGAACCTGATCGGCGGGCTCGACACCCCGACCGCCGGTCAGGTCACGATCGACGGTGACCCCCTCACCTCGCTGAACGATGACCGACTCACCGAGCTGCGCCGCCGCCGGATCGGCTTCGTGTTCCAGTTCTTCAACCTGATCCCGGTTCTCTCGGCCCTCGAGAACGCCTCCCTGCCGCTGCGGCTGGACGGGGATCGCAACGCCAACCGGGCCGCCACCGAGTGGCTGGAAAAGGTCGGTCTCGGCGCTCGGCTCGCCGCGCGTCCCGACCAGCTCTCGGGCGGTCAGCAGCAGCGGGTGGCGATCGCCCGCGCGCTGTCGACCGAACCGGCCCTGGTGCTGGCCGATGAACCCACCGGCAATCTCGACTCGAAGTCGTCGACCGGGGTCGCCGAGTTGCTGCAACGGGTCTGCGCCGAGTGGGGTCGCACCGTCCTGATGGTCACCCACGACCCGCGGATCGCCGCTTACGCCGGCCGCCTGGTGCTGATGAACGACGGCCGGATCGTCGACGACCTGACGCTGGACGGCAGCCGCGACGCCCCCCCGGCAGGCCCTGGAGAGAGCGGGGTTGCTGTGATCCTGCAGGCCACCCTGGCGTGGCGCTACCTCGCTGGACGGGGGACCCGTTCGCTGCTGACCACGCTGGCGGTCGCGCTCGGGGTGATGCTCACCTTCGGGCTGTCCAGCATCACCCCCGCACTGGAGGCCGCGTTCACCCGCAGTCTGCTCTCGTCGGCCGGTCAGATCGATCTCACCGTCACCGACGCCTACAACCAGTCCTTCCCCGCCGACGTCGCCGCGAGGGTGGCCGCGGTGCCCGGCGTCGCCGCGGTCAGCGCCGAAGTGCAGCGCACCGCCACCCTGCCGACGAGCAGCGACCCCGGCCCGGACGAGGTCGCGCAGCTGACCCTGATCGGCATCGATCCCGGCCAGGCCGCGAAGGTGCGCAGCTTCCCGCTCGCCGCCGGACGGATGCTCGCCGGCGGGGACCTGTTCGCCGCCATCCTGGCCGGCGACCTCGCCACCAGGCTGCACGTGGGTGTCGGCGACGAGCTCACCGTCCCCTCGGCTCTGGGCACGGCCCGATTCCGCGTGGTCGGACTGCTCAGCACGCCCAGCGTGCCCGGCGAGAGCCAGGTCTTCGTGCCGCTGAAGGCGGCCCAACAGGTGTTCTCCCTCGGCGGCAGGATCACCGTCCTGCAGGCGGCGTTCGCTCCCCACGGCGACCGCGCGGCCGTCGAGCGCGCGGTGGCGACCGCGCTCGGGCCCGACTTCCAGGTCGGCGGGCTGTCCAGCCAGACGGGATTGATGGCCTCGGTGCAGGTGGCCAACTACGCCTTCCTGATGTTCGGCCTGTTCGCCCTCGCCACGGCCGGCTTCATCATTCTCAACAGCTTCCGGACGGTGGTCGCCGAGCGGCGCCGGGACATCGGCATGCTGCGTGCGATCGGGATGCGGCGGCGCACCATCACCGGCATGTTCGCCATCGAATCGCTGCTGCAGGGCATCCTCGGCACCGCCGTGGGACTGGTGCTCGGCTGGGCGATGGCGCTGGGCGCCTTCGCGCTGTTCCGCCGGCTGGTGTCCTCCGTCCTGCACATGGACCTCGGCGACCCGGTCTTCAGCGCGTCAACCCTGGCGATGGCGGTGCTGCTCGGCCTGGGCGTGACGGTGGCGGCGGCGCTCATTCCTGCCCGGGCGGCCGGGAGGATGACCCCGCTGGAGGCGATGCGTCCGCAGGTCGGCGAGGTCTACGCCCGACGCACCGGGCGGTGGGCCTGGGTCGGGGCCGGGCTCGTCGTGGCCTCGGTGTTCGGGCTCACCGCCAGCAGCCCCAGCCTGGTCGGGCTGGGCGCCGTGATCTTCCTGATCGGCGTCGCCCTGGTCG
Organism: Micropruina sp.; assembly: GCA_016711205.1. GTDB lineage: Bacteria > Actinomycetota > Actinomycetes > Propionibacteriales > Propionibacteriaceae > Micropruina. The sequence continues at coordinate 510,744 of JADJTM010000001.1, read as the reverse complement.
CTCCGGCGATCGTCGTCCCGGTCGCGAACGCCGTCGGCCGTCCGCTCGAGCTGATCTTCTCCCGCGAGGGTGCGATCGCGCGCAGCAACCTGCAGCGCAACCCCGGACGCAGTGCGGTCACCGTCACCGCCGTGATGCTCGGGCTGGCCGCCATCGTCGCGATGATCACCGTCATCGCCTCCATCTTCGCCGGCTTCTACCGCTACCTCGACCGCTCGATGTCGGCCGACTACATGCTGATCCCGCAGTCGATCGTGCTCGGCCAGGGCAACGTCGCGGCCGGTCCCAGGCTCGCCCAGGCGGTGGCCGGCACGCCGGGCGTCCGGGCGGCCTCGTCCATCCGGGTCTCTCAGGGCAAGGTGGACGGCAGCCAGGTCCAGGTGCTCGGCATCGACCCGGAGCGCTACCTCGACGTCGCCAGCTTCGACTGGAACGCGGGCTCGTCCGACCAGGCCGTCGCCCAGCTCCGGGGGGGACGTTGGGTGATCGCCAACGGGATCTACGCCGCCCAGCACGGACTGGTCGTGGGCCAGCCGATCCTGATCGCCACGCCCAACGGGGAGCGCACCTACCACCTCGCCGGAATCGGCAACGACTACCTGAACGCGAAGCTGTCGACCCTGTACACCTCCCAGGCCAACCTCGAACGCGACTTCAACGTCACCGCCGACCTGATGGTGCTCGCCAATCGTGAGCTGACCGCCTCCCCCGAGGCCGTGCAACAGCGACTGCAGCGGCTCGTCAACGACTACCCGGCCTTCAAGCTGTACGAGTCGGCGACGTGGAAGACCGAGCAGACCAACACCTTCAACAACACCCTGATCGTCTTCGACATACTGATCGGCGCACTGGCGATCCCGTCCCTGTTGGCCCTGATGAACACCCTCGCCATCAGCGTGCTCTCGCGGCGTCGCGAGATCGGCATGCTGCGGGCGATCGGTTCGACCCGTCGCCAGATCAGGCGCATGGTGATGGCCGAATCGCTGCTGCTCAGCGTGATCGGGACGATGCTCGGACTGGTCGCCGGCCTGTGGCTCGGGTACGCCCTGGTCGCCGCGATGGCCGCCGTCGGCTGGCAGATGCCCTATGCCTTCCCCTGGTCGGGCCTGCTGGTCACCGTGGTCGTCGGCATGGTGTTCGGCATGCTGGCCGCCGTCGGGCCGGCCCGGCAGGCCGCCAGGCTCGACATCGTCGCCGCCCTCCGGCAGGAGTAGCTGCGCCGACGGCCGTCCCGGACGGCCTGACTCGGGACGCTCGACCCGGTCAGGTCAGCGCGCCGGACTGCCCGGCGGCGTCGCCGCGGGGTCGACGACAGTGTCGAGACCGTCGGGAACGTCCACGTCGTCGGCCACGGCGTCCACCGCGTCCGCGATCACGTCGGTGAGGTCCTTGACGTGCTCCTCTGCGTCGCCGCCGGCCTCGCCGCCCTCGTCGACGATCACCTCGTCGGTCATCTCTTGGGCCTCGATCGCCTCGGCGATGGCCACCACCGCCTCGCTGGACACCTCACCGTCGGCCTGGGCGTGCACGACGAACTCGTACAGCAGGAAGAGGCTGACGTCGTCCTCGCCGCGCTCCTGGCCGATCTTGAACGGCTTGTTGATCACGTTCAGCAGGCGCAGCAGGTACAGGAAGAAGAAGGACAGGAACCCGACCGTCACCAGGGTCTCGATGACCCCCTCGATCCTGGTGAACATCAGCAGCACCAGGATCATCGCGACGAAGCTGACGATCATCGCGTAGGCCGAGGGCAGGAACTCCTCGCGCTGGATGTGGTAGACGCGCAGCACCGCTTTGCGCAGGCCCGCCTGCTCGCCGCGCAACCGGGCGATGTAGTTGGGCGGGGCGTCCGAGACGTCCAGCTCATGGAACGACTTCGACAGGTCCTCGATGGCCTGCTGGCACTCGCGGGTGTTGCCGGCGGCGATGTCACGTCGCAGCGTGTTGACCACCTCCACCAGCCGCTCGCGCATCAGGGGCATGTCCGGCGCCCCCCAGACCTGGTTCATCGCGTCCGCCTCGCGCAGGATCGCGTACAGCCCGGACGCCAGGTCGGTCGGTGCGCGTTCGGCGTCCTTGTAGTCGCTCAGGGTTCCCGCGACAACGAGGCCCATGACGAACACGCCGCCACCGATGATGCTGGACGCCAGCGCCGTCAGCTTCATGCCCTCCATACCCAGCGCGAACAGGATCCAGCGCAGGATCACCAACCCGGCGACCAGCGCGAACGTGGTCAGCGCCAGGCGGTAGTCCTTGACGGCCATCTTGAGTCGCTCCACGCCACTCTCACTTTCTCGTCAGCGGGGCTTCAGCCCCGCACCTTCTCACTCATCGTTGAGTTGATCGGCAACCAGGAACAGTGGCTGGACGGGCCACCGGCCCGCGAGGGCCGGCGGCAGCGACATGGCAGCACCGCGCATCAAGGGCGCGGTGATCAGCGGCGTGCCGACACGTGAGGTCGCGGCGCACCGGTCGCATTGTCATCGCCCACGTCCCCCAACGGTGGCGCTGTGAAGCGTCAGTTGTTCAAGTCCTGTATCTGCAGATTATCGGCGCCCGGCTGCACATGTTGGAGTTCCGGCGATCCACAGACCGGAACCGAAGCGGTCATCTGCTCGGACGCCGCGAGGTCGGGAACGAGTTGACGTTACCGGGGCTGAGTGGTGATGAACCACGGCTTCTTCACCTGGGAGGGGCGGGATTTCACCCGGGAGGGGCGAGATCTTGGTGCCCACCCGTGCAGCCGGATCCGCTTTCACTTGACCCGATCAGGGACCCGAATCACGACCAACTCGCTCGCCACTCCAAGCTGCACGCCTGGCCGGCGCCTGTGCAACACCCCTATGCCGCACCTTGGCAGTCTTCTGGCGCGAAAGCGCCCGAGCGCCGGTAGCGTCGCAGCATGGCCTTGCTCACCGTGGACTGTGTGACCATCAACGCACTCAACCCGAGCGCGCTGGCTCGATTCTGGGCAAGTATCGCGGGCGGGACCGTCCGAGATTCCGGCAACGGGTTCGTACTTGTCGAACCGGAAGCCGGGGGTATGCGACTGCTGTTCCAACAGGCACAACAACCGAGTGCCGAACCCGGCTGGGTCCATCTCGACTGCACAGTCACGGACCGGGCTGCCGCGGAGAAGGAGATCTGCCAGCGCGGCGGCCGCACCATTGAGCACCGTTCCGACAGCAACGGCTCCTGGATCGTCATGGCTGACCCGGAAGGTAATCCTTTCTGCATCTAGCCGGCAGCCAAAGAACGCACTGATCTGCTTGTTATGCCGCCGTTCGCGTATTGGCCGGGAGAAGGCTTCAAAGCCGGTTGCGCACGTCGCTTTCCAGACCCTCCTTTGAGATCCGGCTGTGCCGAGGGGCAGTCGATTACGCAGTATCTTGGAAACCGGTGCCTCGCCTGGCGTCCCGCACGTAAATGCTCGCGACAAGGGGAAGCACGAGCCATAGCAGCATCGCCACGCTGGCGAGAACGGCCGCGTACAAGATCTCGAACCAAGGCGCCGCCCATGGCCAAAGGAAGACAGACGTGATCGCTGCCAGCAGCAGCCACAGAGCGCCGACTCGCCCTAGCAGCCCACTTGTCGACCTGCACGTCCAGAAAGCAACAAACGCCACGAGAAGGAACGACAACGGCAGCCCGACCAGAGGCCACTGACCAGCATCGAGCTGAGATGATCCGCCCAGTAGTAGGGCAGGGGCAATCAGCCAGGTCAGCCCGGACGTCATCGACAAGATGGCCAGCACTCTCATTGGGATCCAATCTCGCCGGTAGCGTTCGGCCGGTCGCGTCTGATCTGCTGCGAGATGGTCACAGCCTACTTCCCCACGCTCCCAGCCCACAGGCGTGAGCAGTCTCCAGTTGACTGGCCTCCGTCCTGGACCCTCGACCGGAACCATCCGCACGTACCGCGATTCCCACGCAACGCTTAAGCATCGACGAAGTGACCCCTCCCAGCCTTGCCACCGCCATTGCCGACTCAAGCACCACGACCTCGGCCGAATCAACCCGTCACCCCAGCGACGGCTATTGGCCGGTTTCCTCACGCGGTGGACGGTGGCCAGCGATCAGTGCGCCACTCGTCCCAGTCGCGAACCCCGCTCGTCGCCTTCAGCTCGGCCGTGGTCGCCCCGCTGATGCCAGCCAACGAGGCAGCACTATGTCGCATGTCGTGTCAGGTGACCTCGGAGCGACCGGTGATCTTGCGGGCCTGGGCGTAGTCGTACCGCAGAGCCTTCGCCGACATCGGTGAAACTCCGTCGCAGCCTGGGAAAGGTAGCCTTCCCGGCCGGCCACCGGGAGGCCCTCCACATACTTGGCGAGGTGACCTATCAGATGGGGAGGGATACCGACGTCGCGAGTACCGGCGTGGGTCTTCGGCGGCCCGACTGGGTTTGCCGTTGGTGCGAGTAACGGACTGCCGGACGTGCCGCGCGTTGCGAACCCGACACGGGTTCCGCGGGATGAGCACCTTCTCTTCCGCCTCCCGGGCCCGTTGACAACGGGTTGCACCCCCTAAGCAGCGTGAGACCCATTGAAGCGTCACCATGCTTGGCAACTTCGCCGTCTTGCAGGTCGCACCCATTCAGCCTCACCTGCCCCCTGCATGCATACTCTCGTCGCAAGGATGCTGGGCCGTCGCCAGGGCACGCTCGGTGGACGGCTCGTCCTGCCGGACATGATCGACGACATTGGTGAAGCAGACGCGGCCGTCGAACTCACCGGCCGCCGGTGAGCAGCGTGACGATTTGGTGGACCCGATCGACCTGAGCCAATGGGTACGGCTCGCGGTCAACGCGGGCGACTCGGTCGATCGACATGGACTTGACCTGCTCACACATCGCCACGGAGGGTGGCGAGTCGCGCGCGGTGAGCGTCACGTGGGTGGACCAACCGCGGTCAGTGTGCGTCAGCGGCACGGCGATGAGAAGTCCGCGGGCGCGGTGGAGGGTTGGCTCGGACAGCACCAGCCAAGGCCGGTGCTTGGCCTGCTCGCGGCCAATCGTCGGGTCCATGTTCACCCAAACGACGTCACCACGGGCGATCGACCGGTTCACTGGCCCGCCTCGAACCGGGCGATGCCCTGCTCGGCGTCGTCGGCGAATGCCGCGTCCGCCTCGGCAAGCTCGTCCAGATACTCCTGGTCGGGGGTCTCGGCTTCGAGCGCAGCCCAGAACTCAGCCTTGCGCCGCTGGTCGAGCATCTGCTCAATGAGCTGGCCCTGGGTCAGGTGTGCCGCCCGCGCGGCATCACGCACGCGGTCACGGACCACGCGAGGAACCTTGATAGTAGCCACGTCAGTCATACCCTAATGGTACCGCTACGGGTACCGATGGCTTAGGAAGATGCCTAGATGGCACAAGTGCTACTCTGGTGATGTGGACACGAGCGTAGGACTGAGGGAATTGCGCCAGGACGCCTCCGATCTGGTGCGCCGCGCCCAGGCCGGGGAAGAGATCACCATCACGGTCTCCGGCCGGCCGAGCGCTCGTCTGGTGCCCCCGGGGCCCACCCAGTGGCGGCGTTGGGACGACGTCGCCGAGCTGTTCGCCGGCCCCGCCGATCCGGACTGGGAGCACGACCGGTCACTGGTTGGCGATGACCTGCGAGACCCCTGGGCAGAACGGTGAGCGCCACGGGACTGCCCGAACGCGCGCTTCTCGATACCAGCGTCCTCATCGCCGGCGATGTCGCGCCGATCCCGGGCCTGCTGGCTATCAGCGCGATCAGCCTGGCCGAACTTCAGTTCGGAGTGCTCGTCGCCAAGTCCGCCACCGTGCGCGCCGAGCGGCTGCGCCGGCTCAGCGTCCTCCAGAAGCACTTCGGCGCCCTGCCCGTAGACGAGGCGGTCGCCATCAGCTACGGACGGCTCGCCGCAGCCGTGGTCGACGCCGGACGCCAACCACGGCGGCGGGCCATGGACCTCCTGATCGCCGCAACGGCACACGCCCACGGCGCCCGGCTGTACACCCGCCACGCCGAGGACTTCGCCGGACTCGAACAGCTCATCGACATCACCGCTGTGTGAGCCGAGAAGATCCCGGCTGTAGCGCCCGCCCGCCGCACGGGCGTCTGTCGCGATTCCCACGTAACTTCGCTTGCAGAGTGCTAGCATCAGAGCATGGCGACCCTCTACATTCGCGAAGTCCCCGAGGCGGTCTCAGAAACCCTGAAGCAGCGTGCCGCCGCGCAGGGCAAGTCGTTGTCTGCCTACGTAGGCGCGGAGTTGGCCAGAATCGCCGCCCGGCCAACCAACGAAGAGATCGCTACCCGGCTGCGGGCCAAGGACCGCTCGACGGGCCCGAGCGCCGAGGAGATCCTGGCTGCAGTCGAGGCCGGCCGTCGGTGATCGTGATTGATGCCTCCGCCATGGTCGAGGCACTCGTGGGGCGGGAGGTCGACGCCGGCCTGCTCGACGCCCTGGCCGGCGAAATCGAGGCGCCACACCTGCTGGATGTCGAGGTGCTGTCGGTCCTGCGAGGGCTCGTCCTCGGCGGAAACCTCGACCTGGGAGAGGCGGTACAGGCACGCCAGGATCACTTCGCATTCGCGATCACCCGGCACGAGATCGAGCCGATGGCCGACCGGGTCTGGGAACTTCGTCATCAGTTCACCAGTTACGACGCGACCTACCTAGCCCTCGCTGAGGCCCTGCAGGCTCCCCTACTCACCTGCGACGGCAAACTCGCCACCAACGGTCACAACGCCGAAGTCCGCCTCGTCTCACGAACGCACTGATCTGCCAGGCTCGGCGCGGTCGACCTCTTGAGCCAAGGCCCCCAGGGAAGTAATGGCTAGGCTCCGATCGTGATCGAGATCGCCTCGCGGGCGCAGAAGCTGCCGGCGCCGCCAGCAGTGGTGTGGGGCTCCCTCGTGAACCCCGAGAGGGCAGCGAGTCGGCCCTGGCTCAACCTTGCACCCGATGAGGTGGCCCCCAGGGTTCTATACCCCGACGAACCCCATCAAGTCGTGTGGTCATCGCTCTGGCCCGCCAGACCCAACGACGAGGTGCACTTCGACCTTGCACCCGTCGGTGTCGAAACCTCACTGAGGTTCAGCCTGCTGACGCCTGATGAACTCCCGGACCAAAGCACCACCGGCCATCTTCGCTACCGGCTGAACCACCTGCTCTTCGCCGACCTCCGTTACTCCTACGGTCAGTGATCTTCACCCGCGTCATTCTCCGACAGGCGATCACGATTCTGTTGTGGTGGCCACCAAGGGCGGAATGCTGAAGCATCTGGACGACTCCTACGGTTTCGACGGACGTCCGGCGAACCTGCGCATCGCCCTCGAAGGGCTCGCTCAGGCGGCTCGGCACCGACCAGGTCGACCTCTCTTGCCAGCACCGCATGGACCAACGTGCCGATCGAAGACACGGTCGGCGCGATGGCCGACTTCGTCGCCGAGGGCAAGATTCTCGGCTACGGACTGTCCGAGGCGGCGCCGGCGCGCATCGTCGCGGCGCACGCCGTCCATCCGGTCTTCACCCCACCCAGCGCCCGTGCTCGTCGTCTGCCCGTGCCGTCCATAGGTCAGGGATCGTCGCCAAACCTCACGGCGTTGACGCCATCTCGTGTATGAGGTGTCGCTCGCTCAGGGGTTGTCGCCGAACCTCAGCAGGAGGCCGGTGCCCACCAGGCCAGCTGCGAATGCAAGAACGAGCACCAGGTAGCTGGTCCACGGCAGGTCGGCCTGGCCCACACCCTGGCTGAGGATGAGCACCACTGACCACGGAAACCAGGTCGCCCATCCGGTGTGCGCAAACAGGTTCGCCATCGCGAGGGCACCGAGCGCGATGCCCAGCGCGGCGAGGTAGCTGCGGCTCCAGACTGTGGCCAGGGCCACCACCGGCGCCAGTAGAAAGGCCGCGCCGGCGCAGCCGAGGGCGTCCGCCACGGTGCTCGTGACGACCACTGCACTGAACCCGGGCAGGGCGAGGCCCAGTCCAATGCAGAAGCTCTCGATCAGGAAGGCGATGACGAGCACCGTCCACCACCCGGCCGCGATGACCAGCTTGCCCACGGCGAACCAGGTGCGGCCCACGGGGAGGGCGAGCAGGTTCTTGGCAGTGCCGTCGGCGTACTCGCGCCCGAAGAGGAACGCCACGATGAACGCCAACAGCACCAGGCCACCGGCGCCGACGATCATCACCAGGTAGCCGCCGAACGCCGGCCAGGTCGCCTCCAGACCGGCGAGATTCGCCTTCGTGCCCAGCAGGCCGAGATCGGCGGCGCGATGCGGATCACGGACGATCCACATGAACAGCGCCACGCCCCACGGCGCCAGCAGGAACGCGCCAAGGGTGACCCAGGTCACAGCTGAGTGCTTCAGCTTGATGAACTCGGTGAGCACCACCTGGCCGGTCATGGAGTGGTCCGCGTCCGCTCCGGGCCTGTCTGGGCCAGGAAGTACCGCTCGAGATCGGCGGTGAGCAGCGCTTCCTGCCGCTCGGCGTCGGTGAAGGTGTCGCGGACGTAGTCGCGAGCCCGTGCGGCGAGCACGTCCCGCGGTGCCTCCTCGACGAGCCGTCCCGCGTCGATGATGCCGATCCGGTCCGCGAGGTGCGCCACCTCGGCGAGGATGTGGGACGACATCAGCACCGTGACGCCACGGTCACCGGCGAGCGTACGCAGCAGCTCGCGGACCTCGACGATTCCGGCCGGATCGAGCCCGTTCGCCGGCTCGTCCAGGATCAGCAGTTCGGGCGAGTGCAGCAGTGCCCGGGCCAGCGAGAGCCGTTGCTGGTTGCCCAACGACAGCCGCCCGGCGCGGCGATCGGCGTACGGTGCCAGGCCGAGCCGCTCGATCGCGTCGGTCAGGGACGCCCGCGTGGCCCCGGTCAGGCGACGCTGAAGGTCGAGGTTCTCGGCCACGGTCAGATTCGGGTAGGCGGTCGCGGTTTCGACCAGAAAGCCGACCCGTCGCAGCCATCGCTGGTCGCCGCCGATTGGGTGACCGAAGATGCGCACCGTTCCGGCGGTGGGCCGGATCAGCCCTAGGAGCATCCGAATGGTGGTGGTCTTGCCGGCGCCGTTGCGTCCCAGAAAGCCGTAGATCTCGCCCCGACGCACCTGCAGGGCGATGTCGTCCACAGCCTGGATGGCGCCGTACCGCTTGGTCAGTCCCACGGTGGCGATCACCGCGTCGCCGGCCATCAGCCGGCCCCCAATGTGCGCAGGGCAAGCCGGGACGCTTCGTCCAGTGCCGCCGGCATGTCAGCGAGCGGCGTGCCGGCCAACTCGATGCTGCGCAACCCGCCCAGAATGAACCAGGCGGCGGCGTGGACGTCTGCCACCTCGAAGGTGCCGTCCGCTACCCCGTCGTTGATGATCTGCTCGACCAGCGGCACGAGCCGCGGCAGGAAGTGCTCGGCGAAGCGGTCGTGCAGCCGCTGGTTGTCGGGGCGGTGAATGAACTCGGCCACGTCGGTGAGGGACGAGTCCTGGCTGAGTGCGGCGAGCATGTGGCCGAAGCCGTTCAGCCGGTCCGCCGGGCTGAGGTCGGCTCGTCCCACCTCTTCGGCGATGGCGTCCAGAGTGCGCTCCGCCACGGCTTCGACGACCGCGAGGATCGCGTCGTCCTTCGAGGTGAAGTAGAGATAGAACGTGCCCTGCGACACCCCGGCCGCCCGGACGATGTCGGCGACCGATGTGGCGGTAACCCCACGTTCGGCGAATGCCCGGGTAGCGGCGGCCACCAAGTCGGCCCTTCGCGCGGCCCGGTCGACGGTACGAGGACCCATCGCACCTCCATTAGTGACTGATCGTCAGTCAGTTATCCTACGCCGAAGTGGGCTCTGAAGCGAAACTGGCCGGACTTGGCCAGCTCAACAGTGGGTCCGTTCGTCATTGCGCGGTGCAGCAGGGTTCATTGCGCGGCCCATTGCCGCGCGGACGAACCCGCGCAACGTCCCGATGACAGTCACGGGCAGCACCCGGGTCGCCGGGCTGGTTTTCAGCACGGTTTGGGTAACGGTGGTGCGCGCGGTCGGCGTACAACACCGTACGAATGAGGCCCGCGGGTCAGACCAGGAGTAACCGCACGCCATGCCGCGCCTGCGCCGCGTCTCGCCCACTTCGACCGGCTGGACGCGACGTTCATACGGCAAGGGCTTTCGTTACCAGGACGAGCACCGCAGGTCGCTCAGTCGTCCGCCTGGGAGGGTTACTCACGCGGTGGACGGTGGCCAGCGATCAGTGCGCCACTCGTCCCAGGTCGCGAACCCCGCTGGCGGGTGGTCGATCGGTTCCGTTCCTTCCAGCTCCCCCGGCGTCGGAACACTGAAGATGTCAGCCCACGCGGCGAGCTCTTCCTCCGAGATCTGCCATGTCGTGTGCGGGGCGTCGGCTTGGCGCAGCTCGAGACGCCGGCGCTGTTCCTCCACCGGAAGCTCGAAGTACCGCATCTCCACCAACGCGCCACGCTCCGCGGCGGCGTGCCGCAGCGCCGAGCGCTCGTCCCGGCCCCACAGGCCGAAGTCGATCACGACGTCGATGCCGAGTTCGAGCGCCCGCAGCCCGATGTCGATGAGCCGCCCTTCGATCACGTCGGACGCCGCGGACGGATTCGCCAGGCCGTACAACGCCTTCATCCACTCATCCTTGGTGAGCCGAAGGGCGCGCTGCTCGGCCTCGATCCTGCGCGCATCCGTGGTCTTGCCCGTGCCCGGCAGCCCCACAGCCAGGAAGAGGGTGGGTCTCGCCATCAGATCGCCAAAGCAAGCTGGGTCTTGGTCCACAACGCCACCGCGCGACACTAGGCCCACACGGGTCAACTTTTCAACCGGCACGGTAGCCGGCTTCTCTTGGTGCCCGTCGCCTGCCGGGAGCAACACGTAGTGGCCATCCCTCGACCGTCGCAGAACGACGACAACTCCCGACATCGCGAAGTCCCTCCTACCAGCAGGGGGCCCGCAGGACGACAAGCCCTGCGAGCCCCCGGTTGGGTGAGTCAGCCCTCGTCCTTGACCAGCGGCTTGGGGAGCAGCAGCGTGACGGCCCAGGCCGCGGCGACGATGCCGATCGCGATCCAGAGGGCGCTGGCGTAGCCGGCCGTGGACGTGGAGCCGACTGGGGAGCCTGAGGTGATCGCCTGGCCGAGGATCGTGAAGCTCAGCCCGGCGCCGATCCCGAACGAGGCACCGTTGAGGCCCGGCAGCAGGCCGGGGGCCTTCGCAGGAGAGAGCAGGATGCCCAGGCCGTTGAGCATCACGTTGGTCACGCCCGCGTACGTGATGCCGAGCAGGATGAGAAGGATCCCGAAGACGACGACGTTGCTCATGCCGAACAGGACGAGGGCGACGAGCAGTGCCGCGGACGAGACGAGTCCCGCCTGGAGCATTCGCTTGTAGCCGTACCGGGGAGCGAGGCGTCCGGCGAAGGGGCCGATCAGCCAGCCCACCAGGGCGTATGGCGCCATGAAGAGCAGCGAAGTCGTGGTGGCTGACATTCCCCAGCCCGCCGTGGGGTTCTGCGTGAAGGAGGGCACGAGAAGGTTCACTACGGCCATGATGCCGGTCAGCGTGAGGATGGTGGTCAGCGGCATGGCCCAGATCGCGCGGTTGCCGAGCTGGTCGGAGGGGATCAGCGGGTTCGCGGCGCGGCGCTGGTGAAGGACGAACGCGACGCCGCACAGCACGGAAGCGACGATGTAGCCGATGCTCCACTCGCTGGGGAAGCGGTGCCCGAACGGGTCGCCGCCCACGGCCCACGTGAGAGCGACGACCACGATGCTGATGAGGGCGACGCCGGGCCAGTCCATGCGCTCGCCGCGCGAAGGCGCAGATTCGGGAATCCAGCGGACGGCTGCGATGAACGCGAGGATGGTTGCTGCGAGGGTGAAGACGAGGATGGAGCGGAAGCCCCACTGGTCGGCCATCCAGCCGCCGAGCACGACATCGATGCCGGCGATGCCGCCGTTGATGGCGATGATCACGCCGAGTTTCGTCCCGTACTCCTTCTCCGTGCTCGTCGCCTCGCGCAGGGTCAGCAGCGCGATCGTGAAGACCGGGCCGCAGGCGCCTTGGACGGCGCGCCCGAGGTAGAGCCACCCGACGGTGGGGGCCATCATCGCGATGACCGTGCCGACGGTCAGGATGCCAAGGGAGACGAGCAGGATTCGCCGGCGGCCCACCATGTCGGAGAGCCGGGGCATGAACACCTGGAAGATGGCCTTGGAGAGGAAGAACATCGCCGTGGTGAAGGCGATCTGCGCAGTCGTGGCGCTGAGTTCGTCCTGCATGTGCTGGACGGCCGGGTTGAGCATGGTCGCGTTCAGCTGGAAAGCGACGACGGAGAGGACGAGGCCGACGAGCAAGGTGGTCTTGCCCGTGCTGATCGGGGGCGTTTCGGTGAGCGTGGGATGGGACATGGTGGTGGATCCTCCTGAGGATGGCTGGGTTGGGTGAGCTGGGCCCGGTGGCGGCCCGGAAGAGCGGCGAAGCGAGTTACGGAAGCGTGGTCAACACATCGACCAGGTGGGGCGCGACGGGCGCGCCGATGTCCAGGGCGACCCGGCAGTGTGCGCCGTCCTGCGCGGGGAAGCCGCGATACAGCCCGCCCAGTGCGCAGAGGGTCTGGCCGCGTCCGGGTCCCCGGGTGTCGTCGATGTCGACGTTGATCATCGGCGCGAGCGCCGGGACGATGCCACCGGCTGCAACGATCGCGGCGAGAGGGTCGTGCAGGGCTGAGCAGCGACGACCGTAGACGTCAAGGTGGAAGTCGAAGTAGAAGTCGAGGACCTCGGCGAGTAGTCGGCCCGCCGTGCTCCCGGAGGCGAGGAGCGCTTGGCGGTGCTCCTCCTCGAACGTGTTCGACATCGTGACGTCGAGCCCCACCATCGTCATGGGCCAAGGCGCGCCGAACACGATGCGGGCCGACTCGGGATCCTTGCCGATGTTGGCCTCCGTGACCGGGGAGATGTTGCCCGGGTGGAGTGCGGCGCCGCCCATCAGCGTCAGGTGCTTGATCATGTGAGGCAGCTCCGGCTCGATCGCCAATGCCTCGGCGATGTTGGTGAGCGGGCCGACGGTGACGACCTCGAGGTCGCCGGAGTGCGCCCGGGCGAGATCCACCAGGAGTTCGGCCGCGTTGCCCGCGACCGGCGTCGTGCCCGACTCCGGAAGCTGAACCGCACCGGTGCCCCGCTGGCCGTGGATGTGCTTGGGGCCGCCGTGGTACTCGCCGTGGCTGGGTTTCCGTGCGCCGGCGGCGACCGGGACGTCGGAGGCGCCCATGACCGAAAGCCAATCGCAGGCGTTCCTGGCTCCGGCGTCGGCCGGGCAGTTACCGAAGACGGTGCCGACGCCGACGAGCTGGACGAGTGGGCTGGCCACCAGGTAGCCGAGCGCGAGCGAGTCATCGACTCCTGGGTCGCAGTCCAGATAGATCTGGCGGGGGGTTGGTGAATCCATGTTTGATCTCCTCGTCGAAATCGGTCGAGCGGCCCCGAGGCCGGGTGCCGGTCGGAGGACCAGGCGTGCGGTCGGCGTTCACGGCAACGGTCGCCTCCGTGCCTGCATCTTCGTCGGTATGATGTTATACCTCTATGTCGGTCCTTTGCAACCGGGGGTGCGACTCATGGTTGAATGGCCTCATGGCGATGTCGGTCGATGAGTTTCTTGCTCCGCCGCTTCTGGTGCGGACCGGGCAGCCGTTGCGGGTCGCGCTGTACGCCCGGCTCGCTGAGGGCATCCGGACGGGTGTGTTTCCGCTCGGCTCGATGCTGCCGCGTGAGACCGAGCTTGGAGTCGCCGTGGGCGCTTCCCGAACGGTGGTCCGCGAGGCGCTGATGCTGCTTGAGGAGGACGGGCTGGTGATCACCCGGCGCGGGGTCGGGCGCTTCGTCGCCGATCGACTTCCCGAGACCGGGCTGGAGGAGTTGCGCCCGTTGGAGGAGGTCCTCGCGACGAAGCGGACGACAGTGACGGTGCGCGTCGGCGAGCTTGTCCTTCAGGCGGCCACGCCTTACACCGCAGGCCACCTGGCCATCGACGAGGCGGCCAACACCTGGTTCTGCGAGAGCGTCGTCGAGTCCGATGGGCGTCCCGTCGCCATCGTCCAGGAACATCTGCCCGCAGGCAGGTATCTGAGCGACGCGAGCCGCCTGGTGGCCTCGAATCTCGAACAGGCCCATGCCGATCCGGGCACGATCCTCGCTGCGCTCATTGCGCGCTGCGGTCCGATCTTCAGTTCTGGCGTTTGCGAGGTGACGGCGAATGTCGTGGGGGCGTCGCGGGGCAAGTTGCTGGGCCTCGGGGCCACGGCGCCTGTGCTCATCCTGACCCAGACCGTTCTCGTCGGCGCGCACCCTGCGTACCTCGCCAAGTGCATAGTCTCCGCCGAGGTGGGACGGCTCAAGATCTTCCAGTCGGGTTCGCCGGCGTAGCCTTCCAATCAGCGGATCTTCAAAGAGCTGAGTCGGGCGTCTTCTGGAAGCGGGTTGTTCGCTCGGGAACCACTGCTGGCGGTAGTTGTGAATCTCCGCGGTCCGAGTGGGGCAGGGAGTGACCCAGCATCGCCTAACATGGGTTTGACAAGATGAAATACATCGTGCAGCTCGATGTGAAGTGTCTGGATCGGATCTATCTGAATCGATATATGTTCCGAATCTCCAGGTGGCTGGGTATGTGGTGTCGTTCATGACCGCGCATTTGAAGGTTCCGTTTCCCTCGCCGGCGATCATGGAGAAGCTCGGTAGTCGGTTCCGGCGCGAGGTGAGTGATTTCGCCGGTGCGCAGGACTTCCTCGTGCTGCCCACCACCCAGGTCTTCCCCTTCGACGCCACGATCCACTGGCCCGACAACATCAACGGCACACCAATGGACACCTACCACCGGTGGCTGGAGATCGCGATCGGCGGTTCCCTCGCCGGCACCAGTAATGAACGTGCCGGCAGGCCTGGCACCAGGAGGTTTGCCGATGGGCCTGCAAATCATCGGCCCAGCCCACGCCGACCTCGCAGTCCTCCAAGTCGGACACGCCTACGAACTGGCCAGCGGCGTCAGCGCCACCCGCAGCCCGCTCCTCGACAAAGGTCTATAGAACGCTGACGCGCCCGTCTCGCAAGCCGACCGGCCTGTGCCACGCCGCCGCTGACATGACCCGATTCTGGGCCCTCGTCACCGACGCCCTGGCTGGCCGGGGCCTGGCGTCCGCCGTTCCGACGTCAGCATTCTGACGTGATGACAGAATACTGACGTGTTGTTAGGATGATGCCGTGAATCTGAGCAGCCCAGTAGGCTCCCTGATCCCCAGCATGGACGGGGTAGTGCTCGAAGTGCTCGCCGGTACCCACAGCGCCTTGGGCCCGTCACGGATCCATGCGCTCGGCCATCGCGGTTCACGCCCCGGCGTCTCATTGGCGCTGGGCCGGCTCGCCGACCAGGGTCTGGTCCACGCTGAACCCACCAACTACGGCCACACCTACCGGCTCAATCGGGACCATGTCCTGGCGCCGGCCGTACTAGCCGCAGCCGAGGCTCGAGCGGAGTTCCTCCGGCGGCTCACCGCGGGATGCCAAGCCTTGCGCCCTGCACCGTTGTCCGTGGCGCTGTACGGGTCGGTGGCCAGGCGCGAGTCCGACGACGCCAGCGACATCGACCTGCTCGTCGTCGTCGACGACACCCTCGACCGCCACGCCCCGGAGTGGACCGATCAAACCGACAAACTGACCCAGAGTGTTCGCGCCTGGACGGGGAACCGGCTCGAGCCGATCGTCATGGACGCCAACCACTTGGCGGGATTGGCGATCGCCGACGATCCGCTCACCCTCTCCCTGCGCGAGGATGCGGTGACCCTTGTCGGACGAGACCTGCGCGAACTACTCGACCAGGCCGTGCACACCGGACGGCGCACTGGGCAATGACACCGAAACAGCACCGGTCCCGACCCGGCGGGATGACGGAGGCCCGCAACCGCGCCGCCATCGCCGCGAGCTACCTCGAACTCGCCGAAGTGGCTGCCGCCGAGGCCGGGCCGGCGATCAACACCTCCATCGGCAACGCGGTACTCGCCGGAATCGCTGCCGGGGACGCGATCTGCCTTGCAGCGATCGGTGAACGCTACGCCGGCCAGGACCACAACGCAGCCCCCGACTTCCTCGAACAGGTCGACCCCGCCCTCGGCCGCCGGCTCCGCACCCTGGTCGGACTGAAGACGGCAGCCCACTACGGCGACAGCATCCTCACCGGGACCGACCGGACGGCGGCTCTCCGGCAGGCCTCCGCACTGATCGCGGAGGCGAAACGGCGCACCACCTGACGCGAGGGCCTTCGTCCCGAAGGAGCCACCATCCTCGGCGCTGCCCGAGGTCGGCCTGGGCACCGGGCCGTGCGACGTTCACGGGTGGTGCCTTGGAGACCGGCGACTGAGATGCGCTCGGCTCAGCCCGCTAATGCCGCCTTGGGTCGAGCCGCGCCGCGTCTCACGGCGGACCTTCTGGCCGTCGACCCCAGGGCGACAGGTTTTCGTCCTGCGTTCTCTGCGCCGTATAATCCCTTGTCAGGACGCATTTGGATCGGGGAGATAGCGGGCCGTTTGCGTTCTCTGCGGAGCATAAACCCTAGTCAAACGCATCTCGTCGGGGCGACAGGACTCGAACCGGAGGGATGGGCGGGCATAACGGGCGTTTGACTACGTGTGATAGTCACGCTGCGGCGATCTCGGCGACCAGTTGGGGCTTATCTGGGGCAAGGCGCTCAGCATGTGAACCCCGCCCCGTCGCTGAAAGGTCCACCCCGAAGAGCGCATCGTCGGCGCTTCATTGCTCACGCTCGTGGCCGATGACTGGATGGCCGCACGAGTGCGCTTCGAGGTCGTTGAACTGCGGTGATCCGGGTTCGACATAAGGTCAGCGATGCCTCATCAGCCCGCACCAATCCGAGCCGGCGTGCAACACCCCACGGCCGTGGCGATCCGGGCCCACTTCTGTCTGGCCCGTGCGCCAAGATGGCCCTAGTACCCACCGGTCGAGACGAGGAGTGAGGTCAGGTGAACGATGAGGACGCGGCCTCGCGACGGGTCAGCTTCTTTGGCAGGCATGACTTGGCGACGGGCTGGTACCTCGATCGAGTAGCGGAACTCGTTGAACAGTTCGACGAAGTGAGGCCGACCGACGCCACGGACATCATCGAGCTGCACAACGTCCAGCAGTATCTCGAGAACGGTTTGCTGCCACAGTCGTATCAGGCTGGCCAGCGCGCGCAAGCCATCGCGCACATCCCCCAGATCCGCGGGGCCGTTGCGAGGTTCTTCTCCTCGATCGATGACATGAACTGCCCAATCTTGATCGTGGACGTCGACTTCGCTTATCACGCCGATCTGCTCGACCTTCTTGGACGATACAAAGCGTTTCAGCGGTGCTCTGCGAATGTCATGCTTCCGGCTCTCGGCAATGCAGGTATCCGCCTCGGCGAACTGCTCACCAGCAAGAAGCTCATTCACGCTTACGGCACCGAGATCAGGGAGCAGCTGCTTGAGTCTCCCCGCAACGCAGAGCACCTGATCCGCAAACACATGCAGAAGGACGCCGGGCACGAGATCCATCTCCCAGCGAGCCTCACGCCCGCGGACATGCGCCAGTTGCTGGAGAGGTACATCGATAGCGGCGACGCCAACCCCAACTACATCGGCCTACTAGAGACTGCTCCAGTCAGCCAGGAGACCGGCGTTGACGCGAAACTGAAGCTTAGGGCGAAGCGGCGCAATCTTGAGATGACTCAGAAGTTCTTCGAGGAGAACGCAGGCCTCCGAACGGGCTGCGAGGTGCGCATCGCAGACACTCAAGACGAACCCGTGAAGTGTGAGATGGACGATTCAGACGGGATGGTCATGAGGTTCAGCTACAGCAGCCGATGGCTGGAGGAGACCCGCGACAACCCAAGCATTCTCAACAACTTCCAGCACCTGTTCGAGTTCGCTGACCGACATGTCCTGCTGACCCTCCCGTCCTACCCGGCGCAGTTGGGCGTGTTCGAGCGCTTCATGACGACGACAGGCAGGACCGACTACCAGATCGGCGCCGCGTTTCGCGCGATCCACCTGAGTACGCTCCTTCAGACGCGGCTGTACCACTACTACCTGAAGACCAAGGGCATCGACCTGGAGGGCGTCATCTCCTGGTTCTTCGAGGAGTACCTGGTCGAGGAGTTCGACGCTCGGAACTTCTCCTTCACCCCTTCAGACGATAAGTCATCTTATCTGCAGAGGGTGAGGCATCTCTTTGTTGAACTGGAGAGCGTCACCACACAGTTCAGCCTGTTCGTTCAAAACGGCGAACTCGACCGGGACCTGCATGCCATCACGTCAGACCCGGCTCGCTACAAGGAGGTGCCAAGCCTCTTGGACGGGAAGTACCTCTACCAAGGGCCCGCCGAGGAGTTGGCCGGCATCCTCCACGCACTGTTCTCAGATCAGTCCACATTGACCTACATCGACGAGGAACTGAGAGCTGAGAATGCTGCACGCCTCCTGATCGATAACGAAGTCTCATATGACAACTTCCACGAGTACCAGAAGCCCGCGATCAAGCGATTGATCGAGCTGGAAGTGCTTGTAGACAATGGCACAAGGGTGCGGTTCGCGAATCCGGAGCGGTTCCACATCCTCAAGTCACTGTTTACGACCCAGGCGGTGAGCTACTACCACCTGACAGACGCCGGGCGCGCAGAAGCGGATGCCATGGTCGCGAAGGGATGGCTGACGCGCCGCGCCTCATTGCTGACCGAGGACGAGGGGAAATACTTCAACTACTTCCTCAACAAAGTCGATTTCAGCAACGGCCCCGAACTGAGAAACAAGTACCTCCACGGATCGCAGGCCAACGCAGATGGGGAGGATAGCCACTTCCACACCTACATCACTGCGCTGAGAATGATCGTCGCGTTGGTCATCAAGATCAACGATGACTTCTGCCTCGCGGCACCTGAGGTGCCGCGAGTCCGGCAGGCAGACGAGTAGCCTTCGCAGAACGACCTGCAACCTTCCCTGAACACCCAGCCGCGCCGCGGGGGTGACCTTTCGTGATCGGCTGGTCGCGATGACTGCCATGCGGCACTTGCCCAGAGTGATGCGCCAGCCATATCCTGAATGCGTTCAGTGAACGCGTTCAGGAGGTGTTGTGGGCAGCAGGGCTGAGTCGAAGGCGGAGTCGTCGCGCAGGGTGGTGGCGGCTGCTGCGGAGTTGTTCACGCGGCAGGGGTACGGTGCGACGACGGTTCCGCTGATCGCGGCGGCGGCCGGGGTGTCGGTGGGCACGGTCGCGAGTGTGGGGTCGAAGGACGCGTTGTTCCTGCGGGTGTGGGAGGAGGCTTCGACCGCGGCGTCGCTGGACATGCTAGCTGGGGCGAGGCATGCGTCGGAGTCGGTGACCGAGCGGGTGTGGAGCTACTTCGACGGTCTGGTGGAGTCCTCAATCGCGATGCCGGACGGCCTGCGGGACTACTTCGTGGCCTACCTGCGCGAGCGGGATCACGTCGAGAACCAGGCCCGCCTGGCCGACGTGGTGAACGCCATCCGCGACCTGTTCCCCGCCGATGAGCAGCCGGCCACCACGTCGCCGGCACTGTTGGCGGCGTGGACGCTGTGGTTGTCGTTCTCGTCGATCTGTTTCGGGCTGGCGGCCACATCGATCCCGCCGGTGGAGGCGCGTCGGTTGATCCGTTCGGTGGTCGTGGCGCAGTGCGCGCCGTTCGAGGAGTGAGGAAGATCCGGTGAAGGTCACCCTGGTCAGCTACGGCAGTCTTGGCGACGGCATTCCGCTGGTTGCCTTGGCGCTCGGGCTGCGGGAGGCGGGCCACCGGCCGGTGATCGTGGCTGAGCAGGCCACGGGCACCATTGCGGCCGAGCACGGGTTGGAGTTCCGTGCCCTGGCCGGGGACATCACCGAGTTGATGCGGCCCGGAGCCCCGATGGTTCAGATGGTCGAGGCCGGCCACCTGACCGTGGGATCATTCCGGGATTACCGGCGGGACGATCGGGCCTGGTTGGAGACCATCGCAGACGCCGCTGCCGGGTCGGATGTAGTGGTGGGGATGCCGACAGCCGGCTACCACGCCCTCGCCGTGGCGGCCGATATCGGTGCCCGCCCGGTGATCGCCGAGTTGCAGCCCCTGGCGCCGACCGGCGACTTCGCACCATCCGGGCTCGGTGATGTGCGCGCGCCCGGATTCCTCAACCGGACACTGGGGCACATCGTGGACTTCGCCGGCTGGGCGACGATCGCAAGGGCCGTCAATCGTGCCCGAGGCGAGTTGGGTCGGCCCCGGATCGGGAACCCGACCCGCGACGTCCGCCGGCTGGGCGCCTGGTCACCAACCCTCGTCCCGAGGCCCGACGACTGGCCCTCAAGAGCGTCGGTCACCGGGGCATGGCGGCTGCCCGCCCCGACATCCTGGCGTCCCGACGGGGCCCTCCAGGAGTTCTTGAACGCTGGCGAGCCGCCCGTCTATATCGGCTTCGGCTCCATGCCGACCTTCTCCGGAACCAAGGCGCTGACCGACGCCTTGCTCACCGGTCTGGCCGGACACCGGATCATCCTCGCTCGCGGGGGAACCGATCACGAGCAGACCTCTGAAAACGTGCTCGTCACCGGGCACGTGCCGCACGACTGGCTGTTCCCTCACTGCGCCGCGATCGTGCACCACTGCGGCGCAGGCACCAGCCATGCCGCGCTGGCGTCCGGGACACCCTCGATCCCGGTCCCGTTCACCCTCGACCAGCCCTTCTGGGCACACCGACTCACCAACCTCGGCATCGCCTCCCCACCCCTCGACCCCCGCCGGCCAGACCCTGACGCCGTCCGCACCGCACTCGCACACGTCCAGACGAATCGTGTGCGCGAACAAGCCACGGTCGTGGCTGAACACGTAGCCGCCGAACACGGCGTCCGAAGCGCCGTGGACGCCATCGACAGACTGCGAGATCTCGGCATGCCGAGCTAGGAGCCGGGGCCGCCGCGCCCAACGCAATCGAAGTCACCGGGCTGACGGCCGCTTGGGAGCGGTGCGGCGGACCACCTCCGAACATGCCAGGTCGACACAGTCTGCGAATGAGACACTCCAACCCAATCGATTCCCTTGGGCGAACTCGAAGCTCTCGAACCTCGTCAACCCTTCACTCATCCTCGACGAGCCACTCGGCGCACACGGTGGGCGCACCACCACCAACATCCACCCAGATCGCGACCAGGCCAAGGCGCCGCTTGGCGAGGGTCGGAAGCCGTCGCACCAGACTCCGGTATCGATGATTCCTTGGTAGGGCAAGGGCATAGGTCGCGCTCCGATCATCCATTCGTTGAAGGAGTTCACCCAGTGCACCGAGGAAGTAGTTGCCTTGCTGCTGATCCGACGCAACCTCCCCCTTGGCCTCGATGATCCATCTGCGCCCGTCAGCATGCCTTGCGTCGATGTCGATCCCCGCTCGTGGCCCATCGCGACGGTGACCGTGAATCCTTGGTGCGCGAGCCATCGCCTCACGGCTTCCTTGACCTCATCCTCGGACAGAAGTGGGCGGGGCGGCGCTGCCGCGGACGGAATGCTCGTTGTGCTACCGACGCCGGGCTCGAGCCACTCGTTGACGATCTTCCCAGTAGGGCCGTGCATCGCCTCAGAAGGCCCCCTCGCTCGAGCCGACGAGCGGTCTGATTCACCGCCTGCCGCGCGCTCACCCCGAGCCGCGACGCAAGCACGTCGTCATCCAGGGGCGCGTAGCGGATTGCCTCCAGAATCCTCTCCGCAAGGGTTGCCACGTGCTCATCCTTCCGCTCACCCCCGACATTGCGCACGCACGAGAACCGAACACATTGCAAAGGTTGAACACCGACGACTCACGAGCTGTCGCGAGTCTTCGGTGAATCCCTGAGCTCGATGCGATCATCATGAAGGTGAACTCGGCGTATCTGCTGGACCCGGGGCAGGCGTGGTGGCTGAAGTGTGACCACGCGAACACGCACTCTGGCCAGCTGGCCGCGCTCTGCCGTGACTTCCGAACCCGCGGCGCTCTCGAAGTAGTCGAAAGAACTACGTCGCGCCCCGGTGTGACCGAGTTCGTCTTCCGCCAGCACGAGCCGTTCCCACCCGAGATCAGCCTTGCCGTAGGGGACGTCTTGCACGCGTTGCGCTCGGCGCTCGACAGCCTCGTGTACGGAATCGTTCTCAGCGAGCGGGGTGAGCTCAGCGAGAGCGAGGAGCGCGCGTGCCAGTTTCCGATTGCGGCAACCCCGACGATGTTCGACAAGTTCATCACCGAGCGCAAGGTGCGCGATCGGATCTACAGCGAACCCCTCCGGAAGGCACTCAGCCGGGCGCAGCCGTTCTACTGGCGCGAGTTCACAAGGCTGAACTATCTCGAGATCCCGGTCAACGAGTCGTACGAGGATTCTGCCCGCAATCACCCCCTCTGCCAGATCGCGGAGCTTTCCAACATCGACAAGCACCGGCGCCTCCCTGCCGCGGCCGCCTGGCCCGCCCTGCGCTACTACATGTCCGATGAATCAGGCGGGCGATACTCGCTCACGCCCGTGGGTCCGGCCCCGTGGGTGGACGGTGCCGTTGTCGCACGGCTCTCAGGAGAAGGTCGGCGGCCAACTGCGGTCGTCCATGAATGCCACATCGCGCTCGTCGACGTCGCCCACTGGTATGAGTCGACGACTGACCTCCCCGACTTGGTGGCGTCCTGGATTGAGAGGACGACCTACACCTTGTCACTTGTGGTGCAGTCCTACCTGCAAGCTGAGAGTAAGTAGCTCGACCTGGTCTCCGCGCCGCGTCCGGCTCCTCCAGCACCATCAGACTCCACAACCGTCGATTCGACGTAACCAGAAGCATCACACACCTCTGGCATGCACTTCGCCATTTCGTTAGAATGAAATGTAACGTGCGTCCCACTAGGAGCTTTGCATGCGAGAGGTGATCCGCGATCCGGCGAAGACGTTCAGGTGTCCTCGGTGCGGTGCACCGGTGACGTACAAGGGACGCGGCCGGCGTCCGGTGTGGTGCTCGGCGCGATGCCGGGTCGAGGCGTCCATCGAGCGCCGCGGGAACGAGATCGTCGGGGTCAAGCCCGAGGTCGTGAAGGTCGTTTCACCCGCCACTCGGCTCAGCGACTGGGAGAGGGAACGACGCCAGGAGATCGAGCGAAACCTCGATCGCGACGCGGTCGTCGAGATGGTCGCGAGCCGGCCCGAGTTGCTCGTGCGAGTGCTGGCCCGCGTCGAAGAACAGGGGTTGAGCGCTCCCGCTGGGGACCGCCAGATCATCTCCGACGCCATGATCCGGACGGCGCGCTCCGTATCCCCCGACACAGTCGACCAAACGGTCACGTCGCCGCGACGCTCGCACAAACGGGACGTCTCCGAGTGGGTCACCCTCCTCGACGAGCTGACCATGCAGCTCGCCACCGGGTTGCTCTACAACCGCGATCTGCCGACCATCGACGATCCCATGCGCAACCTGGTCGACCACTACCTCCAGCGCGTGGACAGCTCGAAACGGTGAGCACGCTCTCCCATATGCGAGTCGCTCAGTTGCCGCAGAAGCGCTGCTGCGCCGCCTGACGGGTCCTGTCCAGCGCGGACGCGATCACCGTCCATGAATCGCCGGCGTCCCGCGCGGCCTTCACCGCGTCGCGCAACTCCTGCTCCGCGGCCGTGATCCCCTCGCGGGCCGCCAGGATCCGTCGGAAGTGCACGGCAACGCGGGCCGGGCTCATCGCCGCGTCGAGTTGATCGAGCCCGGCGAAGTCACGTCCGGCGCTACTCATCCGCAACCTCAGTCCTGCGCGAAGCCTTCGGCGAGAGCATCATCGACGCGTTCAGAGGTATCGCGCCGGCCGTCGTTGGCTGGGCCGAAGGCGAAGAAGGCCGGCGGCTGTGAGCCAATCCGCTGGCCCTGGATCGCATGCCGCCGCGCCCACACGAGCAGGCTCGCAACCTCGCGGTCGGGCAGCCGGTCGATGAGCCGATGGAGTTCCTCGCGGGCGGCGTCCATCGCAGCAGTGCAAGACCGCATGCCGACGCCGAGAGGAAGCGAAGCCTCGCGGCCTGTATTGCACACGTAGTACACTGACCCCGTGGGAGAAGGAGCCGATTGGCGGCACCGCGGTGAGTACATCGCCAAGCATGGGCTGACGCCGGCCGCCGCGGACGAAGCGCTCGGCGACCCGAACCGGCTCGTCATCGATCCCGATCCCGCATCCAGGTCCGGTCGCACCGTCCGGGTCATCGGCTGGAGCACGTCGCTCCAGTCCCTCGTGACGGTGATCATCCTTCCCGAGGACGACGTGACCTGGGGAGTGAACGCATGGCCGGCCAACAGCACCGACCAACGACGCTACCGAGAGGAGGCCAACGATGGGGATTGAGGAACTGATCGCAGCCGAGGCCGAGGCCGCCGAGCAGAACCCGGACGCCGCGATCCGGCCGGGGTCCAAGGTCACGCGCGGCCACAACCGGGTCAGAACGCTTCAGGTGCGGCTCAACGACAACGAGTTCGCGGCCCTCACCACTGTCGCCGAACGGCTCGGGGTGCCAGCATCCACACTCGCCCGCGACCTGCTGCTGCGCGAACTGTCCTCACTGAGTGAGAGCCCGCAGGCTGTCATCGCCCGCATGCGGGCCGACCTCGATGCCCTCGCCTCGTCGGTCGCCTGAATCTGTTGGTCAGCCGAGCCAGTACGGACGCAGCATGGCGTCGACGTCCTCCGGGCGGACGCGCAGGATGCGGCGGCCGCTGGAGAAGACCGGCAGTTGGCCGGACGCGATCCGGCGACGCAGGGTCTTCCGGCTGATCCCCGTTCGCTCGGCCGCCTGGGCGAGCGACTCGTAGTGCTGCAGTTCCATCGTGTTCTCCTCCCGCAGCCTTAAGCCTCAGAAGGGGCCCGATCCGGACACCGCGTCGCCGACATGGCGAGAGCTGCCCAGCGGATGCAGGCGGAGATCCCGGCGTTCGCCGGGATGACATCGTCCGGGCCTCACAGTTCGGCGAGCTTGCTCATGTTCTCGGCCAGCCGCGAGCGGGATGCCCGCGTCGCGTGCTGGTAGCGCTCGACCATCCCGGCGGTGGCGTGGCCCATCATCGCCTTCAGCTCAGCGGTCGTCGCGCCGGTCATGCC
Organism: Micropruina sp.; assembly: GCA_016711205.1. Taxonomy (GTDB): domain Bacteria; phylum Actinomycetota; class Actinomycetes; order Propionibacteriales; family Propionibacteriaceae; genus Micropruina. The sequence goes on along the minus strand of JADJTM010000001.1, from coordinate 485,626 downwards.
AGCCAGTGACGCAGCGGAGTGCCGCATGTCGTGGAAGGTGAGGTCCTCCCGTCCGATCACCTTGCGCGCCTTGCCGTAGGCGTAGCGCAGCGCCTTCTCCGACATCGGTGAGGTGCCGTCCTGGCCGGGGAAGAGGAAGCCGTCACGTCCGGTCACCGGGAGCGTGGCCACGTACTTCGCCAGGTACGGGATCAGGTGTGGCGGGATACCGACGTCCCGGGTGCCGGCAGCCGTCTTCGGCACGCCGACGTGCACCTGACCCTTCGTCCGCGTCACCGCCTGCCGGACGCGCACCACACCCTCAGTGAGATCCAGATCGCGCCGGCGCAGGCCGCGCACCTCCCCCGACCTCAGCCCACACCAGCCGGCCAGCACCACTGGCAGTCCCTGGCTGGCCGGCAGATCCAGCAGCTTGTTGAGTTCGGCCGGCGTGGCCGGCTCGATGTCGCGCGTCCGGCGCACCTTGCCGGCGTTGCGAACGCGGCACGGGTTGCGGTCGATCAGGCCCTCGTCCTCTGCCTCGCGCAGGATCGAGCGCAGCAGTGAATAGGCGTGCTTGCGCTGCACCGGACGGTCCGCAGACAGCACCGTGGAGTACCAGCGCCGGATGCGATCCGGCTCGAGGTGCTTCAGCTGGATCGCGCCGATCGTCGGCAGGATCAGCTTCTCCAGCAGCCTGCCGTACTCCTCACGCGTCCGCGGTGTCAGCTCGCGCTCAGCCAGGCAATGCCGCGCATAGCCAGCCAGAGTGTCCAAGTCGTCCGCTTGGCCCTTCACCTTCACCGGGGGACGCCACTCCTGGCGCGAGATCGAACGGTGCACCTCGCCCAGCCAGAACTCGGCGTCGATCCGGTCGGAGAACAGGTGCTCAGCCTCGTAGCGCTGCCGATCCGGGCCGACGTAGCGTGCACGGAAGTACCCACTCCGGCGCTCGATGCTGCCGAAGGACCGGCGCTCCTGACCCATGGGAACCTCCTGATCGGCAGGAAACCCGGCACCATCATATCGCTGTGACTAGGGGTTTCGCTTGCCCCAAACTAACCCCAATTGGGGCTTATCTGGGGCACTGGAGGTCTTGACATGGCCACTTCTGGGTGCAGGTTGCCTGTCGCCCCTGCAGTGTTTGACCTAGTCGGCGAGGCATAATGCCTAGCCCCAGCCTGGGGCACGAATAGTCGGGGCGACAGGACTCGAACCTGCGATCTCCTGCTCCCAAAGCAGGCGCGCTAGCCACTACGCTACGCCCCGGACGCTCGCCCGAGGGCGACGACCTCGGTCAGTCTAGGCCCGCGCGCCCGCCGTCCGGAAACCGCCACAGCCCCGAGGGTGTCGTATCTTCGACCTGACCCCACTAGTGTCGCAAGGATGCAGACCGCTTTTCACGACCTCGATGCATACCTCCATCTACCCCGGGCGTCCACGCTGCGCCTGTCCCCGGACGGAAGCCGGCTGATCACCACCCTCGCAACGCTGAACGCCAAGCGCACCCAGTACCGCAGCGCCGTGTGGGCCATCGACCCTGCCGGAGAAGAGCCTGCACGCCGGTTGACCCGCTCCCGCAAGGGCGAATCGTCCGCGGTGTTCACCGATGGAGGGGACATTCTGTTCACCTCGGTCCGTCCCGATCCGGACGCCGACGAGGACGAGGACGGCCCCGCCGCGCTCTGGCTGCTGCCGTCGGGTGGGGGCGATGCTCGGCTGATCAACGGTCGGCTGGGCGGTTTCGAGCAGATCGCCTCCCATGCCGACGTGGTGCTGGCATCCGCTCGCCGCTTGCCGGCAACCGGCGATGAGGCCGACGAGAACCGCCTGCGCAAGGAGCGCAAGGAACACAAGGTCTCCGCGATCCTCCACACCAGCTACCCGGTGCGCCACTGGGACCACGACACCGGCCCGGGCGCCGTCCGTCTGCTCGCCGGCCCGCTGCCCACCGACGACGCCTCCGACGGCCCCGCCACCCTCGACCTGCACGATGTGACTCCGGACGCCGCCGCGCATCAGGTCGAGAGCTTCGACCTCTCCCCAGACGGCACCTTCGCCGTGCTGCCCTGGACGATCGTCGGCCGGGCCGGCGACCGGCGCAGCACGCTGGTCCGGCTCGAACTGGCCGACAGCACCGTCCACCCCCTCGTCGACGACCCGGACGCCGATGCGTTCGCACCACTGATCTCACCCGACGGCACGCAGGTGCTCTGGCACCGCGACTCGCTGACCAGCCCGGATCGTCCCCCGCACCTCGAACTGCACCTGCTCGACCTGGCCACCGGCCGCTCGCAGCGCGTCGCGGAGGGCTGGGACGGCTGGCCGTCCGGGCAGGCCTGGCTTCCCGACGGCTCGGGCGTCGTGCTGGTCGCCGATTCGAACGGACGCGCGCCGGTCTTTCTGCTCGACCTCGCAACGGACGCTGTCACGCAGGTGACCAGCGACGATGCCGCCTTCACCGACCCGCAGGTCTCCCCCGATGGACGCTGGGTGTACGCGCTGCGCACGTCGTACTTGGCGCCGTCCGAGGCGGTGCGCATCGACCTGCAGGCACACCGCGAGACCGCGCGTCCGGTCGCTGCAGAGGTTCTCCGCAATCCGGCGCCCGCGCCTGAACTGCCGGGCACGCTCACCGAGGTGACCGCGACCGCGCAGGACGGCACCACGATCCGCAGCTGGCTCGCGCTGCCGGAGGTTGCAGGGGCGGAGGGCCCTGCCCCGTTGCTGTTGTGGATCCACGGCGGGCCGCTCGGCTCATGGAACGGCTGGAGTTGGCGCTGGTGTCCGTGGCTGCTGGTCGCCCAAGGGTACGCCGTACTGATGCCCGATCCGGCGCTGTCCACCGGCTACGGCGAGGCCTTCATCGCCCGCGGCTGGAGTCGCTGGGGCGCCGAGCCATTCACCGACCTGATGGCGATCACGGACGCCGCGGTGGCCCGCGACGACATCGACGAGACCCGCACCGCCGCCATGGGCGGGTCGTTCGGTGGCTACATGGCAAACTGGGTCGCCGGTCAGACCGGTCGGTTCAACGCGATCGTCACCCACGCCTCGCTGTGGGCGCTGGACCAGTTCGGCCCCACCACCGACCATGCCTACTACTGGGAGCGCGAGGTCAACGCCGACATGGTGCGCGACTATTCGCCGCACCACAACGTGGAACGCATCAGCACCCCGATGCTCGTGGTGCACGGCGACAAGGATTACCGAGTGCCGATCGGCGAGGGTCTGCGGCTGTGGTGGGAGTTGCTGAGCCGCTCACGCCTGGCGCTCGACGAAGCCGGACGCACCCCGCACCGGTTCCTCTACTTTCCCGACGAGAATCACTGGGTGCTGAGCCCCCAGCACGCCGCTATCTGGTACGGCACGGTGTCGGCGTTCCTGGCTGAGCACGTGCTGGGCGAAGCCAAGCCGTACCCGGAACTGCTGGGCTAAGCAGATCGTCTTCCCGGCGAACGCCGGCATCTCACCCACGACGAGGCGCAGACCGTCATCCCGGCGAACGCCGGGATGACGGCGCGAGGGTCGAGGCTCGAGCAGCCGGACGCGGGCAGAGATCCCGGCATCCGCCGGGATGACGGCACGAGTTGAGCCTCGACACGCTCGACCAGCGGGTAGCCGCGGAACGTCATCCCGGCGAACGCCGGGATCTCACCCATGACGAGGTGCGAAGCAACTCCAGGCCTCGACACGCTCGACCAGCGGGGCACGTCCACAGAATCCCGGCATCCGCCGGGATGACGGCACGAGTTGAGCCTCGACACGCTCGACCAGCGGGTAGCCGCAGAACGTCATCCCGGCGAACGCCGGGATCTCACCCATGACGAGGCGCAAAGCAACTCCAGGCCTCGACACGCTCGACCAGCGGGGCACGTCCACAGAATCCCGGCATCCGCCGGGATGACGGCACCAGTTGAGTCTCGACACGCTCGACCAGCGGGGCACGCAGGCGCCAACGGACGGCGAACTGCGGCACTCTCTCGCACGGAGATCCCGGCATCCGCCGGGATGACGGCACGAGGCAGGGTCTCGGCGTTCGCCGGGATGACGTCGTGGTCGCGGCGACCTCGACCAGCCCACGGACCGTCCGTTGGTCTCCACGCGGCGGGCCTAGCGTGGGACCCATGCCCGACGAGCCGCGTCCGCCGATCAGCGAGCACGAGTACGAGGACCAACTCGAGCCCACGCACCTGATCCGGCGCTCGCACGTGGTGGTCCGGGCCGGCACGATGATGCTCGGGGCCGGCACCAGCGCCCTGCGGGTGCGCGAGGTGATGGCGGCGGTGGCCCGCACCGTGGGCGTTCAGCAGATCGACGCACAGGTGACGTTCACCCAGGTGGTCGTCACTATCGGACGGCGCGGCATCTTTCGCACCCAGGTGGGCGAGACCCGTCCCAGCGTCAACGCCGATCGGATCGCCAGCCTGCACCGGTTCTCGCACGACCTGCCCGATCGTGAACGGGCGATCGACGTCGAGGCACGGTTGGACGCCATCGAAGACAGTCCGCGGCTCTACCCCGCCTGGCTGCTGGTGGTGCTGGTGGCCTTGGCTTGTGCGTCCGTCGCCGTGTTGAGCAACGGCGGCTGGCGTGAGGTGCTCGCGGTGCTGCCGGCGTCCGCCATCGCCTACGGCCTGCACCGGCTGCTGACCCGGCTGCAGTTCAACCTGCTCGCGGTGGTGCTCACCTCTGCGGCTGTGGCGTCCGCGCTCTATGTCGCCTTCGCCGCCCTGATCACGTATGCGGTGGGCCCGCCCAGTGACCGCTTCGCCGCCGGGTTCATCTGCGCCTCGATTTTTCTGATCCCGGGCTTTCCGCTGGTCACCGCCGGCCTCGACCTGACCCGGCTCGACCTGGACGCCGGCGTGCCCCGCCTCACCTACGCGGCGATGGTGGTGCTGGCGATCGCCATCGGGGTGTGGCTGGTGGCCGCGGTGACCGGCGTGTCCCCGGTGCCGGTCGGGCAGATCGAGGGGCATCCGGCAGTGGTCTGGGCGGCGCTGATCATCGCCAGCTTCTTCGCCGTGTTCGGCTGGGCGACCATGTTCAACGTGCCGCTGGGCACCGCGGTCGCGTCCGGGGTGGTGGCGATCATCGGCAACGTGCCGCGGCTGCTGCTGCTCGAGAACGGCGTCAAGCCGCATGTGGCCACGTTCGTCGGCTGCGTGATCATGGGCCTGGGCTGTGCGGTCGTTGCGTCCTGGTTTGGCATGACCAAGATCATCATGACCGTGCCGACCCTCCTGGTTTCGATTCCCGGCTCCTCCGCGCTGCGCACGCTGATCTACTTCGACCAGGCCGACATCAACGGTGCCATCGAATCGGGGGTCTCGACGGTGCTGGTCGTGGTGGCGATGGTGGCGGGCCTCTCGGGCGCCCGCATGCTCACCGACCCCGAGTGGACCTTCACCCGTCCCGCCACCGGACGCACCCACTGACGCCTCCCTGGTCGGTTCGGAGATCCCGGCATTCGCCGGGATGACGGGGATGGGCTGCCGTCCCGCCGTCCGGAGATCCCGGCATTTGTCGGGATGACGGTGCGGACCGGACGGGGGCGGCGTCGCGAGTTGCCGTCCGGAGATCCCGGCGTTCGCCGGGATGACGGCGGTGGTGGTGCGGGATGACGGGGCGGGGCGCCGTCCCGCCGTCCGGAGATCCCGGCGTTCGCCGGGATGACGGGGGCGGAGATCCCGGCTTTCGCCGGGATGGCGGCGGTGGGCCGCTGTCCAACCCTTCGGAGATCCCGGCATTCGCCGGGATGACGGGGTGGGCCGCTGTCCAACCCTTCGGAGATCCCGGCATTCGCCGGGATGACGGGGTGGGCCAACACCGCAACTCAGCACCAATGATCTCTCTTTCGCCGCACCTGCGCTGATAGCCTCCCTGTTGTGACGAAGTTGCGGATTCGGGAGGCCGCCCAGTTTCTCGGGGTGAGCGACGACACCGTCCGGCGTTGGATCGATGCGGGGCTGCTGCCGCACGAGGTCGACCAGAGCAATCGCAAGGTGATCGACGGACGGGCGCTGGCCGAGTTCGCACAGACGCAGGCCAGCCCCACGCCCGACCCGCTGCACATCGCCCGCTCGGCCCGCAACCGCTTCGTCGGTCTGGTCACGCAGGTGATCTCCGACCGGGTGATGTCGCAGGTCGAACTGCTGTGCGGGCCCTTCCGGGTGGTGTCGCTGATGAGCACCGAGGCCGTCCGCGAGTTGGGGCTCGAACCAGGCTCCGTCGCCGTCGCCGTCGTCAAGGCCACCACGGTGATCGTCGAAGCACCACCGACGGGGTCGCCCGACCCCCAGCCGCTGTGACAGTCGTGAACAGCAGATGAAGGAGAGGTCCATGCGCAAACTCTGCACCGCCGCTGCCGCCCTGACGGCACTCGCCCTGTCGCTGGCCGGGTGTGCGTCCACGCCCGCGGCCACCGGCACGTCCACCGCGGGCGGCGGCACGACGCTGACCGTGTTCGCGGCGGCATCCATGAAGCCGACCTTCACCGCGTTGGGCACGGCGTTCGAGTCCACCCATGCCGGCGTCAAGGTCACCTTCAACTTCGCCGGCTCGCAGACACTGGCCGAACAGATCATCAACGGTGCGGCCGCAGACGCGTTCGCCTCCGCCAACGAGGCGAACATGAAGACGGTGACCGACGCCGGGCTGGCAGCCACCGGCGCCCAGGTGTACGCGACCAACCAGTTGACCATCGCCGTTCCGCCCGACAACCCGGCCGGCATCACCTCGTGGAACGACCTGACCAAGAAGGGTCTCAAGCTGGTGGTCTGCGCGCCGGTCGTGCCCTGCGGCGCCGCCACCGAGAAGATCGAACAGGCCACCGGCACCACACTCACCCCGGTCAGCGAAGAGCAGGCGGTCACCGACGTGATGGCGAAGGTGCAGGCCGGCGAGGCCGACGCAGGCTTGGTCTACCAGACCGACGTGATCGCGGCCGGCGAGACCGTGAAGGGCATCGAGTTCGCGGAATCGTCCAAAGCGATCAACACCAACGTGATCGCGGCGCTGAAAGACGGACCGCAGGCCAAGCTGGGCCAGGAGTTCGTCGACCTGGTGCTGAGCGCCGAGGGCCAGCAGGTGCTCAAGGCGGCCGGCTTCGGCGCTGCCGACTGAGCCCGTCCACGCACCCGGTCCACCGCGATGACGATGGGTGAGCAGGCCCGCGGCCGAGCACCGCGGGTCTACTCGGGTCTTCCCCGCTGGCTGTTCGTGCCGGCCGCGCTCGGTGCGACCCTGGTGGTGCTGCCCCTGTTCGCGCTGACCACCCGGCTCGACTGGACGCGCTTCTTCGAGTTGATCACCAGCGACTCGTCCATGGCGGCACTGCGGCTCAGCCTGGAGACCTCGGTGGCCTCCACCGTGATCTGCATCGTGCTGGGGGTTCCGCTGGCGTTGGTGCTGGCCCGGGAGCAGTTCCCCGGGCAGGCGCTGGTGCGGACGCTGGTGCTGCTGCCGCTGGTGCTGCCCCCGGTGGTGGGCGGCATCGCGCTGCTGTACACGTTCGGACGGCGGGGGCTGCTCGCCCCGGTGATGGACCTGTTCGGCATCCAGATCGCTTTCTCGACCGCCGCGGTGGTGATTGCGCAGAGCTTCGTGGCGTTGCCGTTTCTGGTGGTGTCGTTGGAGGGTACGTTGCGCACCGTCGGCCGGCGCTACGAGTTGGTCGCGGCCACGCTGGGCGCGCGTCCGTCCACGGTGTTGGGCCGCATCACGTTGCCGCTGGTGCTGCCCGGGCTGGTCTCGGCGGCGGTGTTGTCGTTCGCCCGTGCGCTGGGCGAGTTCGGCGCCACCCTCACCTTCGCCGGCAGCCTGCAGGGCGTCACGCGCACGCTGCCGCTGGAGATCTACCTGCAGCGGGTCACCGATCCGGACGCCGCCATCGCCCTGTCCCTGGTGCTGATCGCGGTCGCCGTCGCCGTCACCCTGGTCACCGCCCGCATCTCGGATCGGGCGATCGGATGAGCCTGCAGTTCTCAGCCACGCTGGCGCGGCGGCACTTCGACGCCGAGCTGCAGGTGGCCGACGGTGAGCGGGTGGCCGTGCTGGGCCACAACGGGTCGGGCAAGTCGACGCTGCTGAACATACTGGCCGGTACGCTGCGTCCCGATTCGGGCACGGCAAGCCTGGACGGCACCCGGCTGTTCGACCTCAACGCGGGCCATCGGCACTGGCTGGCGCCGCACGCCCGCGGCATCTCGTTGATGGCCCAGGACCCCCTGCTGTTCCCGCATCTGAGCGTGATCGAGAACGTGGCCTTCGGGCCGCGGGTCACCGGAGCGTCCAAGTCGCAGGCGTACGCGAAGGCCGAGGAGTGGCTCGAGCAGGTGGGGGTCACGGAGTTCGCCCAGCGGCGTCCGAGCCAGCTCTCCGGCGGGCAGGCACAGCGGGTCGCGATCGCCCGTGCGCTGGCCGCCGAGCCCAAACTGCTGCTGCTGGACGAGCCGATGGCCGCACTCGACGTGGCCGTCGCGCCCCTGCTGCGCCGGGTGCTCGGACGGCTGCTGCAGCATCAGGCGACCGTCGTGGTCACCCACGACCTGCTGGACGCCCTGCTGCTGTCGGAGCGCATCATCGTGTTCGATCAGGGCCGAGTGGCCGAATCCGGGCCGACGGACGAGGTGCTTCGCCACCCGCGCACCAGGTTCACCGCCCGCATCGCCGGGCTCAATCTGGTGCGCGGACGGTACGCGGACGGCGGCGTCCGAACCGACACCGGCCTGGTCGTGCAGGGCACCCATCGCGACGACGAGGTACCTGGCGCGGGTGAGCCGGCGGCCGCGGTGTTCGCCCCCGCTGCGGTGTCGATCTTCGCGCATCCGCCCGAGGGCAGCCCGCGCAACAGCCTGCCGGTCACCATCATCGAACTCGAACCGCGCGGCGACCTGGTGCGGGTCCGCGGCGACGATCACCACGGCCACTCGCTGGCCGCGGACGTGACGCCGCTGTCGGTGGCCGAACTCGACCTCTACCCGGGCCGCGAGGTCACCTATTCACTCAAGGCAGCCGCGGTGACGATCTACCCGCTGTGACGCAGCCGGACGGCGGGACGGTTCGCGATCAGTCGACGGCGAGCTGCACCTCGGTGGCCTTGACCAGGGCGTAGGCCTTGCTGCCGACGGTGAGGCCGAGGTCGTCCGCGGCGTCCTTGGTGATGGCCGAGGTGATCACATGATCGGTGCCTTCGAGCTTGATCTTGACCACGGCCATGGCCTCGCCCGTGGTGATCGAGACGATCGTGCCGGGCAGCTGATTGCGGGTGGACAGGCGCATGATGCGCTCCCTTCGTGCGTTGGATGACCGCGAGTCTAGCCGATCACTGAGTGCTCAATACGGCTCTGACAAGCAAAAACGTCGCCTGCGAAGGTGCAGGTACGGCGTCTTGGACGCGTCCGCGCCGCAGCTGCCCGGACGGCGGGCGCGTACGTCCGCGGCTGCGTCCCGACCGTGATCGGGGCAACGGTGGACCGTAGTCGTACGTCCCGGCGTCCGGGCCCCGGCCTCGGTCAGACCAACGACTCCCCCAGCGCCAGCCAGGCCAGCACCACCAGATCGTCCGGATCGGCGAAGTCCGAGGCGGCGATCGCGGCGAGCAGCCGGCGCGAGTTCTTCGTCGCGCAGGCGGCGGCGTCCTGCGCCATCGGCCACTCTTCGGGACACAGCTGCAGCAGTCCGGTCAGCTGGGCCTGCTGGACGACACCCAGCCCGATCGGCTCGCCCGGCACGTCGCCGCCCAGCGCGTTGATCAGCCCGCCGAACAACGGGCCGGCCACCTCGACGCTGCGCAGGTTGAGCACGTTGAGTTCGAGGGCCACCCAGTCCGATCCGCTGGAGCGGGTGAGCAGCTGGACCGCCTCGGCGCCGGCGTCGTGGCCCAGGGCGAGGCTGGCCAGCCAGCCCGCCATCACGACCCGTCCGAACCCGAGTTGGGGGTGCACCACCGCCAACCGCTTCAGTGCCGCGCGAACCGGACGCAGCTGGCCCGCCCGCTGCCCCCGCACGATGCCGGTGGCGATCGCCAGCAGGTCGGGGTCGCGCTGCCCGTCGTGCTCGTCGAGCCACCCGGCCGCCGCCTGCGGCTGGCTGATCAGGCTGCGGCCGAGCGCCTCCGCGACCACGAAACCGGCGGCCGCGGTGACCGGACCGTCCGCGCGCAGCACGGTGGACGCACCCGCGGCCAGCAGCGTGTCGAGGCTCGGAGCGAACGACAGGGTCAACGAGGTCACGCCGCGCGGCGAATGCACCGTCACGCCGGCGCGTCCCGCCGCCCCGATCACCTGGACGGCGTCGCCCTCGGCACGCGTGGTGGCCGGCGGGTGGACGACGAGCGCCTGGTCGGGCTGACGGAACTCCCAGGGCTGGCCGGCGGTCAGTTCCAGCGGAGCCAGCCAGGCCGGAAGGGTGGCGGCGATCGCGTTCAGGCCCGGATACAGCTCCGCCCGCAGCGACCCCACCCAGCGCTTCCCGGGCGTCAGGGCCAGCCGGTCGGGGGCCAGCGCGAAGCCGTCAGGGATCTCGTCCAGCCATCCACCGGTGAGCCGCAGCCCGACCACCGGCGCCGCGCGTCGGCGGGGCGCGATGCACAGCACGCCCTCGGCGCCGGCCGCCCACGCCCACGCGACGGCGTGCGGGCCGGGCCGAACCCGCAGGGTCGGCGGGGCCACATTGCAGGCGTCGTCCCACGCGCTGTCCGGGCGGGCGTCATCGGAAACTCGTGGCAGGTCCGCGGGGAGCCGGTCACCAAGGGCCCGTTCGGACGCGCTGAGCGCCCAGCGGATCGTCCAGGCCTGGCCGGTCGAATGCCGCACCGAACAGCTGCCGCCGGGCAGCGCGAAGCCGTGCTCCACCTCGTCCGGGTCGTCGCTGAACCGTCCGGTGGAACGCATGCCGCCCAGCGTGCAGGACGCCCACTCGTCCACGCCGTGCAGCAGCCGGAAGCCGGCCCCGTCCGGCGCCACCTCAACCGCGAAGGCACCCCACCGCATCAGCGACGGCATCGACTCAGCGCCGCCGTTGGCAACGCGGGCACCAGTAGAGGTTGCGGCCCTCCAGCACCTGGCTGCGCACGGCCGTGCCGCAGACCAGGCACGGCTGCCCGGCCCGGCGGTAGACGTACACCTCGCCGCCGTGCCGATCGACGCGGGGCTCGCGTCCCATCGCCTCGGGCAGATGCGCCTCGCGGACGGTGTCGACGCGGCCCTCGGCGACCCCGGCGCGCATCAGCACCACCAGATCCGCCCAGATGGCGTTCCAGGTGCAGCGCGAGATCCTCCGTCCTTCCCTGAACGGGTTCACCCGGTGCCGGAACAGCACCTCGGCGCGGTAGATGTTGCCGACTCCCGCGGTGACGGACTGGTCCATCAGCAGCGAGGCGATGCTGCGTCCCGACCGGGTGAGCTTGGCCCAGGCCTTTTCACCGGTCGAATCGTCGCGGATCGGATCGTCCCCCGAGGCGGCGATCACCTCGTCGCGCGCCTCGTCGGTGACCAGCCGGCACCATTGCGGGCCGCGCAGTTCGGCACTCAGCGGGCCGCGGGCGATGCGCAACCGCAGCGTGTCGGGGCCGGCCGGCGAGGTCGGTTCACCGTCGATCAGCCACAGCTTGCCGATCAGGCCCAGGTGAATGTGCACGATCCGGTCGGGTCCGAAATCGACGAAGAGGTGCTTGCCGTAGGCGTCCGCCCGGCTCAGCACACCACCGTCCAGCAGCGCGGCTTCGTCGGCGAAACGACCCTGCGGGCTGCTCACCCGCACGGCGTGGCCGCCGAACATGGCGGTCAGGCCGTCCGCCAGCCGGTGGGTGACGTGCCCTTCAGGCATGGTCGCTCCTGGATCGGATCAGGGGGTCGCGAGTCAGCGGACGTGCCGGTCCTCGTAGTCGTTCAGCATCTCGATGCGCCGGACGTGGCGCGGGTCGTTCGAGAAGGGCGTCTCGAGAAACACGGTCACCGTGGCCAGGGCATCGCTGAGCGACTGCATGCGGCCGCCGAGGGCGACGACGCGGGCGTCGTTGTGCTCGCGGGCCAGGCGTGCCATCACGGTGTTGTAGGCCAGGCCGGCGCGGACCCCCTTGACCTTGTTGGCCGCGATCTGCTCGCCGTTGCCCGAGCCGCCCAGGACGATGCCGCGGCTGTCGGGGTCGGCCGCGACAGCTTCGGCGCAGGGCAGGATGAACACCGGATAGTCGTCGGAGGAGTCATAGCTGTGCGCACCGTGGTCGACCACGTCGTAGCCGGCCGACGTGAGCTCCTTGACCAGGAATTCTTTCAGATCGTAGGCCGCGTGATCGGCTGCGATGTGTACGCGCATGGCGTCAACATAGCCGACCGCGGCAGACCCACCCTCGGCCCGCCAGCCACCTTCGCGCTCGCCGAACTATTTGGGGCTCGCGAAGCTCCCCCGCTGTCAACCTGGGGGTGAGACAGTTCGCGAGTGGGAGGGCAGGGCGTGGGTCAGATCAGTGTGGAGCCGGGGATGTCGGCTGGGGGGCATCGACGCTTTTCGTTGGAGTTTCGGGTGGAGTTCTTGCGCGCGTGGGATGGGTGCGTTGAGCGGGGTGCGAAGACGCGGCTATTGCGGGAGTACGGACTGGATCGGAACACCGTCTATGCGTGGGTGCGGGCGCGGGATAACGGCGAGCTGGAGCAGTCTCAGCAGCGGGTGGCGAGCCGCTCGGATGTGGGTCAGATGCGTGCCGAGTTGGCTCGATTGCGGGCCGAGAATGAAACGCTGCGGCGCAAGACCGCTCAGGCCGAAGCGGCAACCGAGATCCTGGGAAAAGCGTTCGAGCTCTTGGAGGGGATCACGACGAGCTCGGAACCGGATTCGCAGATCCCGCCGGCGTTGATGTCCGCGACCGAGTACGCGTCATGGCTGAAGCGGCTCAAGTTGTCCTGACCGACGCGGTCTCAGCGCTGTCAACGACGGCGGGCTGGACGATTAGCCGAGCCTGTCGTGTCACTGGCCTGCCACGCGCCTCTTTCTATCGGTTGACCAGGGGTTATTGTCACGATCGGCGGGTGCCGGAGCCGGTGCCGCATCGTGACCGGCACCAGCCGGCGGCCCTGGCCGAGGCCGAGCGGGCCCAAGTGATCGAGTCGCTGGTGGCGGATGAATACGCCGAGCTGTCGGTCGTGCAAACCTATTGGCGCAGTTTCGATGCCGGGCAGGTGAGCTGTTCGCAAGCCACGTTCTACCGGATCGCCCGATCCGAGAACCTGGTCGGGGATCGCCGCCGGCAACGGAGCCAAGGCAGCGGATCACGCCGGAAACGGCCCGCTCCGACCGCGCAGGCGTTCCGACCGAACCAACTGTGGTCCTGGGACGCGACCGAGTTGTGCGGCGGCCCAGAAGGCCTCGAGTGTTACCAGTTGATGCTGATCCTCGACGTCTACTCTCGCTTCCCGACCGGCTGGCTGATCGAACCCACTACCACCAGCCACGCCGCCAAAAGGCTCTTCCGGCGCGCGTTCCAGCAACACGGCCACGTGGATGTCGTCCATGCCGATAACGGCTCCGCGATGCGCTCAGCCGACCTGGCCGGCGTCTTCAACGACCACCACGTCACCGGATCGTTCTCCCGTCCGCGCGTCAGCAACGACAACCCGTTTTCCGAATCCATGTTTAAAACCATCAAATACGACATCGACCACCCACCCCGGTTCGATGACATCGACCACGCCCGCGCCTGGACACAAGCTTTCCTCGATCGATACGCCAACCACCACAGACACTCCGGCATCGGCTACTACACCCCGGCTGCCGTCTACCACGGCACCGTCGCCACCGACCAAGCCCGACGGCAAGCACAACTCGACGCCTACCACGCCGCACACCCCAACCGCTTCCGACAAGCACCCCGAGCCCCCACCGTCGGACCCACCGGCATCAACACTCGCGAACTGTCCACACCAGGTTGACAACTTCTGGAGATGACCCTTGATGCCGGACAGGTGGTTGTTTGGTCAGGCGGCCGGGTTGGTCGCCTGGGTGGCCAGCTGGTGTTCGTACTGTAGTGGGCTGAGGTAGCCGATGCTGGAGTGTCGTCGGCGGGCGTTGTACCAGGCGTCGATCCAGGTGTAGGCGCCGCGGCGGGCATCGCTGATGGTGGCGAACACGTGGCGGTGGTAGTACTCGTTTTTGAACGTTGACCAGAACGATTCGGCGGCTGCGTTGTCCCAGCACACCCCGGTGCGGCCCATCGAGCGGAGCAGGTCGAGTTCGCCGGCCAGCTTGGCGATTTGTTTGCTGGTGTATTGGCAGCCTCGGTCGGCGTGGAAGATGACCTTTCGGGGCAGCTGGCCACGCAGGGCGACGGCTTGGCGCAGGGCGTCTTCGACGAGGTCGGCGCGGAGGTGGTCGGCGACGGTACGGCCCAACACTCGTCGGGTGTGCCCGTCTCGGACGGTGCACAGATATGCCCAGCCCTGGCCGGTGGCCAGATAGGTGATGTCGGAGAACCAGGCGAGATCGCGTCGGCCTTGGTCGAAGACACGTTTGACCAGGTCGGGTGCCGGGTCCGGGTTCGGGCCGGGCACGGTGGTGGCGGATGCCAGGTGCGTGGGCTGATCCCGGCTATCTCGGCTTGCCGCATGCATTTCGCGACCGTTTTGACTGACACCGTCTCGCCAGCCTCACGCAGGTCGTGCAGGATCCTGGGCCCCGTAGGTGCCATCAGAGGCCTTGTGGAACTCGACGATCTTGCCGGTCAACTCGGTCCGCCGCTGCTCGGCCGGCGACGGCCCGGCAGCCCGCCGTGCGACCCATTCGTAGTAGCGGCGCCGATCAACCTTGAGCAGCCGGCACATCCGGCTGATCGTGTAGTTCGCCTTCTCCGCATCGATCACCTCGAAGCGCTCCCTGCCGGGAGTGTTCTTCGCTGCGAAGAAGGCTGCGGCTTTTCCCAGGAACTCGTTGTCCAGCCGCAACTCGGTGTTCTCCCGGCGAAGCCGGTCCAGTTCGGCCCGCTCACTGGCATCCAACGGCGCCTCGGGTGGCGCACCTATCCGGTCGCGTTCCTGCTGGACCCAGCGGCCCAACAGTTGCTCACCGACCCTGATCTCGGCGGCGACCGCCGTGATCGTCCGGCCGGTGTCGAGCACCAGATGCGCAGCCTCCCGCCGATACTCCGGCGTGTAAGTGTTCCGCTTCTTCGTCGTTCCCATTGAGGACATCCTCTCCGGCGGCCCCCGACAAGGGAACCCGCCAAGACGGTGTCCGGGTTAAGGGGTCAACTCCACTTCGGAGCTTCGCGAGCGGCAAATAGTTAGGCGAGCGCCTAAGGGGAGGGCCGGCCGGATCGCACTCCCCCCGCCCGCCTCAGTCGAAGATCGGACCCACGGTGCGGGTGCGCTTGGCCTCGAAGAAGCCCGGGTAGGCGGTCAGCTTCGCGAACCCGTCGAACAGGTCACCAGCCTGTTCGCCCTTCGGTGCCGGCGAGATCACCGGACCGAACAGCGCCATGCCGTTGATGTGGATCACCGGGGTGCCCACCTCGTCGCCGACGGGGTCCATGCCCTCGTGATGCGACCGTTCGAGCTCGGCGTCGTTGGCGTCGGTGCGGCCCGCTTCGATGAGGTCAGCGGGCAGACCCGCATCGGCGAGCGCGGCAGCCACCGTGTCGTCCGACAACTCCTCACCGCCTGGATGCAGGCGGGTACCGATCGCGGTGTAGTACTCGGTCAGCTGCTCGGAATGATCACGCTGCACCGCCAGGGCCACCCGGGCCAGCGGCAACGCCTTGACCATCAGCTCCTGGTACTGCTCGGGCAGGTCGCGCCCCGCGTTGAGCACCGACAGGCTCATCACGTGGAACTGCACCTGCACGTCACGCACCTTCTCGACCTCGAGCAGCCAGCGCGAGGTCATCCATGCCCAGGGGCAGACCGAGTCGAACCACATGTCCACGTGTTGCGTCATGCCGGTAACCCTAGCCGCGGCCCTGGACGCACCTACGTCCGCCCGCCCCCCGCCGCCGGTCGCGCCCCAGAACCGCCCGAAGGGGTGCACCGCAGGTCGGCTCGTGGCGAGACCCCTCCGGTACTGTGCCACCGGCGACACCAAGAGTTTCGGGAGGACTATGTATCCGGCCAACATCACCCGCGCCGAAGCCGGCGCCCGCGCGGCCCAGGTGAGTACCAGCAGCTACCGCGTCACGGTCGACCTGACCGGGTCGGCCAGCACCTTCACGTCGACGTCGACGATCACGTTCCACTCGGCCGCCGGCGCCACCTTCGTCGACCTGATCGCCGACTCGATCGTCGAGGCCACCCTGGACGAGGTCGCGCTCGACACCTCGGGCTACAACGGTGAGCGTCTCGAGGTGCAGCTGAGCGAGGGCGATCATGTGCTCGCGGTCACCGCGGTCTGCCGCTACAGCAACACCGGTGAGGGACTGCACCGCTTCGTCGATCCGGTGGACGAGCGGGTGTACTGCTACACCCAGCTCGAGGTGGCGGACGCTCGCCGCGTCTACGCCTGCTTCGATCAGCCCGACCTGAAGGCGCGCTTCGAACTGTCGGTCCTCGCCGCCGCGCACTGGACGGTGCTGTCCAACTCGCCCGAGGTCGAACCGCTGGTTGCCGGCGAACTGGGCCGCTGGGATTTCGCGCCCACCCCGCCGATCTCCACCTACATCACGGCCCTGATCGCCGGTGAGTACCACACGGTGCGCAGCATGCTGCAGGGTCGCGACGCCGAGATTCCGTTGTCGCTGTCGTGCCGGCAGTCGATGGCGCCCCATCTGGACGCCGACCGCTTGTTCGAGATCACCCGGCGCGGCTTCGAGGTGTTCGAGGAGCACTTCGGCGCCGCCTACCCGTTCAGCGACTACGCGCAAGTGTTCGTGCCCGAGTTCAACGCCGGCGCCATGGAGAACGCCGGCTGCGTCACGCTGCGCGACGAGTACCTGTACCGCTCTCGGGTCACCGCGGCCGCCTACGAGGGCCGGGACAACACCATCCTGCACGAGCTCGCCCACATGTGGTTCGGCGACCTGGTCACGATGACCTGGTGGGACGATCTGTGGCTCAACGAGTCGTTCGCCGAATGGGCGTCCCACTTCGCCCAGGACGAACTGCGTCAGCGCTACGGCGGCCCCGACCCGTGGGCCACGTTCTGCAACATGCGCAAGACCTGGGCGTACCGGCAGGACCAACTGCCCTCCACCCACCCGATCGCGGCCGACATGGTCGACCTGCAGGCGGTCGAGCTGAACTTCGACGGCATCACCTACGCCAAGGGCGCCTCCGCGCTGCGCCAGCTGGTTGCCTTCGTCGGCCTGGAGGCGTTCCTGGCCGGGGTGCGCACCTACTTCGCCCGGCACGCCTGGGGCAACACCCGCCTCGCCGACCTGCTGGACGCACTGGAGCAGTCGTCCGGACGCGACCTGGCGTTCTTCACCGGTGAGTGGTTGCAGACCGCCGGCGTCAACACCCTGAGCACCGACTACGCGATCGACGAGCAGGGCCGGTTCAGCCGGTTCGCGGTCGTCCAAACGGCCCTGCCGCAATGGCCGACCGTGCGCCGACACCGCATCGGCATCGGCCTGTACGACAGCACCGACGACGGCATCGAACGGGTGCACCGCGTCGAGGTCGACATCGAAGGCGCCCGAACCGAGATCGAGGCGCTGGTCGGCGTCCCCGAACCGGCCGTGGTGCTGCTCAACGACGGCGACCTGTCGTACGCCAAGATCCGGCTCGGTCGCGGGCGCGAGGTGGTGGTGCACCGCATGCACGAGTTCCGCGATCCGGTTGCCCGCGCCCTGCTGTGGGGAGCGACCTGGGACCTGTGCCGCGACGCCGAGCTGAGCGCCGCCGACTACGTCGAGCTGGTCGTGCGTGGCGTGGCGGTCGAAACCGACCTGACCGCCGTCGGAGCCGTGCTGGGGCAGGCCGAGACCGCCGTGCGCTACTACGCCCCGCCGACGACCCAAGCCGATCTCGCCGGGCGCTGGACGGCGGGACTGGCCGGTCTGCTCAAGCAGGTCGAAGCCGGCTCGGATTCTCAGCTGGCGATCGTCCGGGCGCTGATCACCTCGGTGACGACGCCGGCCGGGGCGCAGCTGCTGACCGCCTGGCTGGCGGGTGATGAGGTGCCCGAGGGGTTGAGCATCGACGCCGACCTACGGTGGCGGCTGGTGACCAATCTGGCCCGCCTCGGCGCCATCGACGAGGCGGGCATCGATGCCGAGTTGGCCAGGGACAACACCGCGACCGGTGCCGAGAAGGCCGCGGGTGCGCGCGCGGCCCGGCCGAGCGCGGCGGCGAAAGCCGAAGCCTGGCGGCTCGCGGTCGAGGACGCGTCCGTGCCGAACGAAACCCACACCCAGCTGTGCCTCAACTTCTGGCAGCTCGGGCAGCGTCAGGTGCTGCAGCCCTACGTGCAGCGGTGGTTCGACGTGATGGAGGACATCGCGGCCCAGCGCAACGGCTGGGGACGGCGCTCGCTGGCCCTGCGCAAGAACGTGGGTGAACTGCTGTTCCCGCGACCCCTCGGCGACCGTGCACTGGTGACCCGGATCGACGAATGGATGGCCGGCACCGAACTCAACGACTCGGTGCGGCGCATGGTCAGCGAACGCCGGGACGACCTGGAGCGCGGCTTGCGCTGTCAGGAGGCTAGCGGCTGACGCGCCGAATGACTGACGCACCGCATACCCCCAGGGGTATATGCTGACCATCGAGAGAAGGCGGTGGAGCATGCGGATCGTGGTCGTGGGCGGCGTGGCAGGCGGAATGAGTTGTGCGGCACGGGCGCGCCGGCTAGATGAGTCGGCCGAGATCATCGTGCTGGAGCGCGGCCGGCACGTGTCCTTCGCGAACTGCGGGCTGCCGTACTACGTGGGCGGCGAGATCACCGATTCGGCGTCGTTGCTGGTGCAGACGCCGCAGTCCCTGCGTGCCGCACTCAACTTGGACGTCCGAACCAACCATGAGGTCGTCGCCATCGACACCGCACGCAGGACGCTCTCGGTGCATACGCCTGACGGACCCGCCGAGCTGGGCTACGACGCCCTGGTGCTGTCCCCGGGCGCGACGCCGGTCCGTCCACCGATCGCGGGCATCGACTCGGCCCGGGTGCACACTGTCCGCAGTGTCGAGGACGCGCTCGCCCTGCGCGAACGGGTGCTTGCCGGCCCGGCCGATCGTGCAGTGGTGCTGGGGGCCGGATTCATCGGGCTCGAGGTCGCCGAGGCGCTGGCCGGCCAGGGCTTGGGTGTCACCGTGGTCGAACTCGCCGAGCACGTGCTGCCCCCGCTGGAGCGCGAAATCGCCTTCCACGTGACCGGCGAACTGCACCGGCTCGGCATCGCGCTGCACACCGGCGTCGCCGCCACCGCGATCGAACCGGGCGAGCGCAACGACGTCGTCCGGCTCGCCGACGGCACCGCACTGCCGGCCGAGCTCGTCGTGTTGTCGGTCGGCGTGCGTCCCGACACGGACTTTCTGACCGGCTCCGGCATCGTTCTCGAACGTGGCGCCATCGTGGTCGACGAGCACGGCCGCACCAGCGAACCGTCGGTGTGGGCCGTCGGGGATGCCGTCACCAGCGTCCACGCGGTGACGCAGGCCCGCCGTCCGGTCGCCCTCGCCGGGCCGGCGAACCGGGCCGGACGCCTGGTCGCCGACGACATCGTGCGTCCAGGATCGGCCCGCCCGATCACGCAGCCGCTGGGCACGGCGATCGTCCGGGTGGGCGAGGTGACCGCGGCGATGACCGGCGGCAACCGCGCCGAACTCGACCGGTCCGGGCTGCCGTACACCACCCTGCACCTGCATCCCAATCAGCACGCCGGCTACTTTCCCGGCGCCCGGCAGCTGCATCTGGTGCTGCAGGTGAGCCCCACCGACGGACGGGTGCTGGGCGCTCAGGCGGTGGGCCCCGACGGCATCGACAAGCGCATCGACGTGCTGGCCACCGCGATCCGCGCCGGCCTGACGGTCGGCGACCTGATCGATCTCGACCTGTGCTACGCGCCGCCCTACGGCCAGGCCAAGGACGCGGTCAACCTGGCCGGCATGGTCGGATCGAACGTGCTCGACGGCACCCTGCGGCTGTGGTACGCCGAGCAGGTGCGCGAGGTGGTCGACACCGCGCTGGTGCTCGACGTCCGCACGCCCGCCGAGATCGCCTCCGGCACGCTGCCGGGCGCGCTGACGATTCCGCACACCGAACTGCGCGGCCGGATCAGCGAGGTGCGCGACGCCGCGGCCGGACGTCCGGTGCGAGTGTTGTGCGCCTCGGGGGTCCGTTCGGCCATCGCCCACCGGGTGCTCGTCCAGTCGGGTTTCGACTCGGCCTCGCTCTCCGGCGGCATGCTGACCCTTCGGGCCTGGCTGGGCGCCGAGGCCGAGCAGCTGCTGGCCCCCGCCGTCCCGGCAGCCGTCTGACCCTCCCGTCCGATCAACCGAGCCTTGCAGGAGGACGCATGCAGACCACCGATCCCGCTGTTCAGCGCCGCATCCGCAACCGGCTGCGCCGGGCTCAGGGTCAGCTGGACGCGCTGGTGCGTGCGGTGGAGGGCGGTGCGAACTGCCGTGAGGTGGTGACGCAACTCGCCGCCGTGTCCAAGGCACTGGACCGGGCCGGCTACGCGATCATCGCCACCGCAATGAAGGACTGCCTGGCCGAGCCGGACGGCGCCCACCCCGATGGGGGCATCACCACCGCCGAACTCGAAGATCTTTTCCTCGCGCTCGCCTGACCGGCGTGCGCACCATGCAAGAAACCTACGACAAGGAGATCCAACCATGTGTCACGCAGTGACCTGCAAGCAGTGCGGCAAGACCACCTGGGCCGGCTGCGGCCAGCATGTGGCGGCCGTGAAGTCGAGCGTGCCGGCCGCGCAGTGGTGCGGCCACGTCGCGCAGCCGTCGTCCACCGGCGGCGGGCTGCTCGCCCGCATCTTCGGGCGCTGAGCGTCTAGGACGACTAGTCGTTCGAGCGGGTAACGGACTGGTCGTCGCCCCTACCCAGCCAGCTGGGCGCCATGCCCAGCAGCAGGATCACCGCGAAGATCGCGGCGGGAATGCCGATCAGAATGGTGAGGGTCTCGATGACGGTCGGGTTGGCGGCCTCTTCCCAACCGGGCAGGGTTTCGAGCGGGAGCAGTCCGAACATGGGTCACAGGGTATTGCACGGTTGGCTACGGGTCGAGCATCTGCGTACGCCGTCCGTGCGGGCACCGAGGACGAGCATGGGCGACGGGGGGTTCGTCCATGCTCGTCCTCGGTGTGACGCCCGCGCGTCCGGCCCGCTAGATTCAAGACCCGAGACGACCCGTCGCCGACTCGGGTGCGGAGTCGCCGAGGACCCGCTAGGAGCATTCGCGTGACCAACCCATCCGCCCGCATCGTGTGGGAGGGCCATCAGATCGCGCGAGCCGTGGCCCGCATGGCCCACCAGATCGTCGAGGCCAACGGCGGCAGCGAGAACGTCGTGCTGCTCGGCATCCCGACCCGGGGCGTGCTGCTCGCCCGCCGGCTGGCCGATGCGATCCGCGGCATCGAAGGTCACGACATCGCCGTGGGCGAACTCGACATCACCATGTATCGCGACGACCTGCGCCGGCAACCCACCCGGGCGGTCGGACGCACCGCGATCCCGCGTTCCATCGACGACGCGACGGTGGTGCTGGTCGACGACGTGCTGTTCACCGGACGCACCATCGCCGCCGCCCTGGACGCCCTGAAGGAGGTCGGCCGGCCGCGAATCGTGCAACTCGCGGTGCTGATCGACCGCGGGCATCGCCAGTTGCCGATCCAGGCCGATCATGTCGGACGGCTGCTGCAGGCCCCGGCCGAAGCACGGGTGAACGTCCGGATGGCCGAGATCGATGAACTCGATGCCGTCACGATCAGCATGCCGGAGGCCTGATGCGCCATCTGTTGAGCGCCGGCGACCTGAGCCTGGCCGAGGCCACCTCGATTCTCGACGTGGCCGAAGAGATGCACACGATTCAGTCACGGCAGATCAAGAAGCTGCCCACGCTGCGCGGCCGCACCGTGATCAACATGTTCTTCGAGGATTCGACCCGCACCCGGACCAGCTTCGAGATGGCCGGCAAGTGGATGTCGGCCGACACGATCAACATCTCGACCAAGGGCTCGTCCACTTCGAAGGGCGAGTCGCTGCGCGACACCATGCTCACCCTGGACGCCATGGGCACCGACT
Organism: Micropruina sp.; assembly: GCA_016711205.1. GTDB lineage: Bacteria > Actinomycetota > Actinomycetes > Propionibacteriales > Propionibacteriaceae > Micropruina. The sequence continues at coordinate 463,459 of JADJTM010000001.1, read as the reverse complement.
GCTTCGTGATCCGGCACGGATCATCCGGGGCGGTCGCGCAGGCGGCCTCGTGGGTGCGTGCCCATGTGGTGAACGCCGGCGACGGCACCCACGAACACCCCACCCAGGCGCTGCTGGACGCCTTCGCGATGCGGCGGCATTTCGGCACCGTCGACGAGTCGGGCACAGGCGGTGACGAGGTGTTCGCCGGCAAGCGGATCGCGATCGTCGGCGACCTGCTGCACAGCCGGGTGGTGCGCAGCAACGTGCTGCTGCAACGCACGCTCGGATCGTCGGTGACCCTGGTGGCCCCGCCCACCCTGTTACCCACCGGTGTCGAGCAGTGGGGGGTCGGCGTGACGAGCGACCTCGACGAGGTGATCGAGGGCGCCGACGTCGTGATGATGCTGCGGGTGCAGCGCGAACGCATGCACGGCGGCTTCTTTCCGACCGAGCGCGAATACACCGAGCTGTACGGGCTGCCCCCGCAGCGCCTGGCGCGACTCAAGCCGGGGGCGGCGATCTGCCACCCGGGCCCGATGAACCGTGGTCTTGAGATCAGTTCCGAGGCTGCCGACGCGGCGAACTCGTTGATCCTCGAGCAGGTCACCGCCGGGGTCTCGGTGCGAATGAGCGTGCTGTACCACCTGCTGGGAGGAAGCCCCGAATGAGAGACCTGCTGATCAGCGGCGCACGGCTGGCCGACGGGTCGTCCGGCGATCTGGGTGTCTCGGGCGGGCGCTTCGTCGAGCCCGGCGACGTCCGTGATGCCGAGCGCATCCAGGCCGAGGGGTTGCTCGCACTGCCGGGCCTGGTCGATCCGCACACCCATCTGCGCGAGCCCGGACGTGAGGACGCCGAGACGGTCGCCACCGGCACCCTGGCGGCGGCCCGGGGCGGGTTCACCGCTGTGTCCGCGATGGCGAACCTGGATCCGGTGACCGACACCGCCGAGGCGGCTGAGCACCTGGCCGCGCTGGCCGCCCGTACCGGCAGCACCGAGGTGATCGTGGTCGGCTCGGTGACCAAGGGCCTGGCCGGCGAGCAGTTGTCCGAGATGGGACTGATGCACCGCTCGGCGGCCGGCGTCCGCATGTTCTCCGACGACGGACGGTGCGTGATGGATTCGCTGGTGATGCGCCGCGCGCTCACCTATGCCAAAACGTTCGGCGGGGTGATCGCCCAGCACTCGCAGGATTCGCGGCTGGCCGGGCCGGGCGCCTGCTGCCACGAGTCGGAGATCTCCGGACGGCTGGGCCTACCGGGCTGGCCGGCCCAGGCGGAGTCGGCGATCATCGCCCGCGACGTCCAGTTGGCGCAGTTGTCGGGCGGACGGCTGCACGTGTGCCACGTGTCGACCGCCGAGGGCGTGGACGTCATTCGCTGGGCCAAGCGGCGCGGCATCGCGGTGAGCGCCGAGGTCACCCCGCACCACCTGTATCTGGGCACCCGCGAGGTCGAGGGCTACGACACCACGTTCAAGGTGAACCCGCCGCTGCGCACCGACGAGCACATCGAGGCCGTCCGCGAGGCGCTGGCCGACGGCACCATCGACATGGTCGGCACCGATCACGCCCCGCACGCCCGGCAGGACAAGGACCACCCCTTCGACATCGCCCTGCCCGGCATGCTGGGCCTCGAGCAGGTCCTGGGTGTGGTGATCGAGGTGATGGTCGACACCGGCCGGCTGGACTGGGCGGGGGTCGTCGATCGCATGTCAGCGGCGCCGGCCCGGTTGACCGGCTCGGCGACGCAGGGGCGTCCGATCGCGGTGGGTGAGCCGGCCAACCTGGTGCTGGTCGACCCGTCAGCCCGGGCGGTGGTCGACCGGGACGCCTCGGCGTCCAAGTCGCGCAACAACCCCTACCACGGCCGCGACCTGCCCGACCCCGTGGTCGCAACGATCTGGGCCGGACGGATCACTTACCGCCGCTGAGCCGTGGGGACCGGTCCGACAGGTATTGGGGACGGTTCCTTTCCCCGTCGCACACGCGGGGGGATGGACCGCCCGACAGGGAATGGGGACGGTTCCTTAACCAGTCGCACACGCGGGGGGATGGACCGCCCGACAGGTATTGGGGACGGTCCCTTTCCTTGCCGCACACGCGGCGGTGGTGGACCGTCCGACCGGGAATGGGGACGGTTCCTTCACCAGTCGCCGGGCAACGGACTGAGAGCCTTCATGATCGGCCGATCAGACGAGCCGCACACACGTTGCCAGACCCATTGCGGGGCAACTCATGCCGAAGAAGCCAACGACGCGTACCGGCCCGACAGGGAAAGGAACCGTCCCCAATACCCGTCGGGCGCCAGCGGGCGCCCTACCGCCCGACAGGTAAAGGAACCGTCCCCAATACCCGTCAGCCGGAACCGTCCCCAATACCCGTCAGCCGAAGAGACGATGAACCTCCGTGTAGCCGTTCAGCAGGGTCGGAATGCCGGCCCGGACGGCCTGGTACGCCGCCACCGCGTCGGGGTCGGGCACCAGCGGGTCACCGCCCGCGGACGGGTCCTGGCCCAGGTGCACCAAGCCGTCCCGCAATGAGGACGCCTGCCCCAGGCCGACCAGCGCCAGCGCCGCCGCGCCCAGCGCCGTGCCCTCGGCGCCGTCGGTGACCACCAGCGGCTTGCCCAGCGCCGCGGCCAGCACCTCGCGCCAGACCTCGGAGCGGAACACTCCCCCGGTGGCCCGGATCTGCTCGATCGGCGTCACCCGATCGAGTTCGTCCACGATCGTCGACAGCATCAGCGCCACCCCCTCGATCGCCGCCCGGACGAAATGCGCCCGGGTGTGGCCGCGCCGCACCCCCAGGAACGCCCCCGGGATCGTCGGGTTCCACAGCGGCGCCCGCTCGGCCATCAGGAACGGCAGCATCACCAGACCGTCGGAACCCAGCGGTACGTCGCGGGCCAACTGCAGCAGCATGGCGTCGCGGTTGCCGCCCGGTTCGTCGGCGAGATCGACGCCGAACACGTCGCCGGCCCAGCGCACCACGATGCCGCCGTTGCTGACAGCGCCGCCGATCACCCACGAATCCTGCGCCAGGTGATAGCAGAACAGCGTGCCCGCATCGTCGATGTAGGGCCGCTCAGTGATCATGCGCACCGCCCCGGACGTGCCGAGCGACAGCCCGACCACGCCCGGCTGCAGCGCGCCGACGCCCAGGTTGCCCAGCGGACCGTCCCCGGCCCCCAGCACCACCGGAAGCCCGCGCGGCAAACCCACCGCGCCGGCCAGATCGCCGCGCAGCGGGAGTGCGTCGGTGGTCGGCCGGACGGGGGGCAGCCGGTCCGCGCCCACCCCGACCAGTTCGAGTGCCTCGGGGTTCCAGGTGCGTGTCCGCAGGTCGAGCAGCCCGGTACCCGAGGCGTTCGACACCTCGGTGACCAGCTCACCGGTGAGCTGGAACACGATGAAGTCCTTCAACCCGACCCACCACCGCGCCCCATGCAACGTGTCGGGCTCGTGCTCGGCGTACCAGAGCAGCTTGGTCAGGTGCGACATGGAATGGATCGGCGTGCCGGACGTGCGGTGCAGGCGCCGGCCGAGCTCGGTGTGGCGCAACCGCATCGCCTGCTCGGCCGCCCGCGAGTCGGCCCAGGTCACCATCGGGGTGATCGGACGATGCTGCCCGTCCAGCCCGATCAGGCCGTGCATCGCGCTCGACACCCCGATGCCGACCACCTCGGCCGCCCCGCACTCGGCCGCCACCTCGCCCAGACCCTGCTGCACGGCCCGCCACATCAGCATCGGGTCCTGCACCTCCCAGCCGGGCCGCGGCTGCTGTAGTGGGTATTCGTGCGCCACGCTGGTGCGCCAGCCGCCGCCCAGGGCGAAGGCCGACACCTTGGCGGCGGTGGTGCCGATGTCGAGACCGATCACCACGCGCGCGTCAGCGGGCGCAGTGCCCACCTCAGCCGCCCAACTGCCGGGCCAGGGCCAGGATGCTGGCCTTGGAGTCGCGATCGTCGATCTCGAGGAACTCGCACACCCTGCCGACGGCGTCCTCCAGCGATCCGGTGCTCAACTCGGTGACCTTGTCGGCCTTGGCGTCGCTGAACGGCGCACCCAACCCGCGCAGGTGCAGAATCCAGGCCGCGACGGCCCGCTCGGCGCCCAACGGGCTGTTGCCGGCCTTGCGGTCGGCAACCAGGGCCGGGACGATCCGGATCGGGATCTTCAGCGACCCGTCGGCCGCGATCCGGCTCAACTGATCGCGCATCCGCGGGTTGCCGAACCGCTCCAGCAGGGCGGCCCGGTACTCGGTCACCACGTCCGAATCCAGCGGCAACTGGCGCTGGGCGACGTCCCACCACTCGTCGACCCACCCGCGTACCACCGGGTCGGCGATCGCGTCCGCGACGGTGTGGTGGCCGGCGATGGTGGCCGCGTAGGCCAGCAACGAATGCGCGCCGTTGAGCAGCCACAGCTTGCGCAGCTCGTGCGGCACCACATCGTCGACGAACTCGACACCGACCGCGTCCCAGGCCGGCCGCGGGCCCTTGAACTCACCGGCCAGCACCCACTCGCTGAACGGTTCGCTCGCGAGCGCCGCCTGGTCGTCGATGCCCTGTTCGTCCTGGACGGCCTGCCGGGTCGCGTCGGTCGCCCGTGGGGTGATGCGGTCGACCATGGTGGTGATGAAGCCGACCTGCTGGTCGAGCTGGTCGGCGAGCTCGGGCGCGGCCTGCTTGGCCAGTTCGCGCACCACACCCTCGAGCATCGCGCCGTTGTCGGGCAGGTTGTCGCAGCAGATCAGGGTGATCGGGCCCGCCCCCGCATCTCGGCGCGCCACCAGCCCGGCGACCAGCTTGCCGGGAGCGGTTCTGACGGCGTTGAGGTTGCCCGCCTTGATCACGTCGATGTCGGAGCGCACGTCGGGGTTGTCGGTGTCGAGTTCGCCGCGCTCGTTGCGGACGTAGCCCGCCTCGGTGATCGTCATCGTGACGATGCTGACCCCGGAGTCGGTGAAGTAGCCGAGCAGCGCCGCGATGTCGGTGCCGGTGTGCGTGGCGGCCAGCGAACTGATCACCCGGTACTCGTTGCCCTGCGGCCCCACGGTGACCAGCGTGTACAGGTTCTCTTGCCGCTGCAGTTGCCTGGCGATGCCCCGGGATCGCCCGGAGAACGCCGCGATGCCCCACTGGTCGGCGTCCGGAGCCCGGTCGGTGTACCAGGCCTGATGTGCGCGAAAGAAGTTGCCGAGGCCCAGATGGACGATGCGGACCGGTGGCGTGGGCCGTCCGTCCTGGCTTCGGGAGAGTCGACGGGCCACTTCGCCTGCCTTTCTGAGTAGGGGCTTGATCGAGCCTAGAGCATGGGTCCCGCACCGCTTCCGGGTTGCCATCCGTTGCCCGGGGCCGGCCGGACGGACGGCGCACGCCCGCCGGCTCGCCGCTCCCGTGCGTCCTTGCGACCGCGCAGCACGCAGCGAACCGGGGCCCGCGTTGGCCACCGGAGTCTGCGCAGGGCACGCAGTAGGGTGTGCGGCGTGTCCGACCCGACCCTGCCCGCCGACCCGCAGCACCTGGACGCGGAGTCGGTCCGCGCCACCGTCGTACGGTTGGACGCCCGCATCCGGGCCCGCTTTCCGGCCCGCAACCTGACCCGGCTGCCCGGTCAGCTGATCGAGGTGATCGACCACCTGGCCCAACGCCAAGACGTCTGGCACACCCGGCGGCGATGGCTGGTGATGACCAGTCGGGTCGGCATCGGGCTGGTGATTGTCGGTTTCCTGTACGCGCTGGTGCTGATCGCGCTGCAGTCGTCGGCGGCCGGCGAGCCACACGGCTGGGACTGGTTGACCGTATTCGAGTCGCTGGTCAACGACGCGGTGTTCGCCGGCATCGCGATCTATTTTCTGTGGGCGCTGCCCGAGCGGCTGCAACGGCACGGTGACCTGGCCACGCTGCAGCGGCTGCGATCGGTGGCGCACGTGGTCGACATGCACCAGCTCACCAAGGACCCCGAACGGCTGCGCAGCGACTTCTCGTCCACCACGGCGACCGTGCCGCTGGGCATGACCGCGATCGAGTTGGCGAACTACCTCGACTACTGCTCGGAGCTGTTGTCGATGATCGGCAAGACCGCCGCCCTGTTCGGTGAGCACACCGACGACCGGACGACGCTCGCCACCATCGCCGGCATCGAGGACCTGACCAACAACCTCTCCGGCAAGATCTGGACGAAGATCAGCCTGCTGCCCGCGGCGGTACGGCGCACCGCCGCCGGGCCTTCGGCGGAGCACCTGTAACGCCCCGGTCGAACCGGCGCACCGAAACCGGCGCACCGAACCCGGGCACCGACACCGGGCACCCGGCGTCCGGGCAGGATCGTCCGGGCGGCACCACGTGGCAACCGACGGCAACGAGTGGCAACCGCGTGCGCCGCGCGTCCGAACGGGTGTGGGCTTGGTGGCGGCGGCGATCGTCCAGCGATCCGGCGAAATCCCCAAAGGCGGGCCGGCTTTGGAAGAATCGACGAGACCAGCTTTCCAACAGTGAGGCAGCAGATGAGCGACAGGACCGGCAGCGCGCAGATCGGTGTGGTGGGTATGGCGGTGATGGGGTCGAACCTGGCCCGCAACTTCGCCAGCAAGGGGTTCGCCACGGCGATCTTCAACCGCACCTACGCCAAGACCGAGGCCGTGCTCGCGGCGCACCCCGAGGCGAACTTCATCGGGTCCGAAACCGTGGCGGACTTCGTCGACTCGCTGGAGAAGCCGCGCCGCATCATCATGATGGTGAAGGCGGGCCCGGCCACCGATGCCACCATCGACTCCCTGCTCCCCCACCTCGACCAGGGCGACATCGTGGTCGACGGCGGCAACACCTACTTTCCCGACACCCGCCGGCGCGAGAAGAAGCTGTCCGACCTCGGATTCAACTTCATCGGCTGCGGCATCTCCGGCGGTGAGACCGGCGCGCTGCTCGGCCCGTCGATGATGCCGGGCGGCCCGAAGGACTCCTACCAACACATCGGCCCGATCCTGGAGAAGGTGGCGGCCCAATACGACGGCGAGCCCTGCTGCACCTGGATCGGCCCCGACGGCGCCGGCCACTTCGTCAAGATGGTGCACAACGGCATCGAGTACGCCGACATGCAGTTCATCGGTGAGGCCTACGACCTGCTTAAGGGCATCGGGCTGTCGGCCGCCGAGGCCGCGGACGTGTTCGAGGAGTGGAACACCGGTGACCTCGACTCGTACCTGATCGAGATCACCTCCGAGGTGCTCCGCCAGGTGGACGCTGCGACCGGCAAGCCGCTGGTGGACGTGATCCTCGACGCCGCCGGCATGAAGGGCACCGGCACCTGGACCGTCCAGGAGTCGCTGAACCTGGGTGTTCCCGCGGCAGCGATCGCCGAGGCGGTCTTCGCGCGTGCCGCATCGAGCAGCCCCGAACTGCGGGCCGCCGCCCGGGTCGCTCTCCAGGGTCCCGACGGCACCATCAGCGTGGACGATCGGCAGCAGTTCATCGGCGACGTGCGGCAGGCGTTGTGGTGCGCAAAGGTGATCGCCTATGCCCAAGGCCTGCACCTGATCAAGGTCGGCGGTCACCAGTACGGCTGGAACATCGACGTCGCCGCGTGCGCGCGCATCTGGCGGGCCGGCTGCATCATTCGGGCCAAGCTGCTCGACCGCATCTCGAACGAGTACGCCGCGAACAACCTCGAGACGCTGCTGGAGGCGCCGTCCATCAGCGCCGAACTCGCCAACAGCAACGACGCCTGGCGGCGGGTGGTGGCCAGGGCCAGCGTGGCAGGGGTGCCGATTCCGGGCTTCAGCTCGGCGCTGTCGTACTACGACCTCGTCCGCGCCGAGCGCACGAACGCGGCACTCACCCAGGCCCTACGTGACTTCTTCGGCTCGCACACCTATCGCCGCATCGACACTGAAGGCACCTTCCACACCGAGTGGTCGGGTGATCGCAGCGAGGTCGAGGCCGTCGACGCGCACTGATTGCCCGTTCCACAGCACTGAGGCCCGACCGTTCCACCGCCCTGGGCGCGGGCACCAAGCAAGCCGGGCTCAGCGCCGCCGCAGTGCGGCGACGCCGGGACCCGTGAGTTGGTCCAGGCCTGCCGGCCTGCCGCCGATCAGCAGCAACAGCCCCACGATGGGTCCCTCGATCACCGGGCCGGCGCCTCTCGACCAGTCGATGTCGGTGGCGACGAGTCGGTAACCGCGCGCGCCGAGGTCGCCGAACACCGTGCCCTTCCACGATCCTGCGTAGGACAGAACGTTGTCCGCCGCGATCGCGGCGATCTGCGGACGGACGGCGAGTTCGCGGCCGAGCGGAAGGGCAAGGTCCTGACTGTGCAGCACGATGTCGACCAGCGCCTCGCGCTCGGTGAGCCCGGGATTCGCTCGCGGAGTGGCGATGGTCGCCCGGATCTGATCGAGCAGGCCCTCGATCGGCACCCGGGCGCGGACCTTGGCCATCTCGCAAATGATCCGGTTCATTCCGCCGAGGCTCGCCTTGCGCACGGCCGGTTCGCGCACCATCGTGCGCACAGCGTCGCCGATCGTCATGCCCTGCATGGTGAGATGGCCGGCGAGGTCGCGCACCGTCCACTGCTCGCACAGGGTCGGACGGTTCCACTCCGACGGGCTCAACTGCTCCAGCAGTTCGACCACGCGGGTCTTCTGATCGGCGTACGCCGCCCAGACCTCGTCTCGCTCCATCGCAGGAACTCCTTCGCGGACACGCCAGCCCGGGCCGGCGAAACTAGTCCTATGATGGGATCATTATGATTCGATCATAGGACTAAAGCAAGGGGCGGCAGTGGCGGATCAGCTCAGTATCGGCGTGCTGCTCTTCATCTCCCAGCGCGCGATCGAGGCACGAGTGATGAGCGCGGCCAGACAGGCGGGCCTCACCGACTTCACCGTCGCCCAAGCCCGGCTGATGGCGCGTATCAGCCCCAACGGATCCAGGATCAGCGACCTGGCCGAGCGGGCCCTGATCGCCAAACAGACCGCCACCGCTCTGGTCGACCGGCTGGAAGCGGCGGGCTATGTCGAGCGCGTTCCCGATCCGAGTGACGGCCGGGCGCGAGTCGTCCGGCTGAGCGCGCGGGCCGAAGAGCTACGGCCCCTTGCACTGGCCGCCGAGGAGGAGGTCTACGCCGAGTGGGCCGCGCACGTCGGCCGACGCCGGATGGCTGAACTGCGCCAGACGCTGACGCTGCTGCGCGAGATCACGGATCCCTTTCAGGACCAGTGACCAAGGCTGCCGGCGTTCGCCCGCGGACGACCGGACGCCTCGCCTCAGCCGACGGCCGCCGGCCAGGTCTCCAGCCCGTGCCGCAGCTCGTCGGGCACCGGGATCGGACGACCGGACCGGTCACCGCACACGATCACCGTGCGGGCCCGGGCGAAGACCGTGCCGTGCCGCGGGTCGGTCACCTCGGCGACCAGGATCATCGAGGTGCGGCCGATGTCGACCACCGCGACCCGGGTCTCGTACGGCTCCAGCCGGTGGTCGAGCTGAGCGAGGTAGTCGACGTCCTGGCGCACCACCATCCACAGGTGACCCGCCTCCGCCGCCGCGCTCATCCGGTTGCCGGCCTCGTCCGCGTCGCTGGACATGTGCACCCGCGCCTCGGCCACGAAGTCGAAGAAGCGGACGTTGTTGACGTGGCCGTAGACGTCCAGGTCGGTCCAGCGGACGGTCAGCGGGGCCCGGTACGCATGCGGCCCCGGACGCGCCTTCGCCAGCTCGCGCAGCGGCGGCAACCCGGTGCTGCGCTCGACGAACCAGGCCCGCTCGGCGTGCGTCATGCGCCGCGGACGTCCGGCCTCGAAGTCGAAGATGCACAGCACGGTGCGGGCCCGGGCCGCGAGCACCTCGCCCTGGACGACCTCGTACCCGATGGTGAAGCGCGACGCGCCGACGTTGCCCACCCACAGCCGTACCTCGACAGGTTCGTCCGCGAATTCGACTGGGGCGAGGTACTCCACCTGATGGCCGACCACCAGCGTGCCGTGGCCGAGCAACGCCGCGTTGTCACCGTCGAGCAGAAACCGGACCCGGGCCTCCTGCAGGTAGTCGGCGACCACGCCGTTGTTGACGTGACCCTGCGCGTCCAGATCGACCCAGCGCAGCGGAACCCGGACGACCGCGGTGGGCTGGGTCACTCGTAGTCCGGTTCCTTGTCGTACATGGCGTCGATCTCGGCACCGAACTGCTTGTTGATGTTCTCCCGCCGAATCTTCATGCTCGGCGTGACCAGGCCGTCATCGACGCTCAACTCGCGCGGCAGAATAGTGAACTTCTTCACCGTCTCCCACCGCTCCAGACCTTCGTTGGCGCGGTCGATGAAGTGCTGCACGGCATGGTGCGCCGCCTCACTGCGGACGATCTCGTCGTAGTCGGCGTGCGCCAGCCCGTTCACCGCCGCCCAGCGCTTGGCGTTGTCTGCGTCCAGCGTGACCAGCGCAGAGACGTACTTGCGGCCATCACCCACCGCGATCGCCTGGCTCACGAACGGAATCGCCGCGACCAGCGCGCCCTCCACCTTCTGGGGCGCCACGTACTTGCCGCCTGAGGTCTTCATCAGGTCCTTCTTGCGGTCGGTCAGGGTGAGGTTGCCCTCGGCGTCGGTCTGGCCGATGTCGCCGGTGTGGAACCAGCCGTCGACGAGGGTCTCGGCGGTCAAATCGGGCGCGCCGTGATAGCCGACCATGATGCCGGGCCCGCGCAGCAGCACCTCGTCGTCGTCGCCGAGCTTCATCTCGGTGCCGGGCAGCGGCTGGCCGACCGTGCCGAAGCGCGGATCGGTGGGCACGTTGACGTACGACACCGCGGTGGTTTCGGTGAGACCGTAACCCTCGATGATCACCAGACCTGCGGAGTAGAACCAGCCCTGCACCTTGGCGTAGAGCTTCGCCGAGCCGGACACCATGAACCGCATGCGACCGCCCAGCCGATCGCGCAGTTTGCTGAACACCAGCCGGTCGGCGATCTTGTACTGCAGCCCGAGCGCGCCGCTCAACGGCCGTCCGGCCAGGCGCTTCTCGTGGCTCTTCTTGCCGACCGAGAACGACCAGCGCGAAATGGCGCCCTTGATGCCGGTGCTGTTGGACGACAGCACGGTCGCCCGCACCTTCTCGAAGATGCGCGGCGCACCGCACATGAAGGTCGGCTTGGTGATGCCCAGGTTGTGCACGATCTTCTCGACCCGCCCGTCCACCGCCGAGGTGAACCCGATCGCCAGTTGAATGGCGATCAGGCATTTGCCGAACACGTGCGACAGGGGCAGCCACAGGTACTGCAGGTCGTCCGGCTGGATGATGTCGAGCTTGTCGGCGCCGAAGCCGACGTAGATCCAGTTGCGCTGAACCAGTTCGACGCCCTTGGGTCGTCCGGTGGTGCCCGAGGTGTAGATCAGCGTGGCGAGGCTGTCCAGATCGACACCGGCCCGGGCCTGGGTGACGCAGTCCGGATCGTCGGCGAGCAGCTGCTTGCCGCGATCGATCAGCTGTTGCCACGACAGGGTGTGCTCGCCGTCGCCCTCACCGTCGATCAGCACCACCGCCGCAACCTGGGTGTCGCCGCCATCGAGCTTGTCGGCCTGCTCGGCGTTCTCGGCCACCAGCACCTTGGACGCCGAGTGGCCCACGATGTACTGAAAGTCCTCCGGGGCGGTGTTGGGATACACCGTCGTGGTCGCGGCGCCGATCGCGTTGATCGCCAGGTCGATGAGGATCCACTCGATGCGCGTGTTGGACGAGATCGCCACCCGCTGCTGTTGTCCCACGCCGAGACTCAGCAGGCCCGCACCGAGTTCGTGCACCTGCTGCCTCGTCTGTTGCCAGGTGAGCGAGTGCCAGTTCTCATCCGCATCGGGGAACCGGAACGCCTCGGTATCGGGTGTCTGGGTGACCCGCCAGTCGATCAGGTCACCCATCGACTGTGGTTTGCCCTCAAGAATCGCTTCGGCTTCGGCGTTCATGTCACGTGACTCCTGTCCCCGGCAGCATCCTCGGTGCCGAATTTCAGACCAATAGTAGGGCGACGCTGGTGTTTCGTGAACGATAGGCGCGCACCAGTTCTACGCACTGCCGATGCCGTGCACCAGGCGTGGACGATGCGTGGCCTCGGTCGAGCCGATGACGGGACGGCCCGGCGTCGGCGGCACTGCCTCAGCGCCGCTGATCGCGCCCACCGCTGGGGCTCGATCCACCTTCCCGATAGCATCATCGGCGGCGTCCGGGGCACCTCACAATCGCGCGAGACCGCTTCCAGTCCGACGGACTTCGACTGTGGTTTACATTTCAACTATATTTGTTATGCTGTCGCTGTGACGACGACTCTGGACGCACTGTGGCTGACGACCGAGCAGCAGACGATCTGGCGAACCTATCTCGCCGGGGCCAGTCGCATCAACGAGAGGTTGGACGCCGAGCTGCGTCCCTTCGGTCTTGATCTCGGCGAATACGAGATTTTGGTGAATTTGTCCGAGGCCGATGGGCTCGAGATGCGCATGTCCGAGCTCGCGCAGCGGGTCCGGCAGTCGCGCTCGCGGCTCACCCACACGGTGGCGCGCATGGAGGCCAAGGGGCTGATCCTGCGCAAGAGCTGCCCGCACGATCGCCGCGGAGTGATCGCGGTGCTCACCGCATCGGGGTTCAACCTGCTCAAGACGGCCGCGCCTCGGCACGTCGCCTCGGTGCGCGCGGCCCTGGTCGACGTGGTGTCGTGCGACGACTTCGAAGCCCTCGGCCGGGCCATGAAAGCCGTTGTCGAGGTGGCAGACTGAGCCCGTGGGGGCTTCTCCCGTCGCTTTCGACCGCTCCGCACTGAGCCGTGCCCTCTACACCTCGGACGCGTCGCTGTACCGGGTGGTGCCCGAGGCCGTGTGCGTACCGGCAAACCTGTCCGAACTCGACGCCGCCGTGGATTCGGCGCTGGCCGCGCGGCTACCGATCACCATGCGGGGCGCGGGAACGTCCTGCGCGGGCAACGCGGTGGGCGCCGGCCTGGTGATCGACACCCGACGACTGCAGCGCATCCACTCACTCGACCCGCAGACCGGGCTGGCCATCGTCGAGCCAGGGGTGGTGCAGTCCGTGCTGAGCGCCGCCGGAGCGACGCACGGATGGCGGTTCGGGCCCGACCCGTCCACCACTGATCGCTGCACGGTGGGGGGCATGATCGGCAACAACGCCTGCGGTCCGCGCGCGTTGGGGTACGGCCGAACCAGCGAGGTGGTCGAGAGCCTGCAGCTGATCACCGGCACGGGTGAACGGCTGTCCCTCGATCGCGCCGTCGACCTGCGCGCTCATCCCTCCGCGACGTTGAGGCACCTGCACCGGTTGGTGCAGGCCAACCTGGGCGTGATCCGCACCGAGTTCGGACGGTTCTCGCGTCAGGTGTCGGGCTACGCGCTGCAGCACCTGCTGCCCGAGAACGGCTTCGACGTCACCCGGTTTCTGGTCGGTTCGGAGGGCACCCTGGGCGTGGTCACCCGAGCCGGTGTTCAGCGCTCGAACGACCCCACCCACAGTTGCCTGGTGGTGCTCGGCTTCGGTTCGCTGGCCGAGGCGGCCGACCTGGTGCCCGAGGTGCTGACCTATCGCCCGACTGCCTGCGAGGGCCTGGACGCGCGGATCGTGGACACCGTGCGCCGGCGGCACGGTGCGCACGCGGTGCCGCCGCTACCGCCGGGTACGGGCTGGCTGTTCATCGAGTTGGCCGGCGATGACATCGGTGAGGTCGCCGCGCGTGCGCGTCGGCTCGCAGCCCTGCACCCGCACGCCCAGGTGATCACGGATCCGGCGGAGGTGGTGACGCTGTGGCGACTGCGTGCGGATGGGGCCGGGTACGCTGCCATCGCGCTGGACGCCCCAGCGCACCCCGGCTGGGAGGACGCCGCGGTGCCGCCCGAGCAGCTGGGCAACTATCTGCGCGACTTCGAGGCGCTGCTGGCGGCGCACGGCCTGCACGGCCTGCCGTACGGACACTTCGGCGAGGGTTGCGTGCACTGCCGGATCGACTTTCCGCTGGGGCGCAGCGGCGGCACGAGCGACTACCGGCGCTTCGTCGAAGACGCCGCCGACCTGGTGGCCCGCTATGGCGGGTCGATGTCGGGTGAGCACGGCGACGGCCGGGCCCGCTCGGAGTTGCTGCCGCGCATGTACTCACCGCAGGCCCTGGCACTGTTCGGGGCGGTCAAGCGGCTGTTCGACCCCGACGATCTGCTGAACCCCGGCGTGCTCGTCGCTCCGGCACCGCTCGACGCCAACGTGCGCCTGGCCCAGTTGGCGCACCCGTTGGACGCGTTCGGGGCCGACGTGCATCGCTGCACCGGGGTGGGGCGGTGCGTCGCAGCGGGAGCCGCGAGCGCCATGTGCCCGTCCTATCAGGTCACCCGGCAAGAGAAGGACTCCACCCGCGGCCGGGCCCGGGTGCTGCAGGAGTTGATCAACGGCACCCTGATCAACTCGCCCCGGTCGGTGGAGGTGGCCCAGGCGCTTGAGCTGTGCCTGGCCTGCAAGGCCTGCGCCGTCGAGTGCCCCACCGGGGTCGATCTGGCCCGTGACAAGGCGCGACTGCTGCATCGTGCGTACCGGGGGCGGCTGCGTCCGATCAGCCACTACACCCTGGGATGGTTGCCACGCTGGCTGCCACTCATCACCGCGGTGCCCGCTCTGGCTCGGCTGACCAACCGTGCGTTGGGGGTTGCGGTGCTGCGTCGCGCGGCGCTGGGCCTCGCCGGAATGGACGCGCGCCGGCCGGTGCCTCGGTTTCGTGAGCGGCCGCTGGAGAGCGAGTTCGGACGTCGCCCGGGCAGCGACGACCAGGGCGTGATCGCCCATTCGGGCGCGGACGCCCGAGCAGCACGGGGTGAGGTGGCGGTGTGGGCGGACTCGTTCTCGCGCGGCTTCACCGGCGGTCAGGTCGAGGCAACCCTCAGGCTGTTGGCCCGAGCGGGGTACCGTCCGACGCTGATCCGTGAACCGGCCTGTTGCGGCCTCACCTGGATCGCTACCGGTCAGCTGGACGCGGCTGCCACCCGGTTGCGCCGCTCGCTGGAGGTGCTGAGCCCGTGGGCCGAGCGGGGTGTGCCGATCGTGGGCACCGAGCCGTCCTGCCTGGCGGTCTGGCGCGACGAGGCGCGCGAACTCGTGGACGACCCTCGGGTCGGGCCGGTGTCGGCGGCGCTGGTCACCCTGGCCGAGTTGCTGGGCGGCACCGACGACTGGGCGCCGCTCGACCTCACCGGACGCACGGTGGTGGCGCAGCCGCACTGCCACCATCAGGCCGTGCTGGGCTGGGCAGCCGACGAGGCGCTGCTGCTGCGCACCGGTGCGCGCGTGGTGACGGTGACCGGGTGCTGCGGCCTGGCCGGCAGCTTCGGTTTCGAACGCGGCCACTACGAAACCTCGATCGGCGTGGCCGGACTGCATCTGCTGCCCGCACTGAACCAGGCACCGGACGACGCGATCGTGCTGGCCGACGGCTTCTCGTGCCGCACCCAGGTCGCCGACCTGACCGGTAGACGCGCGGTCAGCCTGGCGGAGTTGCTGGCCCCAACCGCCGATTGAGTTCGCCGTCACCGCCGGGCCGGACCCGAAACCGGCGGTTGAAGGACCCCAGCGCTGAAGGAACCGGTCGCAATCCCCCGCCACGTCTCGACGACCCTGACCGTCGACGAGCGGCGCGCGCGAAGTCGATATACTCGTCTGCGGTTCGTTCCGCTCCCCCAACTCGGCGAGGTTTCCGTATGCCCGAATTCGTGTTCACCATGAACAGCGTCCGCAAGAAGCTGGGCGAGAAGCTGGTGCTCGACAACGTCACCATGTCGTTCTTCGAGGGCGCCAAGATCGGCGTGGTCGGCCCGAACGGCGCCGGCAAGTCGACCATGCTCAAGCTGATGGCCGGCATGCTGCAGCCCGACAACGGCGACGTCGCCATGAAGAAGGGCGCCAGCGTCGGCATTCTGCTGCAGGAGCCGCCGCTCACCGAGGGCAAGACGGTGATGCAGAACATCGAAGAGGCGGTCGCCGAGACCAAGGGCATGCTCGACCGGTTCAACGAGATCGGTATGGAGATGGCCGACCCGGACGCCGATTTCGACGCGCTGATGGAAGAGATGGGCAACCTGCAGACCGAGCTCGACCACCGCCAGGCGTGGGATCTGGAGGCCCAGCTCGAACAGGCCATGGACGCCCTGCAGTGCCCGCCCGGTGACACCATCGTCGATGTGCTGTCGGGCGGTGAGCGCCGCCGGGTAGCGCTGTGCAAGCTGCTGCTGCAGCAGCCCGATCTGCTGCTGCTGGACGAGCCGACCAACCACCTGGACGCCGAGAGCGTCAACTGGCTGGAGGGCCACCTGAAGAACTACCCGGGCGCCGTGCTGGCGGTCACCCACGACCGGTACTTTCTGGACAACGTGGCGCAGTGGATCTGCGAGATCGACCGCGGCCGGCTGCACCCCTACGAGGGCAACTACTCCACCTACCTGGAGACCAAGCGCCAGCGGCTGCAGATCGAGGGCAAGAAGGACGCCAAGCGCGCCAAGATTCTGGAGCGGGAACTGGAGTGGGTGCGCGCCAACCCGAAGGCGCGACAGGCCAAGAACAAAGCGCGCCTGGCCCGCTACGAGGAACTGGCCACCGAGGCCGAGCGCAACCGTCAGGTCGACCTGGCCGAGATCAACATTCCGCCCGGCCCGCGCCTGGGCTCGGACGTGCTGGACGCCAAGAAGCTGACCAAGGGCTTCGACGATCGGTTGCTGATCGAGAACCTGTCGTTCAGCCTGCCCCGCGCCGGGATCGTGGGCATCATCGGCCCCAACGGCGTCGGCAAGACCACCCTGTTCAAGATGATCGTCGGCGAGGAGCAGCCGGACGCCGGCAGCCTGAACGTGGGCAAGACGGTCAAGATCTCGTACGTGGACCAGTCGCGCTCGGGCATCGAGGCCGGCAAGAACGTGTGGGAGGTGGTGTCGGACGGCCTCGACCACATCAAGGTGGCCAGCTTCGAGATGCCCTCGCGTGCCTACGTGGCCTCCTTCGGGTTCAAGGGTCCCGACCAGCAGAAGCTGGCCGGCGTGCTGTCGGGCGGTGAGCGCAACCGGCTGAACCTGGCGCTCACGCTGAAGATGGGCGGCAACCTGCTGCTGCTCGACGAGCCGACCAACGACCTCGACGTCGAAACCCTGCAGTCGCTGGAAGACGCGCTGCTGGAGTTTCCGGGCTGTGCGGTGGTGATCAGCCACGATCGCTGGTTCCTCGACCGGGTGGCGACGCACATTCTGGCCTGGGAGGGCACGGACGACGACGAGGCCAACTGGTTCTGGTACGAGGGCAACTTCGCCGACTACGAGGAGAACAAGGTGGCCAGGCTGGGTGCCGAGGCCGCCCGTCCGCACGCCAGCAAGCATCGCCGGCTGACCCGCGACTAGGATCCGCGCTTGGCTCAGGCCGCCTTGGCGTCCACGGGTTCGGGCTCGGAGTCGCCGCCGTCGACTTCGGCCTCGCCGTTCGGCACGGCCGGGGACTCGCCTTCGGCGGCCAGCTCGTCGAAAGTCGAACCGTCGGGTGCGGGCGGCTCGGGCTGAACGCGCTCGGCGCGCTGAAACGTAGTGGTGCCGCGGCACAGGTCGTGGCCCACGGAGACGGCCTCGAGCACGAGCCGCTCCTGGACCTCGCCGGTGTCTTTCTTGATCCAGCTCCAGGTGGTCAGCCGGCCGGTGACAACGACCGGGTCACCCTTGCTGACGCTGGCCTGCACATTGAGCGACAGTGCCCGGTTGCGGCAGTTGACGTTCAGCCAGGTGGTGTCGCCGTCGCGCCACTGGCCGTTGCGCAGCAGACGCGGCGTGCTGGCCAGCCGGAAGGCGGCATACGCCCACTCACCGTTGGGGTGGGTGCGCAGGTCGATGTCGCTGCCGACATTGCCGGTGACCGTGATCGTTGCGTCCATGAAGGTGACTCCTTACGTAGTGGTCGACACCCTCACTGTGCGCCCCGTCCGCCGCGAGTGTTCACAATCGTCCGACCGGCAGTTGAGCGCGCCCGCCCGCCCGGGCTCAACGGCTGGAGCGCTGCGCTGGCCGAGATTGCGTCGCTGCCCGGTCGTCTCACGACGGGCGCCCACTTGCTGCTTGCATCCCCGCTCCCGCAGGAAGGCAGCAGAGCAACAAGGGCAGCAGAGTCGCCCCCAGATCACACGGAAAGACGAAACCGCTGCCCGCGAGCTCACCGCAGCCAGGTTCCCGATCGCAGGCTCAGCCCGATGGCAGGCTCAGCCCGATGCAGGCTCAGCCGGCCGCCCGCTTGACCGCATCCACAGCCCGCTGACGCCGGTCGAGTTCTTCTTGCACGGGCAGGATCAGTTCGCTGTCGGTGACCCCCCCGATCGCCTCATGCAGGGTGCGTTCGGCCCGGTTCGCCTTCGAGCGTGCGCCCAGCGACACCCCGAGCGACGACAACCCCGCCAGCACGAGGCCGCCCAGCACACCGCCGGCGAGCAACACGAACTGCGCCGGCCAACCCCAGAAGAACACCATCGGCAGGCCGGCCAGCCCCAGTCCGGGCGCGAACAGCGTGAACATCGTCCACAGGACGCCGACCAGCACGGCCGCCATCAGCACCCACTGCAGTGCCCGCACCACCGACCACCAGCCGGTGCCCCGATCAAGCTCGAGGTCGGCGCCGGCGATCGCCGTGTCGAGCCGGTCGAGCAGCAGCGCCTCCCGTCCACGCGCCGCGTCGCGCACAGCGGCGGACCAGCCGCGCGGCAAGCCGGCGGTCGCGGCGTCCACCAACTCACGCAGCCCGCGGTCGAGCCGGGCCCGCTGGACGGCGTTCGCCCCCGGCAACGAGGTGCGGCTGATGGCGGTGGGGGCCAGTTCGCGTTTGGTCTGGTCGAGCCGCAGCGCCCGCAACGGGTCGGGCCGCAGCCTGGAGACCCAACTGACGAACGGCCATCCGGTCGCCCGGCCACCGCGCAACTTCCACGCGTCGCGGACACCCTGCACCGCGATCGGCACACCGCTCGCGTCGGCCAGGGCGTTGATCAACGGGTCGCGTCGCTTGCGGTCGAGCACAGGCGTCGGCGCGGTACCGAGCTCGGTGGCCAGACCCTCAGCGGACGACGCCACGTCATCGGCGATCCGGGCACTGATCGCTCTCTTGTCGGCCACCGCCCTGGCCAACACCTCCCGCATCTGCGGCACTCCCGTGCCCTCCAGCGCCGACATCGACAGCAGTCGCGCCTGGCCGAGACCCTCGGAATCCAGCAGTCCCCGCAGGTCGGTCATCGCCTGGACGAGTTCGTCGGGCCGCAGCCGATCGCTCTGGTTGAGCACCACGATCATCACGTCCGCGTACCGCGCCAGCGGGCGGAGGTAATGGTCGTGCAGTGCCGCATCGGCGTACTTCTGCGGGTCCACCACCCAGATCAACATGTCGACCAGCGGCACCAGGCGATCGACGGTCATGCGGTGGGTGGTCTCGGTGGAGTCGTGATCCGGCAGATCGAGCAGCACCAGGTTCTCGAACTCGCTGCGGCGCGCGGGCACCAGGTGCCGGCGCGGCACGTCCAGCCAGTCGAGCAGAGCGCCCGGCAATTCGCTGCCCCATGCCACCGCCATCGCCTCCGAGGTGGTCGGACGACGCACGCCGACCGGGGCGAACTCGGTGCCGCTGATCGCGTTGAACGACGACGACTTGCCCGATCCGGTGGCGCCGGCCAGTGCCACCACGGTGTGGTTGCCCGAGAAGGCCACCCGCTCGCCGCCCGCTTGAGCACCGCGTCGGCGCGCTCCACCACGGCGGCGGACGAGCGCCCGCGGCTGAGCTCGGCGCCCTCGTTCAGCGCCTTCAGCCGCTCAGGCAGTGGGCGGCTCATGCCGGGTCTCCGTCACGTACGGCCGCGCCCGTCGGCAGCTCGGCCGCCACAGCGCTCGTCCGCGCAGACTCCTGCGGCAGCAGCTCGGCGTCGACCACGTCGCCGGTCAATTGCGGACGATCGGTCACCTGCGTCGCCGTGCCGCGGAAACCCTCCAGCTCCGCACGGGTCGGCGGCGTCAGCCGCGCGTCGCTGCCGCGCACCGCGTTGACCGCCTCGCCCGCAACGCGGATCGCGTCCGCGCTCGCGGGCCGAACGCCGGCATCGTCCAGCACCGTCTCGAAGCGGGCCAGTTCGGAGGCCATCAACGCCTCCAGGCGCGCGTCCAGCTCGTTCTTGGCGACCTTGGCCAGCCGCCGTACGGCGTCCTCGCCGAACACGGCTTCGAGCACCCGCTGGGCCAGCACGGCGGTGCCGCCCGCGACGCCCAGCTCGGCACCGGTCAGTCCGCCGGTCATCGAGAACACCACCATCATCAGCGCCACTCCCACGCCGTTGGCCCCGAGCGCGAAGAACCGAGCCTTCGACTTCTTGGACCCGCCCTCGGTGGTGACCAGCTCGAGCACGTCGGCCTGCCAGTTGCGGATGGCCAGCGACACCTGGGCCGGAAATCCTTCCGAGGCACGGCTGAGATCAGTACGGGAAGCGGCCAGCAGCTGCCGTCCGGCCGCATCGTTGGCCCACGCCGTCTCGGCCCGTTCCGCCGCCGACTCGCCCTCTTCGCGGATCAGCACCTCCATGCCCGACTCGACCGCCAACTTCACGTCGTTGATCTGCCGGGGCTCGCCGCGCAGCGAGGCCATCATCCGGTCACGCAGCCAGCCGATCTTCTGCTCGACCGCCCGGAAGAACTCACCGGTGCCGACGAAGTCGTGCCAGCGCGACAGCACCTCGCCGCGCAGCAGGGTGCCGTCGGCGGTTTGCACGCCCACCGTGCGGACGGCTTCGCGGTACGACCCCTCGGCGTCGTTGCGCAACTGCTCGATCGCTGCTGATTGGTCGTCCACCGCTTTGGCGACCAAGGGAGCGTTGCGGCAGGACGCACCGATCGCGCCGTCCAGCGTCTTCAGCACCACGGACGTGCGCGCCTGGGTGTCGGCGGCCAACGTGGCCAGCCAGTCGCGGATCGGGGCCACGGCCGCGTCGGGCAGCAGCCCTTCGCTGTCGGTGAGTGTTTCGGGCACCGCGAACAGCGGCGAGTCGCCCAGGCCCCGCTCGGCCATCATCTGACCCAGGTGGGCCGGCACCTCGGTCATCGCCGCCGGCGGGACTCGTTGCAGCACTACGGCCAGCGCCGCGCTGCGCTCGGCGGCGGACTTGAGGTAGTCCCAGGGCACCGCGTCGGCGTAACGGGCCGCCGAGGTGACGAACAGCCACAGATCCGCCGCCGCCAGCAACTGGGCCGCCAGGGCGCGGTTCTCGGCCACCACCGAGTCGATGTCGGGGGCGTCCAGCAGGGCCAACCCTTGGGGCAGGGTCGGCTCGGCGACCAGCTGCAGCGTGCGGGTGTCGTTGGCGGCCTTCATCGAACGGGCCAGGCCGGGCAGGATGCGCTCCGGTCCGAACCAGTGCGCATCGTCGGGGTGATGCACCAGCACCGGTGATCGGGTGGTGGGGCGGATCACTCCGGTGCGGCTCACCAAACGTCCGATCATCGAGTTGACCAGGGTCGACTTACCGGCTCCGGTCGAGCCTCCGATCACGGCCAGCAGCGGCGCGTCCAGCCGTTCGAGCCGGGGCAACAGATAGTCGTCGAGTTGAGCGATCATGTCGTGTTGCAGCGTGCCGGCCAGTCGGCTGCCCGGCAGCTCCACGGGAAGGCGTGCCTGCTGCAGGGCATCACGTAACGACCTGAGCGACTCTGCCAGTTGGCCAGCGCTCATCGAATCTCCTATGCGGCGGGTGGCCCCCACTGGGGATCCACTCTCGAATACGACTGAGATCCTAATGGTGCAGAGCCGGGTGTGGCGGGCCAGTTGCCACCGAGTCCCGCAGGACCTGGATAACTGGGCGGCGAATAGTCGACCGGCTTGGGCTTGCGCAGCCGCGGCAGGCTGAGCCGCTGGCCCACGGGGTCATCGATCGCGAGGCCGCGCAGCGAGCGGACCTGGTAGAGCAGATCGGTGGCTCGCTGCTGGCCGGCGGCATCGATCACGCCCTTCACCTCGGCGTCGCGCAGGTACGCCAGTTCGGTGAGGGTGCGCTGCAGGCTGAGCGTCGAACGGAACACCGCCCAGCCGCGGGTCAGCGAGACCAGCAGGGCCCAGGCGCGCCTGCGCACCCGTGCTGTCGTGTCGGGATCGACGGGGCTCAGCCAGCCCATCCGGACGTAGTCGGTCAGCCGCGCCTGGATCTTGCGGCTCTCTTTGACGTGCTGCCGCACCACATAGATCACCGCGGAGGCGACCAGTGGCAGCGCGACCGCGAAGTAGATCAGGTAGCGCGCCGGGCCCGAGGCGAACGAGGCCTGTGAGTTGAACAGCATGTGCAGCAGCGCCGCCAGCAGAAAGCCGGTCACCGGCGCCAGCACCCGCACCACCTTGCTGTGGGTGCGCAGCGCCACCATGACGCCCAGCCCGGTCATCATGGTGAACAGCGGGTGGCCGAAGGCCGTCCAGAAGCCGCGCAGCCAGACCAGCTCCTGCACCGCGGCGTCCACATCGCCGGTGTTGATCTGCGAGCTGGCGTACATGATCGCGCGCGCGTAATAGATGATGTTCTCGGTGAAGGCGAAGCCGGCAGCGGCCAGGCCGGCGAGCGCGACGCCGTTGAGTTTGGTGACCAGTTGGTAGCGCACCAACATGGCGATGAAGAACAGCACCGTGGCCTTGGCGGCCTCTTCGACGAACGGTGCGATGTAGATCGCCGCCCGGGCTCCGGTGGTGGGGTCGCCGTCGCCGCCGATCGACAGCTGTTCGGACGCCCAGGTGTTGATGTGCAGCGACAGGAAGGTGGCCACACAGGCGCCCCACCCCAGCGCCAGCCACCACAGCAGCAGTCGCTGAGGCCGGAACCGGTCGGCGATGACGAAGACCACGATCCAGAACACGAGCGTCGGCACCGCGTACCAGAAGGCGTCGCGGACCGCCGAGAAGTTCATGCCCTGCACCACGCCGTCGCGCACCGGAATGTCGGCGGTCATCAACCGGTACTGCGACCACAGGGCCGCGGCGTAGATCAGCGTGAAGACCACACCGATCCAGGTCCACCGGTTCGTCAGGATGCGCTTGGGCAGCGGCGCGGACACGTCCGGCTGCGACGGAATGCCGTTGAGCATCCGGTGGTGCCGGGTGGTGGTGTCCGTCGACATGCGGGCAAGCCTACCGGGCGCCGCAGCGGGCTCCCGGGCCCGGATAGGCCCATCGTCGCAGGTACGGACGGCCGGCGCGTGCGGTCGGTGGCCGACGCGAAACATGCACCACGCCACGTGGAATCAGCACCGCTCGGGTCGCACTCTCAAGGGGACGGCGGCAGGCCCGTCCGGCCACCACGAGCGGCTTTCGCGGGGTCGGCGAACTGAGGCCGATTTGTTATCTCGATCGCGACCCGGTTACGCGAAACACGTCCTACGCTGCTTTTGAGGAACCCGGATCGCGACGAACACGCAAGGCATTACGCGTGTAACTCCAACCCGGGTTTCGGCGGCCCTATTCACCCAAAGACCCCGCCAATGCAGCAGGAGAAATGTCCACGAGCCAGCACCGCACGCCGGTGGCCGATGATCGAGGAGCGGCCGAGGTGGTCGCCGATCCGGTTCCACCCCAGCGGGCACCGGATGCTGAAGAGGCCCCCGAGAAGCGCGGATTCACGCTGCCGTCGCCGGTCGGCATTCTGCTGATCGTCATGGTCGGCGTGTGGCTGCTGGCGCTGGCGATTCCGTCCGGCACCTATCAGTTCGACGACAACGGCGCACCGATCGCCGGCTCGTACACCACCATCGACTCACCGCTCGACTTCGGCGAGCGCGTCCGCGACCTGCTGCTCGCACCGGTGAACGGCCTGTACGGCATTCTCGACCCGAGCACCGGCCAGGTCGGACCGTTCAACAGTGGCGGCATGTTCGGCTCGGTGCAGGTGTTCCTGTTCATTCTGGCCATCGGCGGCTTCATGACCGTGGTCTTCAAGACCGGCTCGCTCGACCTGGGCATCTCGAAGCTGGCCCACCGCTTCGCCAGCCGCGGCTCGGTGCTGATCATCGTGTTGTCGATGCTGTTCGGCTTTCTCGGCTCGGTGATTACGTGGAGCGATGAGAGCCTCGGGTTCTACGCGCTGCTCGTCCCGCTGCTGCTGGCGCTGGGCTACGACCGCATGACCGCGGTGGCGGTGATCACCGTTGCGCCGTTCGTCGGCTCGATCGGCGCCACCATCACCCCGTTCCGCATCGGCGTCGGATCGGACGCGGCCGGCATCTCCATCGGCGACGGCATCGTGCTGCGCCTGTTGCTGTTCGTGCTGACCATGGCCGCCATGATCGTCTTCACGCTGCGCTACGCCAATCGGGTGAAGAACGATCCCTCCCTGTCGCTGGTACCGCACGACCCCGAGGACACCGAACTCGTCCAGGGTGGCGCCCGTGACGACCTGCCCGACCTGACCGGACGCGACAAGGCGGTGATCGGGCTGCTGGCTTTCACCTTCGCGTTGCTGATCTTCTCGATCGTGCCCTGGGGCTCGATCCTCAACAACACTGCCGTCGACCCGGTCACGCACAAGACGGTCAGCGCCTCGTTCGCCTGGGAGCTCGGCTGGTGGATGCCCGAACTCACGGCCATGTTCGTGGTGATGGCGATGGTGATCGCGGTCGTGGCACGCATGAGCGAGGCAGAGACGGCGTCCACCTTTCTCAAGGGCATGGCCGACTTCAGCGGCCCCGCCGCGCTGGTCGCCCTGGCCCGTGGCGTCGCGGTGATCCTCAACAACACCGCCACCATCGACACGATCCTCAACTCGATGGAGGGCGTGGTGTACGGCCGATCCAGCGTCGTGTTCATCCTGCTGCTGGCCGTGGTGTCGCTACCGCTGGGTTTCCTGGTCGGTTCCGGATCGGCCGGTATGGCTCTGGTGATGCCGGTGCTGGCGCCGCTGGGCGACTTCGCCGGCGTTGACCGCTCGCTGGTGGTGACCACCTACAACTCGATGGGTGCCTGGCTGAACCTGCTGCTGCCGACCAACGCCATTCTGGTCGCGGGCCTCGCCTTGGGCCGGGTCGGATTCGGCAAGTACGTGAAGTTCATGATGCCGCTGCTCGGCATTCTGCTCGGGTTGACGCTGCTGATTCTGATCGTCGGTACCTTCCTGTAGCCCCGTTGAGCACCCGTTTGTGGTCTGTGCCCCCGTGGCGCAGGCCGCGAACGGGAGCGACCGTCCTCGCACATCGATCAACCCCAAGACCCATTTCAGAGAACACAACGAAGGAGTTGTCAGTCATGCCCACACCTCAGCCTCCCGCCCCGTCGCTCGACCGTCCCGTTGAGCTCAGCTTCGCCACTCCCGCCGACGGCGTCACCCTCGGACGGCTCGTCGGCCCGGACACGCTGCCCGCCGACGCCGCGACCCTGAAGGCCCACGGTTTCGAGGCCGCGGCCGGCACCGCGATCCGGCTCTGGTCGGGCACCGGGGCGGCCATCGTGCTGGGCGGTGTCGGTGCCCAGCCGACACTGGCCTCGGTCCGCGATGCGGCCGCCGCCATCGCTCGGGCGTCCGATGCCGAGCCCGCCCTGGCCATCGAACTGCCCAGCCTCGCCGGGCTGGACGACGCCGCGGTCGCCGAAGCGGTGGTCGAGGGCGCCGTCCTCGCCCGCTACACCTACGATGCGCTGCGGGCCGAGCCCGAGCGGACCCCGATCACCTCGCTCACGCTGGTCGCGTCCGAGGGTGTGGACGAGGCCGCTGCCCGGGCCGGCGCCGAGCGTGGCCGGGTGCTGGCCGCCGCGACGGCGCTCACCCGCGATCTGGCCAACACGCCGCACAGTCACCTGACCGCCGCCATGCTGGCCGACTTCGCCGAGCGGTTCGGCACCGAGCGTGGCCTCGAGGTCGAGGTGTTCGGCCCGGACGAGGCCCGCGAGCTTCGGCTCGGTGGCCTGCTGGGGATCAACGCCGGTTCGGTCGATCCCCTGCGCATGATCAAGCTGTCGTACCGTCCCGAGGGCGAGCCGACGAAACGTGTCGGGTTGGTCGGCAAGGGCATCACCTACGACGCGGGCGGCATCAGCCTCAAGCCGTCCGACGGTGTGCACGCCATGATGAAGAACGACATGACGGGTGCGGCCGCGATCCTGGCCGCCATGGGCGCGCTGCGGGAGCTCGGCTGCACTGCCGAGGTGACCGGCTGGCTGATGTGCACCAACAACATGCCCTCGGGCTCGGCGACCGGTCTGGGCGACGTGCTGACGATGCGCAACGGGCTCACCGTCGAGGTGATCGACACCGACGCCGAGGGCCGGCTGGTGATGGCGGACGCCCTGGTGCTGGCCGCCGAGACCAAGCCGGACGCGATCATCGACATCGCCACCCTGACCGGATCGGCCGGACGGGCGCTGGGCCCCGACATGGGTGCCGTGCTGGGCAGCGACCAGGTCACCGTCGATGCGGTGATCGCGGCGGGTGACCAGGCCGACGAGCCGGTGTGGCAACTGCCGTTGCATCGGCCCTACCTGCGCATGCTCGACTCGACCACCGCCGACATCTGCAACTGTGCCGCGGTCGGGCTGCCCGACGCCATTCTGGCCTCGCTGTTCCTGGAGAAGTTCGTGGACGGCGTGCCCTGGGCGCACATCGACATCGCGGGCACCGCGCAGGCCGACGCCGATCGATCGGTGCGGGTGCCCGGCGGCAGCGGTTTCGGGGCGCGGCTGCTGGCCCAACTGCTCACCCGCGACTGGTGATTCGCACCGGCCGGGTGCGGCAGCGTGTTCCGCACCCGGCCAGTACCGGCGATGAGCGCCCGACCCGGCGCTGGTTGCGGCGCGGAATCGCAACCTGTGCGGCGGCCGTGCTGCTGGCTGTTCCGGTCGGGGTCGTCGGCTGGTCCGACGGCCCCGCGCTCGCGGCCCCGGTGGAGACCCAGACCCCTGCGCCCCAGGCGCCGGAGCAGTCCACGGTGCCCCCGTCCGAGCCCGAGCCCGAGCCGACCGTCACCAGCGAACCGCCCAAGACCACCGCTCCCCCGGCAACCACCGAACCACCCGCGCCGGTGCCGACCACCGCGTCGCCGACACCGACGACACCCACCACGCCGGCGGCCGGCCCCACCGCGACCCGCAGCCCCGGAGCGCCGGTGACCCTCCCCGCGGTTCCGCCCGTGTACACGGCTGACCACGGCTCCCCGGTCTCGTGGATGATCGCCGCGCTCGCCTTGGCGGTGGGGGTGGTTGCGGGCTTCGTTCTTCGCCGTCGCAGCGTGCGTGCGGCGCGCGCCGCCCCGGTGCCCGCGCGCACGTTCACCACGGACGCCGCCGTACCCGGCCTGACGGGCTCGCAGGCCCCGCGCGGCATCTTCGTCGAGGACGCCGCCGACAAGCTGCACGCCCTGGAGTCGGCGGGCCAGGCGATGATCGACGCAGGCTACTCGGTCGCCGCCGTCCGGCAGGCGCTCGAAGAGATCGCCGAGGCCAGCGGCTACCCCGAGACCGAGGTGGTGGTCTTTCCGACCGCGTTGTTCGTCTCCGCCCGGGGCCTGGGCGAGGTGCGCACCGGTGCGGTGACCAGCGGTGCCAGCCGGCTCAACCTCGCCCAGGTGGACGCCCTGGACGACGTGATCACGCAGGCCCGGTCCGGCGGCCTCGACGCCGCGACGGTGATGGCCCGCATCGACGGCGTGCGCGCGTTGCCCCCGCCCTACTCGACCGGACGCCGGGTGCTCGCCTACGGCGCCGCCTCGGCCGGCATCGCGGTGCTGCTCGGCTCGTCCCTGCTCGGCACCGCGCTGGCCGCTGCGCTGGGCATGCTGGTCGGCTGGGCGCTGACCCGCACCGAGAACGTCCCGCAGCAGTACCAGGCGCTGGTCACGGTGGCGTCCGCGTTCGTCGTCGGCCTGGTGGTGTTGCTGGTGGTGCGAGGCGGCTACGACCCGGGGGTGCTGCCCTCGCTGATCGCTCCGCTGGTCACCTTTCTGCCTGGCGCCCTGCTGACCACCGGGGTGGTCGAGTTGTCGACCGGGCACATGATGGCCGGCGCCGGCCGGCTGGCCTCGGGCGCCATGCAACTCGTGCTGCTCGCCGCCGGTGTGACCGCCGCTGCCGCGCTGGTCGGCCTACCGAGCCTCGAACTGGTCGGTGCCGAGCAGCCGTTGGGGCCGCTGGCACCCTGGCTGGCGGTGGCCGTGTTCGGGGTGGGCATCGTGATCCACTCCAACGGCCGGCCGGGCGCCATCGGCTGGGTGCTGCTGGTGCTCTACGTCGCCTACGGCGCGCAGGTGCTGGCGGATATCGCCGTGGGCGGTGTGCTGTCGGCCTTCATCGGTGCGCTGGCGATGACGCCGGTCGCGGTGCTGGTGGCCCAGCAGCCGTCCGGGCCGGCCGCATTCGTCAGCTTTCTGCCGGCGTTCTGGCTGCTCGTGCCCGGCGCGCTGGGGCTCGTCGGCGTCACCAGCCTGCTGGACGGCAACTCGGCCGGCCTCAGCGCGCTGCTCACCACCGCGTCGACGATGGTGGCGATCGCGCTGGGGATCCTCACGGGTTCTGCCCTCGGCGACCGGCTGGCTCCGACCCGAAGGGCCCTGATCTAGCGTGAATACACAGCGATGAACCCGCAGCTGATCCTCGTCCTGGTGCTGCTGGCCGCGGCGGTGGTGATGTTCGCCATCGGCCGGCCGAGCATGGACGTGGTCGCGCTGATGGCCATGATCGCCCTGCCGCTGACCGGCATCCTGACGCTGCCGGAGGCGCTGGCCGGTTTCGCCGATCCCAACGTGATACTGATCGCCGCCCTGTTCGTGGTCGGCGAAGCACTGTCGCGCACCGGGGTCACCTACCGGCTCGGTGACTGGCTGGCAGCTCAGGCGGGCGGGTCGCGCAGCCGGCTGATCGTGCTGCTGATGTTGTCGGTCGCCGCGCTCGGTGCCGTGATGAGTTCGACGGGCGTGGTGGCGATCTTCATTCCGGTGGTGCTGGCGGTGGCCAAGAAGATCGGCGCCTCGCCCCGGCAGCTGTTGATGCCCTTGAGCTATGCGGGGCTGATCAGCGGCATGCTGACCCTGATCGCCACGGCACCCAACCTGGTGGTCAACGCCGAACTGGCACGCAGTGGCCTGGGCGGGTTCGGGTTCTTCGGCCCCACCCCGTTCGGCCTGGTGGTGCTGGCCCTGGGCATCGGCTACATGCTGCTGGTCGGACGCCGGTTGGGCGAATCGACGGTCGGCGACGCCGCTGCGCGACGCAGCATCGGCGATCTGCTGGCCGCCTACGAGCTGACCGACAACCGCCGGCGCTTTCAGATCGGCGCAGGCTCCGAGTTGAACGGACGCACCCTGGCCGAGATCGACCTGCCCGGCCGGCACGGTCTCACGGTGTTGACCATTGCTCGCGGCCCCTGGTGGCAGCGCACCCTGCTGGCGGCCAGGCCGGGTACCCGGTTGGCCCACAATGACGTGCTGGTGGTGCAGGTGATCGGCCGCGCCGCTACGTCCGATCCGCTGCCGGCTGCTTTGGCACTCGAACCGCTCGACTTCGATCCGGCCTAGGACAACCGGCAGTCCCGTCAGGTCGGCGTCGCGGAGGTGCTGTTGCCGCCGGGATCGTCCGCGGACAACAAGCGCATCGCAGAACTCGCTCTGCCCGAGTCGCTGGGCCTGACGGTGATCGGTGTGCGGCACAACGGGCGCACGGCCACCACGCCGTTGCCGAAGGTGCGGGTGCGCACCGGCGACACCCTGCTGCTGATGGGTGAGTGGCGATCGATCGCCCGGCTGCGCCACCGGGTGGCCGACTTCGTCACCCTCGACCTGCCCGAAGAGGTGGACGAAACCGCGCCGGCCGGCAACAAGGCCGTCCCCGCCCTTCTCAGCCTGCTGGTGATGGTGGTGCTGATGGTGAGCGGTGTGGTGCCCAACGTGGTCGCAGCACTGCTGGCCTGCCTGCTGATGGGGGCGTTCGGCTGCATCGACATGAACGCCGCGTACCGGGCGATCCACTGGCCCACGCTGCTGCTGATCATCGGCATGCTGCCCTTCGCCGAGGCGCTGGAGCGAACCGGCGGCGTCTCGTTGGCGGCCAACGGGCTGCTGCAACTGGTCGGCGGGGCCGGGCCCAGCGTGATTCTCGGCGTGATCTTTCTGGCCACCGCGCTGATCGGCCTGTTCGTGTCGAACACCGCGACGGCGGTGCTGATGGCGCCGGTGGCGATCGCCACCGCAACGCAGCTGGGCGCGTCCCCCTACCCGTTCGCGATGACGGTGGTGCTGGCCGCGTCGTCGGCGTTCATGACGCCGGTGAGCTCACCGGTCAACACGATGATCGTCGAACCGGGCCGCTACCGGTTCATGGATTTTGTGAAGCTGGGTACGCCGTTCACCCTGCTGGTGATGCTGGTGACGGCCTTGCTGGTGCCGCTGCTGTTGCCGCTGTATCCGTGAGCGGACGCCGCAGCCGCACCGCCAGCAGGCCCAGCCAGCCGAGCCCGATGATCAGCGCCATCCGCTGCCACAGGCCGGCGTACGGCATCAGCACCGGGTTCTGCCGGAACCCGATCCCCGCGATCACGAAGCAGGCGAAGAAGGCCACACCGGCGACCGCCGACAGGCGTGCCCAGAAATGATCGCCGGCGCGGTGAAAGCGCCGCGCCATCACGATCATCGCTGCCGGCAGCACCGTGAACACGGGCGTGCTGAACAGGTCGTGAGCCGTGCCGTGCACCGTCCGGGGTGCGGGGATCGGTGAGCCGACCGGGTAGCCGCTGATCGGGTCGCAGGCGAAGAAGCCGGCCCCGAGCAGGCCGATGCCCACGATCGCGATCAGGATCGGGACGGCCCGTCCGAGCCCTTCGCGGCTCAGTCCGGCCGCGAAGGCAAGCACCAGCAGTCCGGTCGTCGAGAAGGTGACCATCTGCACCCAGCCGCCCGGCCCCAGGCTGAGCGCGCTGACCGGATGCCGCAGCGGGTCGTAGCCGGCGCGCAGCGCGCCCTGGATCAGAAAGGAGGCGATGAACACGATCGGCGCTGCGATGCCGGCGAGCAGCAAGCGGTTGGTGCGGGGCACGGAACTCATTGTGCTCCCGGCGCTGGTGCCGCGTGCGCCATCTGGTCCCTCACCCCAACATGACGCGCCGGGAGTGCCTCGACCCTGGCGCCGCGTTCTCCGCAACCGTGCCTGTTGTCGGGTCCGGTGCATGTTGTCGCGTTATAACACGAAAGCATGCACCGACAGTGACAACGTGTACCGATGCGGAGAACCACCACCCGTCCGGACGCCCCTCGCACCCGGCCAGCTCGTCGCAGCCAGCCGACGTCATCCCGGCGAAAGCCGGGATCTCCCCACCGACTGAACGGACGACGAGCGAACCGACCGTTGTGCGCAGCAACCGTAGAGATCCCGGCTTTCGCCGGGATGACGGGGCACGGAGCGACGAGGGCGGCCGGGATGACGGGGCACGGAGCGACGAGGGCGGCCGGGATGACGGGGCACGGAGCGACGAGGGGGGCCACTATGACGGGGCCCGGGACGACGGGGGCGGTCCGGCTACCGACGGAGATGATGGCGCGCCCGGCAGGATTCGAACCTGCGACCGAGAGATTAGAAGGCTCCAGCTCTATCCCCTGAGCTACGGGCGCACGTGCGCATCCCAGCCTATAGGTTGCGAGAGTGAAGCACCCCGGCACCGGCGCGCCCTGGCGCCGGTTGGGTGTCTCGATCTATCTGCCCACCGCGGTCTCGTTCATCGGCTTCGGGGCCATCGTGCCGCTGGTTCCGCTGACCGCCCGGGCGCTGGGCGCGTCCGTCGCCGAGGCCGCGGCGGTGGTGGCCCTGATGGGCATCGGCACCCTGATCGGCGCCCTGCCCGCCGGCGTGATCGCCGACCGGTTCGGTGAGAAGAAGGCCCTGGTGGGAGCCCTTTTCGGCGACGTCGGCTGCCTGCTCGTCTGCGCTTTCGCCCCCAACCAGTGGGTGCTCGCAGCGGCGGTGTTCGTCACCGGGCTGACCGGAGCGATCCTCAGCCTGGCGCGGCAGTCGTACCTGACCGTTGCGGTCCCGCTGGAGTTTCGGGCTCGCGCTCTGTCGACCCTGGGCGGCGTCTTTCGGATCGGCTCGCTGCTCGGCCCGCTGATGGGTGCCGCGGTGGTCACCGTGTGGGGGCTGCAGGCCGCCTACCTGGTCGCCGCCGGCACCACCCTGATCGCCGCCGTCGTCACGTTGGCGCTGCCCGATCTGCCCTCCCCCGAACACGTGAGCGAGCAGCCCGTCCGCATGCTCCAGGTGCTGCGCGCCCATGCGCGCACCTACGCCACCGCCGGCGTCGGGGCGTCCGCACTGATGCTGGTGCGTGCCTCGCGCGATGCCCTGCTGCCGTTGTGGTGCGAGCAGATCGGGCTGGACGCAGCCACCACCAGCCTGGTATTCGCGCTGTCCTCCGGCATCGACATGACGCTGTTCTACGTCGGCGGATCGGTGATGGACCGGTTCGGACGGCGCTGGGTCTCAGTGCCGGCCATGCTGATCATGGGTGCCTGTTTCGCCCTGCTGCCCCTGGCCCACTCGATCATCGGCGTGCTGGCGTTCGCCGCCGTTCTGGGCTTGGGCAACGGCATCTCGGCCGGCGTGGTGATGACCATCGGCTCGGACTTCTCCCCTGCACTCGGACGGCCCCAGTTCCTGGCGGGCTGGCGGCTCACCACCGGCCTCGGGCAGGCCGCCGGCCCCCTCCTGATCACCGCCATCGCCGCCGTGGCGCCCCTTTCGCTGGCTGCGCTGGCGATCGGCGGGGTGGGCTTCGGGGGCGCCGGCTGGCTGTGGCACTGGCTACCTGCAGGTCCGGGCCGAGCCGTCAAGCAGCCCGGCGGGTAATGGGGACGGTTCCTTTCCCGTTCACCGCGCGTGGCACGAGGGAGGAACCGGCGGGTAATGGGGACGGTTCCTTTCCCGTTCACCGCGCGCGTCGAACGGGAAAGGAACCGTCCCCACTGTCCGCCGCTCTGAAACGATAACAATGTGGCAACGACAAGGGGTGTTCTGTTGACGCTTGGGTGGAGCACCCCTAGTTTGACCAGTAACGGGGCCCGTCAGAGTCGAGGCCCCTCAAGCGATCCAATGGAGGATCCTCATGCGTGCTCAAGCGTTGGTGGCGGTCGCGTTCGCGGCCGCTCTTTCTTTGGTGGGGTGCAGTTCGGGCGCTCCCGCTGCTACGTCGCCCGCGGCAACAGCTGCGACGTCGGCTCCGGCCGGTGGTGCCGGCGGCGAAGTAGGCGTGTTCACCTGGTGGGCGGACGGGTCGGAGAAGGTCGGCCTGCAGGCGCTGGAGACACTCTTCAAGGAGAAGTACCCCAACAACACCTTCGTGAACCTGGCGGTTGCCGGCGGGGCGGGCACGAACGCCAAGGCGAAGCTGGCCGCTGATCTGGTGAACGGTAATCCGCCCGATTCGTTCCAGGGTCATGCCGGGGCGGAGTTGCAGGACTACATTCGGGCCGATCAGATCGTCGCGGTCAATGAGGTGATCGACGGCTTGGGCGGCTCGTCGGTGTTCCCGCAGAGCCTGCTCGATCTGTTGACGGTCCAAGGCAGCATCTACTCGGTGCCCTCGAACATTCACCGCGCCAATGTGGTGTGGACCAACCCTGAGGTGTTGAAGAAGGCCAGCATCACCGCTGAGCCGGCCGACATCGACGCCTGGCTGGCTGACATGGCGAAGCTGAAGGCGGCCGGGGTGTCGACACCGTTGACCATCGGCGGCACCTGGACCCAGGTGCAGTTGTTCGAAACGGTGTTGATCGCCGATCTGGGCGTGGACGGCTACATCGCCCTGTTCAAGGAAGGTGCCGATTGGGGCTCCGACGGGGTGAAGAAGGCGGTGGCGCACTACGCGAAGCTGCTCGGCTACGCCAACACGGCCTCCGATGGTGATGACTGGCCGGGTGCGATCGATGCGGTGATCAACGGCAAGGCCGCCTACAACGTGATGGGTGACTGGGCGGTGGCCGAGTTCGCCGCCAAGAACAAGAAGGACGGCGTCGACTACATGTACTTCCCGGTGCCGGGCACCGACGGTGTGTTCGACTTCTTGGCCGACTCGTTCACGTTGCCCAAGGGTGCGAAGAATGCCGCCGGCTCGAAGGACTGGCTGAACCTGATCGGTTCGGCGGAGGGACAGAAGGCGTTCAACCTGGCCAAGGGCTCGATCCCGGCCCGCACCGACGTGCCGGCCACCGACTTCCCGCCCTACCAGCAGTCCGCGATGGAGGCGTTCAAGTCGGACAAGATCGCCCCCTCGATCGCCCACGGTGCGGCCGTGAGCCAGGCCTGGAACTCCGACATCAGCACCGCGATCTCGAAGTTCTACGCGTCCAAGGACCAGGCCACCCTGGTCGCCGACCTGGTCGCAGCGGGGACGAAGAACCTCGCCTGAGCTGACCTGACCCAGTGGGGGTGCGTCCGGGCTGACCGGACGCACCCCCCATCACGAGGAGGCCGAAATGCGGAGACTACGCACCTGGGGACCCGGGTTGTTGCTGGTGAGTCCCTCGATCATCCTGGTCGGCATCTTCGTCTACGGCCTGATCGGTTTGAACATCAACACCTCACTGGCCCAGACCCGTGACCGGATCACCAACAAGATCACCAACCCCGGCGGCCTGGCCAACTACACCAACCTGCTGCAAACCGAGCGCTACCAGCACGCCCTGTGGAACCTGCTGGTGCTCACGGTGGTGTTCATGACCGGCACCATGCTGTTCGGGCTGCTGTGGGCGGTGCTGCTGGAACGTGGCGTCACCGGTGAGGGCGTGTTCCGCTCCATCTACCTGTTCCCGATGGCCATCTCGTTCGTCGCCGCCGGCGTCACTTGGCGCTGGCTGCTGTCGCCGGCCCAGGGCGCCGACCAGGCGATCGGACTGAACCAGCTGTTCTTGAAGATGGGCATGCCCTGGCTGCAGAGCAAATGGTGGTCCGACCCCGGCCCGCTCAACATGGCCGCGATGGCGATCCCGGCGATCTGGCAGCTGGCCGGCTACATCATGGCGCTGTTCCTGGCCGGCTTCCGCGGCATCTCCGAGGACCAACGCGAAGCCGCCCGCGTCGACGGCGCCACTGAATGGCAGCTGTACCGGTACGTGCTGTTTCCACAGATCTCACCGGTGGCGCTGTCGGCCCTGATCATTCTGGGCCACATGTCGATGAAGATGTTCGACCTCATCTACTCCATCGCCGGCGCCAACAGCTACACCGCCGAAGTGCCCGCCACCTACATGTGGATCCAGCTCTTCCCACAATCCAACCCGACCGCCGCCGCCGCCAACGCCACCATCATCCTGGCCATCGTCGCCGTCGTCGTCATCCCCTACCTGATCTACACCAACCGCACCGAGAAAGGGGGCCGGGCATGACCACCACTCTCGAACCCCCACTCCAGACCCGCACCCCCACCGGCCGCCCCAAGCGGCGCCGCCCCACCCCGATGACAGCCCTCCAGTTCATTCTGCTGGTGCTGTTCGCGAGCGTCGTGCTCACCCCTCTCTACGTGGTGCTGGTCACCAGCTTCAAGAGCGGCATGGACGTGTCACCCGCCACCGCCTGGGACCTACCCCACACCTGGTCCACCGACGGATGGGTCAGTGCCGCCACCCGGCTCGCCCCCGCCGTCGGACGATCCCTCATACTCGCTCTCGCCGCCGCCATCCTGTCGTCGATCCTCGGCTCGATGAACGGCTACGTCTTCGCCAAATGGAAGTTTCCCGGCGCCGACATCGTGTTCACGGCGTTCCTGTTCGGCATGTTCATTCCCTACCAGGCCGTGATGATCCCGCTGCAGCGCCTGCTGCTCGACCTGCAAATGCACGGCTTGCCCTGGCTCGACGGAATCCCCCGACTGATCCTCGTCCACACCATTTACGGCATCCCCATCTGCACCCTCATCTTCCGCAATTACTACGCCACCGCCGTCCCCAATGAGATTCTCGAAGCCGCCCGTGTCGACGGCGCGGGCATGCTCCGCACCTACGCCTCCATCGTCCTGCCCGTCTCGATCCCCGGCTTCGTCGTCACCCTGATCTGGCAGTTCACCAGCGCCTGGAACGACTTCCTCTTCGCGCTGTTCCTCACCTCACCCCGCAACGGGCCGGTCACCTACGCACTGCAGGAACTCGCCGGTGGGCAGAACCCCGACTATCCGTCCATCATGGCCGGCGTCCTCGTCGCTTCGCTGCCCACTCTCATCGTCTACATCGCACTCGGCAGGTACTTCATCAGCGGCCTGATGAGCGGATCAGTCAAGTAGCCGCCAAAGCTCGACCAGCGACAGGACGTCCTCAGTCGTCGTAGCTCTCGCGGCCCCGCCGGACGATCAGCGGGTCCGGGTCGTAGACGACGGTGTGGTCCTTGCCCTCGTAGTCGAACTGGTTGAGGAAGGCGCGCATGGCGCTCAATCGGGCCCGCTTCTTGTCGTTGCTGCGGATCGTGATCCACGGTGCGTGCTTGGTGTCGGTGCGCGCGAACATGGCCTCTTTGGCGGCGGAGTAGGCCTCCCACTTGTCGAGCGACTCCAGGTCCATCGGTGACAGTTTCCAGCGTCGCACGGGGTCGATCTGCCGAATCGCGAACCTCGTGCGCTGCTCGCGCCGCGACACCGAGAACCAGAACTTGGTCAGATGAATGCCCGACTCGAGCAGCATGCGCTCGAACTTGGGTGCATGCCCCATGAACGTCTCGTACTGGTCGTCGGTGCAGAAGTTCATCACTCGCTCGACTCCGGCCCGGTTGTACCAGGACCGGTCGAACAGCACGATCTCACCGCTGGTCGGAAAGTGCCTGATGTAGCGCTGGAAGTACCACTGACCAAGCTCGGTGCTGGACGGCTTGGTCAGCGCCACCACGCGCGCCGCCCGCGGGTTCAGGTGTTCGATGAACCGCTTGATCGTGCCGCCCTTGCCGGCCGCATCGCGTCCCTCGAAGACGATGATGTGCTTCAGGTCGTGGTCCTGCCCGTGGTACTGAAACTTCAGCAGCTCGATCTGCAACAGGTACTTCTCCTGCTCGTAATCGTCACGGCTCATCAACTCGTCGTAGGGATAGTCCTCGCGCCAGGTCTCGACCGCCCGGCCACCCGGATCGATCAGCTCGGGGTCGGGGCCCTCCGAATCGGTCACCGTGTATCCGGCTGCCACCAGCTTGTCGATGAACTCGCGGAGGTTGTCGTCGGCATCGGGCTGCAGTCCGTCCAGATCAGTCGTCATCAGTTCTCCCACGTCGGCTGAGGCCAGCCTAGTGGCGCGCACGAGACGTCCAAACCCCTTTTCGCGGGTGCGCTGACAGGTGATCCACGGCCCATCGTCCCTCGCCAGTAGAGTGTTCGCCGTGGGTGACCTCTTGGTGTGGATCGACTGTGAAATGACCGGGCTCGACCTTGTGAGCGACGTGCTGATCGAGGTCGCCGCACTCGTCACCGACGGTGAGTTGAACGTGCTCGGCGAGGGTGTCGACGTGGTGATCAGGCCGTCCGAGGCGGCCCTCGATCAGATGGGCGACTTCGTCCGCGACATGCACGCAAAGTCGGGGCTGCTGCCGCTGCTCAGCGAGGGGGTCGACATCGACGCGGCCGAGCGGCAGGTGCTCGACTACATTCGCGAGTACGTACCCAACCCGCGCACCGCTCCGCTGGCCGGCAACACCATCGGCACCGACCGCACGTTCCTGGCGCGCGACATGCCCACCCTCGAGCAGTTCGTCCACTACCGCAATGTGGACGTGTCGAGCGTCAAGGAACTGGCTCGGCGCTGGTTTCCGCGGGCCTACTACAACACCCCTGCCAAGTCCGGCAATCACCGGGCGCTGGCCGACATTCGCGAGTCGATCGAAGAACTGCGCTACTACCGCGAGGCCGTGTTCGTGGCCCCGCCCGGACCCTCCACCCAAGATCTCAAGCGCATCGCCGCCCTCCATCAGGGCGCGTTGAGCGCCGCGCCGTCCACCGAGAGCGACGATTCCTGAGTCGGACGTGTATCGCTCCCCCGCGATTGGCGCCGCCGAGTCACGGTGGCCTAGACTGTCCTAGCCATAACGGCTGTCCGGTGGCGCATGGTGGGTATAGCTCAGCTGGTAGAGCACCTGGTTGTGGTCCAGGATGTCGCGGGTTCGAGTCCCGTTACTCACCCCAAGTGAAACCCGTTCTGACGCGAAGATTCTCCTAGCTTCTGGGCTGACTAGGATAAATAGTCGGGGCGGGATCGTTCGTGCAACATACGTGCAACAGGCAGACCGGCCCGTGCCCGGAGGAAGCCCGCCCACGTCCACTCCTTCCTAGGCGATTGCGTGGAACTCGATACGGACGCCGAGCTTGTTCAGCAGCGTCCAGATCGTTGCAAAGGACGGGTTGCCGTCCTCGCTGAGTGCCTTGTACAGACCCTTGCGGGTGATGCCGACTTCGCGGGCCAGTTCGCTGAAGTTGCCCGCGCGGGCCACAGTGTCGAGCGCGGTCAGCAAAAAGCCTGGGTCGCCCTGCGCTTCTTCGACGGCGGCGTCGAGGTAGGCCGCGATCGCTTCTGGGGAGTCGAGGAAGTCGGCCGCGTCCCACGGCGCGGTCTTTACGGTCTGCTTGTTGCTCATGTCCTCTACTCCCGCCAGGCCCGGGCCAGGCGCTTTGCCTCGTTTGATGTCGGCCTGCTCGGTTTCGCACCACCGGTGAGCAAGAGGATCAACAGTCGCCGTCGGTGATGTAGTAGACGCGGTAGCCCGGCCCGTAGGAGATCCGCAACTCGGAGACTCCAGCGCCAACCGGCTTGACGTCGCCGGCTTTACCCAGCCCCAACCGGCTGGATGCGCACCGCCACCCGCACCGCCGCGTTCAGGTCTTCTTCTTCAGTTTCGACTCCCACTCGGCGAACTCCTCGGTCCGCTCAACGGTCGTCATATGTGTACTGTAGTACTCATGTGAGGCTCTGGCAACGGTGCCACGCTCGGGAGCTCGAAGCTTCTCACCAGCGTGGGGCGATGTCTCGGTCGGGTCGGTGGCCAGGTTCGTCTTCGGGGTGGACGTGGTGGGTGATGGGTTCGACGCGTTCCCAGGTCTCGGAGGCCGCCGAGTGGACGCCCACCAGCTACACCACGCTCCAGGAGTCTGGCCAGAACTGCATCGCCGACTTCCACCCATAGCGGATCGGTCATCACCCCGAAGGCCCGGATGGTGCCGCGGCTCTCAGCCGTGTCTACCTGCGCGTTCGGGTGCTATCGTTCATCGATAGGATCGTATCGATAAACGTTGGTTAGGGAGGGTGCGATGACACGAGGGACGATCGCGGCTCTGCGGGTGCTGCTGGGCCTGATTCTGCTGGGAGGACTTCTGGCGCAGCTCTGGTTCTTCCCAACCCTGGCAGCCCAACTCGCGCACACCTACCCCGAGCTGGACTGGTTGCGATGGCCGATGCTGACGATCGCGCTGCTTGTGGTCCTCGGTGCTCAGGTGGCGTTGGTGGCGGTATGGCGACTGCTGTCGATGGTCGAAAGTGACAGCATCTTCGCGGCCAGCGCCTTCCGCTGGGTGG
The DNA here is from genome assembly GCA_016711205.1 of Micropruina sp. Classification (GTDB taxonomy): domain Bacteria; phylum Actinomycetota; class Actinomycetes; order Propionibacteriales; family Propionibacteriaceae; genus Micropruina. The sequence continues at coordinate 423,933 of JADJTM010000001.1, read as the reverse complement.
ACGTGATCATCGCCGCCGCGATCATCGACGCGGTCTTGATGTTGGGGTCCTGGGCCTTGCTGAGCTTCGGGGCGAACGCCAACCCGCCCGGACTGATGCTGGGCCAACTGGCCCTGGTCGTGTGCGGCGTGGCCTTCGCCCTGCTGATGGTCGTCATGAAGGGCCTGCTGCGGAAGGCGTCCAATCTCACCGAAGAGTTGAGCGTGGTGATCTAGTGGCGATCGTGGTTAACCTCGACATCGAACTCGTGAAGCGCAAGATGACGCTCACCGAGCTGGCCGAACGCGTCCGGATCACTCCGGTGAACCTCTCCATCCTGAAGAACAACCGGGCGAAGGCGATCCGCTTCTCCACCCTGGACGCGATCTGTAGGGAGCTCGGATGCCAACCCGCCGACATCCTCGTCCACCGCCCGGAGAGTGAGGACCCTGTCGGGGATTGCCTCTAGGTTTACGGGGCCCGCTGAATGGAAACGCGCCTAGGTTGTATCCCGTTACTCGCCGTCGGCCGTAGTATCTGGTTCGAGTCCCGTTACTCACCCCACCGTCCCGTTCCACTCGCGGCTGTCACGACCGCATGAGATCCGGTGGCGACGACGGGGCGGGTAAGTTGACCTCGGGCCGCTGACCCCGCGGCACACCACTCGTACCCGGCAGGATGCACATGCCCGAGACCGCACACCCCTGGCGCCGCTACGTCGCCCTGGGCGACTCCCTCACCGAGGGCCTGGTCGACCCCAATCCGGACGGCAGCCCGCGCGGCTGGGCCGACCGGTTCGCCCAGCACCTGGCCGATGCGGCGGACGAGCCCGTCCAGTACGCCAACCTGGCGATTCGCGGACGGCTGCTGCGTCCGATCATCGCCGAGCAACTGGAGCCTGCGCTCGCCCTGAAACCCGACCTGGTCAGCCTGTGGGGCGGCGGCAACGACATCCTTCGCCCGCGCGCCGATCCCGACGCGATCGCCGCCGAACTGGAGCGCGCCGTCGTCCGGCTGCGTGAGGCCGGCGCCGACGTGATGCTCGGCACCGGCGTCGACGCCAAGGGTTCGCCCGTGCTCGAGTTGACCCGGCCGCGCACGGCCGTGTTCAACGCCAACGTGTGGACGATCGCGCGCCGGCACGGCGCTCACGTGATCGACGCCTGGGGCATGCGTAGCCTCAAGCACTGGGGCATGTGGTACGACGACCGGCTGCACTTCAACAGCATTGGCCACGAACGGGTGGCCCAGGCCGCCTTGAACGCGGTCGGGCTGCCCCCGCGGCCCGGCTGGGACGATCCGCTCCCGGAAGCACCGGCGATGTCTCCCCGGGAGTGGCTGGACTGGCAGCTCGACTGGGCCCGCCAGCACGCCGGACCCTGGATCGGACGCCGCCTTCGCCGCACCAGCTCCGGCGCCGGTCGCAACGCGAAGTTCCCGCAGTACGTCGAAGTGCGGCCCCAGCCGCCGAAACCGGCAGAATAGGCGCATGCCGTCCGAAACCCTCCGCCGCCGCGCGACGCCGGCCGAACTGCGCGTCGCCGATCGCGTCCGGCTGTTCGCAGCGCAGTCCCTGGGCAACGTGGCCGCACTCGGCTCGCGCCTGGCGAACCGGGGTTCCGGGGCGTCCATCCGCGGTCAGGTGCTCACCCGGATCGCACCCGACGCCTTCCGGCTGCTGCTGCGCGGCCGGCGCATCGCCAGCGTGTCGGGCACCAACGGCAAGACCACCACCACCCACCTACTGGCGGCGGCGGTCCGCACCGGCCTCGGCGCCGACGCCGGCCGGCTGGTCACCAATACCGACGGGGCGAACCTGCACTACGGCCTCGCATCCGCGTTGAGCCAGGCACCCACGGCCGACATAGCGGTGCTCGAGACCGACGAGCGTGTGGTGTCCGACATGATCGCCCACGGACGTCCCGAGGTGCTGGTGCTGCTCAACTTCAGCCGCGACCAGCTCGACCGGCACCACGAGATAAAGGCGCTCGGACGCTCGTGGCGAGCTGCGCTGCAACGCGCCGGGCAGAGCGGGCCTACCGTGATCGCCAACGCCAACGATCCGCTGGTGGTGTGGGCGGCCGGAACCGCCCAGACAGTCGTCTGGGTGAACACCGCCACCCTGTGGACCGCCGATGCGGCCCTGTGCCCCGCCTGCGGCTCGATGCTCACCACCATCGATGATCGCTGGGACTGCCCCGGCTGCGAGCTCACCCAACCTGAGGCCACCTGGCGCGTCGACGGCGACGCGATCGTGTTGCCGAGCGGCGAACGCGTGACCCCCGAGCTTCGGGTGCCGGGTTCGTTCAACGTGTCGAACGCCGCGTGCGCGCTGGCCGCAGCGGTCGAACTGGGCGTCGACGTCGACGACGCCCTGCGCGGCATGCGCACCGTTACCTCACCCGCGGGACGCTTCGCGACCACCACCATGCATGGCACCACCGTCCGCCTGCTGCTGGCCAAGAACCCGGCCGGCTGGGCCGAGGCGCTACCGCTGGCGGTGTCCGACCCGGTGATCCTGGCCATCGACTCGGTGGCGGCCGACGGCAAGGACGTCTCGTGGCTGTGGGACGTCGACTACGAGCAGTTGCAGGGCCGCGAGGTGATCGCCACCGGTCCTCGGGCGCAGGACCTGGCGGTGCGGCTGACGTACGCCGAGGTCGACCACCGGGTGATCCCCGACCTGGCGGCAGCGGTGGCCGCCGGTGGTGGCGGCACGCCGGCCCCCGGTAGTCCGACAGCAGCGATCGACACCCTCGCCACCTACACGCCGTTCCAGAAGCTGCTGAAGATGGCGGGGCTGCGATGACCACCAATCCTGTGGAGATCGTGCTGGTCTACCAGTCGCTGCTCGGCATCTACGGCGACCGGGGCAACGCCACGGTACTGGTCAAGCGGCTGCAGTGGCGCGGCATCGAGGCCAAGCTGACCGTCGTCGAACCTGGCGATCCGGTGCCCGCCACGGGCGCGGTGTATCTGCTGGGCGGCGGCGAGGATGCCGCCCAGGTCTCGGCTGTGCGCCTGCTGACCGCCGACGGCAACCTGTTCAAGGCGTTGGACGACGGCGCGGTGCTGTTCGCGGTGTGCGCCGGCTACCAGATCTGCGGCAACACCTTCACCATCGGCGAGCGCGACGAGGTGATCGAAGGGCTGGGCGTCCTGGACGTCGACACCCGGCGCGGCAGCGAGCGTGCCGTCGGTGAGCTGCTGACCACGTGGACCCGTCCGGACGGCACCGAGCAGCTGCTCACCGGCTTCGAGAACCACGGCGGCTTCACCACCCTCGGACCCGGCGCGACTGCCCTGGCTCGGGTCGAGATCGGCATCGGCAACGGTGTCGACGGCACGGAGGGTGCCGTGCAAGGACGGGTGATCGGCACCTACCCGCACGGCCCGGTGCTGGCTCGCAACGCAGCCCTGGCCGACCACGTGCTCTCCACAGCCCTGGATCGCGAACTGCAACCACTGGAGCGTCCCGAGATCGATGAGCTGCACCGGCAGCGGGTGGCCTTCGTCCGTAAGCAGGGGCTGCGTCGCTGAGCCGCCCACGCAGTGTGTGAGTTCGGGCACCGTCTGGGGTGCCTCAAGTCACATCAAGTTGGCGACCCTGGGAACGTTGACGCCGCGCTCGACCGCTGATCCTGATGACTCATGTCAAGATGCCCGCTTGGGTTGATTCGTTGACTCATCTCGTTTTGTCCGGGTGATTTTGGCTCGGGAGAGGTAGACGTGGTTGCGTTTGGCGGCTTTGAGGACGGTGCCGCGGCGGCGGGCGAGTTCGAGCAGGTTGCGTTGGATGAGGTCGATGTCGCGGCGTTGCTGGGCGGGGTTGGCTTGGGCGAGGCGTTGTTCGAGGTCGGCGCGGTCGGCGGGGTCGAGTATGTCGGGGTGGTCGCGTGAGAGGCGGGCGGCCGGGGTGGTGGCGGTGTCGTAGGTTTTGGTGACCTTCGCGCCGGAGCGGGTCTTCTTGACCAGTTTCTGTTGTGGGGTGAACAGGTTGGTCAGTTCGGCGGCGATCGGCCATAGCTGGTTGAGCAGGTCGAGTTCGCGGGGGGTGTCGTAGCGGTAGTAGCCGACGTGGCGGCGGACCCGGGTCCAGTTCTTCTGCTCGATGTGGGCCTGGTCGTTGGAGTGGTTCGGTCGGCCGCGGGTGAAGGTGATCTCGTTCTCGGTGCACCAGCGCAGCAGGTGGTGGTTGATGAACTCGCTGCCGTTGTCGGAGTGGATGCCCAGGACCGCGAAGGGGAACCGCAGCACCAGGTTGCTCCAGCCCGGTCGGCGACGATCCGTTCACCCTTGGACTTCATGGTGATGGTTTCGGTCCAGCCGGTGGCCCATCGACCGCATCCAGGAGTAGTGGAACGCGCCGTTGTTGTCGCCGCCGTCGTGGCCGACCAGGTCGATTTGCAGGAACCCGGGGCGGGTGTCGTCCCAGTCGTGCCAGGTCTTCAGCGGGATCGAAGACTTCAACAGGCTACCGGGACGGGTCAAAGACCTGCCCTTGGATTCTCCGACCAGCCCGATCCGGTAAGGCCGCAGCCGGCGGTCGATCGTCGCTGCCGACATGGCCAGCAACCCGTCCATGACCTCGGTGGTGCGTCCAGTTCGCCGCAGCTGAGCAGGCTCGCGACCAGGGCCGGCAACGCTGGTCGCAGGATCTTGCCTGCCGGCCCGTCCAGCACAGCCCAGCACACCACCAGCGCATCGATCACCTCCTGGCCGTAGGTGAGCACCGGCTCACGCGGTTTCCGTGGCCGGTTCACGTCCTGCCCGGCGACCGCGTGCCGGATCATCTTGCGGGCATGGTCTCGGTGCCAGCCATTGACCGCCACCAAATGATCCAGGATCGCTGACTTCTCTCGCTTCGTAGCCTTCGGCCAAGCCCTGACCTGACTCGCCAGAACCGCCTTCCGCTGCCCCATCGTCAACCCCATCCCCGCAGCCTGACCCACGCGGGCATCTTCAGATGAGTCAACGACCCCACCCACGCGGGCATTCAGCGTGAGTCAACTCGCTGATTTCACCTTGCCGCGGTGCTTCGGTATAGTTTCTTAGCGCGCGCCGCTAGCTCAACTGGCAGAGCAGCTGGCTCTTAACTAGCGGGTTCGGGGTTCGAGTCCCTGGCGGCGCACAACGCGAAGGCCCTGCGAATGCAGGGCCTTTCCGCTTGTCAAGCCGCGGTCGAGCCGTCCACGCACTCGTTCGCGAATCCTCGATCCCGATGCGGCCAGGTCAACCCCGCCTACCGCACGCAGCAGGGGCGCCCGGCGAACCGGACGCCCCTGCTGGGTTTGGGACGGGTAGGGCTACTTCACGCCACCGGCGGTGAGGCCGGCCACGATGCGACGCTGGAAGATCAGCACCGCGACCAACAACGGCACGGTGATCATCACACCGGCCGCCATGATGGTGCCCCACGGAGTGTCGAAACCGTACTGGCCGGTGAACTTCGACAGAGCCACGATCGAGGTGTACATCTGCGGTTCGGTGCCGAACTGCAACGCGATCATGTAGTCGTTCCACACCGCGATGAACGTGATGATCGCGGTGGTGAACACGCCCGGCGCGGCGAGCGGAAGGATCACCTTCACAAACGCCTGGCCCGGAGTGCAGCCGTCCACCATGGCGGCCTGCTCGAGCTCGACCGGCAGCTGCCGGAAGAACGCGGTCAGGTTCCACACGGCCAGCGGAAGGCCGAACGACAGGGTCGGGATGATCAGCGCCTGGTAGGTGTTCATCCAGTACAACCACTCAAACCCCGGGTAGTTGCCGCTGAACAGCTTGAACAGCGGAATCACCAGGGTGATGCCGGGGAACATCGAGCACGCGATGATGATGCTGAGCACGATGCCCTTGGCCGCGAACCGCAGGCGAGCCAACGCGTACGCGGCCAGAATGCCGAACACCAGAGTCAGCAGCGTGGTGGTCGTCGACACGATGAGGCTGTTCACCAGTGCACTGCCGAACATGTTCTGCGGCGCGAACACCGCAATGTAGTTCTCGACCGATGCCGGGTTGGGCAGAAAATCCGTGCTGAAGCCGTCGGACGGCAACCGCAACGACGACACGACCATCCAGTAGAACGGCAGCACGCAGTAGAGAATGATGAACCCCATGCCAACGATGCCGGCGATGAGGCCTGCCCAGTACTTGCCGTCGCGTTGGGGCTTGTTGAGTTGCGCCAGCTCGGCGGCGCTCACATGTGCCTGTGCAGTACTCATGATGATGCACTCCCCGAGGTGACGGTGGTCTTGGCCAACTTGGCCTTCGTGCCGGAGGCCTTGGCCGCCGCCTTCTGGCGCTTGCGCTGATCGGCGATCGCCCTGACTTCATCGTCGCCCACCACGTCTGCGCCGAGCAGCCGCACGAACAGGAACGCGACGAACACGATGTAGACGAACAGGATGATCGAGTAGGCCGCCGCCGAGCCGTAGCGGAGGTTGTTGTTCTCCACGTAGGCCAGTGTCGAGACCGTTTCGACGAAGTACTTGCCGAAGCCGATCATGCCGGCGGGCAGGTCGAACATGCGCATGGTGTCGAGGGTGCGGAACAGCACCGCGACCACCAGTGCAGGCTTCACCATCGGCAGCGTGATCCGGGTGAACTGCTGCCAGGCGGACGCACCGTCCACCTTGGCCGCCTCGTACACCTCGGCCGGAATGGTCTGCAGGCCGGCCAGGGTGAGCAGGCCGATGAAAGGTGCGGTCTTCCAGACGTCGGCGATGATGATCGCCCACTGCGACTGCGGACCGTCCGCGAGCCACAGGATCTGCTGGCCGATCACCTTGTTCATCACGCCGTCGGCAGCGAAGATCAGGCCCCACATCTTGGCCGACACGATGGTCGGAATGGCCCAGGGCACCAGAATGGCCGCCCGGACCAAGCCCCGACCCTTGAAGGCCTTGGCCATGATCAGCGCCATCGCGACGCCGAGGATCGTCTCCAGCGTCACACAGGCAATGGTGAACCACGTCGTGTTGATGAACGAGTTCAACAGCCGGTCGATGCTGCCCCAGTTGCCGGTGACCAGGCTGGGATTGGCAAAGATGTCAGTGAAGTTCTGCAGGCCGACGAAGGACTCGCCCTGCGACACCATGCCGGTGTTCGGGTCGACGCCCTCGTTCGTGCGAAAGACGGACTCCCGGATCGACATCAGGATCGGCAGGCCGACCACGAAAAGGATGACCGCCATGGTCGGTGAGATCAGGAGCGCGGCCAGCCCGCCCTGACCATCGCTGAGGGGATTTTTTTTGGCTTTCCTGGGAGCTTGTGAGTCAGCCACCGTGTCGCCTCCTTGCATTGAGGGAGTGGGCAAACCAGGGGTGGCGAGCGCTGCCCGCCACCCCTGATCTAGTCACCAGGTCACTTGATCAATGACTCCAGTTTGGTCTGCAGATCGTTCAGAGCCGTCTGCGGGTCCTTCTGTCCCTGCAACGCGGCATACGCGGCGTCCTGGATGGCCAGGGTCACGTCACCATAGGCCACGGCCTTCGGACGAGGCTTGGCGTTCTGGATCGACTTGAGCAGCATGGGCAGGTACGGGAACTGCTCGATCAGTTCCGGATCGGCGTACAGCGACTCGAGGACGGGTGCGCTGGAGGCCTTCTGCAGCTGCTGCTTCTGGTTCTCGGGCCGCAGCATCCAGTTGATCCACTTCATCGCGGTGCCCTTGTTCTTGGCGAACGTCGAGATGCCGTAGCTGTGGCCACCGAGGGTGGAGACGCCCGGGCCCGTCTTGCCGGGGATCGGCGCGACGGCGATCTTGCCGGAGATCTTGCTCTTCGGGCCGTTGGAGATGTTCCACACGTACGGCCAGTTGCGCAGGAACAGGATCTTGCTGGCCTCGAACGCCTGACGGGAATCCTCTTCCTTCCAGGTGATCGCTTCCTTGGGGATCTTGCCCGACTTGAAGCCTTCAACCATCCAGGTCAGGCCGGCCACGGCCTCCGGGGTGTTGACTGTCGGCTTGCCCTCAGCGTTGAGCACTGCGCCGCCGGCGGAGTTGATCGCCTCGGCGAAGTTGCAGGTCAGGCCCTCGTACTTCTGGAACTGGCCGCCGTAGCACGACATGCCGGACTGGCCCGGCAGCACCTTGTCGCAGACCGCCTGCATCTCGTCCCAGGTGACCGGCGGCTGCGCGCTCGCCTTGTCGAGCAGATCCTTGCGGTAGTAGAGCAGGGCGCCATCAGAGCTGGACGGCATGGCGTAGAGCTTGTTGAAGTAGGTGGCCGAATCGACCGCCGCCTTGAGGAAGCCCTCGGTGCTGAACTTGTCGGAAGGCAGTTCCTGGAGCCAGCCGTTGGCGGCGAACTCCGCGGTCCACACGACGTCGACGCTCATCACGGTGAACTCACCGGACTTGGACTGGCCGCGCTTGATCATCTCAGCGCGCTGCTCGTCGGCGGAATCGGACAACTCGCGGAAGGTGACCTTCTCGTTCGGGTTCTCGGTGTTCCACTGGTCGATCTGGGCCTTCAGGTTGCCGGAGGTGTCTTTGCCCTGGGCATAGACGATCGGGCCGACCTCGTCCCAGTTGGCGCCGGCGGCAGTGGCGGTACCACCGGTCGCAGCCGGTGACGCTGCGGGAGCCGCGGAACACGCCGCGGTCGCAAGCAGAGCTCCAACGGTCAGAGCGGCGGCGATCACCCGCCGCGTGGTGCGTGGTTGAGTCATCTATCCTCACTTCATTGGGGGACGGCCCCACACTGGGAGACCTGGGCCCCTCCTATTGGGACCTGCGACGGACTGTAGCGATGTGCAACGCCCAGCGCTACGAACTCGCCGGATCGTTATCAACCGTTGACCTTGGGGGCCGCCGATACCCACTGTGACAAGGCAAGGCAATACCACACCACCACCCCCACGGGTGTGGCTTTACCGTGACGTGTCAGGCTTTGCGAACGCCTTTGAGTATGTTGCGAACCAATGCCAGGAAGGTGACCACCCCGGCGAGGGCGCCACCGATCAGCAGCACGCGCTCGGTGCGCAGTTGCCCCCGGTCGTCCACGATCTGTGCCTTGGCGTTGGCGAACTCGTTGGCGGCGAAGCCACGCGCATCGTCGATGCCGCGTTGCACCACGGCCTTGGGGTGCACCTCGTTGATCAGGCCTGCCACGTTGTCGGCCAACCTGGCCCGGGCAGCGGCGATCTCGGCCTCGATGTCCTGCTTGCTGCGCGTGGTGGTGTCGGGCACGGCGGTTCCTTCGGTGTCGGTGAACCTTCACCCTATGCCAGCTTTCGCGCCCGCGGTATGGCGCGTGCGACTACGCCGTCCCAGGGGCAGGATGCGCCCGCCGCAGCTCACTAAAGTGTGGGCCATGACGAAGCTCGCCGCGGGAGACGTAGCCCCCGCGTTCACCCTGCCCGATTCGGACGGTCGCCCGGTGTCACTCGCTGACTACGCCGGACGCCGGGTGATCGTCTATTTCTTTCCGGCTGCCCTGACGCCGGGCTGCACGATTCAGGCGGTCGACTTCTCCAGCGCCCTGACCGAGATCGCGGCCGCAGGATACGACGTGATCGGCATTTCGCCCGACAGCGTCGAGAAGCTGGCCAAGTTCCGCAGCCAGGAGGACCTGGGCTTTCCCCTGCTGGCCGACCCCGGCAGGAGCGTGCTCACGGCTTACGGCGCCTTCGGTCGCAAGATGTTGTACGGCAAAGAGATCGAAGGCGTGATCCGGTCCACGTTCGTGGTGAGCGTGGACGGGGCCGGGGTCGGCCGGGTGGACGTCGCCAAGTACAACGTCAAAGCCACCGGGCACGTGGCCAAGCTGCGGCGCGAACTCAAGATCCCGGCAATGGACGCCTGAAACCGGATTCAGGCCGCCGCCGTCCGGCTCGCGCAGCTGCCGCTCGTCCAACTCTCTAGCGCTCGCCTAGCTCCCCCGCTGTCAACCTGGGGGTGAGACAGTTCGCGAGTGGGAGGGCAGGGCGTGGGTCAGATCAGTGTGGAGCCGGGGATGTCGGCTGGGGGGCATCGACGCTTTTCGTTGGAGTTTCGGGTGGAGTTCTTGCGCGCGTGGGATGGGTGCGTTGAGCGGGGTGCGAAGACGCGGCTATTGCGGGAGTACGGACTGGATCGGAACACCGTCTATGCGTGGGTGCGGGCGCGGGATAACGGCGAGCTGGAGCAGTCTCAGCAGCGGGTGGCGAGCCGCTCGGATGTGGGTCAGATGCGTGCCGAGTTGGCTCGATTGCGGGCCGAGAATGAAACGCTGCGGCGCAAGACCGCTCAGGCCGAAGCGGCAACCGAGATCCTGGGAAAAGCGTTCGAGCTCTTGAGGGGATCACGACGAGCTCGGAACCGGATTCGCAGATCCCGCCGGCGTTGATGTCCGCGACCGAGTACGCGTCATGGCTGAAGCGGCTCAAGTTGTCCTGACCGACGCGGTCTCAGCGCTGTCAACGACGGCGGGCTGGACGATTAGCCGAGCCTGTCGTGTCACTGGCCTGCCACGCGCCTCTTTCTATCGGTTGACCAGGGGTTATTGTCACGATCGGCGGGTGCCGGAGCCGGTGCCGCATCGTGACCGGCACCAGCCGGCGGCCCTGGCCGAGGCCGAGCGGGCCCAAGTGATCGAGTCGCTGGTGGCGGATGAATACGCCGAGCTGTCGGTCGTGCAAACCTATTGGCGCAGTTTCGATGCCGGGCAGGTGAGCTGTTCGCAAGCCACGTTCTACCGGATCGCCCGATCCGAGAACCTGGTCGGGGATCGCCGCCGGCAACGGAGCCAAGGCAGCGGATCACGCCGGAAACGGCCCGCTCCGACCGCGCAGGCGTTCCGACCGAACCAACTGTGGTCCTGGGACGCGACCGAGTTGTGCGGCGGCCCAGAAGGCCTCGAGTGTTACCAGTTGATGCTGATCCTCGACGTCTACTCTGCTTCCCGACCGGCTGGCTGATCGAACCCACTACCACCAGCCACGCCGCCAAAAGGCTCTTCCGGCGCGCGTTCCAGCAACACGGCCACGTGGATGTCGTCCATGCCGATAACGGCTCCGCGATGCGCTCAGCCGACCTGGCCGGCGTCTTCAACGACCACCACGTCACCGGATCGTTCTCCCGTCCGCGCGTCAGCAACGACAACCCGTTTTCCGAATCCATGTTTAAAACCATCAAATACGACATCGACCACCCACCCCGGTTCGATGACATCGACCACGCCCGCGCCTGGACACAAGCTTTCCTCGATCGATACGCCAACCACCACAGACACTCCGGCATCGGCTACTACACCCCGGCTGCCGTCTACCACGGCACCGTCGCCACCGACCAAGCCCGACGGCAAGCACAACTCGACGCCTACCACGCCGCACACCCCAACCGCTTCCGACAAGCACCCCGAGCCCCCACCGTCGGACCCACCGGCATCAACACTCGCGAACTGTCCACACCAGGTTGACAACTTCGGAGCTTCGCGAGCGCCAAGCAGTTGGGCGAGCGCCCCTGGGTGGACGGCGCCACAGCCGTCAGCCGCGGCGATCTTGGGCCAGGTCGACCAGCAGGGCCGCCATCAGCTCGTTGGCGCCCGTGCGCAGCTTGCCGATGTCGACCGCTTCGTGCCGATCGGCCACCGGCTCTTCGATCTCGTCCAGCACCAGTTGCCTGGGAGCGGTCGCCGCGGCGACGGCGATCTGGCGGCGCAACTCGTTGCTGATCGTGTCGCCCGCGGCACTGATCCTGGCCGCCAGCTCGCAGGCGTACTTTTCGGTGCTGGCAGCCACCTCCGGATCGTCCGAGGTGAGCATTTCGGCGGTGCAGTGCAGCAGCGTCAGACCCCTGCCCAGATCGCCGGAGCCCAGTTCGCTCACCGCCTTCGCCAGCAACGGACGGTCCCCGCGCGCGGCACTCTCGGCCACGATCGCCAACTCGATGCCCAGCAATCGCTCACGGGTGCGCTCCCCCGTGCCCGGCCCGGACAGCACCGGTGCCACATCACCGGACGACTGCGCCATCGTGTCGAGCAGTTCTCGCCCGGCATCCTCAGGCGTGTTGATCGTGTCGCGCAGTTCCATCGGCTTGATCAGCAGGGTGCACACGAACACGAAGATCACGATCGGCAGGCAGGCGATGAAGATGGTGGCGATCTGCTCGGCCAGCCCGGCGCGCACCGCGCTGATCACCTCAACCGGCAGCGAGCCGATCACGCTGGGGTCGAGCACCGACCCGGCGTTGATCGTGTTGTGCGGCATGGTGGCCGCCAGGTTGGGCGGCAGGTGCCTGAAGATGGCGTCGTCCAGGCCCGAACTCAGCACGGTGCCGAACAGCGCGGTGCCGACCGTGGCACCGACGTTGCGAAAGAACTGCAGCGAGGCCGTGGCGACGCCCAGGTCGCGGCGCGCGACTGCGTTCTGCACGACCAGCGTGTACTGCTGCGACAGTGCGCCGAGACCGACGCCGATGAGCCCCACGCCGGCGACCACGTCCCAGGCCGTCGACGACGCGGTCAGCCGAAGCAGCAGCAGCACCCCCACACCCATCAGGACCGCGCCGACCAGCATCAGCTCCTTGTATCGGCCGGTGCGGGTGATGAAGAGACCGGCCAGCAGCCCGACGAGCACCAGCCCGAGCATCAGCGGCAAGGTGATCAGGCCCGAGGTGGCCGCGTTCACGGCCAGTACCCCCTGGGCGTAGATCGGCACGTAGATGATGGTGCCGAACATCACCATCGACATGCCGAACGCGCCCAGGTTCGCGAAGGTGAAGATCGTGGAGCTGAACAGGCGCAACGGCACCACCGGCTCGGGCACCCGCAGCTCGATGACCACGAAGGCGGTGAGCAGCAGCGCCCCGGCGACCAACATGCCGATGATCACCGGGCTGCTCCACGGGTAGGTGGTGCCGCCCCACGACACCGCCAGCAGCACCGCGGTCACACCCAGCGACATGGTGACGATGCCCCAGACGTCGATCACGGCCTTGCGTTTGGTGAACGGCAGGTCGAGGAACCTGGCGATCACGAACAGCGCGACCAGGCCCACCGGCACGGCCACGAAGAACAGCCAACGCCAACCCAGGGCGTCGGTGATCAGCCCGCCGACCAACGGCCCGGCGACGCTGGTGACGCCGAACACCACACCCATGTAGCCCTGGTATTTGCCGCGCTGACGAGGGGGAATGATGTCGCCGACGATGGTCTGCGAGAGCGGCATGATGATGCCCATGCCCAGACCCTGCACCGCGCGCGCGGCGACCAACCACCAGAAGTCCTGAGCCGTGCCGGACAGGATCGAACCGGTGATGAAGATCGCCAGGCCGGCGAGGTAGAACGGACGCCGTCCGTACAAATCGGACAACTTGCCGACGATCGGTACCGAGATGGCCGAGACGAGCATGGCGGCGGTGGCGACCCACGAGTAGTGATCCATGCCGCCGAGTTCGGCGACGATGCGCGGCATCGCCGGGCCGACGATGGTCTGCGAGATCGACGCCACCAGCATGCCCAGCAGCAGGCCGATGAAGATGCGACGCGACTGGGGGCTCAGCGTGAAGGGGGCGGGTGCGTCGGTCACTGGGTGATCCTTTGCTGCAGTGCGTTGTTGAGTTCGTGAAGCAACCGGACGAGGTCGGCCTGCTCCGGGGACGACCAGTGCGCCACCGCGTCGGTGACCAATCGGACGCGGCGCGCCTGCTCGGCCTCGTACGCGGCCCGTCCCTGGTCGGTCACCTCGAGCAGCTGAGCCCGCCGGTCGGCCGGGTCTGCCTGGCGCCGGACGTAGCCACGCTCGGCCAGCGCCGCGATCCGGCGGCTGAGCGTCGACTGGTCCAGCCCCTCCTGCTGGGCCAGGTCGCCGGGACGCAGCGAACCGGCCCGGCAGAGCCGTCCGATCACCAGGAAATCGGGGCGGCTGAGCTGGGCGTGGCCCGGCTGATCGGCGGTCACTCGGGCCAACAGGGTGAACATCCTGGTCAACTCGTCAGCTAGTTGCATGCAACAACCATATAACTTTGAACAGTCTGCGTCGCTTCGGTCGCTCCCCCGGCACGCGACACACCGCAACGGTTGCGCCAGCGAGTCCCGGGGTTGGGCCGAAGCGAACCCAGCCGGGACGGTCGCCGTCCGCACGTTCCCGCTGGTCGCCCTGGCGATGTTGGGGATGGCTGCGGTGATCTTCGCCACCATGACCCGGCAGTCCGCACGGGCCGACGGCGGCGTCGACGACTGAGCGAGCTCTCGGTCTGGGAGAAAGTGCTCACTGGTCGTAGCCCGATCCGCCACATACCATGTCGCCAGCCGACGAAGGGGGCGCGATGGCGTCGGGCAACGGGGGCATCTTCATCAGCTATCGCCGGCAAGAGACCGCCTGGCCGGCGCGGCAGCTGTATGAGGTGCTCGCGTCCAGATACGGGACGCAGTCGGTGTTCAAGGACGTCGACGACATCGAACCGGGCGAGGACTTCGTCGACAAGATCACCGCGGCGGTGGCTTCGTGTGACGTGCTGCTGGCGCTGATCGGCCCGCAATGGCTGGTCATGGCGAACAGCGAAGGCGGGCGCCGGCTGGACGACCCGGAGGACTTCGTCCGGCTGGAGCTGAGTGCGGCGTTGAGCCGTGGTGTGCGGGTGGTTCCCATTCTGGTGGACGGCGCCCGTATGCCGCGCGCGGACGAACTCCCGGCCGAACTGGCCCCGCTGGTGCGGCGGCAGGCGGTGGAGATCAACCCGGTCGGCTTCAACACCGATCGACTGCTGAGCATGCTCGACGGGCTGTTGGCGCGCCCGGACGCGGCGCCGGGGGCGGCCGCGGCCCCGCATGCAGCGGCCGAGCCGGGGCGGGCGGGTGGTGACCAGGATCGTCCGGCGCCGGGAGAGGGATCGACGGCGTCGGAGTCGGTCCCACCAGCGCAGGACTCGGGGCCGACGCAGGAGTCGGCGCCGCAAGCGCCCGAGATGGCGCCGCAGGAGTCGGGGCCGCCTGAGTCGGGGCCGCCTGAGTCGGGGCCGCCTGAGTCCTGGCCGCAGCCAGCTTCGAGGGCTGACGAATCCGTTCCAACGCCAGAGCCGAGCCGATCGCCGGCGCACTCGGACGGCCCGTCGATGGAGCCAGACGCGACCGGCTCGCGCGGCCCGACCCACTGGCCAGGTTCGACCCCAGGGCAAGGCTCAACGCCGGCAGCGGACGGCAACCGAGCAACCACGTCGCCCGCCCCCCGATCCGAACCCGGCGCGAACCGAAGGCTGCCGCTGCTGATCGGCGCGGGTGCCGTGGTGGTGGCGCTGGTGGCCGGCGTGTTGGCCTGGCATCCGTGGACAGGCGGAGGCTCGGCGTCGAGCGCGGGCACCCCGCGTCCAATCAGTTCGGCCGGCGCAACGGCCGGCGCGAGCGCCTCAGCCCCCGCGAGCGCCACGGCCAGCGCCAGCACGTCCTCCGCCCCGATCGTCCTGCCGAATCCGCCGATCCTGGCGCATCGAGGTGGCATGGAGAAGTTTCAGCTGGAGACGCTCGAGGCTATGGAGAATGCCGCTGTACAGGGCTTCGCAGTCGAAACCGACATCCGCTACACCTCGGACAAGGTGGCGGTTCTCGTCCATGATGAGGCGGCCACCAAGGGCCTCGACTGCGGGGGTCAGGACGTCCGGGTCTCCAAGACCAGCTGGGCGAAGCTGCGCAAGGTCTGCCGTTCGAAACCAACCGCCGCCGATCCGATCAGCCACCCGATACCCACCCTGGACGTGGCGCTGGAAGCTATTGCGGCGGCCAGCCCCACCGCGTGGGTCTTCCTGGAGATCAAGACCGACGAGAGTGATGCCGTGCTGCGCAAGTTGCTCGCCACACCGGCGAAGTACGGGCTGAGCAAGCGCACCGTTTGGACCTCGTTCACGCACGACCGGCTGAAGCGCGTGCACGCCTTCGACCCCGACGCCCGCTTGATGCTGTTCGTCTCGGGCACGGCAGTGGCAGTCGACAAGAGCGATCACCTGTGGGGTGTTGCGGTTGAGTTGCGGGTCGCCAAGCAGGCGTATCTCTGGACGCTCGGGCTCTTGGGGCTGCAGGTGATGGTCTGGAACCCCAACGAGGACGCGCAATGGAGCGCGGTGGCACGCCTCAAGCCGGACCTGGTGATGACCGACTACCCGGGCAAGTATCAGCAGTGGTTGGCCAACCGCTGACGAGGATTGTGCCTCGGCTGAACGGGAACGGGGACGGTTCCTATTCCCGTTCACACGTCCGCATAAACCGTTGTCAAAGCGAATCGGCGACGAGTGAGCAGAAACCAGGAACCGTCCCCATTTGTTGCTCACCCGTCTGCTGCTCAAGCCTCGAAAGACGGTGTGAGTTTGACCCCCGTCCTGGGGGGTCAGATTCACACCATCTTTCGGCCCATGAGTCGGGCATAGGATCGAACGCAACCGAAGGAGTCACCCCGATGCCGCTCGAACCTGTCTACGTACCCGACGCCGACCGCTACGACGGACGCATGCCCTACCGCCGCACTGGACGAAGCGGCCTGCTGCTGCCCGCCATCTCGCTGGGCCTGTGGCACAACTTCGGCGACGACGTCCCCTTCGCCACCCAGCGCGCCACCCTGCGCCGCGCCTTCGACCTCGGCATCACTCACTTCGACCTGGCCAACAACTACGGTCCGCCCTACGGTTCCGCCGAAACCAACTTCGGACGCCACCTGCGCGACGACTTCTTGCCCTACCGCGACCAGCTGGTGATCTCGTCCAAGGCGGGCTGGGACTTCTGGCCCGGCCCCTACGGCGACTTTGGCTCGCGCAAGTACCTGATCGGGTCGCTCGACGCCTCCCTGGAGCGCATGGGGCTCGACTACGTGGACATCTTCTACCACCACCGTTTCGACCCCGACACCCCGCTTGACGAGACGATGGGCGCGCTCGACTACGCGGTCCGCTCCGGACGGGCCCGCTACGTCGGCATCTCGTCCTACTCGGGCACCCGCACTCGCGAGGCGATCGCGATTCTGCGCGACCTGGGCACGCCGCTGCTGATCCATCAGCCGTCGTACTCGCTGCTGAACCGGTGGGTCGAGGAGGATCTGCTCGACGTGCTGGGCACCGATGGCGTCGGCTGCATCGCGTTCTCGCCGCTGGCCCAGGGCATGCTCACCGACAAGTACCTCAACGGCGTACCCGTGGGCTCGCGGGCGTCCCAGGGCAAGTCGCTGTCGCCCGACCTGCTCACCGAACAGAACCTGACCCACATCCGCGCACTCAACGACATCGCACAGCAGCGGGGTCAGAGCCTGGCGCAACTCGCTTTGGCCTGGGTGCTGCGGGACGCACGGGTGACGTCTGCGCTGATCGGTGCATCCAGCGTCCGGCAGTTGGAGAACAGCGTGGGAGCGGTGGCGAACCTGGAGTTCACCGACGACGAACTCGCGACCATCGACCGGCACGCCGTCGAGGGTGGCATCAACCTGTGGGCAGGCCCGAGCAAGGCATGATCAGGCGGTGAGGCGCAACGGGAACGCCGAGCGCTCACGACGTCGCCTCGAAGTCGGGTAGCGACCAGGAGCCGTCGAATGCGGGCGCGTCGGGGCCGTAGATCCGAAAGAAGACGAACCAGCCACGACCAGGCGCTGTTCGGATCCAGCGGTCGGTGCCGTCGGCGGGCGGTTCGGGCCCGAAGCGCAGCCGAGTCGGTTCGTCCGTGCGCACCTCCGACAGTTCGAACAGGGAGCGCAGAGCGGCCTTGCCCTGATCGGTGTCGATCTGACTGCGGGTCTCGGCGTCGTAGACGGTGATGGACCAGAACAGCCTGGCCGGCACCGGCTGCGGCACGCGCAACTCGTAGTCACGGCCACCGTCCAGGTAGGCGCCATCAGCGTCGCGGATGCCCAGCCAATACACCGAACCTGCCCCGGCGCCCCGGCGGAACATCGCCGGCGAGGCCGCGATGGCCTGGTAGAACCACTTCTCGCGGGCCGTGACGTCGAGGTAGCCGACGCCGTCGAAGGTTCCGTTCTCGGGTCGTAGGGACGCCCACTGCCACTGCCTTTCGGGCCACACCACCCGATCGGCTCGCCGGTCGGCGAACGCTCGGACGCGCATCTGCCCGCTGCCCAGTTCCGCGGCCCGAACGAGGATCTGCTGCAACCGCTCGTCCGGTTCGAACGGCCGCCCGGCCACGATGCCCAGTTCGGCGAGCCCACCGTAGAAGGACTCCCAGCCGGGGACCTGCGGTTCATCGGTCACGATTTCATGGAGCGCGGCCCAGAAGTCCAGGGAGGTCTCATACGCCAGCGGCGTCATGTCCTGCGCCCGGTCGGAGTAGTCCACGAAGGTGGGCTCGCTCCACTGGGTGGTGGCGTCGAGCGGGTGCACCTTGATGGTGGTGATCCGGTCCAGAGCGCCCGCGACGTCGCCGCCAACCGGAAGGGAGCGGATGCCGACGATCACGCGGTAACTGCTCGATTGCGCCACGAAGTAGCCGTCCGGAATCTCACCTTGCCAGCCGGGCGGCACCAACAGATGCCGGCCCCCGTTGCCGGCGTCCGGCCCCGGGATGCCCATGTCGGCCACCCAGCGCTGGTGCAGGTCGATGGTGGCACCCAGCAGTGGCCCCGCGGGCAACTCGACGACGAGCGGCCCGGCGTGCAGATCCAAGGGGATCGGACCGTACGGGGTGTCGGAGTTCAACGTGAATCCGGTGTGCCGCGGCTTGGTGTCCAGCACGCCGAACACTTCGTTGTTCACCAGTCCAACCGAATCGTTGCCCCTGAACATGGCCAGTCCGGATACGCTGGGAAAGAAGAAGCGGTACAACTCCACCGCTCGAATCAGGTCCGCGTCGTCATAGGCCTGACGCACCGTCTGCTCACTCGGATACCCGCCCTCGAAGCTGTACCTGCGCTCCGAACCCAACAACGCTTGGTCAACCATGATCGCCTCGACTCACTCGACTGATCTGGAAGCTAACGAGCGAGCCTGATCGTCAGGATCACCCGAAAGGGGTGATCGGGCTGCCGTCTTCCAGGAGAACTCGGGTTCCTCGGTTTCGCGATCGACGTGATCGCGTTACCCGTGGACGTCCCCGGCGTTCGGCCCGGAGGTTCGAGTGGGCTGGTTTCAGAGCGCCCGGATGCGGTTTCCGCGCGGTTTGTGCTCCAACTCCGCGAGGCCGAGCTCCTCGAGGAGGGGCGGCAGGTACATGCCGAACCGGCCGCGATAGCCCTTGCGCTGTCCGTACCAACCACCGACCGGGTTCGACTCGGCACGTCCCCAGGCCTCGACCGTGCCGTCCTTCGCGGGCTTCTGCTCGTCGGCGGCACCGAGTTCCATCCAGTCACCGCTCTCCCTGAGCATGGCGGCAAAGTCGTCAACGGCGCGATACAGGTAAGTCAGCCTCGTCGCGCCGACCTGGCAGACCAGCAGCGCCGGATCTGCCTCACGGTCGACGTACATCGTGTACTCCGACGTGCCCGGTGCCGTCCTCAGCTGCCAAGGGACGTCCTTCGTTCCCGCTCCACTCACGAACAGCATCCTGACACCGACCAGCCGTGTCCCACCAGGTTTGGCCGGCCCCAGCTGCGAGGACGACCAAGCCGCACTCGGCGCATCTCGAACCACCGCAACTGCCGCGCCGCGCACGGACGGCTGCCCGGCAGCGACCTCACAAGGCGCGAGGCGAAGCTGAACCGGCTACTCGTTCACGAACACGATGACGTGGTGGCCATCGGCCGACCTCCACAGCTGTGCCGCGTACTGACGCATCCCCGGAGCTTCCCGGGGCGGGCGCCAGCCTTGGACGTCCTGCAAGTCACGCTCGATACCCAGCCAGAGCCGCCGCGCCTCACCAGGGCCCACCCATTCATTTATGCCTGCGCCGCAGTCGACCTCGACGGCATCCAGCTCACCGAGAGTCAGGAGCCGCTCGACTTCCACGCGCTCAAGGGGGCTGACTCGGTGGTTCTCGACTCCACTCACCCCGAACAACCTCGAGCCGCCGGCTGCCCACATCCAGCGCGGGCTCATGATCTGCGGCTTCGGCTTCTGCATGAAGAGAGTGTTCCAGCGCGAGCGGCACCACACGCCATCAAATTGCCGCGGGTTCACGTGCGAATCAGTCGGGGACGAAGGGCGATCAACGCCCAATCGACTTCCTTGGGTGCTTGGCGCTCGACATCCGGAGAGCGCCTTCCACTGCTACACCTAGTCAAAGGCCACTAATCGAGTGCCGGAGAAGGGACTTGAACCCTCACACACTGTCCCTTCTCCTGTGGAGAAATCCTTAGATAACTCGCTCTGACAAGCACCGATGTATCGGATGCAGATCCCGAAACGTGCGATAAGGTGGTCACGTTGGCACCAAAACGCGGTGAGATGTTGCACGTATGTTGCACGAAATGGGGTCCTGATGGCTCGACGCCGGAGCTTCGGAGCGATCAGGCGGCTGCCGTCCAGGCGGTACCAGGCAAGCTACGCCGGGCCGGACCTGCAGCGCCACGTCGCACCGGTCACGTTCACCAGTGCGGCGGACGCCGAGACCTGGCTCAGTGATGAGCGCAGGTTGGTCGAGAGCGAAGCCTGGCGCCCACCCGCTGTCCGACTGGCACAAGCCGCCGCTGCTGCGGCGGCGCCCAAGCCCGTGCCGCTGACCGTCGAGACGTTCGCCAGGACGTGGCTGCGCGACCTTGACCTCCGGCCCGCGACTCGGCGCGACTACGACTCGCTGCTCGCCAACCACATCGTTCCTGCGCTGGGAACGATGCCGGTGGAGGAGCTGACCAAGAGGGACGTTCGGCAGTGGTGGAACACGCTCGACCCGACGAAACCACGAGCCCGGTCCAAGGCGTTCCAATTGCTCCACAACGTCATGGCCGGCGCGATGGAGTCTGAGCTGGTCGACAGCAACCCGGTGGCGCTGCCGAGCCGCACCAAGGTGCGCACGAAGCGAGCCAAGAACATCGAGCCACTGACCGTGGCTCAAGTCGCCGACCTGGCGCGCGCCATGCCTGCGCGCCTGCGCATGGCCGTGCTACTGGGCTGTTGGTGCGCACTTCGGTACGGGGAGCTGTCGGAACTGCGACGCCAGGACGTCGATCTCAAGGCGGGCGTGCTCAAGGTGTCTCGCGGTGTGGTGAAGGTCAAGGGCGGCTACCTCGTTGGCGACACCAAGACCGATGCCGGCGTCCGTCGAGTCCACGTTCCGCCAGCCCTGCTGCCGGAGCTGAAGACTCATCTCGACACCTACGTGGACGCGGGACCGGAGGCACTGCTGTTCCCGGCGCCCAACGGCGGCCACCTGCATTCGTCCTCGTTCGCGCGTCTCTTCGAGAAGGCTGCTGTGGCTGCGGGTCGCCCCGACGCGACACCACACACGCTGCGCCACACCGGCGCGTCTCTCGCGACGTCCGTCGGCGCCACGACCGCCGACATCATGGCGCGCCTTGGACACACCACGCCGGGCATGGCAATGCATTACCAGCACAGCTTGGACGGGGCGGACGCGCGGGTAGCCCAAGGTCTGTCCCGAATTCTCGAAGATTGACTCCATCCTATTGATCGACAGTTGTCGATATGATAGACACACATCTATGAGTTCTCACGAAGTCGCAGCCCGGCCGTTGCTGGTGGGTGATCTGTGTTGCTCGCCGGTGTTGCAGGCGGAGTTGCAGCCGGAGGAGGCGTTGGTGTTGGCTGGGGCGTTGAAGGCGCTGGCTGACCCGGCCCGGCTTCGGTTGTTGAGCCTGATCCGCGCCACTGCGGGGGGCCGGGCGACGACGGGTGTGTTGGCTGAGCGGCTGGGGTTGAGTCAGCCAACGGTGACCCATCATCTGGGGGCGTTGTTCGACGCCGGGTTCCTGGAACGCGAGCGGGACGGCCGACAGACCTGGTACTGGGTGAACGTCCCCGGGTTGCAGGCGGTCCAGCAGCTCCTCGACCCAGCCCCGGCGCGGCAGTTGTTGACGATCGAAACCAGCAGGAAGTGAGTGGAGTAGTGGGTGACAGTGATGTGGTGGAGCAGGTCCGGGACCGGTACGCCGCCGCGGCGAGGGCAGCGATGGGCACCGGTAGGCGGACCCTCGACGTGCTGGACGATCTGGACGGTGGAGGCAGCGGCTGTTGCGGCGGGGACGGCTGCTGCTCTGGTACCGCGGACACCGAGGTGTTCGGATCGGCCCTGTATGACGCCGAGCAGGCCGGTCAGGTGCCGGAGTTGGCGGTGACCGCGAGCCTGGGCTGCGGGAACCCGACCGCGGTGGCCGAGTTGAACCCTGGCGAGCGGGTGCTCGACCTGGGTTCGGGCGGCGGGCTGGACGTGCTGCTGTCGGCCCGCAGGGTCGGTCCGGACGGGTTTGCCTACGGGGTCGACATGACCGACGAGATGCTCGCCCTGGCTCGCGAAAACGCGGCCAAGGCCGGCGCCACCAACGTCGAGTTCCTGAAGGGCCGGATCGAACACGTGCCGCTGCCGGATGCCGCGGTGGACGTGGTGATCTCCAACTGCGTCATCAACCTGTCGGTGGACAAGCCGAAGGTCCTGGACGAGATGTTCCGCGTCCTCGCTCCCGGCGGCCGGGTCGGCGTCTCCGACGTGGTCGCCGAGGACCACCTCGCGCCCGCTGATCGGGCCGAGCGTGGCAGCCACGTCGGCTGCGTCGCCGGCGCGCTGTCCCGCCAGGAGTACATCGACGGGCTCACCGCCGCCGGTTTCACCGACATCGAGGTGAGGTTCACCCACGAGGTCGCCGCAGAGATGCACGGCGCGATCATCCGGGCGGTCAAGCCCGCCTAGCCGGAGCCACAAGGCGATCGGGTCACCTACCCGACATATCTACATCTGTCGATACGTCGGGTAGGCTGTGGGGATGCCGCAGCTAACACTCGACCTGACGACTTCTGGTGGGGTATGCGCGCCGGACTCTGGCGAGCTGATCGCTACCGAACGCGCGGACTGCCTGGCGGAGATCTTCAAAGCGCTCGGTGATCCTGCCCGGGTCCGGCTGCTGGCGCACATCGCCACTGCCGAGCACGGGACGGCGTGTGCCTGCCACATGCCCGAGGCGCTGGGGATCAGCCAGCCAACCCTCTCCCACCACCTGAAGAAGTTGGTCAGTGCCGGCCTGGTGACCCGCGAGCAGCGCGGGCGTTGGGCGCACTACGCCGCCACGCCTGCTGTCCTGGACGTGGCCCGCGACTTCCTCGGCGAGGCGACCCACGGCCCCCGCTGCTGCTGACACCTCGTCACATTGACAGTCGTCGATATGACTGCTTGAATCTCGTATTGACAATCGTCTATACGAGATGGAGCTTCCGATGCCCACGATCAAGGTCTTCGAAGGGCCGCTGTGCTGCAACACCGGGGTGTGCGGCCCCGACCCCGCCCAGGCGCTGGTGGACTTCACCGCGGACGCGCGGTGGGTTTCCGACCAGGGAGTACGCCTGACCCGCGCGAACCTGGCGCAGGACCCGGCCGCGTTCGCCGCCGACGGATTGGCGGTGGCTTTCCTGCAGACGGCAGGGGCAGACGCGCTGCCGTTGGTGACCGTGGATGGGATGACGGTGCTGACCGGCCGCTACCCGACCCGGTCCGAACTCGCTCGCTACGCCGGCCTGGCAGCGGTCGATCCATCGACTCAGGCGGCCTGCTGCGGCGGCGAGACCGCCAGCGCCGGCTGCTGCACACCTACCGTTCAGACCGCGCAGGTAGCTACTCCCAGCCGTGGATGCTGCGGAGGCGACCGGTGAGGTTCCTCGACGAGCTTCCGCGCTACGTGTTCTTCACCGGCAAGGGCGGGGTGGGTAAGACCAGTGTGGCGTGCGCGACCGCGGTCGACTTGGCGGATCGGGGCCGCAGGGTGCTGCTGGTCTCCACCGACCCGGCGTCCAACGTCGGCCAGGTGTTCGGCCGGGCGGTCGGTGACCGGATCAGCCCGATCTCGGCCGTGCCCGGTCTGGACGCCCTGGAGATCGACCCGGAGGAGGCAGCCGCCCAGTACCGGGACCGCACCCTCGCCCCGGTCCGCAGCTTCCTGTCCGCAGCGGACCTGGCGGCGGTGACCGAGCAGCTGTCGGGCGCGTGCACCACCGAGATCGCCTCGTTCAACCAGTTCACCGACCTGCTCGCTGGCACCGACGCCACCGATGGCTACGACCACGTCGTCTTTGACACTGCCCCGACCGGCCACACCATCCGGCTCCTCCAGTTGCCGGGCGAGTGGACCAGGTTCATTGACGACGGCAAGGGCGACACCTCCTGCCTCGGGCCGATGTCCGGGCTGGAGAAGTCCAGGTCCACCTACGGACGCGCACTGGCCACCCTGGCCGACCCGGCCAGCACCCGACTCGTCCTGGTCGCCCGCGCCCAGCACAGCGCCCTGACCGAAGCGGCCCGCACCGTCGACGAGCTGGCCGAGGCCGGCGTGCAGGCCACCCACCTCGTCGTCAACGGCGTCATGCCATCCGGCGCCGATGGGGACCGGCTGGCCGACACCATCCGGGCGCGGGAACAACAAGCGCTCGCCGATCTCCCACCGCAGCTGGCCGGGCTGGCCAACGACCACATCGCCCTGCGCGGGGTCGACATGGTCGGCGTTCCCGCCCTCCGCAGCCTCCTCAGTGCGGACGGGACAGTGGCCCACGTCGACCAAACGTGGACGGCCGTGGCAGCGTCCCTGCCGGGCCTGGATGCGCTCGTGGCCGAGCTGGCCCGTGCCGATCAGGGACTGGTGATGTGCATGGGCAAGGGCGGTGTCGGCAAGACCACGATCGCCAGCGCGGTCGCGCTCCAGCTGGTCGCCCTCGGCAAGGACGTCCACCTGACGACCACCGACCCGGCCGCCCACCTCGACACGTCGCTGGCCTCGGACCGGCTACGGGTGTCGAGCATCGACCCCAACCAAGCCACCGCCGAGTACCGGGAACGGGTCATGGCCACCAAAGGCGCGACCCTGGACGACGACGGACGAGCCGCCCTGGCCGAGGACCTCCGCTCACCCTGCACCGAAGAAGTCGCGGTCTTCCAAGCCTTCTCCCACGCCGTGGCCGAGGCCCGGCACAGGTTCGTCGTGATGGACACCGCTCCCACCGGTCACACCCTGCTGCTGATGGACGCCACCGGCTCCTACCACAACGAGATCGTCCGGAACATGGCCGACGGCATGAACTTCACCACCCCGCTGATGCGCCTGCAGGACCCCGACTACACCAAGGCGATCATCATCACCCTGGCCGAAACCACACCCGTCCTGGAAGCCGAACAACTCCAGGCCGACCTCGAACGCGCCGACATCCACCCCTGGGCATGGGTGATCAACCAGACCCTCGCCGGCGCCGACACCGCCAACCCACTGCTGCGACAGCGGCAGACCGCCGAAGCCGCTCCTCTCGCCGCGATCCAGCGCGACGGCCGCCGCCTCGCCCAGGTTCCCTGGGGAGACACTGTCGCCACACCCAGACGGCCGGCAACCGAGGCGCTCGTCCACTGATCGGCACATCGCAAGAAGGTCTGCGCGGCACCAGTCTCAGGGCTGGTGCCGCGCTCGACATGGATCACGACGCCGGGACGCCTTCGGCCTGGTTGGGGAGGATCTCATCGAGGAGGGTCTCGATGCGGCGGCGGATCTCGTCACGGATCGGCCGCACGGCCTCGATGCCCTGCCCGGCAGGGTCGTCCAACACCCAGTCCTCGTACCGCTTGCCCGGATAGAACGGGCAGGTGTCCCCGCAGCCCATCGTGATCACCACATCGGAGGTCTTCACCGCGTCGGTGGTGAGTACCTTGGGCTGCTCGCCGGCGATGTCGATCCCCTCCTCGGCCATCGCCTGCACCGCGACAGGGTTGACCGCATCAGCAGGGGTCGAGCCCGCCGACAACACCTCCACCCGGTTCCCGGCCAGCTGGCGCAGGTAGCCGGCGGCCATCTGCGAGCGTCCGGCGTTGTGGATACACACGAACAGGACGGTCGGCTTGCTCATCATGCCTCGATCTCTCCCGGCTCCCCAGGGTTGACGTTCTCGTTTACCTCAGCAATCATTGCCTCAATAGTCATGGAGGTATCGCCGGATGTCAACCGACCTTGAAACACGCGCCCGCGCCTACGCCGCCCTCGGCGACCCGTCCCGGCTGGCGATCATCGACCTCCTCGCCCACGCCGACCTCGCCCCGAGCGAACTCGGCACCCGCCTGGACATCCCCACCAACCTGATGGCCCACCACCTCCAGATCCTCCAATACGCCGGGCTCGTCACCCGCCGCCGCTCCGAGGGAGACGGCCGACGGACCTACGTCCTCCGCACCCCGGACTGCAACCAGCTCATCGGCGCCGTCGAGGGCCACCTGCCCCGTCCGGGCAGGGTTGCGTTCGTCTGCTCACAGAACTCCGCCCGCTCCCAGCTTGCCGAGTCCTATTGGCGCACGATCAGTGACATCCCGGTCGTCTCGGCCGGAACCCACCCGGCCGCACGCGTCCACCCCAAGGCAGTGAGAGTCGGACGCCGCCACGGCCTCGACCTCACCGGTGCCACGCCGAAACTCGCCCAGGACGTCCTCACCGGCGACGAACTGCTGATCGCCGTATGCGACCGCGCTTACGAGGAACTCGACACCCCACCGCTGCACTGGTCGATCTCCGACCCCGCCCGCGTCGACCGCGCCAACGCGTTCGACACCGCCTACAACGACCTCACCAGCCGCGTCGACCTGCTCGCGGCCAGCCTCGAAGGAGACCCGTCATGACCGTCCACCCCGTCTCCGAACGCACCTGGGAAAGCCTCCATGCCGACGAGAAGCTCGCCCTCAAACAGGCAGCCGCCCGACTCGCCGACGAGTTCACCGGCCTCTACGGACCCGAGACCATCGAACGATTCCTGGCCAGTTCCTTCGACCAGTTCGCCGACCGCGCCAAAGTCACCAAATTCCTGCCCCTGCTCGCCGAACGGTTCTCCCGCCAACGCCTCCGAGCCCTCGCCCGCGTGGAAGGACTCCACACCGACGGCAAACCCGTCGTCCTGTTCCTCTGCACCCACAACACCGGCCGCTCCCAGATGGCCCTCGGCTTCTTCCAAGCGCTCACCGGCGACAAAGCCGTCGCCTGGTCAGGCGGCTCCGAGCCCGGCCTCGAAGTGAACTCGGCAGCGATCACCGCGATGGCCGAACGGGGCATCGACATCGCGCACGAGTTCCCCAAGCCCTGGACCGACGAGACCGTCCGCGCCGCCGACGTCGTGATCACCATGGGCTGCGGCGACGCCTGCCCCGTCTTCCCCGGCAAGCGCTACGAGAACTGGGACATCGACGACCCGCACGACCAGGATCTCGACACCGTCCGCCGCATCCGCTACGAACTCGAACGCCGCGTCCGCACCCTGATCAGCTCGCTCCAGCTCTGATACCGACGGCCGAAGCGACGCACAGGGGCGCGCCGCGGCCAGGCCCGTCCGCCCCGCGTCCCGAAGCCACGGTCGCGACCTACCCCCGGTCTCCTGCCAGGAGCCCCGTCCCCAACTCCCGTCGGACCTCTGTCCACGCCTCGCCAGCCACCTGCTTCTCGTCTCTACCCGACTCATCACCACGCCCATCCCACTCGGAATACACAATGTGCATTGCCGGTGGGACGTCGCCGACGACCCGGTTTCAGGCGCCCAACCTGGCGCTGATCAGGCGGTTCAGAGACACGTGTTGCTCGGCGGCGTCGATGGCGAGCTGGCGGTGGAGTTCGGGCGGGATCCGGACCATGAACTTGCCGGAGTAGGCGCGGTCTGCGATCGCCTCCGGCGGGATCTCGCCGTCGGCCAGCATGTCGGCCACCGCGTCGGCGGCGAGCTGCTGGATGCCAGCGAAGGCTTCTGTCCGGTCCGGGGACAGCCAGGACAAGGACGGCAGTTCGGCGACGGTGCCGACATACTCGCCGTCCTCGCCGGACCAGCGCACCCGGTAGGTGTAGTGCTCTGCGACGCCCATCTCTGCTCCTGACGGCTTGCGGGTCACGGTCGAGACCTCCCGAGGCTCTGAACGACAGCCTCCAACGACGCAGCCGCACAGTACCGCTATTGATACTGGCTACATCGGTGGCGGGTGGCGCGGATGCACCCGGCGCCAGCCGCTCGGCCTGACGGAACCAGCCCGCTCCGCACTGTCGCAAGACCTCCCGAACAACTAGTAGGGGAACGTGGGGAACGCGCCCGCGACAAGCACAGACGCCATGCGTGTGGCGACAGCCAAACCCGTTTCGAACGCCAGAGGGAACGTTTGTGGCAACGCCGGACCGGCTCGACTTCCTGCACAAACCCGGGCTGCGGGTGTCCCGATCGCCAACTTCCTGGGCCTGGGAAGGTAGGGAGGCTCAGCGCTCGAGGAGGTGGAAGGCCGATGTTGCCGGCCGCTTTGGTGTCCGGAACGGCCCTGTTCAGCGGCTTAAGGGAGCATGCCGGGCTCGGCCCTGAGGTCGGGGTCGTGGACATTCCCGAGCCGGTTTGTCCGGATCGGGGTGCCGTCATCGGCTTAGACGAGAAGTCGGCCAGAACCCGGCGGCCGGGCGTCCCGTTCGACGCCCGGCTGGGCTTAGGGAAGGTTGGAAGGAGGTGGTCGGAGTGATGACGGTGAAGAAGTTGGCGGGCATGTCGGTACCCGACTACCTGATCCGGCAGGTCGCCGCACAGGACGCCCGAGTGCCGGCCGGCGGTCTGACCTCCTACTACACCGAGCAGGGCGAGGCTCCCGGCATCTGGATCGGTGTCGGCCTGGACGGGCTCGGCATGGCCGCCGGCGAGATCGTGACCGAGGTCCAGATGAACCACCTGTTCGGCGAGGGTGCCCATCCGAACGCCGACCAGCTCCGCGCCGCGGCGGCTGCCGCCGGCCTGTCACCGGCCCAGGTTGAGGCCGCCGGCAGGCTCGGGGCGCCGTTCCGGAAACGCGAGCCGGTCCGTAGCGAGTTCACCGAGGAGCTGACCGCCCGCTGCCGGGCGTGGAACGCCGCTGCCGGGCGCCCGGTCCGGGCCAGGGTCCCCTCCGACGTCGTGTCCGCGCTGCGCACCCAGGTCGGCCGGGAGTGCTTCCAGCGCACCTACGGTCGCGAACCGGTCGGCGAGACCGAGCTGTTGGCCGAGATCGCCCGCTGGTCGAAGAAGTCGCCGGTCACGGTGGCTGGCTACGACCAGGTGTTCTCCCCACCCAAGTCCGTGTCGGCCCTATGGGCGCTGGCCGACCCGCAGATCGCCGCACTGATCGAACGCTGCCACCAGGCCGCCGTCCGCGGCGCGCTGGCTTACCAGGAACGTGATGCGCTGTTCACCCGGACCGGCACGGACGGGGTCCGCCAGGTCGACGCGCTCGGCATGGTCGCGGCCGCATTCGTGCATCGCGACTCCCGCGCCGGCGACCCCGATCTGCACACCCACGTCGCGGTCGCGAACAAGGTCCAGTCCCTCGACGGGAGATGGTTGGCGATCGACGGACGGACCTTCCTCAAGTCGCACGTCGCCACCTCCGAAACCTACGACGCCCTCCTCCGCACCCAGCTCACTGAGACCCTCGGTGTCCGCTGGGTGCCCCGGGCGTCCAAGAACGGGCGGCGTCCGGTGTGGGAGATCGACGGCATCGACCCATCGCTGTGCGCCCGCTGGTCGTCGCGGCGAGTCGACATCGAGGCCGAGGCTGCCCGGCTCGCCACCCGGTTCCGGGCCGACCACGGCCGGCCGCCCACCGGGCTGGAAATGATCCACCTGGCCCAGCAGGCCAACCTCGCCACCCGACAGGCCAAACACGAACCCCGCACCCTGGCCGAACAGCGCGCCACCTGGCGCCAACAGGCCGACCAGCACCTCGGCGCAGGCGGTGTCGACCAGATGGTCCGGCAGGCCCTCACCCCGCACCCGCAACAGGCGGTGAACCTGGGTGGCGAATGGCTCGGTCACATCGCTGCCACCGTCACCGCCGAGGTGGAGGCCAGCCGGGCGACCTGGCAGGGCTGGCACGTCCGCGCCGAAGCGCTGCGCCAACTCGCCGGCCTCACCGTCGCCGCCGAGCAGGTCGAGCCGATCGTCGACCAGATCGTGGACTACGTCCTACACACCACCTCGTTCCCACTCGACCCGGACGACGACGCCACCGAGCCCGATGCGCTGCGCCGCCGTGACGGGCGCAGCGTCTACCAGCTCGCAGGCTCGACCACCTACAGCTCCGGCCGCATTATCGCCGCCGAACGGCGGCTGCTGTCCACCGCAGCCCTGACCGACGGACGCACCATCGACCCCGCCCTGGTCGACCTGGCCCTGCTCGAATCCGTCGCCAACGGGGTCAACCTCAACGACGGCCAGGCCCGGCTCGTCCGAGAGCTGGCCACCTCCGGACGCCGCCTCCAACTCGCGATCGCACCCGCCGGCACCGGCAAGACCACCGCCCTGACCGTGCTCGCCGACGCCTGGGCCAGCAGCGGCGGCACCATCATCGGCCTCGCCCCATCAGCCGCCGCCGCCCACGTCCTCGCCGAACACCTCGACGACGCACCCTGCGAGACGCTCGCCAAACTCGCCCACAGCCTCGACCACCCCGACACCGCACCCAGCTGGGTCCGCACCATCGGGCCCGCCAGCCTGGTCATCGTCGACGAGGCCGGGATGGCCGACACGCCCACCCTCGACCTGATCGTCAACGTCGTCACCAGCCTCGGCGGCAGCGTCCGGCTCATCGGGGACGACCACCAGCTCACCGCCGTCGCCGCCGGCGGCATCCTCACCGACCTCGCCCACACCGACGGCACCATCCGCCTCGAAGAAGTCCTCCGGTTCACCGACCCCGCCGAAGCCGCTGGCAGCCTCGCCCTCCGCAACGGCGATCCCGCCGCGATCGCCTTCTATGTCGACAACCAGCGCCTCCACCCCGCCGACAGCACCAGCATCATCAGCCAGATATTGACCGCCTGGACCCGCGACCGGCAGCACGGCCTGGATGCGATCATGCTCGCCGGCACTCGGGATCTGGTCGCCCAGCTCAACCACCATGCCCGCACCCTCCGCCTGGCCGGCCACCCAGCCGGACGCGAAGTCGCCCTCGCCGACGGCAACCGGGCCTCCGCCGGCGACATCGTCATCACCCGGCGCAACAACCGGGCCCTGCGCACCCGCAACGGCGCCTGGGTCACCAACGGCGATCGCTGGACCGTCCACACCGTCCACCTCGACGGCTCGATCACCGCCCACGACTTGGGCGGGCGGCGGAGCGTTCGGCTGCCCGCCGATTACGTCGAGGCCTGGACCGAACTCGGCTACGCCACCACCATCCACACCGCCCAAGGCGTCACCGCCGACACCAGCCACACCCTCATCACCGGCAATGAGACCCGCCAACAGCTCTACACCGCCGCCAGCCGCGGACGACACGCCAACCACCTGCACATTGCTGTCACCGGCGACGGTCAACCAGACCCCATCGACTACGACTCCCTCACCATCCGGGCCGCCGAAGACACCCTCGAACGCATCCTCGGCCACGACGAGCAAGCCCTGTCCGCCAGCAGCCACCAACGCCAGGCCCACGACCCAGCACAGCTGATCGCACCCGCCATCGCCAAGTACGTCGACGGGCTCGGCGTCGCCGCCGAGCACCACTTCGGCGCAGAGAACGTCGCCCGCCTTGAGGACCGGGCCGACCAGATGGTGCTGTGGCTCACCAGCGAACCCGCCTGGCCCACCCTGCGCGGCCACCTCCTCCAGATCGCCGCCACCGGCACCGACCCGGTCGCCGTGCTCCGCGACGCCATCGCCCAGGACAGCCTCGCCGGCGCCCACGACATCGCCGCCGTCCTCGACTGGCGCATCGACCCCACCCGACACCTCCCCGCCGGACCACTCCCCTGGCTCCCCGGCATCCCCAGCATGCTCAGCGAGGACCCGACCTGGGGTCCCTACCTCGACGCCCGCGCCGAGCAGATCAGCCAACTCGCCCAGCAGTTCCGCCTCGACGCACCCGAACAGGCCCCCGCCTGGCAGACCCGCCTCCACCTCCCCGACCAGCTCGCCGCCGACCTGGCGCTGTGGAGAGCGGCCAACGCGGTCCCTGAGCACGACCTGCGGCCCACCGGGCAACCCGCCATCACCGCTGCCGGCAGCCGCTGGCAACACCGGCTCGACCGCCACCTCGCCGACGCCGGCATGCCCGACATCACCCCCTGGTGGCCCCAACTCCAACACCTCGGACGGCACCTCGCCAACGACCCCCGACTCCCTCTGCTCGCCGCACATCTGGAAACCATCGCCGGACTCGGCGACGACGCCGCCTACGTCCTCGACCAGGCCCTCCACGACGGGCCCGTCCCGGTCAACAGCATCGCCGCGGCCCTCGACTACCGCCTGCACCGCCACGACCCCACCGTCGAACGCTGGGAGCTCATCCAGCACACCACCACCACCCGCCGGCCACCCGAACCCATCCCCGGCACCCACCACCAGCACGACCGAGGCATCCCCATCTGAACCGGACGCAACTGCGAAGGAGTCCCACATGACCGCACAGCCAGCCAACGGACAGCCGGCCGAGTACCTGAGCCTCAGGGAGGCCGCCGAGCGCTATCACGTGAGCGCCATGACCTTGCGCCGACGCATTCGGACCGGCGACCTTCCCGCGGTTCACAGCGGGAGTCGGCTTATCCGGGTACCGGTCACCGCCCTCGATCAGCTGTTCAGGCCCGTCCCCAACGCCACCTGGTGGCGATGATGCACCTCCTGGACGGGCGGGCGACAGCGCGACCTTGGGCGGTGTCGCACGCCACCGCTACCCTTGAAGCAGTCGAGGAGGTGAGCACAATGACCGGACGCGTGCTCTACCAGGACGTCATTCCGTACGAGATGCCGTCCAGCCTCGCCGCGCTCCACGGGCCGAACGAAGGCGTCGTCACCCTGCCGCTCACCGTCTACTGGGGGCCGGATGCGACCGCGGACCTATCCACGCCTGACGGTGTCGAGAAGGTCTACGAGAACGTCATCCGCGAGGGCACCAGCGAACTTCAGGAAGCCCTGCTCAGCGCCGGCCTGCTCCGTCGTGTCTGGCCTCAGCTCCGGCTACCCAAGCGCTGCCGCGACTCGTGGGAGGCACGCTTCCCCGAGTTGGCCGCTGCCTAGCCATGCCCAGCTGGGACTTCCAGCGCGCGGTGGCCGCGGTCATCCTCGGCGTCACCCATGAGGACGGGTTCGCCTTGGCCGGGTCAGGTGCGATTCGGGAACACGGCTTGACGGACCGGCCAACCCAGGACGTCGACCTGTTCACGATGAACATCACCGAGGCACGGTTCGCCGACGCCGTCGATCACGCCATGGCAGCTCTCAGCGAGCATGGCTACGACGCCTCGCGCACCCGCAGCGCACCCCTCTTTGCGAGACTCATCGTCACCAGGGGCGACGAACAACTCGAGGTCGACCTCGGGGTCGACTGGCGAGGCCACGATCCGATCAGGTTCGACATCGGACCAGTCCTCGCTATCGACGACGCGGTCGCCAACAAGGTCGGCGCGGTCTACAGCCGCGCCGCGGCCCGCGACTTCCTCGACGTCGACTCGATCCGCCAATCCGATCGCTTCACCGACCCCGAACTGCTCCGACTGGCGGCCGAGCACGACCCCGGATTCGACAACGCCACGTTCGCCGATCAACTCGCCCTCGTGTCGACCGTTGGCTCTGGCTCGGTCGCCGACTATGGCATCACCCCCGAGTCGCTCGACGGGATCAAGAATCGACTACTCGCTTGGCGAGATCGGATCGTGAACAACCTCATGTCCCGACCCAACCACGACGTGTGGGAGACCATCGAACACCGGCCCGTCCACCGCCCCGATCCTCCCGGCCACCACCGCAGACCGCCCGACCGGGGAGTCCCGATCTAGCGCGACCGACCTACGAAACGGCCCCGATGAGTGATCATCGGGGCCGTTTCGCGATCTTGGTTGTTGCACGTATGTTGCACGTTTGGGCCCTCTGGGGAAGGGCTCAAGCTATAATGCCTTGTCAAAGGCAACAAATCGAGTACCGAAGAAGGGACTTGAACCCTCACGCCCTAAGGCACAGGAACCTAAATCCTGCGTGTCTGCCAGTTTCACCACTCCGGCGGCAGAGCTCAGTGTATGGGAGCGGTTCGCCGACTCGGCGGCCCTACTCGAGACTCCGCAACCCCGCCGAGCCCCGACGGTCGCGTCGTCGAGCGACGCGACCGCCGAGGCTCATGCCGGGCTCAGCAGACAGTGAGAGCGCTGGGTGCTGCGGTCACAGCTTGCTGACGTCGACGCCGGCCGGCACCAGCACCGCGTCGATGACGTGGATCACACCGTTGCTCGCGTCGACGTCGGTGGCGGTCACGTTGGCCTTGTTGACGGTCACGCCGCCGCCGCTGGTGGCGATGGTGATCTCGGTACCCTCGACGGTCTTCACCTTGCCGGGCTTGACGTCGGCGGCCATGACCTCACCGGAGACCACGTGGTAGGTGAGGATCTTGGTCAGCACGCCCTTGTTGGCCGGCTCCAGCAGCTTGTCGAGCAGACCATCGGGCAACGCCGCGAAGGCCTCGTTGGTGGGCGCGAACACGGTGAACGGCCCGTCACCACTGAGGGTCTCCACCAGACCGGCGGCCTTCACCGCGGCCACCAACGTGCTGAAGTCCTCGTTGCCGGAGGCCACGTCGACGATGGTGCCGGCGCTGGCCGGGCTGGTCGCCGACGCACTCGGCGACATCGGCGCCGACGTCATGGGTGCGGAGGTGGCCGGGGCCGCACTGGTCGCCATCGGTGCCGAGCTACAGCCGGCCAGGCTGAGCGCGCAGGCGAGAATCAGGCCGGGAACAGCGATGTGGGGGGAACGCATGGCATTACTCCTCTCGGTCGCCTGCGGGTACAGGCGATCTACTAGGTACTTCTGCGCCAAGTCGCCCTTTGGATGCACCTTCGGGTCTCGATTTGGTGACGTACGGCACGCACGGGCGTAACAAGGCATGATGCGGAGTCGCCGGGGTTCAATTACTCCGCCGGACGAAGCGACGGATCGTCCACCGCGAACGTGCGGACGGGGCCCGGGCCGGTCTGCGCAGTCTCGAACCGGACGGTCACCCGGCCCAGCCCGCTGCCCCACACCCAGCCCGGCCCGTAGTCGTCGTGCACCACGTCGTCACCCGGCCGGTAGCCGTCCGGACGACGGTGGTCCCAGGCCAGGGATTCGGGTTGCTGGGTGGTTTCGACCAGAGGATCACGGGTCTCGGCGGGCTCGACCAACGAAGTGGTCTCGGCGGGCTCGACCAACGAAGTGGTCTCGACCGGCTCGACCAGCGGACCACCGGTCTCGACAGGCTCGACCAGCGGACCACCGGTCTCGACAGGCTCGACCAGCGGATCACCGGTCTCGACAGGTTCGACCAGCGGAGTGGGCTCGACCAACGGATCACCGGTCTCGACCAGGAAACCGATCGACCGCTCGTCGAACAGTGCCTCCTGCGCCAGCTCGGTCAGACCCGCCACCCCGACACCAAGCAGCCGCAGACCGCGTGGCACGTCCACCTGAGCCAGGAGGCTCCGCGCCACCAGCGCGATCACGTCGGGGGCATCGGTCGCACCGTCCAACGTCCGGGAGCGCGACAGCGTGGTGAAGTCGGGGTAACGCGCCTTCAGCGTGATCGTGCGAGCGAACAGGTGGGCCGCCGAGAGCCGCCGGGCAACCGTGGCCGAATCGCGCCCGATCACCGCGTGGAGCACCTCCCGGTCGGTGACGTCGGTGGCGAAGGTGTCCTCGACCGAGATCGACTTGGTTTCGCGATCGGGCTCGACGGGACGGTCGTCGCGCGCGAATGCCAACGCCCCGATCCACTCCCCCTGCGACCGGCCCAGCTCGCGCACCAGCTCGCGCACCGACAACCGCTGCAGGTCGGCCACCGTGGTCACCCCGAGCCGGGCCAGCTTCTCCATCGTCACCGGGCCGATGCCCGGGATCGCCCGGGCCGGCAGCGGCGCGATCGTCTCGACCTCGGTGCCCGGAGTCACCAGCACCACCCCGTCCGGCTTGGCCAGTTCACTGGCCACCTTCGCGATGAACTTGGACGACCCGACACCCACCGAAGCCGTCAGCCCGCCGGTCCGCTCCGTCAGCCGGGCCCGCAGCAGCGCCACCTCGGCCAGCACGTCATCCGGGTCGAGTGATCGCTCCCCCGCCGCCAGGTCGACGAACGCCTCGTCCAGGCTCAGCGGCTCCACCAGCGGCGACAGCTCGCGCAGCAGACCCATCACGATCGTGCTGGCCGCGCGGTAGGCGCCGAATCGTCCAGCGAGGAACGCGGCATGCGGACAGCGCCGCCGCGCCTCGTGCATCGGCATCGCCGACCGCACCCCGAACACCCGCGCCTCGTACGACGCGGTCGACACCACCCCACGCTGTCCGACCCCGCCGACGATCACCGGCTTGCCGCGCAGCGAGGGCTTGTCGCGCTGCTCGACCGCGGCGAAGAAGGCGTCCAGGTCGAGGTGCAGAATCGAGGCCTGCGCGCGCATCAGCGCTGGTCAGGGGTCCTGCGGCGATACCGGACGAACGCGTAACCCTCGCGCGGATCGCGGGAGATCTGCTCCCACTCGCTGGGCAGCACCTCCGGGAAGAAGACGGTCCCCTCGGCAGCGGCGTCCACCTCGGTCAGGTCCAGTTCGGTGAGTAGCGGCCAGGCCTGGCGATAGATGGTGCCGCCGCCGGCGACGTAGACCTCGTCGTCCAAGGTCCGGGCCAGCGCCAGTGCATCGTCCAGGGAGACGACCGCGTGACCGACGGCGCGATCGTCCGTGGGCAACTCGATGCGGTCCGGGTGGTGGGTGACCACGATGGTGGTGCGCCCCGGCAACCAGCGCCCGATCGCATCGAAGGTGCCGCGGCCCATGATCATCGGGTGGCCGAGGGTGACCCGCTTGTAGCGGGCCCAGTCCTCGGCGATCTCGAAGGGCTGGCGGTGACCGTCGCCGATCACCCCGCTAGAGCCGACTATCGCGATGCCAATGATCCGCACGCGCCAGAGCCTACCGATGCGGTCGGACACGACATCATCGCGGCGTGATCTCCAGCTCGTGCACCAGCCGATGGATCGTGCGCTGCACCTCGTGATTGCGCAGCGGACGAAAGTGCCCGGCAACCGGCAGCGTCACGTTACGGGCTCCCTCGAGCCGGCTGCCCTGGGGGATCACCTGGTCATGAATGGGTTGCAGCGAGATGATCCGGGCGTTGACGTCGCGCTGTGCTGCCAGGTCGATGATCGCCGGTCCCGTCGGGGCGAACACGCCGAGCGGCGAACGGTTGAAGATCGGCCAGGCCAGGGACGAACCGGCGAACGGCGTGCTCAGCGCCACCATGCCACGGACCCGGTCGGCCACCCCCGGGTCGAGCATCACACGCTTGCCGATCAGCCCGCCCTTGGAGTGCGCGACGAAGATCACGCCGTGCAGATCCCGCTCGACCAGGAACCGGGCAACGACGCCGGCTGCGACGTCCAGGGGTGCGCCGTTGGCGCCCAGAGCCCCGATCAGGTGCGCGGGATGACCATGGCCGTTGAGTGCGCGGGCCAGGGGCACCAGGTACGTCCAGCGTTCCCAGATGCCGGGCAGCAGCACCAGCGGGGTGGAGTGGGACGGGTCGGGGCCGGGCTCGGCGAAGGCGTCCGGGGTGCCCCGGCGGGTGAACGCGTGCAGCCACCAGCTGACCCCCACGACCCAGTCGAGGACGCCCGCCGCGGCCCGTCGAATCATGCCGTACCGATGCCGGCCAGGCCGAGCAGTTCGTCGGTGAGCTCGGCGTAGCGGTCGTAGACCACCCCGTGTGCCGCACCCGCAATGGTCAGCACGCTGGCACCGCTCACGCTGGCCGCAAGCTGCTCGCGCCACGCCAACGGGCTGACCGAATCGTGCTCGCCGCTGACGATCAGCAGCCGGGCGCGCGAGCGGGTCAACCGCTGCTCGATCGGGTAGGCGACCACCTTGGGAGCAGTGTCGCTGATCCAGCGGACGCCGGCCCGCAGGTACGAGCCGACCGCCGCCAGCACGTTGCTGGTCGGCTCGTACACGGCTGCCGCGGCGAACCGCAGCGCCACGTCCTTCAGCGTGCGTTCGCCGGGCACGACGACCGGGCCGACGAGCATCGCTGCGCTGGAGTAGCCGGGGTACTCGGCGAGAATCTCGGTGACCACCTGGGCGCCCATCGAGTGGCCGACCAGCAGCGGATCGACCACCGCGAGCTCGTCCATCGCCCGCTTCACCACGTCGGCGAAATCGACGATCGACATCTTGTGCCTGGGCCGGGGCAGGTCGTGGAAGCCGGGCAGGTCGAACAGCAGCACTCGTCCGTAGGGGGCCAGCGCGTGCGCCAGCGGCACGAAGAACCTGGACGAGACACCGAGCCCGTGAATCAGCGCGAAGGTGGTCAGGTCCGGCCGTTCGGCTTCTTCGGGACGCATCGTCCACAGCTCATAGATGCGCACCCGGGCATCGCCGTACTGAAACTCGTGCACGGTCATGCGATCGAAGGGGTTCGCGCGCCGTCCGGTCAGAAAGCGGCGCAGCGGCGCGAAGATCGGCGGCGGGAACGAGGTGCGTGGACGGGTCGGCGCCTCGGTGCTGGCCCGGGGGAAGGCTGGTGGCTGGGGCACTAGACGGCGATCGGAGCCTTGATGCCGGGGTGCGGGTCGTAGTTCTGCACCTCGATGTCGGCCAGGGTGAACGCGTCGACGGCGTTCACCTCCGGGTTGAGCCGCAACGTGGGCAGCGGACGGGGTTCGCGCGCCAGTTGCCGCTCGGCCTGCTCGAGGTGGTTGAGGTAGAGGTGGGCATCGCCCAGCGTGTGCACGAAATCGCCGACGCCCAGCCCGGTCACCTGCGCCACCATGTGCGTGAGCAGCGCGTACGAGGCGATGTTGAACGGCACGCCGAGAAAGATGTCGGCCGAGCGCTGGTAGAGCTGGCACGATAGGCGTCCGTCGGCGACGTAGAACTGAAAGAAGGCGTGACACGGCGGCAGCGCCATGTCGTCGAGGTCGGCCACGTTCCAGGCCGAGACGATGTGCCGGCGGCTGTCGGGGTTGCTGCGGATCGCCTCGATCACCGTTGCCAGCTGGTCGATGTGGCGGCCGTCCGGGGCGGGCCACGAACGCCACTGGTAGCCGTAGATCGGACCGAGCTCGCCGGCGTCGTCCGCCCATTCGTCCCAGATCGTGATGCCGTTGTCGTGCAGCCAGCCGACGTTGGTCTGGCCGCGCAGAAACCAGAGCAGCTCGCCGAACACGCTGCGGGTGTGGATCTTCTTGGTGGTGACCAGCGGAAAGCCTTCGCGCAGGTCGAAGCGCATCTGATGACCGAAGATGCTGCGGGTTCCGGTGCCGGTGCGGTCGCCCTTCTCGGCGCCGTGGTCGCGGACCAGCCGCAACAGGTCCAGGTACTGCTGCACCCTGTCACCCCTCCCGGTCGGCCAACCACCGCAGCATCGCCCGGACAGCCTTGCCGCGGTGGCTGATCGCGTCCTTCTCGGACGGCAGCAGTTCGGCATTGGTGCGGGTCTGGCCGTCGGTCACGAAGATCGGATCGTACCCGAACCCATGCTCGCCCCTGGGGGTCGACACGAGCCGGCCCTCCATGGTGGCGCGCAGCACGTGCTCGATGCCGTCCGGGGCGGCGAACGCGACGGCCGCGACGAAGCGTCCGGTGCGTTCGGCCGGGTCGGTGTCGGCGAGTTGGGCGATCAGCAACTCGAGGTTCTGCCGATCGGACGCACCATGGCCCGCCCACCGCGCCGAACGGACGCCGGGCATGTTGTTGAGCAGGTCGACCTCGATGCCCGAATCGTCGGCGAGCGCGGACTCGCCAGTGGCGTTGCGGCAGGCGCGGGCCTTGAGCAGGGCGTTGCCCTCGAACGTCCGCTCGGTTTCGGCGGGCTCGGGATAAGGCGCGACGTCGTCCAGGCCGAGTATGTCTAGGTCGGTGCCCTGCTCGGCGACCAGCCGGCGCAGTTCGGCCAGCTTCTTGGCATTGTGGGTGGCCAGCACGACCTTCATCGGACGTCTCCGCGACCGATAATGGGGACGGTTCCTTTACCTGTCGCACCCGGGCACCGGATCCCTTCGCGACGGATAACGGGGACGGTTCCATTACCTGTCGCACCCGCGCACCGAACCGACGCCCGACGGGGAAAGGAACCGTCCCCAATACCGGTCGGACAGTGCCCGCGCCGCGACGCCCGACGGGGAAAGGAACCGTCCCCAATACCCGTCGTACAGTGCCCGCGCCGCGACGCCCGACGGGGAAAGGAACCGTCCCCAATACCGGTCATCGGGCCAGCGCCTGCTGCTGCAGCAGCGACAGTTCGAGCGTGCCGGCGACGCCCAGGTCGAGCAGTGCGTCCAGGACGGCCCGGTCGAACGGCTGACCCTCGGCGGTGCCCTGCACCTCGACGAAGCGTCCGTCGCCGGTGGTGACCACGTTGAGGTCGACCTCGGCGGCCGAATCCTCGACGTAGGCGAGGTCGAGCAGCGGGGTGCCCTCGACGACGCCCACCGAGACGGCGGCGACGGAGCCGGTGAGCGGTTCGCCGGCGAGTGCGTGCCTGCTGCGCAACCAGGCCACGGCGTCGGCCAGGGCGACGTAGGCGCCGGTGATGGCGGCGGTGCGGGTGCCGCCGTCGGCCTGCAGCACGTCGCAGTCGAGCACGATGGTGTTCTCGCCCAGGGCCTGGTAGTCGATGACGGAGCGCAGCGACCGTCCGATCAGCCGCGAGATCTCGTGGGTGCGGCCGCCGATGCGACCCTTGACCGATTCGCGGTCGCTGCGGCTGTGGGTGGCGCGCGGCAGCATCGCGTATTCGCTGGTCACCCAGCCCAGGCCCGAGCCCTTGCGCCAGCGCGGCACGCCCTGGGTGACGCTGGCCGCGATCAGTACCCGGGTGCGTCCGAACTCGACGAGCACGGACCCCTCGGCGTGGTCGAGCCAGTTGCGGGTGATGGTGACGGGACGAAGCTGGTCGGCCGCCCGGCCGTCGACGCGGGTGTAGGTCATGGGTCCATCCCATGCTGTCGAGGTGTGGTTAGTCAAAGCGGGGTGGCGGGCAGATCGAGGCGCACCTCCTCGGCGGGTGGACGTGATGCCGGCGTGCGGGCTCGACCAGCGGGGAGTCAGCCGACCGTGATCACCGGCTCGATGCGCACCGGAAAGTTCACCGAGTTCGCGATGAAGCACCACTCGTGCGCGTCGTGGTGCGCCTGCGTCGCCGCCTGCACCATGGACGGCCGCGCGACCGTCACGATCGGATGCAACGTGGCCTGCGCGAACGCACCTGCGGAGCCCTGCGTCACCATCACCGCGGATGCCTCGTCACGATAGGCCGTGACCACCACCCCCCGCACCACGCAGGCGTGCAGGTACGACAACAGGTGGCACTGCGACAGGGCCGCCAGCAACAGATCCTCAGGGTTCCACCGGCCAGGATCGCCGCGGAACGGCTTGTCGGCCGAGCCCAACAGCACGGGCTTGCCGCTCACCTCGACGGTCACCGACCGGTCGTATTCGCGGTAGCCGGAGGTCCCCGTGCCCCGGTCACCCGTCCAGTTGACGGTCAGCCGGTAATGATGCTCAGCACTCATGACGCACAGCCTGGCACAGCGCTCAGCCATCGCTGAGCGGCAACCCGACGCGGAGCGACACCACTAGGATCAGGCCTTGTGAGCGACACCGCGGGCCCGATCGGCATCTTCGATTCCGGCTTCGGTGGGCTGACCGTCGCGCGCTCCATCGTCGACCAGATGCCGAACGAAGACATCGTCTACCTCGGCGACACCGCGCGTGCCCCCTATGGCACCAAGAGCCTGCCCGAGGTGCGCGAGTTCGCCCTGGAGTGCCTCGACCGGTTGATCGACCGCGACGTGAAGGCGTTGGTGATCGCCTGCAACTCGGCGTCGTCCGCGGTGCTGCGCGATGCCCGCGAGCGCTACTCGGTTCCGGTGGTGGACGTGATTCTGCCGGCCGCCCGCCGGGCCGTCCGGGTCAGTCGCAGCGGACGCATCGGCGTGATCTGCACCACGGCCACCGCGCTGTCGCGCTCCTACGACGACGCGCTGGCGGCCGTGCCCGACGTGGAGCTGTTCACGGCGC
Organism: Micropruina sp.; assembly: GCA_016711205.1. Lineage (GTDB taxonomy): Bacteria > Actinomycetota > Actinomycetes > Propionibacteriales > Propionibacteriaceae > Micropruina. Next base: position 381,915 of record JADJTM010000001.1, on the reverse strand, counting down.
CGTGCCCGCTGTTCGTCGACTTCGTCGAGGCCGGCGTGACCGGCGGCCCCGACCTGGAAGCGATCGCCCACGACTACCTGGAGCCGCTGCGGAGGGCCGAGGTCGACACCCTGATTTTGGGCTGCACCCACTACCCGCTGCTGACCGGCGTGATCAACTATTCACTCGGCGATTCGGTGACCCTGGTGTCGTCCGCGGACGAGTGCGCCAAGTCCACGTGGGCCACGCTCAACGAACTCGGGCTGTTGCACCACGCCCCGCGACAGGCCAGCCGCGAGTTTCTCACCACCGGAAACCCGCAGCGGTTTCAAGGCATCGGCAGCCGGCTGATGGGTGGCTTCGTCGGCGAGGTGGCCGGCGTCTGGTGACGGTTTGGGTGAATGGTAAAGGAACCGTCCCCAATACCAGTCGCCTACTTGGTGCCGAAGCGGAACGCCCGCACCAGCTGCACCACGCCGAGAATGACCATCGAGACACCCAGCAACAGCCACAGCAGAGCGGCACCCCACAGCGGGGAGAAGAGCACGATGATGCCGGCGATGATGCTCAGCACCGCGTAGAGGATGGTCCAGATCTTCGATGTCGCGTCGCCGAGCAGGGTGAGCGCGACGACGCCCTCAATGATCCACGAGATGCCGACGATGATGCCCAGCAGAATGCCGAGGCTGGCCGCGGCGGCGCCCAGATTGCCGAAGGTGATCGCGGCGGCGATCAGGAACGCCACCCCGAGCACGAGGTAGCCGATGCGAGGCCACGTGCCGAGCTTGCGCGAGAAGATGCCGATGGCGATGTTCACCAAGCCGGCGATCAGTGCCCAGACGGCAATGATGCCGGCCACGACCATGGCGGTCTTGCCGGGCCAGACTGCTCATGGTGAAACTCCTCAAAGGGGGAATAGACATTCAGGCGGCCGCGCCGCACAACCATTTTCGCTCAGCGGCGTCCAGAATGGTGACACCACTGCGCCGTGTCGTGTAGACCGCTGGCCGAGCGTGTCGAGACTTGAGCGTGGCGCGACCTCAAAGGCCGAGACTCCTGCGGGACGGGCGGACCGCCGGCGGCGGCGTGCAACCCGGCATCGGGTCTCGCCCGCTCGACCAGCGGGAGGACGGGTCTCGCCCGCTCGACCAGCGGGAGGACGGGTCTCGCCCGCTCGACCAGCGGGGGGACGGGTCTCGCCCGCTCGACCAGCGGGGGGACGGGTCTCGCCCGCTCGACCAGCGGGGCGCACGTCAGCATCCCGGCGCAGGCACCATTCCCGTCGAAGGCACCCGTCCCGTCAAAGACACCCGTCCCGGCGAAGACACCCGTCCCGTCAAAGACACCCGTCCCGGCGAAGGCACCCGTCCCGTCAAAGACACCCGTCCCGGCGAAGGCACCCGTCCCGTCAAAGGCACCCGTCCCGGCGAAGGCACCCGTCCCGGCGAAGGCACCCGTCCCGTCAAGGGCACCCGTCATCCCGGCGAACGCCGGGATCTCACGCCTGATTGCGGAGCGGGAGTGCATTCGCTCCTCGCAACCAGGTCTCGACAGGCTAGATCAGAGGTGAGCGCAACTGTGAAGCGGAGTGGGGGTGCACCCCGTCAGGGTGTGGTCGGGCGTCGGGCGACTCAGCGGCGAAGCTTGCGGAGCGCTGAGGCCCAGGGCGGGCGGCCGGGGTGCACCCCCGCTCCGCGGCAACGAACGCAACCGGGGCGGCTCGGCTGAGATCCCGGCATTCGCCGGGATGACGAAGTCCGCTGGGACGACGCGGGCCCGCCGGGATGACGATGCGCGGCAACGAACGCAACCGGGGCGGCTCGGCTGAGATCCCGGCATTCGCCGGGATGACGAAGTCCGCTGGGACGACGGGGGCCCGCCGGGATGACGATGCGCGGCAGAGATCCCGGCATTCGCCGGGATGACGAGGCGAGCCGGGATGACGAAGTCCGCTGGGACGACGCGGGCCCGCCGGGACGACGAGAGAGCCCGGATGACCATGTGCGGCAGAGATCCCAGAAATCCGCCGGATATCGGGGCCGGCGCCCACCCGCTGGTTGAGAGTTCGAACACCGACGAGCCGGGTCTGGAACAGCGGCACTACGACGAACCGCACCGTCCCTCGACCGCCTGGGGGCAGGCCCCGCAACCGCCCGCCGCGCAGCCGAGGGTCAAGGGGCACTGCTGCACCCGTCCCATCCGCACCAGCTGGTCGCTGGCGGCCCGCACCACGTCCAGCCGCAGGCCCGTTCGTCGACTGACGTCACCCAGCGAGCCGGCGCCGTCCTGCAGGGCGCCCAGCACGGTGGTGAGCGGTCCGGCTACCACCACAAGCTCCCCACCTGGAACACGACCACCGCAAGGCCCCAGGCGATCGCGAGTTGCAGCGCGATGCCGAATCCGGTCCATCGCCAGCCGATTTCGCGCACCTGGGCGGCCAGGGTGGCCACGCACGGGGTGTAGGCCAGCAGGAAGACCATGAACGCCAGCGCGGCGGGGATCGGGTGCCCGCCCGAGCTCTGGGTGAAGTCGGCCATGATCCGCTCGCCGAGCGAGCCCGGGTCGTCGCCCTCGGGCTCGTCCAGCGCGTAGGTCTGCGCCCACGAGCTGATCACCGCCTCTTTGGCGACGAAACCGACCACCAGCGCGGACGTGGTCTGCCACTGGGCGAAGCCCGCCGGCTGGAACACCGGGGTGATCGCCTGGGCGGCGACGCCGTAGACGGAGTCCTCAACCTCGACCTCGCCGAAGCCGCCGCCGTGGGCCGGAATGGACTGCAGCAACCAGACCGCGCACACGGTGGCGACGATGATGCCGGACGCGGTACGCAGAAAGCCCTGCAGCCGGGTCCAGGTCACGGCAGCGGTCAACCGCAGGGTCGGCAGTTGGTAGGGCGGCAGGTCGATCACCAGCGGTTCGCTGCCCATCGCCCGCCACAGGGTGCGTCGCAGCAGCACCCCGGTGCCGACGATCAACAGAATGGACGCGACGTACATCGCGAACACCACGGTGCCCGCCCACGGGCCGAAGAAGACCGTGGAGACCAGCACGAACACGGTCAGCCGGGCCGTGCACGAGGTGAACGGCACCAGCAGGGCGGTGAGCAGCCGTTGGCGTCCGTCACCGAGAATGCGGGTCGCGCTGATCGCCGGCACGTTGCAGCCGAAGCCGACCACCAGCGGCAGGAAGGCCTTGCCGGGCAGGCCGATCACCCGCATCAGCCGGTCGGTGACCACGGCCGCGCGGGCGAGATAGCCGGAGTCTTCGAGCAGGGCGAGCAGTATGAACATCAGCGCCATCAGCGGCACGAAGGTGAGCAGCATGCCGACACCGGCGATGAGGCCGCTGACCACGAGCCCTTCGATCCACGAGCCGGTCAGCCCCAGCGCCGCGAAACCGGCCAGGGCACCGTCGGTGACCGGGCCCGAGAACAGGGTGTCGAAGAAGTCCTGAATCGGAGCGGCCACCGTGGTGGTGACCTGAAAGACCAGCCACATCACGCCCAGAAACAGCAGCGGACCCAGCACGGGCGCCGTCGCCACCTTGTCGATGCGATCCGAGAAGGACACCCGGTCGTCGCCGGGGTTGAGCGAGCCCGCCTCGACCGCCGCTGCCACCCAGGTGAACCGCTCGTCCGCCCTGGCCAGATCATCGGCGCAGCAGTCGTGGCTGCGGGGACGTGGCGCATCCTCACCCAGCGACGTGGCGACGGCCGTCTCGAGCGCCGCCAGGCCCTCACGACGACGCGGGTCGAGCGCCACCACCGGGCAGCCGATGGCCGCACTGAGCGCGTAGGTGTCGAGTTCGATGCCGCGCCGATGGGCGACGTCGATCATGGTGAGCGCGACGATCACCCGCTGCCGGTGCTCGCGCACCTGGCTGGCCAGGTAAAGGCTGCGCGCCAGGTTGGCCGCGTCCGAGACCACGATGACCAGATCGGGACGGTCGTCGGGATCGGACAGCAGCAGGTCGCGGGTGAGCTCTTCGTCCGGAGAGAGCGGATCGAGCGAGTAGGCGCCGGGTAGATCGAGCAGGGTCCTGCTGGACCACACCCCTCGCGAGACCTCGACCGTCGTGCCCGGCCAGTTGCCGACCGTGATGCGTGCGCCGGTCAGTGCGTTGAAGAGTGTCGACTTGCCCGAGTTGGGGGTGCCGATCAGGGCCACCACGGGTGCCCCGGCACCCGCGCCGGTGTTGGCTGCCGCGCTGTGACAGCTGGGCACCGGTGCCGACCGCCGGGCGCTCGGTTTGTCCTCGGCGCCGTCCCTTCCGGGGCCTGCGTCAACGGCGGCGTCCGGACGGACCTCGCTGCTCACTGCGCCGCCTCCACCCGCACACCGCGCAGCAGCGCCCGGCCCAGGGCGACCCGCGAGCCCGCGACCGAGACGATCCGGCCGCCACCGGTGCTGCGGCGCAGCACGCTGAACGCGGCGCCCGGGCGGAGCCCGAGCCGGCTGAGGTGCCGGGCGTGCGCCTCCGGCACTTCGGCGAGGGTGAGGGGGGTCGCGAGCGGTGCGTCCGCCAGCGTGAAGGCATTCATGTGCGCTCGCCAATCATCGGTCGAGAAAGCTGAGGTGAAGCCAGGCTGCCCTCACCACGTTGCCGTGATGGGTGCTGTTCCGGGTCCAGCCGGCCGGCTCGGGCCTCGACAGCGTCCGAGTCAGCTATGCCTACCCTAAGAACCAGCAGCACTTTTCGCAGCCGAACCGGCCAAAGGACCACAGACCGGCCACCGATCGTCCAGATTCTGGACGCTGCCCAACACCAGGCTCACCCGACCTTGTCAAGCAGGCCTTCGAGAAAGTAGCCGAGCCACTCGTACATGTTGTACAACACGGCGCGCGGCTCGTTGTCGTCCAAGTTCTCCAGGTGCTCGATGTCGTCGGCGGTCTCGATGCCCAGCCGAACCGACAGACTCAACCGAATTGCCGCGATCGTCTTCAGCCACGCCTCGACGTCGATGTTTCGGACGATCGCCGGGTCGCGGCCGGCGTTGGTCTCGAGCAGACCGTTGAGCACCACGTGCGCCTGTTCGATGCGGGTGCGCCGCTGCGCGGTCTCGGTGAACCGCCGGAACTCCTGCTCGGCCGGCGGATCGTCGCGGTAGGCGGGTGGGAAGAGCCGGGCGATCACGGGGTCGGAGGTGTCCAGTCCCCCGGGTTCGGCCATGTCGGCCTCCCATTGGGCGAATGGATCATCGCTCGAGGCGCGCACACCGTCGCCCTCGAGCAGGCCGATCAGCTGCTCGACCATCGATTCGAGCACCGCCTCCTCGTAGTCGGCCAGCGTGATCAGGATCTGCCTTCCGGACTTCTTGAACCGCGTCATTCGGCCCGCTCCAGGCTGGCCCACAGGCCGTAGGCGTGCATGGCGTTCACGTCGGTCTCCATCGCCTCGCGGGTACCGGACGACACCACGGACTTGCCCTCGTTGTGCACCTGCAGCATCAACTTGGTGGCCTTCGACTTGGAGTAGTGGAAGTACGTCATGAACACGTGGGTGACGTAGCTCATCAGGTTCACCGGGTCGTCCCACACGATCGTCACCCAGGTGATCATCTCGATCGACGCCTCGTACGGACGCTCCGCGAGCACCGTGCCCCCCTCGGGCACGGCCGGTTGGGCGGACGCAAAAGCCATGCTGGGCATTGTGTCAGAACGCCTGCGCAGGCACCCGTTACGCTGACGCCATGCTGAACTCAACGGCGTTGTTGACCGACCATTATGAACTCACCATGGTGCGGGCTGCGATGCGATCCGGGGCGGCCTTCCGACCCTCGATCTTCGAACTCTTCGCCCGCCGACTGCCCACCGGACGCCGCTACGGCGTGGTCGCCGGCGCCGGCCGCGCGCTCGAGGCGATCGAGGCGTTCACCTTCGACGACGCCAGCGTGAGCTGGCTGCTCGAGCACGATGTGGTGGACGCCGACTTGGCCGAATGGTTGTCCGGCTACCGGTTCGGCGGCAGCATCTGGGGCTATCCCGAGGGCGAGATCTACTTTCCGGGCTCGCCGCTGATGATCGTCGAGGGGTCGTTCGCCGAGGCCGTCATCCTCGAAACCCTGCTGCTCAGCATCTACAACTACGACTCGGCGGTGGCCTCTGCAGCCTCGCGCATGACCGCGATGGCGGGCGCTCGTCCGTGCATCGAAATGGGGTCGCGACGAACCAACGAGTACGCCGCCGTCGCGGCCGCGCGTGCGGCGTTCCTCGCAGGCTTCGCGGCCACCTCGAACCTGCAGGCCGGACGGCGTTACGGCGTGCCGACCCGAGGCACCGCGGCGCACAGCTTCACCCTGCTGCACGCTGATGAGGCCGAGGCGTTCAGGGCCCAACTGGAGGCGCTGGGCGAGGACACCACCCTGCTGGTCGACACCTACGACATCGAGGCCGCGGTGCGCACCGGCGTCCGGCTCACCGACGGACGACTCGGCGCGATCCGCCTCGACTCCGGCGACCTGGCCGAGCTGGCCGGCGACGTGCGGCGGCTGCTCGACTCGCTGGGGGCGACGAAGACCCGCATTCTGGTCACCTCCGACCTGGACGAGTGGCAGATCGCGGCACTGCGCGGCGCACCGGTGGACGGGTTCGGGGTCGGCACCTCGCTGGTGACCGGCTCGGGGGCACCGACCTGCGGGTTCGTGTACAAGCTGGTGGCGAGGGCCGACACCAATGAGCCGGGGGCTCCCCTGATGCCGGTGGCCAAGAAGAGCGTCAACAAGACCAGCATCGGCGGCCGCAAGTACGCGTTGCGCCGGCTGGACGCCCGCGGCAAGGCCGAGGCCGAGGTGGTCGGCATCGGGGCGCCGCCCGAAGGTGACACCAACGATCGTCCGCTGCTGGTCGAACTGGTCCGCGACGGCCTGATCGTCGGGGCGGAATCGCTGCAGGTGGGACAGCAGCGGCATCTGCGCTCACGCGCCGAACTGCCGCTGTCGGCGCTCAAGATGAGCAAGGGCGAGGCGGCCATTCCCACCCTGATGCTCGATGAGCACGGCGTCGCGACCGAGAACCCGTACGCGCGCAGCGAGCAGTGAGTAGCCAGCTGTGAGCCGGGTTCTGATCGTCGTCGACGTGCAGAACGACTTCTGCGAGGGTGGCTCGCTGGCCGTGGCGGGCGGGGCCGCGACGGCGTCCGCGATCTCGGCGGTCGTCGCTTCGGGTGATTATGACCATGTGGTCGCGACCCGCGACCACCACATCGACCCGGGCGGGCACTTCTCCGCGACGCCCGATTTCGTGGATTCCTGGCCGCCGCACTGCGTGGCCGGCACTGCGGGGGCCGACTTCCACGCAGACCTGGCCGCCTCGCCACGCTTCGAAGCCGTGTTCGACAAGGGCGAATACGCGGCCGCCTACTCGGGTTTCGAGGGGTTCGACGACGGGGTGTCGCTGGCCGCGTGGCTGCGCGCGCACGAGGCGTCCGAGGTTGAGGTGTGCGGCATCGCCACCGACTACTGCGTCAGGGCCACCGCCCTGGACGCGGCTCGCGAGGGCTTCGCCACCACCGTGCTGCTCGACCTGACGGCCGCGGTCAGCGCGGCCAACGTGCCGGCTGTGGTCGCGCAACTGCAGGCGGCGGGCGTCCGGATCGGGTAGCCGGCGGGTGCCTGCCGTTCAGCTCACGGCGCGCCGCACCAGGTCGGCGAACTGCTGCTTCGCCTGGTCCGTCATCGTGGTGACCGCGAAGGTGACTGGCCAGATTTCACCGTCATCCAGGGTCGCGACGTCATTGAAGCCGAAGGTGCCGTAGCGGGCGTCGAACTTGCTGGCGGGCTGAAAGAAGCAGACCACCTTGCCGTCGCGGGCATAGGCCGGCATGCCGTACCAGGTCTTCGGGGCGAGTTCGGGCGCGTTCTCGGTGACGATCGCATGAATGGCCTCGGCGATCGCGCGGTCGCCATCGGGCAGGGCGGCGATCTTGTCCAGGCAGTCCTGCGCTTCGGCTGCGGCCTTGTTGCCGCCGCGCTTGGACGCCCTCAACTCGGCGGCGCGCTCCTTCATCGCGGCGCGCTCCTCGGCGCTGAAGCCGTCGCCGGTCTCGGTGTTGCGTGGGTTCATGGTGGTTCTCCTTCGTCGTCGAATTGATGATGCCTGTGCGGGTACGGCATGTTCAGCGGCTCGGCGAAGTCGCGGTCCATGCGGTCGCGTGCCCGGCGCAGCGCACCAGATCGTCGGGGTTCATGGGGAAAGCGTGCTGCCTACGGGCGCGTGGGGGCAAGCGACGAATCGGCGACGGAGATCCCGGCGTTCGCCGGGATGACGGGTCGCCGGGATGACGGGGGAGGTTGGGGTCTCGACAAGCTCGACCAGCGGAGATCCGGTGTTCGCCGGGCGGGCGGGCCAGGAGACCGCGCTACTCGGCCCACCCCCTGAAATCCCTGCACCAGTGATGCGACTCCTCGCTCGTCAGGGCGTGCTCCCTGCAACTGGTGCAGGCTTTTCAGGCACCCGGCGACTCACATCGAGCGCCGGTAGCGTCCGCCCACCTCGAAGAACGCCTCGGTGATCTGCCCCAGGGACGCCACCCGCACCGTACGCATCAGCTCGTCGAACACGTTGCCATCGGCCAGCGCCACGGCCTTCAGCCGCTCCAGCGCCGGCGGTGCCTCATCGGCGTGCCGGGCGTGAAAGTCGGCCAGCCGGGCGAGCTGAGACTCCTTCTCGGCCACGGTGCCGCGCGCCAGCACCGGCGGAGACGCCGGCGTGTCGTCCGCGTTCACGAAGGTGTTCACGCCGATGATCGGCAGCGTGCCGTCGTGCTTGCGCGACTCATACAGCATCGACTCGTCCTGGATCAGCCCGCGCTGGTACCCGGTCTCCATCGCGCCCAGCACGCCGCCACGCTCGGCGATCCGGTCGAACTCGGCCAGCACCGCCTCCTCGACCAGCTCGGTCAGCTGCTCGATCAGGTACGAGCCCTGCAGTGGGTTGTCGACGGCGGCCGGTCCCCACTCGCTGTCGATGATCAGCTGGATCGCCAACGCCCGCCGCACCGACGCCTCGGACGGGGTGGTCACCGCCTCGTCGTAGGCGTTGGTGTGCAGGCTGTTGGCACTGTCGTAGAACGCGCACAGCGCCTGCAGCGTGGTGCGCACGTCGTTGAACTCCATCTCGGCGGCGTGCAGCGAGCGTCCGGACGTCTGGATGTGGTACTTCAGCTTCTGCGCCCGCTCCCCCGCGCCGTACTTCTCACGCAGGGCGACGGCCCAGATCCGGCGGGCCACGCGTCCGATCACCGAATACTCGGCGTCCATTCCGTTGCTGAAGAAGAACGACAGGTTGGGGGCGAAGTCGTCCACGGCCATGCCGCGGGCCAGGTACGCCTCCACGTAGGTGAAGCCGTTCGCCAGGGTGAGCGCCAGTTGGGTGATCGGGTTCGCTCCGGCCTCGGCGATGTGATAGCCGCTGATCGACACCGAGTAGAACCTGGTCACTGCATGCTCGATGAACCACTCCTGCACATCAGCCATCGCCCGTAGTGAGAAGTCGATCGAGAACAGGCAGGTGTTCTGGCCCTGGTCCTCCTTGAGAATGTCGGCCTGCACCGTGCCGCGCACCCGGCGCACCACCTCGGGGTCACCCGTGGCGTCGATCGCAGCGTTGAAGAACATCGCCAGAATCGTCGGCGCCGGACCGTTGATGGTCATCGACACCGAGGTCGTCGGATCGGCCAGATCGAAGCCCGCGAACAGGTCGCGCATGTCGTCCAGGGTGGCGATGGACACCCCCGAGGTGCCGACCTTGCCGTAGATGTCGGGCTGGCGGGCCGGGTCGCGTCCATACAGGGTGACCGAGTCGAACGCCGTCGACAACCGGGTGGACGGCTGCCCGTCGGCGAGCAGGTGAAAGCGGCGGTTGGTGCGGGCCGGGTCGCCCTCGCCGGCGAACATGCGGGTCGGACGCTCCCCCGACCGCTTCAGCGCGAACACGCCGGCGGTGAACGGGAAGGTTCCCGGCACGTTCTCGGCCCGCAGGTAGCGCACCAGCCCGCCCACCTCGTCGTCGGACGGCGTCGCCACCTTGGGTAGCCGGGTGCCCGAAAGGGTGTCGACGTGGGGCTGCTCCCCGGTGCTGCGCAGGCGCCACGCGGCGAGCAGCGCATCCGACTCCGTGGGCGGCGCGGTGCGCAGGTGCTGCAGTGGAACGGGGTCGTCCAGCAGTTCGGCGACGGCCTCGACCGCGGCGTGCCGTCGGGTCTGCTGGACGAGCTCGGCGGTCGTGCTGTGGTAGCTGCGAACGGTGCCGGCGATCTCTGACAGGTACCGCTCCCGCGCCGGCGGAATGAGCGCCTTCCGGCCGGCCGAGCCCGTCGAGACCCCGCCGGTCGAGCCCGTCGACACCTCGCCCAGCCGCCCCAGCAACAGGTCGAACAGCTCGTTGACCCCGCCGTCGTTGACCCGGGACGCGATCGTGCCCACCACCGGCTGGCTCTGCCACGACTCGCCGAACGCACCGCGGTTGCGAATCAACTGCCGGGCCACGTCGCGCCGCGCGTCGTCAGCACCGCGCCGGTCGAACTTGTTGATGGCCACCAGGTCGGCCACCTCGAGCGCGGCGATCTTCTCCAGCTGGGTTGCGGCACCGTACTCGGGCGTCATCACGTAGACCACCAGATCGGCGTGGTCGGCGATCGCCGCGTCACCCTGGCCCATGCCCGGGGTCTCGATGATCACCAGGTCGTGCCCGTCCGCGGCGCAGGCGCGCACCATCGCGTCCAAACCTCTGGGAATGCCCGCGGTTGCGCCGCGGGTGGCGAGCGAGCGGAAGAACACCCCGTCCAGCGCGTTCATCCGGATCCGATCGCCCAGCAGCGCCCCACCCCGCCGGGCCGTCGGGTCGACGGCCAGCACGGCGATCCGCAGCGCCGGCAGGTGCCGGCGGAACCGCAGCAGCAGTTCGTCGGTGAGCGACGACTTGCCCGATCCGCCGGTGCCGGTGATGCCCACCGTGAGCGGACGGACGTCCGGCAGGTCAGGTTCTGCGCCCTCGGCGAGCAGAGTGAGGGTTCGCGCCAGGGGCGCCCCAGGCCCAGCCTGCCGAGACCGCTGCACCTCGCGGCAGGCGGCGATCACCTCGTCCGCCATGCCGGTCAGGCCCAGCCGCTGCCCGTCCGCGGGGCTGTACACGGCCACCCCCTTGGCGGCCAGCGTCTCGATCTCTGCGGGCACGATCACGCCGCCCCCGCCACCGAAGACCCGGGCGTCCGAACCGAGCTCGGCCAGCCGATCGACCAGGTACCCGAAGTACTCCAGGTGCCCGCCCTGATACGACGACACCGCGACCCCGTGGGCGTCCTCCTGCAGTGCTGCCGCCGCGACGTCGTGGACGCTGCGGTCGTGGCCGAGATGGATCACCTCGGCACCCCGTGACTGCAGCACGCGCCGGATCACCGTGATCGCGGCGTCGTGCCCGTCGAACAGGGCAGCGGCGGTGACGATGCGCACCGGCGAGGAACTCATGGCTCATTGACTCACATCCGACCCCGGTGGTCGAGCCATTCGAGGCGCTGGGACCGCACTCAGCGACTGCGTGACGCCGGCAAGGTCGCGAAGAACACCGAACGGGTGCTCAGGATTCGGCTGCAGCCGGCCGATCGGCCGCGTCCGGCCCGCTCAGCTGCGCGACCCAGGAGTGAGCGGTCACCGGCGGCTTCGCGCACGACTCGGGCAACTGCTCGGCGTATTCGGCCTGGTCGACGGCGACGCGCCAGAGACGTCCGTCGGCGTGCTGCACCCGGACGATCTCGCCCGTCTGGGACGCGGTCGGCTCGCCCGCGCCCTGCTCGCTCGCGCCCGCCACACACCGCGCCACCAGCGCCGAGACGTCCGTCTCGCCGGTCAGCACCCGCACGTACGCCTCGGCCACCGCACAGGCCGGCGGCAGGTGACCCCTGCCCCGGTCATGCCACGGGCCGAACGTCTCGGCCGCCAGCCGTCCGGAGTCGGCGGCCCGCAAAGCGGCCCGGGCCACCTCCGGGGTCAGCCGCCCCAGCGACTGCCCGGACGGCAGCATCAGGCCGGTCGGTGCGAACCGGTGACCGCCGGTGTGGGTGCATTCCCACACCCGCCCCGGCGCCTCCGCCTCCAGACCGAGGGCGATCGGACGTCCGCGCAACGCACAGCACAGGTCGCGCTTGGCGTTGGCGCACACCAGCAGAATCCCCTCGTCCAGACGCTCCAGCCACTGCACGGAGGCCAGCAGTTCGGCCGGATCGTCCGAAGCCAGCTCGCCCCAGGGCAGCGTCAGCACCAGTTCGGTGTCGGGCACCACACCCCCCAACAGCCAGGGTGTGCCCGCCAGACCACCCGCGACGAACACCTGATGGGTCGGGTGATCGCCATGGTCGGCGTGGCTGGCCGGTCGCCGGATCAGCAGCGCTCGTCCCCCGGCGTCGGTCGTCGCCGACTCGACCGCCGCGCCCACGATCGGGTCGAGCCGCGACTGGGTGAACGCCTTCGCACCCCAGGGACCGTCCTGTTGCACCGCAAGCCAGAAGTCGGCGCGCGGGGCCGTGCCCCAGGCGGGCAGGCCGGCGTCGTCCCAGGCGAACGAGCAGGTCATCGCGGCATCCGTCGCCACAGCGCGCGCGGCACCACCGCGGCCACGGCGAACATGGCCCGCAGCTGCCAGGGAATCCACAGCTCCACGGCTCCCCCGCCGCGAATCCGCTTCACCACGGCGTCCGCGACCTGATCGGGCGTGGACGAGAACGGCGCCGGACTCATGCCGGCCGTCATCCGTCCGATCACGAAGCCGGGCCGGGCGATGATCAGGTCGACTCCGCTGCCGTGCAGCGCATCGGCCAGACCGGACGCGAACCCGTCCAGCCCCGCCTTCGCCGACCCGTAGACGTAGTTCGCCCGCCGCACCCGCTGCCCCGCCACCGACGAGAACGCCACCAGCGTGCCCGCGCCGCGCGCCCGCATGCGATCGGCCAGCACGGTCAGCAGCGAGGCCTGCGCAACGAAATCCGTGTGCAGAATGCGGACGACCTCGCCCGGGTCACGCTCGGCCAGCGCCTGATCGCCCAGCACACCGAAGGTCAGCACCGCGATGTCGATCGCGCCGACCTCGGCTTCGATCGCGTCGACGGCATTCACGTGCGCGGCCACCTCGTCGGCGTCGAAGTCGACGTGCATCACCCGCTGCGCACCACTGACGTCCGGACGCTCCCCGCCCGGCCTGGAGGCCAACACCACCGTGGCGCCCTGCGCCAGACGACGCGCGATCTCAAGACCGATCTCGGATCGTCCGCCGAAGACCGCGACGACCGTCATCGCTGGTCGAGCCCGTCGAGACCCCCCGGCGGCTCGAAACCCTCAGGCTGGTCGAGACTGGCCAGCAGCGCGCGCAGCCTGGCCACACTGGACTCGCGGCCCAGCAGCTCGATCGACTCGAACAGCGGCGGCGACACCCGTGCACCCGTGATGGCGACCCGCACCGGTCCGAACGCGAAGCGCGGCTTCAGGCCCAGGGCGTCGATCAGCGCGGCCCGCAACCCGGCCTCGATCCCGGCGGTGTCGAACGGCTCGGTGGCCTCGAGTACGTCGATGGCACCCTCGAGCACGGTCGACGCGTCCTCACCCAACTGGGCGCGCGCGTCGTCCGCGATCACCAGGTCGGCGTCGGCGGTGAACAGAAAGACGAGCTTGCCCAGCGCCTCGGACAACAGCCCGAGCCGCTCCTGGATCAGCGGCGTCGCGCGGCGCAACAGCTCGACCTCGGCCGGTTCGGGCTGTGCCCACTCGCCGGTGAAGCGCAAGTGCTCGACGATCCGGTCGGCGAGCTCGTCGGGGTTCATCGCTCGGATGTACTCGCCGTTGAGCCAGTCCAACTTCTTCAGGTCGAAGATCGGGCCGACGGTGTTGACCTTGGCCCAGTCGAAGCTGCTGACGAACTCGTCGAAGGTGGCCACCTCCGACTCGCCGACCGGCGGGTAGGCCAGCAGCTGCAGAAAGTTGCGCAGCGCCTCGGGCAGGTAGCCCTGCTCGCGGAACCACATCAGCCGTGCGGCCGGGTTCTTGCGCTTGCTGATCTTCGACTTGTCGGTGTTGCGCAGCAGCGGCATGTGCGCGAACGCGGGCGGGGTCAGGCCCAGGAATTGGTACAGCAGGATGTGCTTGGGCGTGGAGCTGATCCACTCCTCACCTCGCACCACGTGGGTGATGCCCATCAGGTGATCGTCGACCACGACGGCGAGATGGTAGGTCGGAAACCCGTCCGCCTTGAAGATGACCTGATCGTCGGGACGGGGGGCGCTCACCTGGCCGCGGATCACGTCGGTGAACTGCAGCGGGGCGTCGTCCGGAATCAGCATGCGCACCACCGGGGTGGGGCTGAAGCCCGGCAACGCCTCCCGCTGCTCGCGGGTCTTGCCGAAGCAGAGCCGGTCGTAACCGGTCACCGACACCTTGGACGCCTGCTGCTCGGCCCGCAGCTGCGCCAGCCGCTCGGTCGAGCACCAGCAGTGGTAGGCGTGCCCGTCCGCGAGGAGCTGCTCGACGAACGGACGGTAGGTGTCCAGCCGCTCGGACTGCCGATAGGGGGCGTAGGGGCCGCCGACGTCGGGACCCTCGTCCCACGGCAGCCCGAGCCAGCGCAGCGTGTCGAAAATCTGCTGTTCGGACGCGGCCACGTAGCGCGCCCGGTCGGTGTCTTCGATGCGCAACACGAAGGCACCCCCGGTGGCCTGCGCGTAGGCCTTGTTGAACAGCGACATGTACGCGGTGCCGACGTGCGGGTCGCCGGTGGGTGAAGGGGCGACCCGAAGCCGGGCGGCAACTGAACTGGTCATCGCCTGCAGCCTATCGAAGGCGTCCGGGGCGCTCCTGCCGTCATCCCGGCGGACGCCGGGATCTCCGCGCCGGGCTCTCGCACGGATGGCCTCGAAGTTGCTCGCTGCCACCGCTGAGCGACAGACAACGCCGTCGATCTGCGCCAGAATCGGAGCATTCCCAGCCGACGACGTTTGGAGGACGATTCGCATGACCGAACTGATTGACAAGGCTCTTCGGGACTCCACCGACACCAGGGCGATCATCAGCGGACGCGGTGTTCTCGACCAGACCGGCACCATGTTCACCGACTTGTTCGGTGACGCCCAGTGCATTCTGGTGGCCGACGAGAACACCTGGGGCGTCGCGGGTGAACCGGTCAAGGCCTCGCTCGAGGCGGCGGGTGTGACGCTCGTGGAGCCCTACATCTTCCCCGGCACCCCCACCCTGTACGCGGGCTACGAGAACGTGGTGAAGCTGCGCGACCACCTCAGTGCCGTGGACGCCATCGTCTGCTCGATCGCCTCCGGCACGCTCAACGACATCGCGAAACTCGCCTCGGGCGAGTTGGGCCGAGGCTACCTCAACGTCTGCACCGCCGCTTCCATGGACGGCTACGCCGCCTTCGGCGCCACGATCACCCGCGACGGGTTCAAGATCACCCGCGACTGCCCGGCCCCTGCGGGACTGGTGGCTGATCTCGACCTGATGGCGGCCGCCCCGCAACGGCTGACCGGAACCGGATACGGCGACCTGATCGAGAAGGTGCCCAGCGGCGCAGACTGGCTGGTCGCCGACGAGCTCGGCATCGAGGCGGTCGATCCGTTGGTCTGGGATCTCGTGCAGCCGCCGCTGGTGGCCGCACTGTCCGACCCGGAGGGGCTGGCCGCCGGCAACCCGGACGCCATCGGACTGCTGGCTGAGGAGCTGATCCTGTCGGGGCTGGCGATGCAGGCGCACCAGTCCTCGCGACCGGCCTCGGGCGCCGGGCACAACTTCTCCCACCAGTGGGAGATGGAGGGGCACGGCCTGGACTGGGAGCCGCCGCTGTCACATGGCAACAAGGTGGGCATCGGCACCGTCGCGTCGTGCGCGGTGTACGAGCTGCTGCCCGGTCTGGATGTGGCCGGGGTCGATCCCGCGGCGCGTGCGGCCGAATGGCTCAGCGAGGCCGACAACGACGCCCGGGTCGAAGCACTCCAGCCGCTGCCTGCCATCCGGGCCGCTGCCCTGGCCCAGTCCCGAGCCAAGTACGTTCCGCAGGATCAGGCGGCGGCGCGAGTCCAACTGATCAAGGACCACTGGCCGGCGATTCTGCAGCGGGTCGCACCGCAGGTGATGACGCCCGCCGACATCGCCGACAAGCTGCGCCGGGCCGGGGCGCCCTACCATCCCGGCCAGTTCGGCATCGATCAGGACAAGCTCAAGCTCACTTACTACCAGAGCCAGACCATCCGGTCGCGCTACACGATCATGGACGCACTGTTCGAGCTCGGCCTGCTCGATGCGGTGGTCGAGACCCTGTTCGGGCCGGGCGGCTACTGGGCCGAGACCCCCGTTCCCACCGAGGGCCACCTCGACCCGACCTCCTGAGCGACCACGGCCTCGTCATCCCGGCGGACGCCGGGATCTCACGGCGGTTGCCGAGACCCTGTTCGCGCCGGGCGGCAACTGGACCGAGACCCCCGTTCCCACCGAGGGCCACCTCGACCCGACCTCCCGAGCGACCACAACCTCGTCATCCCGGCGGACGCCGGGATCTCACGTACGCCGAAGCGAACGCAACCTCGATGCGGGGACGGGGTGCGCCACGCTTCGCGGCAACCCCTCGCCAGTTCGACCAATGGGAGGCAGAGATCCCGGCATCCGCCGGGATGACGGCACGCGGGACGGGTTCGACAAGCTAGACCAGCGGCGAGACCCGTCCACCACTGGTCGAACTGGTTGTGGACGACGCTGGTCGAGCCCCACCGCCCGTACAGGTGCTTCGGCGTCGCCGGATTCGACCCGCCAGCTGTGATCACACTCAGTTATGCCCCGGATGTCCACACCGGAGCCGTTCGAGGCTCCGGCCGTTCTCTGCATCGGTACCTGTTGTCACTATCGGTGCACGGTTTCGTGTTGTAACGCGACAACGTGCACCGAACGTGACAGCGTGCACCGTTGCTGAGAACGGGTGCTACAACCAACCGCGACCAGCCGCGTCGGAGGGCCGTCGGAGGGCCATGGGATCGGCGCCCGCTGGGGGAGCCTGCGAGACCCCCACCACAGGTCGAGCGTGTCGAAACCCGCACCACACAGGTCGAGCCCGTCGAGACCGCGCCCCGGGGAGACGCCACGACGGACGAGCCCGCCTTGTCGAACGCCTCGACGATCTCACGCAGACCGAACGCCGTCGCCTCCATCAGCGCGCGGTACTGGTCCTCCGGCAGGGAGGCCAGCGACTGCCCCACGATCACGCCGGACAGGTTGGCGTCCACCAGAATGGACCGGACGACGTCCGGGCGCCGGGCCCCACATTGGTAGGTTGGCCTCCATGACCGACGCGCCCGCCGCCAACGACTTCATACGCGACATCGTCCGGCGCGACAACGAGCAGGGCACCTTCGGCGGACGCGTCCAGACCCGCTTTCCGCCCGAGCCCAACGGCTACCTGCACATCGGTCATGCCAAGGCGATCGTGGTCGATTTCGGTATCGCCGGCGACTTCGGCGGTCTCTGCAACCTGCGGTTCGACGACACCAACCCCGACACCGAAGAGACCGAGTACGTCGATTCGATCGTGAGCGACATCGCCTGGTTGGGCTACGCGCCGGCGTCCGTGCTGTACGCGTCGGACTACTTCGAACAGCTCTACGCGTGGGCCGAACTGCTGGTGCGGGCAGGCAAGGCCTACGTGGACGACTCCGACCCCGAGACGCTGTCGGCACAGCGCGGCGGCTTCGGCAAGCCGGGGATCGAGAGTGCCTACCGCAACCGCGGCGTCGATGAGAACCTCGCCCTGTTGCGCCTGATGCGCGCCGGCGAGTGCCCAGACGGGTCCCGCGTACTGCGCGCCAAGATCGACATGCAGCACGAGAACATGCAGATGCGCGACCCGATCATGTACCGCATCCGGCACGCCGAACACCACCGCACCGGCGAGGCCTGGACGATCTACCCCACCTACGACTGGGCGCACGGCCAGTCCGATGCGATCGAGGGCGTCACCCACTCGGTCTGCACGCTCGAGTTCGACTCCCACCGGGCGCTCTACGACTGGTTTCTGGAGCAGTTGCCCCTGCCGTCCGATCGGCCCAGGCAGATCGAGTTCGCCCGGCTCGAGTTCACCCACACCGTGACCAGCAAGCGCCGGCTCAAGACGCTGGTGGACGACGGACTGGTGGACGGTTGGGACGATCCGCGCATGCCCACCTTGCGCGCCCTGCGCCGACGCGGGTACCCGGCCGCGGCGATCCGGCAGTTCTGCCGCGACATCGGCACCACTCGCACCAACAGCCGGCAGGCGATCGAGGCCCTGGAGAGCTACGTCCGCCGCGGTCTGAACGCCGTCGCACAGCGAAGGATGGCGGTGCTCAGGCCGCTCAAGCTGGTGCTGACCAACTGGCCCGAGGGCCAGATGGAGCACTTCGAGGTGGCCAACAATCCGGAGAACCCGGTGGACGGCGTCCGCAGCGTCGCTTTCAGCGGTGAGCTGTGGATCGAGGCGGACGACTTCGCCGAGGTGCCGCCGCCGAAGTTCTTCCGCCTCTCCCCCGGACGCGAGGTGCGGCTGCGTGGTGCCTACCTGGTCACCGCCACCGACGTGGTGAAGGACGAACAGGGGCAGGTCGTCCAGGTCAACGCCACCTACGACCCCGGCAGCCGCGGTGGCAACGCCCCCGACGGCCGCAAGGTGAAATCCACCATGCACTGGGTCTCGGCCGCGCACGCCGTGACCGGAACGGCCGCCCTGTACGACCGGCTGTTCTCGGCGCCCGTGCCCGGCGAGCGCACCGGCGAACCCCTGGACGACCTGAACCCGGAGTCGCGCTACGTGCTCACCAACTGCCGGTTCGAGGCCGCCCTGGCACAGACCGCGCCGGGCGAGGTGGTGCAATTCGAGCGGCTCGGCTACTTCGCCCACGACCCGAACGAGCCGCTGCTCTTCCACCGGACGGTCGGGCTGCGTGATGAGTGGGCAGCCATCCAGAAGCGTCAGGGCTGATTCAGCCGGCCGGCGGAGGTGCAGCTCGGTTCGACCTGAGGCGCGTGATCGCGTACAGGCCGAACCCCACCGATCCGATCGCAACCGTCCAGGCCAACCACGCGGCTGGGTCCGGTGCACAGCCGGTCTCGTCCAGGCAGTCGGACACCGTGACAGCGACGACGATCAGCCCTACCCACCCCGCAGCCACCGCAATCAGCACCCAGCGCAGCCGCTCCCGCAGGGGCAGCCGGGCATCGGTGGCGTCGCCGCGCCCGCCCGGGGCCTCGTCCGCCAGCTCCGCCGGCACCGGGCCGATGAGCACCGCCGGCTCGTCCGCACCGGCGCCCGCGTCAGCGCGCTCCGGATCGTGCACCACACCTCCCGGCGTCGACCAGACGCCGGTGATGGGGTCGAACTGCTGCGGCGGGGGCGCCACGCGCTTCATGTGGACAGGCTGGCAGCCAGGCGGCGAAAGCGGTAGTCCTGCCTTCGAACGCAGCATTGCGCACCGTGGGGCAGGCGATGCGACCGGCCTGGCACGCCGGCACCGATTCGGCGATGCTGGGCGCATGCGGGGCTACGTGCTGGTGGGTGGCTGGCCCGGGTCGGGCAAGACGACGACAGCGAGGCTGCTCGCGCAGCGGCTCGGCTGCGCCTACCTGGCCAAGGACGAGGTGAAAGAAGCGCTGATGGACGAGCTCGGCGCCCCCGCAACCCTCGAGCCGTCCCGCTGGCTGGGACGTGCCGCCGTCGCGGTCGTGCTTCGCGTGGCGCAGGGGTGCCCCGCCGCGGTGATCGACAGCACCTGGTTCGACTACACCGTGCCGATGCTCGGCCTGCTGAGCGGCCCGAAGGTCGAACTGCGCTGCGTCGCACCGCTGCGCCTGGTCCGCGAGCGATACCACGGGCGCGTCCGCGACCCCCGGCACCTCGACGCCGACCGCACCGAGGATGAGCTGTGGGGACGCCCGGTGGCGCCGCTCGGCGTCGGTCCGCTGATCGAGGTCGACACCACCAGACGCCTGGACGCCGATGCACTCGCCGACCGGGTGTCCGCGGCGCTGGCCGCCCAGCGTCCCTGAGCCCCGCCTCCGAGCTCGTGGCCGCGACCTTGGTGCGGCGCAGCCGCGGCGCAGCCGCGGCGCAGCCGCGGCGAACCTGACCCCGGATCCAGGCTTGGGACCGGACGTGTCGCCGAGCCCCCGCAGGTTCGCTACCAATAGGCTCGCTGCAGACGAACGAAGCTACCCCGGTTCGTCCGTCGCGGATCACCGCACCGTCCAGCCGCTCGAGTGCCCGCAGGAGGACCCCGATGAAAGACCGGCTCACGCCGCTCACGATCCCGTCGCGCAAGGGCCGGCTGGCGATCGTCACCGGGGCCAGCAGCGGCATCGGCAAGGCCACCGCCCGCGCCCTCGGCCTGGCCGGTGCAGACGTGGTCCTGGCCGTCCGCAACCTCGAGAAGGGCACCGCGGTCGCCGAGGAACTGCGTGCCGAGCACCCCGAGGGCACCCACACCGTCGCCCGCCTCGACGCTGCCGACCTCGACTCGGTGCAGGCGTTCGCCGCCGAGTACGCCGCGCGCCGGGTCGACATTCTGGTGCTCAACGCCGGCATCGGTGGCACCAGGCGACGCGAGCTGAGCCCGCAGGGCCACGACCTGGTGATGTCCACCAACTACTTCGGTCACTTCGCGCTCACCGCGCACTTGCTGGACGCCCTGCGCCGGGCCAGCCGCGCCCGCGTGGTGATGCTCGGCTCGCTGGTGGCAAGTCGCGGCAGAATCCGCCCCGACAACCTCGACCTGACCCGCCGCTGGTCGTCCGGACGCGCCTACGCCAACAGCAAGCTGGCCATGGTGATGTTCGCCCGCGAGTTGCAGCGCCGCAGCACCGCCGAGGAGTGGGGGCTGAACGCCCACGCGGCGCACCCGGGCTGGGCGGCCACCGGGCTGTTCCCCGCCAACGCGGCCGTCGGCGCCGGTCAGTTTCTGGGCGGCGCCGCCGGAGTGATGCAGTCCTCCGGTGACGGCGCACAGCCGATCGTGTTCTGCGCGGCCAGCCGGCAGGCAGCCGCTGGTGGCTACTACGGCCCCATCGGCATGTTCGGAACCGCCGGCCCGGTCGGACGCGCCACCCTGCCCCGCCAGGCCCGCTCGACCAGGGATCTGGACGCCCTGTGGCAGGCCACGCAGGAGCTCATCGGGGTGGCTTTCCCCACCGGCTCCTGATCTGGGCTCACCGAGGGTCCGCTTTGTGGCAGCGGCCACACCGGAGGGCCGAGTCGCCGTCCGGGCAACGCAGAAGGTCACCGCCATGGTTGTCGCGGTGACCTTCTGGTTGCCTCGGGCGGAGCGCCCGGCGGGATCTATCACGCGGTGGCGTCCGCGGCCAGGGTCGCGTCCTCGGCAGGCTTGGCCAGCGACAGCAGGGCCCAGCCGACCAGGCCGAACATCAGGCCCAAGCCGATCACCAGCAGCGACACGCCGTAGGCGAGCACAGAGGTGAACAGCGAGGCCCGCAGGAACGACGCGTTCATCACCGTGGTGCGCGTCGCCTGCAGTTCATCGGCCTTGGCGGTGTCACCCGCGTTGCGGGCCTCGGTGATCATGGCCCCGAGTTCGGCGAACGTCTTGCCGCCGGAGGCGGCCATGGCGTGCTTGTTGATGGTCTCCGCCTGCGCGTAGGCGGTGAACGGATCCTGCACCTTCGCCCCCGCGAGCATCGCCGCGTCCTTGGGAACGGTGATGTTCTCGGCCGACAGTTGGCTGGTCACCGTGGCCCAGGTGACGATGCCACCCACCAACGCGACGACACCGAAGATGATGCTGATGATGCCCACGATCCTGACGGGGCCGGACGACTTCGACATTGGGAACTCTCCTGTGGTTATGTGGTTAGGTAAGCCTCAGGTAAGTATTGACGGCCAATGCCCACAGCGCCATCCTGACCCGCCGACTTTTTCGTCAGCTGTTCAGCTCTGCTACGACAGTCCGTAGTACGCAGCAGATCCCGACAGCACAAGACCCCCGCCGCGGCGGGGGTCTTGCAGGGAGTTCTCAGATCACTTGAGGATCTTGGTCACCCGGCCGGCGCCGACGGTGCGGCCGCCCTCGCGGATGGCGAACTTGAGGCCGTCCTCCATGGCGATCGGCTTGTTCAGGTGCACGGTCATGTCGGTGTTGTCACCGGGCATCACCATGTCGGTGCCCTCGGTCAGCTGAACCACGCCGGTCACATCCGTGGTGCGGAAGTAGAACTGCGGGCTGTAGTTGGAGAAGAACGGCTTGTGACGGCCACCCTCTTCCTTGGTCAGCACGTAGACGTTCGCCTCGAACTCGGTGTGCGGGGTGGTCGAACCCGGCTTGATCACGACCATGCCGCGCTCGACGTCGTCCTTCTTGGTGCCGCGCAGCAGCAGGCCGACGTTCTCGCCCGCGCGACCCTCGTCGAGGATCTTGCGGAACATCTCGACACCGGTGATGGTGGTCGACTGCTTCTTCTCGGCGATGCCGATGATGTCGACGGTCTCGCCGGTGCGGACGATGCCGCGCTCGATCCGGCCGGTCACCACGGTGCCGCGACCGGTGATGGTGAAGACGTCCTCGATCGGCATCAGGAACGGCTTGTCCATCTCGCGCTCGGGCTGCGGAATGTACTCGTCCACGGCGTTCATCAGCTCGATGATCGACTCGCTCCACTTGGCGTCGCCCTGCATGGCCGGGAACGCGGCGACGCGCACGACCGGGGCGTTGTCGCCGTCGAACTCCTGGGCGTCCAGCAGCTCGCGGACCTCCATCTCGACAAGCTCGATCAGCTCTTCGTCGTCGACCATGTCGCACTTGTTCAGCGCCACGACGATCGCCGGCACACCGACCTGGCGGGCGAGCAGCACGTGCTCGCGGGTCTGCGGCATCGGGCCGTCGGTGGCGGCCACGACCAGGATCGCACCGTCCATCTGAGCGGCGCCGGTGATCATGTTCTTGACGTAGTCGGCGTGACCCGGGCAGTCGACGTGCGCGTAGTGACGAGCCTCGGTCTGGTACTCGACGTGCGCGATCGAGATGGTGATGCCGCGCTGGCGCTCTTCGGGCGCCTTGTCGATCTGATCGAAGGCCGAAATCGCGTTCAGCTCGGGGTACTTGTCGTGCAGCACCTTGGTGATCGCCGCGGTCAGAGTGGTCTTGCCGTGGTCGATGTGCCCGATGGTGCCGATGTTGCAGTGCGGCTTGGTCCGCTCGAACTTGGCCTTTGCCACTGAGGCTCCTTCATGATGTCGCCACGCGCGGTTCGCGCGGCGTCGTTTGGTTGGGTGTATGTTCCCTGGTCACGGTCATGCCCGAGCGGGCACGAACCCTACCAAGTCTTGTCTACGGTCGCGGTGGAGTCAAACTCAGGCCCCGCCGCGTCCCTTCGCGATGATCTCTTCCGCCACGCTCTTGGGAGTCTCGCCGTACTGGCTGAACTCCATCGAGTACGAGGCCTGGCCCGAGGTCTTCGAGCGCAGGTCGCCGACGTAGCCGAACATCTCGCTCAGCGGCACCAGCGCCCGCACCACCTGGTTGCCGTGCACCTCGTTCATCGACTGGACGTGGCCGCGGCGGCTGTTGATGTCGCCGATGACGGTGCCCAGGTAGTCATCGGGCGTCGTCACCTCGACGGCCATCAGCGGCTCGAGCAGGGCCGGGTCGGCCTTGCGGGCGGCCTCCTTGAAGACCATCGAGCCGGCGATCTTGAACGCCAGTTCGGACGAGTCGACGTCGTGGTAGGCGCCGTCGACCAGGGTGACCTTGATGTCTTCGATCGGGTAGCCGGCGAGGGGGCCGAAGGCCATCGCCTCCTGGACGCCCTTGTCGACCGCCGGGATGTACTCCTTGGGGATGCGTCCACCGGTCACCCCGTTGTCGAACGCGTAGCCGGTGCCGGCCTCCATGGGTTCGAGGTTGATGATCACCTTGGCATACTGGCCGGAGCCACCCGACTGCTTCTTGTGGGTGTATTCGACCTTTTCGACCGCCCGGCGCAGGGTCTCGCGGTAGGCGACCTGCGGCTTGCCGATGTTCGCCTCGACCTTGAACTCGCGCTTCATGCGGTCGATCATCACCTCGAGGTGAAGCTCGCCCATGCCGGCGATGATGGTCTGCCCGGTCTCTTCGTCGGTGTGCACCCTGAAGGTCGGGTCCTCCTCGGCGAGCCGCTGGATCGCGATGGACAGCTTCTCCTGGTCCGACTTCGACTTCGGCTCGATGGCCTGCTCGATGACGGGTGCCGGAAAGTCCATCGACTCCAGCACGACCGGGTTGGCCGGATCGCACAGCGTTTCGCCGGTGGTGGTGTCTTTCAGACCCATCACGGCGATGATCATGCCGGCGCCGATCGCGTCGATCTCTTCGCGCTTGTTGGCGTGCATCTGGTAGATCTTGCCGATCCGCTCCTTGCGACCCTTGGTCGAGTTCAGCACGTGCTGCCCGGACTTGAGCACACCGGAGTAGACCCGAATGTAGGTCAGCTTGCCCAGGTGCGGGTCGGCCGCGATCTTGAACGCCAGCATCGACAGCGGCTCGTCGTTGGACGTGTGCCGCTCGATGAGCTGGTCGGGATGGCCCGGCTTGAAGCCGTCGATGGCGGGAATGTCCATCGGCGAGGGCAGGTAGTCGATCACCGCGTCCAGCATCGGCTGCACGCCCTTGTTCTTGAACGACGACCCACAGATCACCGCGGTGAACTTGTTGGCGATCACGCCGCGGCGGATCGCCGCCTTGATCTGGTCGGTGGTGATGACGGCCGCGCCGTCCTCGGCCTCGAGCCAGATCTCGGCGAAGTCGTCGTCGTTGTCGGCCAGCACGTGGATCAGCTCTTCGCGGGCGGCGGCGGCGGCCTCGGCCTGGTCGGCGGGGATCTCTTCGACGGTGTAGTCCTCGCCGATCACGGTCTCGCCGTGCCACATCAGCGCCCGCATGCCGACCAGGTCGATCACGCCGCTGAAGTTGGCTTCGGAACCGATCGGCAGCTGCAGGACGGCCGGAATCGCGTTGAGTCGCTCACGGATCGTCTTCACGCAGTACTCGAAGGACGCTCCCGTGCGGTCGAGCTTGTTGACGTAGCAGATGCGCGGCACGCCGTAGCGGGTGGCCTGACGCCACACCGTCTGCGACTGGGGCTCCACGCCCGCGACGCCGTCGAACACGCACACAGCACCGTCCAGCACGCGCAGGGAGCGCTCGACCTCGATGGTGAAGTCGACGTGGCCGGGGGTGTCGATGATGTTGATCTGGTAGTCGTGCCAGAAACAGGTGGTTGCGGCGGACGTGATGGTGATGCCGCGCTCCTGCTCCTGCTCCATCCAGTCCATCGTCGCGGCGCCGTCGTGCACCTCGCCGATCTTGTAGTTGATGCCGGTGTAGAACAGGATGCGCTCGGTGGTGGTGGTCTTGCCCGCGTCGATGTGGGCCATGATGCCGATGTTGCGCACCTTGGCCAGGTCGATGTTCACGTTGATGGCCACAGTCGGGTTCCTCGAATTCTTGATTCTGTACGTGTGGGCGGGCAGGCGAGAAGCTCTCCCCCAGGGATCGCCCGGGTGGAGAGCCTCAGATCACCAGCGGTAATGAGCGAAGGCGCGGTTCGCCTCGGCCATCTTGTGCGTGTCTTCGCGGCGCTTGACCGACGCACCCAGGCCGTTGGACGCGTCCAGCAGCTCGTTCATCAGGCGCTCGGTCATGGTCTTCTCGCGACGGGCGCGCGAGAAGCTGACCAGCCAGCGCATGGCGAGGGTGGTGGCCCGGGCCGGCTTGACCTCGATGGGCACCTGGTAGGTGGCGCCGCCGACGCGACGGCTCTTGACCTCGAGCGCGGGGCGAATGTTGTCCAGGGCCTTCTTGAGGGTCTGCACGGGATCAACGCCGGTCTTGGCCCGGGTGCCCTCAAGAGCGGAGTAGACGATGTTCTGCGCGGTGGTCTTCTTGCCGTCCAGCAGGATCTTGCTGACCAGCTGGGAGACCAGCGGCGAGCCGTAGACCGGATCGACGACGACCGGGCGCTTCGGGGCGGGACCCTTGCGAGGCATTACTTCTCCTTCTTCGCGCCGTAGCGGCTGCGAGCCTGCTTGCGGTTCTTGACACCCTGGGTGTCGAGCGATCCGCGGATGATCTTGTAGCGAACTCCGGGCAGGTCTTTCACACGACCGCCACGCACGAGCACCATCGAGTGCTCCTGCAAGTTGTGGCCGACGCCGGGAATGTAGGCCGTGACCTCGATGCCGGACGACAGCCGGACGCGAGCCACCTTGCGCAGCGCCGAGTTCGGCTTCTTCGGGGTGGTGGTGTACACCCGCGTGCACACGCCACGGCGCTGCGGGGATCCCTTGAGCGCGGGCGTCTTGTTCTTGCTGACCTTGTCAGTGCGGCCCTTGCGGACCAACTGCTGGATGGTGGGCACCGGCTGGTATCACTTTCCGTCGTGGGTAGAGGCACGTTCTTGCGAACGCAGTTTCGCTTCGGGGTGTCGCTTCGTCGGACGTAGTCGTCACGGCGGGCACACGTGATGGTTCGGTCACCCGAACACAACGCCCAAGATTACCGTTAGCCCGGCAGGATCGCAAAAACAGCCCCTTCGGGACGCGGTTACGGGCCCGAGCCGATCACTCTGCTGCCTTTACGTGCACTCTGCTGCCCGTACGAAGGCAGCAGAGTCATCACGCGGGCAGCAGAGTGCCGGACGGGGTACGCGTCGGGTCACGACTGCGCCGCCGGACCCATCGCGCGCAGAATCTGCAGGTCGAGCTGCTGGTCGTCCAGCGCCTTGAGCATCTCGACGCGCTCGGCGTGCCGTCCGCCGGCCGGCTCGGCGGCCAGGAAGGCCTCGACGATCATCCGGGCCTCCCCCGGCCCGACCACACGCGCCCCGACCGAGACGATGTTGGACGCGTTGTGCTCGCGCGACAGTCGTGCGGTGTACGGCTCGGAGCACACCACCGCGCGGGCACCGGGCACCTTGTTGGCCGCCATCGAGATGCCCACCCCGGTGCCGCAGGCGAGCAGCCCCAGGTCGTACTCACCCGAGGCCACCTTATGCCCCACCAAGGCGCCGGCGTACGGGTAGTCGACCCGCTCGCCCTCGGCCGGCCCCAGATCGTCCACCTGGTGGCCCATTTCGCGGGCCTGCTCGATCATCTCCAGCCGGATGGCCACCGCGGCGTGGTCACTGTGCGCAACGATCCTCATGACACGAGCCTAGGGTAGAACTCACGACCGGTCATCGCCGGCCACGGTGCGCTCGAACGGCGGCTGGTCGAACGCTGCGAACTGTCCGGGGCGGAGGGGGCATCCGTTCCCGGTCGTATTCCTCGACCGGTCTGGCGGCCTCGTTCCTCGGCCTGCCCAGTCCGCTCGATTCGACACTTCGTGTGGAGAGGGTCTGGCCGCCGAGGGAGCAAGCGAGCGAGGCTGGTTGGCCGGGGACGGGCGCCCCCTCCGCTCCGGACCCCAGGCAACCAAGGTCCGGACAAGATAGACCGACGGTATGGGTCGCGACCGACGAAAACGGGCGGCTCCCGAAGGAACCGCCCGTCCGTGTGAATCGCGAAATCAGCGCAGGTCGCCGATGTCGAACTCGTCCAGCGACACGCTCATGCCCGGGCCGGCCATGTCGTAGTCGTACGGGTCGTAGCTGAGCTCGTAGGCGGCGGCCCGGGCCTCCGCGGTCGGCTCCACCCGGATGTTGCGGTACCGCTCCAGGCCGGTGCCGGCCGGGATCAGCTTGCCCAGGATGACGTTCTCCTTCAGGCCCCGCAGGCTGTCGGACTTGGCGTGGATCGCCGCGTCCGTCAGCACCTTGGTGGTCTCTTGGAAGGAGGCCGCAGACAGCCAGGACTCGGTCGCCAGCGACGCCTTCGTGATGCCCATCAGCACCGGACGGCCCTGGGCCGGCATACGGCTTTCGGTGATCATCTGGCGGTTCTGGGTCTCGAAGGTGTTCCGGTCGACCAGCTCACCCGGCAGCATCGAGGTTTCGCCCGACTCGATCACCGTGATCCGGCGCAGCATCTGCCGAATGATGATCTCGATGTGCTTGTCGTGGATCGGTGCGCCCTGCGTGCGGTACACCGCCTGTACCTCTTCGACCAGGTGCTCCTGCACCTTGCGCAGGCCGCTCACCCGCAGCACGTCCTGCGGATCGGGCGTGCCGGCGTAGAGCTGCCCGCCGGCCGCGATGTGGTCGCCGTCGGCGATCGAGTGCCGGACCCCGGTGTTGTCCTCCCACTCCAGGCGCACGCGCCGGGGCAGCAGGTACTCCACGTCCTCTTCGCCGTCGTCGCGGACGATGACCAGCTTGCGGTTGCGCTCGCCGTCCTCGATGCGGATGCGACCCGCGGCCTCGGCGATCGGCGCCTTGCCCTTGGGCTGACGGGCCTCGAACAACTCCACCACGCGGGGAAGACCCTGGGTGATGTCGTCGCCGGCCACACCACCGGTGTGGAAGGTACGCATGGTCAGCTGCGTGCCCGGCTCGCCGATGGATTGTGCCGCGACGATGCCCACCGCCTCGCCGACGTCGACCAGCTTGCCGGTGGCCAGCGAGCGTCCATAGCACGCAGCACAGGTGCCGGTCGCCGCGTCACAGGTGAGCACGGAGCGCACCTTGACCTCGGTGATGCCGTTCTTGAGCAGCTTGCGGATGTTGACGTCGCCCAGGTCGACCCCGGCCTTCACCAGCACCTTGCCCTCGGGGGTGACCACGTCGGTGGCCAGCGTGCGGGCATAGACGGCGGTCTCGACGTTGCGCGCCACGACCAGCTTGCCGACCCGACCCTCCTCGGCGATCACCTTGGTCAGGCCACGCTCGGTGCCGCAGTCCTCCTCGCGAATGATGACGTCCTGCGAGACGTCCACCAGCCGGCGGGTGAGGTAGCCGGAGTCGGCCGTACGCAGGGCCGTGTCGGCCTGCCCCTTACGACCACCGTGGGTGGAGATGAAGTACTCCAGCACCGACAGGCCCTCACGGAAGTTGGACTTGATCGGCCGGGCGATGATCTCGCCCTTGGGGTTGGCCACCAGGCCTCGCATGGCGGCGATCTGACGCATCTGGGTCATGTTCCCTCGCGCGCCCGAGTGCACCATCATGAAGATCGGGTTGTCACGGGTGAAGTTGGCCTCCATGGCTGCGGTCAGTTCGGCGGTGGCGTCGGTCCACAGCTGGATCAGCTCCTGGTGGCGCTCCTCCTCGGTCACCTTGCCGCGCTCGTACTGCTTGGTGATCTTGGCGGCCCGCGCGTCGTAGCCCGCGAGAATCTCAGGCTTGGACGGCGGGGTCTGGACGTCGGAGATCGACACGGTGACGCCCGAGCGGGTGGCCCACGAGAAGCCGAGGTCCTTCAGCCGGTCCAGGGTGGCGGCCACCTCGATCTTCGGGTAGCGCTCGGCCAGGTCGTTGACGATCTGGCCCAGCTTCTTCTTGCCCACCTCGACGTTGACGAACGCGTAGTCGGCCGGCAGGGCCTCGTTGAACAGCGCGCGACCCAGCGTGGTCTTGAGCATGATCGAGCCGTCGGCACGCAGTTCCTGACCGTCCGGGGGCGCGATGTCGCGCAGCCGGATGGTGATCGGCGAACCGATCGCCAGGTCGCCCCGGTCGAAGGCCATGATCGCCTCGGAGATCGACCCGAACACCCGGTCGCTACCGGCCCGGCCGGGCTGTTCCAGGGTGAGGAAGTAGTGCCCGATCACCATGTCCTGGGTGGGCATGGTCACCGGACGACCGTCGGCCGGCTTCAGGATGTTGTTGGTCGACAGCATCAGGATGCGGGCCTCGGCCTGCGCCTCCGCGGACAGCGGCAGGTGCACGGCCATCTGGTCGCCGTCGAAGTCGGCGTTGAAGGCGGTGCAGACCAGCGGGTGGATCTGGATCGCCTTGCCCTCGATCAGCTGCGGCTCGAACGCCTGGATGCCGAGGCGGTGCAGGGTGGGTGCGCGGTTGAGCAGCACCGGGTGCTCGGAGATGACCTCTTCGAGCACGTCCCACACCACCGGACGCTGCCGGTCGACCATGCGCTTGGCGCTCTTGATGTTCTGGGCCAGGTTCAGGTCGTCCAGACGCTTCATCACGAACGGCTTGAACAGCTCCAGCGCCATCGCCTTGGGCAGGCCGCACTGGTGCAGCTTGAGCTGCGGGCCGACCACGATGACCGAGCGGCCCGAGTAGTCGACGCGCTTACCCAGCAGGTTCTGCCGGAAACGACCCTGCTTGCCCTTGAGCATGTCCGAGATCGACTTCAGCGGACGGTTGCCCGGCCCGGTGACCGGACGCCCTCGGCGTCCGTTGTCGAACAGGCTGTCGACGGCCTCCTGCAGCATGCGCTTCTCGTTGTTGACGATGATCTCGGGCGCGCCGAGGTCGAGCAGGCGCTTGAGGCGGTTGTTGCGGTTGATCACGCGGCGGTACAGGTCGTTGAGGTCGGAGGTGGCGAAGCGGCCACCGTCGAGCTGCACCATCGGGCGCAGGTCCGGCGGGATGACCGGGACGGCGTCCAGCACCATGCCGGAGGGGCTGTTGGTGGTGTTCAGGAACGCCGCCACCACCTTGAGCCGCTTCAGGGCCCGCGTCTTGCGCTGACCCTTGCCGGTGGCGATGGTCTCGCGCAGCGACTCGGACTCGGCCTGCAGGTCGAAGGTGGCCAGGCGGTTCTTGATCGCCTCGGCGCCCATGTAGCCCGCGAAGTACTTGCCGAACCGGGTCTTCATCTCGCGGTAGAGGATCTCGTCGCCCTCAAGATCCTGCACCTTGAGGTTCTTGAACCGGAGCCACACCGCGTCCAGCCGGTCGATCTCACGCTGCGCACGGTCCCGGACGGCCTTGACCTCGCGCTCGGCGCCGTCGCGGACCTTCTTCTTGACGTCGGCCTTGGCGCCTTCGCTCTCGAGCTGGCCCAGGTCTTCCTCCAGCTTGGCCAGCCGGTTGTTCACGTCGTTGTCGCGACGCTGCTCGAGCTGCTTGCGCTCCACCTCGACCTTGGCCTCCAGCGAGGGCAGGTCGCGGTGGCGCGCGTCCACATCGACGGAGGTGATCATGTACGCGGCGAAGTAGATGACCTTCTCCAGGTCCTTCGGCGCGATGTCGAGCAGGTAGCCCAGCCGGCTCGGCACACCCTTGAAGTACCAGATGTGGGTGACCGGGGCGGCCAGCTCGATGTGGCCCATGCGTTCGCGACGCACGTTCGAGCGGGTTACCTCGACGCCACAGCGCTCGCAGATGATGCCCTTGAAGCGCACCCGCTTGTACTTGCCGCAGTAGCATTCCCAGTCGCGGGTGGGGCCGAAGATCTTCTCGCAGAACAGGCCGTCGCGCTCGGGCTTCAGGGTGCGGTAGTTGATCGTCTCGGGCTTCTTGACCTCGCCGTGGCTCCACTCGCGGATCTGATCCGCGGTGGCCAGCCCGATGCGCAGTTCGTCGTAGAAGTTGACATCCAGCACTTGGTGTTTCCTCTGCTCGTCTTCTGTTGGTCATGACGGGTGGTGCTCGCCAGGGGCTGGGGCTGGCCCGCTCGGTCGCGCTCATGCCCCGTCGCGGGTCGATCGGTCAGACCTCGTCGAGGGCGGCGAACGAGTCGGCGCCCGGACGGCGGGACAGGTCGATTCCGAACTCCTCGGCCGAACGGAAGTCGTCCTCGGAGTCACGAAGCTCGACCACGGTGCCGTCGGAGGACAGCACCTCGACGTTCAGGCACAGAGACTTCATCTCTTTGACCAGCACCTTGAACGACTCGGGGATGCCCGGCTCGGGAATGTTCTCGCCCTTGACGATCGCCTCGTAGACCTTGACCCGGCCCGGCACGTCGTCGGACTTGATGGTGAGCAACTCCTGCAGCGCCCAGGCGGCGCCGTAGGCCTCCAGCGCCCACACCTCCATCTCGCCGAAACGCTGGCCGCCGAACTGCGCCTTACCGCCCAGCGGCTGCTGGGTGATCATCGAGTACGGACCGGTCGAGCGCGCGTGGATCTTGTCGTCCACCAGGTGGTGCAGCTTCAGCATGTAGATGTAGCCGACGCCGACCCGCTCGGGGTACGGCTCGCCGGAGCGTCCGTCGAACAGCTGGGCCTTGCCACCGGCGTCCACCAGCTTGAGGCCGTCGCGCTGCGGCAGGCCGTGCTCCAGCAGCCCGGCGATCTCGTGCTCGTTTGCGCCGTCGAACACCGGGGTGGCCAGGCGGGCGTCGCCGTCCACCTGGCCCAGGCCGACGTCTTTCAGCCGGTTGGCCCACGGCTCGTCCACGCCCTCGATGTTCCAGCCGGTCTTGGCCACCCAGCCGAGGTGCGTCTCCAGCACCTGACCGACATTCATCCGGCTCGGCACGCCGAGCGGGTTGAGCACGATGTCGACCGGGGTGCCGTCCTCCATGAACGGCATGTCCTCCACGGGCAGGATCTTGGAGATGACCCCCTTGTTGCCGTGCCGTCCGGCCAGCTTGTCGCCGTCGGAGATCTTGCGCTTCTGGGCCACGTAGACGCGCACCAACTGGTTCACGCCCGGGGGCAACTCGTCGCCCTCTTCGCGATCGAAGACACGCACACCGATCACCGTGCCGGTCTCGCCGTGCGGCACCTTCATCGAGGTGTCGCGCACCTCGCGCGCCTTCTCGCCGAAGATGGCGCGCAGCAGGCGCTCCTCGGGGGTCAGCTCGGTCTCGCCCTTCGGGGTGACCTTGCCGACCAGGATGTCGCCGGTGCCGACCTCGGCGCCGATCCGGATGATGCCGCGCTCGTCCAGGTTGGCGAGCATGTCCTCACCGATGTTCGGGATGTCGCGGGTGATCTCTTCGGCGCCCAGCTTGGTGTCGCGGGCGTCGATCTCGTGCTCCTCGATGTGGATCGAGGTGAGCACGTCGTCCTGGACCAGACGCTGGCTGAGAATGATCGCGTCTTCGTAGTTGTGACCCTCCCACGGCATGAACGCGACCAGCAGGTTGCGTCCGAGCGCCATCTCGCCGGCGTCGGTGCAGGCACCGTCGGCGAGCGGGGAACCCACCTCGACCCGGTCACCCTCGGCGACCAGCGGCCGCTGGTTGATGCAGGTGGCCTGGTTGGAGCGGGTGAACTTGTCGAGCCGGTAGCTGCGGTAGGTGCCGTCATCGTTGGCGACGTCGATGATGTCGGCGCTCACGCTGGTGACCACACCGGGCTTCTCCGCGACCGTGACGTCGCCGGCGTCGACCGCACCGCGGTACTCCATGCCGGTGCCGACGAACGGCGCCTCGTTACGGATCAGCGGCACCGCCTGGCGCTGCATGTTGGCCCCCATCAGGGCGCGGTTGGCGTCGTCGTGCTCCAGGAACGGGATCAGCGCGGTGGCGACCGACACCATCTGGCGCGGCGAGACGTCCATGTACTGGACGTCGGCGGGCAGTACCTCGTCGGCGTCGCCGTGCTTGGTGCGCACCAGCACCCGGGCCTCGTTGAAGTTGCCCTTCTCATCGAGCTGGGCGTTGGCCTGCGCGATGACGTACCGGTCCTCTTCGTCCGCGGTCAGGTAGTCGATCTGGTCGGTGACCCGGCCGTCGACGACCTTGCGGTACGGCGTCTCGATGAAGCCGAAGGCGTTCACCCGCGCAAAGCTGGCGAGCGAGCCGATCAGGCCGATGTTCGGGCCTTCGGGGGTCTCGATCGGGCACATCCGGCCGTAGTGGCTGTGGTGTACGTCGCGCACCTCCATACCGGCGCGGTCGCGGGACAGGCCACCCGGGCCCAGCGCCGACAGCCGGCGCTTGTGAGTGAGGCCCGAGACCGGGTTCGTCTGGTCCATGAACTGGCTCAGCTGCGAGGTGCCGAAGAACTCCTTCAGGGCCGCCGACACCGGACGGATGTTGATCAGTGTCTGCGGGGTGATCGCCTCGATGTCCTGTGTGGTCATGCGGTCGCGGACGGTGCGCTCCAGCCGGCCCAGGCCGATGCGCAGCTGGTTCTGGATCAGCTCGCCCACGGTGCGCAGCCGGCGGTTGCCGAAGTGGTCGATGTCGTCGGTCTCGGTCAGCATGTCGCCGACGCTCTCGCGGCCCTCGTGCAGCGCGACGACGTAGCGGATGGAGGCCACGATGTCGTCGACGGTCAGCACCTGCTTGTCGAACGGCTCGCGCAGGCCCAGCTTCTTGTTGATCTTGTAGCGACCCACCTTGGCCAGGTCGTACCGCTTCGGGTTGAAGTAGTAGTTCTCCAACATCGCCTGCGCGGCCTCACGGGTCGGCGGCTCGCCCGGACGCAGCTTGCGGTAGATGTCCAGCAGTGCCTCGTCGGTGTTGGCGGTGTGATCCTTCTCCAGGGTCAGCCGGATCGACTCGTACTCGCCGAACTCCTCGAGGATCTGCTCGTTGGTCCAGCCCAGCGCCTTGAGCAGCACGGTGACGTTCTGCTTGCGCTTGCGGTCGAGCCGGACGCCCACCATGTCGCGCTTGTCGACCTCGAACTCGAGCCAGGCGCCGCGCGAGGGAATCATCTTGCAGGTGAAGATGTCCTTGTCGGACGTCTTGTCGGGGTCTGCTCGAAGTAGACGCCCGGCGAGCGGACGAGCTGCGACACCACGACGCGCTCGGTGCCGTTGATGATGAAGGTGCCCTTGTCGGTCATCAGCGGGAAGTCGCCCATGAACACGGTCTGGCTCTTGATCTCACCGGTGTCGTTGTTCATGAACTCGGCGGTGACGAACAGCGGCGCGGCGTAGGTGACGTCGCGGTCCTTGCACTCCTCGACGGAATGCTTGGGGTCCTCGAACCGGTTGTCGCGGAACGACAGCGACATGGTCTGGGACAGATCCTCGATCGGAGAGATCTCTTCGAAGATCTCTTCGAGGCCGGACTTGGTGTTGATGTCCGTGCGGCCGTCGGCCAGAGCGGTGGCCACGCGGGTTCGCCAGGCTTCGTTGCCGATCAGCCAGTCGAACGACTCGATCTGAAGATCGAGCAGGTTCGGTACCTCGAGAGGTTCGGCGATCTTGGCGAACGAGATCCGCCCTGAAGCGGAAACGACGTTGGTGTTCTTCGACGCAGAGCGCGAGACGGCCAAGGTATGGTCCTTCCAAGAATCCCGCCGTCAGCGGTTCTTTGCACGCAGAACGGCCCGCGTCAAATCACGGGTCGTTGGTGAGCGATGGGCAAGGGTCGACTTTAGTACACGTCGTGCGCGATGCCAAATCGGCAGGCACCATCGGCGCCGGCACACCTGGTGCCTCGACGTCGAGGCACCGGCCGGACTGCTCGGCGCGCTCGGAGTCTACTCCGGTGCGTGCCTGACCGGGCGATGCCCGGCGCAATGTCCGCGCGCCGATCTCTCGTCGAAGTGCCTGCGGGTGTGAACCCGGGCCGGGTCGCCCAGCTGCCGTCCACTCCGCACTCGCGCGACCCGCGGTCGGCTTGCACTGAAAGGACGCGCGACGCAGCGGCGGCCCGAAACAGAAGGACCTGAGGACGACGACAGCCCGCGAACGGGAGGAGGTCCGTCAGTCGCGGGGGGCCGGTCAAACGTACGGTGCCCAGAAAACGGAGGAGCCGCCGTCATCGACGGCGGCTCAGACTCCCGGGGCGGGGGACCCCTAACGCACTAATCGGTGCTCGCCTCGGGCAACGGGAGGAAACTCACAAGGCGAGCACCGATCAGCAGTGCTTATCAACGGAACTATCGGGGGGTTGTGCCGTCGACAGCTCCAACTAGACCATCACTTGACTGAGCTGTCAAGCAGGGTCTGCGACAGAGTCCACATGGTGGACAGCGCGTTTTCCAGGTCGGCGGCGCGCTGCCAGCACTGGTTCGCCCGGCGGTACTGCTCCTGAATGCCGTACAGGCCGGCGGCCCGCACGAACGCCGCACGGGCTGCCTCGCGGTGCCCCAGATCGAGCTCGATGTCGGCCAGCAGCTCCTCCGCGATGCCGTTGGTGCTCGCCGCTCGGCTCATGGCCGGGTCAGCGATCAGGGCGAGGATCAGCTCGCGAGCCTCGTCCGGACGGCCCTCCAGCTGAACCAGCTTCGCTTCGGCGTGGCGCAACTCGAACAGGTCGTACTCACTGCCGATCAAGCGCAGCCCGTTGCCCGCCACCTCGAGCAGCTCGCGCACGCCGCCGGTGATGCCGGCGTCGAGGCGACACGTGGCCGCCGACCGGTTGAGCCGTAGCCACATGCGCAGGTCGCGCTTGGGGCTGAGCAGTTCCATGGCCCGATCGTGCAGTTCCAGCCCCTTGGCCACGTTGCCCGAGCGGAAAGCCGCCGTACCCAGCGTCCAGTAGAGCACTCCTCTGGCGTGCACCGACTCCACGTGCAGCGACACGTCCTCGAGCCGGCGGCACAACCGATCGGTCTCAGCGGTGGGGCGTCCGGCTTCGAAAGCGGCGCTGATAAGGCAGGTGAGGGCGTCGGCCAGCACGATCGGGGGCGCGTCGCGGGCCAGTTCAACCGCCTGCCCGGCGTGCACCAGGGCCATCGGCAGTTCGTCACCGACGCGATGCGCGGTGGCCGACAGGCACAGTGCCTGCGCACGCAGCGTGGGTGATGCGACCGCGACCGGATGCGCGGCGAGTTGCTCGGCGAAGTGGATCGCGTCGGCGTGGTTGCCCTCGTTCAGCGCCGCCTGCGTCTGCACGTACAGCGCCTGCCAGTGCCGTTCGGGTTGCCCCGCCTGCAGAGCTGAGGCGGCCGCCCTGGTGGCGAGCTCGCCCGCGGTGGCCCAGTCGCGGTCGTGCCACGCGCGTTCTGCGACAAGAAGGTGTTCCAGCGCCTGCGTGTTGTCATACTTGTCAACTATTGACCGCATGGACGGCTCCATGCCCAGTTCATCGGCTGTGACACCCATGCGCATGGCCAGAAACTCAATGACGTCGGGAGAGGCCGAGCGACGGCCACTCTCCAGATGGGAGATGTAGCTACCGCTGTAACGGTCGCCACCTACCGCGGCCTGCGACATACCGAGACGTTTTCGGGTCTGGCGCAGCCGCGCGCCGAACCCGTTGTGGGCAAGCGAAGCCGTCAACGCGCACCTCCTGGGAGCATTCACCCCAATCTGACCACTAGTTGACACCCTCGTCAAGTCTCGGTAGGTTTTGTCAATAGAGAACACCACTTTTCCCGGGGGAAGCATGAACAAGACTCTTCGCAAGGCCTTCGTGGCCGCGGCAGCCCTACTCGCCATCGTGGTCATTCCCGTGACCGCGGGCCAAGACCATGCCGGCGGCTTCAGTGATTGGCCGACCAGCAAGCCCATCCGCAATATCAAGTGACCCTGCACTCACCGATCTAGCCCCCCACCCCCGCAGACCGATCGGCGGCGGAGCCCAGCGCTCCGCCGCCGGTTTGTGTTTGGCAGGCACCTTGTGCGGGTCGTCTACTGAGCGTGGCCGGCGCACCCAGGGCGCAGATCGGTGAATCCGGCCAGACCGCCCGGCTTGCTCTCAGGCGCCTGGGACTGTGCGACGCGTCCGTGGCACGCCCAGCGCCAACGGGCAGTCCGATCGCCATGACCTGCGTGCCGCCGTCAGTCGACGCCCGCGTGAGAAGTGGATCGGGCCGGAGCAGCCGTGGGTCATCCGATTGCACCCAACGGCACCTGGACAGACGAGCGGCGGAACCCCGAGGGGTTCCGCCGCTGCTTGGGTTCTGCCGCGAACCGGGTCGATCAGCTCACTTGACGCTGACTGCGGCACCGGCGGCCTCGAGGGCCTCCTTCGCCTTGGCAGCGGCCTCGCGGGTGACCTTCTCCAGGACGGCCTTCGGAGCGGCCTCGACGAGATCCTTGGCCTCCTTCAGGCCCAGGCTGGTGAGCGCACGCACCTCTTTGATGACCTGGATCTTCTTGTCGCCAGCGGACTCGAGGATCACGTCGACCTCGTTGCTGACCTCTTCTTCTTCGGCTGCCTCACCGGCACCGCCGGCGGCGGCGGGCGCGGCGGCGGCGGCCACCGGGGCGGCGGCGGTGACGCCGAAGGTGTCTTCGAACTGCTTCACGAACTCGGAGAGTTCGATCAGGGTCATCTCTTTGAAGGCCTCGAGGAGGTCGTCAGTGCTGAGCTTCGCCATGGTGATGTTCCTTTCGTCTTACTTCGATGCAGCGTCAGCCGCGTCTTCGGTGGCCTCCGCAGCGGGTGCTGCATCGGTTGCCGGGGTCGTCCCGGCCTGCTTCTGGTCATGCAGCGCGGCCAGGACGCGAGCGGCCTGGCTGAGCGGGGCGGCGAACAGGCCTGCGGCCTTGGCCAGGTTGCCGTTCATGGCACCTGCGAGCTTTGCGAGCAGAACCTCGCGCGACTCCAGGTCGGCCAGCTTCTTGACCCCGTCGGCGTCGAGGACGCGACCGTCCATGACGCCACCCTTGATGACCAGATGCGGGTTCGCCTTCGCGAAGTCACGCAGTCCCTTGGCGACGGTCGCAACGTCGCCAGAGATGAAGGTGATCGCAGTCGGACCGGAAAGCTGTGCCTCCAGGCCCTCGATACCCGCCTCGCGGGCTGCGATCGTCGTCAGCGTGTTCTTCGCGACGGCGTAGGTGGCGTTCTCACCCAGAGACCTGCGCAACTGCTGCAGGCTCTTCACGGTGAGACCGCGGTACTCGGTCAGTACAGCAGCAGCCGCGTTGGTGAAGCTGTCCTTCAGCTCCTCAACGGCTGTGGCCTTGTCTGCCCTCGCCATGAGTCTCCTTCCCACTTCCGTCGATGCCGACGACCACATGGAAAAACCCCGGCGCGCAAGGCAATCCGGGGCGAACTCGTGACGAGCTGTTCAGGAATACCTGCGCGGGCGATCGTTGATCCTTAGGACACCGAGCGGTGTCACCAGCGGTCTTCGGCTTCCGCCAGCCTACGGCAACGGCGCGCCGGCAACCAAATCGCGAGCTGACTCACGCTTGCCACCGCCCAGAACCGCGGCACTTACAGACGACCGAACGGCCCGACCCCCCATCGGGAGCCGGGCCGCATCGGTGATCGACTCAGTCCTCGGCGGGCTTGACCCGCGTCGGGTCGACGCTGACGCCCGGGCCCATGGTGGACGACACCGTGACCTTGCGCAGGTACCGGCCCTTGGACGCGGACGGCTTGAGCCGCAGCACCTCGTCCAGCGCGGCGAAATAGTTCTGGCTGAGCTGCTCGGGGCTGAAGGACGCCTTGCCCACCACGAAGCACAGGTTGGCGTGCCGGTCGACCCGGAACTCGATCTTGCCGCCCTTGATGTCGCTGACGGCCTTGGCGACGTCCATGGTGACGGTGCCGGTCTTCGGGTTCGGCATCAGGCCACGCGGGCCGAGCACCCGGCCCAGCCGGCCGACCTTGCCCATCATGTCGGGCGTGGCCACCACCGCGTCGAAGTCGAGGTAGCCGCCGGTGATCTTCTCGATCAGCTCGTCCGCACCCACCTCGTCGGCACCCGCAGCGGTCGCCTCCGCCGCCCGGTCACCGGTGGCGAAGACGAGGACCCGTGCCGTCTTGCCGGTGCCGTTGGGAAGGTTGACGGTGCCGCGAACCATCTGGTCCGCCTTGCGGGGATCGACGCCCAGGCGCATGGCCACCTCGACGGTCTCGTCGAACTTGGCGCTGGCATTGTCCTTGACGAGGGTCAACGCCTCTTCGGCGCTGTACAGCTGGGCGGCGTCGCGGTTCTCGGCGGCGGCCCGGTAAGCCTTGCTTCGCTTCATTCTGGTCTCCTTGTGAAATCCGACCTCGTATGGCCGGGTTGCCAGGTGCGGTACGGACGGACGTCCTGCCGCGGGTGCTGCGGTGCTGGTCTCGAATCAACTCGACCAGCGGGTGGTGGTCAGCCCTCGACCGTGATGCCCATGGAGCGGGCGGTGCCCTCGACGATCTTGGCGGCGGCCTCGAGATCGTTGGCGTTCAGGTCGGGCAGTTTGGTGGTGGCGATCTCACGCACCTGGGCGGCGGTGATCTTGCCGACCTTGTCGGTGTGCGGACGAGCAGAGCCGCTCTTGATGCCGGCGGCCTTCTTGATCAGCTCGGCGGCCGGCGGCGTCTTGGTGATGAACGTGAACGTGCGGTCTTCATAGATGGTGATCTCGACCGGCACGATGGTGCCGCGCATGGCCTCGGTCTCTGCGTTGTACCGCTTGCAGAACTCCATGATGTTGACGCCGTGCGGGCCGAGCGCGGTGCCCACCGGCGGTGCCGGAGTGGCCGCGCCCGCGTTGAGGGCGACCTTGACGATCGCCGCTACCTTCTTCTTTCCAGGCATGGTTGTGGGTCCTTTGGGTTGTGTTTCGGGTTCGCGAACTAGACCTTGGCGATCTGGTTGAACGTCAGGTCGACCGGAGTCTCACGACCCAGGATCTCCACCAGCGCCTTGAGCCGCTGGCTGTTCGCGTTGATCTCGGTGATCGTCGCGTGCACCCCGGCGAAGGGGCCGTTGACGACCATGACGGAGTCGCCCACCTTGAAGTCGGCGACCTCGACCTTGCGGGTGCGCTTCTTGGGGCCGTTGGCTGCCGCCGCGGCTTTGGCGAGTGCGGCCGGGGCCAGCATCTTCTCGACCTCGTCGAGCGACAGCGGCACGGGGGCGTTGGCGTGAGCCACGAACCCGGTGACGGACGGGGTGTGCCGCACCGCCGCCCAGGACGCGTCGGTGAGCTCCATGCGCACCAGCACGTAGCCGGGCAGCACGGTGCGGGTGACGGTCTTGCGGGTGCCGCTGCGCGTTTCGACGACCTCTTCGGTCGGTACGACGGATTCGAAGATCAGCTCGTCCATGCCCAGGGTCTTCACCCGCGAGTCGAGGTTCTGCTTCACCCGGTTCTCCATGCCGGAGTAGGTGTGAATCACGTACCAGTCACCGATCTGGGTGCGCAGCGTCTCGCGCAGCTCGGCCAGCACCGCCTCGTCGTCGGCGTCGGCCTCTTCTTCAGGCTCGGGCTCGGGCTCGGGTTCGCTCAGATCGATGGACACGCCGTCGTCGGGCTCGTCGAGCTCGGCGCCGAAGCTCAGGTCGACCTCGAAGTCGTCGGAGGGTGCGGGCGCATCGGCCGGACCGAGGTCGATCTCGAAATCGGTTTCGTTGTTCGTGGCATGCGTATCAGACACAGTTACTTCTCTCGTATTTGGCTTCGGTCAGCCGAAGATCTTCAGCAGGCCCCAGCCGAAGAACAGATCCAGGACGCTGACGTAGGCGATCACCAACAGCACGAACACCAGCACCACGACGAAGTACTGCCGCAGCTGGCTGGCCGTGGGCCACACCACCTTGCGAAGTTCGCCGGCGGACTCGCGGACGAATGACACCGGCGTGGTGCGCTTCGTGGCCCGGACGCTGCCGGCGCGTTGCTTGGGGGTGGCGTGGTCCTTCTTGCTCGCCGGCGCCTGTTCCGGCAACGACTTGCGGACCGGACGGCTACTGGCCGCCGCCCGCGCTACCTCGTGGGCCTGATCCTGGGCAGCCGGAACGCCGTTGTCGCCGTCGGCATCGTCCTTCTCCTGCGCCACAAAGAATCCTTCGCACTCGGTTGGTCCAGCAGGGCAAGAGGGACTTGAACCCCCAACCTGCGGTTTTGGAGACCGCTGCTCTGCCAATTGAGCTATTGCCCTTCATGGTGTCCGCACCGCAGCCACGCCTTGCGGGCATGACCGATGAGAGGTGACGTCACCAAGACAAGGATTGTAACGGGCTTGCCGATGCGAGTCGAACCGGCCGCTCGCCCGCGCATCCGGCGGCGGTACCGCTATTCGGCCCGCACCGCGGCGATCGCCCGGCACACGTAGTCGAGGTTGGCGTCGTTCAACGCGGCCACGCAGATGCGTCCCTTGTCGGTGCCGTAGACCCCATGGTGGTCGCGCAGCGCGACCATCTGGGGCTTGGTCAGCCCCGAGTAGCTGAACATGCCGATCTGGGTGGCGATGAAGCCCATGTCGGTGATACCGGCCGCCTCAAGGCCGCTGACCAGCCGCAGCCGCATCGCCTTGATCCGGTCACGCATCGCGCCCAACTCGGTGACCCAAAGCTCGCGCAGGGCGGGATCGTCCAGCACGGTGGCGGCGATCTGGGCACCGTGGGTGGGCGGGTTGGAGAAGTTGGTGCGGATCACGATCTTGCCCTGCGACAGCACCCGGGCGGCCTCGTCGGCGTCGGCGCAGACCAGCGACAGCGCCCCCACCCGCTCGCCGTACAGGCTCAGGCTCTTGCTGAACGAGGTGGACACCAGCACCGGCAGCCCGCTCTCGGCGAACCGGCGGACGACGGCACCGTCCGCCTCGAGCGACTGCGAAAACCCCTGGTAGGCCATGTCGAGGAACGGGATCAGCCCGGCGGAACGGACGGTCTGCAGCACCCGCGTCCACTGCGGCTCGGTGAGGTCGTAGCCGGTCGGGTTGTGACAGCAGGCGTGCAGCACCACGATGGTGCCGGAGGTTGCCGCGGACAGGTCGGCCAGCATGCCCTCGACGTCGACGCCGTTGGCCTCAGGGTCGTAGTAGCGATAGCTCTCGACGGTGAACCCGGCCCGGGTGAACAGGGCCTGGTGGTTCTCCCACGACGGATTGGAGATCAGCACCTTGGCCTGTGGGTCGAACTGGCGCAGCAGATCGGCGCCGATCCTGAGCGCCCCGGTGCCCCCGAGCGCCTGCATGGTGATCACCCGGTCGAGCAGGGCCGGATCGGTGCCGAAAGCCAGCTGCTTGACCGCGGCGTCGTAGCCGGCCAGCCCGTTGATCGGCAGGTAGCCGCGCGGCTTGGGGTCGGCGGCCAGCTGCTGCTCCGCGAGCCGGACGCAGTCCAGCAGCGGCAGCTTGCCCTCGGCGTTCTGGTAGACGCCCACCCCGAGGTTGACCTTGGCGGGGTTGGGGTCGGCCACGAAGGCCTCGGTGAGGCCGAGAATGGGGTCGCGGGGGGCAAGCGGCACTGCGGCGAAGACCGATGACATGGCGGTCAGTCTAGAGCGTGCGAGGAAGCCTTGGACGGTGCACGAGCGAC
The DNA here is from genome assembly GCA_016711205.1 of Micropruina sp. Lineage (GTDB taxonomy): Bacteria > Actinomycetota > Actinomycetes > Propionibacteriales > Propionibacteriaceae > Micropruina. The sequence continues at coordinate 339,048 of JADJTM010000001.1, read as the reverse complement.
CCGCCGATCCGCCGCACCGGCCGGCGCTACGACCGGGCGCCGCCGCCTGCGCTACAGGGCGAGTCCGACCAGCACCGGCTCGGGAACCAGGGTGATGCCGAAGCGGTCGCGGACGCCCTCGCGTACCTGCCGGGCCAGTCGCAGCAGGTCGTGTGCCGCGGCACCGCCGCGATTGGTGAGGGCGAGGGTGTGCTTGGTCGACAGCGTCGCCGGCGGCGTTCCGAAGCCCTTGCCGAACCCGGCCGCCTCGATCAGCCAGGCGGCGCTGGACTTGACCCGGCCGTCCGGCTGCACGAACCGCGGCGCAGCTTCGGGCAGGGCTGCCGCCTGCTCGGTGCTGAGCAGCGGGTTGGTGAAGAACGAGCCGGCGCTCCAGGTGTCGTGATCGGCCGCGTCCAGCACCATGCCCTTGCTGCGGCGCAACTGCAGGACGGCCTCGCGCACCTCGCGCATCGGGGCCTTCGCTCCGGGCTCGATGCCCAAGCTGCGGGCCAGTTCGGCGTACCTGACCGGCATGGAGACGTTGCCCTGATGGAACTGGAAGGTGACGCTGAGCACCACGTAGCGCGCGGGCTCGGCCTTGAACCGCGAACTGCGGTAGCCGAAGCCGCAGTCGGAGGCCGCAAAGGTGCTGAACCGGTTGGTCGTGCGGTCCCAGGTGCGCACCGACTCGATCGACTCGGCCACCTCTTGGCCGTAGGCGCCGACGTTCTGGATCGGGGTGGCGCCGACGCTGCCCGGAATGCCCGACAACGCCTCGACACCGCGCCATTTGTTGTCGATGGCGGCCGCGACGAAGTCGTCCCAGCTCTCACCGGCGGCCACCTGGATCACCGCGCCGCCGCACTGAGCGCCCTGCGGGTCGTCGATGCGGCACACTCCCCCGGCGACCTGCAGGCTTCGGGTGGCCACGTGCACCACGGTGCCGTCGAACCCCTCGTCCGACACCAGCACGTTCGAGCCGCCGCCCAGCACCAGCACCGGCTCGCCGTCGGCGTCCGCGGTACGGACGGCCTCGACCAGGTCGGCCTCGGTGCTCGCCTCGACCCAGCGCCCGGCCGGCCCGCCGACGCGCATCGTGGTGTGATCGGCCAGCCGGACGGTGCCCGCGACCACCTCAGTCAACGCGCACCTGCGCAGCGGCGGCGCCGAGCACCTTGGCGTCGTCGAACCGGGCCTCGATGCTGACCGTCGCGACGCCGTTCTCGACGCTGGTGACGGTGCCGCCGAAGGTGACCGTTGCGCCGTCGTCCGTATCGGGCACGACGACCGGCTTGGTGAACCGCACGTAGTAGCTGAGCACCCGGGACGGGTCGCCACACCAGTTCGTGACCACGCGCAGCGCCATGCCCATGGTGAGCATGCCGTGGGCGATCACGCCGGGCAGCCCGAGGTCGGCGGCGGCACGCTCGGACCAGTGGATCGGGTTGAAGTCGGTGGACGCCCCCGCGTAGCGCACCAGAGCGTCGCGGGTGACGTGCACGACGACGCCGGGCAGCACGGTGCCGGGCTGGATGCCAGCTGCGAAGGGGCTCATGCGGCCTGCTCGGGCCAGGTGTGCAGCAGCGTGGACGTGGCCTCGCACAGTAGCTCGCCCGCGGCGTCCAGCTCGACCGCGATGGTGATGAAGGCGCTGGTGCCGCGGGAGCGGAGCTTGTCGATGCGCAGGGTGGCGGTGACCTCGTCACCGACCCGCAGCGGACGGCGCCACGTGAAGCGCTGATCGGTGTGCACGGTACGGCTCAACGACAGATCCAGTTCGGGGTCGTCGAACATCGCACCCCAGGCGGCAGAGGAAAGCACGACGGCGAAGGTCGGCGGCGCGACGGCGTCCGGGCCGGTGTAGGCGGGGTTGCTCGCCTCGCCCAGCGCCGCGGCGAACTCGGCCACCTTGGCCGAGCTCACCACGTAGGGGGCGGTCGGCGGGTACGTGCGGCCCAGATGTGACTCGCTGATCATGCCCGACAGGTTAGTGGCTGCGTCCGACGGGTCACCCGAGCGCGGCCGGGAAGAGGATCTCGACCAGCGGACGCGGGCGCACGAAAAAGCCGCCCGCTGGCACGGACGGCGATTCGGTGCGCTCAGCGCAGGTGCGCTCAGCGGGTTTCGCGGTGAGCGGTGTGCAGGTGGCACTTGGGGCAGAACTTCTTCAGCTCAAGACGATCCGGGTCGTTGCGCCGGTTCTTCTTGGTGATGTAGTTGCGCTCCTTGCACTGCGTGCACGCCAAGGTGATCTTCGGACGGATCTCCGACTGCTTCTTGGCCATGGCCGTTGCTCTCTCTCGTCGTGCAGTTGCTGGTTCTTGGTAGCGGGAGCGGGACTCGAACCCGCGACACAGCGATTATGAGCCGCTTGCTCTACCGCCTGAGCTATCCCGCCGCCCGTTCGGAGTACCCAACGGGCACGATGGGCGGTTTGTTCCATCAACCCCAAACGCAGAGCCCCCATGCGGAATCGAACCGCAGACCTTCTCCTTACCATGGAGACGCTCTGCCGACTGAGCTATAGGGGCCTGAACCGCGAGAAACACTACAGGAGGGATCGTGTCGGCCTCAAATCGGTGGCCCGGGGTTTCAACCCGGATCGGGGGTCAACCCTCGCCGGCGGCGACCGGGGTGATCTCGGCGAACCCCAGGCCGCGGTACAGGTGGGTGGCTTCGCCGGCGGTATCTTCCTGCACGTTGAGCGCGATGCTCTCCCAGCCCTGGTCGTGGCAGGCCTGCGCGGCGGTCAGCAGCAGCAGCGAGCCCAGGCCGCGACGGCGGTGGTCGGGGTGCACGAACAGTTCGATCACGAACGGCACCGCGGGAATGCCCTCCCAGGGCGGGCTCGTGACGGTCTGGACGCAGCCGACCAGGGCCCCGTCCGCCGTTTCGACGACCAGGGAGGCGGCCTCGACCGGCGTGCCGTACTCGCCCTCGAACACGCCCTCCATCTCTTCGACAGCGTCCTCCAGATCGACCGCGGCGACCCCTTGCGGGTACGAGACCAGGTAGAGAGCACCCAGCCCCTCGACGTCGTCGCGCGACTGGGATCGGACGGTGACGTCGGGCGGCCTTACCGGCGCTGGCAAGGAAGCTCTCGCTGCATGAGCATGCCCGTCAGTCTAGGTGAAACGCTGTGCGCAACCCCTTAGGCGCGAACGAAGATCTGCACCCGGCGATGGGGGGTCGTCGCGTGCCGTCGTTCTTGACGCCCCACGGCTGGGCTTGGCTGGCGCGGTTCGCTGGTACCGATCACGGTGAGACCCTGATGAAGCAAGACCCCCAGTGAACGAAGTCGTCACCGGGGGTGCTGCGAAGTGGCAGGTGTAGGATTCGAACTTTGCAGGAACACGCTGTGACTAGCACCAAGTTGCCGATAACTAGGAGTGATAGTGCGCCTAGATGCCGCTAGTTCCCTCTAGATGCCTTAGTATTGGGCACATTGGGCACGACGGAAGGGCACACGATGGGCACAAGACGCAGCTTCGGCAGCACTCGCAAGCTGACCAGCGGTCGAGTACAGGCACGCTACGTAGGTCCGGACGGATCGCGGCACAGCGCACCGTTCACGTTCACAGCCAAGCGCGACGCTGACGCCTGGCTGGCCAGTGAGTCGGCCAAGATCACCGCTGGACGGTGGGAGCCTCCTGGCCGCGCGTTCGAGGTTGCAGTACAAGAGGCCGCGCTGACGTTCGGAACGTACGCGGAAGAAGTTATTGAACGTCGGCTAGCTACCGACAAGATCAGAGAGACAACAGCGGCGCTGTACCGGAAGCTAATTAGGCTCCATCTTGCGAAGTTCAGTAACTTACCTTTGGACCAAATCACGTCTCGGATGGTTGCCAACTGGCACGCTTCTATGTCTAGGAGCCCGAGCACGCGGAAGAACGCTTACGGCGTGCTATCCACTGTCATGCTTCAGGCGGTTCGAGACGAGTTGATAGACAAGACTCCGTGCCGCGCGGTAGCCGGTAGGCAGGTCGTCAAGAGAGTTGACGACGAGACCGACGTTTTAGAACCCTCAGACTTTGCAACTTACGTGCAAGCTGTACCTGAAACTCACGGCTACCGGATGGCTATAAAAGTTGTGTACTGGTGTGGGTTGCGCTCCGGTGAAGTTCGAGGGCTCAGGCGTAGAGACCTGGACTTGAAGAACGCAGAGTTGACCGTAACTCAGCAGGTTGTAAAGCTGAACGGCCAAAACGTAATAACTGCCACCACCAAGAGCAACGCCGGGCTCCGTACTGTCTCGATGCCTGCAAAGTTGGCTGTAGAACTAGCAGAGTGGATTAAAACTCAGCCGGTTAAGGGCAGAGACGCTCTGCTATTTACGTCGGCTCTTGGTCGCCCGATGAGTGGAGAAGCTTTACGAGCGGCTGCTAAGAAGGGCGCTGAGGCTGTTGGAAGACCAGAGTTGAAAGTTCACAGCTTGCGGCACAGCAACGCTACTTATTACGCGCAAGCTGGAGCAACTACTCCAGAGATGATGGCGCGTTTTGGTTGGAGTAGTCCTGCGATGGTAACTCGTTATTCTCACGCAACTCGTGACCGAGCAAGAGAGCTAGTTAATAAACTTGATGCCCTGATGTAGCCCTAGGCCAAGTGCCCCTGGCAAGCGCTTGCCGGGGGCTCTGTGCTGCCCGTAGCGTTGTAGTCACAAGAGGGCAATAGGTCCACAAGGCAGGCACAAGGCGTAACGAACACCCAAAGCCATAGATGGAAGGTGTTTGTTATGAGTGATAAGAGACTGGTCCGCTTGCAGAGAGTGGCCGAACTTTACGAAGTTGAGCACAAAGTTATCCGTCGTGCCGTATCTGACGGTCACGTTAAGGGCTACAAACTTCCTGGCTCCCGGTTGATTTACATTGACCTCAACGAGTTTGAGGCCGCTATCAAGACCGTCCCGGCGGTGACGCGATGAAGTACCGTCTGAATTTGATCGGGACCGCTCTGTTAGTAGCCGCTGCCATTACTGGCATGATCTTTGCGCAGCATGATCGTGAAGCCAGAATGTCCTGGGCTGAGCTAGAACTAAGTAACTGGACGAGCTTTTGGCTGATGGTTATTGCTGGCGTTGCCTGCTTCTTGATTTCGTTTGTCATGGGTGGTGACAAAAAATGATTGATTTCACAATCATGCTGTTCCTGTCGGTTATCGTTCAGCTTGCGCTTTGGCTGCTTAAGCAACTCGCAGAAAAGGTGGAGAGGTCGGAGCGATGAGTATGTATTGCTCGGACTACCTCAATCCCGGTTCCGAATGGCTGATCAAGTGCAGAGGGCTAGCTCTCAAGAAGGTAACAATCATCGAAGTACAGCCTTATGGACTTCTGGTTCAAGACTCGATTGACTCGCCTAGATGGGTAGCTCTGTGGTATCGCATAGAGGCGCTTCTCAATCCCGATGCTATAGAAATCCTTATGGTGGAGGTAAATTCATATCTCAAATCGGAGCGACCCGCATGACCGCCAATAACGACGAACTAGACTTTGGCGACGCTGAGCCAACTAAAGCGTCTGAGGGAGCCCGCCGAGCTATTGAGCTGGTACGGGCAATGAAAGCTCAGCAAGTAAGTGCGACGCCTGCCGAGCCTGACCCTTCTACGTGGGCGCATATAGACGCATCCGCTTCTATTCCTGAGGCTGACGAGGCGACCGATTCCGACTGGCAACAGTTCAAGAACGACGTTGACGACCTGGTACGAAACAAGGGAACACTGACTCTTTACCGCGAGCTTGGCGGTAAGACGCAGAAGTTTAGACCTGCGAAAGAAGTTCAAGTCTCTTGCCCGATGCCGCATCATACGGACAACACTCCTTCTTGCTCGATCAATACAACTAACGGCTTGTGGTACTGCTTCACTTGCTCGATTAGTGGCTTGGACGTTTACGCGATGGCGGCTGTTCTTCTTGGTTACGACTTATCAACGTATCAACAGCGGGACAACTTCATCGCTTTGAAGAAGGACATTGCTCAGCACTACGGCATTACTGTGCCTGAGCAAACCACTCAAGTGGAAGCGGCGTTGCCTACGCCTGATGCTGACCCAAAAGTTCTAGCGCTTGGCTGAGTGACTCGCTCGTAGATATCTACGACGGCATTAAGTCAGGCACTATCGTTGAAACTTTTCCTGAAGTTGGCACTATAACTAGCGCCGAGGGTGGACTGTTTCGCAAGGGTGAAGTTAACTCGTTGTTCGGTGAGTCAGGCTGCGGTAAGTCTTGGACGCTGTTAGTTGTTAGTCAGCAACTCCTTGACGCGGACAAGCAAGTTCTATACATCGACTACGAGAGCAACGCTCGCAAGATCATTGGCAGGCTTATTAATCTAGGCTTGCAGCGCGACCAACTAGCACGCTTCCATTACCTGCGACCTGACACCAAGATTGATGATAAGGCTTACGACCATCGAATGGCAGAGCTATTAACTATCGCTGAGAAGTGCGAGCTAGTAGTAATCGACTCAGTAGGCGAAGCGCTCAGCATGGAAGGGCATAAGCCGAATGAGGATGACGAAGTAGCCAAGTGGTTTAGGAGAATCCCTGCTGTACTAGCAACGGTTGGGCCTGCTGTTGTATGCCTGGATCACGTAACAAAGACTTCCGACCCTTCTACTTTGTGGCCGATCGGTAGCCAGCGCAAGAGAGCGGCTATTGGAGGTACGGCATACAGGCAGAACATTGAGGAACCGTTCAGCCGTAATGTCACCGGTTACTCAGTGTTGCTGTGCGCTAAGGATCGCGACGGAAGTTACGCTCAGCGCCAGAAAGTTGCTGAGTTGCACTATGAATCTCATGGGCGGTTCTCACTTATTGCAAGCGTAACAAAGCAAGTAAACGCTGAGGATGCTGCAAAGGTAAAGATCATGGAGTTGCTGCAATCTCAAGGACCAATGTTGAAGAGCGCTCTTACTACTGCTGCCGGTGGTAAGCGGAGTGCCGCTGTTCTCTACATTGCGGAGCTTCAGAAGAGCGGTCACATCAGGTTCGAGAGGGTAGGGCACGGCGACCTCTGCCACGCTTCCATGCCCTACGTTCTGCCATGAAGTGTTCCCGCCTCGGGAACATAACGTTTGCTGAGAATGTTCCAAGAGGATTTCTAAAACCCCTAGTCACAGGCTTCCTGTTCCTCGTGTTCCCTCGTGTTCCTTCTCAGGGGTACATATGTTCCCCCGTTCCGACCTCTAGGGAGGAACGGGAACAGAACCCAACTAGGCACAAGGGAACGGGAGGGTAGGGCGATGGGTGCGAGGAACGACGGCACGCGCTGGGCAGGTAGTCGAGTCACCAAGGCCAGAGAGTTTTGGAAGCCAAGAGTTGCAGCGGGTCTTGCGTGCAGCAGATGTAAGAAGCCCATACTCCCTGGCCAGAGTTGGCAGGTCGATCACTTAATACCTAGAGAGTTCGGAGGAATGGAACTAGGATTAGGAAACACTTGGCCTGCGCACTCTCGCTGTAATACTTCAGCAGGTGGTAAGCGTGGCGCTGCCATTACTAACAGTAGAGCCAAGACTAAGAACAACAGTAGTGCAGTAACTAAATCAGAACTTGATCGTGGGATCAGAGGGGTTTGAGTAAAATGGGAAGAGCAAGGAAGACGACAGGTTTTTTTGAGTCCGGAAAAGTAGCCCACGGTCCCCGACCACTGCTTATCTCTCCTTACAAAGATGATCCGACCTTCACAGCGGTTCCTTTAAAACTTTCTGCCATTCCCCTGAACACGAATATTGCTGAAGGGCATGTGACAGGAGCGATGCTGTTGAACCTGCCTTTAAAACAACAGGGCAAGCAGATCGCTGGAGTCCTGAACGCTCTTAATGAGAACGGTCGCCCGCTGTATCCCCGTGTCGTTATTAAAATGTCGCGCCGCTCTGCGAAGACAACTTCGATTTGGGAAGTTCTCCTTGGTCGCTGTGTGCATCGTCCCGGCTACCAAATTGTTATGACCGCGCAAGACGGACAGCGCGCCCGTGACAAGTTCCGCGAGATGATGGACGCGCTCAGAGCTCCCGGCGTGGATTTTGAAGGTGACCGAGACCCCGGTAAGCGGTTGGGTGCTCTTTATTACGCGAACGGTAGTGAACGCATTCAGTTTGACAACGGTTCTCTTATGTGGGTTGTACCGCCCGATCCTGGAGCGTTCGTTCTCGTGCTGCCGATGTTGTTTTCATCGATGAAGCTGGGGAGCTTGCAGTTGAAAAAGCCGATGCTCTAGTTGCTGGCGCTCTTCCTCTTATGGATACGCGGGTCGGCGGACAAATCATCGTTGCTGGTACTCCTAATGTTGAGCAAAGAGCAGGACTGCTGTGGGATTTTCTACAAGCGTTCCTAGCTGATGAGCCGCGTTATGGGGGCGTTGTTTATGCTGCCGGTGATCGTGATATTTTCTGCGATATGACTGATCCGGAAAACCCCGTCTATGACGTAGAACTTCTTAAGCGTGTACACCCTGGCTTAGCTTCCGGTCTTACTGAGCTAGAAATTATCCTCAGCAACATCCGTCCGATGGGTGTTCGTAAATTCTCCTGCGAGTACTTGTGCCAGTGGCCCAAGAGCGCGGCTAATAGAGCGCTCGACATTGACGCTTGGAACGACTGTGAATCAACTACTGGTCTCCCGGTTCGTCCGGATCGTATTGGTTTAGCGTTCGACGTAGACCCTGACGGAAGTTCTGCGGCTCTTGTAGCCGCGTGGCGGGACGGACTTGGACGCGCTCACTTTGAAGTTCTCGCCTGCAACGGTGGTACTGACTGGCTGCCTGGAGTTTGTAGCAAAGCTCAGATCAAGCATCGCGCCGTAGTTCATTACGATTCGATCGGTCAGAACATCGAGGTAGCTGAACGTATGAGCCGCGCGCCGTACCGAGTGAAGCTGCGCCCGCTGAACATGCGTGACAACATCGGCGCTGCCGCTCGATTCGAAAAAGAGATTGCCGCGCGCAACGTGTGCCAGTACGGCCAAAGCGACCTGAGCGACGCCACAGAGGTCGCTTGCTGGCGTCCTGCCGGAAAGGATGGGCGCCTGTTCGCCAGAATGGCCTCCAGCGGCTCTGTAGCGCCCGTCGTGGCCTCCGCACAAGCTCTCTGGGCCTACGACCTAGCCAGCCGCTCCGAGGGCTCTAGCAGGCGCGTACGGTCTGCTGCTGCCATCCTGGCTGAACGGGCGAATGCTACGCGGTGAAGTGTGCCATTGTTATTACTGATCGAAAGTATCCATAAGCCGCATTCAGAGAACCAGCGACCCTATCGGTTGCCTATTAGACGCCTACCTACCTAGAGTGTTTCCCATGGGTTGGTTTAATCGCACGTTCAACATTGTGGACGCTTCCAGAGCCGCTGTTGCTCCGGTCGCTGTCGTGCAACCGAACCCGTTTTCAACTTCCACTCTTTCCAAGGTGATCCTCTCTGAGCTTTACGGCGTGAAGGCGGTTGACGTTTCGCGCGGTGTTGCGATGAAGGTTCCCGCTGTCGCTCGTGGGCGTGCTCTTATTTGTGGCACCCTGTCGCGTCACCCGCTGACTCTTTGGAAGTACAACGCTGACGGCGTTGATACTAAACTTGAAACTCCTAAGTGGATGACTTCAACCAAGACTAAGCAATCCCCCATTGAGCGGATGCTGTGGACTCTTGATGATCTAATCTTTTACGGAACGTCTCTGTGGGCTACTGAGCGCGACGATAACAACCAAATTATCGACGCTTTGCGCGTGGATCGCTCCAATTGGTCGGTCGATCCGGACACTTTAGGCGTTCTTATTAACGGCCAACTGGCCAAAGATGACCAAGTAATCATCTTCGAGGGACCGCAAGAGGGCCTGTTGAGCATCGCTCCTGAGGCTATTAAGGCGTCTCGCGATATGGCGAATGCCTGGCAGGAGCGCGTCAAGTCTCCAATTCCGATGATTTCGTTCAAGCAAACGGATGAAAATATCCAGTTGACCGACGATGAGATTGACGATCTCATTATTGACGCGGAGCTCGCTCGCCAAAACGGCGGAACTGCGTTTGAGCCGGTCGGTTTTGAAATGAGAGTGCTAGGCGACGTAAAGACTGATCTTTACGTTGAGGGTCGGAACGCCGAACGCCTGGACTGGGGCAACTACCTCAGCATTCCAGCCGCAATGCTAGATGGAAGCATGAGTACAGCGACCCTGACTTATTCCACTGCCGAGGGCAAGCGGAGTGAGTTCGTGGATTACTCGCTCAACTATTGGGCTAGTTCGGTGGAGGCGAGACTTTCACAAGACGACGTTTCGCCCGAAGATACGTACTCCAGATTTGATATTAGCTGGCTGACGAACGGCTCCCAGCCCGCAAATAACCCACGCAGTGAGGATTAGACCATGGCAAAACTGACCTTTTACACTGAAAAGTTGACGGCTAGCAAGGGAACTCGCATGATTGCGGGCCTGCTTTTGCCGTTTAATGAGGTTGGTTTTACCAATCTCGGCAAGATCACCGCAACGAAAGACTCCAAAATCAGCATTTCTGACAACGTGATCCTTAACGTTGAGCACCAGAACAAGCGTCCTATCGGTAAGGCCGAGGTTCTCCAGCCGTCCGATACCGGCGTAAATGCTTCGTTCCGCGTCCTGGCGACTCGTGACGGAGACGACGCGCTTACTGAGGTAGAAGAGGGCGTGCGTTGCGCGCTGTCGGTTGAAATGGAGCCGGTAGTTGTGAAAGACGGCAAGCTCGTAAGCGGAACTATCACCGGCGCTGGCCTGGTAACTGAACCCGCTTTCGCTTCGGCGCGACTCGCTGCCGCTGCCGCCGAGGACGTGCCAGACCTGGATGACGAACCGCCTACCGTCACGCCTACCGTCACCCTTCCCGAGGTTGTAATTGACGGAGACAAGCTCGAATCCGTGACCGACGTAAAGGTTTCGGATGAGAAAATCGAAGTAACCACTGCCAAGCCGGACGCTCCGGTTAAAACCAAGAAAGAGGAAACTGTCATGGCCGCTAATGCGACTGTAAACAACGCCGCTCTAGTGGCGGATGCGGGTAATCCCGCCGATGACAAGAACGCTCTGTTTGCCATGCTGGCAGGCGTTCACCAAGAGGGTCTGAGCCCGCGAAAGATGGAAGCGGCTCTTTCCGATATCGTCCCCGGCAACATTCTCGGAGTCGAACAGCCTCAGTACGTCGGTCAGCTTTGGGCCGGCGTTCCCTACGAGCGGCGCTATATTCCGGTCTTCGATCATGCCGACCTGACGAGCTTTAACATGACCGGCTGGGATTGGGCGGATGGCAAGGAGCCCGCTGTTGGCCTCTACTCGGGTAACAAGACCGACATTCCGTCGAATGCGGTTGAGACTGTTGCCGCTAACGGCGTGATTCAGCGCATTGCTGGCGGTCACGACATTGACCGGAAGTTCCGCGATTTCAGCAATACGGAGTTCTGGGATGCTTACTTTGCGAAGATGGCCGAGTCTTACGCCAAGGTCTCCGATACCTACATTCGCGATCAGGCCAAGGCCGCTATTCCTGCTGGCGCTCAGCGCGTGCATTTGCTCTCCGGTGGCGCTCCTGCTGGAGTTCCTCCGGTGCTGTGGCAGATCGTGGAGGGTTGCGTAAAGATGCTGGACGATCTTGGAACCCTGCCGACGTTTGCTTTTGTTACTTCCGATTACTGGAAGCCGCTCTTCTACACCAAGCAGAATGACGTTTTGGCCTACCTGAACGCTGCTCTTGGTTTCGAGGAGGGCTCGCTGGAAAACGGCGGCTTCAAGATCATTCCGGTTCCGGTTGGCTCGCTGACTAACGGCGCTTGGATCGGCAAGACCGTAATTGGTCACAAGAGCGCTCTGAAGGTCTACGAGCTTCCCGGCTCCCCGATCCGCGTTGAGGCTGAGGCTATTTCCAAGGGTGGAGTTGATGAGGCGCTGTTCGGCTACATCGGCTACATGGTGGAAGAGGCCAAGGGTCCTATTTCCTTCGACGCTCCGGCTGCGGCGTGATCTTATGACTATTCCGGCGTACAGCGGGCTTGGGGAAGGCTGGATTAATGATCTGGACGACCCCCGGCTTGCTGTGCTCTGGCCTGGTCACGAGGATTATGACGGCGTCAACTCCATTAGCGGCATTCTGTTTGTTCTGAATGCCGCCCGTATTCAGTGTGAAACCTTCGCTCCGTCACTTCCTGACGGTGCGGTAGTTCCCGAGAATTGGGTTGCCGCTCAAGTCCTGCAAGCTCGGGCTCTTGTTCGCGCTGGCATTAGTGACTCAAATGACCAAGCCGGGCTGATGGGTGAAGGTGTAACTCTTTTCCCGATGGATTGGACAGTAAAGAATCTTCTTCGCCCCCGTGGCGGGCGTCCCCGTATGGGTAGGCGCTGGAGGGATTCACTATGAAAAGCGGGCGCAAGCTTCTAGAGGAAGCCTTTTTAGAGGCTCTGCCTGGCTGGCAGGTACGTTCTACCGCTATTCCACTGGACAGCGTACGTAAGCCTGGCGCAATATGGCTCTATACGGGAGTTCGTAAGCGCGTTGAATTGAACGGATTCTCAACCCTGGTGGACGAGATTACCGTTTGGGTTTTGAGCGCTGCCGATCCGAGTAAGGCCGAGGACGATTTAGACAAGCTGCTGCTCGAAGTCATGGAAGTTCTTGAAACGCTTCCTAGCTTCAACTGGGAATCAGCAGAGCGCGGCGTGCTAGGCGAGAAGTATGACGGTTGGAAGCTGACCGTTACCTGTTTTTACAAGATAAACGACGAAGGAAACTGAAATGGCTACTATTGATCATCCGGTTACGACCCCGCTGTCTTTCAAGACCGTTACGGTTAATGCGAGTGTCGCGGGCTCTGACGACACTGATGACCTCTCCCCGCAAATTGGTGAGCTTACGTTTACTCCTACCGCCGCGTCTGGAAGCTGGACCGGTGTTGGTGGCAACGTTGTTTCCGACTTGGGCATTGCTACTTGGGCAGTCACTCTCGGCATGATTCAGGACATTTCTGTTACTGGCATGCTGCGCTGGCTGCTCACCAATGAAGGCAAGAAGTGTACTTTTACGGCTGTTCTTGTGATTGGCGTAACTGTCACCTTCACTGCCACTCTGTCGCCTGCAACTATTGGCGGTGCGGTAACTCCTGGTTACCTGACTTCCACGGTTCAGCTTGCGATGGACGGCAAGCCGGCCTTCAGCTAATAACCAAGACCCCTTGATATAGCTTAAGGGCTGCTTAGGATGGCCTAGTGTCTATTCGACAGCGGCACACTAAACTTTAATCTATATCAAGGCCAAAAGATTTCGGGCTAGCTTCAGGTTGATAACCACCTTCCGTCCCTGAAGCTAGCCCGATTTCACGATTAGGGGCTTTCGATGATTCGAATGAGCGTAGGTAACGCACCGGCTGAGATTCGCGGCGCGGTGCTGGCGATGAAGCGTGCCGACGCTGAGGTTAGGCGCGACGTGTCCGCCCGTCTGCGCTCGACCATGAACGGTCCCTGGCGTAGCGCCGTAGAGAGCCGCCTGACGGGCTCAGGACCGATGGAGGCACGGATGCTTACCCCCGGCGCTCGCATCGCGGCAGGCAACCCCCCAACGCTTGTGACGGCATCCTCGCGGCGTCGGGTCGGCTCATGTGGGGGCCTCACTCCGGATGTTCACTGGCGGGGCTTCGAGTACGGCGCGAAGGACTCTCTGAGCACTGTCCGATCCAGCAAGGGCAAGAGCTTCCAGCGGCACACCAAGCGACACCTGCCGGCTAGCAACCCTCGCGGTCGAGTGATCGGGCCTGCGGTCGCAAACATCCTCCCGCGCGTTGCTGCGTTCTGGGCTCAAAGCGTTGTGCGTGCGTTTATGGACGCAGCAGAGAAGAGGTAATTGCTATGGCATTCAAACTCACTCTCGTTTCAGACGTGAGCGGCTGGCTCAAGGGAACTAAAGACGTTGAGAAGTCTCTTGATGATGTATCTGATTCTTTGGACGACCTGGCTGACGCTAGCAAGAAGAATGCTGACAAAGCGGCGGATGCGCTAGAGCGTGAATTCAGCGACGCTTTCGACAAGGTTAAGAAGGAGTCGAAAACTACCGCTAACCGGATGGGTGACAACTTCAAGAAGGGCGCAAAAGACGCTGGCGAAGGAATGGACGAGCTAAAGGATGAGGCGAATTCAACCGCTAAAGAAGCGGCTGCGAGCTTCGACGGTTCGGCTGAGTCCATTGTTGACGCATTCCAAGAGGTAGCGGCGAACGCTTTTGCTGGCTTCGGTCCTGCCGGTGCCGTGGCTGGCCTAGCTGCCGCTGCCGGTATCGGCCTGGTGATTAGCAGTCTCCAAGCTGCCGCCGAGGAAGCAACCGAGACGCAAGAGAATGTAAATGACCTTGGTCAGGAGCTTGCTCAGGTCGGTGGTAATCCTGAACTTCTGGACTGGTTCTCTCGAATTCTCGATACCGTCCAGAAGATTGCCGACAAAAAGAGTGGTATGAGCCCTGGCAGAAGGAAGATATTACAGTCGGTGAGCAGTTGCTTGAGGTTCAAAACAAGTACAACTTATCCACCGAGGAAACCGCTACCATTCTTCGGGCGATGGCTGGTGACAAAACCGCGCTGGCTGACGCTGACTCGATTCTTAGTCGCGAGATTGAAAACCAGAACGAGCTTTACCGTCAGTCGATTGATATCAACGGCGATGCGAATACGCAGTATCAGGCGAATGCGACTCAGCTTAGCGAATACCGAACGGGTTTAAGTAAGACGAACGCCGCGACCGCTGAGGCGGCTGAACAGCAACGGCTAGCCACTGAGGCTGATAAAGGCCGCACCGAGCAACTCGCAGAAGCTAAGCGCTCGCAAGACTCTTTCAATGACAGTCTCAAAGAGGGCGCGTCCACTCTTGACGATTACGCTAGTACGATCCTTAAAGACAGCAAGATCAACTTCAAGGAGTGGAAGAAGCGGCAACAGACAGAGGCTAGAAACAACAAGCTCATCCTGAAGTTTGACGCTGACGCTGAACTGTCCCCTGCCGCGCGTGAGAACTTCCGCAAGCTGCCGCGTGAAAGTCAAGCTATCGTGGCGAAAGAGTGGTCTAAGGGTGGGAAGCGCCGCGAGAAGGTCGAGGTTTTCTTAAACGCTGACGCCAAGGTGAGCACCGACAATACGACTGTGGACAATTCAGGCGCTCAGGCTCAGGCCAACAAGAATCCGGTAACGGTGCCAACTACTGTGACGCCTCCAACGAATGCCGCCGCTGTTAGTAATCAAGCGCAAGGTCAGATTAACAAGACTCCTATTAAGCTCCCAACGGATATGGACGCGGCAGGAGTTCTTAAGGCTATCCCTGGTGTACAGAATCGCGCACAAGCTCAAGCGAGCAAAGAGGGTAACAAAATCAAGTTCGGAACAAAGCTCAATGACAGCGGGTTGCAGGGTGAGGTAAATAGGGCTGCTGCCGCTATCAATCCCCCCACCATCTGGGTTAAGGTGAAAGCCCGAAAGGACGTGCCGTAAATGACTGTGACCCTGTCCGGAGATGATCGGCTGATCCACGCCAAGCTACGCGCCGAATCACCCTCTGAGGACGTGGCCGAGGGCAAGTGGAAGGTGGTCGCTGCCAACGGTGACGACTTCGCCACCGCACGGGTAGCTGTTGGTCCCGGATTCTCCAGCGTGCTCACCCTGACGCTGGCGCGGCCTATTGAGTCCGACGTGGACGCCGATGTGCGCCTGGCCTACCGGTACCTGGACTCGGGTGAAACTGTGCTGGCGTCCGGCCAGACCGGCACTCTGACGGTCACCGCCACGGCTACGGAACATATTCTGACGCTGCCACCCGCGCCGTCCGCGACTGTGGCCGTTGAACTCGCGGTCGTTTCCGTCATGGACCCGCCCGCGCCAGTGTTGACGCTGTCGCGAACCAACCTCTATTCCGATCCCCGTTGCACCGCGCTGACCGACTGGGCTGCGCGCAATTCGTGGACCGTCTCACTGGTCACCGGTCAAACGGGTTTGCCTGCCGGTGTCACCACCGCTGTCCAGGTGGCGTGCACGTCGGCGGGCGCGGCGTCCCACTCCGGCCTCAACTGGGTCGGCAACCCGGCGAGCACGTCACCGGCTGTGGGCGGAATGCCGGTGACACCGGGCCAGACCTACGCGTTCTCGGCCTACATGCGCGCCACCAAGGCAGGAAATGTGCAAGTGTCCTACCGGTTCGCGACCGGTACGGGCTGGACCGCTGCCGGTGTTGACTCCCCGGCTGTGTCGCTGGCAGCCAACACCTGGACGCGCGTGAGCTTCGTGGTAACGGCCCCAGCGGGCGCCGACCGGATGCAAGCCTCGTGGCGTATGCCGTCGTCCATCACGTGGGCCGTGGGCGACACCATCCGTCTGACCGCGCTCCAGGTTGAGAAGACCGATCAGGTTGGCCCCTACTTCGACGGTTCCGGATCGGACGCCACAATCCCCACCCCCAAGAGCACCCAATGGCAGGTCGGCGCCAACAGCTCACCGTCGGACCTCTACACTGCGACCGCTGCCGTGGTCATGGTGCAAGCGCTGGAAGGTGTGCTGGAGTACTCCACCGATGCCGAGGAACTGTTGGGTGCCGCGCTGGAACGTGACCTACGCCGGTCGGTGGCGGAAATCTTCAACGTGGAGCAGAGCCTGATTACGGCTGGCACCGCTGGGCTGCTGGCCGGGCAACTCACGTTCCTGTGCGCCAGCCTGGCCCAAGCCCTGGCGCTGGACAGCGTCTACCGGATGTCCGGCCTGGTGAGACTGACCAGCGACGACGAGCTGGACGGACTACAGCACCGGGCGGTCGGTCGGGCACGGTTCAACCCTGAACAGGCACTGCCCGGCAAGGCGTCCAAGTGGCTGCTGGTGATCGACTTCCGAGAGCAGGCCCGCTGATGGCCGGGGCATACGGTGGCCGCAAGAATGGCGTTCGGGTCGGGTTCTTTTACGACTCGATCCAGATGAACACGACCGGCACGGCCGCCCGAATCGTCGGCGCCAAAATCAGGATTGACCGAGACGCCCCGATTATCGACTCAACCAACTCGCTGAGCTGGTCGGGCGGCGCCATCGCGGACGGTTCCAGCTCGAACCTGAACCTGAATGGGTCCGGCGCCAAGACGATCAAGAGCGTGAGCGGCTCATGGGTCACCCTCTCGACCACCAAGAAAGTGAAAGAGTCCGCGTCGGTGTCATTGTCCGGCGTCAACTACGCCGGCGGCACCCTGACCGTGTCGGTCACCATCGCCTACCCGGTCGCCGGTGACGGCGGCACGGTCAGCCCGACCCCTCGCCCGGTGGTGACGCCTACCCCGACCCGTGGGAGGACGAGAACAGCCCCGACTGGGCCACCGAGCCCTACGTGGAGCACGTGTGGGCAGTGCGGCTGCCTGGCGGCCCCGACCATCTGCGCGATATGCCCGCCTGGGACGTGACTGTAGACCTGGACGGCGGACGTGCCCCCTACGCCACGGCCCAATTCAAGGCTCCGTTGGCGTACCTGTCCGAAGACAACTACGGCCTGACCAACCCGCGGGCGCTGCCCGTGGTCCAGGTGGACGCCGGCTGGCGCTACCCCGGCGCCCAGAACATCAACACCCTGTTTAGCGGCGTCATCGTGGAACGCCGGCTCACCGTTGATTCTGCCGGCGCCTACGTGCAGTTCGTGGCCGAGAGCTACGAAACGATCCTTGAGTACCCGTCGCACCTGGCGGCCGCCGTCAACAACGCCTACACCACGGTCAAGCAGACCTATGACGCACTCGCGTTCTACCGGAAACCGGTGTGGCTGGAGCCGGCCAGCAACGTCGCCCCCGACGCGGCCGCGCTGGCCGAATACCGGGCCATGGCGGTCGAGAAAGACGACGACGTGGGCGACTTCCTGCGCACCTGCGCCAGCACCATGGCCCAATTGCTGCGCGGCCGGATGGACGCCGCGACGCCCACCGTCGAGTGCATAAGCGACCCCTACCCGTACCAGCGGCTGGCTATTTTGGACGCTAACACTTTCGAGAATCTAGACCGTATTGAGAATCTCGAAGACTGGGCGAATATCTTGCGGCTTACCGCTGAATGGACCGATCCCAGCACTGGCGATACCAAGAGCAAGAGGCGCACCTATTACGATGCCTCTGTTACTAGCGGCACTGGTGCTGTTCGGTCTCGTGACGTTACTTTGAATGTCAAACCTCCTGGCGGGGCTGTTCCGCCCGCTAACTGGGCACCGGCCAAACGTTGGCTACGTCGAGTGAATGAAGCTTCTCGCGGTTATTGGCAAGGCACCTGCCGGGCAATCTGGTGGATGCAACCGCGAATTGATGGCGTAATGCTCACAAATGACCCGTTTGACGATACAGGCGGGCAGGTCCAACGTATTACCTTCTTGGTGGATCAAGGGCTGATGAACATTACGTGGAACGTAGTCCACCCCTAAGTTAGAAAGCTGTAGCTATGATCCCGCTCGAAAACCCTATTGACCTGTCGGAAGTTCTGACCTGGCCGCAAGCTCTCGTTGCTGTTGCTGTGATTGTTGCGATGCTTATTTGGCCTCAGTGGCTCAACTATTTGCAGAGTAAATCCATCAAGGGCACCGTCGAGGGCAACGGTGAAAGAATTGTGCAGTTCATGGAAGAATCCACCAAAGACCGATCCGACCTACGCACCGCGTTCGAGACGTTCCGGCTGGAGTCCACCGAGGACCGGGCAGACCTCAGAGAAGGTCAGGAGTCCCTAGCTAAGGCTGTGGACCGGCTCAGCGTTGCTGTGGTGCGGCTGGAGCCTCTCGCGGATGCTCAGGCGGCTAGGGATAGCCAAGTACCTCCCAAGGGCTCAGCTAGGCGCACAACGCGCCAGCCCTGAGGCTTTGGGCACGTAGTGGGCACGGCGCCGGAAAACAACCTCTGAACTCTTGCGTTCTTCCTAGTCAGAGGTTGTTTTCTGTTGTGGCAGGTGTAGGATTCGAACCTACGTAGGCGATGCCGACGGTTTTACAGACCGCTCCCTTTGGCCGCTCGGGCAACCTGCCGTGGTTGGGCCGAGGACCAAGATAGCAACATCTGGCCGGGGCGGACCAATCCACGACAGATGAAGGTGAGTGGCGCACACGATGGCTGGGGATAGCTCATTCGACGTGGTCAGCAAGTTCGACCAGCAAGAGTTGGAGAACGCCGTCAACATGACGGCGAAAGAGATTCGCAACCGCTACGACTTCAAGGGCACCGGCGCCTCGATCAAGCTGTCGGGGGACTCGATCGACATGGAGGCCGAGGGCGAAGAGCGGGTCAAGGCGGTGCTGGATGTGCTGCAGACCATGCTGGTGCGCCGCAAGATCGACCTGAAGTCGCTCAAGTCGGGCGAGCCGCGCCTGTCGGGCAAGATCTGGAAGCTGACCGCCACCATGCAGCAGGGCATCTCGGGCGACGACGCCCGAAAGATCGCCAAGCTGATCCGTGACGAAGGGCCCAAGGGTGTGCGCACCCAGGTACAGGGCGATGAGTTGCGGGTGTTCAGCAAGAAGCGCGACGACCTGCAGACCTGCCAGCAGTTGATCAAGGGTGCCGACTACGACTTCGCTGTTCAGTTCGCCAACTACCGGTGAGCCTGGGTTGATGGAATCGGAGCACCGGGAGTCGGCCAGGCAGTTCGAGTTGTATCCGCGCGAGATCAGCGGGTTGCGGGTGTCCGCGATGCAGACCTACCCGATCGTGCTGAGCAACGGACGTTCGATGTCGGCCAAGCGGCACGCCGAGGTGAAGGCGGCGGTGGACACCGAAACCGGCGATGTGCGCTTCTACATCGACCTGGATGAGCTGCCGAGGCTGATGAACGCGCAGGACGAGCCGGCACCGGTCCAGTCGTTCAAGCCCAAGCCGTCCGCCCAGTAGGCCTCCGGAACGGTGGTGTACGGCAGAAGCTTTGACCAGCGGGCTCGCTGGTGACCACCCTGCGCATAGCGACCGCGAACGTCAACGGCATCCGGGCCGCGGTCCGGCGGGGATTCGGATCCTGGTTGCAGCAGCGTGCACCCGACATCGTGGCGGTGCAGGAGATGCGGTGTCCCGAGGCGCAACTGCCGCATCAGGCGTGGCCCGCGCACCGGCTGAGCTATCACCCTGGCCTGCTGGCCGGGCGCAACGGTGTCGGTGTGCTGACCCGCTGGCCGCCGTCCGCGGTGCGCACAGGATTCGGCAGTCGCGCGTTCGACACCGAGGGGCGCTACCTGGAGATCGATCTGGAGCCACCGGACGCGCCGGCGCTCACCATCGGCTCGCTGTATCTGCCCAAGGGCGGCAATGCCGACGACGGTCCCGCATACGCGGCCAAGCAGAAGCGCAAGCTGCGGTTCATGGCGTCCTTCGGCAACTACCTGACCGGCGCCCGGCGGCACGCACACCGGCAGGGGCGGGAGTTCCTGGTGATGGGCGACTTCAACATCGCCCACACCCGTGACGACCTGACGAACCCGACCGCGAACCTGCGCTACCCCGGCTTCATGCCGGACGAACGGGAGTGGTTCGGCCGGCTGCTCGGTCCGCGCACTCTGGTGGACGTGGTTCGCACCCTGCACCCGGGGGTCAAGGGGCCGTACTCGTGGTGGCGGTGGGGCACGCAGGCCTGGGATCGCGGCACCGGGTGGCGGATCGACTACCAGCTGGCCTCACCGCGCCTCGCGGCGTGCGCTATCACCGGCGGCACCGACCGCGAACCCACCTACGCCGAGCGCATGAGCGACCACTCCCCCGTCGTGGTCGACTATTCACTCTGATTTCACGCCGTCGTATTTCGGTGTCACTAAGAACGTCGTTCACGGTTCATTGCAGACGCCGAAATGCCACCGCCCGGGCCGCTGACCGAATCGTAGCCAGCGCCCAAGTCTGTGCATGCTTCGGTTGGAACAATGCCCTGATACACCGGCGTCGCGCCACGGTCCAGAGACCCACGTCGGGTATGGACGGGCAATTGTGCCACCTTGGGCGTCAGGCTGAGTTTCACCTTGTCACGAGTTACTCGTCCACGCGTCCAGTTCAGCAAGCGTCGCATCGCGCCCGCGAGCGCCACCCGGGATGGACGTGTTCCGGAAATATCCTGGGCCCGCTATTGACGCGCATCGGATTGTGAGAGCATGCTTGTGCCGCGCCTTTCCTTAAGCCTGAGGAAATGCCAAGAATGCTCACCCACCCCTCGAGCATTGCCGCGGCCGACGACCCGTCCGTTGCCGAAACCGACCACCCCCTCTTGCCCTGCGAGCATTCACTCGCGGCATAACCGGAATGCGATGACCCGATGAGCATCACGTACCAGTTCGACCTGTCCCACCTCGACCCCGACCGCACCTACACGTTCCACAAGCGTGGCCGGGTCTACCCGGTGCACAAGCACACGCGCGCCACCCTGGCCGACGCGCTGAGCGCGGACGGCAGGGTGCGGGCGGCCCGCCAGCGGATCACCCACTACGTTCCAGGCGTCGCCACCAGCCCGTCGGACGGGGTGGTGATCCAGTCGGTGCGCACGCCCGTCGCCGTCGATGGACCTAAGGGGCCCGGCACCCAGACCTACAACCAACTGGTCACCTTCGCGATCTCGATCCCCGGCGCAGACAGTCCCCTGAACGACGCCGAGGACCTCGCCTGCGCGCTGCTGTTTCTGCACAACAACCTGGCCAACCTGTCGTCCCAGCAGGACTTCGCCGTGCCCAGCTACATTCTCGACACCTGCATCCGGCCCAACGCCGGCGACCTTGCGCAGCAGTTGTCGGAGTTGCCGCTGCAGGGCGAGAGCTGGATCAGCGACCCCTACGCCGTGATGACCAGCGCCACCCAACATCTGCTGTATCCGTCGCCGCCCACGCCGGACGCCTTCGCCAACGATCCCCTGTTGTGGCGTGAGGGCCGCGATCCGCTGATCGAGAACCTGCTGCGGATGCGCAAGCAGCCGACCGATTCGGGCTCTCAGCCCGGCGACTGGGTGTACTCCCAGCGGCTGAACTTCGACGCCCTGCAGCCGGCCCTGTCGGGCTCACTCGGCGCGGCGCTGCGGGCCGCCAAGAACGCCGAAGAACTGGAAGGCGTCACCTGGAACGTGCAGAACGCGGTGGCCTCCAGCGACTACGGCGCCACCACGGCGGCGCCTCGGAGCCGCCGGTCGGCCGCAGCGGAAACCACCGACGCGTCCGCCACCGATGAGACCGCCGCGACCGACGCCGACGCCGTCACCTGGACCGTCACCAACCTGTCGCCCGGCAGCGGTTTGAGCGTGGACGCGTCCTCGCTCAAGGTCGACATGAGCAAGGACACCGACAACCCCGACTACGCGGGCCAGCTGACCCTGGCCTGCACCAACAACTGGCTGCGGCACCTGTCGGCCTACGTGCAGTTCCTGAAGTACCAGGGCGAGGGGTCGTCGGCGACCCTGGTGCCGATCGACCTGGGCGCCAGCGACACCGAGGTGATCAAGCCCGACCCCACCGAGCCGGGTCACAAGATCCACTACTACGTGAACACCAAATGGCCGGGCGACTTCTGCAACGTCAAGGACCCGCTCTGGTCGGGGATGGGGTTCATTGAGCCCGACCACACCAAGAAGTTCCTCAACTGGGTGAGCCCGACCGGCACCATCTGCGGCATCCCGGTGCCGGCGGCGCCCACCACCTTGACCGTCGACTACATGCCGAAGGACGCCAACGTCGTCCGGATCATGTGGGGAGGGCTCGGCCGCGGCCCCTACGACCAGGACGTGTGCGCGCTGGGGATCTCGTTCACCGCGGTGTTCGAGTTGGCCCTGCCGATGATCCTGCTGATGTATGACGCCGCCACGGTCGACAGCGTGGCGCTCACCGAGAGCGTGTGGAACCACAAGGGCACGATGTTCAACCTCGCCAAGACCATCGTCGGGGTGGTGATGAACACCAAGCTGAACGCCGACACGATGATCCAGCAGGACGCCGAGGCGATCGGCAAGTTTCTGGCCGAGAGCCTGCTGCCCGACCTGCTGCAGACCGGCTGCGCCTACGGCGTCATTCTGCTGGCCCAGATCGCCGTCGGTGCGGTGGTGGAGTCGATTCCGTTCCTCGACATCGCGTCGCTGATCTTCAACGGCGCCATCACCGTCGCCCAGCTCAGCCAGACCATCGTCGAGGTGGTCGACTCGCCGTTCGTGTTCACCACCGACATCGCCCGCACGTTCGACCTCGTCCTGACCCTCGAACCGGACGCGACCATGCACGAGTTTCCGCCGGAGGCGATCGGCGGCACCTACCAGGTCGCCATCGCCTTCTCGACCAACGCCACCCCCGCGGTCACCACCCTGCCCATGCCGGCCACCACCCGGAGCGACCCGCTGCAGGTCAGCTTCACCAACCTGCCCGCCGGCGGCCAGATCCAGGTCAGCAGCTACTGCTACTCGCCGACCGGCTGGCAGGCGGGCCAAGGCCAGAGCGCCTGGGTCGACGCCAAGGGCGACGGCACCGGCCCGCACCCGTCCACTCGCACCCTGAGCGTCACGGTCACCAACAACGCCCCACCGCTGGACGAGTTCTCGGTGTACCAGTTCACCGAGAAGACGGTGTTGGACGGCGGCGCGCGGCAGTGGCTGGGTACCACCAGTGAGCCCCCCGCCACCCAGCCGGTCGCCACGGTCGCGTCCGAGACCGGGCTGACCCGGCTGGGCGGCCTGACCATCAGCCAGAGCGCCGGCATGCTGGGCTACAGCTACCAGACCGACGCCAGCCGGTTCACCGTCGAGAACGTCTCGCTGCTGCAGAACCCGCAGTCGGCGTACGCGGCGGCGGGCGGCATCGTGGTCACCCCGGGGCTGGCCTACCAGCGCACCGGGCCCTACGACGGCTCGGGACTCAACTTCTACCTGGACGCCAACCCCGCCACCAACATCGACCAGGAGGCCCACCTGCGCCGGCTGGAGCTGGTCTGGACGCAGGGCGGCGGCAGCCAGCCGCCCGACCTGAACCCCGACCCGACGTTGAGCTGGGGACGTTTCCCGTTCCCGATGGACCGGGTCGCGGCCTTCAACGACTACGTGGCGGGCATCAGCTTCGACGTCAACCACTCCAAGGTGTACGTGCTGCAGGTGCCGGCCACCGGTCAATCGCCGCAGACCGCACCGAAGGCGGTGATGTTCGCCGGGCCCGGCACCCGCATCGGCCTGATCTCGGTGCCACGGGCACTCACCTTCGGCATGCAGGGGCAGATCTTCGTGCTCGAGCAGGGCACCTGCCGCATCCAGGCCTTCGACACCAGCGGCAACCCGCTGCCCTGCTTCGACCCCACCGGGTCGGGCACCACGCAGGCCGTCATGCCGCTGGCCAACGCCACCGACCAGACCGTCTGGCTCGACGTGGCCGTCGAGCCGCAGGGCTACTTGTACGTGCTCTCGTACGAGGGTGTCGGCGCGGCACCGGAGGACTACCACCTCGACCTGTACCGGCCGGACGGATCGTTCCTGGCCCGCACCGACGACTTCGCCGCGGCGGCGATCGCGGTGGACATCATCCGCGACGTGTACACGCTCAACTACGAGGTGCTGCAGGCCGCGGACGGTCCCGAGCCGAGCGTCAGCCTGTGGGTGCCGCCGGTGAAGTCCTACCGGGGAAGCATTCTGAGCATCACCGGCACCTCGCTGGTGCTGCAGGAGTCCCCGCAGACGATCCTCACGGTGAGCACCGACGCCAGCACCGTCGTCCGGCTTAACGACGTGCCGACCACGCTGGCCGACCTCGAACCGGGGCAGAGCGCCACCGCCTTCGGGGCGATGAGTTCGTCCGGCGTGCTGTTCGCCACCCAACTGTTCGCCACGTCCTGAACGGATCACCATGGACATCCTCAGCATTTCCCAGTTCGGTTTCTCCTGCTACCTGGGCGCACCGGTGCCACCGGTCGGTGCGGTCACCGGCTGGACGTCGGTCAACGGCGATGGACGCCTCGACAGCCTGCCCGGCGCCTCGTCCGCGACGAGCCAGGTGTTCAACGCCTACGTCGACAAGCTGCCGCCGGGCACCCCGGGCCAGGGCTTCGCGCTGCAGTCGTTGAGCAACGGGCAGTACGTGGTGGCGGCGACCGAGAGCGTGGCCGGCACCGACCGGACGGTGTTCCACGCCACCGGCGCCGGCCTGGGCCAGGCCGCCCAGTTCGGACTGTTCCAGCTGGGCGCCAACCTCACCTACCTGTGGCAGAACCCGGCGGACCACCTGTGGTACGCGCTGGTCAACCTGGGCAGCGGGGACGGCAGCGGCGGCGGCGTGGTGGTCGCGTCCAGTGTCGGCTATTCGGCCCCGTACCTGGCGCCCTGGCAGTCGGCCCAGACCAACCCGGCCTGGAGCTACACCCCGCCCGGCGGCTGGAACGTGCCCAACGGGTCCGACCTGTCGTATGTGGACTTCACCTGCCTGAACGTGGCCGCGCTGCCCTTCGACTTCTCGCGCTGCCGGCTGGCCGGCACCAACCTGACCGGCAAGACCTTCGGGCACGCGCTGTTCGTCGGCTGCGACCTGAGCGCGACCACGCTGGTGCCGCCGCTGGGGGCGGCGGACGATGCGTGGATCAACCTGTCCGGAGCCACCGTCAACTACCCCTCGCTGGGGCCCGACTGGCGCTGGTTGGACCTGACCAGGGCGGTGATCAACAAGTTCCCGGCGCCCCCGACGAAACCGCCGCAGATCAACGCCCGCGGCGCGGTGCTCGACTTCGTCAACATGATCGGCTGGAACCTGACCCGGGCCGACTTCACCGGCGCCTCCCTGTGCAACACCAACTTCAACGGTTCCTACCTCAACGGCGCCGTCTTTCACGGAGCGGTGCTGTCGCCGCTCGATCCGACGCCGTCGTCCGGGCCGGCCAACTTCGCCTACTGCTACCTGTTCGACGCCGACTTCAGCAACGCGGTCGCCCAGGGCGTCAGCTTCGCCTACGCCTACCTGTACGGCAAGGCTGCGACGGTTGCCGGCGCCAGCCTGCGCGAGGCAGACTTCGCCAACGCGTTCCTGCCCGAGATCGACTTCAGCGGGGTGGCCGAGAAGGACTTGGTCGGGGTGTCGTTCGACGGTGCGTGCCTGGCCGGCGCCGGCTTTCAGGGCACCCAGTTGGGCAAGCTGCACACCAAGGGGTTCTCGTTCGTCGGCGCCGCCCTGCAGGGTGCGGATTTCGCCGGCAGCAACCTCGACGGTGCGAACCTGACCAATGCCGCGGTCGCGGCGCAGGCTCCGCCACCGCAGGGCGGGATGCTGAAGATCACCTCGCACTTCGCCCTGGGCACGATCAGCGTGCCGATCGAACCGATCACCTGGACCGCCGCCACCACCCTGGCACCCACGGACGGCACCACGTTCTGCCCGACCGGTACCGGGCCCTGCCAGGGCGCCGGCTTGGCCCCGGCAGACCCGGCCCGCTCACCGCAGGTGTCGTGGCCGGTGAGCACCGCCCGTCCGGCACCGCCGACGATCTGACCGCCGGCCGCACGCCCGCTGACCCCCACTCATCCCCCACCAAACGAAGGAGAACCAATGTCCGCTTCGACCCCGGTCGGCACCGTGCTGATGTACGCCGGCCGCACCGACGGCGCCGGCGTGCTGAACCTGATCACCGCAGGCTGGATTCTGTGTGACGGGTCGGTGTACCCCAACGCGCAGTTCCCCGACCTGTTCGCGGTGCTGGCCAACAGCTACGGCGGCAACTCCTCCGGCTTCGCCGTGCCCCAGTACAAAGGGCTGTTCCAGCGCGGCCTGGACGGCAGCGACCCGGCCCAGCGCGACCCGGGCGCCGCGACCCGCACCGCACCACGTCCGGACCTGAACAATGCCGGCAACACCGGCAACAGCGTCGGATCGGTACAGAGCGACGCGTTCGAGGCGCACACCCACTCCTACAACTACTACAACGACTACATGAAGAGCACGCACACCCTGGGCCACGAGAGCCTGTCGGGCTCGACCACCTCGTCCACCTCGTCGGTGGGCAGCACCGAGACCCGTCCGGTGAACCAGTACATCGAGTTCATCATCAAGGCCGTGGCATCGCCCGATGTGGTGCCGGTGGGTGCGGTGCTGCCGTTCGCCGGCGACCTGGCCACCTGGACGTCCGCGCTGGCCGGGGCGGGCTGGTTGCCCTGCACCGGTGGCAAGCAGCCCGCGGCCAGTTTTCCGACGCTGTACTCGACGGTGTCGAACATGTTCGGCGCCGACGATCAGGCCAGCTTCAGGCTGCCGGACCTGCGCGGACGGTTCCTGCGGGGCGTGGTCGGCCAAGCGCTGCCCGGCGTGCCCGTGGCAGACCCGGACTACCTCACCCGCACCGCACCGCAGCCCGGGCTGGCCTATCCGGGCAACACCGGCAACCAGGTGGGCTCGCTGCAGCCGACGACCTTCGCCTCGCACGCGCACAACTACACCTACAACAACGACTACTGGAGCGGCGCCGCCACGGCCATCGGTGACCACGCCGAGACCAACGACGGCGTCACCTGGACCACCGGCGCGAACAGCAGCATCACCGAGAGCCGTCCGATCAACATCAATGTCAACTACCTGATCAAGGCCGTCACCGCCTGAGCGCGAAGGAGAACCCGATGTCTTCGTTGTATCCGATTGGATCCGTGCTTCCTTATGCCGGCCAACTCAGCCCCACCTCGGAAGCGGCCCTGATCGCCCAGGGCTTCCTGCCCTGTGACGGACGCGCGCTGGGTAACACCGACCCGCAGTACCAGAGCCTGCTGAAGATGATCGGCAACGCCTACGGCGGCACCAAGACCACGTTCTGCGTGCCCGACTACCGCGGCATCTTCTTGCGCGGCACCGACGGCGGTGCCGGCGTCGACCCCAACGCGGCCACCCGGACGCCGCCGCAGCCGAGTCTGGCGATCCCCGGCAACAGCGGCGACGCGGTGGGATCGATGCAGACCGGCGGGTTGCAGAGCCACACCCACACCTACGCCAGTGCCGGCGGCGACTACCACATCATCAACGAGGGTGGGCTCGAGACCCCCGGCGTCTACGCCGAGAACAAGACCGCGTCGGTCGCAACGTCCGCATCGGGCGGCGCCGAGACCCGTCCACGCAATGCCGCGATCAACTACGTGATCGCCTACCTGTGAACGCGCACGGCGACGGGGTGCGGCGATGATCCAGGCCCAGCGGATCACGCTGACCAACTCGGCCGGGGTGGCGCTCGACTTCAGCGCCGGCGCCGGCCCGTTCGAACAGAGCCCGGCCACCCACCTGTTGTTGGGCCAGTACGCGACCGTCGACCTGGCCGGGCTGCCCTGGCCGGAGGGCGCCACGGTGCAGCCGATGGTCGTGGTGGACGCGGACGACCGGGGCAGCCCACCCCCGCCGCCGGAGGCGGTGCAGCTGACGATGAACGGCCGCACCGCCCACTACAGCGTGCACGGCACCATTTGGGACTGGACGGTGACGGCAGGGGCGCTCGACCCGCCGACGCCACCGCCGAGCCTGCCGGGGTTCCCGGCGCAGGTGCCGCTGAACCTGCTGGCGTATCGCAACTGGGACCACCAGATCCTCCGCCCCGGCATGCTCACCTGCGCCCCACGCACCGCGGACGACGTGGTCGCAGTCTGCAACTGGGCGCAGGACAACGCCTATCGGCTGCGGGTGCGCGGCGTGATGCACGGCTGGTCACCGTTGACCCTCACCCAGACCGCGGCGCCGGACGAGCGGGTGCTGCTGCTCGACCTGACCAAGGGCTTCGCCGGCATGGAGCTGCTGCCGGCCGGTGACGGCCTGCCCACCCGGGTGAAGGTGGGTGCTGGGGCCACCATGCTGCAGCTGCTCACCTTTCTCGAGCAGCAGTCCGGCGGAAAGGGCGCCGCGCCGGGGTACTCGTTCCCGCACACGCCCGCGCCCGGCAACCTGACCGTGGGCGGCGTGCTGGCGATCGGTGCGCACGGCACCGCGGTGCCCTGCCCACCCGCGGACGCCTTCGCCGCCAGCTACGGCTCGTTGAGCAATCAGGTGGTCGAGGTGACGCTCGTCGGCACCGACCCGTCCAACCCGGGCACGCGGTACGCGCCGCGGGTGCTGCGTCGCGGCGAGCCGACCGCCAAGGCCGTGCTGGCCCACCTCGGACGCACGCTGGTGCTGGAGGCCACGCTGCAGGTCGTCGACAACTACAACCTGCGCTGCCGCAGCTTCACCGACCTGCCGGCCGCCACCATCTTCGCCGCACCGACCGCGGCCGACCCGGTGCCGGCGAACTCATTCGCCGACTTTCTGCAGCGCCTGGGCCGGCTCGAGATCATCTGGTACCCGTTCAGTGACAACCCGTGGGTGCACACCTGGCAGGTGGCGCCGAGCCTGCCGGCGGGGTCGATCGCGGTCCAGACCCCCTTCAACTATCCCTTCGCCGACATTGTCCCGGACGGGTTGCAGTCCCTGATCACGTCACTGGTGAACGGCGATCCGGGGTTGACCCCCACTGTCGGCCAGATGGCGGCCCGGGTCACGGCCAACGGGCTCGACGGACGCAACTGGGCCGGCATCGCGGGCACCTACCCGGTCTCGCGCGACATCTGGGGGCCTTCGAAGAACTCGCTGCTCTACATTCAGGACACCACGCTGCGGGTGACCGCGAACGGCTACGCCATTCACCTGCGCCGGGCCGACGTGCAGCAGGCCGTGCACGACGTGATCGGTGAATACACCACCATGCTCACCGCGTACGCGGCGCGAGGCAGTTATCCGGTCAACTCGGCCCTGGAGTTGCGGGTGACGGCGCTGGACGACCCGGCCGCGGTCGGCGTGGCCGGTGCCGAGAGCCCGGTGATCTCGGCCTTGAGCCACGACGGCGTCGATCAGGCCAACGGGTGGGACGTGGCGCTCTGGTTCGACGTGCTCACCATTCCAGGCACAGCCGGCGCCGACCAGTTCTACGCCGAACTGGAGACCTGGCTGGTCGGACGCTTCACCGGCTCCGCCGGGCGCGTGCTGCCGGAGTGGTCGAAGGGATGGGCCTACACCGCCTCGGGAGGCCCGTGGACCTCGGCCGACTTTCTGGCTCACGTGCGCAGCACCCTCAGCCAGGGACGCACGAATGCCGACGACTGGGCGTGGGAAGCGGCTTCGCTCAAGGCCCTGGATGCCGCCGGCCTGTTCACCAACCCGTTCCTGGGCACGCTCTTCGGGTGAGGTGGGCGGGCCTCATTCTGAAATCCTGACACCAGCGTGCGGCTGGGTGCGCGACACTCCGCATGGTGTGCCGACCCGCACGGGTGATTTCAGAATGGCAGGGTCGGGGATTCGGCCGGTCGACCTTGCCGCCTCCTGACTCGCCCTGACGCTCAGAACTCGGCGAACAGGGCGGCCACGTCTTCGGAAGTGACGTCCTCGAGCCGGGACGGCTGCCAGCTGGGGTTGCGGTCCTTGTCGACCAGTTGCGCCCGGACGCCCTCGGCGAAGTCGGAGCGGAGCACCATCGGCACGGCGAGCACCAGATCCTGGGCCAGCACCGAGACCACGTCGGGCAGCGCTACTGCCCGGCGGATCGCGGCCAGGCTGACCGCAACCGAGAACGGGCAGCGCTGCCGGATCACGTCGGCGGTTGCCCGGGCGTCGGGGTCGTCGTGCGCAGCCAGCCGCCGGAGGATCGCCAGCGGATCGTCGCCGGCGTAGCACTCGTCGATCCAGCCGCGTTGCCGGGCCAGGTCGCCGGTCGGCGCGTCACCCTCGACCCGGTCGGCCAGGCCGGCCAGCACGGCGTCGTGGGCTCCGATGCTGCCGCCGGTCAGGGCCAGGTGCGTGCCGAGTTCGCCGGGCGCCCGCGACAACTCGTAGAGCACTCCGACGTCGGGAAACAGCCCGATGATCGTCTCGGGCATGGCCAGCCGGCTGTCGGCCCGCACCACCCGCTCGGAACAGTGCGCCGACAGCCCGAGCCCGCCGCCCATGGTGATGCCGAACAGGTGGGCGCGGATCGGTTTGGGATAGGTGGCGATCAGGGCGTCCACCGCGTACTCGACGCTGAAGAAGACCTCAGCCACGACCTCGCCGCGCTCGAGCAGGTCGGCCCGCAAGGCCCGGACGTCAGCCCCCGAACACAGCCCGCGCTCCCCCGTTCCGGTCAGTTGCACCGAATCGACGGACGAATCGTCGCGCCACGCGCTCAGCTGGTCGCCGATGTCGGCCAGCATCGCGGTGGTGAGTGCGTTGATCGCCTGCGGCCGGTTCAGCGTGATGTGGCCGACGCCGTCGGTCACCGTGAAGATCACCTCGCTCATGTCGCCCCTTCACTCGTCTTGCGATGCTCGTCGAAGTACCGCACCAGCAGCGTGATGATCAGCGCCAGCCCGGCCAGGCCGAGCGCGATGCCGGTGTCGTTGCGCCAGGCCAGGTTGCCGGCGCCGTAGCCGAGCAGCACGCTGGTCACCACGACCGCGACCCGCTGCATGCGTTCGGTGGGCCGGGTCAGCGGCAGCAGCAGCCCGCCCCAGAGCAGGTACCAGGAGTGCATGGCCGGGCCGAGCAGGGCGATCCACAGGTACGACCAGCTCAGGAACGTGACCGGACGACGGCGCGCCACCGTGACCGCCAGGTAGGCCACGATCAGCGCGGACGCCACCACGCCGGCCACCAGCAGGCCGCCCGCGATCTGGCTGCCGAGTTGGGGACGGCCGGCTGCCACGCAGAGCAGCCGGATGCCTTCGCCCAGCAAGGACAGCGGAGCGAGGGTGACCACCCGGCCGGGCACGTCCAGGGCGTTCAACCAGCCGAAATTGAGCCCGCTCACCAGCGAGATGGCGACGAACGTGGCGACCGAGAGCACCGACGCCACCGCCGCCCGGCCGATCTTGTTGAGCACGTGGGAGGTGTTCCACTGCCAGGGCAGCCCGATCAGCGCCACCGGATAGGCGGCCAGCAGGGCGGGCTGCTTGATCGCCGCCGCCACGCCCACGATCACGGCGCCGAGCCAGAACTGCTGCGGACGGCGATGGGTCAGGTACAGCGCCGTGATGATCAGCCCGATCATCAGCGCGTCGTTGTGCATGCCGCCGACCAGGTCGATCACCAGCAGCGGGTTGATCGTCGAGAACCAGGCGGTCAGCTGCACGTCCGAACCCAGCCGCGCCGCCAGCCGGGGTAGAAAGTAGACGATCAGGCCGACCCCGATCAGGGCCGGGATGCGCATCAACAGCGTGGAGTAGTAGGGGTTGAGACCGCCCAGCAGCACCATCAGGTGCGAGACCTGCAGTGACAGCGGCCCGTACGGGGCTGGGGTGTAGCGCCACACCCACGAGACCTGGTCGGCGAACGCTCCGGGCAGCACGCTGACCGGGGTGTCGTAGGGGTTGAGACCGTTGTGCAGCAGCCAGCCCTGCGCCGCGTAGCTGTAGGCGTCGTGGCTGAAGATCGGCGGCGCGAACAGCAACGGCAGGCTCCAGATCAGCAGCACCGCCCAGTGCTTGAAGTCCAGGTACAGCCCGGGACGCAGCCGGAACCACGCGTCCACCAGCAGCACCACCGCGGCCACCACCAGCGCGGTGCCGATCACCTTGGCGGGGCCGGTGTCCCAGCCCAGCGCGCGGATGGGGTCCCACCAAGGGCTGTTCTGCGGCAGGTAGGCCGGGGTCAGCGACCCGATGAACAACAGCGTGGTGGCCAGCAGGCCGCGTTTGACGGCCGGCACCCGCCACGCGGTGACCACGTCGCCCCAGTACCCCGCCAGCTGGTCGCGGCTCGGCCTGCGCGATCGGGGGACGGCGCGCAGCTCGTCCAACCCACTCACCCGTGCACCCTTCGTCCGCCGGTCCGCCCGTTCAGCGTAGTCTTTCTCCCCCTTCCCGCACCGCCGGGATCACGGCCGAAGACCGGGTCGGCGACACCTGGCCGAGCAACAACCGGAATAAGTAGTATCATTGGGACGGTTTCGTTCTATGAATTCAGGTTCACGCACGGTCGCTGGGTAGCGTCGCATCATGCCTCGCAACTCGCAGCTGCTGCTCGTGACCCGGCGTCACGTCGACCTGCTGCGCCTTGCGGGTGGCGCGTGTCGCGCCTGAGTCCGCGCCTGGCCACGACCCGTCCCGGACGAGTCCCCCACCATCAGGAGACCCATGAGCACACCCGCGCCCGCCCGGGTACGGCCGCCGCGCGAGGGCCGCAGCAACGGCCAGTGGCTGGTCGACGGCACCGCACCGCTGAACCACAACGAAGAGTTCAAGGCCGAGGACAACCCGCTCAACGTGCGTGCCCGCATCGAGAACGTCTACGCCAAGCAGGGCTTCGACTCCATTCCCGCGGACGATCTGCACGGCCGGTTCCGCTGGATGGGCCTGTACACCCAGCGCCGTCAGGACATCTCCGGCAGCCGCACCGCGTCGCTGGGCCCGGACGAGCTGTCCGACAAGTACTTCATGCTGCGGATCCGCATCGACGGCGGTGCCGTGACCACCGAGCAGCTGCGCACCATCGGCCGGATCAGCACCGACTTCGGCCGCGACACCGCCGACATCTCCGATCGGCAGAACATCCAGCTGCACTGGATCCGGGTCGAGGACATGCCCGAGATCTGGCGCCGGCTCGAAGCGGTCGGGATGATCACCACCGAGGCGTGCGGCGACTGCACCCGGGTCATTCTCGGCTCACCGGTCGCGGGCATCGCCGCTGACGAGATCATCGACCCGACCCCGGTGATCGACCTGCTGCGCGCCGAGTTCATCGGCGACCCGGAGCTGTCCAACCTGCCGCGCAAGTTCAAGACGGCCATCACCGGCCACCCCAGCCTCGACGTGGTGCACGAGATCAACGACATCTCGCTGGTCGGCGTCGTGCACCCCGAACTGGGCCCCGGCTACGACCTGTGGGTCGGCGGCGGGCTGAGCGTCGCGCCGCGGCTGGCCGAGCGGCTCGGCGCCTTCGTCACCCAGGAGCAGGCCGCGCAGGTGTGGCTCGGCGTGGTCAAGATCTTCCGCGACTACGGCTACCGCAGGCTGCGCAACAAGGCGCGGCTGAAGTTCCTGCTCGCCGAGTGGGGCCCGCAGAAGTTCCGCCAGGTGCTGCAGGACGACTACCTCGGCTACGACCTGGCGGACGGTCCCGCACCGGCCCCCGCTCCCTATGCCGGCGACCACGTGGGTGTGCACGCGCAGAAGGACGGGCGGCACTACATCGGTTTCGCGCCCACGGTCGGACGGGTGTCGGGCACCGTGCTGACCCGGGTGGCTGAGCGCGCCGAACAGGCCGGGTCGCAGCGCGTCCGGTTCACCCCGCACCAGAAGATCCTGGTGCTCGACGTGCCCGGCGACGAGGTCGCCCCCCTGGTGGACGATCTGCGCGTGGTCGGGCTCGAGGCGGAGCCCAGCCCCTTCCGGCGCAACACCATGGCCTGCACGGGCATCCAGTTCTGCAAGCTCGCTTTCGTCGACACCAAGGACACCGCAACCGCGACCATCGCCGAGCTGGAGCACCGGCTCAGCGACGTGAAGCTCGAGCTGCCGATCACGCTCAACCTGAACGGCTGCCCGAACTCATGCGCCCGCATCCAGACCGCCGACATCGGCCTCAAGGGCCAGATCCTCACCGACGCGGACGGCCAGCCCGAGTTCGGCTTCCAGGTGCACCTGGGTGGCGGCCTGGCGGCGTCCGATCGCGAGGAGCCCGGCCTGGGCCGGACCGTCCGGGGCCTCAAGGTGAGCGCCGAGGAGCTGCCGCAGTACGTCGAGCGGGTCGTGCGCCGCTTCGTCGACGATCGCGACACCGGCGAGACGTTCTCGGCCTGGGCCAAGCGCACCGACGACGAGGCCGTCCGATGACGAGCGTGACGACGGACCTGCGGCGCAGCGCCGCCGAACTCAAGGCACTGGTCACGCAGGCTCAGCAGGTCTGCGCCGATTGGAGCGCCGACGACGTGGCCGCCTGGACCGCCCAGCACTTCGCCGGACGGGTCGCGGTGGCCTGTTCGATGGCCGGCGACACGGTGGTGCCCCACCTGATCGCCGCGCACCTGCCGGGGGTGGACGTGCTGTTTCTGCAGACCGGCTACCACTTCGCCGAGACCATCGAGACCAGGGACGCGTTGGCCCGCGCCGCCGCGGTGACCATCGTGGACGTGCTACCCACGCTGAGCGTCGCCGAGCAGGACGCCCAGTACGGGGCCAGGCTGCATGAGCGCGACCCGAGCCTTTGCTGCCAGCTGCGCAAGGTCGACCCGATCAACGCCACCCTGGCCGGCTACGAGGCCTGGGTGACCGGGGTTCGCCGCGAGGACAACGTGCTGCGCGCCCACACGCCCCTGATCGAGTGGGACGAGGCGCACCAGCTGGTGAAGATCAACCCGATCGCCGCCTGGAGTTTCGACGAGCTGCTCGACTACGCCGTCACCCACCAGGTGCCGGTCAACCCGCTGCTCACCCAGGGCTACCCGTCCATCGGGTGCGCGCCGTGCACCCGTGCGGTGGCGCCGGGCGAGGACCCCCGGGCCGGCCGCTGGGCCGGGCTGGCCAAGACCGAATGCGGGCTGCACAACTCCTCCGATCAGACCATCACCCCCGTGGAGACCACCTTCGTGAGCGCACTACAGAACGTGAGCCTGAGCCCGTCCGAGCCGGTGGTCGAGCGTGCCGAGACCCCGCTGGCCGAGGTCTCGACAAGCTCGACCAGCGAGGGAGGCTCCGCCCGCGGCCGGCGGCTCTCGCAGCTCAAGGAGCTCGAGTCCGAGGCGATCCACATCATCCGCGAGGCGGTCAGCGAGCTGGAGCGTCCGGTGCTGCTGTTCTCGGGCGGCAAGGACTCCGTGGTGATGCTGCACCTGGCGGCCAAGGCCTTCTGGCCCGCGCCGGTGCCGTTCCCGCTGCTGCACGTCGACACCGGCCACAACTTCCCCGAGGTGCTCGCCTACCGCGACGCCGAGGTCGAGCGCCGGGGAGTCCGGCTGATCGTGACGAAGGTGCAGGACTACATCGACGACGGACGCCTGCTCGAGCGCGCCGACGGCACCCGCAACCCGCTGCAGACCCAGCCGTTGCTGGACGCCATCGCCGAGGGCCGCTTCGACGCGGTGTTCGGCGGCGGCCGGCGCGACGAAGAGAAGGCCCGCGCCAAGGAGCGCGTGGTCAGCCTGCGCGACGAGTTCGGGCAGTGGGACCCGCGCAACCAGCGTCCGGAGCTGTGGAACCTGTACAACCCGCGGCACCGGCCCGGCGAGCACGTCCGGGTGTTCCCGCTCAGCAACTGGACCGAGTTGGACGTCTGGCGCTACATCGAGGCTGAGGCCATCGAGCTGCCCGAGCTGTACTACGCGCATCAGCGTGCGGTGTTCGAGCGCGACGGCATGCTGCTCGCGGTCGGCGAATACTCCCAGCCCAAGCCGTCCGAGCAGATCGTCACGCGCACCGTCCGGTACCGGACGGTGGGCGACATGTCGTGCACCGGTGCCGTCGAATCGGACGCGGCCGGCGTGGCCGACGTGCTCGCCGAGGTGGCCGCGACCCGGATCACCGAACGCGGCGCCACCCGCGCCGACGACCGGCTGACCGAGGCCGCCATGGAGGACCGCAAGAAGGAGGGCTACTTCTGATGAGCGCCACCCTGACCGACATCAGCAGCACCGACACCACCGGCACCCTGCTGCGGATGGCCACCGCCGGCAGCGTGGACGACGGCAAGTCCACCCTGGTCGGACGCCTGCTGCACGACTCCAAGTCGGTGCTCACCGACCAGTTGGCCGCCGTCGAGCGGGTCAGCAAAGAGAAGGGGCTGGGCATCGTCGACCTGGCGCTGCTCACCGATGGCCTGCGCGCCGAGCGTGAGCAGGGCATCACCATCGACGTGGCCTACCGCTACTTCGCCACCGCCAAACGCACGTTCGTGCTGGCCGACTGCCCCGGGCACGTCCAGTACACCCGCAACACGGTCACCGGCTCGTCCACCGCAGACGTGCTGGTGCTGCTGGTCGACGTGCGCAAGGGCGTGCTCGAACAGACCCGGCGGCACCTGGCCGTGGCCGCCCTGCTGCGGGTGCCGCACCTGGTGTTCGCGGTCAACAAGATCGACCTGGTCGACTTCGACCTGGCCCGGTTCGACGCGGTGGCGGCCGAGATCGCCGAGGTGGCGGCGGGGCTCGGCATCGAGGACGTCCGGTGCGTGCCGGTCTCGGCGCTGCTCGGCGACAACATCGTCGACCGCTCCGAGCGGACCCCCTGGTACGACGGCCCCAGCATGCTCGAGTTGCTGGAGGCGCTGCCGTCCGGCACCCCGGTCGAGGCCGAGCCGTTCCGGTTTCCGGTGCAGCTGACCATTCGTCCGCAGGCGGCGGCGCTCGACCCGCAGTACGCCGAGTACCGCGGCTACGCCGGGCAGATCGCCTCCGGTGTGGTGCGGGTCGGCGACCGGGTCACCGTGCTGCCGCTGGGCCGGCGCACCACCGTGGCCGGCATCGACGACGCCGGCGCCGAGCTGAGTGAGGCGTTCGCGCCGATGTCGGTGACGCTGCGGCTGGCCGACGAGGTCGACATCACCCGTGGCGAGTTGATCGCCGGTGCGGTGGACGCCCCGACCCCCACCTGCGAGGTCGACGGGCTGGTCTGCTGGCTCTCTGATCAGGCACTGCGGCCCGGCTCGCGGGTGCTGCTCAAGCACACCACCCGCACCGTGCAGGGCATCGTCAAAGAGATCAAGGGCCGGCTCGACCTGGACACGCTGGGGCCGGTCGAGGCCGAGGCGCTGACCCTGAACGACATCGGCCGGGTGACCATTCGGCTCGCGGCCCCGATCGTGGCCGAGGACTACGGCACGTCGCGCCGCACCGGTGCGTTCCTGCTGGTCGACCCGCAGATGGGCAGCACGCTGGCGGCCGGCATGATCCGTCCGGGGCCGGCCATCGACGACTTCGAGGCCGAGACCCTGAACTGGTCGATC
This sequence comes from Micropruina sp., assembly GCA_016711205.1. GTDB lineage: Bacteria > Actinomycetota > Actinomycetes > Propionibacteriales > Propionibacteriaceae > Micropruina. The sequence continues at coordinate 301,235 of JADJTM010000001.1, read as the reverse complement.
TGATGAGGCGTCCCCGGGCCACGCGCCCCCTGGTGCTGGCGGTGCACGGCACCCGCAGCGCCGAGGGCACCGCGACGTCCGAGGCGCTCGGGCGGGCCGTCGCCGAGCGACTGGACGTCGAGACGCACCTGGGCTGGGTCGACATTCACACCCCCACCCTCACCGACACCCTGCGCTCGCTGGGCGAAGCGGTCGTGGTGCCGGTGTTCCTGACCAGCGGGTACCACGTCACCTCCGATATTCCGGCGGCGATCGCCGCGGCCGGCGGACGCGCCACCGCCACCCCGCTGATCGGCGCGGACGTGCTGCCCGCCGTCCTCGACCGGCTGGCCGAGGTCGGCGACTTCGATGCGGTGGTGCTGGGCAGCGCCGGGTCGCTGCGGGCCCGGGCGCTGGCCGAGGTGCGAGCCGCGACGATCGCGCTGGGCCGGGCGCTGCGGCGTCCGGCGCTGGCGGGCTACGTCACCGCAGCCTCGCCGACCGTGCCCGAGGCGGTGGCGGAACTGCGGGCCGCCGGGCACGCACGGGTGGCGGTCGCGTCCTACCTGCTGGCGCCCGGACGTTTCAGCGCACAACTCGCCCGGGCCGGCGCCGACGCGGTGAGCCGGCCGATCGGCGTCCACCCGCTGCTGATCGAGTTGATCGTGCAGCGGCGGCAAGCCGCGCTCGACCAAACCCTGTCCGCGACCCGACCGAAAGCCGTGAATGACTGACGTGCTCCACCAGAAGCTAAACTCCCTCGCGTTGCCACAATCGAAGGAGGGCGCAACCCGCATGAGCGAGGTTCGCAACGTCGACCGGGTCGTGATCCGATTCGCCGGCGACTCCGGCGACGGCATGCAGCTGACCGGTGACCGGTTCACCTCCGACACCGCCCAGCTGGGCAACGACTTCTCCACCCTGCCGAACTTTCCGGCCGAGATTCGCGCGCCGCAGGGCACCGTCGCCGGCGTGTCCAGCTTTCAGGTGCATTTCGCCGACTTCGACATTCGCACCCCCGGCGATCGTCCGGACGTGCTGGTCACGATGAATCCGGCCGCACTCATGGCCAACTTGCACGACCTGCCGCGCGGAGCGGTGATCCTGGCCGACACCGCCGACTTCACCACCCGCAACCTGGCCAAGGTCGGGTACTCGTCCAACCCGTTGGAGGACGGCTCACTGGACGCCTACGAGGTGCACGCCTTCGACCTGACCGGGCTGGCGGTCGGTGCGGTGGCCGGTTTCGGGCTGGGCCGCAAGGACGCCGGGCGCACCAAGAACATGTTCGCCCTCGGCCTGCTGACCTGGCTGTACAGCCGTCCCGCGCAGGGCACGCTCGACTTTCTGGCCCGCAAGTTCGCCGGCAAGCCCGCGATCCGCGACGCCAACGTGGCGGCGTTCAAGGCCGGCTACGCCTTCGGTGAGACCACCGAGGTGTTCACCGCCCGCTACCAGATCGCGCCCGCTCCGATGCCGCAGGGCACCTACCGGCAGATCACCGGCAACACCGCCCTGGCTTATGGCCTGATGGCGGGGGCGGCCAAGGCGGGGCTGCAGCTGTTCCTCGGCGCCTACCCGATCACGCCGGCGTCCGATGTGTTGCACATTCTGAGCCGCGCTAAGGACCACGGCGTGATCACCCTGCAGGCCGAGGACGAGATTGCGGCCGTCGGCATCGCGCTGGGGGCCTCGTACGCGGGCGCGCTGGGCGTCACCAGCACGTCCGGGCCGGGCATGGCGCTGAAGATGGAGACCATCTCGCTGGCGGTGATGCTCGAGTTGCCGCTGGTGATCTGTGACGTGCAGCGCGCCGGGCCGGCCACCGGCATGCCGACCAAGACCGAGCAGGCCGACCTGTTGCAGGCTGTGTACGGGCGGCACGGCGAGGCCCCGCTGCCGGTGATCGCCGCCCAGTCGCCGGGCGACTGCTTCGATGCGGCCGTGGAGGCCGTCCGGGTCGCGCTGACCTACCGAACCCCGGTGATCCTGCTGTCGGACGGGTACCTGGGCAACGGCGCCGAGCCGTGGGCGGTGCCGAACCTGGACGACCTGCCGGCCATCGACCCCGGTTTCGTCACCGAGCCGCCGGCCGAGGGCCCGTTCCTGCCCTATGCCCGCGACGCCAGGCTGGCCCGGCCGCTGGCGGTGCCCGGAACACCAGGGCTCGAACACCGGATCGGCGGCATCGAGAAGGCGGCCGGCACCGGCAACGTCAGCTACGACCCCGACAACCACGAACACATGGTGCGGCTGCGGCAGGCCAAGATCGACGGCATCGCCGACGAACTGCCGCCGCTGGTCGTGGAGGATCCGTCCGGCCACGCCAAGGTGCTGGTGGTCGGCTGGGGGTCGACGTACGGTCCCATCTCGGCGGCCGCGCGCCGCGTCCGGTTGAGCGGACGGGCGGTGGCCACGGTGCACCTGCGGCACCTGAACCCGCTGCCGTCCGACCTGGGTGCGATCCTGCGGGCCTACGACCGGGTGATCGTGCCCGAGATGAACCTGGGCCAGTTGGCCACCATGCTGCGCGCCAAGTACCTGGTCGACTGCGAGAGCTACTCGCGGGTCCGGGGCCTGCCGATCTCGCTGTCGGAGCTGGCCGAGGACCTGATCGCCATCATCGACGAGAAGACCCACATCGCTGAGAAGGAGGGCCGATGACCACCACGTCGCCCGGGCTGGCCGGCGTTCCGCTCGCCCTCACGCCGCTGAACCGCAAGGACTTCACCAGCGACCAAGAGGTGCGCTGGTGCCCCGGCTGCGGCGACTACGCCGTGCTGGCGGCCTTTCAGGGGCTGATGCCGCAGCTCGGCATCCGCCGTGAGAACACCGTGATCGTCTCGGGCATCGGCTGTTCGTCGCGGTTCCCCTACTACGTGGACAGCTACGGCATGCACTCGATCCATGGCCGGGCCCCGGCGATCGCGACGGGCGTGGCCACCGCCCGTCCGGATCTGGCGGTGTGGGTGATCACCGGTGACGGCGACGCGCTCAGCATCGGCGGCAACCACCTGATCCACTCGCTGCGACGCAACGTGAACATCACCATCATGCTGTTCAACAACCGCATCTACGGGCTGACCAAGGGTCAGTACTCGCCTACGTCCGAGCTGGGCAAGGTGACCAAGTCGACACCCTCGGGCTCGGTCGATCACCCGTTCAACCCGATCTCGCTGGCGTTGGGGGCCGAGGCGAGCTTCGTGGCGCGCACCATCGACTCGGACCGGGCGCACCTGACCGAGGTGCTTACCGCGGCGATCGGCCACCGGGGCGCCTCGCTGGTCGAGATCTACCAGAACTGCCCGATCTTCAACGACGACGCGTTCCTGGAACTGAAGGGGCCCAAGGCGCCGGGGGTGATCCGGCTGGTGCACGGCCAGCCCGTCACGTTCGGTACCGACGGCGCCCAGTCGGTCGTGCGTCGTCCGGACGGCACGTTCGGCGTGGTCGACACCGCGGACGCCGACCCGGCGCAGGTGGTGGTGCACGACGCGCACGCGGCGGACCCGACGCCGGCGTTCGGGCTGTCGCGGCTGACCGACACCGGGGTGCTGCAGCAGGCGCCGATCGGCATCTTCCGGCAGGTGGAGCGGCCGAGTTTCGACGACCAGATCCGCGACCAGGTGCGGATGCCCGAGCCGCAGGAGCGGCTGAGCGCGCTACAGGGTCTGATCAGCGGCTCCGACACCTGGACGGTGGGCTGAGGCTGCGCCCGGCGCGTAATGGGGACGGTTCCTTTCTCCGTCGCCCCGGCTTCCCATGACGCGCCTGGCCGACCGATATTGGGGACGGTTCCTTTCCCCGTCGCCCCGGCTTCCCATGACGCGCCTGGCCGACCGATATTGGGGACGGTTCCTTTCCCCGTCGCCCCGGCGTCTCAACACCCCGCCCGATGGGCACTCGCGGAGAGTTCGGCGACGGGCGACGCACCGTCCAGCAGCCGTACTTACCCAGACCGCGCTTGCTGGCGCTTGCTGGCTCGCGACTGATAAAGGAACCGTCCCCATTACCGGTCAGCTGGTGATGTCCTTGCCGCGGAAGCGCAGCCAGGCCAGGGCGAAGAACACCGCGCCGTAGGCGGCGTTGATGCCGAGCCCGGCGACGATGCGATCGAGGAACACGGGTTCGCGCAGCAGGTCGACGAACGCCGGCCAGCGGTCGACCAATAGCCACGGGTGCAGCCAGTCGAGTTGCGGCACCGCATCGAGCACCCACAGCAGCGTGCCCACCATCGCGGTGGCGACCGTGGCGGCGATGGGCTGCTCGGTCAGCGTAGAGATGAACAGCCCGATCATGCCCAGGGCAGCCAGGCCGGTGGCCACGTACAGTGCGGCCAGAGCCAGCCGCCACAGACCGTCCGCTACCGACAGCTGGGTGCCCGACAGGCTGATCAGCGGGCCGGCCCCGAACAACACCACGCCGGTCAACACCCCGCCGGCGGCCACCACCATTGCGCCGATCACAGAGCCGACGATCAGCGCGCCCGCCTTGACGACCAGCAGCCGCAACCGTCCCACCGGTGCCAGCAGCAGGTAGCGCAGGGTGCCCTGATTGGCCTCCCCCGCGACCGCGTCGCCCGCCAGCACCGAGACGGCCAGCGGCAGGAACAGCGCGATCTCGATGGTCAGCCCGGCGAAACCCAGATAGATGCCGTTGCCGGCCACGGCCGACACCAGGTCGCCGCCCCGCGAGCCCGGACGGCGCATAGCCGACACCTTGAGCGCCACCCCGACCAGCACCACCAGAGCGAACAGGGTTGCCAGCCCGACCTGATTGCGGCGGCGTCCACACATCAGCCCCAGTTCGGAGGCGAACAGCCGCCCGCTTCGGTGTACGCGGCGCTCCCGGGTCTTCTCAGCCGCTGACATCGAAGCCCTCCCCGGTCAGCTCGACGAAGGCGTCCTCGAGCGTCGCCGTCACCGGCGTGAACGATCGGACGGCCACCCCCGCGGCCACCAGCGCCGCGACGATTCGCTCTGGCTCCAGTCCGGCCAGGGTGCCGGTCACCGCGTCCGCGTCGGCGGCGGCGTCCGGCACCTCCAACGTGGCCAGCACGCCGAGGGCGGCGGCCGGGTCGGGGGTCTGCAGCCGGAACCGGGGCGCGGTCAGGGTGCGCAGCTCGTCCAGCGGACCCTGGGTGAGCAGCCTGCCGGAGCGCATCACGCCCACGTGGCTGCACAGCTGCTCCACCTCCACGAGCAGGTGGCTCGACACGAAGATGGTGGTGCCCTCGGCGGCGAGTTCGGCGACCAGGTGCCGCACCTCGCGGGTGCCCTGCGGATCGAGGCCGTTGGTGGGTTCGTCGAGCACCAGCAGGTCGCGCGGATGCAGCAGCGCGGCCGCGATACCCAGCCGCTGCCGCATGCCGAGCGAGTAGGCGCGATACCGCTTGCCGGCGGCGGCGCGCAGGCCGACCCGATCGAGCGCGGAACCGATCCGGGCGCTCGCTGTCGCCGAGTCGCTGGACGGGTCGGCGGCGTCCAGCCTGCGCAGGTTGGCCGTGCCGGACAGGTACGGGTGGAACGCCGGGCCCTCGACCAGGGCGCCGACCCGCGGCAGCACACCGCCGGCAGCCTGCGGCATCGGCTTACCGAAGAGGGCGCACGAACCGGAGTCGGGGCGAACCAGTCCGAGCAGCATGCGGATCGTGGTGGTCTTGCCCGAGCCGTTGGGGCCGATGAACCCATAAACCGAACCGGACGGCACAGCGAGCGCGAGGTCGTCCACCACCTGCTGGCGGCCGAAGCGCTTGGTCAGCCCGGTGGACGCGATCGCCAACTCGGGTTGCTCGGACCCCTCATGCTCGGGCGGCAGGCTCACCGGGCGAGAGCGGCGTACAGCCGATCCTCGGTGACGGCGCCGACAGCGACCCGGCCGTCATCGGTGAGCACGACGTTGACCAGGCTGGTGCTGAGCAGCCGGCCACGTCCCCATGCGCCGGAGACTGCGGGCAGCGAGTCGAGCAGGGCCTTGGCCGTGGCGTCGGTGACCTTGGTGGTGCCGGTGGAGGCCACCAGCACGGTGGTCCAGCCGGTGCCGACGGTCTTCGTTTCGGGACGGGACTTCGCGGTGCCGGTCGGGTGATCGGAGGCCTTGGCGTCCAGTTCGGTGACCTCGACGCCCGCAGGCGGCGTGAACTCGAACACGCCTGCCGCCGGCACGCTGAAATCGACCGTGGACGCCAGCAGGCTGACGGCCTCGGCGCCGCCGCGATCGAGCACTCGCAGCCCCAGCGGGACGTACGTGGTGGCGTCCACGAAGAGGCGCACCTGGCCGATCAGGCTGGCGGCATCCTTCGGGGCGAGGATCAACTGGTACACCGGCCGTCCGGCCACATACCCGGTGCCGGACGCGGTGACCTCGGTGCTCGGCCCGATCGCCTTCAGCAGCCGGTCGATGGCCTCGGCGGGCGTGCTGGGGGCACCCGTCGGACGGGCGGTGGGCGTCTTGGCATCGATCGTGGCGTGGCCCGCCTTCTGCTGTTCGCTCGACCAGGTCCAGACCTGGTTTCCGTTGCGGATCACGGACGATTCGGAGTCATCGTCCACCAGCGAGACGCGGCTGTGCTGCGGGCCGGCCGTCCAGACCCGGATGGTGTGCGTGCCGGTGAGCAGGGTCAGTGCACTCTGCAGCTCATCGCCGCCACCGATACCGGACGGCAGCGCCGGCAGGCCGAGATCGCTGCGCTGGGTGAAGGTGGCGCTCATGCCGTCCACCTGCGCGGTGGCGACGCGGTTGAGCAACTCTGTCGGGGTGAGCGGCGGCAGGGTCGGGTCCGCGGCGGCGCCGCGGGCGAACAGGCCGGTGAGTGAGGCCAAGAGGAGCGCAACGATCACCCCGGCGCCAATGAGTCGAGTGGTGCGTCGCCGGGTTTCAGATTGCTGTTGCGCCTTCATGGGTACATTCTGCTCCCTGCCGACAACCTTGGCGCCGGCCTTCGGTCATCCAGTTCTCGACGGGTCCGTGAGTGAAGTGTCGCTCGCCCTGCGGCTGCCTGCTCAACGCTCGGCGGACGCTCTGAGCTGGGCAGCACCCACCGCGCCGAGCACCGTCCCCGATCGCCCCGGTGTTGGTCGGTGCGCAGAAGTGTCCGAGGTCGCCATTAGGATCGCGGCCGTGAGCACCTTCGACCTCGATGCGTCCGTTCGGCCCCAGGACGACCTGTTCCGGCACGTCAACGGCAGGTGGCTGGCGAGCACCCCGATCCCGGACGACCGCCCCTCCTACGGCGCAACGCAGGTGTTGCGCGAACAGGCCGAACTGGCGGTCCGCGACATCGTCACCGGGCTGTCGGGGTCCGCGCCGGGCAGCGAGGCGGCCAAGGTCGAGGCGCTGTATGCGTCGTTCATGAACACCGACGAGGTCGACAGGCGCGGGTTGACGCCGGTGCAGCCGTTGCTGGCCGAGATCGACGCGATCGACGGCGTCCCCAGCCTGCTCGACTACTTCGGCCGCAGCATTCTGCGCGGCACCGGCTCACCGCTCGCCGTCGATGTGGACTCCGACCCGGGCGATCCCACCCGCTATGCGCTGTTCGCCTTCCAGTCGGGCCTGGGCCTGCCCGATGAGGAGTACTACCGCGACGAGCGGTTCGCCGACATTCGTGAGGCCTACGTGGCGCACGTCGGCGCCACCCTCGCGCTGGCCGGCCTCGACCCCGATCAGGCCCGGCTGGTCATGCACCTCGAAACCGAGATCGCCGCCCGGCACTGGAACAAGGTGCGCACCCGCGACCTGCGCGCGATGTACAACCCCACCCGTCCCGAGGCTTTCGCCGAACACACCGACTGGCTGCGTATGCTCTCCGCGGCGCAGGTGCCGCCGATCGACCAGCTGATCGACGGCCAACCGTCGTTCGTCACCCAGTTGGCCGAACTGATCGATGCCGAGTGGCTGCCGTCGTGGCAGGCGTGGGCGCGCTGGCAGGTGCTGTCGGCACTCTCGCCCTACCTGCCCGAGCCGTTCGTCCAGGCCCGGTTCGGCTTCTACGGCACCACGCTGAACGGCATTCCGGCCAACCGCGAGCGCTGGAAGCGGGGCATCACCCTGGTCGAACGGTGCCTCGGCGAGGCGGTCGGCAAGCTGTACGTCGAGCGGCACTTCTCCCCCGTCGCCAAGCAGCGCATGGGCGAACTGGTGGCCAATCTGGTGCAGGCATACCGTCGATCGATCACCGAGCTCGACTGGATGACCGAGGCCACCCGCGTCCAGGCGCTCGACAAGCTGGGCAAGTTCATCGCAAAGATCGGCTACCCCGACGAGTGGCGCGACTACTCCGCACTGGTGATCGAGGCCGACGATCTGGTGGGCAACGTGCTGCGCTCCACGGCTTTCGAGTATGCCTATGAGTGGACGAAGCTCGGCGGGCCGATCCAGCGGCACGAATGGTTGATGACGCCGCAGACCGTGAACGCCTACTACCACCCGTTGCGCAACGAGATCGTGTTTCCAGCCGCCATCCTGCAGCCGCCGTTCTTCGACGAGCAGGCGGACGATGCCGTCAACTATGGCGCCATAGGTGCGGTGATCGGGCACGAGATCGGCCACGGTTTCGACGATCAGGGCTCGACCTGTGACGGCGACGGCAAGCTGCGCGACTGGTGGACCGACACCGACCGGGCCGCGTTCGAAGACCGCACCAAGGCGCTGATCGCCCAATACGACGAGCTGACGCCCGAGCAGACGCCCGGCCATCACGTGAACGGCGAGTTGACCATCGGCGAGAACATCGGCGATCTCGGCGGGCTGACCATCGCCTGCCTGGCCTGGCGGCTGGCGGTGGGCGACACCGATCCGGAGCCGATCGATGGCCAGTCGGGCGCTCAACGGCTGTTCCTGTCGTGGGCCAAGGCCTGGCAGGGCAAGAGCCGCGCCGAGGCGCTGATCACCCAGCTGACCACCGACCCGCACTCGCCGGAAGAGTTCCGCTGCAACCAGGTGGTGCGCAACCTGCCGGAGTTCTACGACGCCTTCGCAGTGGGCGGCGACGACGAGCTGTGGCTGGCGCCAGAGCAACGCGTCAAGATCTGGTGACGCCCCGGCAATGCCGTGATCGACGACTGGCCGCATCGCTCACGACCGCCGGTCTGCCCACCGTCGTGGTCAGCTGCGCAGCCGCACGCACGCACTCAACTGATCGGCATCCGGGCGAGCTGGTCGATCACCTGGATTGGCCCGGGGGGTGCCGAGCAGCTCGGTCGGCGCAGCTGATCAGGCGCTGAGCGGCCGGCGACGTGACTCGGCCAGGTCGAGCAGCCGCCGGTGGAACAACGTCGCACCGGTGAGCTCGGGGTGGCAGGCCAGGCCGATCACCGACGCAGTGGCCACGCCGACCACCCGGCCGGCATGCTCGGCGAGCACGGCGACGTCCGGGCCGACCCGCTCGATGGCCGGCGCCCTGATGAAGGCCACCTCGGCCGGCCCCCATGAGCTGCTCAGGCGAACCTCGGCGGAGGCCCGCTGGGGCCCGAAGGCGTTGCGGCGCACGTCCACGTCGAGCAGCTGCAGGCTCTGCTGACCCGGAGCGGGGTCGAGAACGGCGACGGCGAGCAGAATCAGTCCGGCGCAGGTGGCCAGGGTGGGCAGCCCGTCGGTGATCACCCGCTTCAGTGGGCCGTCCAGTCCCACGCTGCTCACCAATCGGTCGATCACCGACGACTCGCCGCCGGGCAGCACCAGCGCGTCGAGGCGCACCCCGTCCGGGCCGATCACGTCGTCGGGACGACGCACGAGCACCGGTTCGGCGCCCAGCCCCTCCAGCACCGCACAGTGCTCACGCACCCCGCCCTGCAGGGCGAGCACGCCCACCCTCACCAGCCACGCTCGGCGAGCCGGTGCGGCGTGGGCACGTCCGCCACGTTGATGCCGACCATCGCCGCGCCCAGGCCGCGCGAGACCCTGGCGATCAGCTCGGGATCGTCGTGGCCGGCGGTGGCGGCCACGATGGCGGCCGCCCGCTGGGCCGGGTCGCCGGACTTGAAGATGCCGGAGCCGACGAACACCCCGTCGGCGCCCAACTGCATCATCATGGCGGCATCCGCCGGGGTGGCCACGCCGCCGGCGACGAACAGCACCACCGGCAGCGCCCCCTGCTCGGCGACCCGGCGGACCAGTTCGTAGGGGGCCTGCAGGTTCTTGGCGGCCACGTACAGCTCGTCGGGGTTGCTGCGCCAGGTGGCCTGCAGCCCGGCGATCTCACCTCGAATCGTGCGCAGGTGCCGGGTGGCCTCGGACACGTCGCCGGTGCCCGCCTCGCCCTTCGAGCGGATCATGGCGGCACCCTCGGTGATGCGCCGCAGCGCCTCGCCCAAGTTGGTGGCGCCGCACACGAACGGCACCGTGAAGCGGCCTTTATCGATGTGATGGGCGTAGCCGGCCGGCGAGAGCACCTCGGATTCGTCGATGTAGTCGACGCCGAGTTGCTGCAGCACCTGCGCCTCGACGAAGTGACCGATCCTGGCCTTGGCCATCACCGGAATGGTGACCGCGTCGATGATGCCGCTGATCAGGTCGGGGTCGCTCATCCGCGCCACGCCACCCTGGGCCCTGATGTCGGCGGGCACCCGCTCCAGCGCCATCACCGCGACGGCGCCGGCGTCCTCGGCGATGCGGGCCTGCTCGGGCGTGACCACGTCCATGATCACCCCGCCCTTCAGCATCTCGGCGAGTCCGCTCTTGATCAGGGTGGTGCCCGTGCGCGGGGCGTCGTTCACGTGTGTCATGCGGCCCAGCCTTGCGGGTCTAAGTGGACCGAGCCAAGCGCCAGAAAGCTCAATCTGCAATGATCCGGTATGCGAACCACCGCCGAGGTCACGCTGCCGGTGACACTCGACCGCACCGACGTCCGGCCGTTGCCGGTGCAGTTGGCGGAGGCCCTGCGTCGGCTGATCCTGGACGGTTGGCTGGCGCCCGGGGATCCGTTGCCCTCCACCCGGTCGCTGGCCCGGGCCGCCGCGGTGTCGCGCGGCACGGTGGTGGCGGGCTACGACCAGCTGAGCGCCGAAGGCTTCCTGACCGCCCGTGAGGGTGCGGCCACCGTGGTGAACCCGAGGCTGGCGGTGGTGCATCCGCAGCTCGGACGAACCCGCCCCGAGCCGCCCCCTGCGCCGCCGGCAGCGTCCGTGATCGACCTGCGTCCGGGCCGGCCCTGGACCGCGGACGTCGCCACGGCCGGCTGGCGCGCCGCCTGGCGGGCCGCGGCCACGAACCCCTTCGGTTGCGACGTGGTCCCGGCCGGCGATGCCGGGTTGCGGGCTGCGCTGGCCGACCACCTGCGCCGGATGCGGGGCGTCCATCGGCCCGCGGAGCACGTGCTGGTCACCGCCGGCGCGCGCGAGGGGTTGGCGGTGCTGCTGCATGCGCTCGGCCGACCCGGCCCGGTGGGCGTGGAGGAGCCCGGGTATCCGTCGCTGCGCCGGGTGCCTGCCCGGCTCGGGCTTTCGACGGTGCCGCTGCCGGCCGACGACGCGGGCCTGATCACCTCCGCGCTGCCGGAGGTCGGACCCCCCGCCGCGGTGGTGGTCACCCCGAGCCACCAGTACCCGCTGGGCGGATCGATGCCGATCGAGCGCCGGCAGCAGCTGCTGGCCTGGGCTGCGCGGCACGACGTGGTGATCGTCGAGGACGACTACGACGCCGAACTGCGCTACACCTCCCGTCCGCTGCCCGCGCTGGCCGCCCTGGACGACCCGGACGACGGTCGCGTCGTGACCCTCGGCACCTTCGCCAAGACCGTCGGGCCGGGCCTCGGGGTCGGCTATCTGCTGGCGCCCGCCCGGCTGTTGCCGGCCGTGCTCGCCTCGCGCACCGATCTCGGCCAGCCGGTCGCCCAGCTCACCCAACGAGCCCTCGCCCACTACCTCGACTCGGGCGAACTGCGCCGGCACGTGCAGCGCATGCGTCAGCTGTACGGACGGCGCCGTCGGCTGGTCAGCGCTGAGCTGGCCGGGCTGCGGCACGGCCGGGTCTATCCGGTGGACGGCGGGCTGCACGGGGTGATCGAAACGGCCCGCGACGAGGCCGAGGTGCTGGCCGCGGCTCGGGCCGGCGGCGTGCTGGCCACACCGCTGTCGGCGCACTGGTCGGGTCAGCGCGAGGACCGCTCGGGGGTGGTGTTCGGCTTCGGCGCTGTCAGCGAGGCCGACCTGGTGGCGGCGTTGCGGGTGCTGCTGGCGGCGATCGACGGCTGACCGGCGGGCCCGATTCCGTGGGCCGGCACCGGTCACAGCACCGGACGTCCCCACGGCGCGACGGCTTCCAGCGCCGCCGCCAGGCCCAGCAGCACGCTCTCGGCGCCGAACCGGCCACCCAGCATCACTCCGATCGGCAGCTCCGGTGAGTTCGGCCCGTCCAGCCGGACGGTGTGCAGCGGCAGGCTGATCGCGGGCCGTCCGGTCAGGTTGAACACCGAGGTCCAGGGCGTGAAGCGGGTTTGCGCCTCGAAGTCAGCGGACGGATCCGCGTCGTCGCGCAGAGCGCCGACGCTCGCCGGGGGCTGGGCCAGGGTGGGGCTGAGGATCACGTCGAAATCCGCCCAGGTTCGCGCCACTTCACCGGTGAGCAGCTGGATCGCCGCCAGGGCACCGGCATACTCCAGACCGCTCACCTTCGTGCCGCTCGCGCGCAGCCAGCGGGTCAGCGGGGTCAGCGCCAGGTCCGCCTCGGGCGGCAGCGGAATGCTGAGGGCGCCCACCGCCCAGACCGAGCGGAACGCGTCCCAGCGCTCGGCGGCGAAGGCGACCGGGGCTTCGGTGAGCTCGTGCCCGAGCCCCTCGAGCAGCAGGGCGGCGCGGGCGACGCCGTCCAGGCAGGCGGGGTGCACCTCGGCGCCGGCGGCGATCACGGGAGTGGTGAGCAGTCCGATGCGCAGCCGTTTCGCCGGACGGTCGCAGGCCGCCAGGTACCCACCCGGTTCGATCGGCGCCCAGTAGGTGTCGCCGGGGCGCGGGCCCGCCAGCACGTCCAGGGCGAGAGCCGTGTCGCGGACCGTCCGGCTCACCACGCCGTCGGTGCCCAGGCCGGGCCCGGGTGGACGGGCACCGGACGAGATCAGGCCGCGGCTGGCCTTGAGGCCGACCAGGCCGCAGGCTGAGGCGGGGATGCGGATCGAGCCACCCCCGTCCGAGGCGTGGGCGCTCGGGGCGATGCCGGCCGCGACGGCCGCCGCGGCTCCCCCGCTGGAGCCGCCCGCGGACCTGGTCGGGTCCCAGGGCGTGACCGCGGGCGGACGTCCGTCCGGCTCGGTGTAGCAGGGCAGGCCGAACTCGGGTGTCGCGGTCTTGCCGATCATGGACGATCCCGCGTCGCCGAACCAGCCGACGATCGGGTCGTCGGCGTCGGCGACGTTGCCGCGCATGGCGGCGCTGCCGGCCTCCCAGGGCAGCCCCGCAACGGAGTTCAGGTCCTTGATCGGGCACGGCACTCCGGCAAGCGGAAGGCGCTCGCCGGCGGCGACGCGCGCATCGGTGCGCCGCGCGTCCGCCAGTGCCCGCTCGGGCGCCAGGCAGGTGAAGGCGCCGTAACGCGGGCCGCGCTCGGCGGCCAGGGCGAGCGCCACCTCGGCCACCTCAACCGCGGAGACCGCGCCGGCGTTGACCTCCCGGGCGATCTCGACGGCCGTCAGTTCGCAGTACTCGTCCACACGCACGAGGATCATCCTGGCACGCTGGCCCCGACGAGCCTGAGCAGGAATGGGGGACGGTTCCTCAATCCTGCTCAGCGCTGGGAGGACGAGGCTGAGCAGGAATGGGGGACGGTTCCTCAATCCTGCTCAGCGCTGGGAGGACGAGCCTGAGCAGGAACTGGGGACGGTTCCTCAATCCTGCTCAGCGCTGCGAGGACGAGGCTGAGCAGAAACTGGGGACGGTTCCTATTGCGATTCACAGAGCCGCACCCACCACATCGTGGGGTTGGGACCGGGAAGGACGAACCGTCCCCACTTCAGGTGCAACTGCTCAGCGCTCGGGGTGAGCAAGAATGCGGAACCGTCCCCATTCCTGCTCAGTGCTCAGAGTGAGCAAGAATGCGGAACCGTCCCCATTCCTGCTCAGTGCTCGATCTTCTTCGGGTCGAGAATGCCGCTGATCGTCGGCTCGAAGGACTCCCCCAGCTGCTTGACCGCGAGCCTGCCCACCAACTGCTGCTCGGTGGTCACCCGCTCGGAGCGTCCGCTGCCGAGGAAGGTGATGGCCCAGTGCAGCAGGGTGGTGACGCGGTTCTTGAAGCCGACCACATAGATCAGGTGCAGGGCGAGCCACGACACCCAGGCCAGGAAGCCGCTGAACTGCATCTTGTCGTTGATCTTGGCGACGGCGCCGAACCGGCTGATCACCGCCATGGAGCCCTTGTCCTTGTAGCTGAACTTCTCGGTCACCGGGGTGCCGTTGAGTTCGCCGACGATCTTCTTGGCGGCGTAGCGCGCGCCCTGAATGGCCACCTGCGCCACACCGGGCAGCCGGTCGAGGGCCATCATGTCGCCGATCACGAACACCTCGGGATGGCCCGGCAGGGTCAGGTCGGGCTGGACGGGCACGCGGCCGGCCCGGTCGACCTCGATGCCCGACTGCGCGGCCAGGGTCTTGCCCAGCGGGCTGGCCTGCACGCCCGCGGCCCACACCTTGCAGATCGCCTCGACCCGCTCGGTCGATCCGTCCTTGAGCTTCAGGTCGAGGCCGGTGGCGTCCACCTCGGTGACCATCGCGTTCAGCTTGATCTCGACCCCGATGCGTTCCAACTCCTTGTGCGCCGCGGCTGAGAGCTTCTCGCCGAACGGCGGCAGCACCACCGGCGCGGCGTCGAGCAGCAGCACCCGGCACTGCCGGGTGTCGATGTTGCGGAACGTCTCGACCAGCGTCTTGTGGCACAACTCGACGATCTGCCCGGCCAGCTCGACGCCGGTCGGCCCGGCGCCCACGACCACGAACGTCATCAACGAACGGCGCTCGGCGGCGTCCTGGCTGAGTTCGGCCATTTCGAGCGCACCGAAGATGCGGGCGCGCAGTTCGAGGGCGTCGTCGATGCTCTTCATGCCAGGGGCGAAGGTGGCGAACCGGTCGTTGCCGAAGTAGGACTGCCCCGCCCCGGCGGCCACGATCAGGTAGTCGTAGCGCAGGATGATCTGCTTCGACAGCTTGGCGCCGACGACAATGCGCGAGTCGAGGTTGATCTTGCTGACCTCGCCCAGCAGTACCTTGGCGTTCTTCTGCCGGGACAGGATGTCGCGGGTGGCCGGCGCGATCTCGCCGCTGGACAGAATGCCGGTGGCCACCTGGTAGAGCAGCGGCTGAAACAGGTGGGCGGTGGTCTTGCTCAGCAACGTGATGTCGACGTCGGCTTTCGCCAGGGCGCGAGCCGAGAAGAGACCACCGAAACCGGAGCCGATGATGACGACGTGAGGACGAGGCATTGCTACTCCAGGGGTTGTGCTGCTCGGGCGGTCGGGTCGAGTCTGCCGCCCAATGCCCGGGCTGGCAAGCGTGGATGATCGCCCTGGCCGCTCACGCGGTGCGCGAGACGATCTGGTCGCACAGCTCCATCAAGGCATCGCGCGCCGTGCCGTGCGGCAGCACGTCGAGATGGCTCTTGGCCAGCTGCGCGCGCCGCTCGACCTCGACCCGCGCCTGCGTAAGAACCGGATGCGCCCGCATCAGCCGAAGAGCCTCGGCCAGCTCGTCCGCGTCGTCGATCTGGCCCTGCAGCAGCTGCCGCAGCCGTGCATCGGACGGGTCGTCACCGGCCTTGACCAGCAGCGTCGGTAACGTCGGAACGCCCTCACGCAGGTCGGTGCCGGGGGTCTTGCCGGTGACGTCGCTGGCAATGTCGATGATGTCGTCGCTGAGCTGGAACACCGCGCCGAGTTCTTCGCCGTAGGCCGCGAGCGCACGCAGTTCGGCCGGCGCAGCGCCGCACACCATGCCACCGAACACCGCCGACGTGGCGATCAGCGATCCGGTCTTGTCGGCCACCACCTGCAGGTAGTGCCCGACCGGATCGTCACCGGCCTGGGGGCCGCGCGTCTCGGCGATCTGGCCCTGGACGAGCCGGGCGAAGGTGTCGGCCTGCAGCGCGACGTACTCGACCCCCAGCGTCGCCACGATGGACGAGGCCCGCGCGAACAGGAAGTCGCCGATCATGATCGCGATGGAGTTGTCGTAGCGATGGTTGGCGCTCTCGGTGCCGCGGCGCAAGTCGGCCTCGTCCATCACGTCGTCGTGGTAGAGGCTGGCCACGTGGGTCAGCTCGACCACCACCGCGGCACGCTCGATCTCGTCGGCCGAGGCACCCGGATGCAGGCCCGCACCCACCACCACGAGCATCGGACGCAGCCGCTTGCCGCCGGCGTTGATGATGTGCGAGGCCGCCTCGGTGACGAACGGGGTCTGGCCGAACGCCGAGTCGGCGAGCCGATGCTCGATGCTCTTCAGGCGGTCGCCGACGGTCTGCGCGAACGCCTCGTCGACTCCGATCTCGAGGGTCACACTTCTCCTAGCTCAGGGTCACCCGTACCGGGACCGTCAGACAGCAACGTGCCACAGCTTAGCCGGGATCCACCGATGGGCGCCTTGGCGAGCGACAGCAGGCGGGTGGGCTGGGTAGCTGGTCCACGCGAAGGCATACCGGGTCGTCTGGTGAGCGTGACCGGCGCCGCCAGAACGTCCGGACATGGTCGCGCAAAGTAGGCCCAAGTCGGTAGAACCGGTATCAGCGCCGCGGCGTCGAGCATCAACACGAGGTGAACGGCAGAAGAACCGGGCCTTCCTCGTTCAGGCGGGTCGAAACCCGACAGGTAATGGGGACGGTTCCGTTCCCGTTCAGGCGAGTGGTGCCGACGGGGAAAGGAACCGTCCCCAATACCCGTCGGACGCTCCGTCACCGCACGTGCGCGACGGGGAAAGGAACCGTCCCCAATACCCGTCGGACGCTCCTCACCGCGCGTGCGCGACGGGGAAAGGAACCGTCCCCAATACCCGTCGGACGCTCCTTCACCGCGAGTGTGCGACGGGGAAAGGAACCGTCCCCAATACCCGTCGGACGCTCCTCACCGCACGTGTGCGACGGGGAAAGGAACCGTCCCCAATACCCGTCGCCTCAGCGGATGAACGTGCCGGCCAGCGTGGCCAGGTCGAGCACGGGCCCGGGGAACACGCCCAGCACGGCGACACCGAGCGCCGCGACGGCGATCGGCAGCCAGGTGAATGCGCTGGCCCGGCCGACCACGACACCGTCCGCCGGCTCGCCGAAGAACATCACCACGATGATCCGCATGTAGAACACGGCCGCCACCAGGCTGAGCAGCACGGCCGCGATCACCAGCCAGTCGTAGCCACCGCGCCAGGCAGCGGCGAACACCGCCCACTTGCCGATGAAGCCGCCGGTCAGCGGAATGCCGGTGAAGCTGAGCATGAACAACGCGAAGATGCCGGCCAGCAGCGGGCTCTTGCGGGCCAGCCCCGACCAGCTGGCGATGGCGTTGGCCTCACCCGACTGGGTGCGCACCAGCGTGATCACCGCGAAGGCCCCGACGCTGGCCAGGCCGTAGACGACCAGGTAGAACATCACCGACGCGACGCTGTCGAGCGGGCTGGTCACGGTGCCCGCGCTGGCCCCCACGACCGCGGTCATGATGAAGCCGGCGTGGGCGATCGAGCTGTAGGCGAGGGTGCGTTTGATGTCGGTCTGGGTCAGGCCCCAGACCGCGCCGACCACCATGGTGGCGACCACGAGCACCGCCAGCAGCGGCTGCCAGCTCCAGCGTTCGCCGCCCAGGGCCACGTAGAACACCCGCATGGTCGCGCCGACGGCGGCCAGCTTGGTGCAGATCGCCATGAAGCCGGTGACGGGGGTGGGGGCGCCCATGTACACATCGGGCGTCCAGTTGTGGAAGGGGACGACGCTCACCTTGAACAGCAGCCCGACGCCGACCAGCGCCATGCCCGCGACCAGGATGCCGTGCCCCATCGTGGGGTTCTGGACGGCGGTGGCGATCGCGCTCAGCTCGAACGAGCCGGCGTACCCGTACAGCAGCGCCACCCCGAACAGGAAGAACGCGGAGCTGAATGCGCCGAGCAGAAAATACTTCAGCGCCGCCTCCTGCGACAGCAGCCGGCGGCGGCGGGCCATGCCGCACATCAGGTACAGCGGCAGCGAGAACACCTCGAGCGCCACGAACATGGTGATCAGGTCGGCGGATGCCGGAAACACCATCATGCCGCCGAGTGCGAACAACGCCAGCGGGAAGACCTCGGTGTGCTCCAGCCGGGCGGCGGACGCCTCGGCCTCGGCCCGGCTTCCCGGCACCGTCGCGGCGGACGCGGCGAAGGTGCTGACCCCACCGTTGAGCTCACGCTCGGCGAAGACCAGGATCGCCGCCAGGCCGAAGACCAGCAGGGAGCCCCAGATGAAGTAGGTGGGGCCGTCCAGCATCATCGAGCCCATCACCACCGGCCCACCGATGCCCTTGCGCCAGTTGGCCACCAGGAAGGCGGCGGCGGCCACGATGCTGGCCACGGTCAGGAACACCTGGGCGAAGAACCGGTGCACCACCGGCACCACGGCCTCGACCAGAATGCCCAGCACGGCGGCGATCAGCACCAGCAGCACCGGCGCAACGGCACGCCACTCGATCACGGCGGTCATCACTTCTCCCCCTTCGCGGGCGCAACCGGATCGGCGACCTGCATGCGTTCCATGGCGGCCTTCGCGGTCGGCTCGACCAGGCTCACGATCGGGGCGGGCACGAACCCGAACAGCAGGATCACCGCGATGATCGGCACCACGACGCCGCGCTCACGGGCATCCAGGTCGCGGGTGAAGTGCTTCGCGGTCGCCTCGGTGACCGGTCCGGTCATCGTGCGCTGATACATCAGCAGGCCGTAGGTGGCCGCCAGCACGATGCCGATGGCGGCGACGGCCGCCACCCCGGGCTGACGCGACCAGGTGCCTGCGATCACCAGGAACTCGCTGACGAAGGTGCTCATGCCGGGCAGCGAGATGGCCGACAGCACGGCGAGCAGCACCGCGCCGGCCAGCACCGGTGTCACCTTCTCGACGCCGCCGAAGTCGGCGATGTCGGCCGATCCGCGCCGTTTGATCAGATAGCCGACGGTGAGGAACAGCGCCGCGGTGGAGAACCCGTGGTTGAGCATGAAGAAGATCGACCCGTTGAGCGACTGGGTGGTGAAGATGTAGATGCCGAGCACCATGAAGCCGAAGTGGCTGACCGAGGTGTACGACACCAGCCGCAGCAGGTTGGTGGACGCGATCGCGGCGGCCGCCCCGTAGAGGATCGAGATCAGCGCGAGACCGATCATCACCGGCGCCAC
This sequence comes from Micropruina sp., assembly GCA_016711205.1. Taxonomy (GTDB): domain Bacteria; phylum Actinomycetota; class Actinomycetes; order Propionibacteriales; family Propionibacteriaceae; genus Micropruina. Next base: position 281,934 of record JADJTM010000001.1, on the reverse strand, counting down.
CCATGCGCTGGCTTCGGGAAACAGCCCGATGCAGAACCGGATCATGGCGAAGGTGCCGATCTTGTCGAGAACGCCGACCATCAGCGTGGACGAGCCGGGCGTGGCCTGCTCGGCGGCGAACGGCAGCCAGGTGTGCACCGGCACCATCGGCGCCTTGATGATGAACGCGATCAAGAAGCCGACCATCAGCAGCGTCCGGTCTCGGTGGGGATCGACAGGCCGGCCAGATCGGTGAGCAGATAGCTCGGCGTGCCGCCCAGCGAGACCGACGTCGCGAACAGTCCGATCACGGCGGCCAGCAGAATGAACCCGCCGACCAGGTTGAACATCAGGAACTTCAATGCGGCCGCGCGCCGGTGCTCGCCCCCGAAGCCGCCGATCAGGAAGTACATCGGGATCAGCGTGGCCTCGAAGAACACGTAGAACAGCAGCACGTCGCCGGCCAGAAAGGTGAGGATCGCGGTGCCCTCCAGCGCCAGCACCATGGCGAAGTAGCCCTGGGCGTCCCAGCGGCCATGACCCACGACGTCCCATTCGGCGATCAGCACGATCGGGGTGAGCACCGCGGTGAGCAGCACCATCGCCAGCCCCATGCCGTCCAGACCGAGCGACCAGTAGGCGCCGAAGGCCGAGATCCACGGCTGTCGAACAGTCAGGTCCGTGCCACCCAGGTGCAGCACCGCCACGACGACGGCGAGCGCGAGCGTGGCCAGCGAGAACGCCAGCCCGATGAACCGGGCGGCGCCGCGCACCGGCAGCGCAAGCACCAACGCGCCGAGCAGCGGGAGCAGGCCCAGAAGGCTGAGCCAGGGGAAAGTCATCTCGTCTCCTCCCTCAGGCCGCCAGGCCGAGGATCAACACTGCTCCGACGACCAGCACACCCAGCACCATGGTCACCGCGTAGGTGCGCACGTAGCCGGTCTGCGCCTTGCGTCCCTCGACACTGAAGCCGCTGATCGCCGTGCTGACCAGGTGGACGAAGCCGTCCACGCCCTTGGCGTCGGTGGCCACCGCCCCGCGGGACAGCACCATCACCGGATTCGCCACCAGCACGTCGTTGACGGCGTTGCCGTAGAGCTCGTTGCGGCCGGCCACGGTGATCGCGTTGCCCGCGGGGGCAACGGCGGGCACCGGCTTGCGGCCGAACACCAGCCAACCGATCCCGATGCCGCCGGCGACCACCAGCATGGTCAGCCAGCCGATCGGGGTGGGCAGCAGCTCCACCTCGTGCGGATGGTTGCCCGCGGCCGGTTCGAGCCAGTCCTGGATCCACCAGTTCATCACCGCGCCGGCCCCGATGCTGAGCACCGCCAGCACGACCAGCGGAACGGTCATCACCGCCGGCGACTCGTGCGGGTGCACCCCGTCCAGCCAGCGCTTGCCGCCGCCGAAGGTCATCAGCATCAACCGGGTCATGTAGAACGCGGTCACGCCGGCGCCGAGCAGCGCCAGGGTGCCGACCAGGGCACTCTCGCCGAACGCGGCCTCGATGATGTGGTCCTTGGAGAAGTAGCCCGAGGTGAGCGGAAAACCGATGATCGCCAGGTAGCCGCAGGCGAAGGTCCAGAAGGTGACCGGCAGGTACTTCCACAGCCCGCCGTAGTGGCGCATGTCGACGTCGTCGTTCATGCCGTGCATCACCGAGCCGGCACCGAGGAACATGTTGGCCTTGAAGGCGCCGTGGGTGAGCAGGTGGAAGATCGCGAAGGCGTAGCCGGCCGGGCCGAGGCCGGCGGCCAGCATCATGTAGCCGATCTGGCTCATCGTCGAACCGGCCAGCACCTTCTTGATGTCGTCCTTGCTGCAACCGATCCAGGCGCCGGCCAGCAGGGTGACGGTGCCGACGATCACCACGGCCAGCCGCGCCTCGGGGCTCAGGTCGAAGATCGTGTGGCTGCGCACCACCAGGTAGACCCCGGCGGTCACCATGGTGGCCGCGTGAATCAGGGCCGACACCGGCGTGGGGCCCTCCATGGCGTCCAGCAACCAGGCCTGCAGCGGCACCTGCGCCGACTTGCCGCAGGCGCCCAGCAGCAACAGCAGGCCGATCACCATCGGCCACGGCCCGGCCAGGTTCGCCGCGCCGTGGTTGACGTCGACGAACGCGGACGACCCGAACTGGGCCAGCATCGCCGAGATCGCCAGCACCATGCCCAGATCGCCGACCCGGTTCATCACGAACGCCTTCTTGGCCGCGGCGGCCGCGGACGGCTTGTGCTGCCAGAAGCCGATCAGCAGGTAGGACGCCAGGCCGACGCCCTCCCAGCCGACGAACAGCACCAGGTAGTTGTCGGCCAGCACCAGGGTGAGCATGGCCGCGACGAACAGGTTCAGGTAGCCGAAGAAGCGGCGCATGCGCTCGTCGTGGGCCATGTAGCCCAGGGAGTACACGTGGATCAGGCCGCCGACACAGGTGATCAGCAGCGCGAACAGGATCGACAGCTGGTCGACCAGCAGGCCGACGTCGACCTGCCAGCTGCCGGTGCCGAACCAGGTGTACAGGTGCACCCCGACAGCACGGTTCTCGACCGGCGCCGCCAGCAGTTGCATGAACAGGGCCACCGCGATCACGAACGATCCGGTGATGGTGGCGACCGCGAGGTACGGACCGGCCCGATCGACGAAGCGTCCGAACGCCAGCAGCACCAACGCACCCAGCGCCGGCAGCGCGATCATCAGCCAGGCGTAGCTGAACAACCCGGTGGCGGCGACCGGATCGACGATTTCGAGGGGGATCATGCCTTCACACCAATCATGCGGAGCCTCACTGGTTCAGCAGGTTCGCGTTGTCGACCGAGGTCGAGCGGCGGGTCTTGTAGATGCTCACGATGATCGCCAGGCCGACGACCACCTCGGCCGCCGCCACCACCATCACGAAGAAGGTGGCGACCTGGCCGTCGAAGCTGGCGTGATGCCAGGCGAAGGCCACCAGGGCGAGGTTCGCGGCGTTCAGCATCAGCTCCACCGACATGAACGCCACCAGCGCGTTGCGCCGGACCATCACGCCGATCGCGCCGATCACGAACAGGATCACCGCCAGGTACAGGTACTGATCGATCACAGCTCCTCGTCCTCCTCGTTGCGGACGCGCTGCGCGTCGGCAAAGGCCTCGGCGGTGAGCTCGCGCAACCGGGTGCTGTCCACCTGCGCGCCGCGTTCGGCCAAGGTGGTGCTGATCGAGGCCTCGGCGAGGCTGCCGTCGGGCAGCAGCGCGGGGGTGGCGATCGAGTTGCCGGTCGCGTACACGCCCGAGTTGGGCAGTGAGCCGGGGTGGTCGCCACGATCTGCGTAGGCCTTCATGCGCTGCTCAGCCTGCGCCCGCTGGCCGAGCTTCGGCTTGGTGCGCTGGGCGTGGGCCAGGATCATCGCCCCGACCGCCGCCGTGATCAGCAGTGCCGAGGTGAGTTCGAAGACCCACACGTAACGGCCGAACAACAGTTGCGCGACGCCCTGGACGTTGCCGCCGGCCGCGACCGTCGCACCGTCCATGCCGATGGACGGTGCCGTCACCGCCCCACCGATGCTGAAGATCATCAGGCCGAGCAGGCCGAGGGCACCCACAGCGGCCAGAATGCGCTGGCCCTTGATCGTTTCGACGATCGAGTCGGGGGTGTCGACGCCGACCATCATCAGCACGAACAGGAACAGCATCAGCACCGCACCGGTGTAGACGATGATCTGGATCGCGAACAGGAACGACGCCTCCAGGGACGCATACAGCGCGGCCAGGCACACCATGGTGAGGGCCAGCGACAGCGCGGAATAGACCGCCTTGCGGAACAGGATCAGCCCCAGGCCGCCCAACACCATCAGCGGGGCGCAGATCCAGAACACCACGTTCATCGGCCCTCACCCGCTCCCACGCTGTAGGTTCTGGTGTCGGCCGTGCCCGTCTTGGGCAGTCCGAGGAAGTAGGTGCGCTCGTCATCGCCGAGCCGGCGGGGATGCGGGGGCGCCTCCATGCCGGGCAGCAGGGGCGCGAGCAGCCGGTCCTTGGTGTAGATCATCTTCTCGCGGGTCGTGTCGGCGAGCTTGAACTCGTTGGTCATCGTCAGCGCCCGGGTCGGGCAGGCCTCGATGCACAGCCCGCACAGGATGCAGCGCAGGTAGTTGATCTGGTAGACCGAGCCGTACCGCTCACCGGGCGAGAAGCGGGCGTCCTCGGTGTTGTCGGCACCCTCGACGTAGATCGCGTCGGCCGGGCAGGCCCAGGCGCACAGCTCACAACCCACGCACTTCTCCAGCCCGTCCGGCCAGCGGTTCAGCTGGTGCCGGCCGTGAAAGCGGGGCGCGGTGACCTTGACCTTGCCCTTCTCGGGATAGCCCTGGGTGAAGGTCTTTCGAAAGATGGTGCGGAACGTGACGCCGAAGCCGGCCCACTGATCTGCGAACGAGGCCATCAGGCGTCCGTCCTTTCGGCATCGAGCTTCGAGGGCACCACATCGGCCAGCTCGGGCAGCGTCTGGCCCGGCATCGGCGGCACCGGGTAGCCGCCGGCGAAGGCGTCGAAGGGGCCGGTGTCGGTCAGCTCATCGGGTTCGGGTTCGCGGTCGAGCAGCCACCAGATCGCGAACAACGCAAGCACCACGACCAGGGTGCCGCCGATCACCAGCGGGTTGCTGAGCCAGCCGGTCGCTCGCGCGATCCGGAAGGTGGCGATCACCATCACCCAGACCAGCGAGATCGGAATCAGCCACTTCCAGCCCAGGGTCATGAACTGGTCGTAGCGGAACCGCGGCAGGGTGCCGCGCAACCACACGAACAGCGAGATCAGCAACTGCACCTTGAGCACGAACCAGAGCGGACCCCACCAACCCTGATCCATCGCGGGAATCAACCAGCTGATCGGCCACGGGGCGCGATAGCCGCCCAGGAACAGCGTGGTGGCGACGGCCGAGACGGTGGCCATGTTGATGTACTCGGCCAGGAAGTAGGTGGCGTAGCGGAAGCCGGAGTACTCGGTCAGGTAGCCCGACACCAGCTCCGACTCGCACTCGGGCAGGTCGAACGGTGCGCGGTTGGTCTCACCCACCATCGAGATCACGTAGACCACGAACGAGGGCAGCAGCAGCGCGAAATACCAGCTCTGCAGCCCGATGTCAGCACCGAAGATCAGCAGCGGCTGCGCCTGGGCGTCCACGATCTCGGAGGTCGACATCGACCTGCTGTACAGGAAGACCGCCACCAGTGCCAGGCCCATGCTCAGCTCGTAGCTGATCATCTGCGCGGTGGAGCGCAGCGCACCCAGCAGCGAGTACGGCGAGTTGGACGACCAGCCGGCCAGCACGAACCCGTAGATGCCGACCGAGGCGACCGCCAGGATCACCAGCACCGAGATCGGCAGGTCGGTGCCCTGCAGCCGGGTGCGCACCCCGAAGATCTCGACCTCGCCGCCGAACGGGATCACCGCCCAGGCCGCGAACGCGGCGGTGCCGGCGATCAGCGGGGCCAGGGTGAACAGCACCCGGTCGGCCGACTTGGGCCGGAAGTCCTCTTTGATCAGCAGCTTCATGCCGTCGGCCAGCGCCTGGCCCAGACCGAACGGGCCGTTCATGATCGGGCCGAGCCGGTGCTGCATCTTGCCGACCAGCCGGCGCTCGTACCAGACGTTGAAGATCGTCCAGACCAGCAGGACGACGAACAGCACGACGACCTTGATCAGCACCAGCCACCACGGGTCGGTGCCGAACAACGACAGGTCGAGCGGAATCATGCCACGCCTCCTTCACCGCGATCGAAGCCTTCGCCCCGGTCGAGCGCCGCCGCCGGCGAGCTGACCGTGACGCTGTCGCCGTGCACCAGCCCCAGCTCGGACAGCGGCGTGTCGGGGGCGTGGGTGGGCACCCAGACCGTGTCGGCAGCCATCCCGGGCACCACCTCGAGCGGCAGCGTCAGCCAGCCGCCGTTGCCGGCGATGGTGACCGCGCCGGTGAGCCCGTGCGCGGCCGCCACCTCGGGTGAGGTGCGGGCCACCACGGGCTTGGCGGTGGCCTGCAGGGCCGGCTCGTGGTCGTTGCCGCGGGAGCCGTCGATCAGCTCGCGCCAGGTGGCCAGGGCCAGCTCGCCGTCGGCGGGTGCCGCAACGCCACGGGTGCGGGCCAGCGGCTGGCGCGCGCCGTCCCAGACGCCGAGTTCGTCCAGTTCGGTCAGGGCCTGGCGCGCGGTGCGGATGCCCAGCGGACGGCCCAGCGCCTCGGCCAGGGCGGCCAGCACCCGCAGGTCGGTCATCGGCTGGTTCGGCTGCCTGATCACCGTGTTGACCCGGCCGCGCCGGTGTTCCCAGTTGAGGAAGTGGCCGGGACGCTCCTCGATCAGCGCGATCGGGAACACCACGTCGGCACGTTCGGTGACCTCCGAGAGCCGCTGTTCGAGGCTGATCACGAACGGGGCGGACTCCAGAGCGTCGCGCACCTCGGCCGCGTTGGTGAAGTCGGACGGCTCGAGGCCGGCCACCACCAGGCCCAGGCCTTCGCGGGCGGCGGCGAGCTGCGCGTCGGCGTCCAGGCCGGGCAGGGTCGGCAGCCCGTCCACGCCCCAGGCGGCCTGCACGTCGACCCGGGCCAGCACCGCGCCGGCCGGACGCGCGCCCGGCAGCAGGTTGGGCAGGCAGCCGGCCTCGACGGCGCCGCGGTCACCGGCCCGGCGCGGCATCCAGGCCAGCCGGGCGCCGGTGCGGTCGACGAAGTCGGCGGCGGCGCTCAGCGCACCGGGAATCACCGCGGCCCGCTCGCCCACCAGCACGATCGTGTCGGCGTCGGCGCTCAGCCCGGCCAGCGCCTCGGGCTCGGTGCCGGGCACGGTGGGGATCACCTCGGCGTTCAGCTTGGCCGAACCGTTGGAGGCGTAGGGCGCGATGGTGAGCACCTTGAGCCCGTTCTTGCGGACCGCCTTACGCAACCGCAGAAAGACCATTGCGGCCTCTTCTTCGGGCTCGAAGGCGACCAGGATCACCTGCTTGGCGCCCTGCAGTGCGGTGTAGCTGAGGGTGTCGTTGTCGAGCGAGCGGCCGGCCACCCGGTTGGCCAGGAACGCGGCCTCTTCGGCGCTGTGCGGACGGGACCGGAAGTCGATGTTGTTCGTGCCCAGCACCGCGCGGGCGAACTTGCTGTAGCCGTAGGCGTCCTCGATGGTGAGCCGGCCGCCGGTGAGCACGCCCACCTGGGTGCCGGCGCGTTTGAGGCCGGCCACCGCGGCGTCGATCGCCTCGGGCCAGGACGCCACCCGCAGCACGCCGTTGTCGCGGACCAGCGGACGGGTCAGCCGGTCGTCACCGCGTGCCGAGCGGAAGGCGAACCGGCCCTTGTCGCAGTTCCATTCCTCGTTGACCTCGGGGGCGTCGCCGGCCAGCCGGCGCTTCACCTGGAAGTGCCGGTGGTCGGTGCGCAGCTGGCAGCCGCCGGCGCAGTGCTCGCAGGTGGTCGGCGTGCTGACCAGGTCGAACGGACGGCTCTGGAACCGGTAGGACACGCTGGTGAGGGCACCCACCGGGCAGATCTGGATGACGTTGCCCGAGAAGTAGGAGTTGTAGGGCTCGTCCTCGTAGTAGCCGACCTGCTGCAGCGCACCGCGCTCGACCAGGGTGATGAACGGGTCGCCCGAGATCTGCTCGCTGAACCGGGTGCAGCGCGCGCACAGGATGCAGCGCTCCCGGTCGAGCAGGATCTGGGCCGAGATGCTGACCGGCTTGGGGAAGGTCCGCTTGACGCCCTCGTAGCGCGACTCGCCGCCGCCGTTGCTCATGGCCTGGTTCTGCAGCGGGCACTCGCCGCCCTTGTCGCAGATCGGGCAGTCGAGCGGGTGGTTGATCAGCAGGAACTCGATCATGCCCTTCTGCGCCTTGGCGGCGACCGCCGAGGTGTTCTGGGTCTGGATCTTCATGCCCGGCGCGCATTCCAGCGTGCAGGACGCCTGCGGCTTGGGCATGCCGCGTCCGTTGCCCATGTCGGGCACCTCGACCAGGCACTGCCGGCAGGCGCCGACCGGGTCGAGCAGCGGGTGGTCGCAGAAGCGGGGAATGGCGACGCCGATCAGCTCGGCGGCCCGGATGGCCAGGGTGCCCTTGGGTACCGAGACCTCGGTGCCGTCCACGAAGACGGTGATCAGGTCGCTGGCGACGACCTCGCCGGGCTTGGCGGTGACGGTCATGCGTGCGCTCCCTTCAGGCCGGCTGCTGTACGAACCTCAGCACCTGTGTCGAACAGGGCGGAGCGCTCGTAGGGGAACAGCTCCCACGCGGGGGTCTTCAGGCCCTGCTCGAACTCGGGACGGAAGTGTTTGATCGCGCTGGTCAGGCAGGCCACGGCACCGTCCGCGAGGGCGCAGAAGGACCGCCCGCCCATGTCGTCGGCGATGTCGAGCAGCTTCTCGATGTCGCCCTCTTCGGCCCGCCCGGCCTCGAACTTGGACAGGATCTGCACCAGCCACCAGTTGCCCTCGCGGCAGGGCGTGCACTTGCCGCAGGATTCGTGCTTGTAGAACTCGATCCAGCGCAGCGTGGTGCGCACCACCGAGGTGGTCTCGTCGAAGCACTGCAGCGCCTTGGTGCCGAGCATGGAGCCGGCGGCGGCCATGCCCTCATAATCGAGCGGCAGGTCGAGGTGCTCCGGGGTGAGGATCGGGGTGGAGCTGCCGCCGGGCGTCCAGAACTTGAGTTCGTGGCCCTCGCGGATGCCGCCGGCGAGGTCGAGCAGTTGCCGCAGCGTGATGCCCAGCGGCGCCTCGAACTGGCCGGGGTTGCGCACGTGCCCGGACAGCGAATAGAGCGTCATGCCCTTGGACTTCTCGGTGCCCATCGAGCTGAACCATGACGAACCGCGGTCGATGATCGCCGGTACGGACGCGATCGACTCGACGTTGTTGACCACCGTCGGCGAGGCGTACAGGCCGGCCACCGCCGGGAACGGCGGACGCAGCCGGGGCTGGCCGCGGCGGCCCTCGAGCGAGTCGAGCAGTGCGGTCTCTTCGCCGCAGATGTAGGCGCCGGCGCCGGCGTGCACGACCACCTCGAGGTCGTAGCCGCTGCCCAGGATGTTCTTGCCGGCGTAACCCGCCGAATACGCCTCGCGGACGGCCTGCTGCAGCCGCCGGATCACGTGCAGCACCTCGCCGCGGCAGTAGATGAACGCGTAGGCGCAGCCGATCGCGTAGGAGCTGATGATCACGCCCTCGACCAGCGTGTGCGGGCTGGCCAGCATCAGCGGCATGTCTTTGCAGGTGCCCGGCTCGGACTCGTCGGCGTTGACCACCAGGTACTTGGGGTTGGGATTGTCCTTGGGCACGAACGACCACTTCATGCCGGTCGGGAAGCCGGCGCCGCCGCGACCGCGCAGCCCGGAATCCTTCACCGTCTCCATCACCTCGGCGGGGGTGCTGCCGAGCGCCTTGCGCAGCGCCCGGTAGCCGCCGCGGCGCTCGTAGTTGGTCAGCTTCCAGGCCCGCTCGTCGGCCCAGTTCTCGCTCAGCACGGGGGTCAGCAGGTCGGTCACTTCGCACCTCCTGGTACGGCGGAGCCCTCGGTTGCGGCCGCCTCGCCGGAGGCGGGGACGGGCGGGGGCACGTCCGGCGCGTGCCAGCCGTGTTCGCGGGCGACCTTCAGGCCCAGCAGGGACGCCTCGCCGGCAGCGGGGCCCTCGTCGGCGCGTCCGTCGGGAAAGCCGGCCAGCACCCGCTCCGCCTCCTGCCAGGAGGTGATGGTGGCACCCCGGGGTGACTGGACGCTCTGCCCGGAGCTCAGCGCGTCCAGCAGTTCGTCCACCTTGGCGGGGTCCATGTTGTCGAAGAACTCCCAGTTGACCATCATCACCGGCGCGAAGTCGCAGGCCGCGTTGCATTCGAGGCGTTCCAGCGAGATGGCGCCGTCCGCGGTGGTCTCGCCCTCGTGGATGCCGAGCCGGTGGCTGACCCGGTCGAGCAGTTGGTCGCCGCCCATCACCGCGCACAACGCGGTGGTGCAGACGCCGACGTGGTTGCGGCCGCCCGGACGACGGCGGTACATGGTGTAGAACGTGGCGACGCCGCTGACCTGGGCGGTGGTGATGCCGAGAATGTCGGCGCAGGCCTGCACACCGGCCGGGCTGACCCGGCCGTCGACGCTCTGCACCAGGTGCAGCATCGGCAGCAGCGCCGAGCGGGCCTGCGGGTAGCGGGCCGCGATCGAGCGCATCTCATCGAGCGTGGTCTCGGTGATGTTCGTCGAGGCGTCGTCGTAGTCGATGTGCCCCGAGTCGGGGAACCACGACTGGAACTCGTGACCGCTCATAGTTCCTCCCCATTGGACTTCCCGCCCCCCCCCCCCCCCCCCCCCCCCGCGGCCGGGGCCGCGCCCCCCCCCCCGCCGGGGGCCCCCCCCCCCCCCCCGACCCCCCCCCCCCCCCCCCCCCCCCCCCCCCCCCCCCCCGGGGGGGGGGGCGCCCCCCCCCCCCCCCCCCCCCCCCCCCCGGGCCCCCCCCCCCCCCCCCCCCCCCCCCCCCCCCCCCCCCCCCCCCCCCCCCCCCCCCCCCCCCCCCCCGGGGGGGGGCCCCCCCCCCCGCCGGGTGATCATCGGTCGACACCCCCCATCACCGGGTCGAGGGACCCGACCGCGACCACTACGTCCGAGATCATTCCGCCCTCGCACTGGATCGGCACCGACTGCAGGTGGTTGAACCCGGGATCGCGCATGTGCACCCGGAACGGCTTGGTGCCCCCGTCGCTGACCACGTGGCAGGCGATCTCGCCCTTGGGCGACTCGATCGGCACGTAGGCCTGGCCGGGCGGCACCCGGAAACCCTCGGTGACGATCTTGAAGTGATGGATCAGCGCCTCCATGGATTCGCCCATGATGTGCTTGATGTGTTCGTGGCTGTTGCCCTGCCCGTCCGGGCCGAGGGCCAGCTGTGCGGGCCAGGCGATCTTCGGGTCGGCCACCATCACCGGCTCGCCGCGGCTGGCCTCCAGCCGGTCGGCACACTGCTCGACGATCTTCAGGCTCTCCCACATCTCGTCCAGCCGAATGCGGAACCTGGCGTAGGAGTCGCTGGAGGCCCAGCCGTCCGTGGGCTGCCAGGCCTTCGACTCGAACTCGTAGGTCTCGTAGCCGCAGTAGGGCTGCTGCTTGCGCAGATCCCAGTCGTAGCCGGTCGAGCGCAGCACCGGGCCGCTGACGCCCAGGGCCATGCAGGCGGACAGGTCCTGGTGACCGATGCCGATCATGCGCATCTTGAAGATGGGGTTCTCGTTGCAGAACGCCGCGTACTCGGGCAGGTGCTTGTGCAGCCACGCGATCAGCTCGCGAAGCTGGGCGATGCCGGTCTCGGGCAGGTCGTTGGCCACCCCGCCGGGACGCATGTAGGCGTGGTTCATGCGCAGCCCGGTGACCGCCTCGAAGAAGTCGAGGATCATCTCGCGCTCGCGGAAGCCGATCGTCATCACGGTCAGGGCGCCGATCTCCATGCCGCCGGTGCCGATCGCGACCAGGTGGGACGCGATGCGGTTCAGTTCCATCATCAGCACCCGGATCACGGTGGCCCGCTGCGGGATCGCGTCCTCGATGCCGAGCAGCCGCTCGACCGCCAGGCAGTAGGCGACCTCGTTGAAGATCGGGGCCACGTAGTCCATGCGGGTGACGAACGTGGACCCCTGGGTCCAGGTGCGGTACTCCATGTTCTTCTCGATGCCGGTGTGCAGAAAGCCGATGCCCGGACGGATGCTCAGCACGGTCTCGCCGTCGCACTCGAGGATCAGCCGCAGCACGCCATGCGTGGACGGGTGCTGCGGACCCATGTTGATCACCAGGATCTCGTCCGACCGCTCGGCCTGCTCGGTCGCGATGTGGGCCCAGTCGCCACCCATCGCGGTGTAGACGGTGCCCTGGGTCTCTTCGCCCGGCTGCGCGTAGAAGTCGGTGGTGTCGCTCATCGGTAGCTCCTCCGCTGGTCGGGCGGCGGGACGGTGGCGCCCTTGTACTCCACCGGAATGCCGCCGAGCGGGTAGTCCTTGCGCTGCGGATGCCCGACCCAGTCGTCCGGCATCAGAATGCGGGTCAGGTGCGGGTGGCCGTCGAAGACGATGCCGAACATGTCCCAGGTTTCGCGCTCGTGCCAGTCGGCGGCCGGGTAGAGCGGCACCACGCTGGGCACGTGCGGATCGTCGTCGGGCGCGGTGGTTTCGACCCGCAGCCGGCGATTGTGAGTCATCGACTGCAGGTGGTACACCACATGCAACTCGGCGCCTTCATCATCTGGGTAGTTGACGCCCGAGACGCTGGGCAGAAACTCGAACCTCAGCTGGGCGTCGTCGCGCAGCTGGCCCATCACCTCGGTGAGCTTCTCGCGGGCCACGAAGAAGGTCAGCTCGCCGCGGTCGAACACGACGCGCACCAGGGCGTCCGGCACCAGCTTGAGCAGCCGTCCGGTGACGCCGGTGTACCAGCCCTCGCTGGGCAGGCCCGCGTTGGGCAGCTCGACCGAGCGGACGATGCGTCCGTAACCCGAGGTGTCGCCGGAGCCGTCGGACCACATGCCCTTGCGGGTCTGGATCACGTGCACGCCGGCAGGCACCTGCGCAACGGTGTCGAGCGCCTCGTCCGGCTGGGCGTCTTCGCGCTCCAGGCCGGCACCCGGCGCAGAATCGGTGCCCTCGACGGGCTCGTCGACGCTCTTCTCTTCGCCCGGCAGCTTCTTATCGGGGCCGTTGTCGCTCATCGCATCAGGCCCTTCATCTCGTGGGTGGCCATCGCCTCGAGCGCCGCCTTCTCTTGCGCCTCGAGCTCGGCGAGCTCGTGCGCCCCGATCGGACGCTTCATCACGATCTGCTTGCGCAGCTTGAACATGGCGTCGATGAGCATGTCGGGACGGGGCGGGCACCCCGGCACGTACATGTCGACGGGCACGATGTGGTCGCCGCCCTGCACGATCGCGTAGTTGTTGAACATGCCGCCGGAGCTGGCGCACACGCCCATCGCCATCACCCACTTGGGGTTCGGCATCTGGTCGTACACCTGGCGCAGCACCGGGGCCATCTTCTGGCTGACCCGGCCCGAGATGATCATCAGGTCGGCCTGTCGCGGCGAGGCCCGGAACACCTCCTGGCCCCAGCGTCCGGCGTCGAACCGGGGGGCGCCGTAGGTCATCATTTCGATCGCGCAACAGGCCAGGCCGAACGTGGCCGGCCAGAACGACGCCTGCCGCATCCAGCCGAAGATGCCCTCGACGGTGGTCAGCAGCACCCCTTGCGGGATCTTGTCCTCAAGCCCCATGTCGCGCCTCCCGCTGCGTGCTTGTGCTCGTGTTCAGTCCCATTCCAGGCCCCCGCGGCGGATCTCGTAGAAGTAGGCGACGCCGAGCACGATCAGAAAGATCATCATGGCGGCGAAGCCGAACACGCCGAGGGCGTCGAAGCTGACCGCCCACGGGTACATGAACGCCACCTCGACGTCGAAGACCAGAAACATCATTGCGGTGATGTAGTACTTGACCGGGAACCGTCCGCCACCGAGGGCCGCGGGGGTGGGGTCGATGCCGCACTCGTAGGTGTCGTACTTGACCCGGTTGTAGCGGCGTGGGCCGACCAGCAGGCTGAGCACCACCGAGATCGCCAGAAAGCCGGCGGCCAGCGCCATCAGCCCCAGGATCGGAATGTAGGGACTCATCGATGCCTCCGTCCGGTCATGCCGCGGGAACCACTTTGGTCAGTGCGTGGATCACTCGGTCCATCCAATCACCATCTTTGGTGTCGTAAAGGTGTGCGAGCAACTTGATCGTGAAACGCATCAGCACCGGACGCGGCAGGCCGTAGCGCACGCACAGCCGCATGATCGCCGGGTGCTCGATCAGCTTCACGAAGACCGTGCCCAACCGGTAGTAGCCGCCCCACTCGTCCGCGAGCCGGGAAGGGTAGCTCTGCAGCGCCTTCTCGGCCGCCTTGGTGCCGACCCCCTCGGCATGCGCCCGGACGATCGCCTCGGCCGCGGCCTCGCCGGCCTCCATGGCGTAGGGGATGCCCTCGCCGTTGAACGGGGAGACCATGCCGCCGGAGTCGCCGACCAGCACCAGGCCGCGGGTGTAGGCGGGCTTGCGATTGAAGGCCATCGGCAGCGCGGCCGAACTGATCGGGCCGACCTGGTTCTCGGGGGTGAACCCCCACTCGGGCGGGGTGTTGGCCGTCCAGGTCTTCATCAGCTCGCGAAAGTTCAGCTTCTGCGACTTGGCGGTGCTGGCCACGGTGCCCAGGCCGACGTTGCAGGTGCCGTCGCCCATGCCGAAGACCCAGCCGTAGCCGGGCAGCAGGTTGGACTCCCCCGGCTTGCCGTCCCACAGTTCCAGCCACGACTCCATCCACTCGTCGTCGTGCCGCGGCGAGGTGAAGTAGGTGCGGCAGGCGACGCCCATCGGACGGTTCGCGTTCTTCAGCAGGCCCATCGATTTGGCCACCGGGGACGAGTTGCCGTCGGCGGCCACCACGATCGGTGCGGTGAAGGTGCGTCCGTCCTTGGTGGTGACGCCGGTGACGCGCTCGGTGCGCTCGTCGATCACGGTGCCGGCGACGTGGGCCTGTTCATACAGCGTGGCGCCCTTGGCGACGGCCCGGTGGGCGAGCAGTTCGTCGAAGTCGGCCCGCTTGCGCACCAGACCGAAGGAGGGGAACTCGGCCAGCGTGGGCCACGGCAGTTCGAAGGGTTCGGTGCGTCCGCCGTGCACCCGCAGGCCCTTGTTGTGCAGCCAGCCGGCCTCTTCGGAGACGTCGATGCCGAGGCGCAGCAGCTGCTTGGTGGCGCGGGGGGTGAGGCCGTCGCCGCACACCTTGTCGCGCGGGAACGTGCTTTTCTCGAGCAGTGCGACCGAGAGGCCCTGATCGGCCAGCCAGCACGCCGTCGTCGCGCCGGCGGGGCCTGCCCCCACCACGACGACGTCCGCCTGCTGCTCGGACACGGTCAGCTCCCGTCGTCGTTGGTCGATTGCCGGTTGGGCGTTGGCCAGTCTAAGCACGAAATGACACGACAGCCATTCGAGTCCGGCCCGGCGCGCTGACTAAGCTGCGCGGGTGATCTCTGCCGCTGCGGCCACCCGCACACGTGCCCGCACCATCGCTATTAACGATCCGGATTCGTTGGCAAAATACCTAGTGGACGGCTCGTCCGTGGCGTGGATCCGACGCGGCGAGGGCATGGTCGGCCTGGGCTGCTACGCGTGCACCGACGTGGCCGGGCCGAGCGAAGCGGACGCCTGGTGGAGCGCCTTCGTGGAGGGACTGGACCACGAGTCGGAGGTGCAGGGGGTGGCGGGTTCGGGCCCCCTGGCATTCGGGTCGTTCACCTTCGACCCGGACCACACCGGGGCGGTGTCTCGGCTGATCGTGCCGCAGGTAGTCATCGGACGCCGGCAGGGCCGGGCCTGGCTGACGGTGCTGGGGGACGAGGCCTCGCTGGTCGAGACCCATCCGCACACCGTCATCCCGGCGAACGCCGGGATCTCTGCGAGCACCGTCATCCCGTCGGACACCGTCATCCCGTGGGACACCGTCATCCCGGCGGACACCGTCATCCCGGCGAACGCCGGGATCTCTGCCGCGCACACCGTCATCCCGGCGAACGCCGGGATCTCTGCCGCTGACCCTGGATTGCGTTCGTTGCCGCGGAGTGGGGGTGCACCCCACTCCGCTTCACAGTGCGCTTGTCGCCGGACGAGTTGGTCGAAACCGCACCGCTGGTCGAGCTTGTCGAGACCCCGGGCGGCCCGCCCACCGTCCGGCCGTGCGCGTCCCCCGCTCGAGCGCCCCGCGACGTCCAGATCGCCGACGACCAGGACGCCGAGGACCGATGGAAGCGCCGGGTGGCCGAGGCCGTCCACCGGATCGAGACCAACGGACTGGAGAAGGTGGTGCTGGCCCGTGCGGTGACCGCGCGGGCGGCCGAGCCGATCGACGCCCGGCATGTGGTGAACGTGCTGGCCCGCGACTACCCGAGCTGCTGGACGTACTCCATCGACGGCCTGGTCGGCGCATCCCCGGAGATGCTGATCCGGCGCGAGCGCGGGCTGGCCACCTCGCGCATCCTGGCCGGCACCATCCGGCGAACCGGATCGGAGGAAACCGACTTGAAGCTGGCAGGTGCGTTGGCGAGGTCGTCCAAGAACCTGGCAGAGCACGAACTGGCCGTCGACTCGGTCGCGCATGCGCTCGCGCCTCTGTGTTCGGGCATGAACGTGCCCGAATCGCCCTACGTGCTGGAGCTACCCAACGTGCTGCACCTGGCCACCGACGTGACCGCCGTGGCACACAAGAAGGCCAGCGCGCTGCGACTGGCCGCCGCCTTGCACCCCTCCGCCGCGGTGTGTGGCACCCCGACGAACGTGGCCCGGGCCGCGATCGCCGAACTCGAAGGACTCGACCGCGGACGCTACTCCGGCCCGGTCGGGTGGATCGACGCCCGCGGCGATGGCGAATGGGCCATAGCGCTGAGGTGCGGCATCGTGGACGCCGCCGACCCGCGCACGATTGAGTTGTTCGCGGGCTGCGGCATCGTGGAAGGCTCCGATCCGGAGGAAGAACTGGCCGAAACGCAGGTCAAGCTGGTGCCGATGATCAGCGCACTGGGTGCTGGCACGGTGCGCGAGGTGGCTTACGGGGGCAAGCAGTAGCAGCTCAGCGGCGCTCTCTTGGGCGCGATCAAGATGAGAAGGACGACAATCTCGCGGGCTCGAAGGACGAGGTGGGCGGGGTTGAGTCAACTCGTCCACTTGGCGATGCCATGTACAGACTGTACATTTGGTGCGTGACCCACTTTGCCACGCTGAGCGAAGCCCGCGCACACATGGCCGACCTCACCGACGCCGCCATGGCGGGCCAACCGGCCAGTTATGCACGCGACGGACGCAACGTCGCCGCCGTTGACGCGGATCGCCTGCGCAACGCACTGTCGAAACTGCGTCCCGCACAGGCCCAGGTCTTCCACGAGAACGAGGCGGTCGGCATCGCACTTCCAGAACCCGCCCTGGCTGTGGAGGGGCCTGATTTCAACGCTGCGGTCGCCGAGATGGTGATTGCGCTGCGTGAGTACGCCGCCGACTGGGCCGATCATCTTCGACTCGCGCCGAACCATGACAACGCCTGGGGCGTCGTCCAGTTGGTGGCACTGTCGAGCGACGCAGAACTGGCCGACTGGGTCCGAGGAGCCTGACGCGATGCCGACCTATCCCGCCCCCACTCGGAAGCACCATCTGACGTTCTGCCAAGTCGAGGGCTGGACCGAAATCCGCAACGCTGTCGGCCAACCCGTCCGGCACCATGCGACCTTCGAGATCGCGCTTCCCGACGGGCGGATTCTACGAACCCACATCTCGCGCCCCCCGAACTCGAAAGACACCTACGGCAGCAGCTTGTGGAGCCGGATCCTGCGCGACCAGTTGCAGGTTGGTCCCGGCGAGTTCTGGGCGTGCGTCCAGGACGGCACCAAGCCTGACCGGGGCACGCCGGTCGCGCCGGGCGACACCACCCCGGCCGATGTCGTCTCGATGCTGCTCCGCAGAGGAGTTTCTGAACGCGACATCCTGTCGATGGGCAGGGCTGCCGCGATCCAGGCCTTGCTGGACCTGCTGGCGGAACCCAAACAGCCGTAAGGAAGCGCTGATCCGTGCAGATTCGTTGGTTGAGTTGGTCGAAACCTGACTGAGACGGTCTCGCCAGCTCGACCAGCGGTACGCAGGACGGGCATCAATCTCGACCAACGGTACGCAGCCCGCTAGCGAGTGGGCCGCTGCACCTTGATCTTCTGACCGGACTGGTTCTTCGCCGCTTCCTTTTCGCGGTTCAGCTGCTCCTGCTGCGCCTTCATTTCCTCGGTGTTGAAGGTGCCGCGCAGGAAGATGAACGCCAGAGCCGCGATCGAGAACGACCACATCGCCGACTGGCCCAGCATCACCGGCGCGGTGATCAGCGCCACCATGTCGAGGCCGCGGAACAGGTTCAGAATCAGCGTCGGCGGCACCGCACCGGACTCGGTCGCCACCATCGGGCTGTTGAAGTCGACCTTCTTCGCCGTCACCCAGCGGACGGCGCCGAGCCAGCCCGCCAGGCCGGTGATCAGGGCGATGAGAGCACCGTCGAGCACGCTGCGTTCGGCACCACCCGCCGTGATGCCGACGAACGCCGGAATGGTGGCGGCCTGCCAGATCAGAGCCAGCATCAGCGGCACCATCATCGCCACCGTGCGCACCTGCGAGGTGCGGAACGGGAACATGCGGGCCAGCCCACCGGTGCGGGTGAGCACCCGCAGCATCGACAGGAACGGCACCAGCACCGCGACCAGGACCAGCCCCGAGATGAACGGGTTCAGCGTGGTCATGCCCAGGGCGTCCAATGCGTAGGGCGTCACCACCGACGCTGCCAGCGCCACCAGCGGACGCGGGAAGCGAAGCAGCCGCTGCAGGTCGCGCCACAGCAGCGCCTGCAGACCCGTGCCCCGTCCGTGCGTCGGCTTCACGTGGCCACGCTCGACGGCGGCCCGCTCCACCACGATGTCGCGCACCAGCCCGAAGTCGAGCGCGTACATGGCGCCCTGCATGCCGGCCACCAGCGAACCGCCGGAGACCAGCCGGGCCCGTCGGATCAGCCCCAGCCGGCGCCGTGCCGCCAGCAGTTCGACCACCAGCAGGATCAGGCCCACTGCGGCGGCTGCCGCAGGCACCGCCGTGGACGACCAGAGCGGCAGCGTCAACGTCGTCCAACCGGCCGCGACCGCGACGGTGAGCAGCAGGGTGGCCAGTGCCAGGGCGGCCAGCACGGTCTGCACCCACCGCGTGACGCGGGTGCGTTCGCGGGTCTGCTCGGCGGCGGCGAAGGCGGTCATGGCGGCCGCCCCCAGGCCGTCCGCCAGCGCCCAGAGGCCGAGGTCGAGCAGGCTCGAACCGCTCAAGGCGGCGGTCAGGCCGCCCAGCACGGCGGCGATCAGGCCGGACGCGATCACCGCGAGGCGCAGCCGTCCGGACAGCAGCCGGGAGCGCTCGATCGGGGCGTCCATCAGCCAGAAGCCCTCCGCGGCCGACACCAGCACCGGGCCGAACAGCCGGCTGACGCCGATCGCCAGCCCGAGCAGCGCGAACCAGGTGGCCCAGGGCACCAGAGTGCGGGCGCTCTGGCAGGCCAGCTCCGAGCAGCTCGCCATGTTCGATTGGGCGTTGATCACCAGGTTGGCGATCATCGCGCCCACCATCAGCACGGTGAAGATGGCGACGTAGGCGTCCTGAATGGCGTCCCAGACCGAGCGGGTCGCACGGCCGTGGCGCCACTGCTGCATCAGGTCGTGCAGGTCGCGCTCGTCAACCGGCTGAGGGGCCAGATCGGGTAGGAACCAGAAGTTGTGGGCCGGCGGGGCGTCGGGGGCCGGTTCGGCGTTCGAGACGGACGATGCGGCGGGTGCGACTTGGGCGGAGCGGATCAGCTTGCGGGACTTCTTACTCACCCGACGACCTCGTCGGCGGTGACGCCCTCACCGATCCGCACGATGCGGGTGGCGACGCTCTGCACCAGCTTCGGCTCGTGGCTGGCCATCACGATCGCCAGGCCGCGGCTGCGTTCGGCCTGCAGGCGTGCCGCCAGCCATTCGACACCCTCGACGTCGAGCCGCTGCTCGGGCTCGTCGAGTACCAGCAGCTTGCGGGGGCGGATGAAGGCCGTGGCCAGCGCCAGCCGGCGGCGTTGCCCGGACGACAGCGTGCCCGGCAACTGCCCCGACTGCGGCACCAGCTGCACCTCGTGCAGCACCTCGTCGACGGCCTCCTCGGCGTCGGCGATGCCGTGCGCGCGCGCGAGCAGGTCGAGGTGTTCGACCACGGAAAGGTCGGGAAAGAAGTCCAGGTCGTCGATCACGGTGGCCACCTCGCGACGCACCTCAGGGTTGGTTTCACTCATCCGGATGCCGCTCACCTCGACCGTGCCCGCGTCGGGCTGGTCGGCGCCCACGATGCAACGCAGGATCGTCGACTTGCCGGCCCCGTTGCGTCCGGTCAGCGCGATCGCCTCGCCTTCGCGCACCTCGAGGCTGAAGTTGTCGACGATGACGACCGGACCGAACGACTTGCTCAACCCGGCCACCTTGAGCACTGTGCTGCGTTTGGCCATGGGCTCGATTCTCCACCACAACGAAAGCGGACGCCGCATCGTCCGCTCGGAGGGGGGTGCCTGGGGGCCGTCCATGGGTGCTCGCCCAACTACTTCGGGCTCGCGAAGCTCCGCGAGCGCCAAATAGTTCGGCGAGCGGCACTGTGGAGAGAAGCGCCCGGGGCGCCGGACGCCCGTCATCCCGGCGAATGCCGGGATCTCACAGCCTCAGCGCTGACCCCAGGGGCACGGCGCCACAGATTCGTGCGTCCGTTCAGTTCGAGATCCCGGCGTTCGCCGGGATGACGGCAAGGTCCGGAGGGATACGGCAAGGTCCGCAGGGATGACGGCAAGGTCCGCAGGGATGACGGCGACGTTCGCCGGGATGACGGCTGCAGTGTCGGTGGGTCGTGGCAAGCTTGCCGCCGTGGTTGATACCGGACGGGCGAGAGCAACGCTGGCCAAGCGCAGAGCCGACGTGGCGGCGATGTTCGACGGGGTGGCGGCCCGCTACGACCTGGTCAACGACCTGCTCACCGGCGGGCTCGACCGGGGCTGGCGGCGGGCGGTGCTGGCCGCGGTGGCGCCCCGTCCGGGTGAGAAGATCCTCGACCTGGCCGCGGG
Source organism: Micropruina sp. (assembly GCA_016711205.1). Lineage (GTDB taxonomy): Bacteria > Actinomycetota > Actinomycetes > Propionibacteriales > Propionibacteriaceae > Micropruina. Next base: position 261,240 of record JADJTM010000001.1, on the reverse strand, counting down.
CACGGGCACCTCGTCGCGCCCGTTCGCCGACGCTGGAGCGCTGGTGGTCGCAGCCGATCTCAGCCTGGGCATGCTGCAGGTGGGTGCCGAGCGGCAACCAGGGTTGACCTTCGTCAATGCGGACGCGCTGTCGCTGCCGTTCGCCGACGCCGCCTTCGACGCGGTCACCATCTCGTTCGGCCTGCGCAACGTCGAAGACACCGCCGCGGCCCTGACCGAACTGCGCCGGGTCACGCGACCGGGCGGACGCATCGTGATCTGCGAGTTCAGCACTCCGGTGTTTCCACCGCTGCGGATGCTCTATCAGCAGGTGGCGCTGCGGGCGTTGCCGCTGATCGCGCGGCTCAGCGCGTCCAATCCGGTGGCGTACGACTACCTGGCCGAGTCGATTCTGGCGTGGCCGGCGCAACGTCCCTTGGCCGATCTGCTGGCGCAGGCGAGCTGGGTCGACGTGCAGTGGAAGAACCTGACCGGGGGCATCGTTGCCCTGCACCGCGCCCGCGCCTGATGAGGCTGAGGTGACCGGCCGCGATAATCAACCACTTCCGCGAGGGGGCATGTTCGCCCTCGACGCCTACGCCGCCCGCAGCTGTCCGGTCAAGACACACAACGCGTTCCACCCGGGGCTGACCGTGCCGACCTCCGCCGACGAGGGTCTGCGCGAGGTGTTCCACGGCGGCGTGGCCTTCGAGGCCGACGTGCTGCGCCAGCTGCTGGCCGGGTTCACCGGCTCGGTGCTGGACGCCCGCGAGTTGCGCGAACTGCCCTCGTCCGAGCAGGAGCAGGTCACGCTGGCCGCGATGGCGGCGGACGTGCAGGTGCTGATCGCGCCGCTGCTGCCGCGGGACCTGGTTCGGCACCGCAGCGGCCGTCCGGACCTGTTGCTGCGTGCCGACGATGGTGGCTATCACCCGGCCGAGATCAAGTTCCATCGGGTCAGCGACGTGCGCCGCGAGCCGGCCACCTTGACCTGGTCGAGTGTGACCGATCCGTTGACACGGCACGACCTGCCCGGGCGGCGGTTCCGTTACAACTGGCGGCTCAACGACCTGCTGCAGTTGGCCCACTACCACCGCATGTTGGAGGCGTTGGGGCGGGCATCCGGCACGCCGTTGGCGGCCGTGGTCGGCACCGACGAGCTGGACGGGCTGGGGCGCGTGGTGTCGTGGGTCGACCTCACCCTGCCGGTGGTGCCGCCCAGCCCGCGCGATCGCAGGGATCCCTACGACGTCGAGCTGGTCTCGACGCTGGAGCGGTACGACTCCGAGCAGGCGTTCCGGGTCGAGTTGGCCGAGGCGGCGTCCGCGTTGCGGCCGGGCGACCCACCCCTGCTGCAACCGATCGCCAACCGGGAATGCGGGTGGTGCCAGTGGTGGGACGTGTGCCGGCCGCGGCTCGACGACGACGATCTGAGCCTGCGCATCTCGAAGTCGCCACTGGACGTCCACGAGATCCAGGTGCTGCGCGACCTGGGGGTGGCGACCGTCACCGAGTTGGCGTCCGCCGATCTGGACGGGTTGCTGCCTTCGTACCTGGCCCGGGTGACGCACCGGGTGGGCGCCGAGGACCGGCTGCGGCTGGCCTGGCGGCGCTCGGTGCTGATGGCCCGCGGGGTGGACTTCGACCGGGTCACGCAGGGTCCGATCGACGTGCCGCAGGCGAGCGTCGAGATCGATCTCGACATCGAGACGTCCGTCAGCGACCGGGTGTACCTGTGGGGCTTTCTGGTCTCGGACGCCCGCGACGGCTCGCGCTACTACCGGCACTTCAGCGTGTTCGACGAGCTGACCGATGAGTCGGAGGTGGCGCTGGCCGAGGCGGCGATGGGGTGGCTGCGGCAGCTGGTCGACGGGGTGGACGCGCTGGTCTACCACTACTCCGACTATGAGGTGGTGCGGCTGCAGCGGCTGGCCAGGCGGAGCGACTCGGCGGTGCTCGATTGGGTGCTCGATTGGGCGCGGGGGCACTTCTTCGACCTGTTCATGGTGATCCGCGCCCACTTCTTCGGCACCCAGGGGCTGGGGCTGAAGGCGGTCGCGTCCAAGGCCGCGGGGTTCGCGTGGCGCGACGCCACGCCCGGTGGTTTGAACAGCCAAGCGTGGTTCGATCAGGCGGTGGCCGGCGCGACGGACGCCGAGCGGGCATCGGCCCGGCAGCGGGTGCTGGAGTACAACGAGGACGACGTCGAAGCCACCTGGCACGTCCGGCGGTGGTTGCGAGGGCTGAGCTGAGGGAGGGTTCCGACGGGTAATGGGGACGGTTCCATTATCCGTCGGTTGGATGGCGCTGAACGGGAAAGGAACCGTCCCCATTACCCGTCGAGCAGTCGGTTGGATGGCGCTGAACGGGAAAGGAACCGTCCCCATTACCCGTCGAGCTGGTTGATGGCCTGGTCGAGCGCGCGGCGTCCGGCACGGTCGATGCGGGCAACGATCACCTCGACACCGCTGATCGGCCTGGCCAGTGCCGTCTGCAAACCGGTCGCGTCCGACACCCGCATGACCGGCAGGCCGTGCGCCTCGGCCACGCCCGCCACGTCCACCCCGGACGGTGTCGCGAAGACCCGCTCGAAGGCGTCCGAGAACTCGGCGGACCCGTATTCGAGGGTGGCGAAGATGCTGCCGCCGGAGTCGTCGGCCACCACGACGCGCAGGTTTGGGCGGCGCTCCCCCAGCCCGGCCGCCAGCCCGTTGGCGTCGTGCAGAAAGGTCAGATCGCCGCACACCAGGGTGGTCGGACGTCCCGTCGCCAGCGCGAGGCCGACCGCAGTCGAGATCGGGCCGTCGATGCCGGCCAGCCCGCGATTCGCGTACACCACCTGCCCGTCCAACGGCGAAAGGTCGGCGTCGCGGATGGGCTGCGAGCTGCCCAGCACGAGTACGTCGCCGTCCGGCACCGAAGCGGCGACTGCTGCGGCGAGCGCGGGCCCGGTGAACACGCCCTGATCGGCGAGCAGGTCGTCCAGCGCGCTGCTCACCCGGGCGTCGGCGTCCGACCACTCGGCCGCCCACGCGCCGTCGCACGGCTCGATGACCACGGCGGAGGCAACAGAGCTTGCGTGCCAGCCGGGATCGACCCAGTCCGCGGTCGGGCTGACCACGACCAACTCCACATCACGCCTTGCCAGCAGCCTATTGACCGGACGCGACAGGGTCGGGTGCCCGAACACCACCACCCGCTGCACCCGCTGGGCCAGCGGTCCGCCGAGCAGTAACCGTCCGGTGCGCACGGCGGCAGACCGCGCGTTGCTGGACGGCTCCGCCACCAGCGGCAACCGGGCATCGGCCGCCAGCGCAGCGACCGCGGCGCCGACTTCCGGGGAGGCGTCGCCGCACACCAGCAACGTCGAAGGACCGGTCGGCAGCACCAACGGCTCCCCGGGCAGCGAGGCCGTGGACCGCACCGGTGTGGCCATCGGGTCGCTCACGGGCCCCACCAGCGGCTCGGCCAGCTCGACGTTGAGGTGCACCGGCCCCGGATTCCGGCTTACCAGGCCGGAAGCCACCAGCCACGCCTTCGCCGCCTGCGCGGCCCACGATGCGGACGGTGCCGCCGACGACACCCGCGCCGACCACCGCACGAACGGCTCGAAGAACCGCACCTGGTCGGTGGTCTGGTTGGCGCCGAACCCGACCATGGCCGCCGGACGATCGGCGCTCACCACGATCAGCGGCACCCCGGCGTGATGCGCCTCCAGCACCGCCGGCAGCAGGTTACCGACCGCGGTGCCGGACGTGGTCACCACCGCCACCGGCACCCCGGAACCCTTGGCCAGCCCCAACGCCAGAAACCCCGCGCTGCGCTCGTCGTAGCGCACGTGCAGCCGGAGGCGCGACTCCGCTTCGGCCCGGGCCAGCGCCAGCGCCAGCGGCGCACTGCGCGAACCGGGCGCAAGCACCACCTCGCGGACGCCCTGCGCCAGCAATTGGGCGACGATCGTGGCCGCACACTGCGCTGAGGTCATGGGTTCCTACTCGTCCGTGCCGGATGTGATCGACGACTCAAGGTGCCGCCCCGAGCACCCTCGCCCGCCACTGCGTTCATCGCGCCACCGCCTGCGCCGCACCAGCATCCACGGAGCGGCGCCGGCGCACCCACCACTCGGCCAGCTCGGCGGACGCCCGCCAGCGGTCCCCGCTCGGCGATACCCGGCGGACGTCCAGGCGTCCGTCGCGCACCACGAGCGGGTCGTCGGCCACGTCGGTCTCGAGCAGAGCCAGCGTGTTCAGCCCGCACGCGTAGGGCAGTTCGGGCAGTGCCGCCGCCAGTGCCACCCCGGCGGCGATGCCGACCGAGGTTTCCAGCGCGGACGACACCACCACCGGCAGTCCCAACTGCTCGGCCAGTTCGAGACACCGCCGCACCCCGCCCAACGGCTGCACCTTGAGCACCGCCACGTCCGCGGCCGCCAAGGCGACCACCCGCTGCGGATCGTCCGCGCGCCGAATCGACTCGTCCGCGGCGATCGGCACCTGCACCCCCAACCGGGCCAGCCGCACCCGCAGCTGCGCCAACTCCTCCACGGACGCGCACGGCTGCTCCACGTACTCCAGGTCGAACCGCGCCAGCTGCCGGATCGCCATCACCGCTTCGTCCACGCTCCAGGCTCCGTTCGCGTCCACCCGCACCCGGCCGTCCGGTCCCAGCGCAGCACGGACGGCCTCGACGCGCGCCAGATCGTCCGCCAACCCCTGGGACGGCTCCGCCACCTTCACTTTCGCGGTGCGGCAGCCCCCGGCCAGCGCATACCGTCCTGCCACCTCGGCCGGCACCGCGGGGACGATGCTGTTCACCGGCACGCTGTCGCGCACCGGGGCCGGCCAGGGCTGCGTGGCCGACTCGACCGCCGCGGCCCACCACGCGTCGATCTCGGGCCGGCCGTATTCAGGGAACGGGCTCCATTCCCCCCAGCCGGCCACCCCCTGCAGCAGCATGCCGGAGCGCCGGGTGACGCCCCGGAACCGCGTGGTCAGGCCCACGTCGTAGGTGAGGGTTCGTCGCTCAGGCACCGATCACCAACCCCACCGCCAGGCCGGCCGCGGCTGCCAGTTCGGCCACTCCCACCAGCTTCAACACGCCGATCAGGGCGGGTCCGGTACCGCCGGCCAGCACCTCGCGCACCGGAGCGACGACGAACGCCACCATCCCCAGGCCCAGCAGTGCCCACCACGTACTCCACGCGGCCACCAGCACGATCGAGACCAGCGCCAGCAGCAGCAGAGCCGCGAAGAACCAGCGCGTGCCCCGATCGCCCAGGCGGGTGGCGAGCGTCCGCTTGCCGGCGGCAGCGTCACCGCTCAGGTCGCGCAGGTTGTTGGCCACCAGGATCGCGCAGGCCAATGCGCCCACCGCCACCGCGGCCGCCCAGGTGGCGGGCGTGGTGCGCGAGACCTGCACCAGCACCGTGCCCGCGACGGCGACCAGCCCGAAGAACACGAACACGAACAGCTCGCCGAGCCCGAGGTAGCCGTAGGGGTGGGTGCCGCCGGTGTAGAACCACGCCGCCGCGATCGCCGCCGCGCCCACGGCGAGCAGCCACCACAACTGCGTGAGCGCGACGATGGCCAACCCCGCCAGCCCGGCGACCGCGAAGCAGCCGAACGCCGCCCTCTTCACCTGAGCCGGCACGGCCGCACCCGAGCCGACCAGGCGCATCGGCCCGATCCGGTCGGCGTCGGTGCCGCGCACACCGTCGGAATAGTCGTTGGCGTAGTTGACGCCCACCTGCAGGGCCAGCGCCACGAGCAGGCAGAGCAGCGCGAGAACCGGGTCGAAAGCGCCCTCGTAAGCGGCGATGCCGCTGCCGGCCAGCACCGGCGCCACCGCAGCCGGCAGGGTGCGGGGCCGCGCGCCCTGCCACCATTGCTCGGGTGTGGCCACTCAGCTCTCCTCGTTCCACCGTTGGCGCAGGACGCGCCGATCGATCTTGCCAGTGGACGTCCTCGGCAGGCCAGCGACCCGGCGCACCTCACGCGGAACTGCGGCGGCGTCCAGTCGCCGGCGCAGCGTGGCGGTGATCACGGTGCGGTCGAGATCACGGTCGGTGAGCGCCACGATCCGCGCGCCCCAGCGCTCGTCCGGTACGGCCAGCACGGCCAGCACACCCGGGCCCAGCTCGTCGTCCGCGACCCGCTGCACGTGCGCCAGGTCGACGTTGCTGCCGCCGCTGATCACCACGTCGTCGGCGCGACCCAGCACCTGCAGCCGGCCCTGCGACCAGCGGCCCCGATCGGACGTGCGCAGTGTGCGGCCGGCGAGCACCTGCTCGGTAAGGCGCGGGTCGAGCCGGTAGCCCGAGAACACCATCGGGCCGCTCAGGCTGATCCGGTCGTCGTCATCGATCGTCACCGCGACATCGTCCAGCGGCACGCCGGCGTAGACGCAGCCGCCGCAGGTCTCGGCCATCCCGTAGGTGGGGACGAGGGTCAGCCCGGCCTCGCGGCCACGGTGCAGCAGTCCGGCCGGGATCGCCGAGCCGCCGACCAGGATCGCGTCGAAGCCGGCCAAGGCCCCGGTGATGGCGTCGGATTCCAGCGCGCGGTGCAGCTGGGCCGCCACCACGGAGAGGTAGTTGCGGCCCGGACGCAGCGGCAGCTCGGTCAGTTCGGACGGCACCACGCTCAGCGCTCCGCCACCCAGGGCCGCCCGCGCCGCGGTCATCATGCCGGCCACATAGTGCATCGGCAGCGGGCACACCCAGTGGCCGGCGCCGCCGAGGCGACGGTGGGTGGCCCGCACCGAAGCCGCGATCGCGTCGCGGGTCAGCAGCACCCCCTTGGGCGCACCGGTCGACCCCGAGGTGCCGATCAGCACCGCGACATCGCGCGCGAGTGGCGGGCCCTGCGGCTGCCAGCCGGTCGGAATGCGCGTGTCGTCCGCGCCCACCAGCACGCCCGGGCCGCCCGCGAGCGCCTCGGCCACCGCGGCCGGAATGGCCGCACCGGTCGCGATCGGGGTGTGCATTGGCTCACCCTAACGCCGGGTAGATTGGGTGGCATGCCGCGAGTCCTGCCCGTGCTCATTCTCGCGCTGCTCGTCGTCTACTGCATGGTGGAGGTGGCGCAGGCCGACCCCGGCCGGGTCCGGTTGATGCCGCGTTGGTTGTGGGCGGTGCTGATCATCGCGCTGCCAGGGCTGGGAGCGATCGGCTGGCTGGTGTTCGGGCGTCCCGTGCGTCGGCAGCCGCCGCAGACCCGTCCGCCGGCACCCGACGACGACCCCGACTTTCTGCGCGGGCTCTGAACCCCACCGCGTCGCCCAATCGGTGCCGTTGTCACCCGGATTGGTGACAGCTGAGGTTTTCTTGCAGAGGCTTCATGTGGCACTCTCGAAGGATGCAGCCGTTCGTCCGACCCGTCGTTGCGGTGCTGGCTGCACTGAGCTTCGCCACCGGCTTCACCGGCGTGCCGCAGGACGCCACCCGGGTCGCGGCCGCGCTGCCGTCCGTGGACGATCGCGACTCGCAGATCTCGCGTGACGACACCCGTCCGACGATGCTGCCTGCGGTGGCACGGGCGCTCGAACAGCGCCGGGCCGCGCTGTCGCAGACCAAGGTCGAGATCGCGGTGGCCGAACGCACCCTGCAGGTCAACGAGTTCGTCACGGCTCGCAACAAGGCCGAGCAGGAGGCCCGCATCGCCGAGCAGAAGGCCCTGTACGCCGAGCAGGTGAAGAAGCTGGGCTACGACCCGCTGACCACCGACCCGCGCGACATCGCCAAGATAATGATGCTCAACGAGTACGAGTGGGGCGAGGACGAGTTCACCTGCGTGAACAAGATCTTCACCCAGGAGTCGAACTGGCAGTGGGACGCCAAAAACCCGTCTTCGGGCGCCTACGGCATTCCGCAGTCGCTGCCGGCCACCAAGATGGCCAGTGCGGGCGATGATTGGAAGACCAACCCGGCCACCCAGATCAAGTGGGGGCTGAAGTACATCAAGGACCGCTACGGCACCCCCTGCGACGGATGGGACTTCAAGGCCGTCCACGGCTGGTACTGAGCGAGTCCACCGCTTGGGCGAGCCCTCGTGAGCAGGAATAGGAACCGTCCCCGAATCCTGCTCAGGTGCGGCGCTCCACCGGCGGGATGATGCCGTCCTCGATGGCGCGCCGGAGCAGGTCCAGCTTGTTGTTGGCGGGCCGGTTCACCTGGGTGTACTTCACCCGGATGCGCTTGAGGTACTCCTTGACGCTGTTGTCGGTGATGTACAGCTGCTGCGCGACCTCGGGAATCTCCAGGCCCGCGACGTACAGCGACAGCACCTGCCGCTCGCGCGGGCCGAGGCTCGCCGCCACGTAGCTGGTGTCGGATTCGATGGCGCCGAGAATCTCTTGCGAGAGCACCATCTGCCCGTGCGCCACCGCTTCGAGAGCCTCGATGGTCTGCGCGATCGGCTCGGCCTTGCGGCAGACCCCATCGGCCCCGCCGGCCAACGCCCGGCGCACCAGGTACATGTTGTCGGCGATCGAATAGACCAGAATGCGGTAGCCGACCTCGGCCAGCCGTTCGACGTTGTCTTTCGGATCGGTGTCATCGCCCAGCGACAGGTCGAGCATCACCACGTCGGCCTCGACGTGGTCGGCGAGAAAGGCGTCCACGGTTTCGTGTGAACTGACCACCCGCACCTGGCCGCCGGTGTGCTGCTGCAACGCGGCCCCGACGCCCAGTCGGATCGCCTCGTGATCGTCGATGATCGCGGTGCGGATCGCGGAAGGTGCGGTCATGTCTTCCTCACTGTCACGGTTCCGGCCTCATCAATCGTAGTCAGGTTGCGTTCGTCGTCGACCTTCAGAATCGTCACCGCGTCGGAGTACCCCTCCGGAGCGGTGCGCGCCACGATGCGTCCGCCGGTGGACGCCGCCACCAGTTCTTCGAGTCGGCGCAGCGTGGCCAGCCGGACGGTCTCGGGCAGCTTCGAGCCGCGGTTGTCGACCAACACCACCTCGACCCCGCGCCCGCGGGCGGCCTGGATCGCGTCCGACACGCCTTGGGAGACCAGGTTGCCGGCGCGCAGGGCGTCGCGAAGCCGACCTTCCAGAATGCGGCAGGCGTCGCGTTCGGCCTGGCTGAGCTGGTGGGACTTGTCGGCCAGGTTCTGCAGCAACGGGCCGATCTGCTCGCGCAACTGGGTCAGCCACACCTCGCGCAGCACCAGGTTGGAGAAGCTCTCGGCCATCGCCCGGGTGTTGTCGCGCGACCGGGTGCGCACCCGGACCAGCTGCTCACCGATCGCTCGCAGCCCGCGCAGCACCAGCGTGGCCAGGGTGAGCCACAGCACCGGTCCGAACGTCACCTGCAGCACCGTGGGTGCCCCCAGCTCGTGGCCGCGGGCCCAGGTGATCACCTGCACGATGAACACCACCAGCCCGCACCAGGCCGCCAGCCGTTGCCCGCGTACCAGCACGGTGATCAGCAGCACCATGATCACCGAGCTGTGCCAGGTCGCGTATTCGGGCAGTTGCCCGACCGGCAGGGACGAATGCACAAGATGCGCAATGGCGGCCAGGCACACCACCACCACGCCCCCCTCGATGGTGGTCATCTGCCGCTCCCCCGCCTTGTGCAGCGCGACCGCGGTGGCGACGACCGCCAGCCCCTGCGCGATCAGGATCGGCAGCTGGTTGGGGGTCGCCAGCACCGAGATCAACCCGACCAGCACCTGGACGCCCACCACCAGCCAGACCAGGAACAGGAACAACTCCACCTGCAGCACCGATCGCAGCGCTTCGGACGCCCGGCGCCGGGAGATGGTCTCGCCGGCCTGCTGGCCGCGCCCGGACCATCGCAGCCGGACCAACGTGCCGGCACCGGGAGACGATTGGATGTCGACGGTGCCGCCCACCGCGGCCAGGCGTTCGTGCATCGAGACCTTGATGCCGAATCGTCCCTCGTCGATCGCCTGCGGGTCGAAGCCGCGGCCGTCGTCGCGGATGTCGACCTGGACGCCCTGGTCGTCGCCGACCAGCCGGGCCGCGATCTCGATGGACACGTGCTCGGCCTCAGCATGGCGGGTGACGTTGAGCGCCGCCTCGCGCGCGGCCTGACCCAGCGTGCTGGCGACGGACGGGCTGACAGCCACCCCGTCGATGTCCGCGGCGACGCTCACCCTGGCCTGCGGGCACACCGCCTCGACCATGTCTTCGATCAGCCGGGCCAACTGGTGCGGGGTCAGTGGCTGACCGACGTCGGTGGGGGCGGCCGCGTCGGCCAGGGACCTGAGCGCCGACCTGGCCAGGTCGGCGACCTCGCCCCGCGTGTGATCGGTCTGGACCGCTGCGACCAGGGTGGTCATCACCTGGTCGTGGATGATGCCGTCCAGAATCGTGCGGCGCTGGCCGATGGCTTTGTCGATCGCCCGGTCGGCCTCGACCCGCTGGGATTCGGCAGTGGTGGCGTCCAGTTCTTCGACCGCCTGCGCGAACGACTGAATCAACAGCAGCAGCGCGGTGGGCAGCACCACCAGGGCCAGTACGTCCTGCATGGCGGTCAGCGCCGACACCGCGCCGCCTGAGAGCGTCATGCGGACCGCGCCGAAGATCAACGCCGACACCCCGGCGTAGATGAAGCCCATGGAAACGGTGGTGGCCATCGCCGCGCACACCGTGGCCACCCCCAGGCACACCCACAGCCATGGGGCGCTGCCCACCTCGGTGGTGTGCCAGGCCAGCGGCCAGGTGGCGAGACCGGCCAGGTTCGCCAGCGCATAGAGACCGCACAGCCAGCGGATGTCGCTCGACGCCCAGGCGTAGAGCGGCATCAACAGGCTGAACCCGACGATGCTGCCACCGACCAGCACCAGCCACACCTGGCTCAGGTTGGGCAGTTGCGGGAGCGAGATGAACAAGGCCGGAAGCAGGCTGGCCAAGCAGGTCATGGCGACCGCGCGGGCCAGCCACAAGCGCAGACCGGCCGCGCTGGCGCCCCGGGCAGGATCGGCCCTACCCAGGTTGCCCGCCCTTCGCCATGGGGACACGCCGCTCAGGACTCCGGTCGGAAAGTGCCGGTGGACGAGCGGTGTTGGGCTGCGTGGTCGGCCGGGACGACAGGTGCCCACCCGAGCTGTTGCAGCCTCATGAGGTCATAGTGCCACCCGCCACTGACACTCGCCAGAAAACGGGCGTGGCGCCTCACCCTTGCCGCCGGCACCGCGCCGGACGGGCCGCTGCGGTCGTCCGCGGGGCCAGGGGTGCGTCTCCCAAGGGGGTCACCACTAGTTCGCATAGTCGTTGCTGAACGCATCCGTCGGCGTGACGCTCGCACTGATCAGGCCGGCGGAGTCGAGGAACCGGCCCATCGCCGTCCATTGCGCGGGGTCGAGGGCCGGGTCGAACGCGCCGTCATGCAGCGCCATCAGCTGCACGGTCGCCGCCAGCACCGCCTCTGCGTTCGGCCGTGCGGTCGCGCTCCAGCCGGGGATCTGGGCGGCGGCCAGGTCGATCGCGCGGGACTGGTCGGCCGCCGTCCGCTCGATGCCCCGGGCGACAGCGGCCACCACCTGGCGCACCACCTGCGGATGTGCCTTTGCGTAGGCGTTCGAGGTCAGCAGGCACACGCTGACCAGGGGGACGGTGCCGTCCGCCACCGGCAGCGCCCGCGGCTTCGCCTCCCCGGTCCCCAGCTGGACCAGCTCGTTGTTGCTGAAGCCGATCACGGCGTCCACTTTCTTGTTGGTCAGGGCGGCGACCTGGGTGTAGCCGACCTCGACGATGGTGACGTCGGCCTCGGACAAACCGGCCGTACGCAACGCCACCTGAGCGGCCAGCCACGACTCGCCGTAGCGTCCGGGCACGCCCAGGGACCGCCCCCTGAGGTCGGCCAGCGACCGGATCGGCGTGGCGTCCAGCACCAGCACCTGAGCCGGGAAGGCCTGGTAGTACGAGCTGACGGCGATCACGTCGACACCCTCGGCACGCGCCTGCATCGCTTCGGATCCGGCGGCGACCAGAAAGTCCTCGGCACCGGAGGAGAACGCGGTGAACAAGCCCTCGGTGGCCCCGTGATGGCGCAGCGTCACATCGGCGGCGACGCCGCCGAACAGGGCGTCCGCCTCGGCCACGTAGAAGGGCGCAAACTGGACGCTGGGTATGTAGCTGAGCCCGATCGTGGCCCGCACCGCGGGCGTGCCGGACGGGCCGGCCGTTGCCGACGCCGAGCCGGCCGTGGGGGTGCCGGACGGTGCGGCGCAGCCGGCGACGGCCAGCGCCAGGGCCGCTGTCAGCAGGGATCGACGATGCATAGGGACGCTCCTCGGGTCAGGGCTTCATGGGGTTGGTCACGTCAGGGACTCGACGATGGCGGAGCGGCGCTCCCACCAGGTGATCAACGAATAGGCCGCGGCGGCGATCACGCACAGCCAGGCGATGGAGGCGAACATCCCGGTGGTGTCCACGGCGTCGCGCTGCACGGTGAGCACCGTGCCCAGCCCGCTGCCACCCATCACCATCTCGCCCACCACGGCACCGGTGACGCTCAGCGCGAACCCGTTCTTCAGCCCGCCGAGCAGGGACGGCAGCGCCAACGGCGCCTCGACGTGCCGCAGCAGCCCGAGGCTGCCCGCACCGTCGAGGCGGGCGGCGTCCACCACCTCGCGAGAGACCATGCGCAGCCCGACGACCGCCGCGACCAGGATGGGAAAGAACACGATCAGGGCGCACAGCACCACCACGGGCACGAGGCCGTAGCCGACCCACAGCACCAGCAGCGGGGCCAGTGCGATCGCGGGAATGGCCTGGGTGGCACCGAGAAAGGGCTGGACGGCGTCCGAGAACCAGACCGAGCGGTGAATGGCGACCGCCAGCGGCAGCGCGACGACGGCACCCAGCACGCAGCCGCCGAAGGCCTCGGTCAGGGTGATCGCCAGGTAGGGCCACAGGGCGCCGGTGAGCAGATCCGTCCAGAGCCGGGCGAGCACCCGGGCCGGGCCCGGCAGCAGGACCGGGGAGGCGATCGCGGCGGCGATCGCCCAGGCGACCAGCAGGACGACCCCCAGCAGCATCGGCGCCAGGATGCGTCGCCGCGTAGCCGGGATCCACCGATGGGCGCCGTTGCGAGCGGCACCAGACGGGTGGGCTGGCAAGCCGGTCCGCGCGAGGGCATACCGGGCGTCTGTTGAGCGTGGCCGGCGCAGCCAGGGCGCCCGGATGGGGTCGCGCAGTAGGCGCAGACCGGCGGATCCGGGCCTAGGGTTGAACTGCTTCACGGTGTCCTCCGGGTTCGCTTCACGACCCGGGGGACGGCGCAGGAGAGTGCGCCTGTGACGGCGGACGCCGACGACGCCCACCGTCCGTGCTGCCTCCCATCCGGACTTTCACCGTCGGTTCCGGAATTCCACCGGATCAACCGCTGCATTGCAGCGGGTCGCGGACTGTCACCGCCGGTTCGGACTTACACCGACCCCGGAGCACGAATCGGGGCCATGATACCGCGCCGGACGGGGTCGCCCGCATCTGCTGGATCACGCGATCGGTCGCCACTGCAGAGTTGCGGCGCTGATGCCGCTCTGCACAGCGGCATCGGTGCGATTACCCGGCAGGCCGATGCCGCGACGCGGTCAGGCCAACCACTCGGCGAGTGTGGGGTCGTCCAGTCCGGTCAGAAAGGCGTCAGCATCGGCTGGCCCATAGGTGCCCGAGGGGATCATCGCTACCCACAGGCCGGCGGCACGAGCCGACGCGGCGCCGGTGGGCGAATCCTCGATCGCCAGGGTTTCGGACGGTGCCGCTCCGATCAGGTGGCACGCCTTCAGATACAGATCGGGTGCCGGTTTGGGGTTGGGCACCTCGTCGCCGGCCACCACCACGTCCACGAGTGGGCCGAGTCCCGATCCGGCCAGCGACAGCTTCAGCAGGTCACGCGGAGTGTTGCTCGCCACCGCATAGGGCAGCCGTCCGCGCAGCCGGGTGAGCAGCGCCGCGGCACCCGGCATGGCGGGCGCCGAAGCTCCGAGTTCGATCCGGGCACGCTCGAGCAGGTCGGCCAGCACCGCCGGCTGCGGCTCGTCGAAGTAGCGGGCCATGATGGACGCTGTGATGTCGACGGCGGTGCCCAGAAACAGGTCACGCTCGGTGTCGCCGAAGGGCACGCCGCGGGAGCTGAACATGCTGCGCTCGGCCGCCCCCCACGGTTTCTCGGTGTCGGCCAGCAGGCCGTCGAAGTCGAAGACAACGGCGCGGATGGGGTCGGGACGCGTCATGCGGGCACCTTAGCGACGGACGAGCCGTGGCCGTGTCGACCACAGCCCCACCAACAGCTGATCACAGCAAAGGCACAGGTTCGACTTCTAGCGTCAATCGCGTACAACCACCGAGGAAAGACTCGATTGATGTCAACTGAAGAACCGCTCGCGCGAGCGACCGAACCGGCGACGGCGCCACCCACGAGGCGCCGTTTTCGCATGTCGGGCAAGAAGTGGCTGTGGCTGTCGGTCGCACTGGTGGTGATGATCGCAGCGGGGGTCGGCGGCTGGATGCTGGCGCGCCCCAGGGCCAACGCGGCGGCCCAGAACATGAGCCGCACCGTGCAGGCGAGCGTGGGCACCCAGACGCAGACGGTGAGCCTCGACGGCACGCTGTCGCCGCGCAAGCAGTCCGACGTCAACTTCGCCGTCTCCGGCACCATCACCGAGGTCTACGTCAAGGCCGGCGACAAGGTCGGCAAAGGCCAGAAACTCGCCCGCGTGGACGACACCGACCTGCAGGACGCCGTGGACGTCGCCAACGCGAATTTGACCACGGCGCAGGCCAACTACGACGAGGTGGTCGACAACAGCGGCAGCAGCGCCGCGATCGCGTCCGCGCAGGCGCAGGTGAGTTCGGCGAAGGCCGCCCGCACCAGCGCCCGGCAGAACCTGACCAATGCGGTGCTGCGCGCCCCCATCGCCGGCACGGTGGCCTCGGTGACCGCCGAGGAGGGCGACAGCGTCACCGGTAGCGGGTCGTCGTCCTCCTCGTCCGGCCAATCCGGCGGCAGCAGCGGCGGCAGCGCAGGCTCAGGTAGCAGCAGCAGCAGCGGTTCCACCAGTACGTCCACCACCAGCACCGCACAGTTCAGCGTGATCTCCACGGCCACCTGGAAGCTCGAGGGCACCGTCGGCAGCGCCGACCTGGGCAGCCTCAAGGCGGGTCAGGCCGTCGAGGTCACGCCCTCCGGTGCCACCGAGGCGATCAAGGGGACGGTCGCCTCGGTGGGCATCGTGGCCACCTCGACCAGTGACGGAGCCGCGACGTTCCCGGTCGTGATCACCCTCTCCGGCACCCATACCGACCTCTACTCGGGCACCACCGCGAGCGCGGTGATCACCACCGGGACGTACCCGGACGTGCTCACCGTGCCGACCGCGGCGATCCGCACCGAGAACAGCACGACGGTGGTCACCAAGGTGGAC
Organism: Micropruina sp.; assembly: GCA_016711205.1. Lineage (GTDB taxonomy): Bacteria > Actinomycetota > Actinomycetes > Propionibacteriales > Propionibacteriaceae > Micropruina. The sequence continues at coordinate 245,857 of JADJTM010000001.1, read as the reverse complement.
GGCACCGCGACCAGCACCGTCGAGGTGACGGTCGGACGAGTCTTCGGCAGCACCACCGAGATCACCGCGGGCCTGTCCGAGGGCGACAGCGTGCAGATCACCGTCACCCGGCCCACCGGTACCAGCACCACATCCACCGATGAGGGTGGCGGCTTCGGTGGCGGCATGGGTGGCGGCGGACTGGGCGGCGGCGGCTTGGGCGGCGGGCAGCCGCCGGCCGACGGCGGAAACGGCCCGACGCGATGAGCCCGATGCTGGACATGTCGGCCGTGCGCAAGACCTACTCCACCGGTGTGGTGCAGGTCGAGGCGCTGCGCGGCGTCGACCTGAGCGTCGACCAGGGCGACTACCTGGCCATCATGGGGCCGTCCGGCTCGGGCAAGTCCACGCTGATGCACATCATCGGCTGCCTGGACGTGCCCACCTCCGGCACCTATCTGCTGGACGACACCGACGTCAGCAAGATGACCGAGTCGCAACTGGCCGAGGTACGCAACCGCAAGATCGGCTTCGTGTTCCAGCAGTTCAACCTGCTCTCCAGCCTGTCCGCCCTGCGCAACGTCGAACTGCCGCTGGTCTATGCCGGCGTGCCGGCCGCGACGCGCAAGGAGCGGGCGCTGGCGGCGCTCGACCGGGTCGGCCTGGCCGATCGCGTGCAGCACCGTCCGGGCGAACTTTCCGGTGGCCAGCAGCAGCGGGTCTCGGTGGCGCGCGCCCTGGTCACCGACCCGGCCCTGCTGCTGGCCGACGAACCCACCGGCAACCTCGATTCGCACTCGACCGAAGAGATCCTCGGCCTGTTCGCCGAGCTCAACGAGGCGGGTCGCACGATCGTTGTGATCACCCACGAGTTCGAGGTCGCCGAGCACGCCAAGCGGCGGGTGTTCATTCGCGACGGGCTGCTCGCCACCACCGACGCCGTGCTGGGGGGCGTGCACTGATGGAGTGGAAGGAAACCATCCGCACAGCGGTCGCCGCCCTCAACGCGCGCCGGATGCGATCGCTGCTCACCATGCTCGGCATCCTGATCGGCATCGCCGCGGTGATGCTGACGGTGGGCCTGGGCCAGGGCGCGCAGGCGTCCATCACCTCACAGATCAACTCGCTCGGCTCGAACCTGCTGATCGTCAGCCCGAGCCAGTCCACGTCGTCCGGCGGCTTTCGCGGCGGCGGCAGTGCGGTGTCGACACTGACCACCGCGGACGCGGCGATGCTGGCCGATCCCACCGTCGCGCCCGACATCGCGGCGGTCGCACCGGTCTCGACCGCCTCGGGTTCGCTGCAGTCGTCCAGCACCACCTGGACCTCGACCGTGGTCGGCACCACGCCGGATTGGCTGTCGGTGCGTGCCCGCGAGGTCGGCTCCGGACGCTTCTTCACCACCGGCGAACTGGACGCCTCCAGCAACGTTGCGGTGATCGGCTCGGAGACCGCGACGGAACTGTTCAGCGACGGCTCGCCGGTCGGGCAGACGATCAGCGTGAACGGGCAGTCGTTCACCGTGATCGGGGTGCTGAGCGAGGCCGGCTCGTCCGGCATGAGCAACGAGGACGACACCGTGCTCGTTCCGCTGACCACGTTCGCCGCCCGGCTGTCGACCAGCGGCAACGCGAACAGCGTGTCGTCGATCTACCTGTCGGGCAGAGATGCTGACACCCTGTCGGCGGCCTACCAGCAGGTGAAGACGTCGCTGCTCGCCTCCCACGGCGTGACCGCGGACGAAGCCGACTTCTCGGTGAGCACCCAGGCCTCGCTGGTCGAGACCGCCACCTCGATCACCGGCATCCTCACCCTGCTGCTCGGCGGCATCGCCGGCATCTCGCTGCTGGTCGGCGGCATCGGGGTGATGAACATCATGCTGGTATCGGTCAGTGAGCGGGTCCGCGAGATCGGCCTGCGCAAGGCGCTGGGGGCAACCCCGGGCGTGATCCGCCAGCAGTTCTTGGTGGAGGCGGGCATCCTCGGCATTCTCGGCGGCCTGCTCGGCATCGGCATCGGCGTGCTGGGCGCCGCCATTCTGACCCCGATCATCGGCATCACCGTCGCCATTTCGATACCGGCCACCCTGCTCGCCATGGTGGTGTCGCTGGGCATCGGCCTGGTCGCCGGCGTGTACCCCGCGTCCAGAGCCGCGAAGCTGGCGCCGATCGACGCCTTGAGGAGTGAGTAACACGATGGCCATCAACTCTCGTCTGCGTGGGGTGATCATCGCCGGGGCGTCCCTGGCGGTGGTTGCCGCAGTGGGTATCGGCGTCGCCGTGGCGACCCCGTCCACCCAGACCCGCTACGTGACGGCGACCGCCGGCACCGGTGACGTGACGCAGACCTACACCGCGACGGGCGCGATCGCGCGCACCAACACCTCCGAGGCGAGCTTCGCGGTGAGCGGCACGGTCAGCAGCGTCAAGGTTGCCGTCGGCGACCAGGTCGAGGCCGGCGACGTGCTGGCGGTGCTGAAGAAGGGTCCGCTGCAGCTCGCGGTGCTGGACGCCGAGACGTCCGTCGCCGAGGCCAAGGCAACGTTGTACGCGGCTCAGAATCCGTCGAGCAGCAGCGGGACGGGTGCGGGCTCCGGATCGGGGGCGGGTTCGGGTTCTGGTTCTGGTTCCGGGACGGGTTCCGGCTCGGGTTCGGGGACGGGTTCAGGTTCAGGTTCAGGTTCGGGTTCGGGTTCTGGCTCCGGCTCGGGCTCTGGCTCGGGCGGCCAGACGGTCAGCGTCGATCCCACGGTGCTCCTTCAGGCCACCACCGCCCTGACCACCGCGGTCGCGGCCGAAGAGGTCGCGTGCGAGCCGGTGTTCGGAGCCGTGCCGCAACCGACCACCAGCCCCAGCCCGACCACGTCGGCCACGACCACACCGTCCGAATCCGCAACGCCGACCGCAACCGCGACGGCGTCGGAGTCGGCAACGCCGACCGAAACGGCAACGCCGACCGAAACAGCCGAACCGACCGAGTCCGAAACCCCCAGCGCCAGCCCGAGCGCCACGGTGCAGAACCAGGCGGACACGATCGAGTCGAACGACCCGACCGAGGCCGAGTTGAAGGCGTGCGGAGAGGCCCGCGCGCAGGTCAAGCTGGCCACCGCGAACCTGCAGGCCACGGTGCAGAGGCTGGTCACACCGAGCGCCTCCAAGCCGTCCGGCAGCACGGGTTCGAGCGGCTCGTCGGGGTCGACGGGTTCGTCCGCTGCGAGCTCGTCCGGGTCGTCCACGACGGGTTCGAGCAGCTCGACGACCGTCAGCGAGTCGCAGGTGGCCTCGGCGAAGGCGAAGCTGCTGCAGGCGCAGCAGACGCTGCAGGCCGCGCAGGACGATCTCGACAACGCCGAGCTGATCGCCCCGATCACGGGCACCGTCGGCACCGTCGGCCTGACCAAGGGCGGCTCGTCCAGTTCGGGCTCGGTGACCATCGTGGGCAGCGGCAACGCGCAGGTGAGCATCGAGTTGCCGTTGGCCACCCGGACGCTGGTCAAGGCCGGCCAGCAGGTGACGGTCATCCCCGCCGGGTCGACCACGAGCCTGAACGGCCGGATCACCTCGATCAGCACCGTCGAGACCAGCGGCACCGCGGGTGCCACCCCGACCTACGCCACCGTCGTGACGGTGTCGGATCCGGACGGGCTGCTGCCCTCCGGCGGCCGGGCCTCGGTGACCATTCCGGTCGCCGCGGCGACCAACACGGTGCGGGTGCCCGCCTCTGCGGTCACCCCGACGGGAACCGGCACGGCGACCGTCCAGGTGCTCGAATCCGGCTCCGAGACGGCGAAGTCCGTGACGGTGACGACCGGCGCGGTCGGCGGCGGCTGGGTGCAGATCACCGACGGCATCACCGCAGGTCAAACGGTGGTGCTAGCCGACAACACCGCCGAACTGCCGACGAACACCAGCAACCGGCGATCGACCAGCACGAGCACCTCGCAGGCCTCGGCCAGCGCCTCCGCGGCTGCCCAGCCGTCCGGCGCCGAGTCGGGTCAGCCGACCGCCCAACCGACGGCGACCGCCAGCCGGTAGGGAGCCAGTTCAGCTCGTCGAGACCACTGGTCGACACAGCTTGTCGAGACCCTCGCACCGAATATGGGAGATCCCGGCGTTCGCCGGGATGACGCGCCGAGCCCCGGGATCCCGGCGTTCGCCGGGATGACGCGCTGAGCCTCGGGATCCCGGCGTTCGCCGGGATGACGACCTGAGGCATCAGCGGCAGCGGGTCAGGGCAGGTGCCGGACGACCTCGTCCACACAGCGGGCGGCGGTGCGGGCCGTGCGGGCGTCCGGATCGAACAGCGGGTTGAGTTCCGCCACCTCGAACAGGCCCAGCTTGCCGGAGGCCGCCACCGCGCGCAGCACGGCCAGGATCACCGACGGTGCCACCACCCCCAGCGCCGCCGGCGCGCTCACCCCCGGCGCGACCGACGCCGGTAGCACGTCCAGGTCGAGGGTCAGGTGCACCCGGTCGACCCGGTCGATCAGCGCCTCGGCCGCAGCGACCGCGCTGCTCACCTCGGTGTCGACGTCGGACAGGATCGGCACGCCGAGCCGGTCCGCGGTCTCGAACAGCGCGCGGGTGTTGCTGGGCCGGCTCAGCCCGATCACCGAGTAGTGGAACGGACGGCCCGCCGCCGCGTGATCGTCCGCCAGTTGAAGGAACGGCGTACCGGACGTCGCCCGCTCGGCCTTCCGCAGGTCGAGATGCGCGTCCAGGTTGAGCACGCCCCAGCTCTCAGTGCGCGGCAACCAGCCCAGCGCGCTGCCGTAGGCGACCGCGTGCCCGCCGCCCAGCACCACCGGAACCGCGCCCCGCCCGAGCACCGCGCCGACCACGGCGCCCAGCCGCTGCTGGCCCGCCTCCAGGTCACGATCGGCCACCACCACGTCACCCAGGTCGGCCACCTGAACGCCGGGCTCGGCCAGATTCGCCAGCATCGCGCGGAGTGCCGCCGGTCCCCCGGCCGCCCCCTGCCTGCCGAGGTTGCGCCGGACGCCCTCATCGCTGGCGAAACCCACGATCGCCACCGGCGCGTCGGCACTCGCGGCGTTGACCACGTGGTGCCAGCGCGCATGCTCGGCCCCAGGGCCATCGTCCCGACCGGTCCAATCCCGCGGCGGCTGATCGATCATGACAGCCCTCCCGCCACGAGCACCCCGTCCTTCAGCACCGCACCGATCAGCGGCACCCCGGGCCGATACGCCAGATGCAGGTGGCTGACCGCGTCCAGCACGGCGAGATCGGCCCGGGCGCCCGGCCGGAGCACGCCCACATCGTCTCGTCCCAGCGCTTTGGCTCCCCCTGCCGTCGCCGCCCAGAGCGCCTCGTCCGGGCTCAACCGCAACTCGCGGACGGCCAGCGCGATCACGAACGGCATCGAGGTGGTGTAGGAGGTGCCCGGGTTGCAGTCGGCACCGAGCGCCACGGTGACGCCGGCGTCCCAGAGCCGGCGGGCGTCCGGGTAGCGGTTGCGGGTGCTGAAGTCGGCGGCCGGCAGCAGCGTCGCCACCGTGTCGGACGAGGCGAGCGCCTCGACGTCCGCATCGCTAAGATGGCAGAGGTGATCGGCCGAGGCCGCCCCGAACTCCACCGCCAGCTCGACCCCAGGCCCGTGCTGCAGCTGATTGGCGTGCACCCGGACGCCGAGCCCCGCTGCCTCACCCGCGGCCAGAATGGCCCGGGACTGGTCCTCGTCGAAGGCGCCGTGCTCGCAGAACACGTCGATCCAGGAGGCCAGCTCCGCGCAGGCGGGAATCATCTCGTCGATCACCAGTGCGACGTAGGCGTCGGTTCGTCCGGCGAACTCGGGCGGCACCACGTGGGCGGCCAGCAGCGTCGAGTACGGCGTCTTGGCGGCCGCGAGCTCGAGCGAGCGCCGCTCGTCGAGCACCGATTGGCCGTAGCCCGACTTGATCTCGACGGTCGTGGTGCCCTGCGCCAGGTACTCCCCCAGCAGCCGGTCGACGTTCGCCAGCAGGTCCGCATCGGAGGCCGCCCGGGTCGCGGCGAGCGTGCTGCGAATGCCGCCCGCGGCGTACTTCTGGCCCGCCATCCGGGCGGCGAACTCCTGCGCCCGATCGCCGGCGAAGACCAGGTGGCTGTGGCTCTCGACGAAACCCGGGACGACGGTGCGTCCGCCCGCGTCCAGGCGTACGTCGGCGCCGGCACCGTCCAGGGCCGAACGCGGGCCGATCCAGGCGATGCGTTCGCCGTCCAGCACCAGGGCGGCGTCGTCGATCACCCCGCAGAGGCCGCCGAACGCGGAATCGTTGGTGACCAGCGAGCCGATGCCCTCGATCAGCGTCGTGGCCATCTCAGCCCTCCAGCATTGGAATCCGGACGCCCCGCTCGCGCGCCACGTCGGCGGCGTGGGGGTAGCCGGCGTCCACGTGCCGGATCACGCCCATGCCGGGGTCGTTGGTCAGCACCCGTTCCAGCTTCTGCGCGGCCAGCGCGGACCCGTCCGCCACGCACACCTGACCGGCGTGGATCGAGCGCCCCATGCCGACGCCGCCGCCATGGTGAATGCTCACCCACGACGCTCCGGACGCCGTGTTGACCAGCGCATTGAGCAGCGGCCAGTCGGCGACCGCGTCGCTTCCGTCCAGCATCGCCTCGGTCTCGCGGTAGGGGGAGGCGACCGAGCCGGAGTCGAGGTGGTCACGCCCGATCACGATCGGGCCGATCTCGCCGTTGGCGACCATCTCGTTGAACTTCAGGCCGGCGCGATGCCGTTCGCCGTAGCCCAGCCAGCAGATCCGGGCCGGCAGCCCCTGGAAGGCGACCCGCTGCTGCGCCATGGCGATCCAGCGTCGCAGGTGCTCGTTCTCGGGGAACAGTTCGAGAATCGCCTCGTCGGTGCGGCGAATGTCGTCCGGGTCGCCGGACAGCGCCGCCCAGCGGAACGGGCCCATGCCCTCTTCGAACAGCGGACGAATGTAGGCCGGCACGAACCCCGGAAACGCGAACGCGTTGGCGAAGCCGCCCGTGCGGGCCTCGTCGCGGATCGAGTTGCCGTAGTCGAACACCTCGGCGCCGGTGCTCATGAAGCCGACCATGGCCTCGACGTGATGCGCCATGGACGCCTGCGCGTCGCGGGTCACCTGCTCGGGGTTCTCGGCCGCCCGGCGCTTCAGGTCTGCGAACGCATAGCCCTGCGGCAGGTAGCTGAGGGGGTCGTGGGCCGAGGTCTGGTCGGTGACCACGTCGATGGCGATCTCGCCGGCCAGCTGCCGGCGCAGCAGCTCGGGCACCAGGTCGGCGGCGTTGCCGAGCAGGCCGATCGAGAGCGGTCGGCGCTCGGCCTTGGCCTGGTTGGACAGGGCGATCGCATGTGCCAGATCCTGGGCCTGGACGTCGAGGTAGCGATGCTCGATTCGCCGGACGATGCGGGTCTCGTCACAGTCGATGCACAGCGCCACGCCATCGTTCATGGTGACCGCGAGGGGTTGCGCGCCGCCCATGCCGCCCAGCCCGGCGGTCAGCGTGATGGTGCCGGCCAGCGTGCCACCGAAGCGCTTGCGGGCGACGGCCGCGAAGGTCTCGTAGGTGCCCTGCAGAATGCCCTGGGTGCCGATGTAGATCCACGACCCGGCGGTCATCTGGCCGTACATCATCAGCCCCGCCGCTTCGAGCTCGCGGAAGTGCTGCCAGTTGGCCCAGTCGCCGACCAGGTTGCTGTTGGCGATCAGCACCCGCGGGGACCACTCGTGGGTGCGGAACACCCCGACCGGCTTGCCCGACTGGATCAGCAATGTCTCGTCGTCGGCCAGCGTCTCCAGGGTGCGCACGATCGCGTCGAAGGCCGCCCAGCTGCGCGCCGCCCGTCCGGTGCCGCCGTAGACGACCAGGTCGTCGGGGTGCTCGGCGTTCTCGGGGTCGAGGTTGTTCATCAGCATCCGCAGGGCGGCCTCCTGCTGCCAGCCCCGGGTGTGCAGTTCGAGCCCGCGGTGGGCGCGGACGGGGCGCGGCCCGGCGGTTTGCGCGGCGCCGGGGCGCGGATCGGCGGTGCTGGTCATGCGGGCTCCTCTGCCTTCGAAACTCTCCCCCTCAGGATCGGACGGAGGTCGCGCCGGCACACGCGCCCCTCCGGTACGATCTGGGATCCGAGACAGGTGGTGATTGCCGGCGGGCGTTGCGGACGTGAGCCGCCCGGCCCGGGTCGAACACGAAGGGCGCGTCGATGGCCAACGAGTCGAGCACCTCACCGGCGGTCGGTCGCGCCCTCGACATTCTGACCTACCTGGCGCAGCGCACCGGCACCGTGGGTGCGTCCACGATGGCCCGCGATCTGGGCGTGCCGCGCTCGTCGGTCTATCACATCCTCACCGTGCTGACCGAGCGCGGCTTCACCGTCTATGTGCCCGAGGCAAGGGGTTATGCGTTGGGCGCGGCCGCGTACCAGCTGTCGTCGGCCTTCACCCTGCACGATCAGTTGGAGCGGCTCGCCCGTCCGGTGCTGCGCACCGTGGCGGCCGCGGCCGGCATCACCGTGCACCTGGGCATTCTGCGCGGGGCCAGCACGCTGTACCTGCTCAAGGAGTACCCCCCGAAGACCAGCGAGTTGGAGCCGGCGCTGGTCACGGCGATCGGCGTGCTGCTGCCCGCCCAACTGACCGCCAACGGGCGGGCGATCCTGGCCCAGCTACCGCCCGAGCAGCTCCGCGCGCTGTACAGCAAGCCGGGCGACTTCGTCTCTCGGACGGGGCGTGGCCCGCGTTCGCTCGGCGAACTGCAGACCGCGCTGGCGTTGGAGCGGGCCCAGGGCTGGTCGGAAGAGATCGAGTTGATCGCCGCCGGACTGCGCTCGGCCGGTGCGCCGATCTTCGACCTGCACGGGCAGCCGATCGCCGCGTTGAGCTGCACGTGGCGCTCACGGGTGGCGCTGCGTGACCCGCCGGAGTTGATCGCACACCTGGTCGAGGGCGCCAAAGAGATCACCCGCCGGCTGCGGTAGATGGTTGGTGATGCAACGGGCGACCTCGTCATCCCGCCGCACATCGTCATCCCGCCGCACAATGTCATCCCGCCGCACATCGTCATCCCGCCGCACATCGTCATCCCGCCGCACATCGTCATCCCGGCGCACATCGTCATCCCGGCGCACATCGTCATCCCGGCGAACGCCGGGATCTCGCCGCACATCGTCATCCCGGCGAACGCCGGGATCTCGCACCCGCAGAACAGGTGAGCGACCAGCCCCACCGCCGAACATCGTCGACGGGGCTCTACCAGGGGCGTCCGCGAACGGTCTCGACCAGCTCGACCCGGCACGCGTCTCGGCACGCTGGGCCAGCCCCCTACTCCAGGGGGCCGGTGACGCCCTCCGCCGCGGCGATCAGCGCACCCGTGCGCACCAATTCGACGACAGCCTCGAGCTCGGGAGCCAGAAAGCGGTCGGGTCCGATACCGGGCACCTCCGCGCGGATGCGGTCGCGCACCGCGGCAGTCGCCGGTGCGGGCCGGTTCGCGCGCAGGTCGAGCGCCCGGGCCGCGCTCAGCGCCTCGCCGGCCAGCACCCGGGTCAGTCCGTCCAGGGCCCGACGCAGCTTGCGGGCCGCCGCCCACCCCATGGACACGTGGTCCTCCTGCATCGCCGAACTCGGGATCGAATCCACCGAGGCGGGGGCGGCCAGCCGCTTCAGTTCCGAGACGATGCCGGCCTGGCTGTACTGCAGGATCATGTGGCCGGAATCGACGCCGGGGTCACCGGCCAGGAACGGCGGCAGGCCGTGACTGCGCTTCACGTCGAGCAGACGGTCGGTACGTCGCTCGCTCATCGACGCCACGTCCGCGACCGGGATGGCGAGAAAATCGAGCGCGTACGCCACGGGCGCACCGTGGAAGTTGCCGTTGGACTCGACTCGACCGTCGAGGGTCACCACCGGATTGTCGATCGCCGACGCCAGCTCGTTCTCGGCCACCCAGCAACAGTGCGCCAGAGTGTCGCGGGCGGCACCGCTGACCTGGGGAGCGCACCGCAGTGAGTAAGCGTCCTGCACGATCGGGCAGTCCTCGACCGCGTGGCTGGCGGTGATCTCGGAGCCGTCGAGCATGGCGGCGATCACCCGGGCGCCGGCGGCCTGCCCCGGCTGCGGACGCAGCGCCTGCAAGTCGGGCGCGAACACCCGAGGCGTGCCGAGCAGAGCCTCGACGCTCATCGCCGCGGCGATGTCGGCGCTGATCAAAAGCATGCGCAGATCATGAGCGGCCAGCACCAGCTGGCCCAGCATGCCGTCGGTGCCGTTGATCAGCGCCAGCCCCTCCTTCTCGGCGAAGGTGACCGGCTCGATGTCGGCATCGCGCAGCGCGTCGGCCGCCGGAACTCGCTGCCCGTCGCGGTCGCGGACGAAGCCCTCGCCCATCACCGCCAGGGCGCAGTGCGCCAGCGGCGCCAGGTCGCCGGAGCAGCCCAGCGACCCGTATTCGTGCACGATCGGGGTGATGCCGGCATTCAGCAGCGCCGCGTAGGTCTCGGCGACGATCGGACGGGCGCCGGTGCGTCCGGTGGCGAGGGTGGAGAGCCGCAGCAGCATCATCGCCCGGACGACCTCGCGCTCGACCTCTCCCCCGGTGCCGGCGGCGTGGGACCGGATCAGGCTGCGCTGCAGGTCGGCGCGCCGGTCGAGCGGAATGTGCCGGGTGGCCAAGGCGCCGAAACCGGTCGACACCCCGTACACCGGACGGTCCGCCACCGCGAGTGCCTCGATCCGGGACCGGGTGGCTGCGAGCGCCGCCAGGGCGTCGGGCGCCAGTTGCACCCGGGCGTCGTGACGCGCCACCGCAACCACGTCAGCGCGGCTGACCGGGCCCATGCCCACCGTCACCGTCGCGACCGCGACGTTGTCGTGGGTCACGCCGTCACGATCGCCACCGACCCGCATCTCACCGAACGTCATCGCACACCCCTCTCGTCATCCCACGGTGCCGCTCGAAGCCGGGTCTCGCCAGAGCGTCAGGCCTTGGCGTCTCGGATCCGAGCACGCGGAAGGAAGGTCGGTCTCGGAGTCGAAGGAGTCTCGGAGTCGAAGAAAGTCTCGGAGTCGAAGAAAGTCTCGGAGTCGAAGAAAAGCGAGGAGGATCGGGCTTCGATGTCGAAGCCCGATCCTCCTCGCTTTCGTCAGCTGTCGGTGACCGCTGGTTCAGGCAGACAGTCTCGACGGACGACGCCCGGCGTGCCGCTGCGACCGGTTGCCCTGCCGCGACAGGCTCACCACCGAGTCGCCGCGCGATGTCGACGCACCCGTGTTGCTGCCTCGGCTCTGGCCCCAGCCGCCGTTCTGGCCGGACCTGCTGCCCTGGGCAGAACCGCCACTGCGACCCGAGCCCGCGCTACGAGTCGAACCACCGCGGCGTGCACCGCCGCCCGACGGCTGGGTCGAACCCGAGCGGGCCGAGTTGCCACGAGCGGAGCCGCCGCGTGCCGAAGATCGCGAGCCGCGGGTCTGCTGGCCGTCAGAGTCACCCTTGCGGGCGGCGGCGCTCGGCGCTTGGCCCGGCGCCACGAGTGCGGCCGGTTCACCGGCGAGCGCCCGGACGCTGCGATCGCCCGAGGTCACCGACGTGGGCGCCACGGTGATCTTGGCCGCGCGGGCCAGTGCCTGAAAATCGCGCCGCTGCTCGGGCAGCACCAGGGTGATCACGTCGCCGTCGTTACCGGCGCGCGCGGTACGTCCGGAGCGGTGCAGGTACGCCTTGTGCTCGGCGGGCGGATCGACGTGCACGACCAGGTCGACATCGTCCACGTGAATGCCGCGAGCGGCGATGTCGGTGGCGACCATCACGGTGACCTCGCCGTCCGCGAAAGCCTTCAGCCCGCGCTCACGGGCGTTCTGGGAGAGGTTGCCGTGCAGTTCCACGGCCGGAATGCCGTCGGCGGTCAGGTCGCGCGCCAACTTGCGGGCCTGGTGCTTGGTGCGCAGGAACAGCAGCCGGCGTCCGGTACCGCCGGCCAGTTCGTGGACGATCTGGCGCTTCTGGGTGGCGTCGCCGACCAGAAACACGTGATGGGTCAGGGTCGCGACGGGCGAGGTCTCGGAGTCGACGCTGTGCACCAGCGGACGACTCAGAAAACGCTTCACCAGGGTGTCGACGCCACGGTCGAGGGTGGCCGAGAACAGCAGCCTCTGCCCACCGGCGGGCGTGCCCGTCAGAATGCGGGTGACGGCGGGCAGAAAGCCGAGATCGGCCATGTGGTCGGCCTCATCGAGCACAGTGATCGCCACCGCGTCCAGCCGCACGTGGGCCTGCCCGATCAGGTCTTCGAGACGGCCGGGCGTGGCCACCACGATGTCGGCCCCGCGGCGCAGTTGGGCCACCTGCTTGGCCTGGCCGACGCCGCCGAAGATGGTCATCGCCTGCAGCCCCGCTGCGTGCGCCAGCGGTTCGAGCGTGGCCAGAATCTGGTTGGCCAGTTCGCGGGTGGGTGCCAGGATCAAGGCCCGCGGCGCCCCCGGACGGGTGCGCGGCGCGATCGACCCGGTGGAGGAGGTCAGCCCGGCCAGCCGCGCCACCAGCGGCAACGCGAACGCCAGCGTCTTACCGGAACCGGTGCGGCCACGGCCGAGCACATCTCGTCCGGCCAGGGTGTCGGGCAGCGTGGCGGTCTGAATCGGGAAGGGGGAATCGATGCCCTGGTCACGCAGGGTGGCGACCAGAGCGGTGGGTACACCGAGCGAGGCAAAGCTGGGCTCGGTCAGGACGGATTGGGACAACGGACTGCTTTCTCAGACGAGGGGCACCACGAACCTGGGCCTGCTCGCGAGCTGCGGCGACGAGTCGCCGGCGCGGTGCGGACGGTGGGTGCGATGCGGCGCGCTAGGTGCGCACCATGCGTCCATTGTCGCACGAGTTGACCCGGACGCCGCTATCGCCCCCTCGCAGCAGGCCTGCTAGAGTGATCCGTCGCATCATTTGATGTGACGAATGTCCAGCCCAAGTTGGCTCTGGTGCCAGGAGCCAGGCCACCACCGGCAGTAGAGCCTGCAAGACAGGGTCGAGCAGCCACACCCCTCCCCCGTCCGTCTCCGCGTTCCAGGCCCCCGGTCTTCATCGCCTCACCGAAAGCCAGCCAGATCACTACCGCTGTACGCATCGCTCCCGCCGCCCCCCTGGGTGGCGGCGCTGACGCGCGCGGTCACGGCCGGCACCCCCAAGGATTCCTCTCCGGCGCCGTCGAAGAGGTCAGCAGGGTCGCAATCAGCAACCCAAGAAACACGAAGGAATAACGACATGGCCACTGGCACTGTCAAATGGTTCAACTCCGAGAAGGGCTTCGGCTTCATCGCTCCGGACGACGGCTCCGCCGACGTCTTTGCGCACTTCACGGCTATCGTCGGCACCGGCCGCCGCGACCTCTTCGAGGGCCAGCAGGTCGAGTTCGAAACCCAGCGCGGCCAGAAGGGTCTTCAGGCCACCAACATCCGCGCTCTGTGAGTCGCGCGGTGTGAGGCGGTGAGCCGCTCTCACACCCGCATTCCGGACGGGTGACCGTCCGGCTCGCAACCTGCGTTGATCACGACCCGGCGGGTACGCCGTGCTCTCGAGCGCGGCCTACCCGCCGGGTCGTGCGCGTTTCCGGCCCTGGCATGGGTGGCGGTATTGGGGACGGTTCCTTTCCCGTTCACCTGGTGGGGGCGTGACAGGCATCTCTGCGACCGGTAATGGGGACGGTTCCTTTCCCGTTCACCGAGAAGGAGCCCCACCGCCCCAACGCCTGTGCCAGCGGAGAAGGTGACGGGTCGGTCCGTTACCGTTAGCCGTTGACAGGACTCGCCGAATCAACGGCCGCTGCGAACGGCAAGGAACCGTCCCCATTACCGTTCGGCTGCGCTGCTGTGAACGGGAAAGGAACCGTCCCCATTACCGTTCGGCTGCGCTGCTGTGAACGGGAAAGGAACCGTCCCCAATACCGGTCGGGAGCCCCGCAGGCGACTGGGAAAGGAACCGTCCCCAATACCGGTCGGGGCTCCTTCAGACGCGTCCCATGCTCGCCGCGGCCGGGCAGCTGAAGCTCGCCCGTGCCGTCCAGCCGACCTGGTTGATGTAGCGCACCACGATCGTCATCGCCTCAACGATGTTGTTCTCGGTGTACGGCACGTCGTGCCGGCGGCAGTGCTCGAGCACCAGGCGCCTGGTGCGGGCGAGATGCAGCCGGGGCATGCTCGGAAACAGGTGGTGCTCGATCTGGTAGTTCAACCCGCCCATCAGCATGGTCATCCACCAGCCGCCCGAGACGTTGCGCGAGGTGAGCACCTGCTTGTCGAGAAAGTCGAGCTTGGCGCCGTGCGGCACGATCGGCATGCCGATGTGGTTGGGCGAGAAGCTGAGGCCCATGTACGTGCCGAAGACCGCGACCTGCACCCCCAGAAACGCGAAGGCCATGCCGACCGGCAGCAGCCAGAACACCACGCCCAGATACATCGTGAAGCGCAGCGCCAGCCACAGCAGCTCCTGCACGCGCCCCTCGAGCTTGCCGCGACGGAACAGCCGTCCGATGGACGCCTGGTGCAGGTCGAAGCCCAGCAGCGGCAGCAGCGGGAAGAACAACCAACCCTGCCGACGGTTCACCCAGCCCCGAAAGCCGGTGGCGACCGCGGCATCGTCCTCGGTGAACGCGATCATTCCGGGAGCGATGTCGGGGTCGCGGCCGATCTGGTTGGGGTTGCCGTGGTGCCGGTTGTGCTTGGTCATCCACCACGCGTAGCTGATGCCGACGAAGAAGGTGGCGACGATGCGTCCCAGGCGGTCGTTGGCGCGTCCGGAGGCGAACACCTGGCGGTGGGACGCCTCGTGCCCGATGAAGGCGAACTGGGTGAAGATCACGCCCAACGCCGCCGCGATCAGCAACTGAAACCACGAGTCGCCCAGCAGCGCCATGCCGGTGAAGGCACCCGCCAGCGCCACCGTCAGCCCGCCGAGCAGCGTGAAGTAGAACCAGCGGGTGCGGCGGTTCAACCCCTGCTCGCGCACGCGGGCCGCCAGTTCGGTGAAGCTGTTGGTGCGACGCTCCCATTCGACCCGGACGGCGGCGCCCCGGACGGAGCGCATGGGCGGCAGTGCGGGCGCATCGGTTGCCGACATCGGGTCTCTTTTCTGGGCGTTCATTGCAAGAGACCCGGGCGGCGACTTCAGAACGATTGCCTCAACCCTACGGGATCGTAGGAAACGGACGCTACGGCCGGCGAGCCTCGTCCGATCACGCCGCGACCCGACGCTCGGGTGCGGTTGCCGGGCGCCTTACGCCGATTGTCCAGCGAACAGGAGGCCGCGCGGGACGTCCATCCCCTTGCGATGTCATGCTTGGCACCCGCAAGGTGAGGAGACGCCGATGGCACGCATCGTGGAAGAACTGACCGATCAGGGACGGCGCCGTCGGCAGGGCACGCCCCGCTCCAGCCTGGGCACAGCAGTGGCGGACGATCGCGATCCGGTCGCGCTGCTGGACGCCCAGAACGCCACCCGACTGCAGTCCCTGGTGCCGCTGCGGTGGCAACGGATGGCCGCCTCGCCGTTCGCGTTCTACCGGGGCGCCGCGGCCCTGATGGCCCACGACCTGGCGCCGACCCCGGTCTCGGGCATCACCGTGCAGGCCTGCGGCGACGCGCACCTGTCCAACTTCGGCCTGTACGCCTCCCCCGAGCGGGCGTTGGTGTTCGACCTGAACGACTTCGACGAGACCCTTCCCGCACCCTGGGAGTGGGACGTGGAGCGGCTGGTCGCCTCCGCGGCCGTCGCCGCGCTGCACCATGGCCACGCCGGCGATCACGCCAGAGAGGCTGCCCTGCGAGCCGCCGGCGCCTACCGCCGCACGATGCAGCGGTTGGCGACCATGAGCGCCCGTCAGATCTTCAACGCGGTGGTGACCGTGGACGACATCGAGACCGTTGTCCGGGCCGGCGCCAGTACCAAGGCTGAACTGAAGGCGCAGGTCAAGGAGCTGACCCGAGTCGCCCGCAAAGCCCGCAACCGGACGTCCGAAACGGCCGTCGCTGCATTGACCGAGATCGTCGACGGGGAGCTTCGGCTGATCGACCAGCCGCCGCTGACGACTCGGCTGAGCCGGGACGACCTGCCCAGCGACGCCGTCCAGGTGCCGACGTTGTACCGAAAGTCTCTGCCGCAGAAGATGCGGGTGCTGGTGGACCGGTACCGCCGGGTCGACTTCGCCCTGCGGGTGGTGGGCGTGGGCAGTGTGGGCACCCGGTGCTTCATCCAGCTCGCGGTCGATTCCACCGGCGATCCGCTGATGGTGCAGGTCAAGGAGGCGACCGCCTCGGTGCTGGCGCCCTATGCGGGTGCGAGCCGGTTCGCCAACCAGGGCCACCGGGTCGTCACCGGACAACGGCTGATGCAGGTGGTCAGCGATCCACTGCTCGGGTGGGCGGTCTCCGAGGGGCACCACTTCTACGTGCGCCAGTTCCGCGACATGAAAGGCAGCTTCGACCTCGACCGGTTCTCGTTCGAGACGCTGGCCAGCTACGCGGCGCTGTGCGGTGCCGTGCTGGCCCGGGCGCACGCCCAAAGCTGCGAGCCGGCGATCATTGCGGGCTATCTGGGCAACGGTGAGGGGGCCGACCGGGCGTTCGCCGACTTTGCGCTGGCCTACGCCGCCCGCAACGAACAGGACCACGCGGCCCTGGTCGCCGCGATCGCGTCCGGACGGATCCGGGCCGAGCTCGCCGACTGAGCCCGGATCGGGCCGAGCACTTTCACACCGTCCGCAGGGGTGTCGCCGGCCGATCGGGACGGCTCTCAGCCTGTTGAGGTCCGTCCCCAAACCGGTTTGGGGACGGACCTCGCCCCCCACCGACCGGCTGAGCGCCGGTGCCAGCCGCCGCGGCTCTCGACGCACCGACCGCACCGGGTCGACAATGCGGCATGGCCGACGGCTGGGATGCCTTCATCTCGTACGCGCACTCCGCCTCGGAGCGCCCGGCCATCGCCCTGCAGCGCGGCCTCGAACGGTTCGCCCGCGCGTGGCACCAGCGCCGGGCGATCCGGGTCTTCCGCGACAACAGCGCACTGTCGACCAACCCGGCGCTGTGGCCCTCCATCGAGCGCGGTCTGACCAGCGCCCGCAGCCTGATCGTGCTGCTCAGTCCGCGCGCGGCCGCCTCGCCCTACGTGGACCGCGAGGTGCAGTGGTGGCTCGACCACAAGGGGCAGGGTTCCATCCTGTTGGTGCTGGACGAGGGGCCGCTCACCTGGGACCCCGCCCAGGACGGCTTCACCGACGACAGCGCCGTGCCACCCTCGCTGCGCGACGCCTTCAGCGAGGAGCCCCGCTGGCTCGACCTCCGCTGGTTCCGCGACTCGCCCGGCGGCACCGCCGACCCCCGTTTCGCCGAGGCGTTGGCCGACCTGTCCGCACCGATCCGCGGTACCGAACGCGACGAGCTGATCGGTGAGGATCTGGCCCAGCATCGCAAGCTGCGGCGACTCACGAAGACCGCGGTCGGCCTGCTGGTGCTGCTGCTGATCGCCTCGGTGGTGGCCAGCATCATCGCCGTGCGGCAGCGCGACGACGTGCTGCGCCAGGCCGTCACCCTGCGCGCCCGCCAGTTGGCGCTGGCCTCGTCCAGCCGGCTCGGCGCCGACCTGCGGATGGCCCAGCTGCTCGCCGTGCAGTCCTACCGCACCGAGCCGACGGACGCGACCCGCGAGGCATTGTGGGAGGCGTCGTTCGCCTCGCCGTCGATCGACCGCTTCGTGACCTTCGACGCACCGGTCACCGCGATCGCCACGTCTTCGGACGGGCGGCTGGCGGCGGCCGGTCTGGCCGACGGCCGGGTCTATACCTTCAGGCCCGCCACCGGCGACTCCCCTGCACTGCGTGCCACCGCGCCCGCTTCGGTGACCGCGCTGCGGCTCAGTGCCGACGGCGGGGTGCTGCTCGTCCAAGCCGGCGACTCGGTGCTGATCGCGGACGGCGCCGGCACCCGTCCGCTCGACCTGAGCGAGCCGACCGCGGGCGAGGACGCGATCGCGCTGTCGGCGTCCGGACGGCGCGCCGCGCTGCTGTTGGCGGATCGTCGGGCTGCCATCAGCGTGTTCGACACGACGAGCGGTGCGGCGCTCAACCGACACCCCGACCCACTGAGCCCCGGGGACAACGAGGTCATCATCTACCCGCAATACACCCAGCGGCTGGCCTTTCTCAGCGACTCGACCCTGCGGCTGGCCGGCAACGACAACCGCTGGGCCGAGCTGAACGTCACGACCGGCAAGGTGCGGAACGCCTCATGGGTGATCTGGACGCCGACCTCGTCGCTGTTCGCGGCCGGCCCGCGGCTGGACTACCTGCTCAGCGCGCCGGTGTTCGGGGGCGCGCAGGTCACGGCCTGGCCGATGACGAAGTTGGTGGACGGCGGTGGCGCCCCCCTGGCGGCGACGGTGCAGGTGGGCGACCCGCTCGGCATGGCCGTCGCACCCGATGGCGGCTTCCTGCTGATCAACGACTCGGCCTCGGGGCTGTCGATCGCGACGCTGGCCCCGGTCGGCGAGGAGGTCGAGGGCGGGGCCACCCCGAGCGGCGTGACGGCGCGGGTGCCGGGGGTGAGCGGGGTCACGTCCATGGAGTTCGTCTCGAACGACCGGGCCCTGGTCGCCGCCGGGTCACGCGTCGCGGTGCTGCAGATCGGCGGCACCGGACGGGGTGCGCCCAGCGTGCCGCTGGTGCCACGTGGCGTCGGTGCCGTGTCGACCTACGCCTCGGACGCCCGCAGCTCGAATCTGGCCGTCTCCCCCGACGGCACCCGGGTCGCGGTGCTGGAGAACCGGGACGCGGCCCTGCAAATCGTCCAGGTGCCCGGACGCACCGGCGGACGGATCCTGCCGGCCACCCCGGTGCAGTCCGCGGACGACTTCGAGGCGGTCAGCGGGCCGCTGTGGCTCGACGACGACACCGTGCTCACCCTCGATGGCGCGCCGGGAGGGGTGGCGTCCGGACTGCCGGCGGGGGTTCAGCACTGGCAGCTGGACCTGCCCGTGCGTACGGATGGCGAGGCGGACGATCGTGAGGTACCGCTCGCCGCGCTGGTCACGCAGTCCGGCGTGCTGGTGGCCACGTCCGAGGGCGTGGTCCAGACGCGCGACAGGCAGGCAGCGCTGATCGGCAGCACCGGCACGGTGCCACCGGCGCCGAACCGCTACGATCTGGCGGCGTTCAGCGTGGACGCCACCCACGTGGCCCTGGTCAATCTGGCCGAGAACGCGGACGAGGCGGACGCCGGGATCCGCCCCGGCCTGCGGGTGCTCGAGGTCGCCACCGGCCAGGTGGTGCACGAGCGGCAGTGGGCGCCGACCGCAGCAGCCGTGACGTCGGTGACCTGGGCGGGCAGCACCGTGCTGGTGGCACACGTCGACGGCTCGATCGAACTGCTGCGCGAGGCCGGACGTGGCGCGACGGACACGCTCACCGTGGCCGGCATCCGCTCGAGCACCGGATCCGCTCAGGTCAGCCCCGTCGTGGTGGGCGCCGACGGGCTGATCGGCGTACCCACCCGGGCTGGACTGCAGCTGGTGCACCTGGCCACCCTGCAGCCGTCCGCGCTGCTCGACGTGCCGCCCGGGTTCGAGACCGAGCCGCGGGCATACGCCTTCGCACCTGATGGCCACACGCTGATCACGGGCCACTTCGGAAGCACGCAGCGGACGGCCGCGGTCAGCGTCCGCGACCTGGCGGCGGAAGCGGTGATCACGAGCGTCTGCGCGACGGCCGGAGGCGAGACCACGGCGGACGAGTGGCGTCGCGTGGTCGGCGACGCGTTGCCGGACCAACCCGGATGCCGTTGACCTCCGGCCACGCCCCTCCGTCCGCACCGTCATCCCGGGGAATGCCGGGAGCTCCGCACCAAGCCCATCCCACCGCACCGTCATCCCGGCGAAGGCCGGGATCTCCGCGTCAAGCCACCCGCCCGGCACCGTCATCACGGCGGACGCCGGGATCTCCACACCAAGCCCCCCGCCCCCCACCGTCATCCCGGCGGACGCCGGGATCTCCACACCAAGCCACCGCGGGTCGAGCGCCGTCCGCACCTGGGTCGCCGCGCAGGTGCCTCACAGTCCCGTTCACCACGACCCAGGTGAGATCCCGGCCTTCGCCGGGATGACGAGATCCGCCGGTCGAGCCTGTCGAGACCAGCCCTACACCGTCATCCCGGCGAACGCCGGGATCTCCACACCAAGCCACCCGCCCGGCACCGTCATCCCGGCGGACGCCGGGATCTCCACACCAAGCCACCCGCCCGGCACCGTCATCCCGGCGGACGCCGCGATACTCCGCGCCCAGCCGCCCGCCCGGCACCATCATCCCGGCGGACGCCGGGATCTCCACACCAAGCCTCCCGCCGGTTGAGCAGCGTCCACCCCTGGGTCGCCGCGCAGGTGCCTCACAGTCCCGTTCAGCGCGACCCAGGTGAGATCCCGGCCTTCGCCGGGATGACGAGATCCGCCCGACGCGCTCGATCCGCCCCGCTCAGGCCGGGACCGGTGCAACCGCCGCGGCATGCTTCGCGGCCAGGTAGCCGAAGACCGCCGCTGGGCCGAGCGTGGAACCGGGGCCCGGATACGTCCGGCCCATCACCGACGCGGAGTTGTTGCCGCCGGCGTAGAGGCCCTCGATCACCGATCCGTCCTCGCGCAGCACCCGCGCCTGCTCATCGGTGACCACGCCGCCCTTGGTGCCCAAGTCGCCGGGCACCACTTGAACCGCGGTGTACGGCCCCTTCTGCAGCGGGCCCAGGTTGGGGTTGGGCCGCACCAGCGGATCTCCGTAGTAGCGGTCGTAGGCCGAGTTGCCTCGTCCGAACTCGTGGTCGACACCCGAGCGGGCGTAGCCGTTGAAAGTCTCGACAGTGGCGCGCAGGTTTCCGGCGTCGACGCCGATCGCGGCGGCCAGCTCGGGCAGGCTCGCCGCCTTCACCATGATGCCGGCCTGCGTCATCGCCTTCACCGCGCGCGGGTCGAGCGCGTAGGAGCGCAGGTAGCGGCGGGCGTGCCGGGCGTCCGCGACCATCCAGTAACGGCCGGGAACAGTCTCGGAATGCTCCAGCATGTGGTGGCCCAGATCGACGTAGCTCTCGGACTCGTTGGCGAACCGGTTGCCCGCCCCGTCCACCATGATCGAGAACGGCATCGAGCGCTCGCTGACCAGGAACCCGGCGTTGTGCTCGGGGGTCGCCGGCGGAATCGAGCCGCCCCACCAGGCGTCGTCCATCAGATCGACGGCGGCGCCGATGCGCTGCGCGACCTCGATCGCCGAGCCCACGTTGCCCTTCGAGCCGGACGACGCCGTGCCGTCCACCCCCTGGAACCGCTCACGCCACTGCGCGTTGTGGTCGAAGCCGCCACCGCCGAGGAACACGCCCCGCTCGGCCCGGATGCGGCGCTCCTGGCCCCCGGACGAGGTGCGGACGCCGACCACCCGGCCGTCCTCGATCAGCAGTTCTTCGACCGGCGACGACAGCCGCACCGCAACACCGAGCCGCAACGCCACGTCGAGCAGCGATGCGGTGACCGCCGCGCCCATGCCGACCGCCTGTTTGCGGCCGGCGAGCGAGCCCAGCGTGCGGAAGACCACCTTGGCGCCGCGGTAGAAGCCGCCCGGGGTCGACCACGCGCGCGACAGCAGCCAGAAGTCGTCGGTCTTGACCGGGGCCGGCACGCCGTCCTGGCCGCGCGAGGTAGTCCACCAGTCACCGATGCGCTTGACGTCGAACGGCTCCACCTCGATGGCGCGGCCGATCTTGCCGCCGGGCAGTTCGGGGTAGTAGTCGGGGTAGTCGGCGGCGCGGGCGAACTGGACGCCGTGGCGCTCGGCCAGGCTGACGAAGCCGTCCACACCGTCGACGAAGGCCTCCTTGCGCTTTCTGGACGTGGCCGGACCGGCGTCGCCGATCGTCACCTCCAGGTACTCCAGGGCATCCTCGCGCGAGTCGCCGGCACCGTCGCGGCGCATCAGCGGGTTGTTGGGCATCCACAGGCCGCCGCCAGACATGGCGCTGCTGCCGCCCCAGCGGTCGGTACTCTCGAGCATCAGTACCTTCAGCCCGGCGTCCGCGGCGGTGACGGCGGCCGACAGTGCGGCGACCCCCGTGCCGGCGACGACCAGATCGAAGGTCTCATTCCAGTTGTCGGTCATGGCTCCCCGTTCGGTTAACCGGACACCACTGTCCGGTTCTATGCTTCCAGCATGCCTGCTGCCCCTCGTCCACACAATGCCGGGCCGTCCGCAGCGCCCAAGAACCGGGCGGCGATTCTCTCCGCGGCGCGCACGCTGTTCGCCCAGCAGGGCTACCACGTGCCGCTCAACGCCATCGCCAAGGCGGCCGGGGTGGGGCAGGGCGTGCTCTACCGGCATTTTCCGCACCGGATCGATCTCGCCCTGGCGGTGTTTGACGACAACTTCGCCGAGTTGGAGGCGATCGCCGCTGCGCAGTCGGGCCAGGACTGCTTCGACGTGCTGTGGCGACGGCTGGTGACCTTCACGGTGGAGTCCACGGCGTTCATCGACATGGTGATCCAGACGCATCCCGAGTTGCCAGAGACCCTCGGCGAGGACCGGTTGGCCCGGATCATCGCCGAACCGCTGGCCCGCGCGCAGGGCGCCGGTCTGGCTGACCCGTCCTGGCAGGTATCGGACGTGCTGCTGTTCATCCACATGGTGCACGGCGTGGTGATCGGCCAGGCGGACCCGGACCACGCGGCGCCCGCCGTCCAGCGAGCATTGGAGTTGATCGACCCGCGCCTGACGGGAAATGGGGACGGTTCCTTTCTCCGTCGGAGCCAGCTCGCCGACAGGTAAAAGAACCGTCCCCAATACCTGTCGGAGCCAGCCGGACCGGGACGACGCGGCGCCCGCCGTCCAGCGAGCATTGGAGTTGATCGTAAGAGTCCCGGGGAGTGGTGGGCTTTGAGGTCATCTCGATGCCGACCGGTCAGCCCTGGTTGAGGGCGACGGGTTCATTGTTGCTGGGTTTGCCGATTTTGGCCATGGATTCTTCGGAGAGGTAGCGGCGCTCATCGGTGGCCCATTCGTCGTGGGTGTCGGCCAGGACGGCGCCGACGAGTCGGATGACGGCGGCTTCGTTGGGAAAGATGCCGACCACGCGGGCGCGGCGTTTGATTTCCTTGTTGAGCCGCTCGAGCGGGTTGGTGGACCAGATCTTGCGCCAGTGCTCGCGGGGAAGACCGCGAAGGCGAGCACTTCGGCTTTCGCTTGATCCATCAGGTCACCGATCTTGGGGTAGCGGCCGGCGAGCTCGCCGGTGACCTTGTCCCATTGGTTGCTCATCGAGGGCAGGTCGGGTTGAGCGAAGATGGTGCGGAACACCGCGGCGACCATTTCGGCCTCGCCCTTGGCGACGTGGGCGAGCACGTTGCGGATGAAGTGCACCCGGCAGCGTTGATGGCTGCTGCCCTGCAGGCCGCGGGCGATGGCAGCGACCAGGCCTGCGTGCTGGTCGGAGATGACCAGCCTCACCCCGGCCAGGCCGCGCTTCTTCAACGAGGTGAGGAAGCCGCGCCAGAACACTTCGTCTTCGCTGTCACCGACGTCGACGCCGAGGATCTCGCGGCGGCCCTGATCAGTGACGCCGGTGGCGACCACGACCGCTTTGGACACCACCATCGCCTGCTCGGTCCGCACATGCAGATAGGTGGCGTCCAGATAGACGTAAGGGAACCTGACATGGTCGAGTCGGCGGGTGCGGAACGCACCGACGGTCTCGTCCAAGCCGGCGCAGATGCGTGACACCTCCGACTTGGAGATGCCGGTGCCGCCCAGGGCAACCACCAGATCATCGACGCTGCGGGTGGAAACGCCGTGCACGTAGGCCTCCATCACCACCGCATACAGGGCCTGATCAATCCTGCGTCGCGGCGACAAGATGCTCGGGAAGAACGAGCCGCTGCGCAGTTTCGGCACCGCCAACTGGATGTCGCCGGCATGGGTGGTGAGCAGCCGGGTCGTGACCCGTTGCGCTCAGTGGTGCGGGTCTCGGTGCGTTCATACCGGCCGGCACCGATCACGCTGCTTGCTTCGGTATCGATCAGGTCCTGCATCGCGACCCGGACACACTCGCGGATGAAATCGGTGCCCTCCCCGGAGCGGAACACCTCCATCAGCTCGGACAAGGCAGAATCAGACAAGGCCATCGGTGAGCTCTCCTTCGATGAGTACTTGGCGGTACACATCGAGAATCTCGCCGATGGCCCCCTCACTCAGGACGCCGCGCCGTCACCCAAACCCCACCACTCCCCGGGGCTCTGTCAGTTGATCGACCCGCGCCTGACGAGAAATGGGGACGGTTCCTTCCCCGTCGGAGCCAGCTCGCCGACAGGTAAAAGAACCGTCCCCAATACCTGTCGGAGCCAGCCGGACCCGGACGACGCGGCGCCCGCCGTCCAGCGAGCATTGGAGTTGATCGACCCGCGCCTGACGAGAAATGGGGACGGTTCCTTTCCCCGTCGGAGCCAGCTCGCCGACAGGTAAAAGAACCGTCCCCAATACCCGTCGGAGCCAGCCGGAGCTCCAGGTCGCCGACAGGGAAAGGAACCGTCCCCAATACCTGTCGGAGCCAGCCGGACCCGGACGACGCGGCGCCCGCCGTCCAGCGAGCATTGGAGTTGATCGACCCGCGCCTGACGAGAAATGGGGACGGTTCCTTTCTCCGTCGGAGCCAGCTCGCCGACAGGTAAAAGAACCGTCCCCAATACCCGTCGGAGCCACGTCCCCAATACCTGTCGGAGCCAGCCCGAGCCAGCTCGCCGACAGGTAAAAGAACCGTCCCCAATACCTGTCGGAGCTAGGGTTCGAGCAGGCCGCGGATGTCGTCCGCGGTCAGCGGGGCCGCCAGTTCGCCGCCCTTGCCGACCACCTGGTCGAACAGGTCGCGCTTGCGCTGCTGCAACGCCACCACCTTCTCTTCGATGGTGTCGGCGCTGACCAGGCGATACACCATCACGTGCTTGTCCTGGCCGATGCGGTGGGTGCGGTCGATCGCCTGCAGTTCGGCGGCCGGGTTCCACCAGGGGTCGAGAATGAACACGTAATCGGCCTCGGTCAGGGTCAGCCCGAAACCGCCCGCCTTGAGGCTGATCAGAAACACCGGATCGTCCCCGGTGCGGAACTGCGCCAGCCGCGCCGCCCGGTCGCGGGTGCGTCCGTCCAGGTAGGTCGCGCCGATGTTCTCGGACGCCAGCCGCTCGCGCACCATGCCGAGGTAACGGGTGAACTGGCTGAACACCAGCGCGCGGTGCCCCTCGGCGGCCAGCTCGGTGACCAGCTCGACCAGCGTGTCGATCTTCGCCGACACGGCGGCCTGCCCGGGCAGCACCAGCGCCGGCGACAGGGCCAGCTGACGCAGCGTGGTGAGCGCCGCGAGAATCGTGATCCGGTTGTGCTGCAGGTCATCGACCAGCCCCAGCACCTTCTTGCGTTCGGCGGCCAGCTGCTTGTCGTAGAGCCGCCGGTGCCCGGGCGCGAGCTCGATCGACAGCACCTGCTCCTGCTTGGGCGGCAGTTCGGCGGCCACCGACTCCTTTGCGCGCCGCAGCATCAGCGGACGCACCCGCCGGTGCAGCCTCGCCAGCGCCTCGGTGTCCGAGCCGTTCTCGATCGGACGCCGGTACCGCTCGGCGAACAGCACCGGGTCGGCGAACAGTCCCGGCGACACGATGGACAGCAGCGACCACAGATCCATCAGGTTGTTCTCCAGCGGGGTGCCGGTGATCGCGAACTTGGTGCGCGCCCGCAGCTTGCGCACCGACTGATGCCCACGCGCCTGCCGGTTCTTCACGAACTGGGCCTCATCCAGTAGCCCCACCGTCCACGGCTGCTCGACGTACTCGTCCTCATCCAGCCGCACCAGCGTGTACGAGGTGACCACGATGTCGGCCCCCGCCGCCAGTTCGGCCAGCGACTCGGCACGCTTCTTGGCCGTCTGCGTCACCACCCGCACGCGCAGCCCGGGCGCGAACAGCGCCGCCTGCTCGGCCCAGGTGCTCAGCACGGACGTCGGCGCGACCACCAGGAACGGACGCTCCAGTTCGCCCGACTCCTGGAGCGCACACGCCAGCGCCAACGCCTGCACGGTCTTTCCCAGACCCATGTCGTCGGCCAGGATGCCGCCCAGCCGGCTGGTGTACAGAAAATGCAGCCAGCGAAAACCCACCTCCTGGTACGGACGAAGGGTGGCCAGCAACCCGTCCGGCACCGGCGGTTGCGGCAGTTCGGTCAGGTCGAGCAGTGCGGACGCGGCGCGCGTCCAGGCCGCCGACTGTTCCGCCACCACGCCGAGCTGGACGAGCTCGTCCCACAGTCCGGCGTGCTCGGTGCGCAGCCGCACCTGCCCGTCGCCGTCGCCCCCAGCGAGTTCCTGGGCCTCGGTGATCAGGGCCCGCAGCTGCTCGAGTTCGGGCCGCTCCAGACTGAACCAGGTGCCGGAGGGCAGGATCAGGTGGGTCTGCCCGGTCGCCAGCGCCGTGAACAGCTCGCGGTACTCGACCGGTTCGCCCTCGATCGTCACGTGCACCGCCAGGTTGAACCAGTCGGTGCCCTCGGGCGGGTCGCTCACGGTGAGCAACACCTCGGGTGCTTCGGTGGCGAGCCGGTACTCGACGGGTTCACCGGTCACCTCGACCAGCACGCCGAGCTCACGCAGCCGGTCCAGCCCGAGTTCCGCCAGTTGTGCGGTGGCCGGCCCGGTCAGCGTCGCACTCTCCACCGGACGCTGCGTCTCCCCCACCTGCACGCTCGGCCACGGGCCGGCGGGCAAGGCGTCCAGCAGGCTCGACTCGGCCTCGACGTCACGGTAGGCGGGCGGGTTCGGCCCGGGGTTCAGCGGCGCATCCAGCCCGGTGTCGCCGACCCGGTAGCGAAACCCCCAGCGCAGGTGGCTCACGTGCTCGGCCCGAAACTCGACCCGCAGCAGCAGGGCCGGCGGCTCGGCCTCGGGCAGGTCGACGCCGTCGTCCAGTTCGACGGCGGCGATCCGGCGCAGCGCCGGGTAGAACTGGGCGGCGAACGTCGGCACCTCGCGCTCGGGGATCTCCAGCCGCGAGTGTTGCACCAGCAGCGTCCGTTGAGCCCTGCTCAGCGGCTCGGCGAACGGCACCAGCACCAGTTCGTCCGCCGTCTCGACGACGAAACCGTGCGGCGGGTCGCCGAGCAGGTCGCCGTAGGGGACGGCTCGTGCCAGCTCGTCGGTCACGGCCATCGTGCGCAGCCCCAGCCCGTTCTCGGTGTGGACGACCCGGCTGATCAGCCGGGCGGGCTGCGGCGAGAGCCGCACCCGGTTCACCCCCTGGCCGGGCACCAGTTCGACCCCTGCCTCCAGCGCCGCGCGCAGCCAGTGCCAGACCGATGAGCCGAGCTCACCCAGCCACAGTTCGTCCGCGCGCCGGGAGTAGTAGTTCACGCTGGCGCGCTGGTCGCGGGCCCGGGCCAGGCCGGCCAGCGCCACCCGGTGCTCCCTCCCGGTAGTTGCCCTGCCAGGGGTAGGCGAGCTGATCCCAGGTGATTCCGGTCTTCACCCAGCGTCCGGATCGGCCCCACACCAGCGGCCGCAGCTGCACCATGCCGGACGGCCTGGCGACCGAGACCGCGAGCGGCTGCCCCTGGCCGGCCGGCTGGGCATCGGCCGTCACCTCGTCCAGCGCCAGCTGCCAGGCCGGGGTCAGCGCGCGCATGTTGACGGTGTGCATGTGCCACACCAGCGCGGCGCCGTGTTTGCAGTTGGACCGCACCGGACACGAACAGGTCGAGATGAGGGTGTCGGTGGCAGCGATATGGCGGACGACCGTCGCGTAGGAGTAGTAGGACGAACCCCGCACCTGCGCCTGCACCAGCGACCCGCCGGTGCCGGAGCCGACCGCGATGTGCCCCACCCGGGACTGGGCGGCGTAGGCCTGACCGCGTTTGAGGGTGTCGGAGCCGAAGGTGTCGACGAGCTGACGCTCGCTCAGCTGCGACACCCACGCGGGGTACTTGGGGTTGGCCATCGCGAAACACCGTACCCGCCCCGCCCAGCGTGGGTGGCCGTTGCTCAGCCTCGCCGTTGCTCAGCCTCGCCGTTGCTCAGCCTCGCCGTTGCTCAGCCCTGCCGGCGCACCGCCCGGGTGATCAGCGCCGTCGCCGTGGCCAGGGCTCCGACTGCCAGGAGGCCGAAGCCGATGAGGAGCCGGTTGAGGTCGGCGTCCGCGCCGGTCTGCGGCAGGTCGTTGCTGCCGCTGTCGTCGTCGGTGTCGCTGGTGTTGGTCGGCGAGGGCGACGGAGCAGGCGCGTCGTCGGCCAGCACCTGGACGGTCTGCCCGGGGCCGGTGCCGCCGTCCTTGTCGGTGGCGGTGAACGTGGCGTCGAAGGTGCCCGCAGTGGTGTAGGTGTGGGTGACCGGCGGGTCGGCCGGCCCCACCACGCTCTCGACCGGTGAGCCGTCGCCCCAGTCGACCGTGTAGACGAACATCGCCGCCAGGTCGGCCGCCGACGGATCGTCCGCGCCCACCTTGATGGTGAACGGACGGCCGACGGTGGCGGTCAGGCCGCCGGTCAGCACCGACTGGGGTGCGGTGTTGGTGACGGTCAGTTGCGCCGACTGCGTGCCCACCGCCGCACCGCCCGCGCTCGCCTGCAGCCGCACGGTGAGGCTCGCCGGCCCGTCGTTGATGCCCAGTGCCTGCAGGTCGTCCCAGCTGAGCGTGGGGGCCAGCCCGGTGGCGTCGCCGAAGTCCCCGTCGTCGTTGAGGTCCCACGCGTAGGTCGCACCCGGCGATCCGGTGCCGGCCAGGGTCAGCGCCTCACCCTCGGCCACCGTGTAGGGGCCGCCGGGGGCGAAGGTCAGCGTGACCGTGTGCGCCAGTTCGGACGACGTGCTGGCCTGATAACTGCCGTCGGCGTCGGTGTAGGCGGCGCTGAGGGTGTGCGCACCCACGGGCAACTCGGAGGTGGTGAGCGTGGCCCGGCCGGCGGCGTCCACGCCGATCTCGCCGCTCAGCGGCGTGCCCGCGTCGCTGAACACCACCGACCCGGACGCGACCGGCGCACCGCCTGCGGTGACGGTGGCCGTGAAGGTGACCGGGTCACCCAGCTCGGACGTCGCGGGCCCGGTGAGCTGCGTGGCCGAGGGTTGGCCGTTGATCACCTGGGTCAGGGTGCCGCTGCTGCCCGCGATTTCCGACGTGCCCAGATAGGTCGCCGTGAACACGATGGTGCCCGGCAGCAGGTCGCTCTGGGTGAGGGTCGCGGTGCCGTCGGGCGCCAACGGAAGCGCCGGGCCGGCCGGCGTGCCGCCCACGCTGAACTGCACCGAGCCGGCCGTCACCGGCGCTCCCCCAGCGGTGACGCTGGCCGTGAGCGTGACCGGTTCGCCGAAGTCCGCCGGGTTCAGGTTCGAGGTGACCGTGGTGGCGGACGCCTGTTGCCCGACCACCTGGTCGAGGTCGTCCGAGCTGGTGGCATGGGTCGCGGTCTGCAGGTAGCGGGCCTGGACGGGGTGCGTGCCGGCGGTCAGCGTGCTGGTGGTGAAGGTCGCCTCGCCGGTGGCCGAGACCGGTGTGGTCGCCACGTCCGTGCCGTCCACGCTGAACGTGACCGAACCGGTACCCAGCGGCGACCCGCCGGCGGTCACCGTCGCGGTGAAGGTGACCGGATCACCGACACGCGAAGGGTTGAGGCTGGAGGCCAGGACGGTGTCGGAGGCCAGCCGCGCGACCACCTGATCGACGCTGTCGGTGCTCTCGGCCAGGGTGAGCGTGCCGCCGTAGTCGGCGGTGATGGTGTGCGAACCGGCCGTCAGCGCCGAGGTGGTGAGGGTGGCCGTGCCATCGGGGCCGACCGTGACCGGAGCACCCAGGTCGGTGGCGCCGTCCGAGAACTGCACGGCGCCCGCATCGACCGGGTTGCCGCCGCTGGTCACGGTGGCGCTGAACGTGACGCTCTGGCCGAAGGTGGACGGGTTGGGGCTGGCCGTCAGCACCGTGGTGGTGGGTGCCGCCGTGGTGATCGTGACGCACCAGCCGCCACTGATCGAGCCGGCGTCGCCGGTGGCGTCGTCCACCAGCCACAGGCTCCAGGTGCCGTTGCCCGATGCGCCGTTGAAGGTCGACAGGGTGGTCGCCCCGCTCAGGCCGGGGGCCGGCGGGGGAAGGCTCTCGACGGATTCGTCCGCGGTTCTGGTGGGCCGGAAGGTTCCGCTGGTCAGCGACGAGCCGATCGCGCTCGGCGCGTCGTCGTCGAAGGTGAGGTTGAGGTTGCTGACCGCGCTCTGGCCGCCGGAGTCGCTCATCAGGAACACGTTGCGGGTCGGGGTCGGCCCCGAGAGCAGAATGTCGAGGTCGATCGGCGCCTGGTGGGACAGTCCGCGCAGCTGGGCGGTCACCTTGGTGACCTGGCCGGTCAGGCCGGTGACGAAGATGTTGGACGGGTAAGGGGTGGCCGCACCGCGATCGGGCGAGGTGAGCGGACCGGCGTTGCAGAAGGTGGTGCCAGTCACCGTGGTGGCATTGTCGACGCGCTGGCTGAGCGTGCCGTTGCTGGTCAGAAAGCCGGTCGCCCCGCCGTAGGTGGCGCGGATCAGGTGGGTGCCTTCGGCGAGTACCGACGTGGTCAGGGCGGCATTGCCCGCGCCGTTCACCGGCACCGGGACGCCCAGGTTGGTGCCGTCGCTGCTGAATTGCACCGACCCGGCCGTGACCGGCGAGCCGCCCGCTCGCACTGCCGCGGTGAAGGTGACCGGCGAGCCGGTGGTCGTGGTGGTGTCGGACGAGGTGACGGTCGTGGTGGTCGCCTCGGCGGACACCTCGGTGGTGAGCGTGACGCTCCAGCCGCCGCTCATGGTGCCGATGTCGCCCGTGGTGTCGTCGATGATGAAGAGCTGCCAGCTGCCGTTGGCGCTGATACCCGAGAACGCGCCGGCCAGGGTGGTTTGGCTGGACGGGGCGGGCGCCGGTGCGGGAAAGGTCTCCGTCGTATTCCAGGGGTTGTTCGTGGGCCGGAAGCGGCCGGAGGCCACATCGCCGCCGGGCACGGTGGTGGCGGCCGAATCGTCGAAGGTCAGCGTGGCGTTGTTCGTGAACGCCAGGGCGTTCTCGGGGCCGGCGTCCGAGAGCACGATCAGATTCTCACCGCCCGGCGCGACCACCAGGGCGTCCAGATCGCCCAGCGCCGCATGCGTCAGGTTGTGAAACGTGACGGTGACGTTGGTGACCAGCCCGGTCATGCCGCTGACCGTGATGCTGGACGGGTACGGGCTGGCCGGGCCGATCTGATTGGCCGAACCGGTGGCCGGAATCGCGATGGACGCGGTGTTGCTGAACGTGGTGGGCCCGTCGGCGAACGCGGTGAGCGGGTGGACGAGCAGCGAGCCGATCGCCAAGGCGATGCTGACGGCGAACGCCAGCGCGCGACGTGCCGCCGTACGCCGCCCGGGGGTGACCGCTGCCAGGTGGTGAGGGTGAGTCATGCTGGTCCTGCTCTCCGGAACTGCCGCCCGCGTCGATGCGACCCGAGCAGACCGCGCTCCGCTGCATCCGGCACATTATCAACAAGTCCTGATATCGAACCATGCATTAAGCGGTGCAGGAATCAGGAACTCGACCATGAGTTGAGCAGTCACTGCGGCTGAGTATTCCTGCACTGAAGATATTTGTCATTTCCTGGGCCGCGCGTCGAGCGGTGCGCGCCGTCCTGAACCCCGGCGCCAAGCCCGGATGCACCGAGCTAAACCGATACCTCGATCTCGTGGATCAGCGACTCCATCGCCAGAATCTCGCGCAACAGGCGCGCCTCGACCTCGGCCTGGGTGGCGACGTCCGAGGTCATCATGGCCGAACTCACCGCGGTGATCACGACGCCGAACGCGATCCGCGCCCCGTGCGCGTCACCGACCCGCTGCTCGATCAGTACGAAGAACGGCTTCAGCCGGTGCAGGGTCTGTTGCCAGAAATCCATCGCCAACTCGGGGCGCGCCTGCAGCAGCGCTGCGATGCTCGGATAGTCCCTGGGCTGGGTGACGTTGCGGGCGACCAACTCGCAACTGTCCACCAGCAGACTGCCGGACGCCCCGAGAAACCGTTCGCGCTCGTCGTCCGGAATCTCGGCGACGGGCAGGTCGAACGCGGCCGCGATCTTGGTCGGGTAGTAGTTGAAGAATGTGCGTGCAGAGACGCCCACCTCGTCGCAGATAGCTTCGATCGTCACGTCGTCGGACCCACGTTCGGTGACCAGCCGCAGCGCCACCGCGTGCAATGCCTCACGCGTGGCGCGCTTTTTGCGCTCGCGCAGCGAGGTGTCTGGATGGTCGGTCATGAAGCCGATCTTCTCAGCATCCTTTCGGCCGCGCTGGGGGTTTGTGATGACACCCTGCGGGGCGGCTCAGCGGGGG
The DNA here is from genome assembly GCA_016711205.1 of Micropruina sp. Lineage (GTDB taxonomy): Bacteria > Actinomycetota > Actinomycetes > Propionibacteriales > Propionibacteriaceae > Micropruina. Next base: position 213,495 of record JADJTM010000001.1, on the reverse strand, counting down.
GCCCGGGCCGCGAAGGCGTCCACGAACTGCTGCACTCCCGTCGGGCGCTGCGGCCAGCCCAGACGCTGCGCCAGCCGGAACAGTTGCGGCGGCTCGACGGCTGCCCGCTCGAGTACCTGCGCCTCGCCGAACACGTCCGCCGGCCGGCCGTCGGCCGTCACCTCGCCGGCGGCCATCACGATCAGCCGGTCGAAGTGCTCGGCGGCGAAGTCCATGTCGTGGGTGATGGCGATCACCGTGCGTCCGGAGGCGGCTAGCGTCTCGACCACCGCGGCCACCAGGTCGGCGCCCCGTGCGTCCTGGCCGGTGGTCGGCTCGTCGAGCACCACTACCGCGGTACGCATCGCCAGCACCCCGGCGAGCGCCACCCGCTTGCGCTCGCTCAGCGACAGGTGCAGCGGATGGCTCTGCGCCTGCGCCGACAACCCCACGGCCGCGAGCGCCTCGTCCGCCCGCGCGGTGGCTTCGGCCGGCGTGCAGCCCAGGTTGCGCGGCCCGAACTCCACGTCGATGCGGACGCTCGAGGCGAAGAGCTGCTCGTCGGGGTTCTGGAACAGGTACCCCACGGACGCCGCCAGCTCGGAGATGCTGCGTCCGGCGGTCGGCCGCTCGCCGACCAGAACGCGTCCGGACGAGGGTTGCAGAATGCCGTTGAGGTGCCGCACCAGCGTGGTCTTGCCGGCCCCGTTCTGCCCGATGATCGCCACCCGCTCGCCCGCCGCGACGGTGAGTGACACGCCACGCAGCGCCTCGACGCCACCGGGGTGGCGGAACCGGACGTTCTCGAACCGCACCGCCGTCATCGTGCGCCCCCGAAGGTGGCCGCGGCCTGCTCGAACGACACCGGAAGGGCACCGTGGACGGGCAACAGCCCCCGGCCCCTGGCCAGCCGGGCCGCTCGGGTGTAACGGGTCGAGCCGATCGCCCAGCCGTCCACCCGTTCGTCCGCCAGCACCTCGGTGGGCGACCCGTCGGCGACGATGGTGTGCCCGGCCAGCACCAGCAGCCGGTCGGCATGGGCCTGCAGCAGCTCGAGCTTGTGCTCGAAGATCACCACCGTGGTGCCGGCCTGCTGCAGCTGGTCGAGCACCGCGAACACCAGCCTGGTGCCGAAGGGATCGAGTTGCGAGGTGGGTTCGTCCATCACCAGCACCGGCGTGCGCAGCACCAGCATCGACGCGATCGCGACCAGCTGCATCTGCCCGCCCGAGAGGGCGTACGGCGAGCGGTCGAGCAGGTCGCTGATGCGCAGCAGTGCCGCCACCTGCTTGACCCGCGCAGCCATCTCGGCCCGCGGGGTTCCCAGGTTCTCCATGCCGAACGCGATCTCTTCGCGGACGGTGTACTTGGCACCCGAGATCTGGTTGAACGGGTTCTGGATCACCAGTCCGACCTGGCCGACCGCCTCGACCAGGCTCAGCTCGGCCAGGTTGCGTCCGGCGACGCAGACGGTTCCGGTCAGCTCGCCGCCGTCCACCCGGGGCAGAAAGCCGGCGATCACCTTGGCCAGCGTGGTCTTGCCGGCGCCGGAAGCCCCCACGACGCCGGTGATCGATCCGGGCTGCAGGTTCAGCTCGATGCCGTGCAGCGCCGGGTCGGCGGCCTCGGGATAGGTGTAGCTCACCTCGCGCAGAACGATCATGGCGGCGTCCACCTCAGCCGATCCACCGGAGCGAAACCAGGATCGCCGCCAGCGCGAGCACCGGTATCACCCAGCGCGCCACCCGCTGCGCCCGGGTGTCGCGGACCGGCACCAGCGTCGTCCGCCTGGCGGTGGAGCCGAAGCCGCGGGCCTCCATCGCCGTCGAGCGCTCTTCGATGTCGGTGAACATGCCCAGCACCAGCGGCCCCAGCAGCGGCATCAGCACCCCGAGACGGCGCAGCGGATTGCTCGGCACGGTCAGCCCCCGGGCCTGCTGAGCGAGCAGAATGCTGGTCGCGCGGGCCTGGAACGACGGGATCAGCTGCAGCGTCGAGCTGATGATGTAGGCGAACTTGGGCGACATGCCCTGCTCGGTGAGCGCTGACATCAGGTCCCCTGGGTGGGTGGTGAGCACCAGTAACACCGATGCCAGCACCAGGCAGACGAGGCGGGCGCCGATGGTCAGGGCGAACATCAGCCCCTCGGTGGTGAGCGCCAGCGGCCCCCACTGCCACAGCACCGTCCGGCCGCCCGGGTAGGTGAGGCCCTGCACGAGCACCAGCACGACCAGGATCGGCAGCAGCAACTGGCCGGCGCTGCGGGCCAACCGAGCTGCCACCCCGGAGCTGATGGCGGCCGGCACGATCACCAGCAGCAGCACCGCGAGGCTGGCCCACCATTGCGGGATCGCGAACACCACCACCAGCAGGCACAGCAGCGCCACCAGTTTGGTGACCGGGTTGAGCCGATGGATCGGCGAGGCCCGCTCGACGTACAAAGTGGACGACACGCGCGGCTCAGGCCTTGCTCGTGGGCACCTTCGTGCCGAAAACCTGGTACTCGCGGACGAACGGGAACCGCTGCTTGAACCGGGCCGGCAGGGCGGTGAGCACCAGGTACACCACGGTAAACGTGATCAACTTGTCGAGCGGATCGGACAGCAGTCCCTGCAGGGTGGTGGACGCCAGCAGCGACTGCCCCATGGCCTGGAACATGCCGACCAGCACGCCGGTGCCGCCGCCGGTGGCGCCGCCGAAGATGAACGCCGAGATCGGGGCCGAGATCATCGCCGCCACCACACCGGTGATCGCGCCGGCGATCGGGGGCAGCCAGACGGTGCGGAACACGCCCAGGCGCGCGGCGTAGCCGGCCATCAGCCCGATCACCACCTGCACGACGGCGAACGGCAGCGGTACCGGATTCAGGGTCAGGCCCCAGATCACGTTGGTGAGAATGCCGGTGACCACCCCCGCCGCGGGGCCGGCCAGCGCCGAGACCAGCACGGTGCCGATCGAATCGAGGTAGACCGGCAGGCCGAGCACGGCCACCAGCTGGCCCACCACGATGTTCAGTGCGATGGCCACCGGAGCCATCGCGATGGTGGTGGTCGAGAGCCGATGGATCGACCCGGCAGCCAGCATCACCGCACCGATCAGGTAGCCGGCCATGGCGATCAGGCCGGCCGGCGCCGAACTGCTCTGCGCCAGCTCGGTGGGTTGGGTGATCACCAGATACAGGTACGTGGCGAGCACGATCAGGGTGCCGAGGACCACCAGCGCGAGGTTGCGGGAGCGGTTGGTGTCGGTGCTGCGTGCGGTCATGGTGTTCTCCTGATCGACGTCGTCGCCGTTGGCCGACGGGGCGTGGACGTGGGACGGGTGCGGCGAACACTACGACTGTCAGCCGCGGATTCAGTTGTCGTGCCGCCCGCGCCGAGGTTCAGTTCAGGCTTCGGGCCAGGGCTCCGACCCGTTCGATCGTGCGCCGAAAGAACTCGTCCGGATCCGTGTCGACCACGATGTCAGCGTTCGGCCGTCGTCCCCACATGCCACGCCAGTCGGCGACCGTCTGGCCGCGGGTGAGGGTACCGGCGAGCTCCACGTCAACCGTTGCGGGCCGAAGGGTGGCCAAGCCCGGGTCGAGCGCGACGGCCGCGGCGAACGGGTCGTGCAGGTGGGCGAGATACCCCTGGTCGTAGCGGCGGTGGAACTCCATGTAGAAGCGCACGGCGTCGCTGAGGTGCCGGATCACCCGGTTGGACGCGGTCGAACGCGTGCCCGGCTCGTCGTCGGGGTGGAGCACTTCGTCCGGCGTGCTGCCGGCGACCCGGGCCAGTTCGGCGACGTGGTGCGGATGCAGCTCGATGCGCTCGGTGACGTCGAGGGCGCAGATCACCGGACGCCGGTCGTCCGGCAGCTCCGAGAAGGCATCGAAGACGATCTTGGCGGCGTCGGGGTCGACGGCGATGTTCCACTCGGTGGTGGGGGTGGTGTTGCCGGGGTGGTTGAAGGCGCCACCCATCACCACGATGCGCTTGAGCAGCCGGGGCAGTTCGGGTTCGAGCTTGACCGCCAGGGCCAGGTTGGTGAGGGGCCCGGTGATCAGGCCGGTGATCTCACTGGGACGCCTGCGGGCGTTGTCGATCCAGACCTCGATGGCGTGGCGGGCCGAGAGCCGGCGGGTCGGGGCGGGCAGTTCGGCGTAGCCGATGCCTTGGGGCCCGTGCGTCTCTTCGGTGGTCATCAACGCGGTGATGATCGGCACCTCGGCACCCAAGGCGACCTCGACTTCGGGGGCGTTGCAGAGCTCGAGCCAGGCCAGGTTGTTGATGGCGACCTGCCGGGCATTGACGTTGCCGGCGGTGCAGGTGATGCCGATCAGCTCAGCCTCGGGGCTGGCCAGCAGGTACAGCAGGGCGAGGGAGTCGTCGATACCGGTATCGACGTCGACGATCAGCGGGATCCTGGGTGCGGCCACAGGGCACTCTATTGGCTGAGGCGATTCGGGGGACGGTTCCGTTCCCCGCCGGGATGCCGACGGGTATTGGGGACGGTTCCTTTCCCCGTCGGGATGCCGACGGGTATTGGGGACTGTGAAGTCTCGTACCTTCGTGGACGGTTGTGTCTCGCAGCTTCGTGGACGGTTGTGTCTCGGCCTTCGTGGACGGTTGTGTTGACGGTTGTGTCTCGGAGCTTTGTGGACGATCGGCTCAGGCGGGGTGCGCTGAGTGGCGAGGGTCGTCGGCATGGCAGCCCGTATCGACGCGCGTGTTCGTCGCTTGATCATCAACTTAACTGACCAGCCTCGTCGGGGTGAGGTCACTCGGTTTTGTCGTGAGCACGGGATTTCGCGTGCTGAGTTCTGCAAGGTTCGGGCACGGGCGAAGACCGACGGCAAGCTGGCCGCTTTGGCCGCTCGGCAGCCGGTCGCGAAGACGATCCCGCACAAGACCAGCCAGGAACTGGAAGCGATCGCGTTGCAGGTGAGGGCCCAGCTGAGCAAGGAGGGCTGGGACCATGGGCCGTTGTCGGTGGCGGCCGTGATGCGCCGCCGGGGCATCACCCCGCCGTCGCGGGCGACCCTGGCGAGGATCTTCACCCGCTACGGGGTGGTCACTCCTGAGCCGGCGAAACGGCCCCGCGCCTCCTACCGCCGGTTCCGGTATCCGGACCCGAACGGCTGTTGGCAGCTCGACGGTTTCGAGGTCGGTCTCGATGACGAGGCAGGATCGAAGCGGTGCGTGTTGCAGGTCGAGGACGACCACTCACGGTTCATCCTGGCCTCGCATGTCGCCCGGTCGGAGACCGCAGAGGCAGCGATCACGGTCGTCTCGGCAGCGATCGGCCGCCACGGCGCCCCGGCCCGGTTCCTGACCGACAACGGCACAGCATTCAACCTGTCCCGTCAGGGCAAGATCACCCAGCTCGAGCGGTACCTGCGACACCTTGGGGTTGAACCGATCACCGGCCGTCCACGCAAGCCCACCACCCAAGGCAAGAACGAACGCCTCCATCAGACCATTCAGCAGTTCCTCGACGCCCACCTGAGGTTCCCCCCGAATCGTGGAGGCATCAGCTATAAGGGGTTGCTATGCCTGAGAATCGCAAGAAGTACGACGCGGAGTTCCGTGAGGGAGCGGTCCGGATCGTCGAGGAGACCAGGAAACCGATCGCCCAGGTGGCTCGGGATCTGGGGGTGAACGAGGGCACGCTGGGGAACTGGGTGAACCAGGCCCGGGCTGCCCGGGAAGGCCACGGCGAGCTGGCCAAGGACGACTATGAGGAGCTGCGGCGGCTGCGGGCCGAGGTCGCCGAGCTGCGGATGGAGCGTGATGTCCTCAAGCGTTCCGTGGTCTTGTGGGTGAAAGAGGCGACGAAGTGAGCGTGGCACGCTTCATCGCTGACCAGAAGACCTTCTGGCGGGTGCCCGTCGCGGTGTGCTGTGCCCTGCTCGGGGTGAGCGTGTCGTGGTTCTACAAGTGGTGGCCGCGCGCCATGGCCGGCGGGCCGCCGACGAAGCGGGCGAAACGCCGCGCCGAGGTGGATGCGGCGGTGAAGACCGCGTTCACCGCTGCTCGTGGGCTGCACGGCTCGCCGCGGCTGGTGCACGATCTGCGGGATGCCGGCTGGGCCATCTCCGAGAAGACGGTGGCCGATTCGATGCGCCGCCAACAGTTGGTGGCTAGGCGAATCAGACGCCGCAACGGGCTGAGCAAGCAGGATCTGAGCGCGCCGAAGTTTCCCGACCTGATCAAACGCGACTTCACCGCGCAGGCGCCGAACTGCCGCTGGGTGGGTGACATCACCGAGATCCCGACCGATCACGGCAAGTTGTATCTGGCCACCGTGATCGACCTGTTCAGCCGCCGTCTGCTGGGTGCGGCGACCGGGCTGCATCCGGACGCGCAGCTGGCCTGCGACGCGATCAAGATGGCTGTCGCCACCTGGGTGGCCGCAAGGCGATCTGGCGAGAAGACCAGACCCAACAAGTGATCTTTCACACCGACCGGGGCTCCACCTACACCGCCAAGAGCTTCACCAAGCTGTGCCGGAAAATGGGCATCCGGCAATCCATGGGCCGGGTCGGGTCCTGCTTCGACAACGCCGCCGCCGAAGCGTTCTTCTCCAGCCTGGAATGGGAAGTGCTATCCCGGCACCGGTTCGCCGACACCCGACACGCCCAAGCTGCCGTGCTCGAGTGGTGCTACGGCTTCTACAACCACACCCGCCGGCACAGCAGCGCTGACATGATGAGCCCAATCAACTACGAAACCGCCGCCCTCAACCGAGAAGCGGCATGAGGAACCCTCCACGGTTCGGGGTGAACCTCAACCGGCCCATCCGGACCAGCCAACGACTGACTGAGCTCATCGACGAGTTCGACGACTACTACAACACCCAACGCGCCCACCAAGCCCTCGACCACCCCGATCAAACCCCGCCGAGTCCTACCAAGCGAAACCGAAAGCACTCCCGGCCCACCCACCCACGAACTGGCCACACCCATCACGCCGCGACCCACCCCAGGCCCGATCACACCCGGGATCCACCGCCGCATGAAAGGCGAACGCGCCGTCTCCGACGACCCCGACGCCGCTCGCTGGGCCGACCGAACCGTCGGCACCAACGGCCGCATCCACATCTGTCACGCCAAGATCTACGTCAGCACCAAACTCGCCGGCCAAACCATGCACGTCCTGTTCGATCACACCACCATCGAAATCTTCGACACCAACGGTGTCCTCCTCGGCTCAGTACCCCACCCCGGCACGATCCCCACCGGCGGCTTCAAAGTGCTCACAATCCACCCCCGGACCACCCGACCCCAGTGAGACACAAACGTCAACAAGACACCGAGACAGAACTGTCTACGAAGCTCCGAGACATGACAACGGGTATTGGGGACGGTTCCTTTCCCCGTCGGGATGCCGACGGGTATTGGGGACAACGGGTATTGGGGACGGTTCCTTTCCCCGTCGGGATGCCGACGGTTTCTGAGGACGCTTCCGTTCCCGTTCAAGGGCTGAGTCGGGATCGGGTGGCACACTGCTGGCGTGTGGTCAGGTGATTGGCGGCGACGGCTCGGGTTGCGCATCGATCCGGCGAGCGCGCGTGCCCAGGTTCAGCACGTCAACGACGGCATTCTCGCCATCTCGGGCTTCAGCCAGGGTCTGTACGGCGGCGATCAGATCCAGAACCTGCTGTCGCCGATCATTCTGCTGGCCGCCCTGGCCGGCGCGCTGTCGATCGTGTGCGTCGAGCTCACCGCGGCCCTCGCCGATCGGGACGCCGAGCAACTGGTCGCGGCCGAAGAGCTGCGCCGCTCGGAACTCGCACCGCAGGAGCAGATCGCGGAACTGGCCGAGTACTACGAGGGCAAGGGCGTGTCGGCCACCACCGCCCGCCTGGTCGCCGAGGACCTGACCGCTGCCGACAGTCTGGCTGCGCACCTCGAGATCGAGGGCTTCGACGAACGGACGACGGTGGCCGGTGCGATCGTCAGCGCCGTGTGGGCGGGGCTGGGCTTTCTGCTCGGGGCATCGGTCCCGATCGCGATCTCGGTTGTGGTGAGCGGTGAGTGGCGCGACGAGTACGCCGTGATGGCCGCGGCCATCGCTCTGGCCCTCACCTCGGTGGTGATGGCCAAGCTGGGTCAGACCCGCATCTGGCAGACCCTGCTGCGTTCGGTGTTCATCGGTCTGGCGGCACTCGGGGCCAGCTACCTGGTGGGATCCGCTCTGTTGTGACGAGGCGCCCCTCGGAGCCCGATGCGGGTGATCGGTCTTCAGCCGATTTGGTACGCCTGGGCCATCCCGTCGGCCAGAGTGCATCCTCCCTGCGCGCGCAGGCCCAACCGCCACTTTGTGGTGGATATCACGCGGGTACTGGGGCCGGCGACCCGCCCGCGCAACTTTGTGGTTGATGTGGATACCCCCCGGCGGTATTCATATCAACCACAAGATGGCGCCGTGCCGATCCGGCTCCCCCCACGCCTCGCGATGCCACTCCATAAGCACAACAAAGTCGCGTCCCGTGCACCGCTGCTGCTGCCGCCGGTGCGCAACCGGCACCCCCACGTGGCGCGGCATCCTCCGCTGAATACTGTCGAGCGAACCTGAGCAATGGGAATCCTTCGCGGCACCGCCGGGTTGCACGGGGCATGACGACGATGCGTGCAGTGAGCTATGACCAGTTCGGCGACGACTCCGCTTTGGCGGTGACCCAGCAACCCATGCCCAAGGTGGCACCGGGCGAGGTGCTGGTTCGGGTCAGGGCGGCTGGGGTGAACCCGGTCGACTGGAAGGTGCTGGCCGGCGGCCTGGAGGCGATCATGGAGACCCAGTTTCCGGTGATTCCGGGCTGGGACCTGGCCGGAGTCGTCGAGCAGGTCGGCATCGACGTCAGCGAGTACGCGGTCGGTGACGAGGTCATCGGCTACGCCCGCAAAGACTGGGTGCACGCCGGCACGTTCGCCGAGTTCGTGTCGGTCCCCCGCCGTTGCCTGGCGCGCAAGCCGGCCCGGTTGAGCTGGCAGCAGGCGGCCGGGCTGCCGCTGGCCGGCCTCACCGCCTACCAGGTGCTGCACCGGCTCGGTCTGGCGCAGGGACGCACCGTGCTCATTCACGGCGGCGCCGGCGGGGTCGGTTCGATCGGCGTCCAGATCGCGGCGGCAGCGGGCGGGCGGGTGATCGCGACGGCGTCCGAGGGCAACCACGAGTATCTGCGCGGCCTGGGCGCCGAGCCGGTCCGTTACGGGGACGGCCTCGCCGACCGGGTGCGCGCCCTCGCGCCGGACGGCGTCGACCTCGTGGCCGACTTCGTCGGCGGCGTGCTGCAGCCCACCCTGGCCGTGCTCGCCGACGGCGGTGTGCATGCGTCCATCGCGGATCCCGCGGTGCTGGGCGCCGGCGGCCAGTGGATGTGGGTGCACCCACACGCGGACGATCTGGCCGCGCTCGCCGACCTGGCCCAATCCGGTGCCGTCGAGGTGGAGGTGGCCGCAACCTTCGGGCTGGACGACGTGCCGGCCGCCTTCGCCCTCAGCCGCGAGGGCCACACCCGCGGCAAGATCGTGATCGACGTGGCCTGAAAGGACGACGCTCGACACCTTTTGTGCGGCCGATCGAGCCTCTACGCTGCCGCCATGACTCGTGCCCGCATCGTCGCCATCGCCCTGCTCATCGCCCTGCTCAGCGCTCTTACCGTCCTGAGTCCCGCCACCCGGGCAGCGGCTGTGAGCGGTCTCGCCGTCACCAGCACCACCGTCAGCGTGTCGAGCCAGGGACGTTCGTTCAGGGCGCTGCTCGTTCAACCCGTCGGGTCCGCGCCGGGCGCCTACCCGGTGGTCGCCTTCGGGCACGGCTTCACGCAGGCGCCGAGCCGCTACGACTCCACGCTGCGTGCCCTCGCCGCCCGCGGCTACGTGGTGATCGCGCCGACCAGCCAGACCGGCCTGCTGCCCAGCCACTCGGCCCTCGCGAAGGATCTCGACGCCGCGATCGCCTGGGCGCACGCCACCCAGCCGAACGCGCACCCGACCAAGGACGCGGCGCTGGGCCACTCGATGGGCGGCGGCGCAGCCCTGCTCGCGGCGGCGGCCAACCACGGCATCGACACCGTCGCCGTGCTGGCTGCCGCCGAGACGAACCCGTCCGCGGTCTCCGCCGCCCGGACGATCGCCGCTCCCGCCCTGCTCGCGGTGGGCTCGTCCGACCAAGTGGTCAAGCCCGCCACCACGCGCGCCATGTACGACGCCAAACCATCTCCGGCCACCTGGGTGTCGATCAACGGCGGCTACCACTGCGGCTTCCTGGACTCGTCCTCGTTCTTCGGCCTCGGCTGTGACAAGGGCTCGATCTCGCGCTCGACCCAGCTGGCCCTGTCGAACACCATGCTCGGCGACTGGCTGGACGCCACACTGAAGTCGGGCCCCGCGTTCAGCCGTCCGGCAGGCACCACCGGCGAAGCCAAGTAAGCCAACGGCACCTCTGCTGGCACACTGCTGCCGTGGCATCTCCGAACGGCTGGCGGCGGCGACTCGGCCTGCGTCTCGATCCGGCCAGCGTGCGCGGCGAGGTGGAGCATGTCAACGACGGCATCCTGGCCATCTCAGGCTTCAGCCAGGGTCTCTATGGCGGCGACAACGTGGCGAACCTGTGGCAGCCGATCATTCTGATGGCGTCTTTCGCCGGTGCCCTGTCGGTCGCGTGCGTCGCCCTCAGCTCCGCCCTGGCCGACCGGGACGCCGAGCGCCGGGCCGCCAAGGAGGAGCAACGGCGACTCGAACTCGAGCCCGAGGAACAGATCGCCGAGCTCGTCGGGTACTACGAGCAGAAGGGGCTGACCTCGGCCACCGCCCGCCAGGTGGCCGAAGAACTCCACGCGGTGGACAGCCTGGACGCGCAGCTCGAGCTCGAGGGCTTCGACGAGCGGATGACCCTCGGCGGCGCCATCGCCACCTCCGTCTGGGCCGGGTTGGCCTTTCTGCTCGGCGCGGCGGTTCCGATTGTGATCTCGGTGGTCGTGCCGGGCTCATGGCGCGACGAGTACACCGTGCTGGCTGTGGCCGGTGCACTCGCCGCCACGTCGCTGGTGCTGGCCAAGCTGGGGCACACCAGCATTTGGCAGACCCTGCTGCGGTCGGTGTTCATCGGCCTGGCGGCCATGGGATCGAGCTATCTGGTCGGTGCGGCGCTGCTGTAGGCGCACCCCGGACGGGAGGTGGCCGGTCGGGGCGTTGCCGACGGCGCCCCTTCACCCGCGCCGCTCGTGGTGCGAGGCTCGGCGGCATGGCGGATTCGTCCGGGCAGGCCCTGACCCCACGCGAACGGACGGTGCTGGCGCTGGTCCAGCAGCGCTGGTCCAACGCCGAGATCGCGGCCGAACTGGTGGTGTCGGTGCGCACGGTCGAGACCCACGTGTCTTCGCTGCTGCGCAAGCTGGGCGCGAGCGATCGCAGAGCACTGGCCCGCCCCGCCGCGCCGTCCGAGGGTGCGCCTGCGCCACCGGACCCGGCCCAGGCCACGTCCATTCGCTTCGTCGACGTCACCGGCGGCGGTTCGCTGGCCGTGGCCGAAACGGGCAGGGGGCCGACCCTGGTCAAGACGGCGACCTGGCTCACCCAGGTGGACAAGGACACCGCAACCAGCCCGATCTGGGGGCATTGGGTCCGTGGCCTCGGCGCCCGGTACCGCTACGTGCGCTACGACCCGCGGGGCTTCGGCCTTTCGAGCCGCGAGCTGCACGGCGCCGATCTGACCGACCTCGACCTCTGGAGCAGTCGCAGGCGCGCTCGGCGGTGTTGGACGTGCTCACCGCCGGCGTGCCGGTCACCGTCGACGCCGGCTGACCACGCGAATCGGGGCAGGCGCTCATGTCATCGTTCGACCGGTCCGTGGACGTGGCCGTGGTCGGCGCCCGGGCGGCCGGCGCCGCCACGGCGATGCTGCTGGCGAAGGCGGGCCTCTCGGTGCTCGTACTGGACCGGGACCGGCCAGGCACCGACACCCTCTCGACGCACGCGTTGATGCGCGGCGGAGTGCGGCAGCTGCACCGCTGGGGACTCTCGATCGGGTGATCGAGGCCGGTACTCCACCGATCCGGACGGCCACGTTCCACTACACAGACGGGCCGTGACCGTGCCGATCAAGGCTGCGGACGGCGTCCCGGCACTCTTCGCTCCCCGCCGGACGGTGCTCGACCCGATTCTGATCGATGCGGCCGTCCGGGCGGGCGCCGAGGTGCGCTACGGCACCACGGTGATCGACCTGATCGAGGATCGGGAGCAGGTGGTGGGCGTCGTCACCCGCGACCGTGCCGGGCGGGTCGAGACGGTGCGGACGTCGCTCGTGGTGGGTGCGGACGGACGGCGCTCGAGCGTCGCGCGGCTGGTGCATGCGCCGACCACTCACCGCGTCGCGCACACCTGCGCGGTCAGCTACGGCTACGCCAGCGGTGTGGCCGCCGACGGATATCAGTGGGGCTACCGGCCGGGCACCGCCGTGGGCCTGATTCCCACCAACGACGGGTTGACCTGCGTCTTCGCCGGCAGCACGCCCGAGCGCCTCGGACGAGGCGGGGTCGCCGTGCTGCGTGAGGTGGTCGCCGCCACCTCACCGGCGACGGCGCAACTGGTGGCTGCGGGCCGGCTGCGGGCCCCCGTGCGCACCTTCACCGGCCAGCCCGGTTTTCTGCGCCCGGCGTGGGGACCCGGTTGGGCTCTGGTCGGGGACGCAGGCTCGTGGAAGGACCCGATCAGCGCGCACGGCTTGACCGACGCGCTGCGGGACGCCGAGCTGTTGGCGAAGGCGATTGTGCACTGGCGCAACGGAGTGGACACAGCGGAGGCGTTCGGTGACTACGAGGCGACCAGGGACCGGCTCACGTTGCCGATTCTGCGGGCCGGCGACGAGATCGCCGCCATGACGTGGGACGACCGGCGCATCGTGGAGTTATTGGGCGGGTTGAACGTCGCGATGGCCGACGAACTGCAGGTGATCGACGGGTGGGCGCTGGCCGGCGCAACGACCGTGCGCTTGATCATCAGCCCGAATCCACCGATCTGCGCTTACTGCGCGGCCCCATCCGGGCACCCTGGGTGCGCCGGCCACGCTCAACAGACGACCCGGTATGCCCTCGCGCGGACCGGCTGCCCAGCCCACCCGTCTGGGGCCGCTCGCAACGGCGCCCATCGGTGGATCCGGGCTCAGCCCGAATCCCTGATCAGGCAGGTCGCCACAGCCGAAGGGGAATCACGCGTGCGGCATGCGCGAAGTCGCCGTCGGTGGTCATCAGCAACAGGTCGTGGGCAATCGCCAGCTGGGCGATCAACGCATCCACCGAGTTCAACTGGACGCCCGCCCGCCGGCATTCGTTGGCCAGGCCGGCAGCCGCCACGTAGTCGTCGCGGGTCGGTTCGATGAGAGGCAGCACAGCCAGGTCATGCGCGAGGCGTTGCTGCACACGCGCCGGAACGAAGCCGCGCAGCAGTTCGAGCAGGATGATTCCGGTGGTGAACACATCGTCACCGTCGAGTAGCGCTGACCGAAGCGCCCGGACGGACGGCGCGTCCAGCGGCGTATCGCGACGGTAGGCCAGCGACCACACGCTGGTGTCGACGAGCAGCCGGGTCACTCGACCAGGCGGAGAGTGACGTCGCGCGCACGCCGGTCGGCGCGATGGTCGTACGAGTCGTTCCAGTCGAGGGTGCCGAACGCATTCACGATCGCCGCCTGTTCCCGCCGAGCGATGAACTCACGCAGGGCCATGCTCACCGCTTCCTTCTTCGTCTTCGCGCCGCTGACAGCCAACGCATGGTTCAGCAACTCGGGGTCGATAGCCAGGTTGGTCGCCATGTGTGCCTCCTCACACACGACTCTACACATTCAGTTGCACGCCCTTACCGCCCTGAGGCGCACCACAGGCCGCACGGTCGCGTGGACCCGGCTCGCACACCAAGGCACGCCGGCGGATCGTCCGGCCACCGAAGCTCGTCGTCATCGACCCACAGGTCGAACGGGTCCTCCGGTGGGTCACCGGTCGCACGCTCGGATGGGCTCTCACGCACCTTGAACTGCGTCCGCAGGTCGTACCCGTTCAGGAAGATCTCGCAGTCGCAGGAGCCGCCCTTGCTGCCCAGCCTTCGCTCCAGCCCGGCGGCTCGCGGTGCCCGCACGTCGCGATAGTGCCGGGCGAACCGCAAGGTACACGAGCAGCCGAACTCGTCGATCATGCGCAGCACGTAGCAGAGCAGACACTCGCGCGGACGCGGTGCCAGCAGGGCCGTGGCGGCGTCGGACAGAATGCCCTCGGCATCGATCACCGGCCGCTGCGACGGCTGCTGCCGCTCGCCAGTGGGCAGCGCGGGCGTGCGTCCGCGCCATTCGCCCAGCAAGGCCGCCCAGCCTTCGGGGGTCACCACGTAGACGTCGCCATGGAAGGCCTGCGTGAGGTGGTTGCTGTAGCGCCACCCCCACCAGTACTGCAGTTCGAGTGGGCTGATGGACGCCGGCCCCTCGCGACACACGACGGTGACCAGCTCGCCCGTCATTTCGCCCCCACGATGACCGTCCCAGGTGCGCTCAGGGACGAGCGCATGCGCCACCTCGCGCAACACCTCGCTGAGTTGACCCACATGCGCGCCACCGAAGTTGTGCTGGTCATCGAGCAGGGGCGTGGGCGTGGGCAGTTCATGCACCCCGACGACCGCCAGGCTGCCCCGCTCGACGTGGGCGATCAAGGTCGTGCCCGGCGCACCGGTTCGCCGCCGCAGAATGTCGCTGAGCACACGCTCGCGGTCGTGCTGACCACTGAAGGTTTCGACGAAAGTCGTCATGTCCTCAGCATGTGCCCCACTCACCCAAATGAGTCAAAATGCCTGCGCCGCTCGGTGATGCTGGCGGGCGAACTTTGCGTGGTACGAGTCCGGACTGGATGTCAGTCGCAGCAGTCCTGGTCGCAGTGCTCGGCGGATCCACTCGAAAGCCCGCCCGCACCACCCGCCGTGTCCTCGGCATCCACCGGCGAGCTGCAGCAGGCGTCGCCGCGCCACGCGTCGCGGCCCTCTTTGACCGCGACCGCTGCGATGACCAGGGCGGCGACCGGGTCGGCCCACCACCAGCCGAACAGGCTGTTGACGGCCAGGCCCACCAGCAGCACCGCGGAGAGATAGGTGCACAGCAGCGTTTGCTTCGAGTCGGCGACCGCAGAGCGGGAGCCCAGTTCAGCTCCGGTGCGGCGTTCGGCCCATGACAGGAACGGCATCACCACCAGGCTGACCGCGGCCAGCACGAGGCCGGGCAGTGAGTGCTCGGCCGGTTCGTGCAGCACCAGGCTGCGGACGGCGTGGTACGTCACGAACAGCGCGAGACCGAAGAACGACACGGCGATCACGCGCATGGCCACCCGCTCGCGTCGCTCATGATCGGCGACGGCGAACTGCCAGGCGACGGCGGCCGCCGACAACACCTCCACGATCGAATCCAGCCCGAAGGCCACCAACGCGGTGGACGACGCGATGCGGCCGGCCGTCAGTGCGACGACCGCCTCGATCACGTTGTAGCCGATGGTGGCGGCCACGATCAGCCGGACGCGCCGGCGCAGCACCTGCCGACGGGCCGGGTCGGGAGTCGGCATAACGATCACGAGGGGCTGCACGTGCACTCCTGTCCCGAGCAGCACTCGGGGTCGACCACGAGCGTGACCTGCAGCAGCTCGTCCAATGCGCCGGTCAGCTGGGGAGAGGCCAACCGGTACCAGACGCGGCGTCCGTCCTTGGCCGCCTCGACCAGGCCGCAACCCCGCAGGCATGCGAGTTGGTTCGAGATGACCTGCCGTGACACGCCCAGCGCCTCGGCCAGGTGCGATGGGAGGGCCGGTGCCTGCCGCAGGGCCAGCAGTATCTGCACCCTGGTCGAATCGGAGAGTGCACGGCCCAGCCGGGACACCGCCTCGGTGTGCCTGAGGGCGACTGTCGTGGTCATGGCGCGATAGTACAGCTATACGTGTACCGATCGCGTCACGTGGCAAGCAGTGACAGAGACATCGCCGTCGCGAAGCCGAGCACCGTGGCCAACCCCGCCTTGCCGGGCGCCTTGGTCTCGGCGTCCGGGATCATCGAGTCCGTCAGCATTACCAGCAGCGCCCCGGCCGCGAAGCCGTTGACGCCGGTGGCGAACTCGTTCGGCAGCACCTCGGCCAGGCCGTAGCCGGCGACGGTGGCGGCGGTGCAACAGACCGCGACGAGCGTCCACAGTCCGAGGATCTGGCCCTTCGAACGCCCCGCGTCACGCATCGCCGCCGAGGACGCGAGGCCCTCGGGCAGGTTCGACACGAACACCGAGCCGAGCAGGGCCAGGCTGACGCCCCCGCCGGAGGCGATGCCGAGCCCCACCACCAACTGCTCGGGGATGCCGTCCAGCAGTGCGCCGAGCGCCAGCGGCAGCCCACCCGACGACCCGGACGTCCGCCGCTCCAGCTCCTGGTCGGCGAAGTAGAAGACGAGCGCACCCAGCGCCAGGCCGAGACCCAGCGGCCACGGTCCGCCGCTGTTGATGCCGTCCTCGACGAGTTCGTACGCCACGCTCGAGATCAGTGCACCGGCGCCGAAGGCGAGCACGAAGCCGACCACGCCGTTGTGCCACCTGCGCAACAGGCCGAGCGCCGCTCCGATCACGACCGAGCCGGCAGCCAGCGCACCCCAACCCAACGCAGCCCACATGGGGCCATGCTGGCCCAGATCTGCGACCTGTTGGCGCCTTTGGGACGATTCGTCCAGTGTTCATGGGCTGAAGCTCGCGGCATGTTGCCGTTGGTCGAGCCGATCCACCTCGGTTCGTCGCTGCGAACGCCTCGGGCAGATCCTGCGACTCTGGGAGAATCGCCGGGTGGAGGAGTACGAACTGCTGCTGAGGCACGCGGCCGCTTGGGCACGCGGCCGCAAGCGAACCCTGGATGCCGAACTGGTCGCGCTGACGCTGCGCCTGCGCGCGGACCACGACGACCTGCCCGCCAATCAGTGGCCGGCTGGCAGCGCCGAGCACCTGATGCTGGTGCGTTGGCCGGCACACGGCCCGTCCGACTCGCCGGACGTTGATGCCCTGGTCCAATCGCTGGACACCCTGTGGAGCTTCCTACGCAGCACCGGACGCATGGCGGCCGCGTCCGCGCAACCAGCGCAGCTGCGCCGCGAGGCGAAGAAGGCCGCACCGAAGATGGCCGCGGCCTGCGCGGACGAGAGCCGCTTCGGCACCGCCAAGCAATTGCTGGGCTTTGGCAGTGGGATCGGCATCAACCTCGACGACGTTCCCGACCTCGACGAGGCGAACCGGCGGATGCAGCACATCGTGGAGGCCTGGAACGCCCAGCCCGACGAACTCCGGCTGCAACAAAGCGAGCATTGGCCCATCTCGCGGCTGCCATCCGGCGAGGAATCGGACGATGGCGCAGATTGGCATCTGCCCTACCTCGACCCGGCCGCGCTTCCCGACTCACCACTGTTCCGGTTCGACGAGCGCGGTGCGCTGCTGCTACCCGAACCCCTGGACCGGGCCGCCAGTGCAGCCCAGGCGCGAGCGTCAGGATTCGTGCGGAGCATGCTGGCGCTGGCCGAGTGGGTGGGCGACGGCAAGGCGATCACCGCCACCGACACGCTTCGTCCAGCCGTCGCCAAGCAGGCGTACGCCGATCTGAAGTTGAACGAGTGGGACCGGCTCAGGGCACAGAGAAGGGCCACAGTTGCTCCAGATCGACCCCGGCAGTCCGTGCCCGACGTGCCGCAATGGCGATCGGCCACCGAGTCCTACGCGCTGGAACGCCTGTGGCGACCGGCACTGAGCACTGGCTTGATCGCCCTCTCGGGCCGGACGGCGCGCTTCGATCCGTCCGCAGTGCCGACCGATCCGGACGGGTGGGTGCGCCTGTTCCTCCAAGCGTCCGTACCGCTCCTCGCCGGCTGGGACGACGCTGAATACGTCGACCTGGCGATCGTCACCCTCACGCACATCGACGCCGAGTACGGCGAGCCCATCCATCCCGACGACCTGGCTGACCTGTGGTGGGACAGTCCTGCAAACACCTGGCGTGGCATTCTCGAATCCGACCCGGACGACGAGCCGCTGGGCCTCGGGCATGACGGGTTCCTGCATGACATCAGCGACCAGTACTTCGCCGAGTGGATCGCCACGTTCGCCGATCACGGCTTGTGGCGGCACGAGAGTGGCCGGCTGATGGGCACCGAACTGGGCCGCGACGTGTTGATCATTCTGGTGGGGACGCTGCTTGAGACCGAGTAGCCGTGCGCCTCGTCAGACGGTGTAGCGGATCCTGTCGGCTAGGCCGAGGCCGACACCAACTGCACCTCGGTGCCGGGGGCGCGGATCGCGTCCGCCGCCTCGTCCGGTAGCCGATCGTCGGTGATCACCAGGTCGAGTTCGGCGAGTCTGGCCACCCGGTAGCGCTCGAAGGCGCCGAACTTGCTGCTGTCGGCCAGCAGTGCGCTGGCGTGGCTCACCTCGAGCACGGCCTGCTTGAGCAGGGCGGTGTCCGCTTCGGGCACGGTCACCCCATCGGGCACGCTCCAGGTGCCGGCGCTCATCAGGTACAGATCGATCGCCAACTGCCGCACGACCGCCACCCCGAGCGGACCGTGCGCCGAGAGCCGGTGGTGGTCGACCAGCCCGCCGGTATGGATGACGTCGATGTGGTCGTGTGGAGCGAGCGCGACCACGGTGGTGAAGTCGTTGGTCACCACGGTCAGCCCGGAGCGGGTGAGCAGGTGCGGCACCACCGCTTCACAGGTGGTACCGGCGTCCAGAAAGACCACGCTTCCGTCGCGCACCCTCGCTGCCGCAGCGGCGGCGATCGCGCGTTTGCTCGGCAGTTCGAGTGCGCTGCGGACGATCCGGTCGCGCGGTGGCTCCTTGAGCGGACGGTCGGCGAGCCGCACCCCGCCCTGCACCGCAACCACCAGGCCGGCCGTCTCCAGCGCGGCGATGTCGCGGCGCACGGTCATGTGCGAGACCCGCATGGCGTCGGTGAGCTCGCGGGTGCTCAGCACCCCGGCCCCCTGCAGCATGCGCAGGATCTCTTGCTGGCGCTGCTCGGGGATCATCGGCGTCGTCATCGCATTCCTCCTAGTCGTGGGCACAACATACTCCATGGCTGTGAACCGTTGTGAACTCTTCAGCATGAATGTTGCGAAATCGCGTGACAAGTTGTGAAGGAGTGTTCTAGAGTGTGCATCAATGTTAACGAAATGGAACGCATGGAGCGCGATCGAGCAGACCGGCGCCCTCCTGATTGTGCGTCTGCCCAGTGCCGAAGAGGCACTGTCCGTGGCCCGCGCGGCCGTGCGGGGCGGCGTCCGTGCCCTCGAAATCACCCTGTCGGTACCCAACGCGCTCGGCGTGATCGGCCAGCTGACCAGTGAGTTCGGCGACGAAGTGACGATCGGCGCAGGCACGGTGCTGGACGCCCAGTCGGCCTTCGCCTGCATTCAGGCCGGGGCACGGGTGCTGGTCAGCCCCAACCTCAACCCCGAGATGATCACGGTGGCCAACCGCTACCAGGCCCTGTCGATCAGCGGCGCGTTCACGCCCACCGAGATCGTCGACACCATGGCCGCCGGCGCCGACATCGTGAAGCTGTTCCCCACCGGGATAGTCGGCCCGAAGTACGTCAAGACGATTCTCGAGCCGCTCCCCCAAACGCCAAT
Organism: Micropruina sp.; assembly: GCA_016711205.1. Lineage (GTDB taxonomy): Bacteria > Actinomycetota > Actinomycetes > Propionibacteriales > Propionibacteriaceae > Micropruina. The sequence goes on along the minus strand of JADJTM010000001.1, from coordinate 193,862 downwards.
CCTGCCGGCCGGCGGCGCCACCCCCGACAACGTGGGCGACTGGTTCAAGGCCGGAGTGGTCGCCGTGGGTGTTGGCAGCAGCATCACCAAGGCAGCCCGTCCGGACGGCGACTACGCCCGGGTCGCCGCCGCCACCCAGAACTTCCTCACCGCCATCGCCAACGCCCGCACGTCCGCCTAGCCCCCGGCCAGGCACCGATCTCACGAAGGAGTGGAAATGAATCAATCCGAAACGACAGCACCCCCCATCCCCACCGTCAGCAAGGCCATCAACACCATGCGCTGGAGCGCAGTCGCACTGTTGGTGATCGGTGGCGTGGTCAACTACCTCGATCGCTCGACGCTCAGCATCGCCAACACCACCATCGCCAAGGAGTTCGGCCTGGACGCCGTCGCCATGGGCCTGCTGCTGTCGGCCTTTTCGTGGCCCTACGCGATCGCCAACCTGCCCGCCGGCTACCTGGTCGACAAGTTCGGCCCGAAGAAGATGTTCGCCTGGGCAGCCGCCGGCTGGTCGGTGGTCGGCGCCCTGATGGCCACCGCCAACAGCTTCGGCGCAATGTATGCGCTGCGCGTGCTGCTCGGCATCGCCGAATCGCCGTTCTTCACCGCCGGACTCAAGGTCAACCAGCGCTGGTTCAACGAGAAGGACCGGGCCGTACCCGTGGCCGTGGTCAACACCGGCTCGCAGATCGCCAATGCGATCGCCCCTCCCCTGCTGGTCGCCATCATGCTGACCGCCGGCTGGCGCGGCATGTTCATCATCATCGGCCTGCTCGGCTTCGTCGTGGTCGGCCTGTGGCTGCGCTTCTACCGTGACCCCAACGTCCAAGAGCTCGTCGCCATCCACGGCACGGCCGAGCAGGACTCGAAGTCGTCGGCCACGCCCGATCAGGCCAGTTGGGGCGAGCTCTTCAAGCACTCCAACACCTGGTTCATGATTCTCGGCGCCTTCGGCATCTTCTACACCGTGTGGGTCTACCTGACCTGGCTGCCCAGCTACCTGCAGACTTCGCTGGGCTTCACGCTGAGCCAGATGGGCTGGGTGGCGATGCTGCCGTACATGTTCGGCATCGCCGGGGTACTGTTCGGCGGCTGGTTGTCGAACCGGCTGGTGAAGCGGGGCGTCACGACCGTGCTCGCCCGCAAGATTCCGATCGTCGGCGGTGCCGTGCTGGCCGCTGCCGCCGTGCTGCCGGCCGCGTTCGTGACCAACGTGCCCGCGGTCATCGCCCTGCTCTGCATCGGCTACTTCGCCGCCCAGGTGCCGATCGGCTGCCTCTGGACCCTCGCGGCCGACGTGGCCCCGAGCAATCAGGTGGCCTCGTTGGGTGCCATCCAGAACTTCGGTGGCTTCATCGGAGCGGCGGCCGCACCCGTGGTGACCGGCGCCATCCTGGCCGCCACCGGTGGTTCCTACACCCTGGTCTTCGTCGTCGGCGGCATTCTGCTGCTGGTCGGCGCCGTTGCCTACGGCGTGTTCGTCAAGGACCGCTCGCAGGTCGCCTGAATCGAACCCCCTCGCCTATGGGCCGGCTCCGCCGGCCCATAGGCACCGATCAAAGGAGATCGCACATGCCCACCGTTATGTTTCTGGTCGGACCGGCCGGCAGCGGCAAATCCACCGCCAGCAAGCTGGTCGCGCAACGCCTGGGTGCCGCCTACATCGATAAGGACACCGTGGCCACCGGCTTCACCGAAGCCCTGCTCACGCTGGCCGGCACCGACCCGCATGGCCGCGATGACAACGCCTACTACCAAGATCACGTGATGGATCTCGAGTACGACACGATCATCAAGGTCGCCACCGACAACCTGGCGCTCGGCATGTCCGTGGTGCTCGATGCGCCGTTCGGACGCTACCTGGGTCGCGACAGCTTCGTCACCGAGACCGCCGCGCGGCTGGGCTGGGGGCCGGACGTCCGTGCGGTCGTCGTGCACATCGAGGTCGACGGAGAGACTATCCGGCGGCGGCTGATCGAACGTGGCGTCGACCGGGACGCCTGGAAGCTCGACCACTGGGACGAGTTCTGGGCCAAGGCGGGCAACGTGCGCTGCGAGTGGACGGACGCCCACCATGTGCGGCTGGACAACACCGGGGCGCGACCGGACGTCGAGGGCCTGATTCAGCTGATGGACGCCTCGTAGATCGACCCGATCGATGCCGCCAGCGTGGCGTCGAACTGGGCCTCGCTCTGATCCACCCGCAGCCCCTCGGTCAAGGCCCGGCTGAAGCTGGCGATCACCCCGTGGTTCTGGGCCAGCAACCGGTTGGCCTCCTCACGTGAGTAGCCTCCCGAGAGCGCCACCACCCGAAGCACCTGCGGATGCTCGACCAACTCGGCGTACAGGTTCGCCTGGCTGGGAATGGTCAGCTTGAGCATCACCCGCTGGCCCTGCGGCAGCGATCCCAAGCGGGCGAGAATGCCCTGGGTGACCAGTGCCTCCGCCTCAGCCTTGTCCGGCGCCTTGATGTCGACCTCCGGTTCCAGAATCGGCACCAGCCCGGCGGCCAGAATGCGCACACCGATCTCGAACTGCTGGTCCAGCACTGCGTCGACTCCGGCCCGGTTCGCTGACTGGACCAACGAGCGCATCTTGGTGCCGAACACGTGCTTGGTCAGCGCCTGCTCGAGCAGGGCGTCAAGGCCGCGCAAGTCCTTCATCAGCCGGACGCCGTCGGCCGGGTCGCGCAGACCACGGTCCACCTTGAGGATCGGCACGACGCCCTTCACGTGCCACAGAAGGTCGGGCACGTCGATGTCGTCGATGTCGCGGTTCATCGTCTGCTCGAACAGGATCGCGGCCAGGATCTTCTCGCCACTGAACGCCGAACTGGTGATGATGCGGGTGCGGAAGTGGTGAATCAGGTCGAACATCTCGGCATCGCCGGAGTAGCTTCCGGGCTCGATGCCGTACCGCTTCAACGCTCCGGGCGTGCTGCCGCCGGACTGGTCAAGGGCTGCGACAAACCCCTTGCCGGACGCCATTCGCTCATACTGCTGGGTGTTCATGACTCCTCCTCGCCACGTCGCGCCGGAAGGTCGCCACTGACCGCCGGCGGGGTCGTGAACCACCTTCAGCCTACGCCGGACGACGGGTGGTTGGGTCGTTCGGCCAGGTGTCGATCGCATCGGGTTCGACGCCGGCGGCGCGGCGGACGACGTTGCGTGCCAGGGGGATCTGATGCGACGCGCTTTCGAGAATGTGCATCAGGTAGCCGCCGGTGTTGGGCAGCGCGATCACGTCGCCGACGGCCACGCCGCGAGCGAAGTGCATGCGGCGCAGCAGGATGACTTCGTCCTCGATGCAGTAGGCGCCGACCAGAAACCCGTCCAGGGGCGGTCCGGCCGCGCCGGCTCGCACCAGGATCGGGTCGACCAGAAAGTCGTCGGAGGTCGAGCGGCACTGGGTGCGGTTCATCTCCAGGCCGACCAGGCCCACCCCATCGCTTCGCCGCTTGACGAACGCCACCCGGGCCAGGGTCAGCCCGCAGCCGTCCAACAGGGCCCGCCCCGGTTCCAGATGCAGTGCGAGGCCCGCAGCGCGCAGGGCGTCCGCAACGCTGCCCTCACCCAGCGGCGCGGCCAGCAGGTCGCGCAGCCACGCACCGCGCACGGGGCTCTGATGAAACGGGTAGACGGCACCCAGTGCGCGGTTCTTCCAGGTGATCGACTCGTCGCCGCGCTCGAGGCCGAGCCGGTGCGCCGACCAGAACGTCTCCCATTGCGGCGCGTCGTCCAGATAGCTGATCGGCACGCCGCCGCCGATGTCGACGAACCTCGGACGATGCCCGCGCTCGCGCAAGCCTGTGACCAGGTCGATCGCGGGGCCGAGCATGCGTGCCCGGTCGTCCGCACGGTAATCGTGCAGGTGAAAGTGCACCCCGACCGCGTCCAGCGCCCCGCCTGCCTCGGGGAGGGTGAGCCACGCGTCCGCATGGTCGCCGAACCGGGTCGGCGGCAGCCCGAGCGCGGGCGGCGGGGCCAGCCGGGGTGCGACCCGCGCCATGGTGCCGAGTAAGCGAGCAAGGTCGGCGACGATGGTGGCCTCGTCCAGCGAGTCGAGTGAGATGGTCACGCCATGCTGCAGGGCCAGCCGCAGCAGCGGCTCGGGCTTCACCGCGGCGGTCAGAATGATCCGCTCCCCCGGTGCCCCCCGCTGCAGCACCTGCCGCAGTTCGGGTTCGCTGGCCACGTCGACACCGTGACCGGAGCTGAGCATCTCGTCCACCAGGCTGAGCGCCTTGTTGGCCTTCCGCGCGAAGAACAGCTCAACCTGCACGCCCGCGCGCGATCCGGCCTCGACCAGCTCGTCCGCATTGCGGCGCAGCGGCGCCGGATCGATCACGTTGACCGGTGACCCGTACCGCTGCAGCAACCCTGCGCAGCGGGCCGGATCGGCCAGCAGGTCGACCATCCAGGGCTCCAGCCGAGCCGACAGCGCCGGCTCGCCGTGCACGCCGGCGCGCAGGTCGCTCACCGGGCGCCCACGACCTGCGCCGCGCACGCGGCTGCGACGCGCTGGGCCCACCGCCCGGTCGCCGGGTGCAGTGTGCGCGACAGGGTGTCGTTGCCGATCACCACGTCTTCGGTGAGTCGTCCCACTGCCGACAGCCCCGGGACGGCCTCGCCGGCGGCGGTCAGGCAGGCACCGTCCGGGCCGACCGCGATGCCCCGGCGTCCGGCAGCGCGCACCAGCGCGCCGCGCTGGGCGAGCGTGTCGGGCCACTGGCCGGCGACCAGGCCGGGGGGTGGCAGCACGCAGTCGATCACCACGTCGGCGGCTGCCACCGCCTGCGTCCATTCGCCGGCGAGGTGGCCGGCATCGACCACGCCGGCCTCGCAGAGGGCGAGCAGTTTGGCAGCGTTGACCGGCGGCGGACCGAACGCGATCGGTTCGAGCGCCGCGGCCGCGGCGGCGAAGCCCGGCCAGGCGGACGCGCTGACCCGGTGCTGGCCGACGGCCTCGACGATGGCCGGGTAGAGGTCGCGCCAGGCCTGACCGAGCGCCCATTCCACCCCGGGCGCCCACCGTCCGAGCGCCACCTGCAGCGACCGGCGCAGGCCATCCACCGGATCGCCGGACGGGGTCGGCACGGTGCCCGGCGGCGGCAACTCGGCCGGCTGGTCGGTGGCGAGGGCGAGGTAGCCGGCCGCGGTGGTCCAGACGACCTGCAGCAGCCGATCCACGTCGCCGACGGCGGCTGCGCACTCCTGCAGGCCTCTGTCACGGGGGCCGCGCAGGTCCAGCGCCCTGAGTGGGCCGCCCGGGTCGGGTTTGACCTGCATGAAGCCGCCCCGCCTGCCGACCGGCACGATCCGGCGGGGTTCGGCACCGCTGGCGCGGTACCCGTCGCGCTCGAACCGGCCCCCACGTCCCTGCGTGAGCGTGACGGCGGCGTCGATGAAGGTGAGCGCCGCGCCCCGGCAGACCACCGTGCAGCCGGACGGCACCCGAGCCTCGCTCAGCCACTCGTCCACCGGGTACACCCGGGGCACCAGCGGCGGGGTTCCGGACCAGCCGTGGCGCAGCGCGCCCGGCCAGTCGCCGGCGTGGCCGGTGCACAGCAGCACCTCGTCGTAGCTGGTGCCCTCGATCAGCCAAGCTCCATGGTCGGGGGTGAGGTCGGTCACCCGCTGAGCGCGGTGCCGCAGCATCACCCCTGGTGGCAGCCGGGTCAGCAGGTCGCGCCAGCAGTCGATCAGGTAGCGGCCGACCAGCGCCCGTGGCGGAAAGGGATCCAGCGGGTCGGTCTCGCCGTGCGCACGGCGCCAGTCGGCGAAGGCGGGTAGGCCGAGCGAGGGACGTCCGGCTCCCCCGCCGTCGGCGGCGACGATCGCAACGTTGACGTTGAGCCGCAGCCACTCGGGCTGGTCGGGTCGGTAACCGGCTCCCCAGCCGGGCGGCTGCGGATCGAACACCGTGACGTCCGCCCGGCCGCCACCGGCGGCCAGGTGCGCGATCAGCCGTTCCGCCGCGAACAGTCCGTTCGGCCCGGCACCGACGATCGCCACCCGCATCATCGCTCGAGCCCGTCGGCCGGCGGTTGCTCCAGCTGCGCGGCGTCGACACCGAGCCGCCGGCGCACCCAGTCGTCGTCGTAGACGGTGTCGAGGTAGGGGACGCCACCGTCGTGCAGCAATAGCACCACCTGCGTTCCGGACGGCAGCTGCGCCGCGTCCCGCAGGAAGGCCTGCACGACCGCACCGGACGACGCCCCCGCGACGATCGCCTCGCGACGGGCCAGCAGCCGGCAGCCCACCACCGTGTCGATCTCGCTGATCCGCACCACGTCGTCGGGCTGAGCGTGCGCGGCCAGGGCGGGCACGGTTCCGGCGCCGAATCCGCTCAGCTGGCGATCGGCCCGGCCGCCGCCGAACAGCACGCTGCCGACCGCGTCCACCGCGATCAGCCGGGTGCCCAGCGCGTGCTGTTGCACGTAGCGCCGGCAACCGCTGAGGGTGCCGGTGGTGCTGACCGCGACGTACAGCCGATCGACCCGATGGTTGAGGGCTTCGGCGATCTCGCGCATGGTGCCGCTGTGCGCCTCGATGGCCGCCTCATTGGCGTACTGGTTGAGCCACACCGCACCGTCGATGCGACCCACCAGCTCGCGCACCCGCGCCATGCGGGCGGCCAGCAGATCGCCGGTGGCCGGATCGGGCCGATCGACCGTGTGCACGATGCCGCCGAGTGTCCGGATCAGCGCCGCGGTGGGCCGGTTGACCTTGCTGTCGACGACGCAGTGAAACGGCAGGTCGAGCCGGCTGCACCAGCGGGCCAGGGCGACGCCGAGATTGCCCGAGGATGACTCGACGATGGTCGAACCGGGTCCGATCGATCCGTCGGCCCAGCCGCGTCGCAGCATGGCCAGGGCGGTGCGGTCCTTGGCGCTGCCGCCGGGGTTGAACGATTCGAGCTTGGCCCAGACCGTGATATCGGTGCGGCTCTGCAGTCGCCGCAGGGGTACGAGCGGAGTGCGTCCGACCAGCGCCTCCGCCTCGTCCAGTTCAGCGCCGACGAGCGCAGGACGACCACCCGTGGACATGATGAAACGGTACCCAGCCCGCCTAGTGAACCTCTCACCCCAGAGTGTGTGTTCTGCCGACTGAGCGGGGGGCAGGCTCGGCACATGTCCCCCAGCCCTCCCGCGCCCGGCGCACCCAGCCCGAAACCGCCCGCCCTCGCCGAGCCCGATCGGCCGACCGAGCCGTTGCCACCGGCGAACGACCAACGCGGTCCCGACCCGCACACCCCGACCGGTGCACCGCTTCCGGTGGCCGGCACCGCGTTCGCACAGCAGGGTGCCCGGCTGACCTCCGCCGGCGGCACGCCACTGCGCGACACCGATCACTCCCTCAAGGCCGGACGCCGCGGCCCGGTGCTGCTGGCCGACCAGCACCTGCGCGAGAAGATCAACCACTTCGATCACGAACGCATCCCGGAGCGGGTGGTGCACGCGCGTGGCGCGGCCGCGCACGGCACGTTCGTGGCCAACGGTGCCGCGGCGGGCATCTGCCGCGCGGCGTTTCTGCAAGCGGGCGAGCAAACGCCGGTGTTCGTCCGCTTCTCGACCGTGCTGGGCTCGCGCGGCTCGGCCGACACGGTGCGCGACACCCGCGGTTTCGCGGTCAAGTTCTACACTGGTGAAGGCGTCTACGACCTGGTCGGCAACAACATTCCGGTCTTCTTCATTCAGGACGGCATCAAGTTTCCCGACATCATCCACGCCGCCAAGCCGCACCCCAGCCGCGAGATTCCGCAGGCGCAGTCGGCGCACGACACCTTCTGGGATTTTGTGTCGCTGCACACCGAGGCGCAGGCGCACACCATCTGGAACATGTCGGACCGGGGCATTCCGCGCTCGCTGCGCATGATGGAGGGCTTCGGGGTGCACACGTTCCGGCTGACCAACGCCGAGGGCGCGACCAGCCTGGTCAAGTTTCACTGGAAGCCGAAGGCCGGCGTCCATGCGCTGGTGTGGGAGGAGGCGCAGCTGCTCTGCGGCCTCGACCCCGACTTCCACCGGCGCGACCTGGCCGACGCGATCGAGGCCGGAAACTTCCCGCAATGGGAGCTGGGCGTCCAGGTGATGCCCGACACCGAGGATGAGACCTTCGAGGGCATTGACCTGCTGGATCCGACCAAATTCGTGCCCGAGGAGCTCTGCCCGGTGCAGATCATCGGAACCATGACGCTGACCGCCAACCCGGTGAACTACTTCGCCGAGACCGAGCAGGTCGCGTTCCAGGTCGGCAACCTGGTGCCGGGTATCGACGTCACCAACGACCCGTTGCTGCAGGTGCGGTTGTTCAGCTACCTCGACACCCAGATGACCCGGCTGGGCGGTCCCAACTTCACCCAGCTGCCGATCAACCGCAGTCACGCGCCGATCAACGACCTGCTGCGCGACGGCATGCACCAGGGCGCGGTGCACGGCGGCGTGGCGCCCTACCATCCAAACTCGCTGGACGGCGGTTGCCCCTTCGTGGTCACCGATGGCGCGTTCATCGAGGTGCCGCAGATTCCGCAGACGTCCGAGCGGGTCCGGCAGCTGCCGGTGTCCTTCGAGGACCACTACAGCCAGCCCGGATTGTTCTTCCGCTCATTGACTGCCGTGGAACGCGATCACGTCGTCGCCGCCTACACTTTCGAGCTGAGCAAGTGCTACGAGCTCGTCATCCGGCAACGCCAGCTTCAGCACCTGGCCGCGATCGACGCCGAGCTGGCCGCTGGTGTGGCCGCCGGGTTGGGTCTACCGGTGCCGCAGCGGGCCGCGCCAGAGCCGGACGGCACGACCTCGCCGGCGGTGTCGATGCTGGGTGGCAGCTGGCCGGTCACCGGCCGCGCCGTCGGGGTGGTCATCGGGGCGCAACCCGGTGACGGCGTCACCGCCCTGCTGGACGGCCTGCGTGCGGCCGGCCTGCTGCCGCTGGTGATCGGCCCGGCCGGCAGCAGCGTTCGCGGCGACCTGCCGCAACGCAGCTACGCCACTGCCACCGCCGTCGAACTGGACGCGCTGGTGATCGCGGACGCGGCCCCATCGGAGCCCGGCGTGGTTGTCCCGCTGGATGCCAAGGCGGCCCCGTCCGACGCCGCGGCCGATCTCGATCCGCGGATCGCGGAACTGCTGCGTCAGGCCTGGCGGCACGCCAAGCCGATCGGAACGCTGAGCGCCGCCGGCAGCGTGCTGCGCGACGCCGGCGTCCCGAGCGGCGCAGGCGTGGTCAGCGGCGCACCGACCGCGCTGGTCACGCAACTGACCGAGCTGCTGGCCCGGCATCGGGTCTGGCATCGCTTCGCGACGACCGGAGCGGACGCATGAAGGCCCTGACCTGGCACGGCGTCGAGGACGTGCGCATCGAGGAGGTGCCCGACCCGTCCATCCAAGCCCCGACCGACGCCGTCGTGCGGGTGACCTCGACCGCGATCTGCGGTTCGGATCTGCACCTGTATGGCGTTCTGGCACCGTTTCTGACCAAGGGCGACGTGCTCGGCCACGAGTTCATGGGCATCGTCGAACAGGTGGGCGACGAGGTGGGCGACCTTCGGGTGGGCGACCGGGTGGTGGTGCCGTTCAACATCGCGTGCGGCCATTGCTGGATGTGTTCACGCGGACTGTTCGCCCAGTGCGAGACCACCCAGAACACCGAGCAGGACAAGGGGGCGAGCCTGTTCGGCTACACCAGCCTGTACGGTTCGGTGCCCGGCGGCCAGGCGGAGTACGTCCGGGTTCCGCATGCCGGCTTCGGCCCGATCACACTGCCGTCCGACCTACCCGACGAGCGGTTCCTGTACCTGTCCGACATTCTGCCCACCGCCTGGCAGGGGGTCGACTACGCCGGCGTCGGGGCGGACGACACCCTGGCGGTGGTCGGTCTCGGCCCGGTGGGCCAGCTGGCGGTGAGGTGTGCGCAGGAGCGGGGGGTCGGTCGGGTGATCGGCGTGGATCTGGTGCCCGAACGGCTGGCGAAGGCGGCCGCCGCCGGAATCGAGGTGGTGAACGCCGGCGAGGTCAAAGACGTGGCCGGCGCCCTGCGCGACCTGACCGGGGGCCGCGGCCCAGACGGGGTACTGGAAGCGGTCGGCATGGAGGCCCACGGCAGCCCGGTCGCGGCGGCGGTGATCGGCGCGGCGGCCCGGCTTCCGAAACCCCTGGCGAAGACCGCCGTCGAGAACGTCGGCATCGACCGGCTGGCCGCGCTGACCGTGTGCCTCGAGGCGGTGCGCCGGGGCGGAACGGTTAGCATCAGTGGGGTCTACGGCGGCATGGCCGACCCGCTGCCGATGATGACCATGTTCGACAAGGGGCTGACCATCCGGATGGGTCAGTGCCACGTCAAGCGATGGACCGGCGAGCTACCGCAGATCGCGCTGCGTCCGGCCGACGACCTGGGCCTGGAGTCACTGGCCACCCACCGGTTGCCGCTGGAGGCGGCCCCGGACGCCTACCGCATGTTCCAACAGAAGACGGACGGCTGCCTCAAGGTGGTGCTCAACCCGTGAGCGACTCGAATCCCACCCGGGCACGCGCGGGAACGGACGCCCCGCCCGGGCCGTCCGGTCCTGTTGCCATCGTCGCCGGAGCGTCGCGTGGCCTCGGGCTGTTGATCGCGGCCGAGCTGATCCGGCGGGGCTACGTGGTCGCCATCGCAGCCCGGAACGCCGATGCACTCGACCGGGCTGCCGAGCGGCTCGGCGCCGCCGCACACCCCTATGTGTGCGACGTGGGCGACCGCGCCCAGGTGGCCGGGCTGGTGCGCGCGGTCGAGGCCGAGCTGGGGCCCGTCGAGGTGTCGATCCATGTGGCCGGCATCATTCAGGTCGGCCCGGCGGCCGACGCCACCGTGGACCACTTCGACGAGGCCATCGACACCATGCTGAAGGGTCCGATCCACTTGGCGTGGGCGGTGCTGCCGGGCATGCGGCACCGTCACCGCGGACGCATCGGCACCGTCGCCTCGGTGGGCGGCATGGTGTCGCCGCCGCACCTGTTGCCCTACGCGACGGCCAAGTTCGGCGCGGTCGGGTTCTCGGACTGCCTGGCCGCCGAGCTGGCCAGCAGCGGTGTCACCGCCACCACGATCGTGCCCGGCCTGATGCGCACCGGATCACACACGCAGGCGCTCTTCTTCGGCGACTCGGCCCACGAGTACGCCTGGTTCGCCCCGGCGGCCTCGCTGCCGCTGCTCTCCATGGACGCCGAGCGTGCGGCCCGCACGATCGTGGCGGGCGTGCTGGCGGGCAAGCCGTTCGTCAGCACCACGCCGCTGACCTGGCTGGCGATCCGGGTCCGCGGCCTGGCCCCGGCGACGACCACCCGGCTGATGAAGGTCGTCGCCGGCCTGCTGCCGTCCGCGACCGGCAACCCGACCACCGTCCCCGGCTCGCAGGCCCGCGACGACCTGGATTCCGCCCTGGTGAACACGCTGACCACCCTCGGCGATCAGGCCGCGGAGGCGAACCTGGAACGATAGCCGTCGAGGCTTCGGGCGCACGTGCAGCCGGCAGTGCGGCTGGCGCAGGGTCAGCTCACTGGGGCGGCAGCTGATACCCCGGCGTCGACAGCGAGATCGCGAGCTCTTCTTCGGTCATGTCGGCCGGGATCTCGTCGAACAGCGGCGTCGAGAGGTAGCGCTCACCGGTGTCCGGCAGCATGGCCAGGATCACCGACCCGGGCTCCGCTTTCTCGGCGACCTGGCGTGCCACAGCGAAGGTGGCGCCGCCGGAGACGCCGGTCAGGATGCCCTCCTTCGCGGCCAGTTCGCGTGCCCACCGCATGCCCTCGGCTCCCGCCACCGGGATCACCTCATCGAAGAGATGCTGGTCGATGGCCTCCTGCAGCACGTTCGGGATGAAGTCTGGAGTCCACCCTTGGATGGGGTGGGGCTCGAAGGCGGGGTGGCTGGACGCCGGTGCGCCGTCCGGGTCACGCTCCTGGCGGGTACCGCTGCCGAGCAGTTGGGCGTTGGCGGGTTCGGAAAGCACGATCCTGACCTCCGGACGTTCCCTGCGCAACACCCGACCCACGCCCGTCACGGTGCCGCCGGTGCCGTAACCGGTGACGAAGTAGTCCAGCCTCGAGCCTGCGAAGTCGTTGAGGATCTCCCGCCCGGTGGTTGCTTCGTGGATGTCGGCATTGGCCTGCGTCTCGAACTGGTGGGCGAGGAACCATCCGTTGGCCTCGGCCAGGTCGACCGCCTTGCGGTACATGCCGAACCCCTTCTCGGCCCGCGGCGTGAGCACCACCTTCGCGCCCAGCATGCGCATCAGGCGACGGCGCTCGATCGAGAAGCTGTCGGCCATGGTCACGACCAGCGGATAGCCCTTCTGCGCGCACACCATCGCCAATCCGATTCCGGTGTTGCCGCTGGTCGCCTCGACAACGGTCTGGCCAGGCTGGATGGTGCCGCGACGTTCGGCATCCTCGATGACGTTGAGGGCCAGCCGGTCTTTGACCGAGGCGAGCGGGTTGAAGAACTCAGCCTTGACGCACAGCGTCACGCCGTCGACCCCAGTGTTGTTGACGCGGACCACGGGGGTGTCGCCAACCGTGTCCAGGATGCTCTCGAAGAGTCGTCCTCGACCTGTCGTGGTTCTGGTCCCCTGCGATGGCGCCATGGAATCTCCCTACGCTGAGCGGGCACGCCGACAACCGCGCGCACCCTGACGGACTTACTCACCCTGTCACTCGACGAAGACAGTGGGTATGGGGAGTCTTGCCTACGTGATGGCTCGCGTACGGTGATCGCTGACCACCCTCGGCGATCAGTCAGTGGAGGCGAACCTGAAAGGACAGCGACATGAGTGAACGACTCGACCGCAGCGAACAGGTGTACACGGAGCTGTTCGGCCAGCGGGACACCACCGCCGCCGACACCGACCCCGAGTTCGGACGCATTCTGCGCACCTACATCTTCGGCGACCTGTTCGCCCTGGGTGAGCTGGATCACCGCACCCGCGAACTGATCACCGTGACCGCCCTGGCCACCCTGCAGGCGCTACCCCAGCTGCGGGCGCACCTGCGGGCGGCCCTGCACGTGGGCGTGCAGCCGGTGGAGTTGCGTGAGGCGATCTACCAACTCGCCGCCTTCATCGGCTTCCCGCGCACCCTTAACGCGTTGGGTGTGCTCAACGAGGTGCTGGTCGAGCAGGGCGTCACGTTGCCGCTGCCCGACCAGGGCACGACCACGGACGACGACCGCCGCGCGCGGGGTCGCGATGTTCAGCAGCGCCTGTACGGAACCCGCATGGCCCAGTCATTGGCCGACCTGCCGGCACCGTACGGCGAAGCCGTTCCGGCGCTGCTCACCGAGTGGGCCTTCGGCGACTTCGCCACCCGCAACGGCCTCGACACCGCCACCCGCGAACTGTTGATCTTGTGCGCGCTGGCGACCGCCGGACTCGACCCACAGGTGCGCTCGCACATCGCCGGCGCCCTGGCGGCCGGCAACAGCCCGGAGACGGTGCTGGCAGCACTGGCGCACCTGTCCGGCTACGCCGGCTTCCCGGCGGCGGTCAACGCGATCCGGCACTTCTTCGAGGTTGACTCGCACTGACTTGCGGTTGGGCAGTCATCCCCCAAGACGGCGTGGTGCGAGCCGGAATCGCCGGGTTTTGGTTGTTATCACCGGCCCTGAGACCAGGTGGGCCAGCAGGTGTGGGGGCACCGCCACTTTCTGGTTGATACCAATACCCCCGCGGGTATCCAAATCAACCACAAAGTGGCGAAAACGTTCCGCGCTCGCACTTGGCCCGACCAAATCAACCAAAAAGTGGCGAATGGCGCCTGATCCCGGTGCTGCGAGAACGGGCAGTACTCACCGGGCGCGGGCGGCGCTCCTCCCTCCCAACTTACGGTTGCGTAGGTTAGTATCGAGGGCGTGACGCTCGACAGCCCGACCTCGCAGGCGAAAGACCTGCCGCAGACGGTTTCGCCGATCCCGTGCCCGCCGATTCCGGACGAGCCGCTGACCTCGGCTCTGGCACGCGCGGCCGGCACGCACGGTGACCGGGTCGCGATCGACTTTCTGGGCAGAACCACCACCTACACCCAGCTGGCGGAGCAGGTGAGCCGGGCCGCCGGCGCGCTGCTGGCGCTGGGTGTGCAACCGGGTGATCGGGTGGCCATCGCGCTGCCGAACTGCACCGCCCATCTGGTCGCTTTCTACGCCGCCCTGCGGATCGGTGCCGTGGTGGTGGAGAACAACCCGACCTACTCGGCTGCCGAGCTCGTCCATCAACTCGCCGACTCCGGCACCACGGTCGCGCTGCTCTGGACGAAGGCCGTACCCGGGGTGCTCGCCGACCAGTCCTCGACCGCGGTCCGCCACGTGATCGCGGTGGACCTGGCCCACGACCTGCCCGTGTTGCAGCGGCTCGCGCTTCGGTTGCCGATCGCGAAGGCCCGCCGCAGCGCCGCCGCGATGCGCGGCCCGGTCCCGCCCGGCGTCCCCTTCTGGCATGACCTGCTGCGCGCCGCCGCCCCGCTGCCGGCCGATCATCCCGAGCCGCTCTCGTCCGACGTAGCGCTGCTGCAGTACACCGGCGGCACCACGGGAACCCCGAAGGCCGCCACGCTCACGCACGCCCGTCTGGTCGCCAACGCGGTGCAGGGTGCGGCCTGGACGGGGCATCGCACGGGTACCGAGACGGTGTTCGGCGTGCTGCCGTTCTTTCACGCGTTCGGGCTGACCCTGTGCTTGTCGTATGCGATCCGGATCGCGGCGACGCTGGTCATCCTGCCGTCCTTCGACACCTCGCTGGTGCTGGCCGCGCAGCGCCGCCGTCCGGGCTCGTTCCTGCCGGCGGTGCCGCCGATGCTCGACCGGCTGGTCACCGCCGCCGAGGACGCCAACGTGTCCCTGAGCAGCTTCACCCACGCGATCAGCGGCGCGATGAAACTGCCCGCCGAGACCGCACAGCGCTGGGAGAGCGCCACCGGCGGCCTGGTGGTCGAGGGCTACGGAATGACAGAGACCTCGCCGGTCGCCCTCGGCAACCCGTTCGACGCGCGCCGCCGACCCGGGTCGCTGGGCCTGCCGTTCCCGGGCACGGACGTCCGCGTGGTCAGCCTGACCGACCCCAGCCAGCCGGTCCCGCGCGGCGAGCGGGGCGAACTGCTGATCCGCGGCCCGCAGGTTTTCCAGGGCTACTGGAACCGTCCGGACGAGACCGCCCACCAGCTCAGCCCTGACGGGTGGCTGCGCACCGGTGACGTCGTACAGGTCGATGAGGACGGCTTCGTCACCCTGGTCGACCGGATCAAAGAGATGATCGTCACCAGCGGGCACAAGGTGTACCCGTCCCAGGTCGAGGACTGGCTGCGCACCATGCCCGGCGTGTCGGACGTGGCTGTGGTCGGCGTGCCGAGCGGCGACATGGGTGAGTCGGTGGTGGCGGCGCTGACGGTTCAGGAGGGCGTCCAGATCGACCTGTCAGCCGTCCGGGAATGGTGCCGGCCGCGGCTGGCCAAGTACGCGATCCCGCGCCGGGTGGTGCTGCTCACCGAGCTGCCCCGCTCGCAGGTGGGCAAGGTGCTGCGCCGGGTCGTCCGCGAACAGGTGCTGGCACTACCGGCGAGTTGACGCTGGCCCACTCTCCGCTGCGAGCACTGTGGACGAATGTCAGCGGCTGCGAAGCGGTGGAACCACCACACCCAGTACCACCCCAGGGTGATGAAAGCACTTCCGCTTGCAGCGCGTATGGCGCTTGATGTGGGCACCGGCAACGGGCTTTCTGGCCGCCGAACTGCACCAGCGCATACCGGAGGTCATCGGGCTCGACACCGGCGCGGCGGTGTTGAGGTCTGCGAGCGCGGAAGACCCGGGCGTTCAATGGCTCGGGAGGCCGTGATGACGTATCCGTTCCCGCCCGCCTCGTTCGACGTGGTGGTTTCGCGCTGGCCCACGTTCCGACGGTGATCGGCTGAAGATGATCGAAGTGCGGAGGATTGGGCTTCGACATCGAACCCCGATCCTCCACACTCTGAGCAGCACCGGGCCGCATCAGCGGATCACGCCGTCTCATTCGGTGACGCT
Source organism: Micropruina sp. (assembly GCA_016711205.1). Lineage (GTDB taxonomy): Bacteria > Actinomycetota > Actinomycetes > Propionibacteriales > Propionibacteriaceae > Micropruina. The sequence goes on along the minus strand of JADJTM010000001.1, from coordinate 177,819 downwards.
CGTGGTCTCGGCCGCCCGTCCCGGCCACGCGCGGGACCAAATTTCGGCATTGGACCTGCGCGAGCGGATGCGAAGTAGTTGAGTGGAGGTGTTCTTACAAAGGAGTGAGAGATGGCAACTGTTGCGCTGCTGGGAACCCTCGACACCAAAGGCGAGGAGTACGCCTGGCTTCGTGAGGCCCTGCAATCCCTGGGGGTGCAGACCCACCTGATCGACACCGGCTCGTTCTCGTCCAGTGAGCTGGCCGACGTGTCCTCGACGCAGGTGATCGAGGCGGCCGGGGCCGACCCCGACGCGCTGCGGGCGCACCGCGATCGCGGCGAGATGATGGGGGTGATGGGCAAAGGCGCGGCCGCCGTCGTCCGAGAGTTGGCCGAGGCGGGCACCATTCAGGCGTTGCTGGCGATCGGCGGGTCGGGCGGCTCGTCCGTGGCGGCACCGGCCATGCAGGCGCTGCCGATCGGCTTTCCGAAGCTGCTCGTGTCGACGATGGCGTCCGGTGACGTCAAGCCGTACGTCGGCGAGGTCGACACCACCTTGATGTACTCGGTGGTCGACGTCGCCGGCATCAACTCGGTCTCCGAGGCGGTGCTCGGCAACGCCGCGGCCGCGGTCGCAGGCATGGCGAAGGCGTACGAGGCCCGGCAGAGTCGCACCGAGAGCGTCCACAAGCCGGTGATCGGCATGACGATGTTCGGCGTCACCACGCCGGCCTGCACCGAGGCGCGCGAGACGCTGGAGGGCCTCGGCTACGAGGTGCTGGTCTTTCACGCCACCGGCACCGGCGGCCGGGCCATGGAGAAGCTGGTCGAATCCGGGCTGCTCGCCGGGGTGTGCGACCTCACCACGACCGAACTGGCCGACGACCTGGTCGGCGGGGTGTTGTCGGCCGGGCCTGATCGGCTCGAGATCGCCGGAGCCACCGGGGTGCCGCAGGTGGTCAGCCTGGGCGCGCTCGACATGGTCAACTTCGGCCCCCTCGACACCGTGCCCCCGCAGTTCGCCGAGCGCAACCTCTACGTGCACAACCCGACGGTCACGCTGATGCGCACCACCACCCCCAAGATGGCAGAGCTCGGACGCCGCATCGCCCGCAAGCTGGCCGCCGCGACCGGACCCACCGAGCTGTTCGTTCCGCTTCGGGGCGTCAGCGCCATCGACGTGGACGGTGCCCCCTTCCGCGACGCCGAGGCCGACGACGCGCTGTTCGCCGCCCTTCGTGACGGACTTGCCGGCAGCGCCGTCGTCGTCCACGAGGTGGATCAGGCCATCAACGACCCCGGCTTCGGCAAGGCCGTCGCCGAGGCCCTCGACCAGCAGATCACCCGCGCCCGCTGACCCCCAGGGCCAGCCCGGGCACCGTCCAACAAAGCAATCACACGAAAGGTCACCACATGTCTCGTCAGGAGATAATCGACAAGTTCCGCGCGCAGGTCGCTGCGGGCACGCCCATCATCGGCGGCGGCGCCGGCACCGGCATCACGGCCAAGTCGGCCGAGGCCGGCGGCATCGACCTGCTGGTGATCTACAACTCGGGCCGCTTCCGGATGGCCGGACGCGGGTCGCTCTCGGGCCTGCTCGCCTACGGGGACGCCAACGCCATCGTGATGGAGATGGCGAACGAGGTGCTGCCGGTGGTCAAGCACACCCCGGTGGTGGCCGGCGTCAACGGCACCGACCCGTTCCGGGTGATGCCGTACTTCCTCAAGCAGGTGAAAGAGATCGGCTTCGCCGGCGTCCAGAACTTTCCAACCGTCGGCCTGATCGACGGGGTCTTCCGCGCCAATCTGGAGGAGACCGGCATGGGGTTCGGCCCCGAGATCGACATGATCCGCACCGCCCACGAGATGGACCTGCTCACCACCCCCTATGCCTTCGATGCCGACCAGGCCAAGGACCTCGCCGCGGCCGGGGCCGACATTCTGGTGCCTCACATGGGGCTGACCACGTCCGGAACGATCGGGGCACAGACGGCCCTCACCCTCGAAGAGGCCGCGGTCAAGGTGCAAGAGATCGCCGACGCCGCGAAGTCGGTGAACCCGGAGATTCTCTGCCTGTGCCACGGCGGACCGATCGCCAACCCCGAAGACGCCCAGTACATCCTCGACCACACCGAGGGCATCGTGGGCTTCTACGGCGCGTCGTCCATCGAACGCTTCCCCACCGAGGTCGGCATCCGCAAGCAGACCGAGGACTTCAAGGCGATCACGTTCCACTGACGAGCGGCCCGGCCGCGGCCGTCACGACCCCTCACGAAAGAAGAACCCATGGCCCGCTCCTACTACAGCACCGTCATCGACGCGCCGGCTGACCGCGTGTGGTCGGCCGTGCGCGACTTCAACGGGCTCGCCACCTGGTGGTCGTCCAATGTGTCCGAGAGCCACATCGAGGACGGACGCACCGGCGACGCCGTGGGCGCCGTCCGCTCGTTCGCGTTCGGCGCCGACCGGATCCGCGAGCACCTGCTCGGGTTGTCCGACCGGGATCGGCGCTGCAGCTTCGAGTTCTGCCCACCGGCTCCGTTCCCGGTCACCGGCTACGTGGCAACTCTGCAGGTGACGCCGGTCACCGACGGCGACCGTTCCTTCGTGGAGTGGTGGACCGACTTCGATTGCGCCGCCGACGAACTCGACCACTGGACGGGGTTCTTCGCCGCCGAGGTCTTCGCTCCGGCACTCGGCAGCCTGAAGGAGTTCCTGGCGCGTTGAACAGGACGCCCGATCGACCTCACACCGAAGGAAGGCTGTGAATCAGGAACGCGGCGCCGTCGACTGGCGGCCGGTGGCGTTCTTCTATGCCATCGCCTTCGGCGGGGCCGTGCTCGTGGCTCTACTGATCTGGACGTTGCGGCAGTGGGGCGGCGGTGTCGGTGCCGCGTTGGGGCTGGTGCTCACCGCTGTGCTCTACATGCCGCTGCCGATGGTGGCGGGCCTGATCACCGAGCGGATCTTCGTCCGGCGCTACCTGCTGGGCCAGGAGTGGCGTGCGCTGCGCTCGTCGTTCTGGCGCCACTACGGTCGAAGCGCCCTGGTGACCGTCGCGATCACCGCGGCGATCCTCGCCCTGGGCTTCGCGGTCGCCTGGCTCGCGGGCACCATGGCCGTTCCCGGTGCCGGCCACCTGGTCACCACGGACGCGGAGTTCCGCGACCAGGTCGGCCGGGTCAGTCCCGGCGTCGACCTGAACGTGCTGCCGCCGCTGGCCGTGCTGGTTCCGGTGACGTTGGTGCAGGGCGTGCTGGCCGGTCTGACGATCAACGGCCTGTTCGCTTTCGGCGAGGAGTACGGCTGGCGCGGCGTGCTCGACCGCCTGTTGCGGCCGCTCGGACGCGTTCGTGCGTGCCTGCTGACCGGCGTGCTGTGGGGCCTGTGGCACGCGCCGATCATCGTGCTGGGGCACAACTACGGCGCGCAGTGGCAGTGGGGCATTCCCGTCATGGTGACCTGGACGGTGCCGTTCTCATTTCTGCTCACCTGGGCCAAGGACCGCGCCGGTACCGTTTTGGCCCCGGCGATGCTGCACGGCGCCTTCAACGGCGTGGCCGGCCTGTTCACGCTGGTCGTCGTCGGCGGCAGCGTGCTGATCGCCCTGCCCGTCGGCCTGCTGATGGCGATGACCCTCACCCTGCTCGCGATCCTCGTTTGGCACCTGCCGGCTCACGGTGAGGTGACTGCGAACCCATAGCGCCCGGTGTGCCCGCACCCTGCCGCATGGCTGCGGTGTGACCAGCTCACTATGGGTGTGCTCACACGTCTCCGCCGGCGGAGTCTTCCCGTCGGGGTCTTTGCCGGCTGAGCCTAGGCTGGCGCACGTGTTGAGTCGACGCACACTGGTCTGCGCCGCACTGGGCAGCGGGTGCGCCCAGGTTTCTACGCTGCCACCTCCCGCTACACGGACCGCGTCGGTCTCGGACCGCGGGGGTCCCTTCACGGTGCGGGTGATGAGCTGGAACGTGATGACCCAGGGCCTCGGCCCAGACTGGTACGACCCGTCCATGCCTGCGCAGGATCATCTGTGGGCAACCCGAGCTCCGAGGGTTCGTGAGTGGTTGCAGTACGCCGACGCTGACGTGATCGGCTTTCAGGAAGCCCTGGGGGTGCTGGACGCCGCCGGGCGACCGAGCAACCTGCTGGCCGCCATGCTGCCCGATCGGTCCTGGGCCAACATCGATCATTTCCTTCCAATCGCCTTCCGCACTTCGCTGTTCGACCTCGACGACTCGGGGGTGGTCGAGGTGTTCGAAGGTAACGACACCTCCCCCTGGCAGCGCTACTGCACCTGGGCACGCCTGATTCATCGGCCGACCGGCACCCGGCTGTTGGTGTACAACACTCACCTGCAACCGTTTCAGACCCTGCCGGTGGCCAGGCTGCGGTCGGCCACGGTGGACCGGTTGATCGACACCATGCATGGTCTGAACCCCAAGTACCGTCTGCCCGCGGTGCTCACCGGTGACTTCAACGCCCGCAGTGACGAAACCCGCGCCGTATTCGTCGACCACCTTCGCAAGCTGAAGGCGGACGGCTGGCGCAGCAGCGCGGACATCGCCGCCAAAGACACCTCCGAAGTGCCCGGAGCCAGCACCCATAACGCATTCGGTGCCCGCGCCGCGGGATCCTGGCATTACCGAATGATCTCCACCGTCGGGAAGAACATCGACTACGTGTGGGTTCGCCGCGGCACCACCGTGCCGGAGCGGCAGACGGTCACCGGGCCGGGCGTGCGCCGGTTGCAGCTCGCCGACGGCAAGCGATACGCGTTCTTTGCGGATGGTCCGGTGCCGTCGGACCACTGCCCCGTTATGGCGCGAGTGCGGATCGGTTGAGTGCGTGTTCGACACGTGTCAGCACGAACCGGTCGGACCTGACAACGGGCCGCGGGTCTCACGGCCGCGGAACCGCCACGTTCTTGTGGTTATGCCGCGGGCTGACGACGCTCTCGGACCGTTATGCGAGAATGTGGTTGATATGAATACCCCCGGTGGGTATCCGTATCAACCGAAAAGTCGCGCGTCGCTGTGCTGGTGGTCGTGATCTGCCGGAATCGGCGTCATATCCACCATAAGACGGCGCATGACCCGGTCGCTGCCCATCGTGATCCCTTCGGGTCGGCTTCACCGCGAACCCCAAGGCAGCCTTGGTGCGACGGCGATCAGCGACCAGCGATCAGCAACGGCATCCGCGCGTCACGCCGGCTCCGGCGAGCGTTGCTGCCACGGTAGTTGGCTATGCACGACAACCAGGATCTGACGCTGGCCCGGGTGATCCGGGTGCTCGAGGAACGCCTGCGGCCCGCCGTCCATTCGCATCCGCATCCGCTCGAGCTGGCGGCGTATCGGGTCGGCGGCGAGCCGATCCCGGTCGCCGAAGGGCTGGCGGCCGACTACCGGACAGAGCCCCGGGGAGTGGTGGGGTTTGGGTGACGGCGCGGCGTCCTGAGTGAGGGGGCCATCGGCGAGATTCTCGATGTGTACCGCCAAGTACTCATCGAAGGAGAGCTCACCGATGGCCTTGTCTGATTCTGCCTTGTCCGAGCTGATGGAGGTGTTCCGCTCCGGGGAGGGCACCGATTTCATCCGCGAGTGTGTCCGGGTCGCGATGCAGGACCTGATCGATACCGAAGCAAGCAGCGTGATCGGTGCCGGCCGGTATGAACGCACCGAGACCCGCACCACTGAGCGCAACGGGTCACGACCCCGGCTGCTCACCACCCATGCCGGCGACATCCAGTTGGCGGTGCCGAAACTGCGCAGCGGCTCGTTCTTCCCGAGCATCTTGTCGCCGCGACGCAGGATTGATCAGGCCCTGTATGCGGTGGTGATGGAGGCCTACGTGCACGGCGTTTCCACCCGCAGCGTCGATGATCTGGTGGTTGCCCTGGGCGGCACCGGCATCTCCAAGTCGGAGGTGTCACGCATCTGCGCCGGCTTGGACGAGACCGTCGGTGCGTTCCGCACCCGCCGACTCGACCATGTCAGGTTCCCCTTACGTCTATCTGGACGCCACCTATCTGCATGTGCGGACCGAGCAGGCGATGGTGGTGTCCAAAGCGGTCGTGGTCGCCACCGGCGTCACTGATCAGGGCCGCCGCGAGATCCTCGGCGTCGACGTCGGTGACAGCGAAGACGAAGTGTTCTGGCGCGGCTTCCTCACCTCGTTGAAGAAGCGCGGCCTGGCCGGGGTGAGGCTGGTCATCTCCGACCAGCACGCAGGCCTGGTCGCTGCCATCGCCCGCGGCCTGCAGGGCAGCAGCCATCAACGCTGCCGGGTGCACTTCATCCGCAACGTGCTCGCCCACGTCGCCAAGGGCGAGGCCGAAATGGTCGCCGCGGTGTTCCGCACCATCTTCGCTCAACCCGACCTGCCCTCGATGAGCAACCAATGGGACAAGGTCACCCGGCGAGCTCGCCGGCCGCTACCCCAAGATCGGTGACCTGATGGATCAAGCGAAAGCCGAAGTGCTCGCCTTCGCGGTCTTCCCCCGCGAGCACTGGCGCAAGATCTGGTCCACCAACCCGCTCGAGCGGCTCAACAAGGAAATCAAACGCCGCGCCCGCGTGGTCGGCATCTTTCCCAACGAAGCCGCCGTCATCCGACTCGTCGGCGCCGTCCTGGCCGACACCCACGACGAATGGGCCACCGATGAGCGCCGCTACCTCTCCGAAGAATCCATGGCCAAAATCGGCAAACCCAGCAACAATGAACCCGTCGCCCTCAACCAGGGCTGACCGGTCGGCATCGAGATGACCTCAAAGCCCACCACTCCCCGGGACTCTTACGACTACCGTCCGGCGCAGGTGGGCGAGCAGTGGGGACGCGCCTGGGACACCACCTGGTTCCGGCTGACCGGCGAGGTGCCTGCCGCATTAGCCGAGCGCCGGGTTGAGGTGCTTTTCGATCTGGGCTTCGACGTCAACCTGACCGGCCTCCAGGCCGAGGGGCTCGTCTACCGCGCGGACGGCAGCCCGGTGCGCTCGCTGCATCCGCGCGCGCAGTGGATTCCGGTGACGTCCGAGGCGGTCGCCGGTGAGCCGATCGAGTTGTACGTCGAGGCGGCGTCCAACCCAGTGCTGCTCGAACCCGAATGGTCGTTCCGACCGACCGAGCAGGGCGAGTGGGACACCGCCGGCGAAGACCTGCTCTACCGCATCCGGCGCGCCGACGTGGTGATCTTCGAGGCCGAGGTGTTCGAGCTCGTCCATGACGTCGAGGTGCTGCTGCAGCTCGCCGAGCAGCTGGACGCCACCTCGGCCCGGCGGGCCACGATTCTGTTCGCCCTCGACCGGGCATTGGACGCCGTCGACCTGCAGAACGTCGCGGGCACCGCCGCCGCGGGACGTGCGCCGCTGGCGCAGGTGCTGGCCAGCCCGGCCGCGCCGTCCGCGCATCGGATCAGTGCCGTCGGTCACGCGCACATCGACTCGGCTTGGCTGTGGCCGCTGCGCGAGACCGTCCGCAAGGTTGCGCGCACCACGAGCTCGATGGCCACCCTGCTCGAGGAGCACCACGAGTTCGTCTACGCGATGTCGAGTGCCCAGCAGTACGCCTGGCTGAAGCAGGACCGTCCCGAGGTGTACGGCCGGGTGAAGCAGGCGGTGGCAAAAGGCCGGTTCGTGCCGGTCGGCGGCATGTGGGTCGAGGCGGACGCCGTGCTGCCCGGCGGTGAGGCGATGATCCGGCAGTTCCTGTACGGCCAGCGGTTCTTTCGCGACGAGTTCGGCATCGAGTGCCGCGGCGCCTGGCTGCCCGACAGCTTCGGCTACTCAGCGGCGCTGCCGCAACTGCTGGTCGGCGCCGGGTTCGACTGGTTCCTGACCCAGAAGCTTTCGTGGAACGAGCGCAACACGTTTCCGCACAGCACCTTCGAGTGGGAGGGCATCGACGGCTCGCGGATCTTCACCCACTTCCCGCCGGTGGACACCTACAACGCGCAACTGTCCGGCGCCGAACTCGCCCTGGCGGACCGCAACTTCAAGGAGAAGTCGGTCGGGTCGTCCTCGCTGGCGCCGACCGGTTTCGGCGACGGCGGCGGTGGGACGACGCGCGAGATGATCGCCCGGGCCCGCAGGCTGGCCGACCTGGAGGGCAGCCCGCGGGTGGTCTGGGAGACGCCGGATGCCTTCTTCGAGCGGGCCAAAGCCGAACTGCCCGAGCCGGCTGTGTGGAAGGGCGAGCTGTACCTGGAGCGGCACCGCGCCACCTTCACCACCCAGCACGCGATGAAGCAGGGCAACAGGCGCAACGAGGGACTGCTGATCGAGGCCGAGCTGTGGGCGAGCGTCGCGACACTGCGGACGGCGCGACCATACCCGTACGACACCCTCGATCAGGCGTGGCGCGAGGTGCTGCTGCTCCAGTTCCACGACATTCTGCCCGGCTCGGCGATCTCGTGGGTGCACCGAGAGGCGGCGCAGCGTCATGCGATGGTGTCCGCGACGCTCGAGCGGGTGATCGCCGAGTCGTTGGCGGCTCTGGGCGTGATTCTGGACGAGGGTGTCGCGACCCCCTCGATGGTCGAGGCCGGCGAGGCCCCGTCGGTCGAGCCTGTCGAAACCCAGGGACCGATCCTGTTGGTCAACGCATCCCCCGTCGCCCAGTCGGGGGTCGGCGCGGGCGCCGTCGCGAACGTGGTACCGCACACCGGTCACTCGTTGACGGCGACCGACGACGGGTTCGTGCTGGCCAGCGACTCCCTCCGGATCACTATCGACTCATCCGGGCATGTGGTGGGCGCGATCGACGCGGCGTCCGGACGAGAGGCGATCCCGGCCGGCGAGCGCGGCAACCTGCTGCAGCTGCACCAGGACTTCCCCAACCTGTGGGACGCCTGGGACGTCGATGCCGGCTACCGGCGGATGCGCGTCGATCTGGACGCCGCCGACGACGTGCGGCTGGACGGCGAGGTCGTCGTGGTGCGGCGAACGTTCGGGGCGTCGTCCATCGAACAGCGGCTGTGGCTCGCGCCGGACGGCCGGGCGCTGGTCATCGACAACACGATCGACTGGCAGGAGCGGGAGAAGTTCCTCAAGCTCGCCTTCCCGATCGACGTGTTCACCGACACCGCCGTCGCCGAAACCCAGTTCGGCTTCCACTCCCGCCCAACCCACGACAACACCAGCTGGGACGACGCCCGCTTCGAGACCCACGCGCAGCGCTGGTTCCTGGTGCAGGAGCCCGGCTTCGGGGTGGCCTTCGCCAACGATTCGTCGTACGGCTTCGACGTGACCCGGTCCCGGCGCGGCGGGACGGTGGTGCAGGACGTCCGATTCTCGATGCTGCGGGCACCCCGGTTCCCCGACCCACGAACCGACCTGGGCGTCCAGCGGATGCGGTTCGCGCTGGCTTTCGGCGCCGATGAAACCCGGGCCACGGAGCTCGGCTACGCGCTCAACGTGCCGGTCCGGCCGGCGCACGGACGAGGGGTGGGTCCGCTGGTGACCTCCAGCGATCCACGCGTGCTGATCAGCGCGGTCAAGCTGGCGGACGACCGCTCGGGCGACCTGATCGTCCGGGTGTACGAGTCGGCCGGGGGACGGGCCTCGTCCGAGGTGCACATAGCGCTACCGGGGGTGTCCTCCGTGACCGCGACGGATCTGCTGGAACGGCCGACCTCTCCGGTCAGCCACTCCCCCACGGACGAAGGCGCGTCCATGACCCTGAACCTGCGACCCTTCCAGGTGCACACCCTACGGATCGGCCTCTCCGGGAGTACTGCGGATCGCAACGGTTGACCACCGAGTCCTGCGGGTGCGGCGCCGGCCCGGTGGGCCGCAACTGGACCGACCGGTGCGCCCCGGCCCTGACCGCACATCGCCAATCCCCCGGCCGAGTGCATGGTGATGCGGACGAAGGCATGCGTGACCTTTGGGGTGTACCGCTTGGCTTACACCGTAAGTTAGCGTCGTCGGTGCCTGTTCCGTGAGCGACACGGAACGACAGCGCAGGCCTACGAGGAGCTTCGTTATGACCCAAACCCCCTCTCACTACGACGGCAGCTCGACGTTTCAACGTCCGGATGCGGTCGATGCCCCTGACACCGACTGGCAGGCCGACCCCCTGCGACCCTCGGGGTCCGGCACCGGCGATACCGCCGACAGCAGCGCCGCGTCCGGCAAGGTCACCGCGAAGGACGAGGCCGGCAAGGTCGCCGATAGCGGCGTGCAGGCCGCGAAAGACGTTGCCGGCACTGCCAAGGACGAGGCCTCCAACGTGCTGGCCGAGACCAAGCGGCAGGCGAAGACCCTGTTCGAGTCGGTGCGCGGCGAGGTCACCTCCCAGGGCGGGGCGCAGCAACAGCGGCTGGCCTCAGGGTTGCAGTCCATCGCGCAAGAACTCAGCGGCATGGCGTCCGGCACGGAGCAGTCCGGGCCGTTGACCGACCTGGTCGAGCAGGCCGCCCGCAAGAGCGGCGAGTTCGCCGACTGGCTGGAGTCGCACGAGCCGGCCGATCTGCTGCGCGAGGTGCAGAGCTTCGCCCGCCGGCGTCCGGTCGCTTTCCTCGCCCTGTGCGGGCTGGCCGGGGTCATCGCCGGCCGAATCGCGCGCGGCGCGACAGCAGCCCACACCAGTCTCGACTCGGGCTCGACCGATCGCCCGCTCCCCCGGTTGGCGGCCACGAAAGCGTCCACCGACGGCGTCGGCACCGGCTACTCGGGCCTCCCCGCCTCCCCCGAGGTGGACCCGCGGGACCCGCTGGGCACCAGGTTCGGTGACCCGGCCCGGGAGGCGTACGAATCCGACCTCGGCGCCACCGCTACCCGGCCCGGTGAGGTGCGATGACTCATTCGGTCGACCATCCTCAGGCTGGCGGGCTGTCCGAACGTCATACCGGCCAGCGCGGTTCGGCGCTCGAGGCCGAGGACGGCCGCAGCATCGGCGAACTGCTCTCCGACGTCAGCGCCAACCTGTCCACCCTGATGCGCCAGGAGGTCGCGCTGGCCAAGGCAGAGGTGCGGCAGAGCGGCAGCCGGGCGGGTAAGGGCGCCGGCATGTTCGTCGGCGCGGCCGTCGGCGCGCTGCTGTTCCTGGTGTTCCTGTCGGTCAGCGCGTGGTGGGGGCTGGGCCTCCACATCGGCAACGAGTGGTCGGGCCTGGTGGTCGCACTGATCTGGGCGGCCGTGGCCGGCGCCCTCGCCATGGTGGGCAAGAAGGAGTTCGAACGCATCCGGGGCCTGCAGCGCACCGCGGAGACCATCAGCAAGATTCCCAACGCAGTACGAGGTCACGAAGAGGAGAACCGATGACCGAGAGCAGCAACCCCGATCAGATCCGCGCCGACATCGAGCGCACCAGGGCAGAGTTGAGCCACAACGTGGACACCCTCGGCGACACCGTCAACCCGAAGAACATCGCCAGTCGTCAGGTCGACCGGGTCAAGGACAGGGCCCGGACGCTTCGGGACTCCATCATGGGTTCCCCGGACGATCCGTACGACCAGGGCCAGGCCGGCGACCTGCAGTCGGCGGTCTCCAGCAAGGTGGGCGCGGTTGGCGACGCCGTCTCGAACGCGCCCGCGTTGGCCCAGCGCAAGACCCGCGGCAACCAGCTGGCCGCCGGACTGATCGCGTTCGGGGCCGGGCTGCTGGTGTCGTCCCTGATCCCGGCCAGCCGCAAGGAGCAGCGGGCCGTCAGCAACCTGCAGGACAACCTCGAGCCGCTCAAGCAGCAGGTCACCGACGTCGCCAAAGAGGTCGCGGACAATCTGCGCGAGCCGGCTCAGCAGGCGGCCGAGTCGATCAAGGCGGTGGCCACCGATGCCGCCGCGAACGTCAAGGACCAGGCGCAATCCGCCAAGGACGACGTCACCGCGCAGGCGCAGGAGTCGAAGGACACCGTCCAGAACGCCCAGTCGCACTGACGCCCATCCCCCAGGAACCGGCACCGCCACCGGTGCCGGTTCCGCCCCCACCGAAAGCACAGTGAGCCATGGCCGACAGAGCAACGTCCGACCCCACGACCCGCGGCACCGCCGCAACCTCGACACAGACCGACCGACCTGAGCGTCGCGATCAGCCGGACGAGGCCTCGTCCCCGAACCCGGACGGGGTTCCCGGTGGCGATGCCGACAAGCCGACCGAAATTCCGGCCAAGGGCTGGTTCGAGATCGTCAAGCGGGGGTGGGCGGAGGCCACGGTCGACCAGGTACCGCTGATGGGCGCCGGGGTGGCGTTCTTCGCGTTCCTCGCGCTCTTTCCCGGCATCATCGCCCTGGTCACCCTGTACGGCCTGTTCGCCGATCCGGGGGTGATCGCGGAGCAGGTCAACTCGCTCAACGCCATGCCCGCCGAGGTGCGCGAGCTGATCGTGAACCAGATCAACACTATGGACCGCTCCGCGCTCGGCTGGGGTGCGGCGGTCTCCATCGCCATCGCACTGTTCAGCGCGTCCGGTGGGGTGAACAACCTGATGACGGCGATCAACATCGCCTACGACGAAGAGGACAACCGCAACGGCATCGTCAAACGGTTGATCGCGTTGGGACTGACGCTCGGCGCCATCGTGTTCATCGTCGTGATGCTGGGCCTGGTCGGCGTGCTGCCGCCCCTGATCAACGCCGCGTTCGGCGACAACCCGTTGATCTCGGTGCTGCTCGAGGTGGCCCGCTGGGTGCTGCTGGTGGTGCTGGTGGCGGCCGCGCTGGCGGTGCTGTACCGCGTAGCCCCGGACCGGGACGCCCCCAAGCTGCGCTGGGTGTCGGTGGGTGCCGCCGTCGCGACACTGTTGTGGTTGGTCGCCTCGGTCGGATTCTCTGTACGTGTCGACGTTCGGCAACTACGCCAAGACCTATGGGGTGTTCGCCGGCATCGTCGTGCTGCTGATGTGGTTGTGGATCACGTCCTACGCCATTCTGCTCGGCGCCGAGATCAACTCCGAGGCGGAGCAGCAGACGGCGCAGGACACCACCACGGGTCCGTCCAGGCCGATGGGCGAGCGCGACGCGGTCAAGGCCGACTCGGGCCCTGGCGATCGGGAGGCGCCCGAGGCGTCCAGCCCGTTTGACAGCGTCGGGTCGTCCGACTCCGAGGCCGCGAAGAAGGGCTGAGGCGCAGTCGGCCGTGGCATCGCCCAGAACCACCCGGAGGCGCCCATCGGACGGCCCGGACGATTAGGATCGGGGGCCATCCCGGGTGCCGTGTGCTAGTGCGGCAGCGACGGGAAGCGCTTCTTTCCGTTCGTCCGCGTGAGCACAGAGTCGAGTCCATGGATCGTTCAGCGAGGTCAAATCTCCCCCATCGCCGCGGTGCGCGCGGGCTGAACCGTGATCTGGTCGTCGACGCCGCCCTACGCTCCATCGACCTGCACGGCACCCAGGGCCTCAGCATGCGCAAGCTCGCGCAGGACCTGGACGTCGAGGCGATGTCCCTGTATCGCTACGTGACCGGGCGCGAGGACATTCTGGAGGCGGTGGTCACCCGCCTGTTGGACGGGGTCACCGCCGCCCTGGACGATCAACTGGCCCAGACCTGGCAGGGCTACCTGCAGACTCTCGCGCACACCGTCCGGACCCTGGCGTTGGAGCATCCGCGCACCTTTCCGCTGGTGGCGACCCGGCATCCGGCCGCCCCGTGGCTGCGTCCGCCGCTGCGCAGCCTGGAGGTGGTCGAGCACTTTCTCACCACGCTCACCGGCTTCGGCTTCACCGATGACCAGGTGGTCGGCACCTACCGGTCGTTCAGCAGCTTCCTGCTCGGACACCTGTTGCTCGAGGCCGCTGTGCGAGGTGCGGAGACCTCGCCCGCCGAGGAACCCCTGGACGAGGGCGACGCTCAGATCGGCAACCGGGACGCCGAGGTCGACCTGCCGCCCGACAGCGAGGTGCTACGGCTTCGGACGAAGCTCAGCGAGGATCGCGGCGAGGAGGAGTTCGAGGTCTCGCTGGAGACCCTGCTCGACCGGATCGAGCTGCAGGTGTCGCAGTAGTTGCCGCAAGCCGCCCCTACACCGTGCGCGGCACCCTGCCCGTCATCGTCAGCACCCAGCACATCGCCCGGTGGCCGCCGTCGGAGGCCTGACCGAACATCAACGGACAGCCGCCCTCGATCACCGTAACCCCATGCTGACGGCCATAAGCTGCGGCCTCCGGTGAGACGCTGCCCGCATCCATGGACCGGTGCATCCACACCTTCGTGACGCCCAGGTCAACCGCTTCGCTGACCGTCGCCTGGGCATGCTGGGGTCGGGTGCCGATGACCACCGCTTCGACCCCGCCCGGGATCGAGCGCAGGTCGGGGTAGGCCCGGTCACCCTCGACGGTTTCGGCGTTGGGGTTCACCGCGAAAACCTCGTAGCCACGCTGCCGTAACCGCTGATAGACGGTGTTGCTGCCATGTCCCTGCGGTTCTCGGGACACTCCGGTGACGGCGATTCGCTTGCACGCCAGGAACTCTTCGGCGGCCGATTGATCTTCATGTCGATCGCTTTCGCTGCAGACGCCCCAGTGGGCGCCCGGTCATCCCGGCGAACGCCGGGATCTCATGTCCGGCGTCCCCTTCACTCACCTAGAACACTACGCAGCGTGCGCGGGTCAGGCTGGCGCGGCGGGAAACTCGACGTCGGGGCACCCGCAGTCTAGAAGTGCCCTCGTACCGCGGCCAGCGCGGGGAGCAGTCAGAAGGCCAACGTCACCGGTGCGCGGCCACTGTGCGCGGCTCACCCGGACGGACTCGTCCGCGGGTTGGGCAGCACAAGTGGCGTGCCCCATCGCGTCCAGCCAATGCCACTGCGAGCTGAGCCGGGGGTCGTACGCTCAGCAGATGAACGAGTCGCTGCCTGAACACGTAGCCGAGAATCGCCGCTATTGGGATGGCATGGCTGATGAGTGGGTTGCCCCGGGTGAACGGGCGTGGGAACAGGAGGCTGCGTGGGGGGAATGGCAGATCCCGAACACGGAGATGCCGCTACTCGCCGATGACATGCACGGGCTGAGAGCGATCGAACTCGGCTGTGGAACGGGTTACGTGTCTGCGTGGATGCAGCGCCGCGGCGCGTCGGTCTACGCCATCGACAACTCGGCAGCCCAGCTGGCAACGGCGCGCCGGCTGAGTGAGCTGCATCGACTCGACGACATCGAATGGGTGCACGGCAACGCTGAGCAGGTCGCCCAGCCGGATGGCTCGTTCGACTTCGCGATCAGCGAGTACGGGGCGGCGATCTGGTGCGAACCGGCCACCTGGATCACCGAGGCGCACCGGCTGCTGCGCCCCGGTGGCGAACTCGTCTTCCTCGGCAACCATCCGCTGGCGATCGTGTGCTCACCGGTCGACGGTTCGCTGCCGGTGACCGAACGCCTTGAGCGTTCCTACTTCGACCTGGGACGGCTGGACTGGCGCGACGCCGTGGACGAACCGGGCGGCATCGAGTTCAACATGTCCATCTCGTCATGGATGCGTCTGTTCAACGAGATCGGCTTCGACGTCATCGAGTACATCGAGATCAGGGCGCCCGAATCCGCGACCGGCACACCGGGCCCGGTGACCGCCGACTGGGCCAAGCGGTTCCCCTCCGAGCAGGTCTGGCGTCTGCGCAAGCGGTAGGGCGGCCGGTACCGTGTGCGGATGACGGTCGAGATCCACCCCGCGAGCGAAGGCCGCTTCAACGACCTGGCGATCATGCTCGGACCGAAGCGGACGGACGCGTCGGTGTGCTGGTGCCTCAGCCACCGGATCAACGCCACCACCAACCGCGAACTGATCGGGCCGGCGCGCGGCGAGTACGTCCGCGAGCTGACCCGCCAACCCGTCGCGCCCGGCGTCCTGGGCTACCTGAACGGGGAGGTCGTGGGTTGGGCCGCGGTGGCGCCGCGATCGTCAACGCAGTTTGCGCGGTCCCGCAAGATCCCGCACATCGACCAACTCCCGGTTTGGAGCGTCTGGTGCATCCGGGTGCGACCCGGACACCGCGGCCAGGGCATCTCCGGGGCACTGCTGCACGGTGCAGTGGCGTACGCCCAGGAACAGGGCGCACCGGCGGTCGAGGGCTACCCGGTGGACAACCACCGCCAGCGCGTCGACCTGACCATGGCCTACGTCGGCACCCGCAAGCTGTTCGAGGACGCCGGGTTCACCCTCGCCGCCCTGACCCAGTCGGTGTCCGGCGGCATCCCTCGCGTGCTCATGCGCCGGGACTTGACCATCAGCTAACAGTTCGCGAACTTGAGGAGCCGGACGGCCCGTCCGCGGCTTCCTGCTCGAGATGTGCGACTTCCCCATCTGGGGCATGGTCGCCGGTTTACCCTGAAAGTGTCTCGGGAGCTTCGCCCCGCTCGGACAATCCAGGAAGCGTGTGACATGACTGCATTCGAACACCTGCTGCAGCCGATCCGGATCGGCAACCTCGAACTCAAGAACCGGCTGCTGATGACGCCCATGGGCACCGAACTCTGCACCCATGATGGGCGTTCGACGCCGGCAGAGGCCGCCTACTATGGCGAGCGCGCCAAGGGCGGAACCGGACTGGTGATGACCGGCATCAACTTCGTCTCCGGCACCTTCGATCCGATCGCTCCCGGCCTTGGCCGCATCGACACCGACGAGCACACCCCCGGCATCAAAGCGATCGCGGACGCCGTCCACGCCGGTGGCAGCGTGCTCGCACTGCAGTTAACGATGGGCCTGGGCCGCAACAACCAGTACTGCCAGACCCTGAACATGGAGCCGCGGTCATCCTCGGACAACACCTGGTTCTTCGACCCCAGCGTGCTGTGCAGGCCGCTGGAGATGGACGAGATCCGAAGCATCGTCTCCGACACCGGCGAGGCCGCTCGCCGGGCGCACCAGGCCGGCGTCGACGTGATCGACATCCACGGCCACACCGGCTACCTGGTCGACCAGTTCATGAGTTCGTGCTGGAACCGCCGCACCGACCAGTACGGCGGCAGCACCGAGAACCGCTGCCGCTTCGCCGCTGAACTGATCGCCGCGATCAAGCAGAACGCGCCCGGGCTGCCGGTCAGCTTCCGGATCTCGGTGAATCACCGCTTCGAGGGTGGCCGGAGTTGGCAGGAGACCCAGCAGATCGTCCAATATCTGGAGAAGGCCGGCGTCGACCTGCTCATCTGCGACGACGGCTCCTACGAGGCCATGGACTACGTATTCCCGCCGTACTACCTGGGCGATGACTGCATGGTGTCCGCCGCTGAAGCGGTCAAGCCCGTCGTCGGCATCCCGGTCGCAGCGTGCGGCAACATCACCCCGGAGAGCGGTGAGCGGATCCTCGCCCGCGGGGCCGCCGACATGATCGGCATCGGGCGCGGCCTCATCGCCGACCCGCACATCATCCGCAAGATCGAAGCCGGCCAAGCAGCCCGCATCCGTCCCTGCATCCGCTGCAACCAGCTCTGTACCGGAAACGCCTTCACCGGTAAGGCGATCGGCTGCGCCGTGAACCCCGAGGTCGCGCACGAGGCCGACCGGATCATCACCAAGACCGACACCCCCAAGAGGATCGTCATCGTCGGCGCCGGACCGGCCGGCCTCGAAGCGGCGCGGGTCGCCGGCCTCCGCGGCCACACCGTCGACGTCTACGAGAAGGAGGACCGCATCGGTGGCGTCCTGTTCCCGGCCGCGACACCGGACTTCAAGCGGGAACTGCGCAAGATGATCGACTGGTGGGCCGGTGAACTCGCCGAACTGCCGAACGTGACCGTTCACCTCAACACGCCGATCACCCCGGACTCGACCGAGCTGAACGGCGCCGACGAGACCATCGTGGCGACCGGCTCGCACCCGCTGCACCCGCCGATTCGCGGCATGGACAAGCCCATCGTCATGGACGTCATCGACGCCCACACCGGCGGCCAGCCGGGCAAGCGGGTGATCATCTGCGGCGGCGGCCTGTCCGGCTGCGACCTCGGCCTCGAACTAGCTCAGGACGGTCACGAGGTCACCGTGGTCGAAATGATGGACGAGATCGCCCGCGACATGTTGTTCCTCAACCGCGTCTCACTGCTGCGGTCGATGGCCGAGCACGACGTCAGAATCCTGACCAGCCACAAGGTCAAGGAGGTCACCGACGCCGGCGTGGTCGTCGAGGGCCCCGACGGCGAGAAGGTGCTGGAAGCCGACACCGTGGTCGCGGCATTCGGCGTTCGGCCCGCACAGGAACTGGCCGAGGAACTCGGCAAGGTAGGTGCCGGGGCCCCGTTCGCGCCCCAGACGGCCAAGCGGCCTCTGCACTCCATCGGCGACTGTGTGGCACCCCGCAAGGTCGGCAATGCAATCAACGACGCCTACGAGCTGGCGTTCAGCCTCTGACGAGTGAAGCTGTTGTGCGAGCACAGCGGTAGGGAGTGACTACGACGCAGCAGTCTTCGGCGCCAGGCCGAGATGATCACCGACAAGCTGAAGTCGTGGGGGCATCGCGTCGGCCACCATCACCTTAATCTCGGCAGGGCTCGCCGGCTCCACCGCACGCTTCTCGGTCGCGGCGCCGCGACCGAGCTTGCAGCTCACGTCATTCCGGCGAACGCCGGAATCCCCACCTTGGGTCGCGCTACCCGGCCGAGGTCTCGACACGCTCGCAGATCCGACGGATCTCGACAAGCTGTCTCGACAACTCGACAGATGAGCAGGATGGCCACACCTGGTTTAGCCGATGGCGAGAGCCGTTTCCGAGTAGAGATCTGGCGGCATGGGGCTTGCCAGCTTCCAGGTGATGGCTATGGGTCGGTCGCCGGTGTGCGAGACGTACTTCCCCTCGCCCAGGTAGGTGTATGGCGCCGTGCCAAACTCGTTCTTGCGCTCCCTGCGGACGAACAGCAGCACTGTGCTGGCACCGGTGATGTACCGCTGTCCTGTCTCCGATGCGACGGACGTGGTGGACTGCGATTCCCAGTGGAACAGGGTCGGGCTGATTGGGTAGTCGCGGTACATCGTGCTCGGCGAGTACTCAGCTTCCGACTTGTTGAGAGTGACGAAGAAGGCGTCCACCGTCCGTCCGTTCACTGTGGACTTGAGCACACCCTCGCGGAACTGGCTCGGTGGCCGGGTCAGTTCAGCATGACCCAGCGCAGCCAGGATCTCCTCCCGCTGGTAGCTCCCGTGGACGGCGAGCGGGAGTCCCTCAAGCCCTTCGTCAAGCCGGGTGAGCCGGCGGCTGTTCGCGAAGGCCATCTCGATGATGAGCTGCATTTCCTCCCGGGCCGCGCCATGGTCGACGAGCGCCGTCCAGCCCTGGTTGAAGTCGACGTATCCTCCGCCGCTGGGCCAGATGGTGAAGTACAGCATTCGAGCGAAAGGGTCGGCCGAGTCGAAGCTACGAGCGCCCGAGAGCAGCTGGCGGTACGCGTCAGCCCTGCGGGGGTCGTCCACGTGCGTGAGCGCGCGGACCCGCTTAAGCAACAGGTCCTCCCCGGTCGGGGCTTCGCCAAGCGTCCCTGCCTGTCGCCGCAGCGTCGTCCAGGAGCGATCGCTTCGGACGACCTGCGACATTTCGGCGCCGCTGTCGTCCAGGAACTGCGGGAGGCTGTCGGTGGGGTGTGCCCGGAGTTCGCGGATGAGGTTGTTCCAGCGCAAAGTGAGGTGCTGGCGCACGCTGGCGAGGACGTTCGCCTGGGTGACTTGGTCCAGGACGATCTGGCAGCCCGATGGCAGGAATGGGAAGCCGCGGTCGACGTCGCGTTCCAGGCCCTTGCGGGTCGCTCCGGTGAGAGCGCGGTAACGAAGGTCCAGACGGAACTCGGCGCGGTTGTTCCCGACGAAGTCGAGCACGGTGAGGACGTCCTTGTTGGGAGCGAGCCTCAGCCCTCGGCCCAGCTGCTGCAGGAAGAGCGTCGGGCTCTCCGTGGGACGCAGAAACAGCACCGTGTCGACGACCGGGATGTCGACGCCCTCATTGAGCAGGTCGGCCGCGAAGACCGCGTTGATCGTTCCCGCTCGCAGGTCAGCCAGAGCCTGAGTTCGCTCGGCACTGGCCGTCTGACCACTGATCGCTGCAGCCGGGATACCGGCACGGTTGAACCGATCCGCCATGAAGTGCGCGTGGTCGACACTGACACAGAATCCGAGCGCTCGCATTCGATGCGGTGCGCTGATCTTGTCGCGCACCTCCTTCACGACAGCGGCCGCGCGGGCATCGTTGCCGGTGTAGAGGCGGGAAAGCGCACCTTCGTCGTACCTGCCCCTGCTCCAGGCGATCTGGGTGAGGTCGGTGTTGTCGCTGATCCCAAAGTAGTGGAAGGGACTCAACAGGCCCTGGTTGATCGCGTCCCAGATCCGAAGCTCTGCGGCGGTTCGGCCGTCGAAGAGTGCGCGGACGTCTGCGCCGTCCCCGCGCTCGGGAGTCGCGGTCAGGCCGAGTAGCTCGCGGGGCTGCAGGTGATCGAGGAGTCGTCGGTAGGTGGGCGCCTCGGCGTGGTGGAACTCGTCGACCACGACGACGTCGAAGTGGTCTGCGGGGATGTTCTCCACACCGTACTGGCTGAGTGCCTGGACGCTGGCGAACACGTGATGCCACCGTTCCGGTCGGGCGCCATCGACATACAGCTCGCCGAAGTTGGCATCGACCAGGGCTTCCCGGTAGGTGCGCAGCGATTGCTGAAGGATCTCACGCCGGCCCCCACGCCGCGTCGGGCATCGTCCGCTTGTCGCGTCTGG
The DNA here is from genome assembly GCA_016711205.1 of Micropruina sp. Lineage (GTDB taxonomy): Bacteria > Actinomycetota > Actinomycetes > Propionibacteriales > Propionibacteriaceae > Micropruina. The sequence goes on along the minus strand of JADJTM010000001.1, from coordinate 157,229 downwards.
GGTCGTAGGAGCCAAACGAGTCCGAGTTCCAGTAGGTCTCGAAGGTGGCGAGGAACTTGTCGAGCAGGGTCGGCGTCCCGACGCGCGAGAGGCGGACGTTCCATTCAATACCGTCGAGGAGGGCGGCTCGGGAGAGGTTGGACGAGCCGATGTAGGCGGTGTCGAATCCGCTGCGCCGACGGAAGAGCCAGGCCTTTGCGTGCAGCCTGGTTCGCCTAGCGTCGTACTGGACCATGACCTCCGCGCCGTAGTCGCGCACGAGCCGGTCGATTGCGGTCCGCTCCGTTCCGCCCAGGTAGGTCGTCGTGACCACGCGGAAGGGGACACCCCGATTTCGGGCGTCGCGAAGCTCAGCTTCAAGCAGGCGCAAGCCAGGCCACATCACGAACGCGCAGAGCAGATCGACCTCGTCGCAAGTTGCGAGCTCATGTCGGAGCTCGGATCCAATGGATGGCTCGCCCGGCGCGTTGGTCAGCAGCGCTGCTTCGGCGAGCGGCGTTGATGGCCGGCGGGTGACGTCGATTCCTTGCTTGCCCGGCGACGCGGACGAGCTGAGGCTAAGCAACTGACGGACGCCGGCGACGGGCGTCTCCTCGGGCGCCTCGAGAAGCTCAAGCAGCTCGCTGGCGAGTGCAAGGCGCTCCGCAGGCCGGCGACCCGCGAACGCACGTAGCACGGCCTCGGACACGTGGCTCTCGAGAACGTGCGGCTGGTCCGCCTCGTCCACGTGCGCGATCTGCTGCCGAAGCTCAGCGCGCCGCTCCAACTCGCGTAGCAGCCGACGGCTCACGACCGATTCGTAAAGCCCTTGGGGGTAGTCGCTCTCTGTCGGCACTTGGACAGCATGGCACCCACGAGTCCGCGTAGAGGGCATCCTTCACCGCCCGGGACCGCATCAGGAGAGGCAGCGACGCCTGCACGCGCCGCCCTCGCGCACGGCCGCAACTGCGAACGACGAACCTCATCGAGATGGCTGGTGGCGAGCTCGACGTAAGAGTCCCGGGGAGTGGTGGGCTTTGAGGTCATCTCGATGCCGACCGGTCAGCCCTGGTTGAGGGCGACGGGTTCATTGTTGCTGGGTTTGCCGATTTTGGCCATGGATTCTTCGGAAGGTAGCGGCGCTCATCGGTGGCCCATTCGTCGTGGGTGTCGGCCAGGACGGCGCCGACGAGTCGGATGACGGCGGCTTCGTTGGGAAAGATGCCGACCACGCGGGCGCGGCGTTTGATTTCCTTGTTGAGCCGCTCGAGCGGGTTGGTGGACCAGATCTTGCGCCAGTGCTCGCGGGGAAGACCGCGAAGGCGAGCACTTCGGCTTTCGCTTGATCCATCAGGTCACCGATCTTGGGGTAGCGGCCGGCGAGCTCGCCGGTGACCTTGTCCCATTGGTTGCTCATCGAGGGCAGGTCGGGTTGAGCGAAGATGGTGCGGAACACCGCGGCGACCATTTCGGCCTCGCCCTTGGCGACGTGGGCGAGCACGTTGCGGATGAAGTGCACCCGGCAGCGTTGATGGCTGCTGCCCTGCAGGCCGCGGGCGATGGCAGCGACCAGGCCTGCGTGCTGGTCGGAGATGACCAGCCTCACCCCGGCCAGGCCGCGCTTCTTCAACGAGGTGAGGAAGCCGCGCCAGAACACTTCGTCTTCGCTGTCACCGACGTCGACGCCGAGGATCTCGCGGCGGCCCTGATCAGTGACGCCGGTGGCGACCACGACCGCTTTGGACACCACCATCGCCTGCTCGGTCCGCACATGCAGATAGGTGGCGTCCAGATAGACGTAAGGAACCTGACATGGTCGAGTCGGCGGGTGCGGAACGCACCGACGGTCTCGTCCAAGCCGGCGCAGATGCGTGACACCTCCGACTTGGAGATGCCGGTGCCGCCCAGGGCAACCACCAGATCATCGACGCTGCGGGTGGAAACGCCGTGCACGTAGGCCTCCATCACCACCGCATACAGGGCCTGATCAATCCTGCGTCGCGGCGACAAGATGCTCGGGAAGAACGAGCCGCTGCGCAGTTTCGGCACCGCCAACTGGATGTCGCCGGCATGGGTGGTGAGCAGCCGGGGTCGTGACCCGTTGCGCTCAGTGGTGCGGGTCTCGGTGCGTTCATACCGGCCGGCACCGATCACGCTGCTTGCTTCGGTATCGATCAGGTCCTGCATCGCGACCCGGACACACTCGCGGATGAAATCGGTGCCCTCCCCGGAGCGGAACACCTCCATCAGCTCGGACAAGGCAGAATCAGACAAGGCCATCGGTGAGCTCTCCTTCGATGAGTACTTGGCGGTACACATCGAGAATCTCGCCGATGGCCCCCTCACTCAGGACGCCGCGCCGTCACCCAAACCCCACCACTCCCCGGGGCTCTGTCAGCTCGACGTCTCATGGGATGCCATCACCCGTAGTCTGCGCTCGTGGACCCTTCGATCTGGATTGACTCGGCAACGCTCTTTGTGACTCTCGTAGGCGTGGTCTGGGGCCTTATTGCGCTGACTCAATCACGAAAGCAGCAGCGTCTAGAACTGGGCAACCTCTACATTCAGCGCTTCTGGCAGATCGATGACGACCTCCTTCGCTTTGCGAAGGGAACTGCGGAACACCGCCAAGCTCGCCACCGCTACCTTCGTCTCTGCGAGGACGAGTTCGACGCGGCCGCACACGACTGGCTGGACCAGAGACAGTGGGCCGTATGGCACGGATGGCTCGCTGCGGAGACCCAGCGACCCGTGCTCCGGGATGACTTGCAGACCTGTGACCCGGACTCGAGCAGATTCGAACGTATCCGAAAGTGCTTGTCCCGGCCGAACGGTCACCCCTGGCCAGAATGCGAGGGAGTCACAGTCACCGATCGCGCTGGTGTTCTCCAAGACGCATGAGGTCTGTGGCAGTTGAAGGGTCGGTATCCACAGGACTGGCTCTATCCAGGGGGACATCCTCTTACTGAGCAGGTTGGGTAGCCGATCGGAGATGCGCGCTGGCGTCGGTGTGAGGACGAGTGGATGACTGAGGACGCCGCTTGTCGTAGCTTTGGGACGTGGACAGAGCCCCGGGGAGTGGTGGGGTTTGGGTGACGGCGCGGCGTCCTGAGTGAGGGGGCCATCGGCGAGATTCTCGATGTGTACCGCCAAGTACTCATCGAAGGAGAGCTCACCGATGGCCTTGTCTGATTCTGCCTTGTCCGAGCTGATGGAGGTGTTCCGCTCCGGGGAGGGCACCGATTTCATCCGCGAGTGTGTCCGGGTCGCGATGCAGGACCTGATCGATACCGAAGCAAGCAGCGTGATCGGTGCCGGCCGGTATGAACGCACCGAGACCCGCACCACTGAGCGCAACGGGTCACGACCCGGCTGCTCACCACCCATGCCGGCGACATCCAGTTGGCGGTGCCGAAACTGCGCAGCGGCTCGTTCTTCCGAGCATCTTGTCGCCGCGACGCAGGATTGATCAGGCCCTGTATGCGGTGGTGATGGAGGCCTACGTGCACGGCGTTTCCTCCCGCAGCGTCGATGATCTGGTGGTTGCCCTGGGCGGCACCGGCATCTCCAAGTCGGAGGTGTCACGCATCTGCGCCGGCTTGGACGAGCCGTCGGTGCGTTCCGCACCCGCCGACTCGACCATGTCAGGTTCCTTAGTCTATCTGGACGCCACCTATCTGCATGTGCGGACCGAGCAGGCGATGGTGGTGTCAAAGCGGTCGTGGTCGCCACCGGCGTCACTGATCAGGGCCGCCGCGAGATCCTCGGCGTCGACGTCGGTGACAGCGAAGACGAAGTGTTCTGGCGCGGCTTCCTCACCTCGTTGAAGAAGCGCGGCCTGGCCGGGGTGAGGCTGGTCATCTCCGACCAGCACGCAGGCCTGGTCGCTGCCATCGCCCGCGGCCTGCAGGGCAGCAGCCATCAACGCTGCCGGGTGCACTTCATCCGCAACGTGCTCGCCCACGTCGCCAAGGGCGAGGCCGAAATGGTCGCCGCGGTGTTCCGCACCATCTTCGCTCAACCCGACCTGCCCTCGATGAGCAACCAATGGGACAAGGTCACCGGCGAGCTCGCCGGCCGCTACCCCAAGATCGGTGACCTGATGGATCAAGCGAAAGCCGAAGTGCTCGCCTTCGCGGTCTTCCCCGCGAGCACTGGCGCAAGATCTGGTCCACCAACCCGCTCGAGCGGCTCAACAAGGAAATCAAACGCCGCGCCCGCGTGGTCGGCATCTTTCCCAACGAAGCCGCCGTCATCCGACTCGTCGGCGCCGTCCTGGCCGACACCCACGACGAATGGGCCACCGATGAGCGCCGCTACCTCTCCGAAGAATCCATGGCCAAAATCGGCAAACCCAGCAACAATGAACCCGTCGCCCTCAACCAGGGCTGACCGGTCGGCATCGAGATGACCTCAAAGCCCACCACTCCCCGGGACTCTTACGGGACGGTGATCGTCGAGCTGACCGAACACGGCATCCGCTGCGAGTGCCAGCATCCCGGCTGTTCCTGTACCAACGACGCTGACCTGATCCTCTCCGACGGCACCTGCGTCTGCGGCTGCTGCCTCGCCGACTGCCCCGACGTCCACGGTGGCGCGAAGACCACCGACGCGAAGGACTGAGCTCTCGCACAACGGGGGTCAATGGCGGATCCGCCGATGACCAACCGCGCCTGCCGTCACTCACCGTCCGACCGGCATGATGTGTCCGTGACCCTGGCTGACCAGATCCTTCCTTTGGTGCGGACGCGCACCGACCTGCACCGCTGGCGGGCCGCCAACGTCTACGGCTTCCAGCTGCATGAGGCGGTGACGCTGCTGCAGGATGCGGCCGAGGGCGAGCCGCCGGCTGAGGTGCTCGCCGTCACGCAGAAGGCCATCGCCAGCGCCTGCAAGGTGATCATGCGCGCGGACGACTCCAGCGGCATCATCGGAGGCGCGATCCGTGACCTTCTCGACCTGCACGCGCAGCTGGCTCCCATCGCACAGCCGCCTTACCGCAGACTGGTCGACTGGATGATCCGCTTCCAGTTCGACAACGAGTGCGACTTCTTCGAGATCGACCCCGCCGCCTACGCCCCCGCGCTCGGCCAACCCGGGCTGGCTGCATACCGGGCGAGGCTGGACGAGATTGCCGGCGGGCTCAGCCCCAACCTCTCCGACGAGCAGCGGCGAACCCTGTGGAGCACGGACCGGGGCGCCTGGAACGCCGTGATCGAGGAGGACCGCGCTCGCTTCGTCCTTGCCTGGAACGGCCGACGGCTCGCCGTCTGGGACCGTGACGTCGAGTCGATCATCGCCACCCACTCGCGGGACCGGAAGGTGGCCGCATGGTTGAAGAACACCGCCGAAGCCTTGGCCGAGATCGACGAGTTCGACCTCGCCATCGACTGGGCCCGGCAGGCTACGTTCTTCGATCTCGGCCACCAGGCCGCCGGTGCGTCCCAGTACTGGTGCACGCTTCTTGCCGAGCACCGGCCGGACGAGGAGTTGCCGGCCCGGCTGGAGGTGTTCAGGCGCTGGCCCACCTCGTCGAACGCCACTGCGTTGTACCAGCGAGCCGGAGACGCCTGGCCGACTTACGCCGACGAGGTGATGGACACCCTGGAACGCCATCCGAGGGAAGCTGTGGGCTTCGCGCTGTACGGGCTGGACGACCTCACCCTCGCCTGGAGCCTCGCCCACTCCCTCAGCCTCGACGACTCGGGTCTGTGGCAGGAGCTGGCGAAGCGGTACGAGAAGGTCGAGCCGCTGGCCGTCCTACCGATCTATACCGAACTGGTGCTCGCCGACCTCCAGCACGCCGACGCCGGCTTCTATCGATCGGCGGCCCGGCGTCTCGCGAGGATGCGCAAGCTCGCCAGCGGCAGCTCGGAGGCTGACCGGGTGGAAGAGCTGATCGCCCATTTGCAGGAGAGCCATCGACGCCGTCCGCGCCTGCAACTGGAGTTTGACAAGGCCGGATTGCCGTAGGGCGTCCGTTTTATAGCCCGTCATGACTACGATCGCGTGATGCGGGTATTCATCACCGGGTCGGCCGACGGGCTGGGCAGACTCGCCGCCTCGTCGCTGCTTGGCGCTGGGCATGACGTGGTCGTGCACGTCCGGAATGCGGATCGGCGCACGGCCATCGCGGACCTTATCGACCGTGGTGCCGAGCTGGTGGTCGGCGACCTGGCAGATCTCAGTCAGGTGCGGGACGTCGCCGCGCAGGCTAATGCGCTTGGTCCGATGGACGCGGTCATCCACAACGCGGGCGTCTACTCGGGACCGTCGGTGGCAGCGGTCAACGTGGTCGCACCGTTCGTGCTGACCGCCGCTATGCACCGGCCTCAGCGCTTGGTCTACTTGAGTAGCGGCATGCACCGCGGCGGACGTCCGTTCACCCAGGTCAACCCGTTCACTACCGGCGTTTCGCTGGTGACGTACTCGGACAGCAAGTTGTTCGTGACGACGCTGGCGCTGGCGGTCGCCCGGCTGTGGCCAGACGTGCTGAGCAACCCCGTGGATCCCGGCTGGGTGCCGACCAGGATGGGCGGTTCATCAGCCCCCGACGACCTGCGGCTGGGCCATCTCACTCAGGAGTGGCTGGCCACCAGCACCGACGCCGACGCCCTGACGACCGGCGGGTACTGGCACCATCAGCGCCGCCGCGAGCCGCACCCGTCCGCGCGCGACGAACGCTTTCAGGCCGGGTTACTGGACGCGCTCGCCGAAGTCACTGGCGTGGCAATCGAGGCTGACGGCCGGTAACCCATGTGGCGGCACTCTCCGCTTGCGCTGGTTGACGCAGCGGTAGTCGCGACCCCGGCGGAGGGGTATGGGTGCGATGAACCCCCGCACTTGACTCAGATGGCTTCGATCCGGACGTTGTGGCCGGCAAGCAACAGCCGTAGGTCGTCGGGGTCCGAGGTGAGCACGACCACAGGGGTGGGTAGGGTGAGGGCGGTGGCGGCCACCACCGAATCCACCGTCAGATCGCGATGCTTACGGCGAGTCGCTGCAGCGGCGGCACGCAGTTGACCCGCGCGATACCCAATCTCCGGGCCCACGTCGACGAGCCGGACCGCCTTGGCGGCCCGCCTGACGGCAACGTCACGCGCGGTTCCGTCGGTGACCTCAGCCAGCGTCACGCACGAGGCGTAGATGACCGAGTCACTGCGTCGGGCGAACGTGGCCCACGCCTGCATGCTGCGCTCATCGCCGGCCAGCGCGGACAGCGCCTGCGCGTCGAGCAGCACCGAATGCGGGCGGACGATCATTCCGCGAGCCGAGCGAAGATCGCGGCGACCTCATCCTCATCGACCTGGCCGTGCCCAGCCTCCATCCGGGCGAGGGCGTCGTCCAGCGCATCGCGTTCGAGTTGACGAGCCACCGCCGCCGCCACATAGCCGGAGAAGCCACGCGCACCAACCCTCGAACGCACCGACTCCGATGTGGCTGCCGGCATCGACACCGAGTGCTTCTCGACTCCCTGCGTCTCGGTCATGTCCTGATCCTACTGGAAGTAGGAATGCGGCTGCATCAAGCTCCTTGGTCCGTCACGCCCCAGCCCGGCGGCGTCTACGGCGGCTGGATCACCGAGAGTGTCAGCGGCCCTTCAACGCATCGCCTGGAACGATGGGATGGTCATCGGGTGGCTCACCGTCGGCCTCAAGCGTTCGACTCTCGGCTTAGGACAGCGCCGGGTTAGGGATCCACCGCTCGCCGTGAGTGGTGCAAGGGTTTGTGGTCCAGGAGGTCGAGACCCAGCGACGTCCGCCTTGATCAGAGAGGAAGAATTGTGAAGATCACCATCGTCGGAGGCCACGGAAAGGTCGCGCTGCTGGCGACGCCGCTGCTTGTGCGAGCGGGTCATCAGGTCCAATCGATCATCCGCAACCCCGCGCACCAGGCCGACGTGGCCGCGGCGGGCGCAACCCCGGTCGTCGGAGACGTCACTGCACTGGATGTCGCCTCGCTCGCGCGCCTGTTCGAGGGCGCTGAGGCAGTCGTGTGGTCGGCGGGCGCAGGTGGTGGCGACGCCGCACGCACCAAAGCCGTGGACCGGGACGCAGCGATCCGCACCATCGAGGCAGCGCGAACCTCGGGAGCGCATCGGTACGTGATGGTGTCCTACTTCGGGGCCGGCCCCGACCACGGTGTGCCCGCCGGATCGTCGTTTCGCGCTTACGCCGATGCCAAGTCGGACGCGGATGCCGCACTCGAGGCGTCCGATCTCGACTGGGTGATCCTGCGCCCCTCGACCCTCACGCTCGACGCGCTCGTCGGTGCGGTTGAGGTCCGCCAGCTCGACGCCACCGTCCGGGCGGCGAAGATCTCGCGTGCCGACGTGGCTGCGCTGATTGCGGCCGTGATCGAGCGGCCGTCCCTCTCCAAGGCGATCGTTGAGGTGAACCAGGGCTCGACGCAAATCGGGGAGGCGCTGGACGCACTCGCCGGCTGACCGGACAGCTGATCGGGGTCAGCGAGGCCACAGACGTCGGCAGCCGCGGTGATCATCGCGGGCCTTTCGCTGTCAGATAACGGGGCAGCGACTCATCCCAGGCTGAGCCGTCGGGATATGTATCAGAACTGCGATATGACGCTGCTCGGCAACCACGGTTCCTGCCGCCGTCCGGGTGCCCATGGGTCCACAGCCCGACGGCATCGATGAAGACGGGCCGACCGCAGTTGGTGCAGAGGATCTCGGGTGTCGGGTGATGCTGGTAGACGACCAAGTAGTCGTCAGACAGCCGTGGTTCCTCCCAGTAGTCGGGAACGAGCGACGATTGAAACGCGAGCCACTCCTGTGCGGCCGGGTGCTGCTCGGCGTGGTCCAAGGCGTGCAGGGTGCTGAGTACGGCGTCGCGGATGATCGGGTTCAGTTTGCGCATCTGATCGTCGGTGAGACTGTCGGTGATGCCGCCGCCATGCAGCGCCTCCATTGCGTTGCGTACTGCCATCGCGACGATCTTGGCCCGGGTGACTTGAGCGGGCGTCGGCTCGGGCACTCCCCCTGATATCGAGTCTGCAGTGTTCTTGTCAGCCATTGGTCCTCTCCCGTTCGCCGATGACGCTCGCCGACCGCACGGCCGGGCCGAGGGCATCCTTGACGATCGCCATGGCGGACTTGTAGTTGGTGAAGGGTCGTTTCGCGCTGGGAGTACTGGCCAACTGCTTGTCGTAGGCCTCAGACCAGTTCGCGGTCGGCTCTCCGAGGTTCGGTGGAATTGCAATATGCCCGACGCGTTGCTGGGTTCGAAGAGCTTCTACGAGAGCCTGCTGGCGAAAGGGCAGTTGGTCGACGATCATGGCCAGGTCATAAAGGTCGCGGTACCTCGTGGAGGCACCAGTGCTGAAGCTCGAGTACATCGCGGCCAGCTTGTCGGCCATCTGGTTCTCGATCGGATAAAGGCGCACCCGGATGGTCGCGGGGTACCCCGGCAGTACCGCCCCATCGCCGCGCCCCACGTCGCGCACATCAGGTGCTGCGTTGAGCACCACGTCCGCGGACAGGTCGATGCTGAAGGACTCGACCGTGGCAACTCCGTCAAGGACCGCCACCTTCACTCTGACCACTTCACCTACTTCTGCGGTTCCAGTCACGGGCTTGGCCAAACGAAAGGTGTAGCGACCAACCCGGTGGCCCTCCATCACTTCGTGAAGCGCGTTGGCACTCACGACGGCGCTGCGGTCGTTGATCCGGAACAGATCGAGGTCAAGGGTGCTTCGCGCGTCCTTGAGGCGGCAAAGCAGATTTGTACCGCCCTTCAGGATCCAGCCGTCGTGCGTCATCAGTTCGTTGGTGAACATCATTCTGAAAAAGGCGCCATACGCCTCACGGGGGTCGACCCCGCGTTCGCGGGCGTCGTTGGCAAGCCGCTGCCGCAACGCAGTGTGACTGGCCGGAGCTGCGAGTTCGGGAAGTGCTCGGGCAAGAACGGGCGACTTCGTTACATCCCTTGGAGGAATCAAGCCGCGAGCGATCGCGTCGTTCGCGAGTGCCCGCAACTGGTCCGGCTCCCACCGGCCCGAGGCTGCAAGGTCTTCCAGTGTGCGCCGAGGTGTGGTCACCGGAAGGCCGTCGATCCAGTTGTACTCACGGTTGCTGATCTGGCGGCGGTGGATCTTCACCCAGCGCTGCCGAGACTGGAGTCGTCGAGTCGAGGTGAGATGCACACCACCGGGCGGTAGGTCGCCGATGCCGTGGACGGCCGCCGCGCTTTCGTCGGAGACGATCACCGGATCCGGGTCGTCCCGGCGCTCCCCCGCCGCTCGGCCGGGGTCAGTGGCAAGCCATTCGGCCCGAATCTCCTCGATCGGGCTCGACGGGGCACCGGCCATGACATGCACGCCGTGGCGCACTCGCCGTGCAAGCTGACCGCTCACCAAGCGCGCCACGTCCAAACGGGAGACGCCGAGGGCCTCTGCTTGGCCGGTCGTGAACATGCCCCACTGACCCTCTGCCAGGGACGCCACCGCGTCCAGCACATCTCGCCTATCCATACTGCAAATGTTACAGCATGGGTAACTATTGAAGTATCGAGAGATGTGACAGATAGGGTCGCGCCTTTGGGGCCAAGCATCATGCCACCAGATACTCCCGCAAGGTGCCGATGTCCCCTGCGTTCAGCACGCTGCGCCGCAAGAAGCACAGACATGACCGCGCAGCGCAAGCCGGAGCCCCAGCCCGAGTACCTGTCCATGAGGGAGGCGGCGCTGCGTATCGCGTGTCCGTTGACTTCCTGCGGCGGCGGATCGCGACGGCATCCTGGCGGCAATCCGCTGCAGCCGCCGAATCATCCGAAATCGGACGTGCCGATCTGCAACGCCTGATCCGTCCAGTCCAGCCCCTCAGTGACTTAGGGTTCACCGGCCGTCCCACCAACTGCTCGACACGATGGCATGCGTCATATACATCTGCTGCGTCTGGGGTGTCCACCACCATGACGTCAATTGTCCGGCGGTGAGCGCGTCGCGAGAAGTCATCGAGACGGCCTGGCGTCAGGTGGTTGATGACTGCCCGGATCACCACTACTGCCAGCCTGATGGATGTTGAGTGCCCGCGACAGAGCGGGTTCGACGTGTGCTGCGACCTCCCTGCCGGACACGTGCTCGTGCAGCTCGATCTGCGCAGGACGGTCCCTCGGCCGACCGTGGACGTGCCCGAGGAGTAGCGCGTTCCCAGCGGAGCAATACAGGCTCATCCGGCTGCCGACCCGATCCCCCAAATCGCGGCAGAGGCGAACGTGCGGCAGTCTGGTCGGGTAGGTCAGCAGTCGTCTTCGCGCCAGCGGCCGGATTCTCTCACCCAGGGCTCCCTGGTTTGGTTGATTGCTTTGACGCTGAAGGTGTAGGTGACGCGGGCCATGTCGCCGGAGACTGTGGCGGAGAAGGTCTTGAAAGGAAGCTTGCTGCCGTACACAGAATCGGCATAGTTGACCAGTCGGGCGAACTGGGACTTGCCCAGCCGCTTCTTGCAGCGCGCTGACAAGATCGCGTAGGCGGTTTTCGCGTCCCCGGTCAGGTAAGCATCGGAGTACTTCTGAGCAGCCGAGCGGATCGCCGCCTTCTCGAGATCGGCCGATGGTGTTGGAGTCGAACTCGGCGCAGGCGACGACGACTGTGCAGTTTCCGCACTTGGGGTTGGCGATAGGGGCTGCTGGGAAGTGGGCGGCGCTGTTGGCGTCGCGGGCAGGGATGGCGTCGGGGTTGGCCCGGCGCTGCATCCGCTCACTACCAATGCAATCATCGCGACTGCATAGCTGCATTTCCTCATGCTGGTGCATCCTCCGTCACGCGCGTCCCCGGGCCATCGTCGCATTCGGCAATGATCCCACTCGTGGGCTCTTGAGGTTCGAGTTCAGCGTTGAGCAGCGGACGAGTTGGCGACCCCGCACACGGGGGGGTGTGCGCGCAATTCGCGTAGCAACTAATGGCCGCTTTATCGACCACCCTGCGGCAAGAGCGCGTGCTCGTTGCTCAGGCGATCTTCTCTGGTCGAGTCTGTCGAGGATCCACGAGCGGACCAACGTGGACGCAGGTAGGTGCCTGGCGTCGGCTACCTGCTGGACCCGGGCTTGTTCCTCCTCGCTGAGCCGAAGCGAGTACCCCCTGTCGCGGTTCGGTCGGGTCGGACGGGCTCCGGCGGGATAGGCAGCCTCGCGCGTCTGTTCGGACTCATGCAAGGCGCGCAGCCAGAGCCGGATCAATCGTTCGCCTTCGGTGGTCCCCTCTCGATAGAACCTCAGGTCGGCGCCGGTCGCCGGGCACGCGTTGATGTCGTGCAGATCGCCATCGGCGTCCGGGAACGCGATCATGACCAGGATGCGGTTGGCGTCCGCCGAGAAACCGATGGAGCTCGAGGCTCCCATCCGGGACTTGGGGTCCGGCTCGAGAGCCACCAGTCGAAGTCGTCCATGACCTGTTGCGCCCACTCCAGCTCGATCCCGCTGCCGCCTGGATAGCGCTCACCCCGAGTTCGAATGTAGGCCGCGGACTCGTCATCCCATTGAGCACCTCACCCACGTGCCGATGCTCCACCGACGTCCGAGACGTACTGCACGAGAGTCCGGGGGCTGCGGCACACCGAGGGCCGCAGGAGCGGACGGGTTCCGGCCAGAGACCGGAGTGGTGCTGCGAGCTATCGGGCGAGGCCGAGGAACGTCATCAGGGAACGTTCGACCTCGGCGAGCTGCTCTGTGGTGAGGCGGCCGACCCGCATCTGAACATTGGTACGGCGGACCGTGGTGAGCTTGTCAACCATCACGTGACTGTGGCGCTCCAGACCCGACAGATCGCTGCTCGGGACGGAGACCCGCAGCAGCGGTGCGTCGGTCAGCGTCGTCGTCAATGGCGCCACGGTCACCGATTCCGTTGCGCCGAACAGGTCATCTTGGACGATCAGCGCAGGCCTGGGTTTGGACGCATAGATCCCGCCGGCGACCGTCCACAGTTCTCCGCGGATCACGCATCGTCCCAGGGCGCCGACACCGCCTCGACGAACTTCTGCTCATCACCGGCGCGATCGGCCTGGGCCACCAGCGCCGCCTGTCTGCGTGCCTCAGCTGCGAACTGATCGGTGCGCACGTCGGGCACCCAGACCTGCACCGGCCGATAGCCACGCTCCCGCATCCTTCGCCGGTACTCGCTCACCCGCTCCCTGACAGTCATGCAGAGATGTTACATGTAACGCGACCGATAGAACAGGGGCCAGCCCGCCGACGGTATGATCGACCACCCGTGCCAAAGCGTCAGCGCCGCCTCGGCGCGCCGCTCTCCCACCAGTCAGATTGCTGATCATCGTTGATGAGTCTCGCGACCAGATCGGGATTTCCGAGATTGCAGAACTTCCACAATTCCTTTGCCGCACGCGAGTACTGGAAGAGGACCTGGTCGACATCGAACGCATCCAGGTCGCCTGCGCGGAAACGATCAACTGCGGCGGCGACGTGGCCAACCAATCCGGCCAACTGTGCTTCGTGGTAGGCGTTCACCGACTCGCGAGCAGCGCGCCTTTCTGCCTTCGTCGTCATCACACGAGGCTAATCCGACACTCGGCACAGCACCACAGCCTCAGCTGCATTCTGGGCTGCCCTGTTCGGGCGCTCCGGCCGGCAGGCTACCCTCGCAAACCGCGGCGCGTGAGTGCGCTCCTAACTGAGCGCGACCTCGATCCTCGCCGTCACCCAGATGTCGCCTGGACCGCTCTGGGTCACGGCCAGCAGCGTCACCGACTCAGTTGCCACACGGACGGTGTGTGCGGATTCATAGTTGTACCTGAGCTTCTGCTCCCAGATCCGAGAGAGTGCCTCGGCGATGGATGAGGCGTCCTCGGACTTGCCAGATGCACGTCCATTGATGAGCCACTCTGAGCCCTCTGAGCGTTGGACCCTCATGCCCTGCCACAGTTCAGGGTCGTCGTCCGCATAGGCAGGATCGCCCAGATAGGCGCACGCATCGATCTCCATGCCGAGCAGGTTGTCGCCACTGCTCGCAGGGCCGGAAGCGGAGACTACCGCGCGAAGACGCTCGAATTCCTCGGAGCTGACCACACTTCATCATCACCTATCTGACAACACGCATCGGCAAGATCGACTGCGCACGGCGCGGCAGAAGGCGGATGCGTGTCAGCCCCGCCTGAGCGCTTGGCGCAGCGCGTCGACGCGCCGTCGCTTACGGCCCCAGAAGGGCCAGCGGCACGACGAACACCCCGTCCGGCCTGCGGTAGGCGTAGCTTCCTGAGTTGACGACGACCCGCGCAGCGAGTCGCTCCCCGATGGCGCCGTGCAGCCAGTTGAGGTGGCGCACGTCTGCGGCGTCGACGGTGTTGGCGAGCTTCACCTCGATCGCGACGACTCTGAGGTCGTCGCCCTCGATGATCAGGTCGATCTCGTGCTCGGTGTTCTTGGTCCGCAAGTGACCGACCCGTGCGCCCGCCGCGTCCGCATAGACCCTGACGGACTGGGTGACCAGTGACTCGAAGAGGGCGCCGAGCCAGGTGGCCGTCCGCACACCGGGCAGGGGATGTTCAGCGCCCTGGAGGAGGCTGGCTCTACCGACTCACACGAGGCGGGCGGCCAGCGCAGGATCCACCAGGTGGTGCTTGGGCGAGAAGGTGAGCCGCTTCAGCGGTGCGAACGCCGGAATCCAGGCCTCGACCGGGTCGAGCACGAAGATGCGGGTGAGGTGCTCGCGGTACACGTCGGCCGTCTGCCGGACCGGCTTGTCACCCTCGCCCGGGGTCGCGGCGTCCAGGATTGTGGCGTAGCCGGCATCGGTGGACGTCGCCGCCGCGTAGGCGGCGAGCCAGGCGCGCAGGGCTGTCGGCCGACGTACGGCCGCCCCGTTGTCCGGGAGTTCGCGTTCGACGATCCGACTGAGGTAGCTGTCGAGCTGCAGCCGGCGAGCACGCTCCGGCAGATCCCGGATTCCTGGGAATCCCGAGCGCAGGATCTCGTCGACGTATTCGGTGAGCGAGACCTCGGTTGCGCCTTCGACCTCGGCGATTTCACCGGCGAGGAGGGCGGCCAACGACACTGTGGGGGCAGGCAACCCACGCTCGCTGAGAGCGAGCGGGCGCATTGGCAGGCGCACGATCCGCCCGGCGCCGGAGTGGATCCGCACTCCCGGCGCGACGCCGGCGGATCCGGCGAGCAGGAACCGCCCCCCGCTCGGGTCATCGTCCACCGCATGTCGGACGCGATCCCACACTGATGGTTCGAGTTGCCACTCGTCGATCAGGACCGGCGCGGGCACCTGGATCACCAGGTCCGGGTTGGCGGCGATCGCCGCGCGTTGTCCTGCGGCCGTCAAGGTGAGCACAGTGGAAGCGCGCTGGGTGCCGGTCGCAGTCTTGCCGACTCCCTTGGCGCCCTCCAGGGCGACCGCCGTCAGCCCGCCGCGGACGAACACCGCGTCGAGCAGGTCGTCAACGATCCTCCGCTGGTACTCCACGGGCTTCAATCTAACACTTGGACGGCTTTCTATCTAACAATTGGATGGCACTGTAACTAACATTCGGACGCCGGGACGTCCGTCCCCTGGACCCACCCCACGACAAGCTTGACCAACGGGTCTTGTGGTGGAGATCCCGGCGACAGCCGGGATGACGTCGGGTTCTAGGCAAGCTCGATCAGCGGGTCTGCCGAGCCGGACTCGCCGACACCGGGCGCAAACTACCGACACGGCGGTAGCTCAGGACTGCGAATAATGTTGCTCAAATCTGCAAGTTGCTTTGCTCAAATCTGCAAGTTGATCGGCGACCCGGCCGCTTCCTGTTGACCGGGTCCGCAGATCTGCTCCAGGTCAAGGGCATCGGCGACTCATTAGCCGGACGGGCCGAGACGATCGAGTTGTTACCGTTGAGCCAGGGTGAACTGGCACGTCGCACGGCACCTGAGGACTTCATCGCATGGGTCACGGCCGGAGCCCACGCAAACGGACTCACCTCGCTCGCACCCGACACGGTCGTCCACGGAGGCTACCCGGAGGCAGTCACGCGCAGCCCGGCACGCGCAGCGCGCTGGTTCGCTGGTTACGTGGACCGGCTTGCCGACCACGACGCTCGGGACCTTCAACGTGGCGGGTATGCCGACCACATCAGGGCGCTGCTCCAGCTGATCGGCGCCGGCGGTGAGACAGAACTCGTCAAGTCCAAGCTGGCTCGCACCATCGGCGTGTCCGAGAACAGTCTGGATTCCTATCTTCGACTGGCGACCACAATGCGGCTCGTCAGCGTTCTTCTTCCATGGACGAGATCCCCACGGGGCCGAATCGCCCGTCGACCCAAGGTGAGCCTGAACGACACCGGCCTGGCTGCCCACCTCGCCGGGTTCACCAGCGCACACGCCACGACCGTCGGCGGTCGCGAATACTTCGGTGCACTCACCGAGCAATTCGTCGCCCTCGAACTGCGAAAGCAGTCCGCGTGGAGCCAGGAGCCGTTCCAGCTGTTCCACTACCGGGACCTGGATGGGCTAGCCTCGATCTTTCATCGGGGCGGGTCTGGTCGTGGTGACGGCTTGAGGATCACCGTTTGGGTCTGATTCTGGCGGGTGGGTGTGACGGTTTGCCGGAGGTGGCTCCGGTGGGCGGGGATTTCCTGGGTCCCGGTGGGTGTTTCGGCTTGTCGGGGCAGGGTCGGTCTGACGGTCAGGTGCTGTCCAGGATGGTCAGTGCGCCGGTCAGGAGGGTGACCCAGGGGTGGTGGCCGGGGTAGCGGAGCCGTACTTGTCTGCTGCCCCGGGCGATGGCGGCGGGGATGGTGTAGAGCCGGTAGCGCAGCCGTTTGGGTTCCCAGCGGCGGGCGGGTTGGTGGTGCAGGGCGAAGAGTTGCATCCAGGCGGTCAGTTCGGCGGCGAGGGCGACGATGGCGCACCAGATCTGGTTTTGGGCGAAGCCGTGCAGGGGCAGGTTGGTCAGTCCGGTGTCCTTGGCGATTCGGATCCGGTCTTCGCAGCGGGCTCGTCGGCGGTGGCGTAGTTCGAGGTCGGCGAGTGCGCCGCGGGTGGTGTTGGTGGCGAACGCGGTGATCCGGTGGCCGTCGACGTCGGTGATGGTGAGTTGGGCGCCGGGGTGGGGGCGTTCCTTGCGGATGATGATCCGCATCCCTTCCGGCCAGCCGGTGAGGTCGAGCAGACCGGTGAGTTCGGCGACCCAGGCGCCGTCGCGGGGCATCCCGTCGGCGTCGTAGGCGGGAGTCCACACCGTGGCTGGGATCTTCTCGATCAATGTCGCGGCATCGGTAGGCAAGGTGAACCCGACCGAGTACTGCACTCGTTGGCTCGTCAGCCAGTCCAGGAGTTTGTGGCTGTGTCCGGCTCCATCGACCCTGACCAGCAGCCGTTTCCCGGGTCGGGTGTCGAGCAGGCCAGGCAACTGTTGGAACGCTTCCCGCAGCACGGTGATGTGGTCGACTGCCGTGTTCGAGCCGGCGTTACCCGGTCGAAGCAGGATCGCCAACGGTTCCCCGGTGCCTGCCTGGCCATGATCGACGAAGACACACAGCGGGTGGAACCCGTAGCCCCGCTTGAACGTCGGCTTGGCGTTCTCCTTATCCGAGTGTGCGGTGACCAAGGTGGCATCCACATCGATCGCCAGCGGCTGCTGCAGGGTCACGCCGTGGTTGGGGGCATGGGTGCCGGCAAGCTGCCAGGCGCGGGCACGAGCATCGGCGCGGGCCGTGTTGATGGCCTTCAACACCGTCGGAGCCTCACCTGCCAGCAAACTGACCAGCCGCGAAATGGTCGGATCAGACGCCACCGAGCCATACACGGTCGGTTCGGAACGAAGCAGCGCCACATCGGCCAAGCAGTCGCCACCCAACGCGAGACTGATCGCCAGATCGGACACGATCTTGCCCGGATCATGGGTCGCGAACGGTTTACGCCACCGCGCCAACGCCTTCGACAACCCGTGGGCCAAGCCGGTCACCACCGCCGTCTTCGTGAGCAGCATGCCACCGGCCTGACCCACCACCCGGGTCGCTCCAGCATCATGGCGGGGTTGGGGATACACGGCGGTACGCTTCACGTTGAAAGTGCTTCCTTGCGCCTGGTTGATTGGGACTTCGCAATCACATTCTCCCAAGCCGGAAGCACTTTCGCATGTTCAAACCACCGCGTCACACCCCACCCTCATGAAAGCCGAGGCTAGAGGTAGACCTCATCGCGGAGTTGCCGGACGGGCGGCTGGTCGCCATCGACGTGAAGAGCTCGACAACCGTCAAGGACAGGTCCTGGGCGTCACTCGAGCGATTCCGTGCGCGCCACCCTGACCGCAGCGTCACCGGTGTTCTCCTGCATGGTGGAAACCAGGTTGCTCACCTGCACGGCTGGCTACACATCCTTCCCATCCCCAGCCTGTGGGCCCACTGAATCCACGAGCGTCGCGGTCCGAATGGCGTCCCCCGCGGCGACCGTGTGGCGCGCTGCGACAAGGTTGGCTTCTGCCGAGGAAGCGCAATGACCACTGGTCGTGCCGTGTCAGTAGTGCTGGGTAGCGTCATTCACAAGCTCCTCAAGGGATTCAGGGGAACCGCGTGACTGAGCCGCAACGCATTCTACTGGCAGGCGACCTGCACATGAACAAGCGCGCCGCCCTGGAGGTGATCGACCACGCACAAGCAGTTAACGCCGACCTCATCCTGCAAGTCGGAGACTTCGGCTTCTGGCCACGGGCGAGGTACGGCGGTGGTGTCGAGTACGTCACCATACTTGATGACGCGCTCGAGTCGGCCGGCCTTGAGCTGTGGTTCGTGCCCGGCAATCACGAGGACTGGCCAGAACCGTCGAAGCTGCCGATCGGCCACGATGGCCGCCGAGCCGCCGGCGCGCGCATCGTCGAACTGCCGGTCGGATACCACTGGACGTGGGGTGCTACTCGGTGGCTGGCCGTTGGCGGCGCTCCGTCCGTCGACAAGCACTTACGCACGGAAGGTGTCGACTGGTTCCCAGAAGAGGAAGTGAGCGAAAGACAAGCCGCTGCGGTCATCGACGCCGGTCCCGCAGAAGTAGTGGTGGCCCACGACGCACCGATGGGGACTCCCTTCCTGAGCGAGCGCCTGCAGCAGCACGTCCCTCCCGCGCTTCGTCACAACTGGTGGCCACTCGAAGCGATCGTCCGCGCGGACGCCCACCAGGAACGCATGCGCCGGATTCTCGAGGGCGTGCGGGCATCCCGTTGGTTCCACGGGCACCACCACGTTCGCTACTCGTCAAACATGGAGGCACCTCACGGGACGGTCCGCGTCGAGGGCCTGGCGTTGGATGGAACGCCGCTTGACGAGCTCACCCTGCTCGTCGATTCGCGCGGGGAACCGATCCCGCCGACCTGATGTGGCTCTCCGTGACAGACAACTCAGGCCTTGGGTAGGCCCCTCGCCAAGGCAGCGCCCAGAAGCGCCACCGCCGTTCGGGCGGCAAGAGCCGCCTCCGCTTCGCTCACCGGACGGGCGTCGTACCGCTGACGGTTGCGGGATCGCCGCAATTGGTCGAAGCGTCGTGCGTCCTGGTCGCCGGGTGGCTTGTCGATCACTGCGCATAGAAAGAGACCGATGGCCTCGTGCTGGCCCGGTCCGCTCAGAGTGCGGTATCCATGCGCAGCCAAGACGGCCTCACCCACGTCGTGGCACGCGTCATAGGCCAAGTTGTAGCGGTTCTGCGCCTTGGTGAGGTGCGGCAGGTCGGTGATGACGTCCTGGGCTTGACGCACGAAGATCTTGGCCTTGGCCAGATCGGCAGGTACTCGCGCGACCCGTCCCTTGGCGATGAGGGCATCGATGACCCGCTGCTGCACAGGCGTCACCGGGGTCAGTGCCATGGCGGCTCACCCAACACCTGCACAATGGGGTTGGCGCGAACATGCTCCAGGAAGCCTGACTCGTGGCTCAACTCCTCGTGCGTGGTGATGGTGGGGTTCACCGACCGTCCCACCAGTTGCTCGACGCGCTGGCAGGCGTCGTAGACGGCTGCCGCGTCTGGGGTACCGACCACCATCACGTCGATGTCGTTCGGCGCCCTCCCCTGCACACCTTGCGTTCGTGCTGCGAACGACCCGTACAGGAAGGCGGACTCCACTCCAGGCACGGCGCCAAGTTCCTCAGCCAGCAGTGCGACGGGACCGGTGGAGACGAGCAGGATCTGTCGGAGCGGTTCGGTCAATGGACTCGCTGGGTTCGCTCGGATCAGCCGAGTGCGCCCCACCTGCCGAACGATGAGGATGCCGGCATCCAAGAGCCGAGAGATCTCCCGATGCACGGTCGGGTACGCAAGGTGGGTACGAAGAGCCAGATCTGTGACGCTCAGTTCGTCGTCTCCGAGGAGCAGCAGGGAAAGCAGACGCGCTTGCCCATCCGACCGGAACACGGGAGCCACGAGGGGCGCCTGGGTTCTCATATAACGGAGAATATTATCCGTTTAACTGACAGTCAAGTTGCGGGAGCCAGCAGCGTGCCGTGTCTCACTTGGGCGCCATCGACGAGGTGGGGATAGCCGTTCGGCGATCTGGCGGTCGCGATCCTTGCGGCGTGCTGGAAAGCTGCTCAGTAACGGATGTTGAGTGGCCCAGTCGTGCCTGCAACTCGGCCGTCGTTGCACCCACCTGGGCCGCGAGCGTCGCTCGCTTGTCGCTCCGGTGTGGCGGAGGTCGTGCCAGGTGAGGTCTTCTCGTCCGGCGGCGGCGCCAGCCTTGCTGAAGTAGTCTTTCATCCCTGAAAGTGCGGACTTGGCCGCGTCCCTCGCTGGGGAACAGCAACGCATCGGGCGCCGGGCGGATGCTGAGACAGATTGGGGTGTTTAGCCTAGTCACGAGTCTCAAACTCCTGGTGGGCCCACTGGGAATCGAACCCAGAACCCGCGGATTAAAAGCACGCGGAAAACATCGGTTTGACTAGGGAACCTACGCACGCGTAACCCCCCGCGTGCGTCGGGATTGGCGCGGACTTTTCCCTCAAAAGTCCGCTGCAAGCACCCGCGGACTTTCGCGTCGGCTACAAACGATTGAGCGAGCAACAAGGCCGCCATTTCACGCCAGACTCGTGGTCTCGTGTGAGCACAGCCCGGTTTGTTGCCCCACCGCCCTCCAGGTAGGTCACGATGGCGGCGTTGT
The DNA here is from genome assembly GCA_016711205.1 of Micropruina sp. GTDB lineage: Bacteria > Actinomycetota > Actinomycetes > Propionibacteriales > Propionibacteriaceae > Micropruina. The sequence continues at coordinate 136,160 of JADJTM010000001.1, read as the reverse complement.
TCCCAACCCACCGGCGTGTCGCGATCGTCACTGTGCCGGGACCGATACCAGTGACGAGGACTCCCGGCGCCAGATCTTCCAGACGGACGCGCGGCGCACCACCGGACTGGGGGTTCACAAAGGCTCCTTCAAGTCTTGGGCTTCAGCTGAAAGCATGTCTTGTTGTACTGCGTCCTACTGACATTGGTCGAAGTTCTGAGGCGTCCGCATGCGGGCCAGTCCGATGAGAGTCGATGGCCACTCTTGAGCGCCGGATCATTGCCTCGCCAAGCTGGGAGATCTCTGACAGCAGCAGCGCTGGTTCGGCAGTCAGATCGAGCGTGTGTGCAACGAGTTGAACTCCCGAACCACTCACCCGGTGCGTCATGGCGTGCTCCTCGCCTTTGGCATAGACCAGGTGGCCAACCGGGAGCCCAAGCACAGTGCAGTACGCAAGCAACTGATACAGGTCGGCCTGCGGGAACCCGCTGGGCTTCTCGGCTTTGTACTTTGCGTCCACCACTACTCGGGGTACTCCGGCGTCCGACCACACGAAGTCCGGACGCACTGGGACGGTCTCCGCCTCGTCCAGGAAAGTGCGGTACTGCAGCCATGACCGCCCACCGTGCGGACGGAACGCCTCGCGCAGCGCTACGGTGACGAAGTCCTCGAAGATGGTCGCCATGTTGAACAGGTAGCCCGACACCATCAGGTTCCCGACCCGCTGCTCGAACGACCGGCCGGCCAGCACCAACTCCGCCACCTTCAGCGCCGGCACGTACCGGGCATTCAACCGAGTGGCCACCCATGTAGGACGGACGCCACCGCGCGGAGCCGCAGTCACGTCCGCCAACTGCAGGCGCAGCCGCTGCAACGCCGACCGATGCCGATCACGAACCCCCCGCGTCCGCAGCAGTTGCTCAGCTGCGGCAAGCAGGAGCTGGTTCTCAGCAATGTCCACAGTAAATTCATCAAAGCGGACCTCAAGGGGAATGCTGCGCCCCCAGCGGCGACGCAACTGATCTGACTCGCGAATCCGCCCGCGCAGAACCGGCAGTGTCTCCTCGACGGTCATATAACCCTTGAGCAGTCCCTGCTCCAGTGCCCGGTTCGCCAGCCGCACGAACGCGTCCGCCAGCGCCTCAGGTAAGTCGGCGTCGCTGTCGAGTCGGACCGGGTTATCGCGCCAGAAGTTCGGACGCCGCGCGTACCCCATCAGAAGGACCAGCCGGTTGATGGTGATCTTCGGTTCGATCACCAGCTGCAGATCGGCCATGTTAACGACCCCGATCTGCGTGCCCGGGGTCACCTCCCACCACCCGGGACGATGGGTCAGCGCGAGCTGGACGATGCCGGCCGCCGCCAACGCGTCGGCCACCGGTCGCTGCAACTCCACTAACCGGGGGCGGTCACCCTCACGCAGGATCAGCCGGCTCGCCATCATCACTCCCCGTCTGGTCGACAGCCAACCTGCCGGCCATGCGTGCTCGGATGGCGTCCAAGCCGTACCGGGCGCGAACGTCGATGCCGTCGCCGTAATGGTGCTCCTCCAGCAGGGGCAGGATCGCCGTTCGCCACGCCCGATCCAATCCACCCGGTTCATGAACCGCCCGGCGCATGAAGTACGACGGGCCGATCTTGAACTCCGGATCCTCGATCCGCCGGTTTAGCTCGTCCAGCAGATCTGCGACCGCCACATCCAGATCGGACGCCCCCAGCCATCTGCGCAGCACCCCGTCGGTGGGTGGCTCGGACGGGTGTAGCGGCACGAACGCGAAGCGGCGCCGCATCGCGGCGTCCACCAACGCAATGGATCGGTCAGCGGTGTTCATCGTGCCGATGACGAAAAGGTTCTCCGGCAGCGTGAAACCGATGTCGTCATCGGTGGCATACAGCAGGTCGACGTTCTGACTGCGGTACTCCAGCAGGAAGTACAGCTCACCGAAGATCTTCGCCAGGTTGCCACGGTTGATCTCGTCGATGATCAGGAAGTACGGCGTCGACGGACTCTCGCGCGCGGCGTCCACTGACTTGCGCAACGGCCCTGGCTTGAGCTTGAATCCGCCCTCCTCCAACGGTCGGTAACCCTCGAAGAAGTCTTCGTAGCTGTACCCCGGGTGAAACTGCACCAGGCGGACGTTGTCCCCCGCCAGGTGCGCCGCCAACGCTTGGGCGATATAGGTCTTCCCCGTCCCGGGGGGGCCATAGAAGATCAGCTGCGGACGATCGCGCAATAGCTCGATGCACTCCTGTAACCAGGCGCGATCCACGTTGAGGCCTTCGGCCAGCTCGTCGGTCGCTTCCGGGAGCACCAGCGGCTGTCGCACCAGTGCCGGAGCTGGCGTCTCGTCCTCCTCTACCGGAACCGCCGCGCCGATCATCGCCTCGAGCAGATCGAGTTGCTGAGTCAGCTCGACCACGTCGTACTGCACCTGCAAGCGCGCCTTCAGCTCACCGGCCAGTTCCGAGTAGTCGAAGTCGACAGGCGCCCATTCCGCGCTTCGGCGCAGGTTGGACAACCCGTCCGGCGACTTCATGTATTCGGCCTCGCCCGTGATCGTGCCCACGTATAGCCGGCCCTGGCTCGTCGTCGCGATCACGTCACCGACCAGCATCCGCGACAAGAAGGCGTGGAACTCGTCCAACTTCGCCGCCTTGGCCGCGTAGGAGGTCTGGGAATAGCCCTCCTCGATGATCGCCTTCAGCTCCGGACGACCAATGCCCGGCTCCACCTCGGGCAGCTTCGCCGCCCGGAGAGAGGCGTAACCGTCCCGACGCCACGCCGGCACGAGGTCGTGGCCATCCACGGACGAGCCGCGGACTAACCAGGCGCGCCGCGGCAGCACGTCAATGACGCCCCGCTCCTCCAGGTTCGCGCGCAGGTCCTCGGTCCGGATGTGCTGCGCCTCGCTGGCTGTTCCCGATTCGTCGAACTGGACGCCCTCCTCCTCGAGCGCCTCACGCTGAGTGCCGGTGCGCGTAGCGTCGCTCCACACGAATCCGGGCACCGGCCGACCGTCCTTGCCCAGGACACGGTACGCACCCTCGGCCATGGTCTGCCCCATATACGTGCCCACTGTCTGCGGGTTCGTGGCGGCTACAGCGGCAAGGTCGCTGTAGCTGGTCCACTCACCGGGTTCCACAAACTCCAGCGCAGCCTCCAAGATCGAGGCGTACTTCGGCTGGGAAGAGCTCACCGGACGCGACGCCTTGAGCCGCTCCCGGTAGGCGCGACCGGAATCGACCTCGAGGCCCCTGCCGTCAGGATGCGACGCGAGAGCCTCGCGACCCGCGTCGGTAATGGCCCAGCCTTCGCGCGTTTTGGTCATCCAACAAGCAGCGGCCATGTCCGTGGTTCCCCAGCCGAGGTTGTGGCGCCAGCGGGGTGTGTCATCGGCATCACGGAAAGTAGCAAGTTCATAGTCGGTGAGCTGGCCGGCTAACCGTTCGGCCACTCGCTCGTAGGCTTCGTGCCTGCGCAGCGGTTGGCCGTGCTCCGCCAGCACCTCGAGCAGCGTGCGGTACAGCAGCCAGCGCCGGACCGGCTCCTGCGACCCGTCGCCCGAGCCGTATCCAGGGTCCACGCCACTGTCCCCCACGGCCTTGAGGCGCTGCGCGGCGTCGTTACGCGAGACGCTGAAGACAGTCATGGCGCCGTTCACCATCGCCATGAGGTCCGGCTGAAGTATGTCTCTCGAGACAAGGTCGGGTTGCCACTTAACGGGCAAGTAATGCTTGGTGGCTTCGGCGGCATCGGCGTCGTAGCAGTAGGTGCCAGTGCAGCGCCCGAACGCGATCGAGCCCGGCTGCGTCTTCAACGGCATCACGACCACGTCGCCAACAGCGATCGTGCTTCGGAACGCCCACAGCTGCCCTGTTGTGACGGCACGGCTCTGAGCCAAAGCGTCGGGGTAGAGTCCGTCCACGATCTCGCGCAACTGCTCGCGGGACGCCACCGACGACATGTCCGGGACTTCTGACCACCCAATGCTCGCCCGGCCGAGCATCAGGTTGGACGCCTCCGCCTCACCCTGAGCGCCGGCCCTCACCACCCACGCCGCATTGCTGTCGGCATCAGAAGGGAAGAGTGTGCTGGCTGATTCCTCGCTCTCGAAAAGGGTCATAACTGATCCCTCTCGATCGGAGAACGGTACGGACAACTTGAGTCGATTGCGTGTTGCATCGCGTCGTACACCTGCATGATCAGCTCGTTGGTGCGATAAGAGCCGAACTTCGCCACGTCCTTGCGTTTGACGATCGGGAAGGTCTCCATAATGTACTCGACGTCCTCTCGAGCGATTCCGAACAGATGGAACATCGCTCCATCGAGCTCCGCACGCAATAGCTGCCGGCCATGCACGTCCCACGGTCGCGGAGTACGTTTGACCCCGAAATCCGCGGCAAGAGCATCCATGTCGTCGGAGTCCACTAAGAGGTTAAGGACGCGGACGCCCAGCCAGTCGTTCCAAGAGACATCGGCCCACGGAAGCCGCTGCGCCAGATGATTGGGAGCCGGCACCGGTAGCTGTCGCACCGTGAAGTACTTCAGGTGGGTTCCGCCGACCTTTTGTCGAGCGACGAAGTCGAATGCGAACGAGTTCCAAATTGCCAGCAGCGGAATAGCGACAGGTGGCGGTTCCGGGAACGATAGCAGCGTGCCACCTTCGGGGCTGGCCCCCTCTCCGTCAATCGTGGCTATCATCGTCCGCTCGTCGGTGCTTCGGCAGATGTCGCGCCAGCCAAGCAGCCAATCTCGGTCCCAGCGCTCGCCAAGTCGATCTCGAACAACCTCCTCGCGCACCCAATAGCGCGGCAAAGCCACGAACGTCGGGTCCTGCTTCTCGGCTTGAGTCACGTCGCGGGTGGAACCGTCGGGTTCGTAGGTGGCCCAACGGTGATCGAACTGGTGGATCATCTTCGCCTCATATAGCGGCAGCATGCGTTCGGACGTCTGCGTCATGTGTGGACCTCCTGTGGCCAGGGTGACTGGTATGGATGGCCAGACGACTTCGCTTCGGCCATCGCATCGTAGGCGGACAGGATCAGGTCCTTGGTCCGGTAGGTCCCGAAGGCGGCCTGGTCCTTGCGCTTCACGATGGGGAACGTATCCATCACGTACGACACTTCTGGCCGACTGACCCCGTAGACGTGGAACATCAGAGCGTCCAATTCTGCACGAACCTTGGCGCGCTCGACGGGGTCGGCAATCCACCCATTGAGGCGCTCCACCCGCACTTCGATCCAAGCCCGCAGCTGCCTATCGAGTGGCATGTTTGTCGATTCAAGATGCACAGGGGACGGCATGGGGAGCTGCATGAACGTGAAGTACTTCATGGCCGTCCCGCCCATCTTCTGACGAGACGCGTAGTCAAAGACGAACGACGCCCAGGTCGCCTGCAACTCATCTCTTCCGCGCGAGGGCATCGCGATGAGCCACTTGTCTCCGAATGCGAGTCGCGGCACTTGAGTAGCGATGACGGTCCGGACGTCCGTGGCCCGGCAGATGTCTCGCCAACCGAGGAACCAGCCGTGGTCCCACCGACCATTGAGCTTGCGGTCAATCTCGGCCTCGGCCACCAGTACCTGGGCATCGGACTGAGGTGAGCGGCCTTCTCGTCCTCGGTCAGGTATCGGGTCGAACCGTCGCGCTCGTAGGTCGCCCAGCGGGTATCAAAGAGGTGCAGCATCTTGGCTTCAAACAGAGGCAGCATTTGAACTACCCCCCCCCCCATCGAGGGAGCGCTCGAAGACATTTCCGTTGAGCGTCCAGCCGTCGGCCTCGAGTTCGTCGCGGGTGTGGAACAGGTGCGAGTCGTTGGACATGTCAAACATCCGCATGAAGCTGATGCCCCACGGGTTGCCGTTGACCGGGTCATTCTCGTTGATGAGCACGGGAACGCGACGGTAAATGCCGATAGTGATCTCGGCGTCACGCCGTGTGCGAAAGATGGGACACGTGCCGGTATTGGGATTGAGAAGCTGGATCTCCTCGGGCGTGAGTTCGAACCGACTGTCATGCGCATGTAGATCCTGGACAGACCGATTGAAGAACGAGAACTCGGCGGCCGCGACTCGGTCGCCTCGCCCTACCGTCGTGATGAGACAGAACTTGTAGCGGGCGTGGCCGATGTCGGACCACAGCGAAGGTCCCGTCTGAAAGTCGTAGAGAGTCGCAAGGCTGCCGCGAGCCACCAAGTCCTTGAAGAAGAACTGCGTCGTCGCGTCGGTGGCAATGCCCGTCGGCACGATGATCCCCATGCGACCTCGATCGTTCACGAGATGCCGGCACGCCTCCGCGAAGACGGCGTAGGTGTTGATGTCGCCCCGTCCCGTTAGGGGGAAGCGACCCGCGATGCGCAGCACGTGTGATTCGCCAGCGGCGCGACGCAGCGCACCCAGGTACGCGTTGTGCAGCGATGGGTTGGACGTCTCAAGGGCCTCAATGAGTCGTTTACGGGCCGCAGCATTCGGGGCCGCGGCAATGTGCGGGTCACGGACGGCGAAGAACTCCTGTTCCTGCAGCTTGACCCGCTCCCATGGCGGGTTGCCGAGCACGACGTCAAACCCCCCGCGCCACCCCGGGCCGTCAGAGGTTTCGACGGGGCTCGACCGGCGTTCCGAGGAGGAACTCGCACCGCGGTCCCCAAAGATGTGCGGAAACTCCAGGTGCCAGTGGAAGAACCGGTACTCGGAGGCAAGCTCGTGGACGGTGGCGAGCGTGGCCTCGGGCAGCGACTCCCCTCGGGCCAAGACGTGGAGTATGCGGTCGGTGATGGGCTTGGGCCCGCCCGGCTGCTTGGGCCACACGAATGCGGCGCACCAGGCGTCCGCGACCAGCCGCTGTTGTTGCAGGGCCGGGTTGGCCTCGAGCGCCTTCAGTCGCTGTTGGCGGGCCTGGATGTCGGCGAGTGAGGCCGGGCGAGCACCACCGATCAGTGAGCCCAGTTCGCCCGCAACGGCGGCGTCCAAAGTGGTCCCCGTGTCGTTGCCGAACAACTCGTCCTGCCCTGAGCGTTCGGCCTTGTTCTGCTTCTTCAGGGCCGTGACGATTTTCTTGTCATCGCCCTCAAGCGCCGCGAACGCCTCGTCGGGCACCCCTTGATCGATGAGGGCGGGGGTCGCGCCGATCAGCGAGTTGCCGACTCTGATCTGGGCGTCCAGGAACGCGAGCGGGCGTCCGGGGTCGAGGGTCTCCAGCCACAGCGACACCTTCGCCAGCTCGGCGGCCAGGGGGTTGATGTCGACGCCGTAGATACAGCGTCCGACCACATCGGCCAGTGCCTCGCGCGCACGCTCGGGCGGCGGCTCGGGGTCGCCGGTCCGGATGGCCGCCACCCGCTTGGCGATCCGTCGCGCGGCAGCGACGAGGAAGTGCCCAGACCCGCAGGCCGGGTCACACACCGTCAAGGCCAGCAGGGCCGCCTCGGGGTCGCGCTCCCGCTCGGCGCGATCGAGCACCGGGTCGAGCGCCGAATCGAGCAGGCAGTCGATCAGCGAGGTGGGCGTGTAGTAGGAGCCCGTCGACTTACGGTCGTTGCCCGCTGCAGAGAGCAGCTCGAAGACCCGGCGGCCGGCGTCCCAGGAGGGCACGAACTCAAGCAGCGCCTCGTAGATCGAGCCCAGCTCCTCCGCGCCGAGGTTGCGGTAGTCGACGACGCGCTTCATCTTCGAGCCAGGTTCCTCGACGAGGCTCAAGTGCCGCACCGACCGCAGCAGCGCCTCGTTGGACAGGTCACATCCCCGGAACAGGTCGAGGGCTCCGGGTTCGAACAGGCCGCCGATGCCCACCAGTCCGAGTTCGGGGCAGCCGTCGACGGAGCCGAGGCCGTCCCACACCAGGTTGAGCGCGCGCCATTGGTCCGCGTGCCGTGTACCCCGCCGACGGCGGGCGGTGCGGCGCAGGCGCTCGGTGGAGAAGAAGTCGCGGTAGCGCGTCCGGGCGGTGGGGTCGGCGTCCGGGGCGAGCAGCAGCCCGCGGTCTTCGGCAACGAAGGTGAACAGCAGCCGGTACACCACCCGCGGGAGGCCGTGATTGACGTCCTCGATCCGGAGGGTGCCCTGGGCCAGCCCGTCACGGAGGAGCGAGTTCGCCGGGTGCGCGAGGAACCCGGTGCCAAGCGTGGTGATCGCCTGGACCACGCCGTCGCGCAGTTGGTTCAGCGCCCGCGAGCCCGACTCCAGCGATTCTGCGCGCCACGCCTCCAGCCAGCAGGACGCCGCGCCCTTCTCGGGGTCGAGCACTCCGAGCCGCGACTCATGGCACACGCTGAACAGCAGCAGGAAGTCGGCGAACAGGTCGCCGTCGAAGATGGCCTCCAGGTCGAACTCGATGTAGGCCGATCCCACCAGTGACGTCGAGTCGCGCAGCAACCGCAGGGTGAGCCCATTGGACAGCATCGCCCACAGGTGGCCGTCCGACCGGTTCAGCAGTTCCTGCACCATCGACTGGGGCGACGAGGTGGCGGCGCCGGCGACGCCCTGGGTTCGCCGGTCCAGCTCGACGCGGTGGCCGAGCAGGTGCATGGGGACGTGCTCCCAGACGTGCGACACCGGCAGCTGCTTCTCACCGGCGGTCAACCCACCCGCGGGGGTGGTCGACACCCGCCCATACCCCAGCTCGCGCAGCAGGATCAGGAGCCACCGCTCGCGGGTCAGCGTCGTGCCACGGTCGGCCTCGGCGAGCTTCTCCGACGCTTGGCGGTAGGTAGACCACACCCCAGTCAGGTACGCCCACGCCCGGTTCGCCGCTTCGCGGACCGTCTCTCCGGGGGCCAGGTGATAGTCGCCGGACGCCTGCCCACCCAACCCTCCCGCCGCGATGCGCGACAACAGCTCGGCGGGCAGCAGGCCGCCGGCCACCCGGACGCCCACGAACGATTCGGCTGCCATGGCTCTCAACCCTTCAGGACCGGAACAAACACGTACACGCCGAGCACGTCGGGTGGGCTCTCGGCCCGGACCCCCAGCCCGCGCATCACATCGCCGGACGCCGCGCGCACTCTCCGATGCGAGGCCCGGAGCTTCTCGGCGAGGGCCTGCCCGTGGGCGTCGAGCTGCGCCTGCACCTGCGCCAACTGGCTCAGCGCCGACGTGAGGTACTGCCGAGGGTCGTGGACGTTGGCGGACGGAGGGGCGTCCAGAAGGGCGCTGACCTCGTCGGGCTGCAGCCACGACAGGACGCCGTCGCGAGAAGTGAAGCCGAGGGTGGCAACGTCCTCGGCCACAGCCGTCCGCTCCCCCGCGCGCGATGGCAAGGCGAGGTGGAACCGGTAGCGGACGAGCAGCAGCGTGGTGCGAGTGTCGACCGCGGTCGTCCTGACCACCGCACAGCGACGCGCGGGCCGGGCCTCGGCGGGCAGAGCGGGGTCGAGCGCGGACTCGAGCACGTAGGACGCGATCGCCTCCACCGCGGCGTCCGTGCGGTGCAGCACGTTCTCACCCTTGGCGACGGGGAAGTCACTCACGAAGCTGAGTTGGGTCTCGCGGCCGGCCGGAAGCGCGTCAAGCAGCCCTCCGGGCAGCGGGCTGGTGCCCACGCTGAAGCCGCGCGGGGTCGTCTTGAGGGTGGCCTTGAGGGCTTGCAGCGCCCTCTCGGTGAAGGCCCGCACCTCGGCGTGGGTGCCCAGGTTGGCGCGGATCTCGGCGACCTCGTCGGCCACCTCGTTCGGGTGAATGGCGCGCTGAGCAAACTTGGTGCGGGACGCCTTCTCACGCTCTGCGGCGGAGCGCCACTCCCTGTCGAGGTCGGCGGCCTTCGCGTCGTACTCGATGTCGAGGGTGTCCTGGCGGTGGTCGCTCCCCCGCAAGATCAAGCCCTCCATCAGGGCCTCCAGTACGGCATCGCTGTTGTCGGGGACCGGCACCGAGACCCCGGTCGCCTTGCGGATCGCCTCGTGCTTGCGGAGCAGTACGTCGAGGACGATGCCGTCGATGCGGTTGTCCTGGCCGTAGAGGGTGATGGCGCGGACGACGTCGCGTTGCTGACCGAACCGGTCGACGCGACCTTCGCGCTGCTCGTGCCTGGTCGGGTTCCAGGCCAGGTCGTAGTGGACGACGGCCTGGAACTGGTCCTGAAGGTTGACGCCCTCCGACAGGCAGTCGGTGGCCACCAGCACGACCGGGCCGTCGGCGTCCGCCAGCTCGGTGATGCGGGCCACCCGTTCCGAGGGCGGCAGCATGCCGGTGACGCAGGCGACGGTCGTGCCCTTGCCCAGTTTCTGAGTGAGGTGCTCGGCGACGTACTCGGCGGTGTCGATGAACCGGCAGAACACGATGGGGCGTAGGCGTCCGCGAGCAGCCCCTTCACCTGAGCGGTGATGGCGTCGAGCTTGCGGTCGCCGGTTCCCTCCAGCTGCTTCGCCCGCTTGAGGAAGCCTTTGAGTCGGCGTTGCTGCGGGGTTCCCGACTCGGTCGAGGCGTCGGCGCCCGGAGCCATGTCCACCGATTCGAGGGTCTCGTCGTCGGCCAGGTCGAGGACCGCCGAGCGGCCCAAGACGTCGGCCTCGGCGGCGTCGTCGCCGCCCAGCGCGGCCGAGCGGGTGGCGAGGGTCTGGGCGGCGGCCCGGGGTGAGGACGCCAAGGCGCGCAACAGCGCCAGAACCGACCACCAGTTGATGCGCTGCTCGCGGGCGCCGCTCGCGGTGCTCACGGTCTCGCGGGCGTAGGCGATGACATCGTCGAACAGGTCGAGGTATGCGGGCGACAGCTTGTAGGCGACTTCTTTGGACTGCCGGTCGGAGGGGAACGGGGTCTCCTCGTCCAGGAACTGGCGGATGTCGGCGCGGCGCCGCTGCACCAGATGACGGGCCAGCAATTCGCGGCCCTTCGGCTGGTCGAGGTCCAGGTCGTGCAGCGCCGGGTCGAGGAGGCCGATCAGGTTGCGGAACGACTCGTCTTTGCCGCTGTGCGGGGTGGCGGTCACCAGCAGCAGGTGCCGGTCGGCGTCCGCGGCCAGGGCTCGGACCAAGTCGTAGCGCTGGGTGCGCGCCTTGCCGCCGAACCCGCCGTCGGCGACGCAGGTGTGCGCCTCGTCGACGATGACCAGGTCGGGGCAGGTGCGCAGGAACTCGTTGCGTCGCCGGTCGGACTTGATGAAGTCGGTCGACACGACCGTGATCGGGAACCGCTCGAAGATGGACTCGCCACCGATGCACTGGCGTTCCAGCCGGCGGACCGTGCTGGGCAGCACCAGCTCGGCCTCCAAGCCGAACTTCGCGCGCAGCTCTCCGGCCCATTGCTCGGCCAGCGCCGGGCTGCACAGCACCGCCAGCCTGCGGGCGTCGCCGATCGTCAGCAGTTCGACCGCGATCAGCGAGGCCTCGATGGTCTTGCCGATGCCGACGTCATCGGCAATCAGCAGGCGAACGGTGTCTTGCCGCAGCGCCATCAGCAGCGGCACCAGTTGGTAGGCGCGCGGTTCTACGGCGATCCCGGCGAGCGAGCGGAACGGGCCGGCGCTGGACCTGAACCCGATCTGCAGTGCGCTGCGCAGCAGGCGCGCGCTCTCGTGGTCACCGAGGTCGTCGGCGGTGGGCGGCGGAAAGGATGCCGTGGTGACCGGTTCAATGGCCGGCAGCACGCCCGCAATGTCGTCGTCGGTGCCACCCAAGGGACGCAGCACGAGAAAGTCGTCGGAGCTATCGGGCAGCACGACCCATTCGCGGCCACGAGCCGCCACCAGGCTGCCCACCGCAAACGTCGTCATGCGCGCCGTCCTTCCCCGAATACATCGGCGCGCTCGCGAAGCCTCGCCAGCCAGTCCTCATCGTGCGCGAATCGGACGAAGGAGTAGCCCGCGTCGAGCAGGCGCTCCTCCGCCGCGGCGTCCTCGGCGGTCTTGTCCGATCGGTCGTGCACCGGACCGTCGATGAACACCGCAAGCCCGGCGTCGGTGTACAGGAAGTCCGGGCGACAACGGGCGCACTCCAACAGCGGCTGCGCGACGTCCGGCAGCCGGAAGTCGCCCGCCATCAGCATGCGAAGCCAGTTGCGCTCCAGGTCGCTGTCGCATGCAGCCAGCAGCTCATCGGCGTGCTCGCCGCGCGGCAGACCGGACGCCGACACGCTCGTCTGGGCGCCTGCGAACCGCAGGAGCAAATCGCGGATCAGGTGGCGGTCGATAGCCCTGTGCTCCAACTGGTTGCCGTACGACAGCAAGCAGTCGTAACACGCCTTCTCACAACGCTCGCTGCCCGCCTCGGCGTGGCTACGGTCCTCGCCGGTGTCAGGGTCGAAGTGCGCGATTTCCAACGCGGTTCGGGCGGCCAGAGCGAGGGCATCCGGCTCAGCTTGGAGCCGACGCAGGACGCCGGCTCCCCCCTCGGCGGATTCCGTGAACAGCATCCGGCCACGGTGCTGATCATCGGGCAGCGCTTCGGTGGCCAGCTCGGAATCCTCCAGCTGGAACGCCGCCTCGATGCCCCGCTCCAGCGCGTAGCGCAGGGTGGTGGCGACCTCGTCGGGGACGGAATCAGCCAGCCGCAACACGAGAATGTTGCGGTTGTCCCGCACGTAGGGAATCACCCGGAGTGAGTTCGCCTCGTCGGGGTCACCGTCGCCGTCATCGGTCTCGGCTTCGGCGCCGGCTTTGTCCGAGAGCCATTGGCCCTTCACGGGGTCAAGGTAGAAGCCGACCTCGGCGGCGTCCTTGCGACGGCGACGCCCGCGGTTGGTGACCCGCACCTCGGCCGAGTCGCCGTAGGCCAGGTCGGCCAGCGGCGCGCCGTCGGCCAGCACCTCGGCGGTGAGCTTGCCTGACCGATCGCCGTGCTGGCTGAACCGGTAAGACGTCTGCAGCTCGAAGCCGGCGCGACGGCGCTCCTCTTCGTCCGACGAGATCCGTTCGCGACGGCGGGTGTACACCGTGGTCAGCTGCATCAGCCCGTACGTGGTGGCACCGAGTTCTTCGCCGCAGTTCTCGCACACATCGAGCCCCGCCCGGCGGTCGTGGTGGTAGCCGCACCCCCCGCAACGCCGGGCCTCGGAGGTGTCGACAGTCGCCTGCCCCGACTGCGCCAGCGGCACCTGGACGCGGTTCACCTCGTAGCGGGCGCCCTCGTGGTAGATCAGCGCGCCGGGACCGAATTCGGAGATCGCCAGGAACCGTGGGCGTTGGATGTAGTCGCCGCCGTCGCGCGAGCCGACCGTGCCGCGCACCGCCGGGATGTACGCGGCCAGCGGCAACCTCGGAAAGCTATAGCCCGGCAGAAAGCCCTCGGAGGCGAAGTACCGGTAGGTGTAGAAGTCAGAGTGGCCCGACTCGTCGTCCTCGTTCCGGAGCAGCCGCAGCTGGTTCTCCGCTTCGCGGCGGCGGGTGGTCGCGGCCCGTCGAGCGCTCGGCGACAGGTGGCTCTCTAGAACGATCCGGTTCTGGGCGTCCTGGTCGGCGAGCGCGGCCAGGTAGAGGCGGCGCCACCGGTCGCACGCCTCGTCCAAAGTGCGAGGTGCAGCCCGGACGACGTCGGCGACCCAGTCCTCGTGCCACCAGGCCGTAGCCCTCAGCTCGGAGAGCATCGGCTCGACGATCGCCTGCGCGTTCCGCGTGGCCCGCCGCATGGCTTCGGGGTCGGCGAGCGCGCGCTCCTTCTCGGGCTTCAGAACCAGCGACGAGGTAAGGCCCTCCGCGTCCAGCAGGTCGGTCATTCGCGAGCCGAGCTTCTCGCCGGTCTCGGCCAGCCATACCGCCTGCACGTGGCTGCGCAGCAGCGCCTCGTTGACCAGATCGAGCCGGGGAGCGGCCACCGAGCCCGCGACCATGTTCGCGGAGCGCCGGAAGTAGTACTGGTCGTGGGAGTTGCCCGTCGCGCAGTACGTGAGCACGAGCGCCGGCTGCCCCGACCGGCCGGCCCGACCCGAGCGTTGCGCGTAGTTCGCCGGCGTAGGCGGGACGTTGCGCAGGCCCACGGCGTTCAGGCTTGAGATGTCCACGCCGAGCTCCATCGTCGGGGAGCAGTACAGCAGCGGCAACAAACCCCTCCCGAAGGCGCGCTCACGCTCCTCACGTTCCGTCGGACCCACTTGCGCGGTGTGCTCACGGGCAGACAGCCCACGCAGTTCGCGGGCCACCCCTTGGTAGAGAGTGCGGAAGAAGGCGTTCACCCGGCCGCCGGCGTCGGCGTCCACGGTCTTGCGAATCGGGTCGGCGGCGGCGCTCGTGCCGTCCCCTGCCGACCAGACCAGGGCGGACGCCTTCAGCCGGTAGCCGCGGCGACCGTAGTTGCCCTCGACCTCGGTGAGAAGCCCCGCCCGGGTGAGTACCCCCAGGATGTCCTGGATGATCCGCTGGGCGTCGTCGATGCCCAGCTTGTGCGGTTGGCCAGGGAATTGGTTTGGGCGGGACAGGTAGCGACCCAGCGCGGAGCGCCCGGTCAGGTGCAGGTCGTTGCGCCCCTTGCCCGGCTGGCTGGCGAATGCGTAGACAATGCCGACCGGAGCGCCCATCTCGTTTGCGGGTACTGCCCACACGCCGGTGAGCTCCTGGGAGGACTGGCGCTTGACGCGCTCGAAGCCAAGCTCGGTCAGGCAGTCGACGTCGACGGCGAGCACCTTGCGGAACTCGTCCAGGACGATCCGGCACAACTCCTCGCGATGCCCGTCGCGGGCATCGCGCAAGGGCTCCATTACGCCGATCCACAAGGACTGATCGGAGGCGATCTCGGTGAGGGATTCGTACCCCACGCGCAGCAGCCCGGTCTGCTCGAGGTTCGGCATCGTGATCCGCCAACCGCGCTGAAGGTCCAGGTACAGGCGATACTCGACCAGCTCGCGCAGCGCCCGCTGGGTTCGCGTCCTGGCCGCGTACACGGCGTCCGGCGCGACGGCGTAGTCGGCGAACTCCAGGCCCAGGGCGTCGACCACCTTGGCGGCGACGCTCTCATGGGTCAGGCCGTGAGGTGTGGCCTTGTGGCGGCGTACAGGGCGCCGCGTAGCTGGGCGACCTGGACGAAGTCGTTGAGGTGGCCGGCCTGCAGGCTGGCGTCCTGCCGGTTGTCGACGAAGGTCAACAGCTTGCGGGCGTCGGCCGCCAGCTCCGACTCAGGAATCTCTCGCAGGGCGCGGACCACACTCGTGGACAGCACCGAGACCGCCGAACTACGGCCCTCTGCGTCCAGGGTGATCAACTTGGAGAAGTCGCGGCCGCGGGTCTGCTCGTAGCTGACTTGGCAGGACAGGCAAAAAGTAAACGGCGAGGGAATGAACGCCGCGGGAGTTCCACCGACGTCGACGGTGTGACCGGCGGTGTCGACCCGAACCCGTTGGGGCAGGTAGCGCACCTTGTTGGGCAGCACGTGGCTGTCGGGGCCTACCCAGGAGTCGGGTAGGCGTCCCTCGGCGATGGGGTCAGCCGGCCACGGCAACTGCGTGGACACGTACAGATAGCCGTCGAGGGCGTCGCCCGCGGTGACGTCGCGGGACGCGCGGGGTGCATAGATGGTCTCGCCCTGCCGGGTGAGCCCCTTGACCACGGCGTAGTCCTGTCCGCACTCACGGCAAAAAGCCAAGGGAAACAAGAGCTTCTCGGGTGCCGACGGGACCGCAACCTGGTACTTGGAGGTGATGAACCGGTCCTGCTCCGGCTCCAACGACACGTGCAGCGTGTCCCCCTTGGACAGGAACTGGTGCAGCCGAAACGCGAATAGCGGGCGTCCGGTCTCAGGGTGCCGCACCCGCGACCCCTTCAGGAGTGCCTGCTGGATCGCATCATGACAATCCTGCATCGGCAGATTCGTCACCCCAGACAGGGTCGGTGCAGCATGCTCGCGCAACCGGCGGGGCACCTGCCGGATCAGCTTCCCCGTCACCTCCTCGGTGGCCAGGCCGAACGTCGTCTCGATCCATGAAGCCAAAGGGGACGCAGCTAGCCCGGCGTAGTCCTCGGGTAGATACCCAGACCTGACCGCGTGGGTCAGGGCGTCGGCGTTCGAGCCTGCGTCTACTGCCGTGGCGCGCGTGAGGGTCTCGCCTATGACGCGCTCCGGGATGACCGCGGATCCGAAGATTCGGGTGGCCACCTCCGCGACCGTGCGCTTCTGTTCAATCGTCGACCCACCGCTGGCCATCGTGGCTGAGGTGCCGATGCACTGCAGGTGCGGAGATGAGCACGCCTCCCGGACGCGACGAACCAGCATGGCCACGTCCGCCCCCTGACGACCGCGATACGTATGCAGTTCGTCCAGGACGAGGAATTGCAGCCCTTTCGCGGCCTTCACCAGCCGGGCCCGCTCGTCGGGACGGGTGAGAACCAGTTCGAGCATGACGTAGTTGGTCAACAGGATGTCGGGTGGGTTTGCCAGAATCCGGTCGCGCTCCTCGCCCCGCTCCTGACCCGTGTAGCGGGCGAACGTAACCGGTTCGCGTCCATCGCCGTACCCGTTGCGCAGGAACTTCTCGAGCTCGCCGCGCTGCGAGTTCGCCAGCGCGTTCATCGGGTAAACGATGATCGCCTTCACCCCGGGTGTGCGGGGCTGGCGGAGCACGTGATCGACGATGGGGACGATGTACGCCAGCGACTTACCTGACCCGGTGCCAGTCGTGAGCACGTAACTCCGCCCGGAGCGCGCCACCTCGATCGCCTCGCGCTGGTGACGGTGCAGCGTAAAAGGTGCACGCCCGGGGTCTTCGCTGTGCTGCTTCACCCGGAAGATTCGGTCGCACTCGGGATGCAGCAGGCCCTCGCCGACCAGCTCGTCGATCCTGCCGCCGCTCTCGAATGCCGGATTCAAAGAGATCCATGGTTCAGGCCATTGCCGGTCGCCATCGAGCTCCCGCTGGTAGTGGTCCTTGAGCCGCGAGTCCTTTATGTCGATGGACGCAGTTGTGAATGAGCGATAGTCGTCAATGACCTGGTCACGCACCTGAAATACGTCCACGAAACCTCTCCTGCGGGGCTACTGTCACTGTACTGGGATTGGCTGCGGCTCGGAGTGAAGCCGCACTACCTCACGCCTCCGCGACTACGCGCATTGGCAGGCCGACCAAGCCAGTACCTGCACGCGAGAGTCCCGCGAGCCGGCAGATCTACGGGCGGAGGCTCGGAAACGCCTGCTCGAGGATCGCCAGGAGTTCTTGAGCGCGCTGACGGTCCAGCTGGATGGATTGGCTTACCTTCTGAGCCAGTTTCCGATCTTGCGAACCATAAGTGTCGAGCTGCATGACAACCTCGCCGTTGCGCTGGGTGATGCTCCATCCGCACTCACAATCCGAGTGCCGACGACCAGCGGCCACAGGAACCTTGGAGAACCGCGTAATGAAGGCCATCAAGCCATCTTGGTACACCCGCTCCCGAGATGCATGAGGTCTGTGGCACTTGGAGGGTCCGAATTCAGAAGGACTGACAGCGTCCGGTGGACATCGTCAGACTCGGCATCGTGAGCAGTCGCATCGGCGAAGCGGCTGGGCCGTCGACAGTCTGTACGAATGGATGAACGAGGAGGTGCCTTGGGGCAACGCGTGATCGACGAGTGACCAACGGTGTCGCCACTATTCGCTCAGCCGTTGAGCCGGACGACTCTCGTGGCAACGTCCACGAGGGCCTGCGCCCGTCGCACCAGAGACTCGGCCTTCGTTGGCGAGATGAGTGTCACGCCGTACTCGACGTCGGCCTTGCTCGACAACAGTTCACGAAGCGCCTTCTCGGCATTGGCTGCGTTCGGTCAATGGCCCAAAGCCTGCCCGAGTTGCTTGGCGGCAACCGCATGATCCTTCGCCTTGATGGTCGTTCCGGTCAGTTCTGTGACCACCGCGTCCTTTGCGCTGATACCGGCATGAATGGCGTCCCCCGCGGCGACCGTGTAGCGCGCTGCGACAAGGTTGGCTTCTGCCGAGGCCAAGTACTCCTCCGCCTTCTTCAGAAAGCTCCTGGCGTGGTTCCGCTGCTCGAGTGTGGCCATCAGGGAACCCCGACGTTGACCGGGGGCAGAGACCCGACAAGAGGTACGCCGTCGGAGAGGATCTGTCCCACGACCGGCTCGTCCTGGCTTGCCACCAGCCGGTCGAACTGGTCAGGGGTGAACACCACGACGTCGCAGTCGTTGCCAATGCCGATGCGGACGGCGTCCTCGAGCTCGACGCGACCGTCCCAATCCGGGGCTGCGATGACGGCCAGGTCGACGTCGCTGTCAGAGCGTGCCTCACCGCGGGCCACTGAGCCGTACAGAATCACACTCACAACGCGTGAGTCGACCACCGAACGAACAACCCCACGCAACGCACCCACCGGATCGAGCAGTGTTCGTAGCGGCTGAACCGTGTAGTGATTCTCGTTGATTGTGTGGACCATCGCGCGGCCTATTGCCCGGGTCTCCACCACTCCGAGCTCAGTAAGTGCGCTGAGCGCCTGCTGCACCGACCAGAGGCTGAAATCGTCCCTGACCAATCCATGCACCTGCCGACCGGTCAGCTCAGCACCCGTGCGCAGCAGAGCTGCAAGCACGGCTCCGCGCGCTCCCGGGATCAGGCCGCCGAATGGCTCAGCAAAGTACACATGACCACCCTAGCAATCATATGATCGGCATGACAGTCATATGACTGGGTTCGTTGAGCTCTTGGATCACCACCGACCTCGCCACCAGTAACTCGCGCGTCCGAGAACGCGGTTCTGAGCGCTTTGGGGGGTATGAGGTCTCTCTTCGCTTCCACCACCTCGTCATCGGTGCCTGCGTCCACGGGCACCGCTCGTAGGCTTCCCCGACCCCGCGGCCCAAGGACTTCCCAAGAATCTGGCCCTCGCTGTCCGAAATGGGCCTCTGTTGGGGGGTTCAAGGGGTGAGAGAACTTTCGCGAGGAGACGCATCATGATGAGCCTGCACAAGCTGACCGCCGGATCGGGGTATGACTACCTGACCCGGCAGGTCGCCGCGCAGGACTCCACCACCAAGGGCCACACGACCCTGGCCGATTACTACGAGCAGAAGGGCGAGTCGCCCGGACGGTGGATGGGCTCGGGCCTGGCCAGCATCGACGGCTTGGATGCCGGTGATCAGGTCACCGCGGATCAGATGCAGTCCCTGTTCGGAGTCGAGCAATGATCAGAACCTGTGGATGGCTCTCGGCGGGGTGACGTGAAGCGGGCGCACCTCCCGAGCAAGATCGAAGTCCATGCAAGTTCTGATCGGGGTCGGCGTTGGCGCGCCGGCTCGGGAAGGTGTGCCCATGCTCAAGGTAGTTCACGACGCCGATGCGTCCAACGAGGTGGCCGGTGGGTCGCTGCTTGGATGAGATCGTGCGCGACGGTGCCCGGCAGATGCTGGCTGCAGCGCTAGGCCGAGGTCGCCGCCTACGTCGAGGCGTTCACCGACGAGCTCGACGAGCACGGCCGACGACTGGTGGTCCGCAACGGGCACCACAACGAACGGCAGGTGACAACTGCGGCCGGCGCGATCACGGTCCGCGCGCCGCGGGTCAACGACAAGCGCACCGACCAGGCCACCGGCGAGCGCAAGCGGTTCGCCTCGGCCATCTTGCCGGCGTGGGCCAGGAAGTCTCCGCGGGTTGCCGAGGTGCTGCCGCTGCTCTACCTGCACGGCCTGTCCTCGGGCGACTTCGGGCCCGCGTTGACGCAGTTCCTCGGTTCGGCACAGGGACTCTCGCCGGCCACCATCACCCGCCTGACCAAGGACTGGCAAGACGAGGCGGTCGCGTTCAACAAGCGGCCCCTGGCCGGCACCGACTACGTCTACGTGTGGGTTGACGGGATCCACCTCAAGGTCCGACTCGAACAGGACAAGGTGTGCCTGCTCGTGATGATCGGGGTCCGAGCTGATGGCACCAAGGAGCTGATTGCGCTCGACGACGGTCAACGCGAGTCCACCGAGTCGTGGGCCGACCTGCTGCGTGGCTGCAAGCGGCGTGGGATGCGGGCACCGGTCCTCGCCGTCGGCGACGGCGCGTTGGGGTTCTGGGCCGCGGTCCGCACGGTGTTCCCCGAAACCCGTGAGCAGAGGTGCTGGTTCCACAAGATCGCCAACGTCCTCAACGTCTTGCCGAAGTCGGCGCAGCCCGGCGCGAAGGCCGCGCTCGCGGAGATCTGGAACGCCGAGGACAAGGACCACGCGCGGGCGGCGGTGAAGGTGTTCGTCGCCGACTACGGCACAAAGTGGCCCAAGGCTGCAGCGAAGATCACCGAGGATCTCGACGTGCTCCTGGCCTTCTACGACTACCCCGCCGAGCACTGGGTCCACCTGCGCACCACCAACCCGATCGAGTCGACCTTCGCCACGGTGCGGCTGCGGCAGCGGGTCACCAAGGGACCCGGCTCGCGAACCGCCGGGGTCGCCATGGCGTTCAAGCTCATCGAGTCCGCACAAGCCAGATGGCGCGCCGTCAACGCACCCCACCTCGTCGCACTCGTCCGCGCCGGCGCGACGTTCAAGAACGGCATCCTCGTCGAACGAGACGACGAACCGAGCCACGAATCAGGAAGCGATCAACAAGCCGCGTGACACGCCGATCCACAGGTCTTGACTATTGCTCTTCGGAGTCGGCGATCATCCGCTGGCGCGGCAGCGACTCGACGCACTGGGCATCGACGCGACGGCGAAGGACTTCAAGGAAGCGATGAGGCTTGGCCAGCGCTGGGGCATCTACGGCGGCGGTGAGGCGTTCGCCGATGAGGTGTCCCGGCGGATCGCGGCGTGGAATCGCGCCAACGGCCATCCGGAGGGCGCTCCGGTCAGCCAGGTCGTGCGCGCCTCGATCCGGACGGCGGTGGGCCGGGACCGGTTCCACGAAAGGTTCGGCCGATCACCGCTCAACCCGCGGGAGCTGACCGGGTTCATCGCGCGAGACTCGCGTCCGGGCCGGCAGGGCGTTGCCGGGTACGACCTGACGTTCTCGCCGGTGAAGTCGGTGTCGGCGCTCTGGGCACTGGCCGATCCGGAGACGTCCGCGCGCATCCAGCGTTGCCACGACCAGGCCGTGGCGGACGCGCTGCGCTTCATCGAACGCGAGGCCCTGTACACCCGGCGGGGACGCAACGGCGTCCGGCAGGTCGAGACGCGTGGTTTGATCGCCGCTGCCTTCACGCACCGTGATTCGCGCGCCGGAGATCCGGACCTGCACACGCACGTGGCGGTGGCCAACAAGGTGCAGGCGGTCGACGACGGTGCCTGGCTCGCCATTGACGGCCGACTGCTCTACCTGGCCAATGTGGCCGCGTCGGAGTGCTACAACACCGCGCTCGAGCGGCACCTCACCCGCCAGCTGGGGGTTCGGTTCGTCGATCGTCCGGACGGGCGGGAGAGCCGCCCGGTGCGCGAGATCGTCGGCGTCGACCCGGCCCTGCTGCGGCGCTGGTCGCAGCGGGACCTTGATATCAGGACGGCCCAGGGCGAGTTGGTCGGCGACTTCCAGCGCGAACAGGGCCGCACCCCCACGGCTGGTGAGCAGCATGCGCTCGGACAGCGGGCGACCCTGGAGACGCGTGAGGCCAAGCACGAGCCTCGCTCGCTGGCCGAGCAGCGGCGCGTCTGGGCTGCACAGGCCGACGTCGTGCTCGGAAGCGGTGGTGTGGCCCGCATGGTGGCTGACGCCCTGAATCCTCGCCGGGTCGAGCGGCGGCCGGCGGACGAAGCGTGGCTGGACGCGACCGCGGCTCGGGTGGTCCGCGTGGCGGAGCGCAGCCGGGCGACGTGGCAGGTGTGGCATGTCCGCGCCGAGGTGGAGCGGCAGGTTCGTCGCTCGGATCGGGGCGTCTCTGCGGCAGCTGTGCAACGGATTGTCGACTTGGCCTTGACTAGGCATTCAATCTCCCTGGACGCACTCAGGGACATATCCGGTGACGTGGCCGAACCGATGTCCCTGCGGCGTGCGGACGGTACATCGATGTACGTCGTGGCGGGCTCGGCCCGGTATTCCTCGGCGCCGATCATCGCCGCCGAGCACCGGCTGCTCACCACCGCCGGGTGTCGGGACGGCATGGTCGTGGGTCCGCGGTCGGTCGACCTGGCGCTGCTGGAGGCACACGCGAACGGCGTCCGGCTGAACCACGGACAGGTCGAGCTGGTGCGGGCGATGGCGTCGTCGGGATCTCGTTTGCAGGTGGCGATCGCACCTGCCGGGGCGGGCAAGACAACCGCCATGAACGCCCTTGCGTCAGCGTGGCGGGAGGGCGGCGGCGACGTCGTTGGCCTGGCGCCGTCCGCGGCGGCCGCGGACGCGCTCGGCCAACAGCTGGGCGGCCGCGCCGACACCCTGCACAAGCTCACCCACGGTCTTGACCACGAGCTGCTGCCCGACTGGGCGGCGGCCATCGGCCGGCACAGCCCTGTGGTGATCGACGAGGCCGGCATGGCAGACACGCTGACTCTGGACCAGGTGGTGTCGTTCGTGGTGAGTCGCGGCGCAAGCGTGCGGCTGGTCGGTGACGATCACCAGCTGTCGGCGGTGGAGGCCGGCGGTGTGCTGCGTGAGATCGCGGCGGAGCACGGCGCCGTCCGGCTGGACGAGGTGGTGCGCTTCTCCGATCCGGCCGAAGCGACGGCGTCGCTGGCGCTGCGGCAGGGACGTCCGGACGCCCTCGGCTTCTATCTCGACCGGCAGCGCGTCCACGTCGGGGACGCTTCGACGACCCTCGACCAGGCCTTCGCCGGCTGGGTCGCGGACCGTTCCCGCGGCCTCGATGCGCTGATGCTTGCGCCAACGCACGACCTGGTCGCGCAACTCAATGCGCGCGCACGTGTCCATCGGCTGGCCGGCGCGGCACCCGGTCGTGAACTGGCCCTTGCCGACGGCAACCGCGTCTCTGCGGGCGACACGATCGTCACCCGGCGCAACGAGCGGCGGCTGACGTTCTCGCGTCACGGCTGGGTGCGCAACGGTGACCGCTGGACGGTGCTCGCCGTTGGTCCCGATCAGTGCCTGATCGTGGCCAACGTCTCCGGATGGCAGGTGCGGCTGCCAGCCAGCTACGTCCGGAACGATGTGGTGCTCGGCTACGCCAGCACGATTCACGGCGCGCAGGGACTGACCGTCGATTCGATGCACGGGGTGCTCAGCGGGCAGGAGAGCCGGCAGCAGCTGTACACGATGATGACCCGTGGCCGGCACGCCAATCACGTGTACGTCACCGCGGTCGGGGACGGCGATCCGCATGCGCTGCTGCGACCCGAGGTGATGCGGCCCCCGACGCCCACCGAGATCCTCGAAGCCGTCCTGACCAGGGACGATGCCGCCCTCTCCGCGACCGGGGCACTGCGCGAGCAGACCGATCCGGCGGTGCTGCTGAAGCCGGCCGTCGATCGCTATGTCGATGCCCTCGGCGTGGCGGCCGAGCACGTCGTCGGCGCCGAACGAATGGCCGAGATCGAACGGTCGGCCGACTCGATGGTGCTCTGGCTGACCGAGGCACCCGCCTGGCCCGCCTTGCGACTCCAGCTGATGACGCTCGAGGCGTCCGGCCGCGACCCGATCGACGCGCTGCGCCGGGCGGTGGACTCGGGCGGTTTGGACGACGCCCAGGATCCCGCGGCAGTGGTGTCGTGGCGTCTGCAGCCAATCGCTCGAGGTGGTCCGCTTCCTTGGCTCGATGGTGTTCCCGAGAGCCTGCGCGCACATCCCGTCTGGGGTACTTACCTGACGGCCCGCCACCAGCTCGTCCGGGAATTGGCGGATGAGGTGCGAAAGGCATGTGTCGAGCAGCCGCCGTCCTGGCTGGCGGACATGCCGCTGCCACCCTCTCCCGCGCTTGCCGCCGACATCACGGTGTGGCGGTGCGTCATGGGTGTGTTGGACGGCTACGTCCGCCCAACCGGACCGACCCAGCCGTCTGCTGCTGCGGCGCGCTGGCAGTATCGCCTCGATCAGGCGCTGGTCGACGAGTACCCCCCGGTTCGGCATTGGATGACCTGGCTGCGCGAGAACGTCCCCGACCTGCAGCGCGACCCGCACGCCGCTGTTGTCGGACGCCAGTTGGCCGACTGGGCTTCCAACGGCGATCCCGTCGAGCGTTGGGTGCGGTACGCGGTCGCCGACGGGCCGCTCCCCGACGACCACCCGGCCGCCGCCCTGGCGTCCCGCATCGAACGACAGCGCAACGCGCCCCCGATCTGGGAGACCGTCGAACCGGTCAATCTCCACCGTCGTCCCGAGGACGTCGCGGCCCAAATGGCCGCCCCGCCGTCGTACGGCCCACGCATCTAGACCCCCACCAGAAGGAGAAGGCCATGTCCACCCGCCGCACACCCACTCCCCAGCCCGAGTACCTGTCGATCGCCAAGGCCGCGGCACGGTACGACGTCTCGGAGACCTTCCTGCGCAGGAGGATCAACGAGGGGCAGCTCTCGGCCGTTCGCTGCGGCCGTCAGATCATCCGCATCGGCGCCGCCGACCTCGCGAAGCTGTTCCGCAAGATCCAGAGCGCGGACGACTTCTGATGACTTCCCGTTCCGAGGCTGGAGCCGTCCGGGCCAGAGCGTCACGAGGGTGGCTCAAGTTACCCTTGGTTGAAGGAACTGACGAGGAGGGCACCGTGACTGACCGCGTGCTGATTCAGGACGTCGTTCCGTACGATCTTCCGAGTTCACTGGACAAGCTGGCCGGTCCCGCGACCGGCATCCTGCAACTCCCGCACTCAGTGCACTGGGGACCCGATGCTCGGGCTGAACTGGCAACGAGGGATGGTGTGCAGAAGGCCTACGGCTCCCTCATCAGGGAGGGCAGCGCCGCTCAGCAGGAGCAACTGCTGAATCGTGGCCTACTCCTCAGCGCATGGAGTCTCTTGCGGCTGCCGCAGCGCTGCCGAGCCTTGTGGGAGGCTCAGTTCCCGGAACTTCTCGGCGCCGACGATGTTCAGCCCTGAAGAACACCTCCGCAGCGCGACCCAGCTGATCCTCGGCATCATCGACGTTGACGACTTCGCCCTCGCTGGTTCAGGAGCCATCCGCGAGCACGGCCGACCGATCGGCCACTCTCAAGGGCCATGCAGGCTATTCAGGCGGTTCACGTTCGGGTGACTTGTGATAGGCGCTTATAGAAGTGAATTGTTGCCGCAGCCAAGCGAACGCACGCCTTGGCGAAGAGCGCGCCACGGCATGTGGTGCACCCAACGGTTCTGCAAACTGCCTATCACGGAACTGAGCGACAGTCGTTTTCGGATCCTCAGCCTGCTTAGCCACCGCGGGCTCAGCCAACTTCTCCAGCACCTCCTTAAGCACCGGGTCCGCCAGGTGCAAGTCCAGATGCAGACGCTCCCTGCCGGGGTATTCCGCCTCGGAAGACAGGGGCGGCTCAACAGACCGGTCGCTGATCATGTTCCTTCAGATCCTCTCTGGCTCTACTAGTATCGTGGGTCCGGATCGCTCACTCAAGACGACCCTTTGTCGAGGCACCTGCCCGAACGGTGCGGTACTGAAACATAGACCGCACAAGGTCAAGGGATGCCCAAGTTGCATTGAGCAAGGCAATTGAAACAAGCAAAAGCCACGGACCCTTTGTGATTTGCATCACATCTGTAACAAGCTCAGTGCCCGACATGATTTTCGGCCATTGCTGGTAGACCATCATGAGCAAAATGCCGAAGAAGGAAACCACGATACTCACCGCTGCATGAATCCAAGCAGATACGGAGGCATAAGGAGCGCCCACCGAACGCACTGCGAATATGGTCGCGAGCAGCCCAGGAAGCGCCAAGCCAAAGCTGGCCAAGTCGATATACTGCGAGTTGCCCTCTGGATAAAAGGCACCGTAGGTCCATACTACTGCAAATGTAGAAAGGGATAGCAGCGCCCCAGCCGCCATGCTTCCGGGTGGAACTTCACCAAAACTGACAGCAAGACGCGGGCTAATGATGTGTCGCCTAGCTCGCGCGCTAAGGCTGGAAACGGCTGCACGAACCCTGGACAGATCCGCGTGAACAAGATGTCCCGTGAACGCAGTGTAGAATACCTCGCGGTCTAGATTCTTGTACCAGGTTCGACGATAGAAATCCCAAAGCCCGGCCTGATGGATGTAGGTGCCGGGAGGAACCGAGAGTTCAATTGAGTAGCGCTCAGCGGTAAGTGCCCTATGTATTGGGACTGAAACAACTTTTGGGTTTGCCCCCACCCCAGCTCGGATTCTGCGGGCGATATACAGGCGTTTCGTGGTTGGGATTGCCTGCCCTTGAGCCGGCAGTAAGATCGGTTCAGAGTAGGAGAATTCAATTGACTCGATTGTTTGCTGGCTGACGGCCAGCAGAACCCTCCGAGAAGCCATGACCTTCATCAAGGCCACGAGGAGCCGATGGGAAGCGGCAGCGGGTATGGTGGGCTGCGGTCTCGCGTGTTGAATTGTCTGAATGCATCGAGTTCTTGCTGCATCGTCTCCCACAACGCACTCCAGCGCTCCCTGCAAGGAGTCAGGAGCTTCGCCGAAGGCGCTCTCGAATAGCCCTTTCCATAGGAACGTCAAAACAGCAAGGCTTTCAATGAATGTGCAGCCCCTCACGCTGGGTGAAATAATCTTGAAGTCACGAAAGCGGCGGTTCTTGCGGGGTGCGCTGACCAAGAGCAACTCATCCGGTTTGACAGCAGGAAATGAGGCAATCACGCGTCGGCGCAAGGTTTGCTGGTCAACCTCAACGATTTCCTTCACCCTGGAACGCCACTGACCGACAACTACTTGCTCCAACAGACGCTTGAGACTCGATGCATTATTCAAGAGCTTGGCTTGTCGCATTTGTGCAGTCTCTTCGAGCATAATAGTTTCCAGCTCGTCAAGGCTTGCGAGTCGAAACTCGAACTCCCTTTCTTGCCCTAAGAACTCGCTATTGGCGCGGCGTGACCGCAATATCGCGTACGTGATAGCTGTTGCGATCGCCAACGTGGTTAAGATGAAACGGCTCGTTGCCTCCACTTGATCGATGCGCTGCCAAACGCTCGAGATGGCAGCTTGCAGTGACACCATGCTGCCCAAAGGATGTGCACGGAGGTGCACTAGGAGCTTCCAATATAGCCCTGCGATCGCGAGAAGGGTTGCCAAGACGAGCAACAATGCGGGGCCATTTCTTCGAAAGGCCGCCACCGTCCGACCCAAACGGGCACTACGTCCCTCCGTGCGGCTCTCATCGTGCATGCCTGCATGTTAGGCCAAAGAGGGTTGCCCAAGCGGGGTATCGCCTTTGACGCCAGGCCGTACTACTGGCCGGTCACACATCGTGGTAACTCCTCTCTGGTGCAGGCTCGACTACTGACTGGAGTGGGCGCGCCCCAATCGGAAGGCTGTTGGAAGACGAAGCAAGAGACGGCTCTGCGCGAGGAATCTGTCCCTTTCAGCCCCCTTCGACGAGGCGGGACAGTCGTTCCGCGATCTGGCGGTCTCGATCTTTGGCGGCGTGCTGATACAGCTGTGCCGCCACTGAGGTGGAGTGACCCAACCTCGCTTGAAGTTCGGCTGTCGTGGCCCCTACCTGTGCCGCCAGGGTTGCACCGGTGTGGCGGAGGTCGTGCCAGGTGAGGTCCTCGCGGCCGGCGGCGGCGCGGGCCTTGCTGAAGTAGTTGTTCATCCCTGAGTGCCAGATGTGGCCGCGTCCCTCGCTGGGGAACAGCAGCGCGTCCGGCGACGGACGGACATAGTCCCTCAGGTGCTCCTCAACCACCGGCCAGATGTGCGGCGGGATCGACACATCCCGGACGCCGGCGTCCGACTTGGTGGGGCCGACCTCGGGGCCACCTTTCAGGAACACCACTGCCCGCCGCACTCGGATCACTTGTCGCTTGACGTCGATGTCCTTGCGCCGCAGTTCGGCCAGTTCGCCGTAACGCAGGGCGCACCAGGCCGAGATGATCACGGACGCCCGCAACCGCGGGGGCATCGCGTCGGCCATGATCTCGATCTCGGCCGGCGTCGCAGGCTCGACTTTGCGCTTCTTGGTCGCCGCTCCGGCACCACGAATGTGGACGGGCGAGGCCGCGATCAGCTCATCGTCGACGGCTGAGTTCATGATCGCTCGCAGCAGGCCGTACGCCTTCGTCCTGGCCCTGGGCGGGGCAGGGGCCAGCTTGGTGTGCCACGTGCGGACGTCTGCGCGGGTGATCTGATCGATCGGGCAATCACCGAACGTCGGCGCTAGGTACGTGGCCAATACCTGCTCGTAGTCCTTGCGGGTCAGCGCCCGCAGCGGCTCGCCCTTGGCGTTGCGGCGTTCGACGATCCAGCGCGCACCGTACTCGCCGAACGTCACCTTCGGCTCCGCCTTGCGGCGTGCAGCCTCTCGCCGCTCCTCCGGCGAGACCCACCGCACCTCGTCCGCAGCCGCATCGTCGATCAGCCTGCGCTCGTTGCGCAGCCAGACCACCGCCAGGTCTCTGTTCTCGAAGGTCACCGGCGCCTTGTGCCGGCCCAGGTCCGGACCGATGTAAGTAGCCTGGTACCTGCCCGATGGCAGCCTTCGAATCGTCCCGCACTCTCGTCGCTCAGCCACGGCAGCCCCCTCAGATGCCCGATTTCGTGCACTCTACGTGCACTAAGACAGCCTACGTGCGATTATTTATGACCACCAGAGCCTTGGGGCGATTGGGGTGTTTAGCCTAGTCACAAGCCTGAAACTACTGGTGGGCCCACTGGGAATCGAACCCAGAACCCGCGGATTAAAAGTCCGCTGCTCTGCCAATTGAGCTATAGGCCCTTGCCACCTGCGCAGCACACTCTACCGGCGCGCGCGCGTCCAGTTCGACACCATCGACTCCGCGCCCAACGACCCCAGGACGCTCCGCGGCCACTATCCCGCCAACACGAGCTGGGCTCGACTCATCGCCTACCGGGTCTCGAACCGGTTCCTGCTGCCAGTGTCGTTGCGCGTCCCGATCTCGCGCGCCTCGAACTCGTTGCTGTTGCCGTTCACGGTCACAACGCCGATGCGCGCGCCCCCGTCCAACTCGTTGCGGTCCCCCACGACCGTCACCGTCTCGATGCTGAACGCGTCGACGGCGTTGCGCTGCCCCTGCACCTGGACGCCGGTGACTTTCCTCGCCTCGACGTCATTGTCGTCTCCCGAGATGGTGATCTCGGCGATGTCGCCCGCGTCCACCTCGTTGCGCTGCCCGTTGACGGTCAGCGAACCGACCGCTCCGGTGATGTCGACGTCAGCCCGGTCGGCGCCGATCGCGACCACCTCGCACGGGCCGCTGAGCCGATAATTGCCGGCCCGGTTGACGTTGTAACGGGTGCCTGCGACGCAGGTGGACGCGCCCGGCTCGAGCTGCTCTTGCCGAGACGGCGTGGCCGTCGCATCGCCCGGCGATGGCGACAGCGCCACCTCGGAGGTCGCAGGCACCGGTGTTCCGGGCGGGGTGACCACCGTCGTCGGAGTGGACGGTCCGGTGCACGCGGACAACACGAAGACAAGCGCTGCGGCCAGGGTCAGCTGATGTTTCATGGGACGAGCCTAGGCCGCCTGCGCACCCTGCGGTTCAGCCCAGCGAGCCTCCACGCCCCGTCCGTCTCCCAGCGGTGAGTCGGCAACAATCAGCCGCCCGCCCCGACCAACGGCTCCTCCACCCGCGACGCCACGACGACCGTGTGCACGAACTCGAGCTTCTCGGCCACCGGTGCGGGAATCGTGAACGGGTACATGTCCCCCTTGCCCATCGCGTGGTTGGCCCGGTTCAGCAGATGCGCGACCCAGCGCCAGTCGTCCAGCGCCTCGGCGAACGGACGATCCGCGTACGACTCCCCCGGTACCACGTCACTGGCGAGCAACGGGGAGCGCTCGGCGCTGAGCACGAGCCCACCGCGGGCCACGATCGCGAGCGTCGCCAGAATGTGCTGATAGTGCGCGAAGGTCTCGGCGAAGTCCTCCCACGGATGCATCGTGGCGTAGGACGAGATGTGCCGCTTCGCCCAATCCGCCGGCGCGCCCTCGCGGTAATGCCGATCGATCGCGTCGCGGTACGAGGCGCGCTCGTCGCCGAACAGCTCGCGGCAGCGATCCAGCATCGCGCCGCCGGGAATCTCGACCAGTTGCCACTGGTAGTAGTGGCCGACCTCGTGCCGAAAGTGGCCGAGCATGGTGCGGTAGGGCTCGTCCAGCCGAATGCGCATGCTCTCGCGGTAGTCGTCCAGCGACTCGGCCAGGTTGATCGTGATCACCCCGCTGGCGTGGCCGATCGTCACCGGTCCGTGGCCCGACTTGGACGACAACAGGTCGAACGCCAGCCCGCCCTCGCGCACCCAGTACGGCACCACGGGCAGCCCCAACGCCGCCAGGTCGGTCAGAAGCCGCCGCTTCGACTGCCCGGTGGTGGCCAACTTCGCCAGCGCGGCCAGATCGTCCGGCTCGGGGCTGCGCCGGGTCAATCGGCACGAATAGCAGGAGGCCGCCTGCGCCGCGTCCGGAACCCCCCAGTTGCAGGCCCACGCCCGGTTGGCGCAGGGGTGGTGCGTCGTGGTGTCGGTCAGCGGCAGGGCCACGTGCTTGACCGGATCGATCATCACCTCGCAGCCGCAATCGGGGCAGGCCAGGGTCTCCAGCCACAGCGGCGATGAGCATGCAGGACAGTGAAGTAGGCGCACCTGCTCAGGGTAGGCGACGCGACGAGGCACACTGGCGGTATGGACTGGTGGGGCATCGGCGCGATCCTGGCGGTCGGCGCTGCGGTCGTCGTCTACGGCTTCCTGGACGACCGTCGCAAGACCCGCGAGCGGGACGCCGCGTTGGACGCCCCACCAAAACGGGACATTCCGCGTTTCCACCCGACCGCCCAGACCCCCGAGTATCTGAGCGAACTCAAGGCCCGCACCCGTCCGGAAGCGCTGCCCAGCACCGATCTGAACGCGCTCACCCGCACCGATCTGAAGGCTGCCCAGGCCGCAGCGCCCACGGTGGACGCTGGCCTGGCGTCCCGGGACTTCGTCACCGACTCCCCCACCGGCTGGGCCGTTGCCGCAAGCCCCATGGTCGTCGTGCTGGCGGACGAGGTCAGCACCGTCCGCGAACTGCTTCCGTTGCTGCAGCGGGCGCAAGCTGCTGGACGTCCGCTGGTGCTGGCCGGCCCCGGTTTCGGCACCGAGGTGGTGTCGACGCTGGCCGCCAACACCACACAGGGCAAGCAGCAATGCGTGCCGGTGGTCGCGAAGGCCGAGCAGGCCGAGCGGATCGCCGCCCTCACCCTTGCGCAGCCGCTGTCACACACCGACCTGCAGGCCGGGTGGGTGCCCGATGATGCGCTCGGCAGCATCGGCACCTGGATCAGCGATCGCACGACCAGTTGGTTGATCGCCGACTGAGTAGAACGTAGGTCGAGATCCGCTGATCGCGCCCACCGAGATCCAGTTATCGAAACCCGGTCCAGATCCGCTGATCGAGCCCGTCGAGATCCGAACCGGTGGGTCCGAGCCGGTCGTCTCATGGTCTCAGCACCGGTCGATATCTCAACCAATGCTCAAGGTGTCTTCAGGAACACCGAGTGCATCGCCGACGCCGCACCCACCACGCTCAGCCGAGGCTCAGGCGTACCCCAGATCGTGCAGGCGTTCGTCGTCGATGCCGAAGTAGTGGGCCACCTCGTGCCAAACGGTGATGCGCACCTCGTCCACCACCTGTGCCTCGCTCTCACACAGCTGCAGAATCGCGTCCCGGAAGATGAGGATGCGGTCGGGCAACACCCCGGCGTAGTGCGAATCACGCTCTGACAAGGGGATTCCGTCGTAGTACCCAAGCAGGTCCGGGTCAGGCTCGGAGGCGCGCGGCTCGATCACCAGCACGCAGTTCTGCACCAGCGACGCCAATTCGGCCGGAATCTGATCGAGCGCCTGATCGACGAGTTGCTCGAACCGCTCCTCGCTCATCGACACCGGCATTCGGCCACTCTAGTCAGCGCGGACCACCTGAAATGACATAACTGTAGTTTTTCGACCCGAGTACGGCGTGTCGACTTGCCGTCGCACTGGATTCCCTTTGAACCGTTGTCCGGCGGCGCGAGTCGTCAATAGAGTCCGGCGCAACCTGAGGCATACCCGGCAGCCGCAACGAGGCACTCGCCGGCTGCGGTACTCAGTCGGACCAGGAGTGATTCGCCACCATGCAGCAGCGGACGAGGGCCCTCACCCGCGGACTCACCGCTGTCCTCACCAGCGTCGCGCTCAGCGTCAGCCTGGGCGGGCTGCTGCTGGCCGGCGGAGCTGCGGCGGCACCGTCCGAGACCGGCACCACGAGCGGAGCGGCGGGGACCAAGGTGACCACGTCCGACCTCAACCTGCGCACCGGGCCCAGCCTGGACGCCGCCATCGTCAAGGTCATCCCGAAGGGCACCACGGTCACCACCACGGGCACCGTCTCGGGCACGTTCGCCCAGGTACGCATCGACGGTGTCACGAACTGGTTGTCCACCAAGTACCTCACCGATCCGCCCACCCTGCCGGCGATCGCCTTCCGGGCGATCACCACCGCCACGCTCGCCGTGCGCGCGACGCCGGTGATCGAGGCGGCGTCGTCCGGCAATCTGAAGGCCGGCAGCACTGTGGCGCTGACCGGCGTGCACGCAGCGAGCTACTCCCAGGTGGTGCAGAACAACGCCGTCGCCTGGGTGCTGACCGGCTACCTGAACACCAAGGGCCAGGGGGCCGGCGTCCCCGTGCTGCCCACCGCGACCGGACGGCGCTACGTCGCCGTGGACGAGGTGAACGTGCGGGCCACGTCCGCATCGAACGGGGCGGTGATCGCTTCCGCGAAGCAGGGCACGCTGCTGTCCATCACCGGCAGGACGGCGAACAAGCGCACCGAAGTGATCTACAACGGAGCCAGGCGCTGGGCCTACACGGCGTATCTGAGCACGACCAGGCCGAGCGCGTCCGGCTCCATCCCCGACCCTGGCGGCAGCCTGGGCAGCGTCAGCCTCGACCGCACGAACGCCTACGCGAAGGTGATCGTCCGCGAGATCAGGGCGAAGTTCCCGCAGATCAAGACCATCTACGGCTGGCGCATGAGCAGCGCGTACTCCTCCGATCATCCGGGCGGACGCGCGCTCGACATCATGATTCCCAACCACAAAACCGCCGCCGGCAAGGCCCTCGGCAACGCCATCGCGCGCTACCTGCAGGACGGCTACCAACGGCTGCACGTGCACTACCTGATCTGGCGGCAGCGGCAGTGGAATGTGGAACGCAACACCAACCCGACCACCGGCTGGCGGGCGATGGCCGACCGGGGCGGCGACACCGACAACCACATGGACCACGTGCACGTGTCGGTGTATGCGGTGAAGTGATGGGACGGTGCGCGAGTTGCCGCTCCCCCAACTACTTGGAACTCGCGTAGGTCGGCGAGCCCCAACTAGTTGGACGAGCGCCAATGCCGACCGGCGGACGGGGCGTCGGGTTGACGGCTGCCCAGCGTTTGAGTCGGCATCGTCCGGACAGGTATGGTTTGACGGTCAGGTCCCCATCGTTTAGCGGCCTAGGACACCGCCCTTTCAAGGCGGCAGCGCGGGTTCGAATCCCGTTGGGGATACCAATGGACCCTCCCTCGGGGGCGACTTCCAGGGGCATCGGTAGTAGTCTCGACCCATACCGCCACGCGGAGGGAAGCCGGTGAGAATCCGGCACTGACGCGCAACCGTGAGCCGACCTGCTGGGTCGACGAGCCGGAACACTCCACGAGGTGGCACGACCTACCCGCTGTCGCGAACGCATCGGGGGCGGTGCCCATCCGTCCCCTCTGCTGCAGCAGAAGGATTGAAGACGATGACGCACCCCGCGTGGCTCGCACCACCCAACGATTCGACCGCCCCCGTCCGGCTGGACGCCCTGATGCACTACTGGCTCGGGCAACGCGCCGGCACCGTGGCCGCCAAGACGCTACGGGCCGACCAGGATCTTCTGCGGCTGATCCCGCGTGCCTATCTGAGCCGGGACGTGTCGTCCATCGGGCCCCAGGAGGTGATGGGCATTCTCAGCGGGCTGCGTGCCAGAGGGCTGTCCGAGCTCTCCGTGCGCCGGCACCGTTCCAGTCTGTCGCAGTTCTTCGGCTGGTGCTTTCGCACTGGGCTGATCGGTCGCACGCCGGTCGACGCCACTGTCGAACCGGTCGCAGTCACACCCGCCGAGATCAATCCGTTCACCTCGGACGAACTCGAGGCGGCCTGGGCGGAATGGTCCGGGTACTCGCCGGTGCTGGCCGATGTGATGCTGGTGCTGGCCCGCACCGGGCTGCGCTGGAGCGAGGCTCGGGCGCTCTCGGTCGCGGACGCCGACGCCGATCAGCTGGTCGTGAGCCGCTCGTGCTGCGAGGGTGCGTCCGGGCGCCGGCTGGCCGCGGGTCAGGTGCGCCGGGTACCGGTGGTGCCGCGCATCCGTCCGATCATGCAGCGCCTGCTGGCCGGGCGCGATGCCGACGAACTGCTGCTGACTACGAGTTTCGGGTCGCAACTGCATCGAACGGCGGTGCTGCGCCGGCTCAACTGGCCCCTGACCGGACGCGGCCGCCGACTGCACGACCTGCGGCATACGGCCGCCTATCTGTGGCTGGATGAGGGGGTCGCCGCGCGCGACGTCCGGGATTGGATGGGGCCGACCAGGCTGGCCGCGTAGCGACTGGTAGTGGGGACGGTTCCTTTCCCGTTCACCTGCCCGATCTGGACGGGACGTGCCTGAACGGGAAAGGAACCGTCCCCACTACCCGCCACAGCTTGGCGTCTGAGGCGAAGGATGCTCTTCACGGTGCAGCGAACCGGCGATCTGAACGGGAAAGGAACCGTCCCCATTACCAGTCGAGCTGCGGTCGGGCGACCCGCGCTGCCAAGCCTCACAAGAGTGTGGAGGATTGGGCTTCGACATCGAAGCCCAATCCTCCGCGCTTTGCCTACCTGCGGTGCGGGGTACGAGATGCGCGGGTGTGGCCACGATGACCTGGAGCGGGGCCTGGGTCCGAACGGGAAATGAACCGTCCCCATTACCCGCCGGGTAGCCGTCAGCGGACGTTCAGCCCGCCCACCAGCACGCACCGGCGCCGCCGAGCGAAGTGCCTGGCTGAGGTCAACCCCTCGCCGGTCGGGCCGGCGATGGTGAACGTGCCGTAGCCCTCGCCGCCGATGCCGATACCCGCATACGACGGGCCGTTCTTGACGAAGATCGTGGTCTGGATGCGCTTGGCCATCTTGGTCAACGCGTTGACGTCGCTGGAATGCATGGTCGCCGTGTGCCGGTTGCCGTGCTCGGCGATCACCGCCCAATCCATCGCCTGGTCGAGCGTCGCGGCCCGCACGATCGCCAGAATCGGCATCATCAGTTCCACCCGCACGAACGGATGCTCGAACGGCACCTCGGCGATGATCAGCCGCGTGCCCGCCGGGGCCAGCACCCCGATCGCCTCCAGAATCACCGACGCGTCCTTGCCCACCCAGTCGGTGACGGCGTGTCGTCCGTTCACCACCAGCGCGACCAGCTTGTCGATCAGAGCCGGGTCGCGCAGCTCGTACGCCCCGTTCTTGACCATCTCGAACTTGAGCAGGTCGGTGATCGCGTCGAGGGCGATCACCTCCTTCTCGGAGGTGCACGGCAGGTTGTTGTCGAAGCTCGAGCCCAACACGATGTCGCGGGCGGCCTTCTCGATGTTGGCGGTCGCGTCCACCAGCGCGGGCGGGTTGCCGGCACCGGCGCCGATCGCCTTCTTTCCGCTGCTGAGTACGGCGTTCACGATGCCGGGCCCGCCGGTGGCGACCAGCAGCCGCACCAGCTTGTGCGACATCATCGCGTTGGTGTTCTCGATGGACGGGTTCTGCACCGTCACGATCAGGTTCGCCGGCGCACCCGCCGCGACCAGCGCCCGGTTCAGCTCACGGATCAGCCAGTGGGTGATTTTCGTGGCCCGCGGGTGTGGGCTGAATACCACCGAGTTGCCCGCCGCCAGCATGCCGATCGCGTTGTTGATCACGGTCTCGGTCGGGTTCGTGGTGGGGGTGATCGCGCCGATCACCCCGTACGGCGAGATCTCGATCGTGGTCAGGCCGTCGTCGCCCGACCATGCTTCGGTGATCAGGTCCTCGGTGCCGGGGGTCAACTCGGCGGCCGCCCGGTTCTTGGCGATCTTGTCGAGCACGTTGCCCATGCCGGTCTGCTCGACCGCCTCGCGCGCCATGTGCTCGAGGTTCTCGGGCTTCAGCGCCACGTCCCTGATCGTCTGGACGAACCGCGCCCGGTCCTTCATCGAGCAATCCATGTAGCTGCGCCACGCCGCATCGGCAGCCACGATCGCCGAATCCATGTCGGCGAAGATGCCGTCGACACCCGGGGACGCGCCCGCCGCGCCGTTCGGTTGCTGCCGGGTCGCCACCTCGCGGACGACCTGCTCGATCACCCGGCGCACCACCTCGGGGCTCATCGTGCTCATCGTTGGTTCTCCTTCTGACCTGCTGCAATGGCTTTCATGACGATGCGGACGTCCTCGTCGACGGTTCCGCCCGAGACTCCGATGCCGCCCACGATCCGGCCCTCGGCGAACACCGGAACACCTCCCCCGAACACGACCACCCGGCCGGCGTTCGAGTTCTGAATGCCGTGCAGTTCACCGGAGGGCGCCGAGGCATCCTTGAGCGCCGAGGTGGGCAGCTTGAACGCCGCCGACGTGAACGCCTTGTTGATGGCGATGTCGATACTGGCCAACAACGAATCCGCCATCCGGTGCAGCAGCATTAGATTGCCGCCCGAATCCACACCGGCGAAGACGATGGGGACGCCCATCGCCCGCGCCTGCGCCTCGGCGGCTTCGGCCATGCGCTTGAGGACGGCCAGGTCGTAGCCGGCCGGGTCGGCTCGATCGGGCGCGGGGTCGAGATCCCGGCGTTCGCCGGGATGACGGGAGGGTTCGCCGGGATGACGGGGCTCTCCGGCATGACGCACACCGTCATCCCGGGCTTGCCCCGGGATCTGGCCCCCAGCGCCTGCGTCACCCGCGTCGAGATCCCGGCGTTCGCCGGGATGACGGGAAACCTCGCCGGGATGACGGGAAACCTCGCCGGGATGACCGAACCCGCCGTCATCCCGGGCTTGACCCGGGATCTCCGCCTGAGCACCCAGCACCTTCTCCACCGCGTCCCGGACCACCTGCTTGATGTGCGCCAGGTCGAACTGGTGCTCGCTGAGCCGGGCGAGGGCGAACAGCGTGTCCGAGAGCCTGTTGAGGTATTTGATCACCTCGGCGCGCACGTCGCGCTGCGTCGCCATCGCCAGCACCCGGCGCTCGGCCCGGCGCACCACCGTCCGAGCGGCATGCAGCGCCGAAGAGGGCACATCGCGACCGGGCACCACGAAGTTGCGCTGTGGCCCGGTGACCGACAGGCACATGTCGATCAGGTCCTCGAGGTCCTTGACGTCGGCCGCGCAGATCGTGTTGTCGAGGATCGCCCGACCCGCCTCGTCGCTGGCCAGCTCGGCCGCCAGCACGAACAGCCGCTGCTGAATGCCGTGCAGCGTCGCCTTGATGGACGCGTCCGTCGCCAGCGCCTTCGCCTCGCCGATCGCCGAGTTGGCCTCGTCCACCGTGCCGTAGGCCTCGACGCCCGGGTCGAGCTTGGGCACCCGCGAGCCACCGAACAGGCCGGTCAGGCCCGTGTCGCCGGTGCGCGTGTAGACGTTGGGCATCTCAGCCGCCGATCTCCACCGAGTCGACGATGCCGACGATGGTGGAGTCGATCGGAGCGTCCGCGCGGGCGGCGGCGAAGCGCGCCGAACTGCCGCCGGTGACGATGACCGTTTCACCGACCCCGGCGCCGACCGTGTCGACGGCCACCTGCGGGTAGCTCAAGTACTCACCATCGACCCCGAGCCGCTGGACCACCAGCAGCTTGAACCCGACCAGCCGCTCGTCCTTGCTCGTCGACACCACCGTGCCGCGCACCTTGGCGAGGAACATGTCATACCTCCCGTGAGATCCGGATCGAACGTGCGCCCGCCAGGTCGAGCGCCATCGCCGTCACCTTTGCGGTGCGTCCGATGCGCAACTCGATGCCGGACGGCAGTTGTTGCACCACCTGTTGGCTGATCAGCGACAGGGGGCAGGCCACCGCCCCGGACGGCAGCGCGGCCGGCTGGGGTGCCTCAGCCGAGGTCACCTGCACCGAACCCGGCTGGTCCGGCTCGTCCGAGTCCAACTGCGCGGCGAATGCGGACGGCGAGGTGCCCAACGCCTCGACCAGCGGCGAGCGGCGAGCCCGATCGGCCCGCTGCCAGGCGGCGATCGCGGTGCGGCACAGCGCCTTGGCGTCGACGACGCGCACCCCGAAGGACGACAGTGCGGCCAGGTTGGCCCGCAGCAGATCGGCGTAACCGGGCGGCATGTGCGGGAACCAGCCGAGCTTCTCGGCACCGTCCGGACGCACGGCGGTGCGCGAGGCGACCACGATGCGGTTGCTCATGATGAACTCGCTGGCCAGGTTGCTGACCAGGCAATCCGCTATGCCGTGCGCGACCTGGGCGGCGATGTTGCCGGTCATCGTCGGCAGGATCAGCATGTCGTGGCTCTCGACGTACTGCTTCGACACCTCACGCATGCCGAGAGCCTGGATGCGGCGCTGGTCGAGGATGCGTTCGGCGCTGGGGGTCTGCCGGTAGTCCAGCTGGGCGCCGGTGGCCTTCAGCGCGGCCAGCGAGTCGATCGCCTCGTCGAAACCGAGCAGGCCGCCGGTGAACACCACCAGCACCCGCAGCTGCGGCGGCCGGATCAGTTCGCCGATCACCTCGCGGATCAGCGTCCGGAGTTCGTGCTCAGTCATGGTCGGGCTCTCTCATCGCAATGCCCAGTGGGGTGACGAACAGCGGTTCGACCGGACGCACCACGGGCCGTCCGAGCCGGGTGGCGAACACGTCGGGGGCGTTGGGGAACGAACTGGAACCACCGACCAGGTACACCATCGGGGTGTCGTGCCCGGCCAGCGCAGCCTCGGCGATCGAGGCCATCTTCTCCAGCGTCGGACGGATCACGCCCAGCACGTCGTCTCGCCGGGCCGGGTTCTTCTTCATCGCTTCGGCGGCGTCGTAGCCGATCCGGTAGGCACCGGCCAGCACCAGCGTCATGTGGTGACCGCCGGTGGCCTCGTCGACCGACAGTTCGACCTCGCCGCCGCGCAGGATCGAGACCCCGGTGGTGCCGTGCCCGACGTCGATGACGCAGCCGTCGGTGATGTCCAGCGCCCGGGCGGCGGCCACCGGTTCGTCCACCACCTCGGTGACGTCGAGACCAGCAGCGCCGGCGACGTTGCGGAACACCTTGGTGTCGCCCTCGCTGATGCCCGGCGGAATCGACACCGACGCACAAGTGAACGTGCAGCCCAGCCGGCTCTGCACGTCGGCGGTCAGCTTGCGGACGGCGCTGGTCGCGCCCGCCCAGTCGACCACGACCCCGTCCCGCACGACGGTGGAATGCACCCAGCCGCCGGCCACCGGGCGGTCCAGGTCGTCCACCACCGACACGACGATGTTCGCCGTGCCGAGATCGATGCCGAGCCGCGCGGTGCCGACCGGTTCGTCGACCACCCCGGTGCGGACGAGGTGCGCGAACCGGCGGATCGACGCCTCGGGGGCGTCCAGGGATCGGATCGGGGTCATGGTCGCAGTCACTCCTGAACCAGCGTTCCGTACTGACCGTCGGAGAGCCCGAGCGCGTTGGCCTCGTCGGTGTCGAGGTGGATCTCGGGCACCCACTCGTCCTTGAGCCGGACGATCAGGTGGTCGAGCACGCCGCCGCGCTCGCCGTCGAAGGCCACCTTGACCCGGTCCTGTTCCTTCAGTCCCCATTCGGCGGCGTGGCTCGGCCCCATGTGAATGTGCCGGGCCGCGACCATCGCGCCGTGGTCGAGGTGGATGCGTCCCAGCGGCCCCTCGATGTCGATCGGACCGGCGTGATCGAGGTGCCCCGACTGGGTCAGCGGCGCGTCGATGCCCAGCGCGATGCAGTCGGTACGGCTCAGTTCGACCTGCGTCTTGGGACGGCAAGGGCCCATGATGCGCACCTTTGGAAACGTGGTGCGCGGCCCGTGCACGGCGACGAACTCCTCGGCGGCGAAGTCGCCGGGCTGGCGCACCTGGCGGAATCGGGTCAACTCGTCAAGGCCGAAGAGTGTCTGCAGATGCTCCTTGCTCAGGTGCACGTGCCGGTTGGACACCCCGAGCACGATGCGGAACCGAAGGCGGGTGAGCACCATCGCAGTGATCTCCTCGACGAGTTGACGCGAATCCGTACCGGGCATGGCTCAGGACTTCTTGGGCAGCAACTGCTCGACGTCGCTGTGCGGCCGCGGGATCACGTGCTTGCTGAGCACCTCTTCGCCGACCGCGGCGGCGGCAGCAGCACCGGCGTCCACGGCGGCCTTGACCGCGCCGACGTCGCCGCGCACCAGCACGGTGACCAGGCCGGCGCCGACCTTCTGGTAGCCGATCAGCGATACGTTGGCGGACTTCACCATGGCGTCGGCCGCTTCGATCGCGCCGACGTAACCCTTCGTCTCGACCATGCCGAGCGCTTCACTCATGTCCTTCTCCTTCTGTGGTGGTTGGGTTGGGGTTGGTGACTCAGGACGCCGCGGGCGCCTTGCGGCCCCGGCTCCGGGGCGGGTTCGCCTTCGGGGCGGGGGGCCCGGACGGCGCATCGGCCGGCTCGGCCGGGACGTCCGCCTGATCGGCAGGGACGTCCGCCGGCTTCGCCGATGCGTCCGGTCCGGGAGCTGGTGGGGTTTCGCTGGTCGAGCTCGACTCACCGCCGGTCGAGCTTGTCGAAACCTCGTCTGCGGGGTTCGTGGTCTCGACAGGTGCGACCGACGGTGATTCTACCGGCGGTGATTCGACCGCCGGCTTGTCCAGGCCCACGGTCAGGTCGGTCAGCACGACCGGCGAGAGCTGGGCGCTGGGCCGCGCGATTACCGACACCGCGAACACCTTGGTGATCTTCTCGGCAGCGGCCCGGGCCGCTGCGACGGCCGCGATGACGGCCGAGACCTGGCCCTCGATCTTGACCGCGACCATGCCCATGCCGTCGGTGGTCTCGTAGCCGATCAGTTTCACGTTCGCGGTCTTGAGTGCGACGTCCGCAGCCTCGACCGCAGCAGGCAGGCCGAGCACCTCGATGGTGCCCAGGCTCAGGTTCGACATGGTTGGCTCCTTCAGGTTCTTCGGTCAGGGTTGGGCGGACGATCCGCTTGCGTGGATGGACGGCGACGGGTTCCGGTTTCCGTCCGGGGCTGCGTTGGTGGCGAACAGGTCGTGCAGCGGCATCCGCTTCACCAGCCGGGCGGCGTTCGCACCGGCCGCCCGGTCGATCCAGGGGTCGCGGTGCAGCGTCGCGGCCAGGTAGGGCCGTTCCGGCGGCAGCTTCTCAGTGGTGATCACCACGTAGTCGAGGCTGACGCCGATGCCGATGCCGAGCCGGGACTCCAGGCTTGCCTCGTGCGC
Organism: Micropruina sp.; assembly: GCA_016711205.1. Lineage (GTDB taxonomy): Bacteria > Actinomycetota > Actinomycetes > Propionibacteriales > Propionibacteriaceae > Micropruina. The sequence continues at coordinate 94,835 of JADJTM010000001.1, read as the reverse complement.
GAGGGCCAGCGGATTCAGCTCGGCGTGCCGGGTCACCTCGACCGGTACGCCCTCCTCCTCGATGCCGTGCAGCACCTCGGCAAACAGTTCGTCGGCGAGCCGGTCGTTGGCCCGCAGCCGGATGGTCGGACGCTCGTTCATCGCGCCCCCTCCCACGCCAGCACCAGACCGGTCGCCACCGCATTGCGAGGGCCCTCGGTGCCGCGAATGTTGGCCCGGCCGGCCACCACCCGGTACTCCCCCAGCGCCCTGGTCACCAGCTGGGGAATCTCGAAGTCGAGCGCCGAGCCGCCGACCAGCACCACGTGTGCGATGTCGCGGACGTTCGCGGTCGGGCTGACCAGCCGCAGGGCCCGCAGCGCGTTGGTCACGAAGACCCGCTCCTTCGCCTTGATCCGCACCTGCCGGATCACCTCCAGCGGCTGCCGCAGCGGCAGCGGAATCATGCCCTCCTCGGGATGCAGCACCACGGTGCGCGCGAAGGTGTACGGCGGCAGCGGTTCGTCGAAGAACTGCACGGTGCCGTCCTCGTGCCGAATGCTGAACAGGGTTTCGACCCGGGCCAGCGGGTGGCGTTTGACGTTCTCGGCGTCCTCGGCGCTCTCCAGCCCCAGTTCGGACTGGATCAGCAGCGTGACCATGTTGCCGGCCCCGGCCAGGTGGACCGAGCGGGCCTTGCCGTCCGCTCGAAGCACGGAGGCGTCGGTCGAACCGGCGCCCATGTCGAGAATCGCGATCGGTACCGACGATCCGGGCGTGGTCAGCGCGCCGCGCACCGCCATGTCGGCCTCGACCCCGCCGACCTCGACGGTGATGCCGAACTGGTCGGCCATGTCGTGGGCGATGCGCTGCATCTGCAGCCGGTCGGCCTTCACCATGGCGGCGATGCCGACCGCGGCCTCGAGCGAGAACTCGCCGGCGACGCCGCCGGTGACCTTCTGCGGCACGTTGGTGTCGACGGCCAGCAGGTCGGTCACCTCGATGCTGGACGGGTCGCGCTCGGTCAGCCGACCCATCACCACCCGGACCTTCTCCATCATGCCGCCGATGTTGGTGCCGGGCTGGCCCTTGACGTTGTTGATGGCGCCGACGGAGCCGGCGACCCGCATGATCTCTTCGGCACCCCGATCGACGTCGACCTCGACCGTCCGGTCACCGATGAAGCTCAGGTGACCCGCGGGAATGCGGCGCTCGGTGACGTCGCCCTTGGGGGTCTTGATCACCACCGCGGAACGGTTGCCGACCAACGAGCGCGCCATCGGCACCACCGACGTGGTCTCGTCGGCGTCCAGCCCGAACATGGTGGCGATGCCGTAGGGGTTGGCCAGCGTCTCGATGATGCGGCCGACGTCGGCCACCTCGATGGCGGCCAGCATGCCGATCGGCACCTTCTCGATCAGGCTGACCTCGTCGACGATCGGCACCTTGTGCCGCAGCCGGTTGTGCACCAGCACACCGTCGTCACGCTGCAGAATGACGCCGGTCACCGCCACCTGGCCGGCCGCCTCGTTGACCAGCCGGGCGACGTCCTCGAAGGTGTAGGACCGGTCGGCGACCACGATGAACGGGGTGCCGGACGGGGCCTGGCCGAGGTCGGCGAGCAGCACCGTGGTGCCCACGCCGATACCCAGGCCGCCCGGCGTGGTCGGGTTGTGCCCGATCATCGTCGACTCGGTGATGATGGTCTCCGAGATCGTCTCCATCGCCACGTCGCCGATCACCGGCGCCGCCTCGTTGATGCGAATCAGGTCGAGATCGCTCACCTTCCGTCCGGCCGCCTCGACGGCCGAGGTGAGTGCGTGGAAGACGCCCTTGGTGTTCTGGGCGGTGCCCTTGATGCCCGTCGTCGACACGATCGTGGACGCCACGAACACCGGGGCCGCACCGGGAGTCACCTCCGCGAGTGCGACCTCGGTGGTCGCGTTGCCGATATCGACACCGGCGATCAGAGCCATGCCCTGCCTTTCATGCCGTCGTGATCGAGCTGTTCGGTGTGAGATCCCGGCGTTCGCCGGGATGACGGTGGGTTCCGGGATGACGGTGGGTTCCGGGATGACGGACGGTGGGTGCCGCCCCTGCCCGGGTCCGTCACCCGGGCCTGAACGACGCCCTCCGTCATCCCGGGCTTGCCCCGGGATCCCAGAACCGGATGGGTGCTGCCTGAGATCCCGGCGTCCGCCGGGATGACGGCGTCCGCCGGGGGGACGGGGTGCCGGGATGACGTGGGGGGTTTCGTCATCCCGGGCTTGCCCCGGGATCCCGGCGGTTGCCGGGCCAACCGTTCAGTCGGCCTTGAGCCGTCCGCGCTTCTCGTACACGTCGGCGGCCTCACGGATGAACGCGGCGTTCACCGTGCAGCCGTACTTGCTCTCCAGCCCGTCCGCGATCCCGTACAGCTCGGCCTTCGTCGAGCGGTAGGGACGCAGCGAGTTGTAGACCTGGAGCAGCTCGTCGTCCGGCACCTTGATCAGCTCGGCCGCACGCCGCATGTTGCGGGCCAGGGTGTCGCGTCCGACGGACTCGGCGACCTGGGCCTGCAGTTCGAGGGTTTCCGGCGCGATCCGGAAATCCTCGGCGGTGAGCTGTCCCGAGATCACCTTGTCGACGCTGAAGTCGGAGAGCACCTTGCCGGTGGCCGACTTGATCTTCTCGGGCATCTTCTCGCCCAGCGGGTAGTTGGCCGCGCTGACCGAACCGGCCGAGCCGTTGGCGCCCGCCGGCTTCTTGGCGAACGACACCTGGTCCTTGGCGAGGTTCTTCATCACCTCGTCCATGATCTGGCGGATCAGTTCTTCGGATTCCATGTCGCTCTCCTACCGGTACTCGACCCGCAGGGTCGCGGTCTTCTTGTTGGGATCGCAGAGCTGCGTCTCTTTGATGTGCCACAGGGCCGCGATGGCCTGGTAGCGGGGCCGGGCCATCTGGTCGTTGCGGACCGGAACCGGCGAGGGGGACTCGCTCTTGGCGTACTTGGCCGCGTTCTCGCCGATCGCCCGGAAGGTTTCGAGGTCGATCAGCGGGGCCTGGCTGAACAGCTCCAGGTTCGACAGCGGCGGCAGGTCCTTCTGATGGATCACCGTCGTGCCGCGGGACTGGATGCCGATGCCGATGCCCGAACCCGAGAGCTTCGCGGCCTCGTGGGCGATGAAGCCCACATCGGCGGTGCGGAACACCCGGATGAACCGGTAGGTCAAGCCCTGCTCCTCGATGCCCGCGCACACCTCACGCAGCACCTCGCCGTGATCGACGCCGGTGATCGTGCTGGTCATCCGGCCACCGAAGCCCGGCGCCAGCGCGATCACCACCTCACGGGGGTTGGTGCCGCGTTCGGCCGGGGCCGCCTCGGAGATCTTCAGGGTTCCGGACGCCGAGCTGACGCTCGGTGCCGTCATGACGGCCGTTGCGGTGCCGCCACCGGAGCCTGCGCCGAACTCCTTCATGACCTCTTCGATGATGTTGCGCAGTGTCTTCTCGTCCATCTCAGTCTCCTCAGACGTTCTCAGGGCTGATCGCCTGGCGGATGGTCTTCAACTGCTCCCACTTCTCGTCCGAGATCTGGTAGCCGGTCTGCGGCCCGTTGTAGTCGTTGGGCTGGTTGACCGCGCTGATCACCTCGAACTTGTCGGTGAGAATGGCGGACGTGTGCAGGTAGTCCCCCGCGACACGTTGCCGCAGCATGCCGTAGACGGACGTGGCGACGTCCTCGAAACCGCTCTTGGCCAGCGCCTTCACGATGTCGACACCGGTCAGGCCCCGCTTGAGCAGGTCTTCGGCGGCCTTGATGTCCTCGACCACGTTGCGGTTCGGCATGTCCTGGCTACCGCGGGCGTAGGTGGCGGCCTCGACCTCTTCGTCGCTGATCTCGGTCAGACCCAGTTCGCGGAACACGGCCTGAATCACCTTGGCAGCCTTGTTGCGCACCCGGGTAACGTCCTCTTCGAGCACCGGCACCAGACCGCCGTCGACCTTGAGGTCACGCTGAATGATGATCCAGTCGTCGTAGTCGTCGGCGTCCCAGTTCGAGCCGGCGAACATGTTGTCGTAGTTCGGCGTGGCCGAGTAGCCCGAGCAGATGAAGTCCGTGCCGGGCACGAACTGCATCAGCGAGCGGGCGACGCGGCGCAGGTCGGAGTGGGTGAAGGTCTGGTCGTTGGACGATGCGCACTCCAGATCGAGCGCGGTCGCGATCAGGTTCTCGGCCAGGATCGCCCGGATACCCCCGGGGACGGCGGCGGGAACACCCACGCACGACACGGAGCCGTTCTGGATGCCTTGGGAGCCGGCGGCCTTGGTGATGTAGAGGCAGCGGGCCTCCAGGTACAGCATCGACTTGCCCTCGGCGTAGCCCATCTGCACCTCGGAGCCGGTGCCCGAGGTGAACCGCATCTTCAGGCCGCGCGAGGCGTAGCACGAAGCCAGGAAGGCCTTCGACCACGGGGTGTCGTCGCCGTCCATGAACACCGGTTCGGTGCCGTAGACCGAGACCGTCTCGGCGTAGGCGGTGAAGCCGCGCATGCCCAGGTTGAGCTCGGTGGCCTCTTCGACCGCGCACTGGGTCAGGATGCCGGGGCGTCCGACCTGGGCGCCGACCATCAGCGCGATGGCGTTGAACGGCGCGTACCGGGCGATGCCGACCGTGGTCTCCAGCTCGGCGAACCCGCGCAGCGAAGCCTCGGCCGCATCGGCCGCGATCTGCACCGGGTTGTCCTTGAGGTTGGTGACGTGGGCCTGGTTCGCCGGCGACTTGCGGGCACGCATCTTGGTCACCGACATCATCATTTCGAGCACCGTCATCTTGCCGATGACCTCGCAGATCTTCGCGGGGGTCATGGCGGTGGTCAGCTTGACCACCTCGGCGCGCGGCACGTTGATGTCGACCAGCTTGCGGGCCAGCTCGAGCGAGTCCATCGCGTTGACGGCCTCGGCGTTGTCGAGCTTGATGCCGTAGTCGGCGATGAAGGTGTCGATCATGTCGAACTCGTCGCGGCTCTTGCCGTCGAGTTCGACGACCTTGCCGTTCTGGATCCGGATCGACGGTTGGGGGTCGTTCGGGCCGTTCATGGCGATCAGCCCGACTTCTGGCCACTCGGTGACGAAGCCGTCCTTGTTGACCGGACGGGCGTCGAGGGCCTCGAATCGCTTGCTCTTCACGGATTCCCTCGTTCTCAGATGTACGGGGTGGTGACGGACTCGGGGTAGGTCCCCATCGCGCCGAGCAGGCCGCGGCCGACCTCACGGGCGGCGATGATCGCCTGACGGACGGCTCCGGAGTCGCCGCTGAAGAACGAGATCACCTCGTTGGAGTAGCTGGTGCCGGCGGCTGGGCTGGCGTAGCCGATCACGTCGATGGTGGACGCCTTGACCGCGGTGTCGGCCAGCACCACACCGATCGCGGCGGGGGCGCCGACGGTGATGCCGAACGACTTGCCGACGGGGGCGTTGAACGCCTTGGCGAGGGCGTGGCTGGCGCGCGCGGTGTACTGGAACTCCAGGTGGCCGGCGTCGTTGGCGTACACGTCGCCGAAGGTGCGATCGATCTCGCTCAAGGTGACCTCGACCGCACGACGGGCGTCGGAGACGTCCTCGGCGCCGAAGATGATCAACGAGCCGTGGCCGGCGCCGCCCTTGGTGTCGCGGGGCAGTTCGATGGCGACGATCTCGGTGTTGGTGGCCTTGACCGCTTCGTCCGCGGCGAAGATGTGCGGGCCGGCCCCGGTGCGGGCGCCGACGATACCGATCGAGCGGTACTTGCCGTCGATCTTCATCAGGTCGTGGATCTGCGGGTCGACGTTGGCGATGACCAGGCCGATGGTGTCGCCCAGGGCATTGGCGCCGACGAACTCGGTGCTGGCCGGACGGGCGCCGGAGGCGGTCCTGGCCGGTGCCGCAGCGGCGCCGGCGGGAGAGTCGATCTTCTTCATCACGGCGGCCATGATCTGGTCGACGAGTTGTTCACTAGCCATGGTGGGTCAGCCTCACTTCTCGGCGGACGGGAGGATCTTCTCCACGTCGGTGTGCGGACGCGGAATGACGTGCACGGAAACGAGCTCGCCCACGTTCTGGGCGGCGACGGCACCGGCGTCGGTGGCGGCCTTGACGGCGCCGACATCACCGCGGACCAGCACGGTGACCAGGCCTGAGCCCACCCGCTGGCTTCCGATCAGCACGACGTTGGCCGACTTGACCATCGCGTCGGCGGCTTCCACAGCGGCGACGAAACCTTTCGTCTCCACCATTCCAAGGGCTTCTTGCATCCCCGAACTCCTTCGTTGGGTCCTGAGCCGCAGGTCTGGATCGATCCGGCGGGCATTCGGTCAGAGGTTAGGCCGGGAGGCACGGCACTAAACGGCGCACAGGGGACGACTTTCCGGCCTGCCGACGGGCGCCGCGACAGCCAGAAAGTGCAATTGTGGGAGCCAAAAAGTGCACCTCAGCACGGGGGCGTCCAGTTGGGCCGGCTCGATTGACAGCGCGGCATCGACGTCTCGACGATGGGTGGGCACGGGCGCATCCGTGCCGATGTCGCACGGGGAGGTGACGTGACCGAGTCGAAGCAGCGCATCATCCAGGAGTTCGTTCCCGGCAAGCAGGTGACGCTGGCGCACGTGGTCGCCAACCCCGACGAGAAGTTGTTCCCCAAGATCGGCCTGCCGCCCCAGGGCGGCGCAATCGGGGTGATGACCATCACGCCTAGTGAGGCCGCGATCATTGCGGCCGACATCGCCACCAAGGCGGCCGATGTCGAACTCGGTTTCGTGGACCGGTTCTCGGGTTCGCTGGTGGTGAGCGGACGCCTCGTCGACGTGCAGACCGCGGTGCGCAGTGTGGTGGACGGGCTGTGCGACAACCTGGGCTTCGCACGTCCGCCGCTGACGTCGACGTGACGGTGATCCTGCTGGTCGGCGGCGTCGGCTGCGGAAAGACCACCCTGCTGCAGCGCCTGCACGGCGACGAGCTCAGCTACTCCAAGACGCAGACCATTCACACCGAGGGCAAGGTCATCGACACCCCGGGTGAGTACCTCGAGATGCCCTGGTTCAAGCACTCACTGCGCATGGCGAGCTTCGACGCAGAGTTGGTGGTGCTGCTGGCCTCGGCGACGGTCAGCGAGGCCAAGTTTCCGCCCGGGTTCACCACGTTCTTCATGCCGCCGTCGATCGGAGTGGTGACCAAGGTCGACATCGCCGAGCCCGGACAGATCAGCCTCGCCGGCGACTACCTTCGGCTGGCGGGAGCACTCGAGGTCTTCGAGGTCTCGGCGATCACGGGCCAGGGCATCGCGGCGCTGGAGGAGCGCCTGCTCTGAGCGACCGGTATTGGGGACGGTTCTTTTATCCGTCGGGCCGGTAACGAAGCGACGGATATTGGGGACGGTTCCTTTCTCCGTCGCGTCGGGATCAAAGCCGCTTGACTAGCTGTTTCACCGCGTAACTGCCCGCGCTGCGACCGGGAAAGGAACCGTCCCCAATATCCGTCAGACCAGGTGGCGAAGAATGCCGGCCAGGTCGGCCTCGGTGACCGCCACCGGGTTGCCGGACGTGCAGAAGTCGGCCAACGCGGTCGCCGCCAGCGCGGGGACGGCCGCCAGAAACTCGCTGCGGTCCACCCCGGCCGCCGTCACCGTGGCGGGCATGTCCAGGTTGCGGCGCAGCCGCTCCACCCAGCCGCTCAGCGCCAACACCCGGTTGCGCTCGTTGGACGCCTGCAGGCCCAGTGCCGCGGCCAGTGCGGCGTAGCGGCGGGCGACGTCCGTCAGATCCTGAGGACGCAACCCCAGCGTGCCCGCGTTGAAGGCGATCACGTGCGGCAACAGAATGCCGTTGAGGCGGCCATGGGCCACCTTGAACGACCCGCCGATGGCATGCGACAGTCCGTGCACGATGCCCAACCCGGCGTTCTGGAACGCGATGCCCGCCATCGTGGCTGCCGCATGCTGCTGCTCGCGGGCCTCGGCGTCGCTGCCGTCGGTGAAGCAGCGCACCAGGGCGGCATCGGCCAGCCGCAGCGCCTTCTCGGCCAGGGCGTCGCTGAACACGTTGGCGCCTGTCGCCACGTAGGCCTCGATCGCGTGACTGACCGCGTCCATGCCCGAATCGGCGGTCAGCCGCGGCGGCGCGGTGAGCACCGCCTCGGCGTCCAGAATGGCGATCTCGGGCAGCATGTCCACCGAAGTCAGCGGCAGTTTCGCGTGGCTTTCGGCGTCCGTCACCACGGCGAACGAGGTGACCTCTGAGCCCGACCCGCTGGTGGTCGGGATCACCACCAGGCCCGCCGGCAGGTCGTGGCCCTGTTCCAGCGCCAGCTTGCGGACGGCCTTCGCGGTGTCGATCGGCGAACCGCCGCCGAGCGCCACGATGGCGTCGGGCAGAAAACCGAGAAAGCTGCGCAGACCGTCGGTGACGGCGTTGATGTCGGGGTTGGGCCGGACGGAATCGAAGACCTCGACTTCGGCGTCGCGCAACTGGGTGCGCACCTGGGTCATCAGGTCGCTGCTGGCCAGGAAGGCGTCGGTGACCAGCAGCACGCGCCGGCCGGCCAACTCGTTGAGTGCAGAAAGAGCGTCAGGCCCGTAATAGAGCGTCGTGGTGAGTTGAAAGCGATGCATCGAAGGGTCGTTCCTCCCGCGAGGTCTGACGCCGGTACTCGCTGGGCGTTTGGCCCGTGTGTGCCCGGAAGACCCTGGAGAAGTAGTTGACTTGGTTGAAGTCGAGCTCCGCCGCGATCCTGCGCACCGGCATCTGCGTGGAAGCTAGCATCAGCTTGGCCCGCGAGATACGCCACTGCATCAGATACGACACGAAAGTGCAGCCCGTGACGGATTTGAACATCTTCGACAGGTAACCGGGCGACCAGTGGGTGAACGCCGCCGCCTCGGTCAGCGACAACGCCCGATTGGGACGGCGCGCGATGTCGTTGAGCAGGTCGCGCAGGTCGCGCCGGCGGTGCGGACGGCAGCGGATGATCTCGTCCAGCATCATGCCGAGCAAGCGCTCGGCGTACAGCTGCGACTGGTACCGATTGGGTGAACTGGTGCGCCGGTCACGCTGGCGCTGCACCATGCCGGACAGGTGCGGCACCAGCCGGGGTGCGCAGTGGCGCGCCACCTCGAGCAGCACGTCCTCCAGTTCGGCCAGACCGTCGCGCACATGGTCGGCGTGCAGTGTGTGCACCTCGTCCAGCACGCGGGTGGTCACCACGAACGCGGTGGCCAGGTCTTCGGCGTTCATCGCGTCGCGCAGCAGAGTGAGTCGTTCCTGCGCCGCATCCAGGGGTGGCGGGGTCGAGGTGACCGGGGTCACCACCTCGTCGACCGGCACCAGGGTGAGGTGCGGCAGCTGCGGTTCGGACTGGGCGGCCTGGATGAGGTCGGACGTACGGCCCGCGCGCGAACGTCCGATGGTGCGACTGAGACCGAGGAGCGTGGTGGCCGCAGACCTGACCTTGCGCAGGCTCGAGACGGTGACCTGCTGGTAGCGCTCCTCGAGCGCCTGCTCGCCGCGCCAGGCGGTCGGGGCGATCAGATAGTCCGGCTGATCGGCGCCGGGCACCCGCACCTGACCACACAGGATCGCGCCGACGTACCGGTCGCCGTCGGTGACCGGCACCGAGAAGTCGACCAGCCCCGAATGGCAGCGGTAGAGCTTGGGAGCGCCCTCGATCAGCGACTGCAGGCCGCCGTGCGCATCACAGCCATGACAGAGCTGGTTGCGCGCCGGATCGGACCGCATCTGCTGGCAGAAGTCGGTGAAGGCACACGGCGGGGTGACCGGAATGCCGCGGGCATCGACCGCAACCGTGGCCAGACCGGTCGCGCCGGAGAAGTCTTCCAGCACCTGAGCCAGCTGCGTGAGGTCAAGTACCTCCGCCATTGCGAGCGTCGTCATTGAGGCCCTTCGGGAGAGGGGATCTGCATTTGACGATAGCCGATGTGAGAAGGTCACAACAGGCCATTGGAACGGTTCACCGCACCGGACGGGGCGGGCACCGGGTCTGTTGTGTCGCAGCAGAAGCGCCGCCGACGGGTCGCGACGATTATGAACACTTCGCCGATCTCGGGCCCAGAATCCTGGTGTGACTACCGAACGAACCTGGGTCGTGGTGCTGTCGGCGCACCATGCCCGGCAGGCTGTCGACGACCACCGCATCATGACCGGCACCGGCAAGAGATCGGTGCTGTCACGAATGTCCACCGGTGACCACATAGTGGTCTATTCACCCCGCACCGAGCACCCCGGGGGTGAGCCGCTCAGCGCCGTGACCGCTGTCGGTACCGTCACCGGCGAGCGACCAGAGGGCGATGATGCGGTCGGCTTCCGGCTGGCCGCCGAGTTGCGCAGCGTCCGTCCGGTGCCGCTCGATCGGCTGCGCGAGCACCTGCCCGTCCCGTTGCTGCGGTTCGGCTGCGTCGCCCTGGGCGAGGCGCAGGGCGCGGCCGTGTGGGCGGCGGTCACTGCACAGCACGAGAACGCCATGGCGGTTTCGAACGGTGCGGTCGACTCACGCCTTGCTGCCCAGACGGTGGCGGTTGGGGCGGCGGACTGTGAGCAGGTCGGCGCCGTTGCCGCGTCCAGCGGGCCGGACGACCCGAGTTCGGCCGGCGCCGGGTCAGGCTCGGGACCAGGTGCTTCCAGACAGTTGGACGACCCGAGTTCGGCCGGCGCCGGGTCAGCCTCGGGGGCACATGCGTCCAGCTGATCGAAAGCCAGGTCCGCATGATCCCCCGGGCGGCGCGCAGCACCCTGCGGCAGAGTCCGGACTCGATCGTGGATTACCTGGCCGCCGCGCCTGGCTGTTATAGTTTCGGGGCCGGTCGGAAACGACCGGTGAGGCCTGTCAAGGCCCCGTAGCGCAGTTGGTTAGCGCGCCGCCCTGTCACGGCGGAGGTCGCGGGTTCGAGTCCCGTCGGGGTCGCTGAGCGACCGCATCGCTCATCGGCCAGGTAGCTCAGCTGGTAGTAGCGTTCGCCTGAAAAGTGAAAGGTCACCGGTTCGACCCCGGTCCTGGCCACCACGATGTCGCCCCGCCTCGGCGGGGCGTTCGTCGTTCACCACGGTTTTCAGCCGATGGCCGCTACGCGGCGGGCTTCATCCGGTTCGCCCAGCCGCCGTTGCGCTGCGAGGCCATGCCCTTGGTCAGCCCGCATCCAGGCTCAGCCCGGGTGCGCCGAGTGCGAAGTGGCGACGGCCTGGCGGGCCCGGACCAGCCAGGCCCGGGCCAGGTCGAGCCGGGCCAGCGCGGTCGGGGTGTCGGTGCCCGAGACGAGGCTCAGGATCACCGCCGCCGTCCGGCCCCGCAAGGACGCCGGGTGCACCAGCGTCTCGAACTCGGCACGCCAGGTTTCCAGCACCTCGGCGACCCCCTGGTAGTGCTCCGGCGAGAGGTTCGGCAGCACCGCCACGTGCCCCAGCAGGCAGGCCAGATCGTCGTCGCGGCGTCCGGGCCCGACGGAGTCGACGTCGATCACGGCCGTCGCCTCCCCGTCCAGGGTGAAGATGTTGGCCTCGTAGAAGTCGCCGTGGGTGGGCACCACCGGGCCGGCCGGAACAGCGGCCAACAGCCCGGTCAGGTCGGCGGCCAGAGCGCGGATCTCGTCCGCCTGGTCAGGCAGCGCGGCGGCCGCCCCCGCGGCGTGGAAGTCGATCCGATCACTCCAGGAGTCCCGTTTCGCCAGCGTGAGCACCTCGGCGGGCAGCCGGTCCAACAGCCCCGCCAGCGAGCGCGGCGACGGCAGTTGGGACGGGTCGTCTGGCCAGGCGACCAGGGCGTGCGCCAGCGAACTGCCCGATGCCGCCGCGCTGAGCACCACCCCCGGCGCCGGCCGGCCGAGCACGGCCGGGGTCAGGTCGGCGGCGTGCAGCAGGTGCTGGCGCTGCGCGAGGGCGTCCGCCTTGTCATGGCGCAGCACCTTGATGAAGGCCGGACGCTCGCCGCGAGCGGCCAGCACCGCCCGCCGCAGCGGACGATAGGCCAGCATCTCCAGCTGCACCGGCGCACCGAGCCAGCCGGCCACCACGTCCGCGTCACAGGCGGCGGACAGCGCGGGCAGTCGCGGGTCGGCCGGGTGCCGCCAGGCCCGCAGCATCAGGTCGTTGTGGATCAGGGTGGTGACCCCGTGCTCCACCGGGGCGGTGGTCAACCCGAGCCATTCCTCGCTGAGCTGATCGGAGTCGGGCGGCCGGTACCAGACCCGAAAGATGGCGCTCACGTCGGCGCCCGGACGGTGATGCACGCGATCCAACTCGAATTCGAACCCGGGTAGCTGCACGTTCGGGTCGCCGGTCAGCGCGAGCTGCAGCACCTCGCCGGCCGCCGGCGAGGTGATCAGAGTGCGTGCCTTGTCGATGGTCACGGCACGCTTCCGCGCCCGGTCTCTCTACCGAGAAGCACGCCCCCGGCGGCGTGCCCCGGCGGAGCGGCGACACGTGAGGTGGGCTGCACCGTCCCTAGCATGCCGGACGCCCGGCCGTGCCGAGGACGCCGTCCGCTGTCGTCGTAGGCTCGCTGTCATGGCGCAGCAGACGCTCACCAAGACCCGCCCCGGCGCTGCTGACGGCTTTTTCGCGGCCGAGGCGGCCGGCCTGCGTTGGCTGTCGGTGCCGGACGGGGTGCCGGTCGTCCGGGTGCACGAAGTCACGCGGACCGTGCTGGTGATCGATCGGGTCGCCGTCGGCAACCCCGATGGCAGCGCCGCGGAAGCGTTCGGACGCCGCTTGGCCCGCACCCACGATGCCGGTGCAGCGTTCTTCGGGGTCGGCCCGGACGGCGGTCCCGGGCGCGGCTGGATCGGGGACGCCCCACTGCCGCTGCGTACCGAAGCGCCGACCGGATGGGGTGCGTGGTACGCCGAGGACCGGGTGCTGTTCCATGCCCGGCGCGCCGGCGTGGACGACCCGGCGCTGCGCCGGGTGTGCGCTCGACTGGGAGATGGGGACTTCGACGACGACGCTCCCCCGGCCCGGATCCACGGCGACCTGTGGTCGGGCAACGTGCTGTGGTCGCCGGACGGGGTGGTGCTGATCGACCCGGCCGCGCACGGTGGGCACCGGATCACCGACCTGGCGATGCTGGAGCTGTTCGGCACCCCGCACCTGGCGACGATCCACGCCGCGTACCAGGAGGCGTCCGATCACCTGCCGGACGGCTGGCGCGACCTGATCGGCCTGCACCAGCTGCATCCGCTGCTGGTGCACGCGGAACTCTTCGGAGGCGGTTACGGCAAGGCAGCGATGCAGGTCGCCAGGCGCTACGCGTAACTGCCTACGCACTGGCGGGAAGTCGCCACGTTCACCGTCCGGGATGAGGCTGGTGCCCGGCAGTGGGTGCGGCGCGGAGATCCCGGCATCCGCCGGGAACTGAGTGCAAGCGTGGGGTCTCGACAACCGAAAGGCGAAACCGTCATCCCGGCGAAGGCCGGGATCTCACCCACGTCAAAGCGAACGCAACTCCGAAGCAGAGCGGGGTGCCGCGCGGAGATCCCGGCATCCGCCGGGATGACGAAGTGGACGCCTGAGATGACGAGCCTTGCCGGGACGACCGCAAAGCGCCCGCGGAACTGAGGGAACCCCCGTCATCCCGGCGAAGGCCGGGATCTCACCCACCTCAAAGCGAACGCAACTCCGAAGCAGAGCGGGGTGCCGCGCGGAGATCCCGGCATCCGCCGGGATGACGGAGTGGACGCCTGGGATGACGAGCCTTGCCGGGACGACCGCAAGCGCCCGCGGAACTGAGGGAACCCCCGTCATCCCGGCGAAGGCCGGGATCTCACCCACATCAAAGCGAACAGCAACTCCGAAGCAGAGCGGTGCAGCGCGGAGATCCCGGCATCCGCCGGGATGACGAAGTGGACGCCTGAGATGACGAGCCTGGCCAGGATGACCGCATCCGCCCGCGGAATCTGAGGACGCGCGAGAGGTCTCGACAAGCGAAAAGCGAAACCGTCATCCCGGCGAAGGCCGGGATCTCACCCACGTCACAGCGAACGCAACTCCGAAGCAGAGCGGTGCAGCGCGGAGATCCCGGCATCCGCCGGGATGACGGAATTCCCGGCAGTGGATACGCCGCGGAGATCCCGGCGTTCGCCGGGATGACGGGCTGCCGGGCAGTGGATACGCCGCGGAGATCCCGGCGTTCGCCGGGATGACGGGCTGCCGGGCAGTGGGTGCCGTGCGGAGATCCCGGCGTTCGCCGGGATGACAGGTGCGCCAGGAGAGCGGCAGCCCAGGTCTCGACCTGAGACGCGCTCGCTCAGCCGTAGCGGCGGGAGGCGTCCTCGACGTCGGCGTAGCGATTCGCCAACTCTGCGTAGGGATCGTCGTCGTCGTCTTCTTCTTCTTCGACGTCTTCGTCCACTACCTCTGCGATCTGCTCGGGCTCTTCGTAGCTGTCACCACGGAGCTCGCGTTCGAGGGAGCCGAAGTCGGTGTTGAAGGAACGGTATTTCAGATCGCGAGCAACTCGTGTTTGCTTCGCCTTGGCACGGCCGCGCCCCATATGGGTCAGCCCCCTCGCAGGTCACAGCGGCGTTGCCGCTTCTTTTCGTCAGAAAGGTGTCGTGAGCACAGGGTACCCAAAGAGCCCAACGCAGCAAAGCAGGCGTCACGCAGCGGGATGCGTGCCCGTCAGCGTCACCGACGCCGCCTCGCCGGACGCCGCCCGAGCGGCTCCGAGCGCCCAGGTGTGGATGCCGCGGGCCTGCAGCACGGCCGTCGCAGCGTTGACCGACGACGCCGGCAGCACCACCGCCATTCCGACGCCCATGTTGAGCGTCGCCTCGATGTCGCGCTGCTCGATCTGGCCGACCTGCTGCACGATTCGGAAGACCGGCGCCGGTGACCAGCTGCCGCGATCGAGGCTGACCGCGACCCCGGCCGGCAACACCCGGACCAGGTTGTTGGCCAGTCCGCCGCCGGTGATGTGGCTGATCGCATGCACCTCGCACGCATCGATCAACGCCAGGATGTCACGCGCGTAGACCCGGGTGGGCGTCAGCAGCTCTTCGCCGAGTGTGCGCGAGAAGTCGTCCACGTGCCGCTCCAGCGCCCAGCCGGCGTCGGCCAGCAGCACCTTGCGCACCAGCGAATAGCCGTTGGAATGCAACCCGGACGAGGCCAGCCCCAGCACCACGTCATCGGCCCGGACGCGATCAGGGCCCAGAATCCTGGCCCGCTCCACCACACCGGTGGTGGCGCCGGCGATGTCGTACTCGTCGGGCTCGAGCAGTCCCGGATGCTCCGCGGTCTCGCCGCCCAACAGGGCCGCACCCGCCGCCGTGCACGCCGCCGCGATGCCCGACACGATCGCGGCGATGCGCTCGGGCACCACCCGTCCGCAGGCGATGTAGTCCGTGACGAACAGCGGTTCGGCGCCGGTCACCACCAGATCGTCCACCAGCATGCCGATCAGGTCCCAGCCGATGGTGTCGTGCACGTCCATGGCCTGGGCGATGGCCACCTTGGTGCCCACCCCGTCGGTGGAGGTGGCCAGCACCGGATGGTCGTAGCCGGCCAGCGCGGAGGCGTCGAAGAAGCCGGCGAAGCCACCCAGCCCGCCCAGCACCTCGGGACGGCGGGTGGCCGCCACATGCTTCTTCATCAGTTCGACGGCGCGGTCGCCGGCCTCGATGTCGACGCCGGCGGCGGCGTAGGCGCTGGGTGTGCTCATGCTCTCGTTCCTTGCTCCAGCCGCATCTTCTCGGCCCGTCCGGCCGGCACCTCGACGGGATAGATGCCGTCGAAGCAGGCGCGGCACAGGTTGCGCTTGGGCAATCCGGTGGAGGCGACCAGACCCTCCAGGCTGATGAACCCCAGGGAATCGGCGCTGATCGAGCGGCAGATCTCGTCGGTGCTCAGCCCGGGCGCGATCAGCTCGGCACGGGTCGCGAAGTCGATGCCGTAGAAACAGGGCCACTGCACCGGCGGCGAGCTGATCCGCACGTGCACCTCGGCCGCGCCCGCCTCACGCAGCATCTTGACCAGTGCGCGCTGGGTGTTGCCGCGCACGATCGAGTCGTCGACCACCACCAGCCGCTTGCCCTCGATGGCGTCGCGGATCGGGTTCAGCTTGAGCCGGATGCCCAGTTGCCGGATGGTGTTGGACGGCTGAATGAACGTGCGGCCGACGTAGGCGTTGCGGGTCAGCCCCAGCCCGTACGGAATGCCGGACGCGTCCGCGTACCCGATCGCGGCCGGAATGCCCGACTCGGGCGTCGGGATCACCAGGTCGGCGTCGGCGGGGGCCTCGAGCGCCAGGGTGCGGCCGATCTCGACCCGGACGCTGTGGACCCGGCGGTTGGCGATCAGGGTGTCGGGACGAGCCAGGTACACGTACTCGAACAGGCAGCCCTTGGGGTCGGGCTCGGCGAACCGCACCGAACGCAGGCCGCCCTCGTCGATGGTGATCAGCTCGCCGGGTTCGATCTCACGGATGAACGTGGCCCCGACGATGTCGAGCCCCGCGGTTTCGGAGGCGACCACCCAGCCGTTCGCCAGCCGTCCGAGCACGAGCGGACGAATGCCCTGCGGATCGCGCGCGGCGTACAGCGAGCGCTCGTCCATGAACACGAAGCAGAAGGCGCCACGCAACCGGGGCAGCACCCGCAGCGCCGCGGCGTGAATGCCGAGGTCGGAGTAGGTGGCCATGATCGCGGTGACCAGAGCGGTGTCGCTGGTGGAGTCCATGCGGTCCTTGTGCGGCACCTCCTGGGTGGCGTCGCGCTCTTTCAGCCAGCGTTCGAGCTCGTCGGTGTTGGTCAGGTTGCCGTTGTGGGCCAGCGCCAGCCCGCCCGAGGCGGTGGCCCGGAACGTGGGCTGGGCGTTGTTCCACACGCTGGCGCCGGTGGTGGAATAGCGGCACTGGCCGATGGCGAGGTGCCCGACCAGCGAGTTCAGGGTGGGCTCGTCGAACACCTGCGACACCAGGCCCATGTCTTTGAACACCATGATGCGTTCGCCGTTGCTGACCGAGATGCCGGCCGACTCCTGGCCACGGTGTTGCAGGGCGAACAGGCCGAAGTAGTTGAGCTTGGCCACCTCTTCGCCCGGCGCCCAGACGCCGAAGACGCCACAGGCGTCCTGGGGGCCCTTGTCCTGGGGGTCGAGATCGTGATTCAGGCGACCATCCGGACGGAGCACGCGCTCACTCTACCCCGCACAGCCGACGTGCCCGGACCTGCCCGCGGCGAAGCGGGACGGCCCGGGCACGGACGTGGCGACTACTTGACCGGCCGGATCGCGAACGGGTAGCGGTACGGGCGGTTCTGGTTCTCGGCGAGTGCACCCATGATCGAGAACACCAGGCTGACAATGGCGACCACGGGCAGCAGGATGCCGCCGATCACCACTGCCAGCAGTATGTAGCTGATGATGAACCCGATCGCCACGGTGATCTGAAAGTTCAGCGCCTCGACCGCGGCGGCCCGTACCCGTGCGCTCTTGTTGCCCTGGGTGAGCATCACGATCAGCGGGCCCAGCCAGCCGAGTACACCGGCGGTGATCAGGGCGGCCACCGGCCCCGACCAGTGGGCGGCCGAGGCCCAGGTCTTCTCCTCCGACGGGTTCAGCCCGCTGATCGGTTGCAGACCGTAGCCCGGCTGGCCGTAGGGGTTCTGCTGGCCATAGGGGTTCTGTTGACCGTAGGGGTCGCTCTGCCCGTAGGCCGACTGCGGGTCGGCGTAGGGCTGCTGGGTTCCGTAGGGGGTGCCGGGCTGCTGACCGGGCGGACCGTACTGACCGGGCTGGCCGTACTGGGCGGGGCCGCCGTAGGGACCGGACGGAGCCGACGGCGCACTGCCCGCTGCGCCATACGGACCGGGTTGCCAGTAGGGGCCAGCTCCGTCGGCGGGGGCCGCTGGCGTGTCTGAGGCACCGCCCGGTTGGCCGTACTGGCTGGGCTGAGCCGGCTGTCCGTAGCCGGGCTGGGCGGACGGATAGCCCGACCCCGGCCCTTGGGGCGAGGCCGGCTGACCGTAGCCGCCGGCCGGGCTGCTGGAGCCTCCGGCATAGGGACCCGAGGGAGCCGACGGAGCACCGCCACCGCTCGCGGCCTGGCCATAGGGGCTCGGCTGGCCGTACGGCGTCTGCTGACCGTAGGGGGTCTGCTGACCGTAGCCACCCTGTGCGGCCTGTCCGTAGCCGGTCTGCTGCGACTGGTCATAGGGCGGCGGCTGGGTGGGTTGGCCGTACTGGCTCGGCTGGCCGTACTGAGGGTTTTGGCCGTACTGGCTCGGCTGGGGGTACTGGGGGGTTTGGCCGTATTGGCTCGGCTGGCCGTACTGGGAGGGCTGCCCGTACTGGGAGGGCTGGGGCTGGCCGTACTGGCTCGGTTCACCGTACGGGGACTGCTGTACCGGTTGGCCATAGGCGCCGGGCCGGCTCACCGGCAGATCGAAAGCGCCCGGCGCGGCGGCGGGTGCGGACGCGGGCAGATCGAGCGGTGACCCCAACCCTGGGGCGGACGCCTGCGGCACCGGACGGTCCGCGGCGGCCGACTCGAAGTCCGTGCGGACCGGCGCCACCGGCTCGGCCTGACCAAGATCCAGTTCGGACGTGGCGGCCGGCAGGTCCTCCTCCGGCTCGACTGCCGGCACGTCGACGGTTGCGTCGGAATCGTCGGCCGGCTGCTCGGCGGGTGCGGCGCCCTCGGCCGGCTGCACGCTGGTGTCGTCGGGGTTCTCGACCAGCTCGGCGTCGAGGATCTCCTGGTCGGAATCGGGACGTCGGGCCCAGTCGGACGAGCTGTCGTCCGGCTCGATGACGACCTCCGCCTCGTCGTCCTGGGCATCGCCGTCACCCTCGGGCTGCTGCGCCGACGTGGCCGCCGGGTCAGCGTCGGTCGCGGTCTGCCAGGCCGGTTCGGCAGTCGGGGTGTTCTGCCACTGCTCGGGTTCAGCCACGTCTTCTTCGGCAGCTTCCGTAACCTCAGCCGATTCACCGGCCGGCGCCTCGACCTCAGCTGTCGGCTGGTCGGACTCGTCGACTGCCGGCTCCTCGAACTCGTCGGTTGCGGGCTGGTCTGGCTGGCCGGCTGCTGGCTGGTCGAAAGCGCCAGCTTCAGGCTGGCCTGCTCCGTCTGTTGCCGGCCGGTCGAATGCGCCGGCTTCAGGCTCGTCTGCTTCGTCTGTTGCCGGCTGGTCGAATGCGCCAACCTCAGGCTGGTCGAACTTGCCGGCTTCGGGCTGGTCGAACTCGTCGGGCACCGGCTGCTGTTCGTCCGCCGAGCCGGTCTGCTCTGGCTCTTGGTAGGGCGTCGGAGCGTTCACCTCGGGCTGCAGCGGAACCGATTCGGCGCTCGGCTGCTCGCTCTCGACGGGGCGTTCCCAGGGGTTCTGACTCATGGTTGTCTCACTGTCCTTTTGAGGGGCCTGCCTCGATGAGGCGTCACCGAGCCATTCTTGCGCACCGCCGGCCAACCCCACAGCAGGGTCAACCCCGGAGCTACCCCTTGACCGCGACCTGCGCCGCTCGGCCGCGATACACGTGCACCATCAGCTCCCCAGGCTCGCCGGTGATGCTGACCGGATCGGGTCGGCGCAGCACGGTGGCCGCACGTCCATCGGTGTGACGCAGAATCAGGCCCCGCGGGTCGTGGCGCCGCACGATCGGGGCCGCGGCCAGCACTCGCTGCCAGAGCGCCTCAGCGAGGTCCGGATCATGCGCTGCGGACGGCTGGGCGTTGGCCCGCCGGACATCCTCGGTGTGCACGTACCACTCGCCGAGATGGTGCCGCCAACCCTGGATCGGATCGACGCCGAACAACGGCATCCAGGGTGATCGCGTGCGCAGCCGCCGCACCAGCCCTGCATAGCCGAGCCGAGCCACCAGCGCCGCCGACCTTCGTCGCGTACCGGGCCGAAGCGCCGGAATCGCCATTCCTGGCCAACTGAGCGGATCGCGGCACAGCGCGTCCAGATGGGCGGCGAGGTCGCGAGCCCGCCATCCCTCGCACAGCGTCGGAGCCTCCGGCGGCACGGCGGCCAGCACGCGACAGCACTCGGCGCGCTGCCGTTCGAGCAGCACACGTCCCAGCCGGAACGCTGTGGTGGTCACGCCTTGCTGCTGGTCCGTGCGGGACGCCAGGGGTGCATCGGGCGGGTTCGGATCAGTGCGCCATCGCGTCGCGCAGGGGGGCCGACCAGCGGGTGCGAAGCTCGTCCAGGCCGAGGGTGAACCGGCCGACCACCTCGAGTTCGCCGAGCTCGGTGACCTCGCCGATCCGTTCGCTGGTGATGCCGTGCTGCTCGCACAACCGCAGGAACGGCCCGGCGGTGGCGGCCGGCAACGACACCAGCACCCGTCCGGGGGTCTCGGAGAACAGCTGCACCGTCGGGTCGCCCTCGGGCAGCGTGATCGCCACCCCGAGGTCGTTGCGCAGGCAGGCCTCGACCAGCGCCTGGGAGAGCCCGCCGTCGGCCAGATCGTGGGCCGAGCTGAGCAGTTGCGCCTTGGCCGCCGCGACCAGCACCGTGGCGAGCCGCTGCTCGTGACCGAAATCGGGGATCGGCGGCATGCCGCCCAGGTGACCGTCGTGGATCACGTCGGCCCAGGTGCTGCCGGAGAGGTGCTCGCCGGTCGCACCGAGCAACAACACGGCGTCGCCGGCGTGCGCGAAACCCATCGGGGTGCGGTCGGCCACGTCGTCGATCACTCCGAGCACGCCGACCACCGGGGTGGGCAGAATGTTGGTCTCGCCGGTCTGGTTGTAGAAGCTGACGTTGCCGCCGGTGACGGGGGTGCCGAGGGCCTTGCAGCCGTCCACCAGGGCGATGACTGCCTCGGCGAACTGCCACATCACGCTCGGATCCTCAGGGCTGCCGAAGTTGAGGCAGTCGGTGATGGCGACCGGTTCGGCACCGGTGACGGCCACGTTGCGATAGGCCTCGCACAGCGCCAACTGCGCCCCCAGGTACGGGTTGAGGTAGGCGAAGCGTCCATTGCAGTCGGTGGCCAGCGCGATGCCCAGGCCGGATTCTTCGTCGATCCGCAGCATGCCGCCGTTCTCGGGCTGGGCGAGCACCGAGTTGCCGCGCACATAGCGGTCGTACTGGTCGGTCACCCACGACTTGTCGCACAGGTTGGGCGAGCCGGCGAGGCTGAGCATCTGCTCGGCCAGCGCCGCGTCCGAGGTGGCTCGGGGCAGCACGTTGGCGGTGTCGGCGTTGAGCGCGTCGATCCAGTCCGGACGGGCGTAGGGCCGCTCGTAGGTGGGGCCCTCGTGGGCCACGGTGACGGGGTCGACGTCGACGACGGTCTCGCCGTTCCATTCGATGATCAGCCGGTCGCCGTCGGTCACCTCGCCGACGACGGTGGCGAGCACGTCCCACTTGGCGCAGATCTCGAGGAACCGCTCGACGTGGTGCGGCTCGACGACCGCCATCATGCGCTCCTGCGATTCGCTCATCAGGATCTCTTCGGGCGCCAGGGTGTGGTCGCGTAGCGGCACCGTGTTGAGGTTCACGTGCATGCCGCCGTCGCCGGCGCTGGCCAGTTCGGAGGTGGCGCACGACAGCCCGGCCGCGCCGAGGTCCTGGATGCCCGAGATCAGGTTCTCGGCGAACAGCTCCAGGGTGCACTCGATCAGCAGCTTCTCCATGAAGGGGTCGCCCACCTGCACGGCCGGACGCTTCGCCGGGCCGTCCGCCTCGAAGGTCTCCGAGGCGAGGATGGACGCGCCGCCGATGCCGTCGCCGCCGGTGGCCGCGCCGTAGAGAATGACCTTGTTGCCGGTGCCGCGGGCGAAGGCCAGGTGCAGGTCGTCATGCTTGAGCACGCCCACGCACAGGGCGTTGACCAGGGGGTTTCCGTAGTAGGAGGGGTCGAAGACCACCTCGCCGCCGATGTTGGGCAGGCCCAGGCAGTTGCCGTAGCCGCCGACGCCGGCCACGATGCCGGGCAGCACGCGGGCGGTGTCGGGGGCGTCCAGGGGGCCGAAACGCAGCGGGTCCATGACGCCGATCGGCCGCGCACCCATCGCCAGGATGTCGCGGACGATGCCGCCGACGCCGGTCGCCGCGCCCTGGTAGGGCTCCACGTAGCTGGGGTGGTTGTGCGACTCGATCTTGAACGTGACCGCCCAGTCGCCGCCGATGTCGACCACGCCGGCCTGCTCGCCGATGCCGGCCAGCAGCTTGCCCCGCGGGGTGTCACGGCCGAGTTCGCCGAACTTCTTCAGATGCACCTTGGACGACTTGTACGAGCAGTGCTCGGACCACATCACCGAGTACATGGCGAGTTCGCATGAGGTGGGCCGGCGGCCGAGAATCTCGTGGATCTTCTCGTACTCGTTCGCGCGCAGCCCCAGCGCGGCCCAGGGCTGTTCGAGATCGGGGGTTTCGGCGGCATGTGCAACGGTGTCGACCACGCCCACAAGTTACCGTCTCGCGACCCGGATGCGACGCTCGTCCCGTGTCCAGCGACGGCCGGACGTTCACCGACGCCGGGACCACAGATATGATGCTGGCGAAGGCGGGTGATTCCCCATGACCGACTCTTCCACCGGTCTGCTCGCACTCGATTGCGGCCAGACCAGCGTGACCTGGAGCTTGTGCACCGCGTCGGGCGAACAGACCGGACACGCCAAGGGCGTCGACACCAGCCGTCCGATCGAACCGCAGATCGTGGACGCGGCGCGGGCCATTCTCACCCTCACCGGCGAGACCCCGGCCATGCTCGTGTGCGGCTCGAGCGGGCTGGATCGTCCGGACGCCGCGACGGCGCTGACCGGGCTGCGTGGCACGTCCGTGACCGAGGTGAGACTGGCGCACGACTCGACGACGTCGTATCTCGGGGCGCTGGGTGAGACGCCGGGGGTGATGATCGCCTCCGGAACCGGTGTGGTGACGCTCGCCGTCGGACCTGGCGATGTGGCCCGGGTGGACGGCTGGGGCTGGATCATGGGCGACGCCGGCTCCGCCTACTGGATCGGCCGCAACGCGCTGGAAGCCGCGATGCGGGGCTACGACGGTCGGCGCGCCGAAACGGTGCTGACCGACGTCGTGGCGGCGGACTTCGACGACATCGAGTTGGCCTACCTGGAATTGCAGGCCGATCCGAACCGGGTGGCGCGGGTCGCCTCGTATGCGGCGAAGGTCGACCAGGTGGCCGCTCACGATCCGGTTGCCCGCAACATTCTCGACAAGGCGGCCGCGCACCTGGCGGAGGCGGTGGTCGCCGGGGCGCACCGGGTCGGTCTGGGCCGCGGGGAGCCGCCACTGGTGTGCGCGCTCGGCCAGACGTTCACCTCGAAGCGGCTGCTGGACCAGTTCGTGGCCTTTCTGACGCTGGACTGGCCCACCTTCGCGATCCACGAGCCGCAGGGGGACGGACTCGCGGGGCGACGGCTCCTGACCGGCCGCGGCCCCGCGGTGGCGCGGGCGTCCCTGTGACCGACAGGGGGCGGCGGTCCTTTCCGTTCGGGTACCGTCGGCTTGCCGGCCCGATTCAGCGTCTGGCTACGGCCTCGCCAGGCGCGTGAACGGAAAAGGAACCGCCCCTCCCCGTCGCCCGGCGCCAGGGACGACGGCGGCGAGAAAGCGCTCCAACGAGGCGAAGAACGTGCGCCCGTCCACGCTGGGTGAGGTCAGCTCTTCCATGTTGTGTTCGGGGTGGGGCATCAGGCCGACCACGTTGCCGCGGGCGTTGGTGATGCCCGCGATGTCGTTCAGCGAGCCGTTGGGGTTGTCGTCGAGGTAGCGGAAGACCACCCGGTTGTCGCCCTCGAGTCGAGCGATGGTGTCGGGATCGGCGACGTAGCCGCCCTCACCGTTCTTGAGCACGATCGTGATGCGTTGACCGGCTTCGAAGGCACTGGTCCACACCGTGTCGACCGACTCGACCCGCAACGCCTGGTCGCGGCAGACGAAGGTGCGCACGTCATTGCGGATCAGGGCGCCCGGCAACAGATGCGACTCGCAGAGCACCTGGAAGCCGTTGCAGATGCCCAGCACCGGCAGGCCCTCGCTCGCGGCCCGGATCACCTCGGTCATGATCGGGCTGAACCGGGCGATCGCGCCGCAGCGCAGATAGTCGCCGTAGGAGAAGCCGCCGGGCAGAATCACCGCGTCCACGCCCTGCAACGACTCGTGCGCGTGCCACAACGCGACGGGCTGGTGGCCGGCCAACGTCACCGCACGCTGGGCGTCGTGGTCATCGAGCGAACCCGGAAACGTGACGACGCCGATGCGGCTCACTGCTCGACCCGCACGTCGAACGCCTCGATCACGGTGTTGGCCAGCAGCTTCTCGGCCGCCTCGCGCACCTGGCCGAGCCGTTCATCGGTCAGCTCGCCCTCGACGTCCACCTCGAACCGCTTGCCCTGCCGCACCGTGAGACCTTCGAAGCCGAGGCGCTTGAGCGCCCCGGTCACGGCCTTGCCCTGAGGGTCGAGAATCTCGGGCTTGGGCATCACATCCACGATCACGCGCGCCATGAGCGGCATCCTATCGGCGCGAACGAGGTGGCTCGGACGCTCTCACCGCGACAGGGGTCGTGGCGGAGCCGTCAACCGGGTGGAGAAGAACGGGTGGCGCCGAGGGCCACGAGGTGGTGGCGGGGCGGGCCCGGGCCTGACCTCCCTTTCTCCCGGGGGCCGGGACACAGCCACGACCCGCTCGCGTCAGGCGACGAAGCTGCGTCCGGTCAACTTCTCGTACGCCTCCACGTACTTGGCACGGGTGGCGGCCACGATCTCGGCGGGCAAGGGCGGTGGGGGTGCGTCGGAGGCCTTGTCCCAGCCGGATTCGTGGATCAGCCAGTCGCGCACGAACTGTTTGTCGAACGACGGCAGCGGGCCGCCGGGGCGCCAGGCGTCCGCGTCCCAGAACCGGGACGAGTCGGGGGTCAGCACCTCGTCCGCCAGCACGAGGGTGCCGTCCGGGCGACGTCCGAACTCGAACTTGGTGTCGGCCAGAATGATGCCGCGGTCGCGTGCGATCGCCTCGGCCCGGGCGTAGATCGCCAGGGTGAGGTCACGCAGTTGGGTGGCGAGTTCTTCGCCGTGCAGAGCGACGATGGTGGCGAAGTCGACGTTCTGGTCGTGCTCGCCCAGGGGCGCCTTGATCGCCGGGGTGAAGATCGGTTCGGGCAGGCGCGAACCGTCCAGCAGGCCGTCGGGCAGCGCAATGCCGCACACTGTGCCCGACTGCTGATACTCCGCCCACGCGGACCCGGTCAGGTAGCCGCGGGCGACGCACTCCACCGGCACCATCTGCAACGGCTCGGCGATCACGGCCCGACCCCGGACTGCAGGTGGCACGTCCGTGCTCACCACATGGTTCGGCACGTCGGGGAGCTGCTCGAACCACCACAGCGACAGCTGGTTGAGAATGGCGCCCTTGTCGGGAATCGGGGTCGCCAGCACGTGGTCGAAGGCCGAGATCGCGTCCGTTGCCACCATCAGAATGGTGCCGTCGGGCAGCGCGTAGAGGCGGCGCACCTTTCCGGCGTGGATCAGCGGCAGGTCGAGTGCGAAATCGGTCACCCACGTCAGTTTAGGCAGGTGTCTGCTCGAGTCCGCAAAGATGATGTTGATCCGACCACCGCAGACGGGGGTCGGATCAACACTGGCTTTCCAGCCAAAAAAGAAACCCAAACCCAAAACCCAAACCCAAAACCCCCCCCCCCCACCCCCCCACCCCCCAGCCCCCCCCCCCCCCCGCTCCCAAAAAACCCCACCCCCCCCCACCCCCCCCCCTCACCAGGCCGCCGAGAGCACCTCGGCCAACAACACCTCCGCGTCGACCTGCAGGCCCCTGCGGACGAACCATTCCGCCATCGTGCGGCAGTCCCGATGCAGAAAGTCGACCCCGTTGGGGTTGCTGACCAGGTCGAGCACCTGCGGCACGTCGATGATCACCAACTCGGGCTCGGCGCCGTCCATGCCGCGCACCAGCACGTTGAACGGGCTGAGGTCGCCGTGCACCAGTTGCAGGGCCCCGAACCGGATCAGCCCCTCGACGACCTGCGCCCACAGCCAGCGCAGCTGGTCGGGGTCGGGGTCGCACTGCGCCAGCCGGGGCGCGGCCGTGCGGCCGCCGCGTCCCTCGCCGATGAACTCCATCAGCACCTCTCCCCCGTCGACCTGCACGGGGTACGGCACCCGGATCCCCGCCGTCCACAGCCGTTTGAGGGTGGCGAACTCGGCCTGCGACCAGCGGCTCGCCTCGATCTGACGACCGAAGCCCGATTTCAGCCGGACGGCCCGGTTCTCGCGGCTGTCACGACCGCGTCGGCCCTCGGTGTAACTGGACGCCCGGTGAAACAGCCGGTGCTCGGCTGTTCGGTACCGCTTGGCCGCCAGCAGGCACGACTCGGCGCCCGGCACGGCCCGCTCCAGCAGGAACACGTCGGCCTCCTTGCCGGTCTTGAGCAGGCCGAGTTCGGTGTCGAGCGCGCCCTGGGAGGTGACCAGCCACCGCGGCCACGGTTCCGGGCCGCGGGACGAGCGGTCGACCGTTCGCCAGGTCGTCCAGCGTTGATCCTCGTCCAGCTCTTCGGACAAGGCGGTATAGCGCAGCGCAGCCCAGTCGACGGGTGCGTCTTCTTGTGATGACAAGCGGTTTCTCCTGTGCAGAGGAGGCCCGCTGGCGGCCGGACGGCCGGTGTGTCAGTGAATGCGGACCTCGATGAGTGGGGACGCGGGCGCGTCCATGACAGCGATGGACATGACACGCCTCCCTTCATCGAACCGACTGCGGCGACAGGAAAAGGAACCGTCCCCAATACCGGTCGCAACGAGAGCCAAGGCTACGCCGATCGGTCGCAAACCGATAGCCCCGCAAGATCGTTCACCCTGCGTTGGTCCGGCGGCGGCATAATGCAGACCCACCACCGGACGGCCCCGCCGCCCTGCCTCCGCTCGAGGAGCCCGTTGTGAGCCTGTTGCGCAGCAACCTGGCACCGCCCGCCCGCACGCTGGTCGACATCTTTCGCGAGACCGTCGGCGAATGCGCCGACGATGAGGCGATCGACAACGGCGCCATCGTGCTGACCTACGACGAGTTCGCCGACGCTGCGGACGAACTCGCCGACGAGTTGGCCGGGGCCGGTATCGGCCCCGGCGACAAGGTCGGGGTACGGATCGCGTCCGGCACCACCGACCTGTACGTGGCGATCATGGGCGTGCTGCTCGCCGGGGCGGCCTACGTTCCGGTCGACGCCGACGATCCGGCCGAGCGCGCCCGCACCGTGTTCGACGAGGCCGAGGCCCGCGCGGTGATCAGGAACAACCTCGAGATCACCATGCGCGGCCCGGCGCGGCCTGCTCGGGAACGCACCGATCCCACCCCGGACGACGACGCCTGGGTGATCTTCACCTCGGGTTCGACCGGCAAACCCAAGGGCGTCGCGGTCACCCACCGCAGCGCGGCCGCCTTCGTGGACGCCGAGGCCCGGGTCTTCCTCGCCGACGCACCGCTGGGCACGGGCGACCGGGTGATGGCCGGGCTGTCGGTCGCTTTCGACGCCTCCTGCGAAGAGATGTGGCTGGCCTGGCGCTACGGTGCCTGCCTGGTGCCGGCGCCCCGATCGCTGGTGCGCTCGGGCATGGATCTGGGCCCCTGGCTGCTGGCCAACCGGATCACCGTGGTCAGCACCGTCCCCACGCTGGTGTCGCTGTGGCCGGCCGAGGCGTTGCGCCGGGTACGGCTGCTGATTCTGGGCGGCGAGGCGGTGCCGCCCGATCTTGCCGTGCGGCTGGTGGCGCCGGCGCGCGAGGTCTGGAACACCTACGGCCCGACCGAGGCCACCGTGGTCGCCTGCGGCGCGAAGCTGACCGGTGCGCCGCCGATCCGCATCGGCCTGCCCCTGGACGGCTGGGATCTGGCCGTCGTCGACCCCGCCGGCCACCCCGTTGCGCCGGGCGAGACCGGCGAGTTGATCATCGGCGGGGTCGGCCTGGCCCGCTATCTCGACCCGGCCAAGGACGCCGAGAAGTACGGTCCGCTGCCCTCGCTGGGCTGGGCCCGCGCCTACCGCTCCGGCGATCTGGTGGTGAACGACGCCGAGGGGTTGTTGTTCGTCGGTCGCGCGGACGATCAGGTGAAGGTGGGCGGACGACGCATCGAGCTGGGCGAGATCGACAACGCTTTGCTCGACCTGCCGCTGGTCAATGGCGCGGCGGCGGCGGTCCGCCGCACGGGTTCGGGCAGCCAGCTGCTGGTCGGCTACCTGGCCGTGGACGACGGCTTCGACCCGCACGCCGCGCTGTCCCTGCTGCGCAAGCGGCTGCCCGCTCCCCTGGTGCCGCGGCTCGCCGTGGTGCCCGAACTGCCCACCCGCACCTCGGGCAAGATCGACCGCGACGCCCTGCCCTGGCCCTTGCCGGACGCGGGCGACGGCGCGTCCGAACTGCAGCTGAGCGGCACCCGGGCGATGGTCCGCGACCACTGGGAGGCGGTGCTCGGCGCCCGGATCGGTTCGCTGGAGGCCGACTTCTTCGACCTGGGCGGTGGGTCGCTGACCGCGGCGCAGATGGTGTCGCTGCTGCGCCGCACTCACCCCGAGGTGACCGTCGCCGACATCTACGACCACCCGCGGCTGGCCGCGATGGCCGACCATCTGGACGAGATGGCCGCCCCCGCGTCGCAGCTCAACGCGAACGTGCTGCCGGTGCCGCCGAAAACCCAGCGGGGCCAGCTGCTGGCCCTGCTGCCGCTGCGCACCATCGCCGGCCTGCGCTGGGCCATCTGGACGGCCGCCGCCTGCAACCTGGCGCACGCCGCGGGCCTGGCCTGGCTGCCCACCCTGTCCTGGTGGTGGATCCTGCTCGGTGCGCTCTTCCTGATCGTCACCCCCGGACGCATGCTGGTCACCGCCCTGGGCGTGCGGCTGATCCTGGCCGGCATCGGTCCCGGCAGCTACCCCCGCGGCGGCAAGGTGCACCTGCGGTTGTGGCTCGCGGAACGCTTCGCCGACGAGATGGGCAGTGAATCCATCGCGGGGGCGGTCTTGCTGCGCTGGTACGCCACCCTGCTCGGAGCCACCGTCGAACCGCACGTCGACCTGCACAGTGCCCCGCCGGTCACCGGCCTGCTGCGACTGGGCGAGGGTTGCTCGATCGAACCCGAAGTCGACCTGGCCGGCCACTGGCTGGACGGCGGGCAGTTGATCATCGGCGAGATCCGGGTCGGTGCGGGTGCCCGCGTCGGCGCCCGGAGCACCTTATGTCCCGGCGCCGAGGTGGGGGCGGGTGCCGAGGTCGCGCCCGGATCGTCCGTTTTCGGTGCGGTCGGTGCGGGCGAGTACTGGTCGGGTTCGCCCGCGGTCATGGTGCACGACCGGGCCCGCGGCCCGTGGCCGCAGCGTCCGGGCAACCAGCCGGCCTGGCTGGCCGGCTACGCCGCGATGGGGCTGCTGATCGCCGGATTGCCGATGTTGGCGGCGCTGGCCGGGTTCGCCGTGCTGTGGCCGGCGCTGCGCACCAGCACCGGCCTCGGCCACGCCCTGTGGGTCGCGCTGCCCTGGCTGGCGCCGGCCACGATCGTCGGCTACGGGGTGCTGACGCTGCTGGTCTGGGTGCTGGTGCGCTTGATGGCGGTGGGGCTGAAACCCGGCCCGCACCCCGTCCAGTCCCGCAACTCGTGGCAGGCGTGGTCGACGATCCGGGTGCTGGACGAGGCCCGCACCTGGCTGTTCCCGCTGTACGCGAGCTTCGCGACCCCGGCCTGGCTGCGCTCGCTGGGCGCCACCATCGGCAAGGACGTGGAAGCGTCCACGGTGTTGATGATCCCGAAGCTGGTCACCGTGGCCGACGGCGCCTTTCTGGCCGACGACACCCTGATCGGCGGCTACGAGCTGGGCGGCGGCTGGCTGCGCATCGAAGAGGTCAGGATCGGCAAGCACGCCTTCGTCGGCAATTCAGGCATGGCCGCACCCGGACGCAAGGTGCCCAAGGGCGGCCTGGTGGCCGTGCTGTCGGCGGCGCCGGCGCGGCGGATGGCCAAGCGCGGCACGTCCTGGATCGGCTCGCCACCCACCAAGCTGCGCCGAACCGCGGGCACGGTGGACGATTCGCGCACCTACGCGCCCGCGACCCGGCTGAGGGTGGCCCGGGCCCTGGTCGAGTTGTGCCGGGTGCTGGCCCCGATCACCCTGGTCACGCTCACCACGGTCTGCGTGGCGGCGCTGATCAGCCTGGCGCAGGTGAGCTGGTTGCTGGCGGGGCTCGCGTCCGGGGTGGTACTGGGTATCGGCGGGGTGTTGGCGGCGGCGGCGGCGTCCGTGGCCAAATGGGTACTGCTGGGCCGGCTACGGGCCTGCGATCATCCGTTGTGGAGTTCGCTGGTGTGGCGCAACGAGCTGGCCGACATGTTCGTCGAGCTGCTGGCCGCGCCGTGGTTCGCGCACCCCACCATGGGTACGCCCGCGCTGAACGCGTGGCTGCGCACGATGGGCGCCACGGTGGGCCAGGGAGTGTGGTGCGAAACCTACTGGCTACCCGAATCGGACCTGATCGACCTGCGGGCCGGCGTCACGGTGAACCGGGGCTGCGTGGTGCAGACCCACCTGTTTCACGACCGGGTGCTCAGCATGGACACCGTCACCCTGCGGGCCGGCGCGACGCTCGGGCCGAACAGCGTCATTCTGCCCGCCGCCACCATCGGCCGACACGCTACGATCGGGCCGGTATCGCTGGTCATGCGCGGTGAATCCGTACCTGACAAGACACGATGGATCGGCAACCCGATTGCCCCGTGGCCGGCGGACGAGCCGACCACGGAGACCTGATGCCTGCTGCCGACCCCTACGTTCCCGGACACGGGAACCGCCGGTTCGGCGTGCGCTCCTACGCCCTCGACCTCGACTACAAGATCGCCACCAACCACCTCAGCGCCCGGGCGGTGCTGGCGATCGAGGCGCTCGAGCCGCTCGACCGGGTGGTGCTCGACCTGGCCGGGCTGAGCGTCACGCGGGTCAAGGTGAACGGACGTCCGCCCGCCCGGTTCAGCCACCGCGAGAGCAAGCTGCGGATCGTGCTGGCAGCGCCGGCCGCCCTCGGTGAGCGGCTGAGCGTCGAGATCGACTACGCCGGCAAGCCCAGGCCGATGCCCAGCGTGTTCGGACCGGTGGGCTGGGAGGAACTCACCGACGGGGTGGTCGTGGCGGCGCAACCGTGCGGGGCGCCGTCCTGGTTTCCGTGCAACGACCGTCCGGACGACAAGGCCACCTACCGCTTCGCCATCACGGTCGCCGACGGCTACCGGGTGATCGCCAACGGCGTGTTGGCCGGCCGCGAGAAGCGCTCGGGACGCACCACCTGGCGCTACCTGCAGGCGCAGCCGATGGCGCCCTACCTGGCGGTGCTGCACATCGGACGCTACGTCAGCACGCCGGCGGGCCCGGTCGAGATCGTCCACCCGCGCGGGCTGGCGGTGGGCGTCGGCTCGGCCTTCGCGCGGCAGGACGAGATGATGGCGAGGTTCAGCGAGCTGTTCGGGCCCTACCCGTTCGACCGGTATTCGGCGGTGATCACCGCCGACCAGCTGGAGATTCCCCTGGAGGCGCAGACGCTGTCGACCTTCGGCGCCAACCACGCCGGTGCCGGTTGGCAGAACGAACGGCTGGTCGCCCACGAGCTGGCGCATCAGTGGTTCGGCAACAGCCTGACCGCGGCGTCCTGGGCGGACATCTGGCTGCACGAGGGGTTCGCCTGCTACAGCGAGTGGCTGTGGTCGGAGATCTCCGGCGGGCGCAGCGCCGAGTCGTGGGCGCAGGAGCACCACCGTCGGCTGGCGGTGTTGCCACAGGATCTGGTGCTTGGCGATCCCGGTCGCGAACTGATGTTCGACGACCGGGTGTACAAGCGCGGGGCGCTCACCCTGCATGCCTTGCGCGCGGTGCTCGGTGCGGCGTTCTTTCCGATGCTGCGCGACTGGACGGCGGCGAACCGCTGGGGGTTGGTGACCACGGCCGCGTTCGTGGCGCACGCTCAGCGCTATACGACCTCCGATGTGTCGAGCCTGATCACCGCGTGGGTGTATTCCGCTCCCCTGCCGCCGATGACGGCCAGCGCCGCCACGTAACCGGCCGGGGCGTCCAGGTCGCGCAGGTCGAGCACGGACGGCGGGCGCGGGTCGGGCCAGGCGAGCACGCGTGGTTGATCACCGGGTTGATCGGCGGTTTGATTCCCGGCCGACAACAGCAGGGTGCGCGGGTCGATCCGCAACCCTTGTCCCAGGGCCTTGAGCACTGCCTCCTTGCGCACCCAGAGCCGGCTCGCGGCCCGTGCGTCGCGCGGCTGGGGTTCGTCCGGGTGCAGGGCGACGGCGGCGAAACCGTCGAAGCCGGCGGCGTCCACAGTTTCGAGGTCGATGCCGACGGCCGCGTCCAGGGCCGCGGCGGCGGCGACCGCACCGGCGGCTCGGGCGAGCGAGAGCGCCACCCGCCGTCCGGACGCGACGGTGTAGGGCACCCCGTGCTCGGTTGAGGCGCAGGTCGGGCAGGTGTGGTGCAACAGCAGCCCGTCCGCATCCGGGAGCTCGGGGCGGGCGAGCGGCTCGCGACGGGGAAAGGAACCGTCCCCATTACCTGTCGCATCCGGGAGCTCGGGGCGGGCGAGCGGCTCGCGACGGGGAAAGGAACCGTCCCCATTACCTGTCGCACCCCGGAGCTCGCGGCCGGCGATCGGCTCGGGGCGGGCGATCGGCTCGCGACGGGGAAAGGAACCGTCCCCATTACCGTCGCCGACCGGGAATGGGGACGGTTCCTTTCCCCGTCACCTGCGCGGCCAGCGACAACGCCAGCCGGTGGGCGGGGTCGCTCATCAGCTGCCCGCGAGCCAGCCGGTCATGGCGCTGATGCCGGCGGCGAACGGCGGCTGCTCGGGCCGAGCCAGAAAGCCGTGGCTGGTGCCCTGCAGGTACCAGCCCTCGTGTGGCACCTTGGCCTGCGTCAGCCGGTGGGCGAAGTTCTCGGCCGAGGCGCGCAGCATGTCGCGGTCGGCGTTCAGCAGATGGACGGGGGGCAGTCCGGCCAGGCTCGCCAACCCGGGAAACACGTGCGGGTTGGTGAGCAGCTCGGTCGAGCCGGCGTGATTGACCGCTGCCCGGCGCACCATCTCTTGCACCACGCGCAGATCCGACAGGCCGAACAGCCGCCGCCGCAGTGCGACCGACGGCTCGGGCAGCACGCCGTGGAACAACCCGTAGAGAAAGGCGAGCCCGAGCGGAGCCGGCCCCTCGCCCTCGCGCAGCCGCAGCCCGACGCCGGCCGCCAGGCAGGCGCCCGCGGAAGCGCCACCCAGCCACATCGGGCCCCCATGGGTGCGGGCGGCGTACAACCAGGCGTCCATCACCTGGTCCTGCGGGACCGGATAGCGAAACGGTGAGGGCTTCAGCCGCAAGGGCCCGACGAATGGAAAGCTCGGTACCAGGCCGTACTCGACGCTGGTCACCGGGTAGCCCGCCGCCGCGATCGCCATGCCGACGGCGTGCGCTTCGGGTTCGTCCAGGGTGCCGATCACCCAGCCGCCGCCGTGCACCCAGACCAGTCGCGGCCCCAACGGCTCGCCGGCGGGGGCGTACTCACGGACCCGCACCTCGCCGTGGCGGCCGGGCACGCCGTGCTCGACCCAGGTCGGTTCGGCCACGCTCACCTCCGCCTCAGCCGGCCGCGGACGCGGCGCGAACACTATGATGCCAGCGCCGGCGCACCCCCGCTGGGGTGTGGCTGTACCGTGGTCGCATGCACCAATTAAGCCGTCGCACGGCTCTTGTCGGCCTGCTCGGCACTGCGGGAGCCGCCGTGGCCGGATGCACCGGCCAGCCGTCCCCGTCCATCAGTGCGACTGAGGCGCCGAGCGCCACGCCCACACCCAGCCCCTCGCCGACGGTCGACGATCGTCCGCGGTGGCCGCTGTCGGGCAAGTTGTTGAAGGACGAGGACGCGGCCAAGCATGCGGCCGTCGCGGTCAAGGTGCCCGACAACCGCAACGAACACCCGCAGCGGGGGCTGGACGAAGCCGACATCGTCTTCGTCCAACTGGACGGCTACCTCGACACCGCCGGCTTCAGCAGCACCCGGCTGATGCCGGTGTTCCACTCCACGATGGCGGACACGGTCGGTCCGGTGCGCTCCATCCGTCCGGTGGACATCGCGCTGCTCAGCCCGATGCACGCGCTGATCGGCAACACCGGCGCGGCCCCCTGGGTGCAGAACTACGTCAAGGACAACAGCAGCTACCTCGAGGGCATGTTGTCGTACATGAACACCAAGGGCTCCAACTCGTACTCGATCGACGGCTCCAGGGTGCGCGTGCTGGGCGGCGTCAAATACTACGACCGGGCCACGGTGTGCCACCCGAAGATTCTGGCCAAGCAGACCAAGAAGTTCCGCGACGGCCCGCAGCAGCTCTACTTTCCCTTCGGTGACGCCAAGGTTGCCAGCACCGTCGACGGCACGACCGCACAGTCGATCAGCGTGCCGTGGAAGAGCGGCAACAGCTACAACATGAACTACACCTGGAGCGAGAAGACCGGCACCTGGCTACGCAGCATGCCGTGGGGGCCGCACGTGCTCAGCGATGGCACCCGGGTGGCGCCCGACAACGTGCTGGTGATCAGGGCAAAGCAGCGCTACGCCAAGATCTTCTCGGGCACCGGCCACGACGAGCCGATCCACGACATCATCGACACCTCGGGGCCCTTCCACTACTTCCACGGCGGCAAGTACGTCACCGGCACCTGGACGAAAGAAGGCGTCCAGGACACCTTCGTCTTCACCTTGGACGACGGCAGCCCGCTGGTGATGGCCCCCGGTCAGACCTACGTCGAACTGCCGAACAAGAACGCGAAGATCGTCATCAAGGGCTGAGCGCCGGCCACGATCGATCGGTCGGGGTGGGTTTCGACCAACACTCGCCAGCGGTGACTCCTCGGCGCAGGTCGTCATCCCGGCGAACGCCGGGATCTCACCTACGTCCAGTCCAACGCGACTGTGAAGCGGAGCGGGGGTGCACCCCGGCCGGGTAGGTCGGGCGTTGGGCAACTCACCGGCGGAGCCTGCGGAGCCGGTGAGGCTGCCCTGGGCGGGACGGGGTGCACCAACGCTCCGCGGCACCCAGGATCTCGACAAGCGCGACCAGCGAGGGCTCGGCGCAGAGATCCCGGCGTCCGCCGGGATGACGGTGGGCGTCCGCCGGGATGACGGTGGGCGTTCGCCGGGATGACTGTGGGCATCCGCCGGGATAACGGTGGGCATCCGCCGGGATAACGGTGGGACGGTGTGCCTACAGCACCGAGCCGGGAACGTAAGCCGCTGCGTCCGGGTAGTGCTTTGCGATGCGTTTCACCTTGTCGGCGACGTCGTCCACCTGGTCGCGGGCCGCGCCGGTCAACTGCAGCGGGTCTGCCTGGGTGGCGTCCAGTTGCGCACGGGTGAGGCCCAGCCGCGGATCGGACGCCAGCCGGTCCAGCAGGTCGTTCGTGCGTGCGCCGCGGCGCAGGTCGAGTGCCACCGCAACCGCGTGTTCCTTGATCGCCTCGTGGGCGGTCTCTCGCCCCACCCCGTTGCGGACGGCCGCCATCAGCACCTTGGTCGTGGTCAGGAACGGCAGGTACCTGGCCAGCTCGGCCTCGATCACCGCGGGGAAGGCGCCGAACTCGGCCAGCACGGTGAGGAAGGTCTCGAACAGCCCGTCCAAGGCGTAGAAGGCGTCCGGCAGCGCCACCCGGCGCACCACAGAGCACGACACATCGCCCTCGTTCCATTGGTCGCCGGCCAACTCGCCGACCATCGTCGCGTACCCGCGCAGCACGACGCTCAGCCCGTTCACCCGTTCGCACGAGCGGGTGTTCATCTTGTGCGGCATCGCGGACGACCCGACCTGCCCTTCCTTGAAGCCTTCGGTGACCAGCTCGAGCCCCGCCATCAGCCGGATCGTCGTCGCCACGTTGGACGGGGCCGCCGCCACCTGCACCAGCGCCGTCACCACCTCGTAGTCGAGCGAGCGCGGGTACACCTGACCGGTCGAGGTGAAGATGCGGGCGAATCCGAGGTACTGGCCGATCTGGTTCTCGAGGGCCAACTGCTTCTTGGTGCTGCCGCCGAGCAGGTCGAGCATGTCCTGCGCGGTGCCCATCGGGCCCTTGATCCCGCGCGCGGGGTACCGGTTGATCAGCTCGTCCACGCGGGCGAAGGCGACCAGCAGCTCGTCCGCAGCGGTGGCGAACCGCTTGCCCAGGGTGGTGAGTTGCGCGGCGACGTTGTGGGAGCGTCCGGTCAGCGGCTGGTCGCGATATTGCACCGCGAGCCGGCTGAGCGTCACCAGCACGGTGACGATGCGTTCGCGGACGAGTTTCAGCCCGTTGAGCACCTGATACTGCTCGATGTTCTCGGTCAGGTCGCGGCTGGTCATGCCCTTGTGCACGTGCTCGTGCCCGGCCAGCGCGTTGAACTCCTCGATGCGGGCCTTGACGTCGTGCCGCGTGATGCGCTCGCGGGCGTCGATGGACGCCAGATCGACCGAGTCGATCACCCGCTCGTAGTCGGCGATCACGGACGCCGCGTCGTCCGCCGCGAAGTCGACGCCGAGATCCTTCTGGGCTTTGAGCACCGCGAGCCACAGCCGCCGCTCGGCGACGATCTTCTGCTCGGGACTCCAGATCGCGCGCATCGCCGGCGAGGCGTAGCGGGTGGCCAGGACGTTGGGAACGCTCATGGCGTCATCGTTTCACGGTCGCGGGGTGGGGGGTTCGGACGGCCGTGCGAGCCGGTCCGGTCGGGCCCACCGCTCGTCCAACTACTTTGCGCTCGCGAAGCTTGACGAGCGCAAAACAGTTAGGCGAGCGGTTCGGTGGGCGGGCGTCCGTACTCACCACTCGCCGGCGTCGCCCTCCGCCACGTCGGACACGTACTGGGCGTAGCTGGAGTTGACCTGGTAGGCATCCGACACCTCGATGTCACCGCTCTCGGCCCGGGCTCCGATGTCACTGCGGTGGAACAGGCTCGGGGCGTCCAGCTCGCCGACCGCCCGGTAGGCATCGGCCCGCGCCTGGGCCAGGGACGGCGCCTGGGCCACCACCCCCAGCACCCGCCCGCCGGTGGCCACCAGTTCGCCGGACGAGTTGCGCCCGGTACCGGCATGCACAATGTGCACGTTGTCGTCCGAGCCGAACAGCCGTTCACCACGGATCACCCCGCCCAGCTCGGGCGCACCCGGGTAGCCCTTCGCCGCCAGCACCACCACGACCGCGGCACCCGGCTTCCAGGCCAGCTCGCCGATGTTCTCCAGGTCGCCGGTTGCGGCGGCGTAGAGCACCTGCCCCAGCGGCGAGTCGAGGGCGGCGAGCACGGCCTGCGTCTCCGGGTCGCCGAACCGCACGTTGAACTCGACCACCCGCAGGCCGCGCGAGGTGAGCGCCAACCCGGCGTACAGCAGCCCGACGAACGGGGTGCCCCGACGCCCCAGCTCGGCGACGGTGGGCTCGATGACGCTCTCCATGATCTCGTCGACCAGCCCGGGCGGGGCCCACGGCAGCGGGGTGTAGGCCCCCATGCCGCCGGTGTTGGG
Source organism: Micropruina sp. (assembly GCA_016711205.1). Classification (GTDB taxonomy): domain Bacteria; phylum Actinomycetota; class Actinomycetes; order Propionibacteriales; family Propionibacteriaceae; genus Micropruina. The sequence continues at coordinate 57,338 of JADJTM010000001.1, read as the reverse complement.
CCCGGTGTCGCCCTCACCGACCCGCTTGAAGTCCTGCGCGGGTTGCAGCGGCAGCGCCGTCAGTCCGTCGGTGATGGCGAAGAGGCTGACCTCGGGGCCATCAAGGAATTCTTCGACCACCACCGGCAGGCAGCCCTCGGCGTGGGTCAGTGCGGCCGCCCGATCGTCGGTGACGATCACGCCCTTGCCGGCGGCCAGCCCGTCGTCCTTCACCACGTGTGGTGCGCCGAAGTGGTCCAGGGCCTCGGCGACCTCGGCCAGCGTTTCGCAGTAACGCGATCGTGCGGTCGGGACGCCGGCCGCCGCCATCACCTCTTTGGCGAACGCCTTGGAGCCTTCCAGCCGGGCGGCGGCCGCGGACGGCCCGAAGCACGCGATGCCGGCGCCGCGCACGGCGTCGGCCACGCCGGCGACCAGCGGCGCCTCGGGGCCGACCACCACCAGGTCGACCCGAAGCCGGCGAGCGAGCGTGACCACGGCCTGCGGATCGTCGCTGCGCAGCGGCTGATTGATGGCGACCGCGGCGGTGCCGGGGTTGCCGGGCGCGCAATAGAGCCGGGTGACAGCCGGATCATCTGCCAGCGCCAGGGCGAGGGCGTGTTCGCGTCCGCCGCTGCCGACGACCAGGACCGAGAGCTGCTGCTTCTGCACCCGCTCACTCTAGTGGCGCGGCGTCGCCCTGGCCCTCCGCGGTCAGCGGCCGTTTGCGCTCGGGCGCACCGACTCTCTGCGCGCCGTGGCGAGGAAGACACCGAACTTGCGCGGGGCACCGTCCACCGGCTTCTCGATCTGCAGAACCTGCCGCACGGTCATGTGGCCGAAGCCGGCCGAGGCCAGCGCCCGCCGTAGCATGCCGCGCCGGAAGCCGTGGTGTCCGGTGAACTCGGGGTCGTGGTATTCGCCCTCTTCGGGTTCGAGGTCGAGCACCGCGATCCAGCCGTCCTCTGCGGTGGCGGCCGCGAGTCGTTTGAGCAACAGCGGAACGTCGTCGACGTGGTGCAGCACCATCATGCTGATCACCAGATCGAACTGCTCGCCCTCCGGCAGCGGCGCCTGCGTCAGGTCGTGCCGCTCGGCCCGCATGCCGGCGCGTCCGGACTCGGCGATCCGGCGGCGGGCGGCCTCGACCATGCCGTCGGAGAAGTCGAGCAGCAGGATCTCGCCCACCCGGTCGGCAAGTGCGAACGCGAGCAGACCGGTGCCGGCACCGTAATCGAGCACCCGCCAGGAGGGGTCCAACGGCACCTCGGCGGCAATGGCATTTGCGGCCTGGCGAGCCCGGTCAACTTTGCGCGGGTCGTCGTCCCAGGTCGCCGCCTGACTGGAGAACCAGCGGGCGTCGTACTGTCCCATGCTGTCATGCTGCCTCAGGAATCGCCGGTAGGAAAGCGTATGGGTCAAACCCTGCACCCCGACTTGCGATCGCGGGCGGCGCGCCCGGCGCCGAAAGACCCGGCCGAGCGGACGGCGGGCAGGCGGGCAGCCGGACGTTCCGCTCCGGGCCGGCGGCTCGCTGCGGTGGATCGCCAGGGGGCTCAGGTACTACCCCGTTGATCTGCGCCGCGCGCGATAGGCGGCCACGTTGGTGCGGTTGCCGCAGCCGGCGTCGCAGAACTTTTTGGACCGGTTGCGGCTCAGGTCGATCACCTGGGAGTCGCAGTCGTCCGCGGCGCAGTGGCCCAGCCGGTCCAGGTCGCCCGCGCGCACCACGTCGATCATCGCCATCGCGTACTCGACGGTCATCCGCACGGCCAGCGGCGCCTCGGCCGGAGTGGCGTGGATGTGCCAGTCGAAACCGTCGTGCTTGACCAGCTGCGGCAGCGCCCGGCCCTGCGCGAGCAGGTCGTTGATGAGGCCGACGACGGCGTGCTCGTCCGCACCCCAGAAGCCGGCCAACGGCTCGCGGATCGCCCGCACCTGGTCGAGTTCGGCCCGATCATGGGTGCGACTGCCCGACCACAGCCAGTCGCGGCACAGGTCGTCCAGATCGGCGAGGGTGGTCAGCGTGTCCGGGTCGCGGGTGTTCACCAGCGCCACCAGCGCCTGCAATGACAAGCGTGTGTCATGGGTGAAGACCACATTGACTCCTGACCTGCGCACACTAGGATGTCATGAGTATATCCAGCTGTGACTCATTACCACGAAGGAGGCGCCATGGCCGAGGCAGTTGCGGAGGCGACCCTGTCGCCCGTCGGTTCGCGTGCCCGCGAGGCGGCGATCGGCTGGTCGGCCGCCCTGCTGTCCGCGGCGACCTTCGGCACCTCCGGCGCGTTCGCCAAGCCGCTACTGGCCTCGGGGTGGAGCGCCGGCGGGGTGGTCGCGATCCGGCTCGGACTGGCCGCGATGGTGCTGATGGTGCCCGGCCTGATCGCCCTGCGCGGACGGTGGCGGCTGTTGCTCGACCACTGGCGTCCGCTGCTGGCCTACGGAGTGTTCGGCGGCGCCACCGCGCAGGTGTCGTTCTTCAACTCGGTGCAGTACGTGCCGGTGGGCCTGGCGATCCTGCTGGAATACCTCGGCATCGTGCTGGTGGTGGCATGGGTGGCGCTGCGCCGCCGTCGCCTGCCGGGGTGGGTCACGGTGACCGGCATGGTCGTGGCGATCGGCGGGCTGGTGATCGTGCTCAACCCGGCCGGCATGGGTTCGATCGACCTGCGAGGCCTGGCCTGGGGCGCGCTCGCCGCGGTCGGGCTCGCCGTGTACTACGTGGTGTCGGCGCGTCCGATGACGTTGCCGCCGCTCACCTTCGTTGCGGTGGGCCTGGCGATCGGCACCGTGGCGATTCTGGTGGCCGGGCTGGCCGGACTGATGCCGCTGCGGGCAGCCACCGCGGACGTGGTGTTCGTCGGCGCGACGATGCCCTGGTGGCTGCCGTTGCTCGAACTGGGCCTGGTCGCCGCGGCGGCCGCGTACGCCCTGGGCTACCTCGGGGTGCAGCACCTGGGCTCGACGGTCGCGAGCTTCGTCGGGCTCACCGAGGTGCTCTTCGCCGTCGGCTGGGCCTGGCTGCTGCTCGGTGAACTGCCGGGCCTGCAACAACTCGTCGGCGGGTTGATCCTGCTCACCGGAGTCGCAGCCGTCCAGCGCGGTCAGCAATCCGACGTGCGCGCGGACTGAGCGCGGTGGCCGAATCTGGGAACGGTGCTCGGATTCAGCCTCAGCCCGGATCCACCGATGGGCGGCGTAGCGAGCGGCACCAGACGGGTGGGCTGGGCAGCCGGTCCGCGCGAGGGCATACCGGGTTGTCTGTTGAGCGTGGCCGGCGCAGCCAGGACGCCCGGATGGGGTCGCGCAGTAGCCGCAGATCGGTGGATCCGGGCTCAGCGCGGACTCAGAGCAGGTCGCGCAGCATGACCACCTGCTCGCGACCGGGGCCCACCCCGATGCCTGAGATGCGGGCCCCGCTGAGTTCTTCCAGGCGCCGGACGTACGCCTGGCAGGTGCGCGGCAGATCATCGAAGGAGCGGGCGCCCGAGATGTCCTCGCTCCACCCGTCCTGCAGTTCGTAGATCGGTACGGCGCGGGCGAAGTCGTGCTGCGTCATGGGCAGCCGGTCATGGCGTTCGCCGTCCACGTCGTAGGCGACGCAGACCGGGATCTTCTCCCAGCCGGACAGGATGTCGAGCTTGGTCAAGAAGATGTCGGTGAAGGCGTTGGCACTGGCCGCGGCCTCGACGACCAGGGCGTCGTACCAGCCGCAGCGCCGCTTGCGTCCGGTGGTGGTGCCGAACTCGGCGCCGTCCGCCCGGATCTTGTCGCCGTCGGCGTCCAGCAGCTCGGTCGGGAACGGCCCTTCCCCCACCCGGGTGGTGTAGGCCTTCGCGATGCCGACCACGCGGTCGATGCGGGTCGGACCGACCCCGGCGCCGGTGCAGGCGCCCGCCGCGATCGGATTGGACGAGGTGACGTAGGGGTAGGTGCCGTGATCGACGTCGAGGTGGTGCGCCTGGGCGCCCTCGAACAGCACCACCCGGTCGGCGTTCAGGGCGTCGTTGAGCACCCGGGAGGTGTCCGCAACCATCGGACGCAGCCGCGCGGCATGCCCGAGCAGCCGATCAGCGATCTCGTTGGGGTCGATCGCGCGCTGGTTGTACACCTTCACCAGCAGGTGGTTCTTCTGCCACAGCGCCGCTTCGACCTTGGCCCGCAGCATCTCTTCGTCGAACAGGTCCTGCACCCGGATGCCGAGCCGATTGACCTTGTCGGAGTAGGCGGGACCGACGCCGCGTCCGGTGGTGCCGATCTTGCGCTTGCCCAGGAACCGCTCCGACACCTTGTCGATGGTCTGGTGGTACGGGGTGATCAGGTGGGCGCTGGCCGAGACCAGCAGTCGGGTGGCCGCATCGACCCCGCGCGCGGCGAGGCCGTCGATCTCGTCGAACAGCACGTCGAGGTCGATCACCACGCCGTTGCCGATCACCGGCACGCTGTTCGGGCTGAGAATGCCGGACGGCAGCAGGTGCAGCGCGTACCGCTCGCCGTTCACCACCAGGGTGTGGCCCGCGTTGTTGCCGCCCGAATAGCGGACGGTGAAGTCGACCCGGTCGCCCAACTGGTCGGTGGCCTTGCCCTTGCCCTCGTCGCCCCATTGCGCTCCGACGACCACGATGCCCGGCATATGTACTCCTGTGGCATGAGAACGGCCCGCACGCGGGCCCTTACCGGGTGAGCCTATCGGAGAGGGTTGCCCGCCCGGTCGGCGTTTTCACGCAACCCGCAGCGGACGGGGGCCCGCACCCTGGTGGGCTGCCGGCCACCTCACGAGCGCGCGCGGACCCGCCCGGAAGCGCGAACCAACGGACTCAGGAGCTCAGCTCGGTGTACCCGGTGGGCGAGGAGTCGACCAGCAGTTGCACGCAGCGCTCGTATTCCGCGGTCTCACCGATCGCCCGCGCGGCCTGCGCCAACGCCCACACGGCGCGCAGAAAGCCGCGGTTCGGCTCGTGCTCCCACGGCACCAGACCGGCGCCTCGCCACCCGTTGCGGCGCAGCGCGTCCAGGCCACGGTGATAGCCGGTGCGAGCGAACGCGTAGGCCTGCAGTACGCCGGCGCGGCTGCCGTCGGCCAGGGCGTTCTCGGCCAGCACCGCCCACGCCAGGCTCGAACTCGGAAACTCGGCGGCGACCTCGAGCGGATCGGCATCGGACGGAGCCGTCTCGGCCGGGTCTTCCGGCAGCAGGGTGCGGTGGGCGTCCGGGTCGGCGAAGGGCAGCTGAGGCATGGCCCCACCCTAGGCCCGGATCCACCACGGCGGTCGCGTCACCCCGTCCGGGCGACTCTCCAGGGCGAGCCGGGAGGCGCCGTAGGCCGATGTGAAGTGGAGTCGGGCAACGCTCTATGCTGCGGGCATGGTCGATGACGACACCACGTTCGGTTTGCGGATGGATCGCTACGGACCCGAGTTGGTGAGCGGGCTCCGGGGTGCCTACGGCGATCGGGCCGAGGCTCTGTTCACCCGGCTGACGCAGGCGCTGCGCTCGGCGTTCGACGCCCGTCCGAACGATCTTCGGGTGCTGGACGAGGCCAGGCTGCTCACCCCCGACTGGCTGCAGCAGCCCGACATGGTCGGCTACGTCTGCTACGCCGACCGGTTCGCCGGCTCGATCTTGGGCGTCGCGGGGCACATCGACCACCTCGAATCGCTGGGCGTGCGGTACCTGCACCTGATGCCGCTGCTGAAGCCCCGCGAGGGTGACAGCGACGGCGGCTATGCGGTGGCGGACTACCGCTCCGTCGATCCGCGCCTGGGCACCATGGACGACCTGGTCGCCCTGGCCGCAACGCTGCGCGCCCGCCGCATCTCGCTGGTGATCGATCTGGTGCTCAACCACGTGGCCCGCGAACACGAGTGGGCCGCCCGCGCCCGCGCCGGTGAACAGAAGTATCGCGACTACTTTCTGATCTACCCCGACCGCAACGAGCCGGACGCCTACGAACGCACGCTGCCCGAGGTCTTCCCCGACTTCGCCCCCGGCAACTTCACCTGGGACGACGAGGCCCAGGGCTGGGTCTGGACGACCTTCAACTCCTTTCAGTGGGACCTCAACTGGGCCAACCCGGACGTCTTCGCCGAGTTCGTCGACATCATCTGCTTTCTGGCCAACAACGGCGTCGAGGTGCTGCGGCTGGACGCGATCGCCTTCACCTGGAAGGCGCTGGGCACCGACTGCCAGAACGAACCGCCGGTGCACGAACTCAGCCAGGCGCTGCGGGCGGCGCTGCGCATCGTCGCTCCGGCCTGCGCGCTCAAGGCCGAGGCGATCGTCGGCCCGCAGGACCTGATCGCCTACCTCGGGCAGGGCAAGCACTTCGGCAAGGTGTCCGATCTGGCCTACCACAACTCGGTGATGGTGCAGCTGTGGGGGGCGCTGGCGTCCCGGCACACCCGGCTGTTCGAGGTGGCGCTGTCGAACTTTCCGGCCAAACCGGCCTCGGCCACCTGGGCCACCTACGTGCGCTGCCACGACGACATCGGCTGGGCGATCGGCGACGACGACGCGCGCGGCGCCTACCTCGAGGGGCACAGCCACCGGGCCTTCCTCTCCGAGTTCTACGCCGGCCTGTACCGGGGCTCGTTCGCCAAGGGCCTGGTGTTCCAGTTCAACCCGGTCAACAACGACCGCCGGATCAGCGGATCGTTGGCCAGCCTGGCCGGGGTCGAGGCGGCGTTGGCGGCCGGCGATGATGGTCAGCTGGCGGACGCGATCGCCCGGGTCAACCTGCTGCACACGTTCATCCTGGGCTTCGGCGGGGTGCCGCTGCTGTACATGGGTGACGAGATCGGCACGCTCAACGACTACGCCTACATCGACGACCCCGATCATGCCGGCGACAACCGGTGGGTGCATCGTCCGATCCTGGACTGGGACTTGGTCGCCGACGCGTCCGCCGACCCGTCCAGCCCGGCCGGACGCATTCTGGCCGGCCTGACCCACGCGATCGGGGTGCGCAGGACCACCCCGCAGCTGCATGCGTCCGTGGAGTCGCGGGTGCTGCCCAGCCCCGATTCACGGGTGCTGGTGCTCACCCGCGACCATCCCGAGGGCACACTGATCGAGGTGTACAACTTCAGCGAGGACGTGGTGGAACTGCCCGTGTACGTGCTGCGCGACCGGCTCGGCACCCACGTCACGGAGCGGATCAGCGGGTATGAGTATTCGCTCGAGCCGGACACGCTCCGCGTCCGGCCGTATCAGCCGCTGTGGCTGACGGCGAAGGCGTGAGCAGGTAGGCCGCCGGACGGGATCGTCCACTCTGCTGCCTTCCGGGCCACTCTGCTGCCCTTGCAAAGGCAGCAGAGTGCACCCAAGGGCAGCAGAGTGCGCGCCGTCGCGAGAATCGGCCGAAAGTCGCCTGTGGATAACCGACTTCTGCGGCTGCGAAACCGGTGAACTGGACGCATGCAGCAACCCGCGTTCATCAGCTACCGTGCATTGCTCCGCGACGGCCTGACCTCGTCCGAGATCCAGGCGATGCAGCCCAACGGATCCCTGCGCCGGGTCCGCCGGGGCAGCTACCTCTCGCACCCGGAGCCCTCCGCGACACCTGAGGCCGAGCATCGCGAGCTGGCCCGGGCCACGTGGACGGGCTTGGCGGCGGGGTCGGTGCTCAGCCACCTGAGCGCCGCGATCGTGCACGGCCTGCCGGTGCTCGGACGTCCGCCGTCCCGAGTCAACGTCACCCGGACGACCGGCGGTCACGGCCGCGCGGACACACTGCTGCACCTGCGGGTGTGTCCGCTGCCGCCGGACGAGGTGGTCGAACGGGACGGCGTCATGGTCACCTCGCTGGCCCGGACGGTTGCCGACGTGGCCCGCACCAGCTCGCTGGACCAGGCCGTCGCGGTGGCCGATGCCGCGCTCCGCGCCGGGCTGGAGCGCGGCGATCTCGAGCGATCGCTGGGCCGGTGCGACCGCCGTCCAGGAATCGCTCGGGCGCGGCGGGTGGCGGCCTTCGCCGACCCTGGCGCGGACGGTCCCGGTGAGTCGGTCAGCCGGGTGCGCATGCAGCAGGCGGGCCTGCCGTCACCGGTGTTGCAGTGGCGGATCGGCTACTCCGACGGCCACGAGACGTTCTCGGACTTCGCCTGGCCCGAGCTGCGCACCCTCGGCGAGTTCGACGGAAAGGTCAAGTACGGCAGGCTGGTGAAGCCCGACCAGACCCCCGCCGATGTGGTGATGGCCGAGAAGCGGCGAGAGAACCGCATCCGGGGCCAGGGTTGGTGGCTGGTTCGTTGGGGCTGGGACGACCTGGCCGACGTCCGCGGCTTCGAGCGGTTGATTCGCGACGGCTTCGCGAATGCGCCGACGATCCGGTGAGCGGCCCGCCCGACCCGGATCGTCCACTCTGCTGCCTTTGGTGACACTCTGCTGCCCTTGCAAAGGCAGCAGAGTGCACCCAAGGGCAGCAGAGTGCGCGGCGTCGCGGGATGACCCGGACGCAGCGATGCCCGGGCACCTGGCCCGGGCATCGCCTGCGATCGTGTACGAAGGCTCAGCCGATGCTCTTGCCGGCCGAACGCAGGTTCTGGCAGGCCTCGACCACGCGGGCCGACATGCCGGCCTCGGCCGCCTTGCCCCAGGCCCGGGGGTCGTACAGCTTCTTGTTGCCGACCTCGCCGTCGATCTTCAGCACCCCGGCGTAGTTGCTGAGCATCCAGCCGGCCACCGGACGGGTGAACGCGTACTGGGTGTCGGTGTCGACGTTCATCTTGATCACGCCGTAGTCGACCGCGTCGCTGATCTCTTGCGGCGTCGAACCCGAACCGCCGTGGAACACCAGGTCGAACGGCTTGTCGCGGCCGTACTTGGCACCGACGGCGTCCTGGATCTCTTTGAGCACCTCGGGACGCAGCTTGACCGAGCCCGGCTTGTACACGCCGTGCACGTTGCCGAAGGTGAGGGCGGTGATGTAGCGGCCCTTCTCGCCCAGGCCCAGCACCTCGATGGTGCGCATGCCGTCCTCGACGGTGGTGTACAGCTTGTCGTTGATCTCGGCGGCGACGCCGTCCTCTTCGCCACCGACCACGCCGACCTCGATCTCGAGGATCTGGCGGGCCTTGCTGGTCAGCGTGAGCAGTTCATCGGCGATCTGCAGGTTCTCTTCCATCGGCACCGCGGAGCCGTCCCACATGTGCGACTGGAACAGCGGCTCCAGGCCACGATCGACGCGCTCCTGCGAGATGGCGATCAGCGGACGGACGTAGGTGTCGAGCTTTTCCTTCTGGCAGTGGTCGGTGTGCAGCACGATGTTCACCGAGTAGTTCTTGGCCACCACGTGCGCGTATTCGGCCAGCGCAACCGCACCGGTGACCATGTGCTTGATCGTCGGGCCCGAGGCGTACTCGGCGCCGCCGGTGCTGACCTGGACGATGCCGTCCGAACCGGCCTCGGCGAACCCGGCGATGGCGGCGTTCAGCGACTGGGACGAGGTGACGTTGATGGCCGTGAAGGCGAATGATCCGGCCTTCGCGGCGTCCAGCATCTCGGCGTACTTCTCGGGTGTGGCGATGGGCATTGACTTTGCTCCTCACGGTGATGCGTCGGCACCCCGATCGGTCGGCGGCGCCTGCGATGACGCCCCTAGTCTTTCAAAAGTCTCGGACCGGCGCGAGCTTTTCTCACTCCCGGCACGTCCCTGCTTTCGCTCAGCCCGGATGCGCCTTCTGCGCGACCCCACCCGGGCGTCCTGGCTTCGCCGGCATGCTCGACAGACGACCCGGTATGCCCTCGCGCGGACCGTCGTGCCAGCCCACCCGCCTGGTGCCGCTCGCAATTGCGCCCATCGGTGGGTCCGGGCTCAGTCGTCCAGCCGGGACAGATCGATCCAGCAGCGTCCACCCGACAGGGCGCGGACGGCCGAGTCGATGTTCGCCGGCAGCGCGGTCAGGTACTCCATCGGAACCGCCGCCGAACGCCCGTCCCGCGCGTTGACGACGAGCCGCGCGGAGCGTCCGAACCGGCCGGGGTTGGCCAGCACCGCACCCACCTCGGGCCAGGTGAGCCACAGTTGCGCGATCCACACCCCGTCGCGGGTGACGGCGAACGCAGGACCCGGTTGCACCTGGGCAGCGTCGCGGCGGGCGATCACCAGGCCGGTGACGCTGACGATCACCCAGATCAGGCCGACCACCAGCGCCGAACCCACCAGCCACGGACCCCACGAGCCGACCTGGTCGGCGAAGAAGTACCACACGGCCGCGCCGATGGCGACCGAGATCGCGGTGGAGATCAGCCGTTGGATCAGCATGGAACGCCAGCGCTTCACCTTGGCCTGCACGGCCTCGGGGGCGTAGAACACCACGTACTCGCCGACACCGTTCACGGCGCCCACTGTAGCGAGGGCGGTTTCGCGGACAGACCGCCCAACGAAACGCGTGGACGTGCCGGGCGTGGGACGGCGTCCGGCGTCGACGAGCGGCGTCAGCCGCGTCCGGCGTCGCCCCAGCGGCGCGCCCAGTGATACATCGCGATCGCCGCGGCCGCGCCGGCGTTCAACGAGCGGGTGGATCCGTACTGGGTGATCGAGACCAGGCCCGCGCAACCGTCCACCACCTCGTCGGTGAGGCCGGGACCCTCCGAGCCGAACACCAGGCAGCAGTGTTGCGGCAACTCCGTGGTCTCCAGCGGCACCGAGCCGGGCAGGTTGTCCACGCCGATCGGGACGACGCCGGCGTCCGCCAGGGCGCTGAAGAACGCGGCCACGTTCGCATGGTGCTCGACGTGCAGGTAACGGTCGGTGACCATCGCCCCGCGCCGGTTCCAGCGGCGTCGGCCCAGAATGTGCACGGTCGCGACGTTGAAGGCGTTGGCGGTACGCACGATCGAGCCGATGTTGAAGTCGTGCTCCCAGTTCTGGATCGCCACGTGCAGCGGGTGCCGCCGCGAGTCGAGGTCCGCAACGATGGCGTCCAACCGCCAGTAGCGGTAGCGATCGATCACGTTGCGCCGGTCGCCCTCAGCCATCAGGTCGGGGTCGAGCCGCGGGTCGTCCGGCCAGGGTTTCGGGTGCGGGCCGACTCCGACCGACGCAGCCGTCGGGTCGTCCGGGCTGGTGGCGGACGGCGGGCGTCCCCCCTTGTCACGGCTCTCGCTTACCGGCTGCACAGCGCCCCACGGTAGCCTGAACCACTGTGACCCTGCTTCCTGCGCTCGTGCCACTGCTGCTTCCGGATTGGATGGACCCGGAGTTCCTGATCCATGCCCTGGGCAACTGGGCGCTGTGGGGCGTGGCCCTGATCCTGATCATCGAGTGCTCGATCTTCCCGATCCTGCCCGGTGATTCGCTGCTGTTCACCGTCGGCATGTTCATCGCGATCACGCCGCCGTCCATCACCTTCGCGGGCCTGAGCCAGCCGATGGTGCTGGTGGTGGCCTGCCTGGTGCTGATGGCAGCCGCGGTGCTGGGCAACGTCGTGGGCTACTACGTCGGACGCTGGATCGGTCCGGCGATCTTCAAACCGCGCGAAGGGTTCTGGGGCAAGGTCTTCGACCCCAAGCGGGTCGATCAGACGCACGCTCTGATGGAGCGCTACGGACCCCGTGCCCTGGTGCTGGCCCGGTTCGTGCCCTTCGCCCGCACGTTCATCACCCTGATCGCCGGCATTGGACGCATGGACTTTCGGCGGTTCATCACCTGGTCGGGTGTGGGTGCGGTGATCTGGGCCGCAGGCCTGACCGTGTTGGGCTACTTCCTCGGCACCATTCCGTTCATCAACACGAACCTCGAACTGGTGCTCGTCATCATCGTGCTGATCTCGGTCGTGCCGATGGTGGTCGAGTACCTGCGGGAGCGCCGCAAGCTGAAGGCGAACGCCGCGGTCGAGTGAGCTCGTCCGGGTTGCTGCACCCGGCGCGGCGACACGCACGATCACGCCAGCCGTGCCTTCCGCACTGTGCTGCCTTTGCGTGCACTCTGCTGCCCGCATAACCGCAGCACAGTGGCGCCGAGGGCAGCAGAGTGGACGATCCGTGGCGGCACGTCTGCGAACGCATCGTCGGCGCATTCGCAAAGGCGTCGCGAATCAGCCGCTGGGACCCGGACGCAGCGATGCCCGGGCACGCGGCACGTCCCCCACCCGCTCGACGATCTGCATCCGTTGTACCGAGCGAAGGCGACGGCCCCCGCAGCGTCTGCGGGGGCCGTGGTTCATCGTGGTTCAGGACTGGGGCGGGGTGTAACCGCCTTGATTGGGCTGGCCCCCCTGGCCCTGCTGCGGCTGGCCGTACTGCTGGTCCTGCTGGGGAGCCTGGTAGGGCTGCGGCTGGCCCTGCTGCGGCTGGGCGTACTGCTGACCCTGCTGCGGCTGCTGACCCTGCTGGGGGGTCCGGTACTGCGGCTGCTGATCGAACTGGCCGGGTGCGGGCGCCTGGTAACTCTGGCCCTGGTAGGCCTGCGGGTTCGGCAGGTCGTCCGACGAGGCGGGAGCAGCGTTCAACTGCGCGTTGGTCGGCTCAGTGGTGACCTCGGGCTGATCGCCGCGGTAGCTGATCTCGCCGAAGTTCACATCGGGAGCGCGGCGCACCTCGGCATCGTTGACCTCGAAGTAGGTGGCCTTCTCGAAGTGGTACATGCCGGCCAGGACGTTCGACGGGAACGAGTCGATCTTGGTGTTGTAGTTGCGCACGTTGGCGTTGTAGAACCGGCGCCCGGCGGCGATGCGGTCCTCGGTGTCGACGAGTTCGCGCTGCAGTTCGAGAAAGTTCTGGTTGCTCTGAAGTTGCGGATAGGCCTCGACGCTGACGATCAGGTTGTGCACGGCGGCCGACAGTTGCTCTTCGGCCTGCGCCCGCTGTGCGGGGGTACCACCGTGTTGCGCCAGCGATGCCGCCTGGTTGCGCAGGCGGGTCACCCCTTCGAGCGTGTTGCGCTCATGGGCGGCGAAAGCACGGACGGTCTCGACCAACCGCGGGATGAGGTCGTAGCGGCGGTTCAACTCGACGTCGATCTGGCGCCAGGACTCCTGGATCATGTTGCGATCGCGCGCGAAGCCGTTGTACAGCGAGACCGCGTACAGGCCGATGGCGACAGCGATGACGACCAGGATCACCAGGAACCACAAAATGCCTTGCATGGGCATCTCCTTGTCGTGGAAGGGTTGTCGCCAGCCTAGTGGTTCGCTGTTCCTTTGCCGCCAGCCCGCGCAACAACTGGATGCAACGGTGACCCAACAGAGCTGAGAATGACCTGAAACAGGAACCGTCCCCAGTTTCAGTTCACGGGCTCAGCGCGGATCCACCGTTGGGCGCCGTGGCGAGCGGCACCAGGCGGGTGGGCTGGGCAGCCGGTCCGCGCGAGGGCATACCGGGTCGTCTGTTGAGCGTGGCCGGCGCCCGAATGGGGCCGCGCAGCAGGCGCAGATCGGGGGATCCGGGCTCAGCGCAGGCCGAGGTCGTCCAGGCTGACCGCGTAGCGGTAGGGCAGCCCGGCCGCCTCGATGCGTTGGGCGGCGCCGGTGTCGCGGTCCACGATGACGGCGACGCCGATCACCTCGCCGCCCTCGGCGCGCACCGCCTCGACCGCCTCCAGCGGGGAGCCGCCGGTGGTGGAGGTGTCTTCGACGACCAGCACACGCCGTCCATCGACCGTGGCTCCCTCGATGCGGCGCTGCATGCCGTGCGCCTTGGCGGCCTTGCGCACCACGATCGCATCCACCCGGCCACCGGACGCGGCGCGCGCGTGCAGCATCGCGGTCGCCACCGGGTCGGCGCCCATGGTCATGCCGCCCACGACGTCGACGTTCCAGTCGGCGACCAGGTCGTTCATCACCCGTCCGACCAGCGGGGCGGCGACGCCGTCCAGGGTGACCCGGCGCATATCGACGTAGTAGTCGGCCTCGGCGCCGGAGGTGAGGGTAACCCGTCCGTGAACGACCGCCAGGTTCCTGATGTGTTCGATGAGCTCGTCGCGATCCGCCATGCGGCTCAGGTTAACGGTGACGGCTACTTCTTGATCGTCTCGACCAGTGTGCCGAACGCGACGGAGCGCTCCGCTGAGTGAAAGAAGTTGCGGCAGGTGACCAGCGTGATCAGCTTCTGGGTCGGCTTCTCGTCGGGGTGGCCGGGTACCGGGTCGATCACCCAGGTCTGGTACTTGTCGACCGTCAGCTCACGAGGGTTGTTCGTCAACTCGTACACGTGGGTCGCGGTGCGCGTCTCGACAATCACCTTCGACCCGATGGTCAGCTCGAGCAGCGGCACGAAGGGTCCGGACGCTCCGCGGTGGCCGGCCACCGCGAAATTGCCGACCCGCCCAGGGGCGGCGGTGCCATCGAACCAGCCGACGCCCACGTTGAGCGCGTAGGGGGTGGTGCCGGTCATCACGGCCACCTCGAAGTCGTCGCCGAACTCGGGGATGCGCATCAGCGCCACGGCCGTGCCGGGGATCTTTGACGACGGCGTGGCGCCCTGCGCCCATTGCTTCTTCACCTCGTCGACCTGCTGTTTGGCGGCCCTCACGTCCATCACCGGATTGAAGTACGCGTCGTAGACGTACAGGCCGATGAGGGTGAGCCCCGTCACCAGCAGCAGCACGCCGAAGGTCAGCAGCGGCCAACGCCGACGCTGCGGCCGCGGCGATGCCGGCGGCGACGCTGGTGGCGTCAGGGTGTCGGTGGGTGCCACGGCGTCCATTGTGAACGCCACTAGGACCAACGACAAGCCGCCCCACGGGTGGCACCCCGCCGCGCCACCAACCCGCGCCGACCCGGCGCACCCTCGATGGACCGGCCCGGTCGGGGGGCCGAGCTCAGCCCGGAGCGGGGCTCAGCCGTACCAGGTGTGTCCGCCGGCCGGCCCGTAGCTGTCGCGGGGCGCCTCATCGGTGAACGGACGAGCGACGCCGACCCAGCGCCGCAGTGCGGCCCCCGACACCGCCCGGTACCCGAACAGCGCCCGCCGAGCGGCCGCCTCGAGCGCGTCGACGGGTAGCGGCGACTGGCCTGCGGCGACCACGAAGTTGCCGTAGCGGCGGCCCTTCCACACCGAGGTTTCAGCGGTCACCACCAGCTTCCGAAAGTGCGCCGCGATGCCGGCGACGCAGGCCCGCGACCAGCCGAAGGGGGCCTCGTCCGCCAGGTTCATGATCAGCACGCCGTCGTTACGCAGCACCCGGCGCACGTCCGCGAAGGACTCCGTGGTGGCCAGTGAGCCGGGCACGTGCAGCCCGTCGAAGGCGTCCACGATGACTGCGTCGGCGTACTGGCCCGGCATCGCCGCGAGTCCGCTGCGGCCGTCGGTGTCGCGCACCTTGATGCCGCTCCGGCGGCCGAGCGGCAGCTTGCGACGCACCTCGTCCAGCAGGTCGTGGTCGGGTTCGCAGACCAGCTGTGCCGTGCCCGGACGCACCGCCGCCACCCAGCGCGGCAGCGTCATGCCCCCGCCGCCGAGATGGACCACCCGCAGCCGCTCCTGCACCGGCCGGCGCAGCACCGTGGCCCGCAACACCTCCGCGATGCGCTGCACGTATTCGAACTCGAGCCGCAACGGATCGTCCGGATCGACCCAGGACTGCTGGGTCGACCCGGTGCGCACCAGAAAGGCACCCCGCACCTCGCGATCGGCCTCGACCCGGTCGTTCATCTGCGGCTCCGCATCATCGCGCCGACACGGTCATCGGGTCAGCACCGCCACCACACCGGCCAGCAGGTTGCCGGTGCCATGCGCCGCCCAGGGCAGCAGCAACGACCCGGTGCGCTGCCGCACCCAGCCGACCATCAGGGCAGGAGCGAAGCCCAACGCGAACGCCGCCAGGCTGGGGGCCAGGCCCCGCTCGACGAACAGCCAGAGGGCCACCAGCCGCACCAGGCCACAGGTCAGGGCCTGCAGCAGGTTGGCCAGGACCGCGCCGCCGCGCTTGCCGCTCAGCCAGCCGAGCAGAAAGCCACGAAAGAAGATCTCTTCGCTGAGCGCGGTCTGCACAATCGCCACCAAGGCGATCGCCAGCCACGCGAAGTAGCCGCTGCCCTCGATCGATGCCGCGCCCCGTCCCAGCAGACCGCCGCCGAAGAAGCCCAGCATCGCCACGACCGTGGCGCCCAGCACCAGCGGATCGCCGGCGTCGCGGACCCCGCGAAACCCGAGCCAGCGCAGAAACGAGCCCTCGGGACGCGCCGAGTTTCGCCACCAGGCCAGCGGCACCAGGGTGAACACCGCCACCTGGGCGGGTATGCCCACCAGCAGCGTCGTCACGGCGTCCATGTGCCCAGTCTGGGGCTTGACCGCGGTGCGTCCCAAGGATCGGGCGTGATCGGCCGGTTCGACGGTGCGGACGAAGGGCGTAGGATCTGCGACGCGCCAGCATCGCGCTACTCGTCCTGACCCACTTCGCGTGGCGGCGGCTAATACAATGTGCGGCAACCCAGGGAGGCTGCATGAACTCGGAAAAGGTCATCTTCGGCTTCTTCATCACGCTGGCCGCGACCTTGAACTTCGGCTTCTGGACCGGCGAGATGGATCGCCCCGAGTTGCACAACGTGTGGGAGCTGGCGGCCGCCATCGTCGTCAGCCTGATCGCCACCGTGCTCAAGTTCGGTGACCGGACGCAGCTGGGGGCCGTCCATCTGGCCACGTCGCTGGTCGCCGACGTGCAGCTGATCGCCGGCGCGATCATCTGGTCGTGGAGCGCTCAGCAGCCCGGCGGGATGACCGGCGAGCACATGGCGACGATCGTGTCGCTGTCGGGCGGTGCCCTGCTGGCCAACCTGATCTCGGTGGTGCTGATGATCTCTGAGATCATCACTGCCCGACGATGAAGCGCAGCCCTCGGGCGGCCATGAACAACGTCACCTACCTGTTCCTGCGGCGCATGCGGGTGCCGCTGGTTCTGGTGATCCTGCTGTACACGATCAGCGTGTTCGGGCTCGCGGTGATGCCCGGCGTCGACTCCGACGGCAACCCCACCGAGGGCATGGGCCTGTTCCACGCGTTCTACGTGATCAGCTATACCGCCACCACCATCGGCTTCGGCGAGTTGCCGAACCCCTATTCGACCGAGCAGCGCATCTGGATGACGCTGGCGATCTATCTGACCGTGACCGGCTGGTCGTACGCGGTGGTCACCGTGGTCGGCCTGCTGCAGGAGCCCGCGTTTCAGAACGCGCTGCGGGGGGGCCGCTACGCCCGCCGGATCCGCAACCTCAAGGAACCCTTCTACATCGTCTGCGGGGTCGGTGAGACCGGCACGCTGGTGTGCCACGGGCTCGACCGGCTCGGCATGCGGTTCGTGGTGATCGACGCAGACGCCGACCGCATCGAGCAGATCAAGCTCGAGAACTTCTACTCCGACCCGCCCAGCGTGATGGCGGACGCCTCCCAGCCGGCCACCCTGACCGGTGCCGGCCTGTTGTCGCCGCTGTGCCGCGGCGTGATGGCGCTGGCCGTGGACGATGCGACCAACCGCGCCATCGCCGTCACCGCTCGGCTGCTGCGGCCGCACCTGCCGGTGATGGCCCGGGTCGGCGATGCCGACACCGACCACTCCCGCGGGGCGTTCGGCGGCGACATGGTGACGAACCCGTTCGAACGGTTCTCGACCTTTCTGGCGCTGGCGGTGGCCCGTCCGGAGCGGTACCGGATGGGCCAGATCCTGACCGGGTTTCCCGGCGACGACCTGCCCGAACCGCATCACCCGCCCCGCGGGCACTGGATCATGTGCGGCTATGGACGCTTCGGGCACGGCGTCCGCGAGGCACTGACCAAGGCCGGCAACCAGGTCACCGTCATCGACAAGCTGCACTACGGCGAAGCGGGCGTCGACATCCAGGGCACCGGCACCGACTCGGCCAGCTTGATCAAGGCCGGCATCGAGAACGCGGTGGGCATCGTGGCCGGCAATGCCAGTGACCTGAAGAACCTGGCCATCGCCCTGGTCGCCCGCGACCTGAAGCCCGACATCTTCATCGTCACCCGACAGAACCAGCTCAGCAATTCCACCCTGTTCGAGGCCTTTCACGACGACCTGTGCATGCAGCCCAGCCGCATCGTCGCCCGCGAGTTCCTGGCCCTGATCACCACTCCCCTGCTGGCCCGGTTCCGGCACGAGATCCGCGGGGCGTCGGAGAAGTGGAGCGCCGAGCTGACCGACGCCCTCACCCACCTCAACGGCGGCTATGTGCCCGAGTTGTGGGGCGTGACCATCAACGAGCAGCAGGCGGGCGCGGTGGTGGACGCGATGCGACACCAGCAATGGGTCAACATCGGGCATCTGCTGGTCGACCCCTACGACGTCAGCCGGGCGGCCAAGGCCCTGGTGCTGATGGTGGCGCGGGGCGAGGGCGGCGAGATCCTGCCGACCACCGGCTATCAGCTCGAGGTCGGCGACCAGCTGCTGCTGGCGAGTTCGCCGGAGGCCCGGCATCGCATGGAGTTGGCGCTGAACAACCTCAACGTGCTGCACTACGTCCGCACCGGACGCGAAGGTGGCGGCGGCTGGGTGTGGCACCAGCTGCACAACGTGAAGCGGCGGTGGATCAAGTCGCGGCAGCGGCATCCATTGCACTGAGCGGACCGCTGGCACTCATTGACCGCGGATTCCGGAGGTTCTCCAGCGCTGCACGAACCGTCCCCGGTTCCCCGGGGACGGTTCGTGAACGTGGCCGTCAGCCCTCGACGACGACCAGGCCGCTGTTGTCCGCGTCCACGTCGAACCCGATGGTGTCGCCGTCCAGAATCTCGCCGCCCAGCATGCGGCGCGCCATCGCGTCCTCGATCGTGGTCTGCACCAACCGCTTCAGCGGGCGGGCGCCGTAGACCGGGTCGAAGCCGGTGAGCGCCAGCCAGTCCTTGCCGGCCTGGCTGACCTCGACGTGAATGCGCCGGTCGGCCAGCCGGGCGTTCAGCCGGCCGAGCTGAATGTCGACGATCCTGCTCAGATCCGCGGTGTCCAGCGGGGTGAACATGACGATCTCGTCCAGCCGGTTCAGGAACTCGGGCTTGAACGCCTGCCGCACCACACCCATCACGGCCTGGTTCTTCAGCTCGGGCTCCAGGCTCGGGTCGGCCAGGTACTGCGAGCCGAGGTTGCTGGTCATGATCAGGATCACGTTGCGAAAGTCCACCGTGCGACCCTGGCCGTCGGTGAGCCGCCCGTCGTCCAGCACCTGCAGCAGAATGTTGAACACCTCGGGATGGGCCTTCTCGACCTCGTCCAGCAGAATCACCGAATACGGACGCCGCCGCACCGCCTCGGTCAGCTGGCCGCCCTCTTCGTAGCCGATGTAGCCGGGAGGGGCACCGACCAGCCGCGACACCGAGTGCTTCTCGCCGTACTCGCTCATGTCGATGCGCACCATCGAACGCTCGTCGTCGAACAGGAACTCGGCCAACGACTTGGCCAGCTCGGTCTTGCCGACGCCGGTGGGGCCGAGGAACAGGAACGAACCGGTCGGACGGTTCGGGTCGCTGATGCCGGCCCGTGAGCGGCGCACGGCGTCCGAGACCGCGATCACGGCCTGGCGTTGCCCGATCAGCCGCTCGCCCAGCCGATCCTCCATGGTGAGTAGCTTCTCGCTCTCGCCCTGCAGCAGCCGGCCGACCGGAATGCCCGTCCACGCGCCGACCACCTCGGCGATGTCGGTGGCTGACACCTCTTCGGAGACCATCGGGGTGACGTCGGATTCGGCCTGCTCGGCGGCGTCCATCTCGGCCTGCAGACCGGGGATCTCGCCGTACAGAATCTGGGACGCCAGCGTCAGGTCACCTTCGCGCTGCGCCCGGTCGGCGGTGACGCGCAACTCGTCCACCTTGGCCTTGAGTTCGCCGACCCGGTTGAGGCCCGACTTCTCGGCTTCCCAGCGGCCCTCCAGCCCGCGCAGTTCCTCTTTGGCGTCGGCCAGCTCGGCCTGCAGCCGCGCGTACCGCTCGACCGAGGCCGGGTCGGTCTCCTTCTCGAGCGCGAAGCTCTGCATGGTCATGCGGTCGATGCTGCGGCGAAGCTTGTCGATCTCTTCGGGCGACGAGTCGATCTCCATACGCAACCGGGACGCCGCCTCGTCGATCAGGTCGATCGCCTTGTCGGGCAGCTGTCGGCTGGTGATGTAGCGGTTCGACAGGGTCGCCGCGGCGACCAGCGCCCCGTCGGTGATGCGCACCTTGTGGTGCGCCTCGTAGCGTTCGCGCAGGCCACGCAGAATCGCGATCGTGTCCTCCACCGAGGGCTCCCCCACGAAGACCTGCTGGAACCGTCGCTCCAATGCGGGGTCCTTCTCGATGTGTTCACGAAACTCGTCCAGCGTCGTCGCGCCGACCATGCGCAGCTCGCCGCGGGCCAGCATCGGCTTGAGCATGTTGCCGGCGTCCATGGACGAGTCGCCGGAGGCCCCCGCGCCGACCACCGTGTGCAACTCGTCGATGAACGTGATCACCTGACCCTCGGCGTCACGGATCTCGTTCAGCACGGCCTTCAGCCGCTCCTCGAACTCGCCGCGGTACTTCGCGCCGGCCACCATGGACGCCAGGTCGAGGCTGACCACGCGCCGTCCCTTCAGCGAGTCGGGCACGTCGCCGGCGACCACGCGCTGGGCGAGGCCCTCGACGACGGCGGTCTTGCCGACACCCGGCTCGCCGATCAGGACGGGGTTGTTCTTGGTGCGCCGGGCCAGCACCTGCACCACCCGGCGAATCTCGGAGTCACGACCGATCACCGGGTCGAGCTTGCCTTCGCGCGCACGGGCCGTGAGGTCGATCGAGTACTTGTCGAGGGTGGATTCGCCGCCCTCCTGCTCGGCAGAGGTGATGCGCTTGTCGCCGCGGGCGTCACTGAACGCCTTGGTCAGTGCCTTGGGTTCGGCGCCGAACTGCAGCAGAATCTTCTGCGCGTCGCTGACGATCGAGGCCAGCGCGATCATCAGGTGCTCGGTCGCGACGAACTCGTCGCCCAACTGCTCGGCGCGAGTCTCGGCATCGGCCAGCACCCTGGCCATGCCGCCCGACATGCCGGGCTGGCTCACCGAGTTGCCGGAGGCGCTGGGCAGCTTGGTGATCGCGCCCTGGGCGGCGGCGTCCACGACCTTGGGGTCGGCGCCGACGGCGCTCAGCAGGGTGCCGACGGTGTTGTCGGGCACCATCAGCAGGGCGTGCAGCAGGTGCACCGGCTCGGCGCTGGGGTTGCCGTTGGTGAGGGCGTTGCGCAGCGCGGCCGAGACGCCGTCGCGGCTCTTGGCGGTGAGTTTGGAGGTGTCCATGTGGTGTCTCTCTCCTGGCAGATTTCAAAGTTGAGTCCACTAGGCTCAACCATAGCCCTCGGTTCGCTATTCCGCTCGCGTCCGGTGGCGACCCCGTGAAGACCGAGTGAGTTCAGGCACCGTCTGGGGTGTCCGAACTCACTGCGTCTCTGCGGCTGCCGGGCGACCGGGCGGCCCACCAGGGGGCCTCCGGATCAGCTTCGCTAGGCTGCAAGAGAATCATCCTCGATCGCACGGCCTTTCTGGCAGGAGAACACCGATGGATGCCCGTCCCCTCCGCGCGCTGCTGGCCCCGCTGTTGCTGGTTGCCCTGCTGGCGGGTTGCAGCCCGAGCAGCGCACCCACCGCGAGCCCCACCACCGCTCCGCCACCCGTCGGCGGCAGCGTGATCAGCACCGGCGCCAGCACCAACCAGCTGGTCGCCACGCTGCCGCCGGCCGTGGCCGACCAGTGGAACGCACTGCAGGCCTCCGGCAAGGGCGTGGAGTGGCTGAACACTCCCAACACCACCGAGATCGCCAGCACCGCGCTGGCTGCCGGCGGTGAGTCGAGCCAGTCCCTGATCGACTCCATCAACGCGGCTGCCGGCACCGGAACGGACCGGTCCGTGCTGGCCGCGCTGAACGAGCTGGAGTCCCCCGCGGGCAGCCCGGTATGGGTATTCTCGCCGCTGCTCGACACCCGGGCCCCGCTCGACTTCAACGAACTGGCCTTCGACGAACCGCCCACCGACGTCGTGAAGGCGGTGAAGAAGGCGAAGGCGCTGCCCGACCTCAAGGGTCGCGAGGTCAGCTTCGTGATCAACCCCGTGGCCGGCGAGCAGGTCAAGCCGAGCGACCTGCAGAACGGGTATCTGCACGCGGTCTGGGAGGGGCTGGCCAAGGCCGCCGGCGCCAAGCGGGTCGAGTTCTTCGACGGCACCGGCAGTACGGCCGGCCAAGGCACCGGCCCTGTCGTCCAGGTGCCGCAGCCGGACGACGTCAGCACCGACGCCACCACGACGCAGCTGGTCTGCACCCTGCCCACCCCAGCCCTGTTCGTGATCAACACGCCCACCCTGATCGACCGTCGGAAGACCCTGCAGGGCCTCGAGAAGTGCCTGGCCAAGGCGCCCGAGAACTACCGGGTCGTGGTCGAGGGCCGCACCTCGGGCGACCCGTCCGACAACGGCAGCGGCACCGTCGAGCTCTCCAAACAGCGAGCAACGGTGATCGCGGTGCTGCTCAAGGATCTGGAGGTGCCGGCCAAGGCCATCTACAAGGTGGTCGGCTACGGACGCAGCAAGCCGCTCGTTCAGCCGCCGACCGACGCCCGCAACCGCGCCGTGGTGGTGCGGTTCGAGGTGGTCGGCTGAGGGAGCCCCGTCCACGGTCAGCGGCGGGCATGGCGGCGCGACCCGCCTGCGCGACGCGACACTAGGCTCGGGCCACGCCTACGACGAAGGATGCTCATGACCGCACCAGATGTGTATCTCGACACCACCAACAGCCGCGACGTGGTGCTGCAGGTGCGGGCCAGGGGCAGGCAGATTCTGCGCAATCCGCTGGCGAACCGCGGCACCGCGTTCACCCTGCAGGAGCGTGAACGGCTGGACCTGTCGGGCCTGCTGCCCAGCCGGGTGACCACCATCGAGGAGCAGTTGCGTCGCACCTACGGGCAGTACAAGCGCTCACCCTCGCCGCTGGCGAAGTTCATCTACCTCTCGCAGTTGCGCGATCGCAACGAGGTGTTGTTCTACCGGCTGCTCAGCGAGAACATCGAAGAGATGCTGCCGATCATCTACACCCCGACCATCGGTGAGGCGATCGAGCGGTTCAGCCACGAGTACACCAGCTCACGCGGGCTGTACCTGTCGATCGACCGGCCCGACCTGATCGAGCAATCGCTCGCGATCTACGTGCCCGATCCGGACGAGATCGACCTCGTCGTGGTCACCGACTCCGAGGGCATTCTGGGCATCGGCGACCAGGGCATCGGCGGCATTCAGATCGCGAACGGCAAGCTGAGCGTGTACACGGCGGCGGCGGGCATCCATCCGCGCCGCGCGATCCCGATCGTGCTCGATGTGGGCACCGACAACCTGGGCCTGCTGAACAGCGACGTGTATCTGGGCGAGCGGCACGCCCGGGTGCGCGGCGAGGCCTACGACGCGTTCATCGAGTCGTTCGTGGTGGCCATCACCCGGCAGTTCCCGAACGCGATGCTGCATTGGGAGGACTTCGGTGCGGGCAACGCGCACCGCATCCTGCAGCGTTATGCCGACTCGATCTGCACCTTCAACGACGACATCCAGGGCACGGCGGCGGTGGTGCTGGCGGCGGTGCTGGCCGCGGTCCGGCTCACCGGGGTGCCGCTGCGGCAGCACCGGGTGGTGGTCTTCGGCGCCGGTACCGCGGGGGTCGGGATCGCCGACATCATCCGGCAGGCGATGGCGCACGACGGGCTGCCGGCGGACGAGGCGTACGGCCGGTTCTACGCGTTCAACAGCCGCGGGCTGATCGTCGAAGACGGCGAGGGCATTCGCGACTACCAGCAGCCGTACGCGCGCTCGCGCGCCGAGGTGGACGGCTGGGACGTCGCTGATCCGCACCGGGTCAGCCTGGCGGAGGTGGTGCGGCAGGTGAAGCCGACGATCCTGATCGGTACCTCGGCCCAGCCGGGCGCGTTCAACGCCGAGGTGGTCGACGCGATGGCGCAGGGCTGCGACCGTCCGATCATCATGCCGTTGTCGAACCCGACCAGCCGCTCGGAGGCCAACCCGGCCGACCTGCTCGAATGGACGGACGGTCGCGCGTTGATCGCCACCGGCAGTCCGTACGGCACGATGCGGCATGCGGAGGTCTACCACACCATCGCGCAGGCCAACAACGCACTGATCTTCCCCGGCCTGGGCATGGGCGTCTCGGTGGTGCGCGCCAAGCGGGTCAGCGACGAGATGATCTACGCCGCCGCCGCGGCCCTGGCCGGATTGGTCAACGAGTATCGCCCGGGGGCCTCGTTGCTGCCGTCCATGAACGACCTGCGGCTGGTGTCGGCCACGGTGGCGATGGCGGTGGCGAAGGCCGCCGAGAACCAGGGCCTGGCCCGCACCCCCATGGCGAACCCGATCAACGACATCTACCAGCGCATGTGGAAGCCGGAGTATCCGCGCCTGGAGGTGTTGTCCGCCGAGGACTGACGCACCTCCGCCGGTCGAGTTCGTCGAGACTCGAGTCCTCGGGTCGATCAGCGCTCGTTTGGGGACGGTTCCCACTTCCTACTCACTTCGGCCGGTGCTGAGCAGGAATCGGGGACGGTTCCCACTTCCTGCTCACCCCGGCAGATGCTGAGCAGGAATCGGGGACGGTTCCCACTTCCTGCTCACCCCGGCAGATGCTGAGCAGGAATCGGGGACGGTTCCTACTTCCTGCTCACCCCGGCTGTTGCGATCGACCCCCCGCGTGAGCAGGAATGCGGAACCGTCCCCGATTCCTGCTCACCAGGTCCAGCCGCGCCTGGCCAGTTCGTCGGCCAGCAGACGGACGGCCCGGGGACCGACCCCGTGCAGGGCGAGCAACTCCGCCTCGGAGTGCTCGATCACCTGCTCCAACGTGACCACCCCGATGCTGGCCAAGCCCCGGACGGCCGGACGTCCGATCGCCGGCAACGGTGTGGACGTGGTGGCCAAAAGAGCGTCCAATGCCTTGTGGTAGGCGTGTTCGAGGGCGACCTGGTCGGCCCGGTGATCGGCCATCCGGCAGCCGAGTCCGTTGGGCTTGATCGCGATCCCCTCGGCTGCCCAATGCGGACGAAAGTGGTCGAGCACGCGGCCGCCAGGGTCACCGGCGGCACCCACCACCCGCCAGTAGGGCACGTCGCGGGCGTACAGCCTCATGATGGTGCCGACCCGGCGCGGCGAGGTGCCGGTCAGCCGGGCCAGATCGCCGTACGCGGCCACCCGTCCGGGCGGGATCTGCTCGACGGCGAGCAGCACCCGATCCACCAGGTAGTCGTCCACCGGCTCACCGTAGCGCCCGTCCGCCGGCGATAGATTGTGGCCATGATCAAGCACATCGTGGCCTGGAACTTCGCCGACGAGGCCGAGGGCGTGGACAAGGCGACCAACGTGGCCCTGGTCGCGGACGCCCTGCGTGCGCTGCCCGCCGTCGTGCCGGGCATTGTGGACTTCGAGGTGATCGTGCCGCAGCCCGGTCTCGACAACACCTTCGACCTGGCCCTCTACTCCGCCTTCGCCGACACCGGCGCACTGCAGGCCTACGCCGTGCATCCCGAGCATCAGAAGGTGGTCGCGCTGATCGGCGCCCGCCGCACCGGACGCGCTGTCATCGACTACGATCCGGCCGCTTTGTAGGCGGCCCCGTTGATCAGGCCCCGTTGACCACCAAACCGTGTAATCAGCTCAGCGCTCGCGCCGCCTCGGCCAGCGCCTGCTCGGCCTGCTGGACGACGGTGCGGGCGTCGTGCACGTCGTCCGCGGCCGCAGTGGCACTGCGTCGCGCCCCTTCTTCGGCCTGCTCGGCCTTGCGAAGCTCGGCCCGCAGGTCGGCGACCTCCTGACTGGCCCGGTCGAGCGCGTCACGTCCCGTCTGCTCGCTGGACTCGGCCTGGGCCAACGCCGCCCGGGCCCGGGTCAGCCGGTCGGTGGCCTCGGCCATCGCCTGCTGAGCTGCCTGCCGAGCGGCCTGCTGGACGGTCTGCAGCAGCTCCTCGTGCTCGCTCGCCGGCTCGTCCGTCTCACCCAACGCAGCAGGCTCGCCGGCCACTGGTGACTGCGGCGTCATGCCCAGCGAGAAGCCGAAACCGGAATAGACCCGGGCCTTGGTCACGCGTCCACGCACTACCTCGTCGAGCGCCTCGGCGTCGGCGACCGCGGCGTCCAGCGTGCCGTGCACCTCCAGCCGCACCGCCTCCGTCGCGGTGTAGCCGCGCTCCGCGCCGGCCTCGATCGCCCGGCGGGTCAGGGCGGCGACGATCCGCTGCCGTTCCGCTCCCGCCCCGCGCATCGCAGCAAGGTCGGCCTGCTGATGCGCCCGCGCCAACCGCTCACCGACCGTTCGCAACGGCGCCAGCGCGTCGGCGTCACCGCGGGCGAGCAGGTTCACCAACCACGCCGAACGGGTGGGCTTCTTCAAGGCCCCCACAGCGGTCGCCAGCGGACGATCCTTCGCGGCCCGTGCCTGCGCCACCAGCGCCGTCCGGGCGGGAATGAACTCCTCAAGATCCAGGCCGTACAGCGCGTCGGCGGCCGACTCCAGGTTCATCCGCCCAGCCTGCCCCGCCGCGTCCGCCCTGTCACGGGCACGCGCACGAGAGCGCCCGCCGAGACCCTGCCGGGGGTTCGGCACGGGCTCATCGGCACCTACAACTCGTCGCGCGTGGGGGCGTACGCCCCAGCCTTGCTGACGGTGGTGGACGAGGTGATGACGGCCCGGTCGATGGCGGGCATCACGTCGGCCAGCCGTGCCCGCTGCAGCGCCTGGCGAGCGTCGGGACCGCCCAGGTAGTCGGCATCGAGCAGGCCCGAGATCAGCCCCGCCATGAACGAGTCGCCGGCACCGACCGTGTCGACCACATCGACCCGCCTCGGCTGTACCTCGACGATCGCATCGTCGGAAGCGACCGCCACGTAGGCACCCTCACCGCCCCGGGTGACCACCGTCAGCGAGGGTCCCAGGCGTAGCCAGTGCCGCATCACATCGGCCACCGACTGGTCGGGGTAGAGCCACTCGATGTCTTCGTCGCTTGACTTGACCACGTCGCACAGCGCGATGATCTCTTCGACCCGGCCGAGCACCGCGCCCGCGCTGCCCATCAGGGTCGGACGGGCGTTGGGGTCGTAGCTGATCGTGGCCGAGTCGGCGTTCGCCCGCAGAGCCTCGACGACCTGCGAACCACCCGGCTCGAGAGTGGCGCCGATGCTGCCGGTGTGCACGTGCGCGACGCTGCCGGGCGCTGGCAGCTCGGGCAGCTGCCACGACAGGTCGAACTGGTAGGTCGCCTTGCCGGCCGGATCGATCTCGGCGTTGGCAACGGACGTGCGCGCCGCCCCGTCCGAGCCCGGCGACACCTTGACGTTCGCCCGCCGGCACGACGTCGCGATGCGGTCGCCACGCTCGTCCTTGGCCCACCAGGCAGCCAGCGTGACGTCGTGCTGCAGGCGTCCCAGCCCGAACGCCACGTTGGCCGGGCTGCCGCCGACGTGTTCGGCGACCCTGCCCTCTTGGTGGACGACGTCCACGAGCGCCTCGCCGATCACCAGGACGGGACTCTCTTTGGCCATGCGGGCTCCTGTCAGTGCATGACGGGGTGGGATGGCCCACCCGCATCAACTCGATCATGGACGAGACAGAGCTTATGCCCATGGTTTCCAGCGGCACGCCTTTCGGCGAACTGCTCACCCGGATCGGCTGCCCAGGATGCGCTGCACTCCGGCCTGTCGCCGGCCGACAACGACCTGGGCCACCCGACCACTCAGCGCACGCCGACCGGGCCGTCACCCGCGGGTTCGAGGCGCACCACGATCGACTTGGACGTGGGCGTACCCGACTCATCAGCCACCGAATCGAGCGGAACCAGCACGTTGGTCTCGGGAAAGTAGGCCGCGAGGCAACCCCGGGCGGTCGGGTAGTCGACCAGCCGGAAGGCGCGCGCCCGGCGCTCCTGCGCCGTGTTACCGGCCTGGACGTGGGGTGCCCCATCGCCCGGCCAGCTGGAGACCAGGTCGACGCTCGCCCCCTCGTCGAAGCCGAGCTGTGCGCGGTCGTCCGGATGGATGAACACCACCCGGCGACCGGAGGTGATGCCGCGGTAGACGTCGTCCATGCCGTAGATGGTGGTGTTGAACTGGTCGTGGCTGCGCACGGTCTGCAGCAGCAGATGACCGGGCGGCACCTCCACGATCTCGAGGGCGTTGACGGTGAACCGGGCCTTGCCGGTGGACGTGCGGAACGTGCGTGAAGCGCGCGGGCCGTTGGGCAGCGCGAACCCGAGCCGGGCCTGCGCGCGCTGCTCGTACTGCTCGAAGCCCGGCACGCAGGCCTCGATGTGGCCACGCAGGGTGGCGTAGTCGGCCCGCATGGCGGCCCAGTCGATGCCGGCGCCGCCGACGACGCGTTCGGCGATCGAACAAACGATGTCGACCTCGGAGCGCAGGTCGTCGGTGGCCGGGGCCAGCCGGCCGTGTGATGCGTGCACCATGCCCATCGAGTCCTCGACCGTGACGAACTGCTCCGCTCCGCCCGTCGAGTCGCGTTCGGTGCGACCCAGGGTGGGCAGGATCAGCGCCTGCCGACCCGGGAAGGCGTGGCTGCCGTTGAGCTTGGTCGAGACCTGCACGGTGAGCCCGACATTGCCCAGCGCCGCCTCGGTGAGCCTGCTGTCGGGGGTGGCCCGGACGAAGTTGCCGCCCACCGCGAGGAACACCCCACAGCGTTTGTCACGCATGCGCCGGATCGCCTCGACCACGTCGGCGCCGTGCTCGCGCGGCGCAACGATGTCGAAGCGCTGCTCGAGCGCGTCCAGAAACCAGTGCGGTGGTCGCTCGTTGATGCCGACGGTGCGGTCGCCCTGCACGTTGGAGTGGCCGCGGACGGGGCAGGCGCCGGCGCCGGGGCGTCCGATGTTGCCGCGCAGCAGCAGAAAGTTGACGATCTCGCGGATCGTCGGCACCGAGTTCTTGTGCTGGGTCAGCCCCATCGCCCAGCAGACGATGATCGACCCGGCCACCATCACCTGCTCGGCGACCCGTTCGAGGTCGGCCTTTCGCAGGCCGCAGGCGCGCTCGATGGTCGGCCACTCGATCGCCAGCACGGCGTCGCGGAAGTCGTCGTAGCCGCTGGTGTGTTCGGCGATGAAGGCGTGGTCCAGGGCGTCCGCCTCGATCAGCAGCCGGTTAAGGCCCTGGAAGAAGCCGAGATCGCCGTTGATTCTGATCTGGCAGTAGTCGTCGGCCAACTCGATGCCGCCGCGCAGCACGCCCCGGATCGTCTGCGGGTTGCGGAAGGCCTTAAGGCCGGCCTCGACCAGCGGATTGACGGCGATGATGCGGCCGCCGTTGGCCTTGGTGCGTTCCAGGCTCGACAGCATGCGCGGGTGGTTGGTGCCGGGGTTCTGGCCGGCGATGATCAGCAGGTCGGACGTCTCGACGTCGGTGAGCGTGACGGTGCCCTTGCCGATGCCGAGGGTCTGGCCGAGCGCCGCCCCGCTGGACTCGTGGCACATGTTCGAGCAGTCGGGCAGGTTGTTGGTGCCGAAGGTGCGCGCGAACAGCTGGTAGGCGAAGGCGGCCTCGTTCGAGGTGCGTCCGGAGGTGTAGAAGATGGCCTCGTCGGGGTTGTCGAGGGCCTTAAGTTCGGCGGCGATCAGGTCGAACGCCTCGTGCCAACCGATCGGCTCGTAATGGGTGGCACCGGCGCGCAGCAGCATCGGTTCGCAGAGCCGGCCCTGCTGGCCCAACCAGTGATCGGACTTGGTGGCGAGGTCGGCGACCGCGTGCTCGGCGAAGAACTCGCGGGTCACCCGGCGCAGGGTCGCTTCCTCGGCGACCGCCTTGGCGCCGTTCTCGCAGAACTCGACGATGTGCCGGTGCTCGGGGTCGGGCCAGGCGCAGCCGGGGCAGTCGAAGCCCTTCTTCTGGTTGACGGCCGTCAGCGCCAGCACCGAACGGACGACGCCCATCTGCTCGCCCGAGGCCTGCAGCGCGCGCAACACGCCAGGGACGCCCGCACTGAAGGTCTTCGGCGCCGCCAGCGCCAGGAGCGCGTCGCCGGCATCGTCGATGGGTGCCTTCTTGGCCATCAACGCCTCCTCGCGAACGGATCGACCGCCTTCAGTATCGGTGGTGCGGGTGGTGCTGACCATGCCCAAGGCGCCTGCACCTGGTCAGCTTCGCGTTGGCCCGGTCGCGCCAGGTCTGTGAACTCGACCGGTCAGTCGGCAGCCAAGGTGCGCTGAAACAGGTTGCGCTGGGCTTCGGTGAGGCGCTGCTCGGCCACCGTCACGTCCACGGACAGGGCTTCGCAGGCCACCCGGTAGCAGAACCCGTCACGCACCGGGTCGTCGTCGCCGAGTGCGCGCAGCCGCTCAGAGGTGAGCAGCTTGTTCCACTTCTTGGCGTCTTTGGTGGGCAACTCGTGCAGTGCGGTGCGCCGCTCTTTGACGACGCCGGTCACTCCCCCGGTGCGCCGCAGCAGCAGCTCTGCGTCGGCCGGCGCCGATGAGGCTGCCTGGGACGGTTCGGCCACGTTGGTGGGCACGCCGGTCGCGACACCGACGCTCGTCCAGCCCTGGTGAACGGCGTTGTGCTCGCGACTGCCGTCGCCGAACCGCACGGACGCCGCCGCTTCGGTGAGCCGGGCGAACGCGGCGAAATCAGCGCGCGCACCCAGGCTGCCGCCGGTCAGCACGTCGAACCAGACCTGACCCACGCCCGTCCACGCGGGGCCTCCGATCGCCTTCGCGGCCAAAGCGAACGCACGGTTGGGAATTCCGGAGTTGATGTGCACGCCGCCGTTGTCGTCGGTGGTGGTGACGAAGCGGTCCATGTGGTCGGGCTGGGGGTCTTTGCCCAGCCGGGGGTCGTCATAGGCGGTGCCGGGCGCGATCATGCTGCGGATCGCGACGCCCTGGACGCCGGGTAACAGCAACTCCGCACCGATCAGCCAGTCGGCCGCGTCGGCGCTCTGCCCGAGTTGGTGTTGCTTGACCAGCACCCCGAACACGTCGCTGATGTGCTCGTTCAGCGCACCGGGCTGCCCCTGATAGACCAGCGCGGCGGTGCGCTCGGTGACGCCGTGGGTGAGTTCGTGGCCGATCACCTCGAGGCTGGCGGTGAACCGGCCGAAGATCTCGCCGTCACCGTCGCCGAACACCATGCGTTCACCGTTCCAGAAGGCGTTGTCGTACCCCTTGCCGAAGTGCACCGTGCCGGCCAGTTGCAGGCCCGCACCGTCGATCGAGTCGCGGCCGTAGACGTCGTGGAAGAGCGTCCAGGTGGCGCCGAAGCCGTCGTAGGCCTCGTCGGCGGCCAGGTCGCCGGTGGCGCCCTCACCCTCGCGTCGCACCACGGTGCCGGGCAGCCGTTCGGCGTTCTTGGCGGTGCTGATCTCGCGATCGGGAGCCGCCTCACCGGCCAGCACCTTGGGACGAGCCGTAGCAGTGGCCCGGTGGGCGCCGGCCCGCTCGGCTCGAAAACCCTGGTCGGCCCGCAGCGTGTGCTCTGCCCGGGTCGCGACCGGCGCGTCCGCGGTCTCGGCGAGGTGCCGCAGCAAATACGGGGGAATGATCGTGTGCCGGGGGTGGTGTGTCATGGCTCAAGCATGCCGCGCGCGTCCGACAGATTCTCGGCAGGCAGCCGGCGCACGGCGCGTCCGGCTCTGCCGAAAGGACGAAACTCGGGACCGCAGGCCGGGCCGACGGGGAACGGAACCGTCCCCATTACCGGTCGCAAGCCGACCAGCCGACCGATCAGCCGACGGGGAACGGAACCGTCCCCATTACCCGTCGCAAGCCGATCAGCCGACGGGGAAAAGAACCGTCCCCAATACCGGTCGCAAGCCGACCAGCCGACGGAGAAAGGAACCGTCCCCATTACCCGTCAGCGATCCACCGGCGGTGGTATCAGGGCCCGCCAGGGGGCCTCTTACAGGCATCGAGCAACGGACGGGGTGCTGGCGGTAGGGGTGGTCGTGAAGGCACATCGCCCCCAACCGGCCGGCCCGGTCCGATGGTCAGCCCGGTGGTAGCGCCAGCATCGACTTGCGGACGGCGCTTCGGCCCAGGTGCACATCACCCGCGGGCGAACCGGTGAACACCCGGGCGGGCATCTCGGTCTGCAGGGTGGCGATCAGCTCACCCACCCGTACCAACTGGCCGCGCAGCGCGTCCAGTTCGTCCTCGAGCGCCAGGATCCGCCGGATCCCCTCCAGGTTGATGCCCTCGTTCTGCGACAGGTGCTGGATGTGCCGCAGCTTGGCGATGTCGCGCAGCGAGTAGCGCCGGCCGCGTCCGCGGGCCCGTTTGGGCACCACCAGCCCCAGCCGGTCGTAGCCGCGCAGGGTCTGCGGATGCATCTCGGCCAGTTGGGCCGCCACCGAGATCACGAACACGGGTGCGTCGGAGTCGATGCGCTGCGGCAGAAAGCCCGACCCGCCCGCCAACGTCTCAGCCATCAGTCACCGCCTCAGCCGTAGAGGGACGCGCGCGGGTCGGCGTCGCCGAGGGCCGCGGCGAAGCTTTCGAGGGCCTCTTTGGCGGTGTCGTTGAGCTGGTGGGGCACCTGTACCTCGACGGTGACCAGCAGGTCGCCGCTGGTGCCGTCCGACTTGTGCACACCCTTGCCGCGGACGCGGAACGTGCGTCCGTTGGGGGTACCCGGACCGACCTTGAGCGTCACCCGCTGGCCGCTGAGCGTGGGCACCGAGATGTCGGCACCCAGTGCGGCCTCGGTGAAGGTGACCGGAATGGTCAGGGTCAGGCTGTCGCCCTTGCGGCCGAACAGCTTGTGCGGACGCACATGCACCACCACGTACAGGTCGCCCGGCGCGCCACCGTTCTCGCCGGCACCGCCCTTGCCCTTGATCCGGATGCGCTGTCCGTCGGTGACGCCGGCCGGAATGCGCACCTGCATGGAGCGGGTGGAACGTCCGCGCCCCGAGCCGCCGCAGACCGGGCAGGACTCTTCGACGATCAGGCCGCGTCCGCGACACTCGTGACACGGCTCGCTGACGGCGAACACGCCGCCGGCGGTCGAGGTCTCCATGCCGCTGCCCTGGCAGGTGGGGCACACCTTCGGCAACGTGCCCGACTTGGCCCCGGTGCCGGAACAGGCGCCGCACGCCTCGTCCGACACGGTCTGCATGGTGACCGTGACGCCCACGACGGCGTCGGTGAACTCGATCGTCGCCTCACCTTCGATGTCTTGGCCGCGACGCGGGCCGCGGCTGGTGGTGGTGCGCCGCGTGGACGTGCCCCCGAACAGATTGCCGAACAGGTCGGAGATGTTGCCACCCGCCGCGTTCTGGCCACCGGCGTTGCGGAACAGGTCCTCCATGGACGGCCCCTGGCCGCCGCCGGGGAACCGAAAGCCGCCGG
Organism: Micropruina sp.; assembly: GCA_016711205.1. GTDB lineage: Bacteria > Actinomycetota > Actinomycetes > Propionibacteriales > Propionibacteriaceae > Micropruina. The sequence continues at coordinate 24,069 of JADJTM010000001.1, read as the reverse complement.
CCCCGCCGAACATGCTGCGGGTCTCGTCGTACTCCTTGCGCTTCTTCGGGTCCGACAGCACCGAATGTGCCTCGGAGATGTCCTTGAACCGCTGTTCGGCCTTGGGGTCGTTCTGGTTCTGGTCGGGGTGGTTGGCGCGGGCCAGCTTGCGGAACGCCTTCTTGATCTCGTCGGGTTTGGCGTCCTTCGAGACGCCCAGAACCTTGTAGAAGTCCTTTTCGAGCCAATCCTTGGTGCTCATGGGGCCTCACGCCTCCCTTCGCTGATGGTGTGTGCGCCGGTGGTGACCGGCGGCCGCGTGTCGGTGGGGTCGGGCGGCCCTCATTCGGGCTCGGCCACCCCCACCCGGGCGGCACGCAGCACCCGGTCGTTCAACCGGACGCCCTTCTGCATGATCGCCGACACCGTGGTCACCTTGACCCCCGCCATCGGCACATGCATCAGCGCCTCGTGCACGTTGGGGTCGAAGACGTCGCCGACCTCGCCGTATACGGCCAGCCCGTACTTGCCGGTGAGCCGCTCCAGTTCGTCGGCCACCAGCTTGAAGCCGCCGGTCAACTCGTCGTGCTCACGCGCCGCCTCGATGCTGTCGAGCACCGGCAACAGGTCGAGCACGATCGTTTCGATGCCGCCCGCGCGGGCCAACGCCCGGTCGCGGTCGACCCGCTTCTTGTAGTTGGCGTATTCGGCCTGCAGCCGCTGCAGGTCGGCGGTGCGCTCGCTGGCCAACTCTTCGAGTTCGCCGATCTTGGCCGCCACGATGGCATCGTCGGGAAGCCGGTGCGCCACCTCGGGCTCGACGGGGGCCGACTCGGCGACCAGCTCGTCCGCCTCGTCGGGCGTCACCGGCTGGTCGACGGGTTGCTGCTCCTCGTTGCTCACTGATTCTCCTTCGCTGGACGTGGCCCGCGGGCATCGCCACCCGCGGGCACGTCACGGCCTCACTTGTTTTTGTCGTTGTCCTCATCTTCGACGATCTCGGCGTCCACGACGTCGTCATCGCCGGCACCGGACGGCGCGTCGTCGGCCTGCGGCTCGGACGCCGACTGTTCGGCGGCCTGCTGCTTGGCCTGGGCCGCGGCGTACATGGACTGACCCATGGCCGAGGCCTTGGTGTTCAGGTCGTCCATGGCGCTCTTCACCGCGTCGTTGTCGTCGCCGGCCAGGGCCTCTTTCAGCGTGGCCAGGGACTCCTCGACCGGCGCCTTCACCTCATCGTTGATGTTCTCGGCGTTCTCGCTGATCAGCTTCTCGGTGCGGAACGCCAGGGCGTCCGCCTCGTTGCGCATCTCGACGGCGTCGCGGCGCTTGCGATCTTCTTCGGCGTGGCTTTCGGCGTCACGGACCATGCGGTCGATGTCGTCCTTGCCCAGCGCCGAGCCGCCGGTCACGGTCATGGACTGCTCCTTGCCGGTGGCCAGGTCCTTGGCGTGCACGTGGACGATGCCGTTGGCGTCGATGTCGAAGGTGACCTCGATCTGCGGCACGTTGCGCGGCGCCGGCATCAGGCCGGTCAGCTCGAAGTTGCCCAGCGACTTGTTGTCGCGGGCGAAGTCGCGCTCGCCCTGGTAGACCTGAATCATCACCGACGGCTGGTTGTCTTCGGCCGTGGTGAACACCTCGGACCGCTTGGTCGGAATCGTGGTGTTGCGCTCGATGATCTTGGTCATCACGCCGCCCTTGGTCTCGATGCCGAGGCTCAGCGGGGTGACGTCGAGCAGCAGGACGTCCTTCACCTCGCCCTTCAGCACGCCGGCCTGCAGGGCGGCGCCCAGGGCAACCACCTCGTCCGGGTTGACGCTCTTGTTGGGCTCCTTGCCGCCGGTCAGCTCCTTGACCATGTCGACCACGGCGGGCATGCGGGTGGAACCGCCAACCAGAATGATGTGGTCGATCTTGCTCACCGACGTGTTCGCGTCCGAGATCACGGAGTTGAACGGCGAGCGGCAGCGATCGAGCAGATCCTGCGTCATGCGCTGGAACTCGGCCCGGGTGAGCTTCTCGTCCAGGTGCAGCGGACCCTCGGCCCCGGCGGTGATGTAGGGCAGGTTGATCGAGGTCTCCTGCGTGGAGCTGAGCTCGATCTTGGCGCGCTCGGCGGCCTCTTGCAGGCGCTGCCGGGCCATCTTGTCTTTGCTGAGGTCGATGCCGTTGGCGTTCTTGAACTGCTTGACCAGCCAGTCGACGATGCGCTGATCCCAGTCGTCGCCGCCCAGGTGGTTGTCGCCCTTGGTGGCCTTGACCTCGAAGACGCCGTCGGCGATCTCGAGCAGGGACACGTCGAAGGTGCCGCCGCCGAGGTCGAAGACGAGCACGGTCTGTTCCAGATGCCCCTTGTCGAGGCCGTAGGCCAGCGCGGCCGCGGTGGGCTCGTTGATGATGCGGTCGACGGTCAGCCCGGCGACCTCACCGGCCTCTTTGGTGGCCTGGCGCTCGGCGTCGGAGAAGTAGGCCGGCACGGTGATCACTGCGTTGGTGACGGTTTCGCCCAGGTACGCCTCGGCGTCGCGCTTGAGCTTCTGCAGAATGCGGGCGCTGATCTCTTGCGCGGTGTATTTCTTGCCGTCGATGTCGACCGACCACGAGGTGCCCATGTGGCGCTTGACGGAGCGGATGGTGCGGTCGATGTTGGTGACGGCCTGCCGCTTGGCGACCTCGCCGACCAGCACCTCGCCGCTCTTGGTGAAGGCGACCACGGACGGGGTCGTGCGCGAGCCCTCGGCGTTGGGAATGACGGTGGGTTCGCCGCCCTCGAGAACGGCGATGACAGAGTTGGTGGTGCCCAGGTCGATGCCTACTGCACGAGCCATGCTTGTGTTCCTCCAGTGAATGAGTGGGACTGCCGGCCTGCGCCGGCCACGTTGTTGAGCCTAGCACGCTCACATCATGAAGTTGAGCGCACTTGACTCAACTATGAGACTGCGCTGACTATTCCTTCGTTGGACGCCTTTCGCCTGTCATTTTGGCTGTTGTGGCGAGGAGGCGGTGACGCTGGTGCGCCGCGATCGGGGCTGACGTGGACGCATCGCTGTTGCGTTCGGAAGGGAATACTTCGATGCGGGGCCTCAACGTGCGAGAGTCGGAGAGGTCTGATGGCGCCGAGCTGAGGAGGTGACGCCGTCGTGTCGACCGATCGTCCCACGGGGCAGGACGACGACTGGCAGTCGGACGCGGGCTCCGACACCGGGTGGTTCTTCAGCGAGAGCAGCGAGGACGACACCGGGCTTGAGTACCGCGGCGAGGCAGCGCACTCCGCAGAGCTGAGCGGGTCCGGCGCGGCCGGCTCGTCGCAAAGGCCGGACCGTGCCTCGGGCGAGTCGCCCGGGTCCGCAGGGTCCGCCGGGTTGGGCTCCGCCGGATCAGGGTCCGCCGGGTCAGGGTCGGCCGGGTCAGGGTCGGCCGGCTCGGCGCAACCAACGTCCGCGGCTGACGTCACGTCGGTCAGTGGGTCCACCGACGCCGGACAGCAGACCGCACCGTTCACGCCGGACTGGGCTTCGCCCACGGCCGTCACCACGGCCCTGCCGACGCCATCCACCGCGACGGGCGCCGCAGTCCCGGCCGCGGCGCCGGGCACCGCGGCCGGCTCACCCGGTGATGCCCCACACTCACCGGACAGCCCGCCCGGCGGGGGTTCGTCGGGCGGCTCGGACCGCCCCACCGCGCGAGCGATCGTGCTGGGCGTGATGGTGGGCATCGTGGCGCTGTTCCTCGCCTGGTACTTCCTGGCCCGCAGCCCCTCGTCCGAAGCCACCCGCGCCACGCCGGCGGTCAGCCGGACGACCGCCGTCCGTCCCTCGCCCAGCCCCACCGCGACACCCACAGCAACGCCCACCACGAGCAGCCCGAGCCCGACGCCCACCCGGACGACAGCAACGCCAACGCCCACTCCGACGCCGACCGCATCGCCGACACCAACCCTGTCGCCCACACCCTCCCCCACCCTGAACGACTCCTCGAACCGGCTGGGCTGGACCTATCTGATCGACAGACTCGGCCCGGTCACGCTCGGGCTCAGCGCCGAGCAGGCCGTGGATCTGGGCGTGCTGCGTGAGAAGGCGACCAGCTGCGACGCGTATGCCCCCACGGACCTGCTCGGGGCGACCCGGGTGTATTCGACCGGCGGCACGGTGACGGCCATCGACATTCGCACCGACGCGTTCCCGAGCGAACGTGGCGTGCGGGTCGGCACCTCGCTGGCGAGGCTGAAGCAGCTCTACGGCGCGCAGCTCAAGTCCACGGTGATGAAGGACGGCACCAAGAGCGTCAAGCAGTGGGCGCTGACCAGTGGCGACCTCTACCTCGCCTACGTGGTCAACGACTCGGATGTGGTGACGCGCATCGCGATCGGCTATCAGGACGACGGCACCATCAGGCTGCCCCCATCCTGCTGACCCGGGTCGACCGAGATCCCGGGGCAAGCCCGGGATGACGAAAGGCAGCGCACTGCCGGGGCTCGTCATCCCGGCTGTGTGTCTCGTCATCCCGGCTGTGAGTGTCGTCATCCCGGCTGCTGTGAGTTTCGTCATCCCGGCGAACGCCGGGATCTCCACCCACGCCCCACGCAGCAGGTCAACCGAGATCCCGGGGCAAGCCCGGGATGACGAAAGGCATCGCACTGCCGGGGCTCGTCATCCCGGCTGCTGTGAGTTTCGTCATCCCGGCTGCTGTGAGTTTCGTCATCCCGGCGAACGCCGGGATCTCCACCCACGCCCAACGCAGCCGGTCGACCGAGATCCCGGGGCAAGCCCGGGATGACGAAAGGCATCGCATTGCCTCGGCTCGTCATCCCGGCTGTGAGTCTCGTCATCCCGGCGAACGCCGGGATCTCCACCCACGCCCCACGCAGCGGGTCGACCCAGATCCCGGGGCAAGCCCGGGATGACGGAAGACTCACCGAGCGGGCGCCACCCGATAGGTGAGTTAAGCCCGACCGGCGCCGGCCCCGAGCATGGGTACCAGCTTCTCCAGCACGGGGAAGGAGTGCCACAACGGGTGTCCAAAACCCTGCACGCGCACCGTCACGCCGGCCTCGGGTGCCGCGTCGTGCAGCGCCGCGAACGCGTCGGCGTCGCACAGGTCGCTGCGCACCCCCCGCACCAGATTGACCGCGACCGATCCGTCCAATGGCAGGTCACCGGGTAGGTGCGGCTGGGCCAGCACCTGCGCGATCGCCAACATGTCCGCGGGGCCGTAGCGCACCCATGGCTCGCGCAGTTGGCGGTGCCGGGCCCGCATCACCCAGTCGTGGCGGTGGTTGCTGCGGTAGCTGGACGGCTGCCGCAACACATCGGCCAGGTTGTGCAGTTCCAGTTTCAGCAGGTTGCGCGACAGCGTGGCCACGGGCTCGATCAGGCTGGCCGAACGCAGCTCGGCGTGCTCGCCCCAGCGGTGCAGGGCGGCCACCCCCAGGGAGCAGCCGGTGGAGTACCCCAGCATGTCCACGACGCCGGGAACGGTCATCCCCACCGCCTGCAGTGCCGCCAGCTGATAGTCGACCATCAACTCCGCCCAGGCCTGCACGTCACCGGTGCGCATCTTCGCGCGGACGGGGGCGGGCAGTGGGTCCCCGTAGTGGCTCATGCCGGGGATCTCGATCAGCAGCACCGGTTCTCCGAACGAGCGCGCCAGCATGCGGCACTTGGCCACCTCCCAGGGCCCGAGCGGGGTGTTGAAGCCGGGAAAGTACACCAGGAGGCGCTCGGCGTCGTGCCAGTCACCGACCAGCATCGCCTGCAGCGGCGCGGTGTCGGGGTGCACGCGAGCGACGTACTGCAGCACCCGTCCGGTCGGCTCGGGTATCGAGGACGCGGGGTCAACGCTCAGATCCACGAGCTCGCGCATGTGTCGATCGTAGCCAGCGGCTGTCCGCGCGGCGGGGCATGTCACCAGGTGCGGGGATCGGGGGTCCACACTAGGGGGGTGCATCATCAGCGCGCGCTGGTCCGGCGTCCCTCCCCTCGACTCGCGGACGGCCTGCTCACCCATCTCGAACGGCAACCGGTGAACATCGACCTGGCCGCCCGACAGTGGGCCGAGTACTGCCGTTCGCTGCAAGCCCACGGCTGGCAGACCATCGAAGCCCCGGACGCCGACGACTGCCCCGACGGCGTGTTCATCGAGGACACCATGGTGGTCTATGCCGATCTGGCGGTGATCGCCCGCTCGGCCGCACCCGGGCGGCGAGCCGAACTGCCCACCGCAGAACTGGCGGTGCGCACCTGCGGGTACCGGGTGGCGCGCATCGTCGAACCCGGCACGCTGGACGGCGGTGACGTGCTCAAGCACGGCGCCACCGTGTGGGTGGGGGTCGGCGGACGCACGAATGCCGCGGGCGCCGCCCAACTCGACCAGCTGCTGCGTCCGCTGGGTGCGCAGGTGATCCAGGTGCCGGTGCACAAGGTGCTGCACCTGAAGTCGGCGGTCACCGCACTGCCGGACGGTGCGGTGCTGGTGCATCCCGACACGGTGGACGACCTGTCCGTGTACCGCAGCGTGCTGGAGGTGCCCGAGGTGGAGGGCACACACGTGGTGCTGCTCAACGACGACCGGCTGCTGATGTCGACCTCGGCGCCGCGCACCGCCGAACTGCTGACGCAACGCGGGTACGTGGTGGTCCCCGTCGACATCAGCGAGTTCGAGAAACTCGAGGGCTGCGTCACCTGCCTGTCCGTGCGGCTGCGCGGAGTCTGAACACCTCATGACGCAGGCGGTGATCTTCGACCTGGACGGCACCCTGACCGACACCGAGGCGGTGTGGGATGCCGAGCGGCGCGCGCTGCTCACCCGTGACGGGCTGGTGTGGTCCGAGGAGGACACCGTGGCGGTGGGGGGCATGAGCACACCGGAGTGGTCCGGCTACATGGCCACCCACAAGGGCTTCGGCCCCGGCGCCGAGCGGGCCGCCCAACGCACCATCGACGCGGTGCTGCAGCGCTACCGCCGCGACCTGCCGGTTCTTCCCGGCGCCCGCGAAGCGGTCCGGCGGATGGCAGAACACTGGCCGCTGGGCGTGGCATCGTCCTCGCCGCCGGTGGTCATCGAGCGAGCGTTGGATGTGCTGGGCGTGCGCGACCTGATCAGCGTGGTGCGCTCCACCGAAGAAGGGTCGGCGAAGGGCAAGCCCGCACCCGACGCATTCCTGTGGGTGGCCGACCAGATGGGCGCCGAGCCGGCCCACACCGTGGTCGTCGAGGATTCCGAGAACGGTTTGCTGGCCGGGCTCAGCGCAGGCATGGCGGTGGTCGCCATCCCGCCCCACTTTCTGCCCCCCACCGATGAGTTGCTGACCCGGGTGGCCGCCGTCCTGCACAACCTGGACGAGCTCACCGTCGACCTGGTGCGCCGGGTCGGGAGCTGAGCAGCGAGGGCACTGAACGACCGGCGAAGCCGACGCATCACTAGGGTCGGAGGGTGATCACCGCCTTCTGGGACATCGACGGCACCCTGGTACGCAGCCCGGGCACCCGTCCAGACATGTTCGCCGAAACCATCGCGGCCCTCGGGGTCGACCCGGTCACTCCCACTGGTCCACGCGAGGGCTTCACCGACCGCAAGCTCGCCGAACTGCATCTGCACGCCGCAGGCCTCAACCTCACCCGGGTCGATGAGTACCTACGCCGGCTGGACGAGCTGTCCGAAGCCTTCTACGTACGCACTCCGCGCGAACCCGTGCCGGGAGCGCGGGAGGCGCTGCAGTTGACCAAGCGGGCCGGCTGGCGCAACGGGCTGCTCACCGGCAACTCGCCCCGGCGCGCACGGGTGAAGCTGCGCTCGTCCGGCTTCGACCTGGACGCGATCGACTGGACGCTCTTCGCCTCCGGCGCCTACGTCACCGATCGCGCCGAACTCGGACGGCAGGCGCGGGCGCTCGCCGGCGACGGCCCGCTGGTGGTGCTGGGCGACACCGTGCAGGACGCCCTGGCCGCCGATGCCGCGGGCGCCGCCTTCGTCGCCGTCAACACCGACGCCGACCTGCTGCTCGCGCTCGCCGACTCCGCCGTGCTGGCGGTCGGTTCGCTGTTGTCACCGAGCTTCCTCGCTTTCGTCGAATCGCACACCGGCTGAGCGTGCCCTCAGCGCGGGATTCGACCGCTGCCGGGCTCGTCGGCATGATTCCCTTTACCGCGGAACCCGGCCCGCGGACCGGCGGCGAGGCCGCAGCGGGCTTCGGCGATTCATCGCCCTTCCGGGCTATTTGGTGGCGGGCATCCGGGGTGGGCACTAGAGTCCAGGGCGAGGTGACCCGATGCTGAAAACCCTGCTGCTCGGCCTTTCGCGCATGCCTGTCGTGAAGGCGGGCGTTGTCGCGTTTCCGTTGACCAGACGCGTGGTCGACCGGTTCGTGGCCGGCGAAACCCTGGACGACTGCCTGCGCGCCGTTCACACCCTCGTCGACCGCGGACTGCTGGCCACGATCGACTATCTCGGCGAGGACACCACCACCGCGGCCCAGGCCGACCGGGTGACCGACAGCTACGTGGAGCTGCTCGACCGGCTGGCCGCCGAGGGGCTGACCGACCGGGTCGAGGTGTCCATCAAGCTGTCCGCACTGGGATCGTTGCTCAAGGGCGGCTACGAGGTGGCCCTCGACAATGCGCGGGTGATCTGTGCCCATGCCGAACGCGTCGGCACCACGGTCACCGTCGACGCCGAAGACCACACCACCACCGACGCCACCCTGCGCACCGTGACCACGCTGCGCGAGCAGCATCCGTGGGTGGCGACCGTGCTCCAGTCCATGCTGTACCGCACGGCACCCGACTGCAGCAACCAGACCGCGCCGGGCAACCGCGTCCGGCTGTGCAAGGGTGCGTACTCCGAGCCGTCCGAGGTGGCGCATCGGGCCAAGTCGGCCGTCGATCGCAACTATCAGCGCTGCACCACGATCCTGCTTCAGGGCGAGGGACGTCCGCTGTTCGCCACCCACGACGACGCGATGATCGGCCACGCACTCGCCGAGGCCGAGCGACTGCAGCGCGACCCCGACTCGTTCGAGTTGCAGATGCTGCTCGGCATCCGCGCCGACGAGCAGGCACGGCTGGCGGGCCTCGGCCACACGGTGCGGGTCTATGTGCCCTACGGCACCGACTGGTACGCCTACTTCATGCGCCGGCTGGCGGAGCGTCCGGCCAACGTGGTCTTCCTGCTGCGGGCGCTGGTCGAGCGTCCGCACCGCAAGCCGGTGCAGTCGGGTTTCTGAACCGGCGGGAGCGACGGGTAATGGGGACGGTTCCTTTCCCCGTCGCCGGGCGACGGGGAAAGGAACCGTCCCCATTACCCGTCAACCCGCACCACTCAGCTGAGGGACGCCACCCGCTCCAGTCCGGCGGTCAAGTCACCGATCAGGTCGGCGACGTCCTCGATGCCGACGCTGAGCCGCACCATGCCGGGGGTGATGCCGGCGGCCGCCTGCACCTGCGCGGGCATGGACGCGTGCGTCATCGTCGCCGGATGCGACACCAACGACTCGGTGCCACCCAGCGATTCGGCCGGGCAGAACAACCGCAGACCCTCCATGAAGGCCCGGGCCGCCGCCAACCCTCCGTGCAACTCGAAGGTCACGATGCCGCCGAACAGCTGCTGCTGCCGGGCTGCCAGCGCGTGCGCGGGATGACTCGGCAGGCTCGGATGATGGACGGCACTGACCGCGGCGTGAGCGCCGAGCAACGCAACGATCGCGGCGGCGTTGGCCTCGTGGATCGCCATCCGGGCGTGCAGGGTGCGCAGGCCGCGCTGCGCCAGGTACGAATCGAAGGCTCCCCCGGTGACGCCCAGGCAGTTGGCCCACCACGCCAGGTCCTCGACCTCTTCGGGGGTGCGGCAGACCACGGCGCCGATCACCACGTCGCTGTGCCCGGCCAGGTACTTGGTCGCCGAATGCACCACCAGATCGGCTCCCAGCTGCAGCGGGCGCTGCCCCAGCGGCGTGCAGAACGTGTTGTCGGCCACCACGGTGGCCCCCACCTCGTGGCCCAGGGACGCCAGCGCCCCCAGATCGCTGATCCGCAGCAACGGGTTGGACGGGGTCTCCACCCACACCACGCTCGGACGATGCGCGCGGATCGCCTGCTCGGCAACCGCGGCGTCCGTCAGGTCGGCGAGCACCAACTCGAAGTGGCCCCGGCCGGCCAGCGCGTCGAACAGCCGCCACGACCCGCCGTAGCAGTCGTGCGGAGCGAGCAGCACCTGGCCCGGCCTCAGTAGCGCGTGCAGCACCGTGGTGATCGCGCCCATGCCGCTGGCCGTCACCACTGCCCCGGCACCACCCTCCAGGCCGGCCAGCGCGTCGGCGAAGATGCTGCGGGTCGGGTTGCCGCGGCGGGCGTAGTCGTAGGGCCGCGAGACCCCGAACTCCTCGAAGGTGTAGGTGGTGCTCAGATAGACCGGCGGGACGACGGCACCGTGGCTCAGATCGGTGTCGATGCCGGCCCGCACCGCTCGCGTGATCGGCGACGGTTCGCTCACTGGGCCTCCTTTCGGGCAGGCCAGACAATAGCCGGTGCCTCGCGCCGGCCCGGGCCTGCGCGTCCAGCACGTGGGAGCGGACGCCCCGTCAGCCGGGCGCGGGCCAGGATCGCCACCACTGCCGTGCCCCACATCTTCCCCGCGCGGGCCGAATCTGCACCGTAGCCGTGCCCCACATCTCCCTCGCGCGGGCCGAATCTGCACCGTAGCCAGTCGGCGACGCGCACCATTCTTAGCCCGATGGACTTTCACCCTCGCAGCCGAACGGGTACCTTCCGGGTATGAGGATCGAAGACATCGTCCGAGGCAAGGGCGCCGGCGTCGTCACCATCGAGCCCTCGGCGTCCGTCGAGAGGCTGGTGGCCCTGCTGGGCGAGCATCGCATCGGTGCGGTGATCGTGTCGTCCGACGGCCTGCACATCGAGGGAATCGTGAGCGAGCGCGACATCGTCCGCGAACTCGGGGCTCAGGGGGCGGCCGTGCTGACCCGCTCGGTCACCGAGATCATGACGGCCGAGGTGCACACCTGCGGGCTGGCCGATTCGCTCGAAGAGACCGCCCACACCATGACGTACCAGCGCATCCGGCACCTTCCGGTGGTCGTCGACGGCGAGTTGCACGGCGTGGTGTCCATCGGTGACGTGGTGAAGAACCGCATCGACCAGTTGCTGGACGAGCGCAACCACCTGCTCGGCTACCTGCACGCCTGAGGGGTGTCCGAGCCGGACGCGGACGGGGCCGCACCCGCCGCCGCGGCTGCCCGTGCGCTCGGACTGCAGGTCACGCTCACCAGGCACGGACGCGTCCACTCGCTCGCCGAGGCCGCCGCAGCCCGGGGCATCGAGCCCCGCGACATCGTCAAGACCATGGTGGTGCGACGCGGACCCGACGATTTCGTGTTCGTGCTGGTGCCGGGCGATTCCGAGATCGCCTGGCCGAAGCTGCGCGCCCTGCTGGGCGTGTCTCGCCTGTCGATGCCGGACGCCGCCACCGCCCGCGCGGTGACCGGGTACGACCGCGGCACGATCACCCCGTTCGGGGCCACCACGGCGTGGCCGGTGATCGCCGATGAGGCCATCGCCGGACGCAGGGTCAGCATGGGCTCCGGCGCCCACGGGGTGGCGTTGGCGCTCGACGCCGACGCCATGCTCGCCGCGCTGCATGCGACCGTGGCCGACATCTCCTGATGCACCGGTGGACGCGGCGAATCCGCCCGAACTCCCCCGAAAGGGTGGTTGGTGCCCGTGTCGCGCCGCCTAGCCTGGCAACACGAGGGCGCGACTCGGCGTCCGCCGGCAGGAAGGCACCATATGGGTATCGGCGACAAGATCAAGAACAAGGCCGAAGAGCTCGGCGGCAAGGCCAAAGAGGCCGTCGGTGACGCCACCGACAATGAAAGCCTTCAGGCCGAGGGGGCCGCTGACCAGGCCGGTGCCAAGGCCAAGCAGGCCGGCGAAGCCGTCAAGGACGGCGCCAAGGATGCCGGTGAAGACGCCAAGGCCGCCTGGAACAAGGCCACCAACTGAGCGACCCGCTCACTGACTGCTTCTGCGGCGCCACCTGATCACAGGTGGCGCCGTCGGCATGTTCGATCACCTGCGATGCCGGTTAGGGTGCACCCATGGAACGGGCGGTGATCCGGGTCGACGGCTACGTCCAGGGCGTCGGATTCCGGTGGTGGGTGCAGAGCGTCGCGCGCGAGCTCGGGCTGGTCGGGTACGCGATGAACCTGCTCGATGGACGCGTCGAGATTGACGCACAGGGCCCCTCCGACGCCCTCGGCAGCCTGATCCGCCAGCTGATCGAGCAACCCCCGCGCTCCGGACGTCCGGGTCGGGTCACGACGCACACGATCGACTGGGTCGAGCCCAAGCCCGGCGTGACGGGGTTCCGGCCCCGCTGAACGCGGCCGAGGCCCGCCGCCATCCCTCCCGGCGGTGGGCCTCTCGTCAGTGGTGGTGGTGCTCGGCGTCCGACCCGAGGTGCAGAGCCCGTCCGGACACCATCAGCACCACGTCGTCACAGGCGCCGCCCATGCGGTAGTTGAGCCGTCCCATCAGGTCGGCGAACAGGCGTCCCGACGCGTACTCCGAGACCAGCCCCCAGCCCACCTCGTTGGTGACGGCGATCAGCGTCTGGTGGCTGCCGTGCCAGGCGTCGAGCAGGTCGAGCACGGCGTCGTCGAACCGGTGCCGCCACAACTCGAACGGCTGGTCCCACACCGCCCATGCATCGATCGTGCGCGAGAGCCAGGTGCCCAGGCAGTCGACCATCACCGGGGATTCGGCGGCCCGGATGGCGTCGGCGATGTGAATCGTCTCGATGGTTCGCCAATGCCGCGGCCGGCGCTTCTGGTGGGTGTACACCCGAGCCGCCCATTCGGGATCGACCTTGGGGTTGGCCGCGTAGCCGGGGGTGATGTAGGTCACCGCCGTTGCAGCGGCGACCATGTTCTCGGCGTACAGCGACTTGCCGCAGCGCACGCCTCCGGTGACCAACACCTTCGTCATGTGATCGAACCTACCCCGAACAGCGCTCCGGGATGATCGGTCCGCCAAAAACCGACAGAACCGGAGCTGAGGCCGCTCGAAGACCCGGGCGGGTGACTCGGTTCACCGGCTCGGTCGGGCAGGCTGGTCACGGACCGTCCGAAAAGTGCACGTCAGGGCCGACGACACGCCCGCAGGGCGGCGTGTCGTGCACGCTGACGTGCAGTTTTCTGACGCTTCCCATGAGACCTCGGCCACGACTCGCGGGATCGATCGCTCAGGCGGCTGCGCGCCAGCATCACGGCTGCGTCAGCGGGCCAGCACCACGAGCAGCACGCACGTCGCCACCTCGACCGCGGCCCCCAGCACGTCACCGGTGATGCCGCCCAGGCGCCGGACGGCCAGCCGCACCACATAGGCCACGGCGAGTGCAGCCAGCGCGGCGGCCACCAGTCCCTGCCACCACGACCCCATCAGGGCGGAGGCTCCCGTCAGCACGCCCGCGAGCACCGCCCACAGTGTGACGGCCAGCCACCGCGGCACGCTGCGGGCGAACACTGCGCCCAGACCGTCCGGACGCGCCGCGGGTGCGCCGCCGCCCGCGACCAGGGCCAGCGCCCCCCGTCCGCAGCAGAGTGCGACGGCGACCACCACCGCACCCCACGGACGCTCGAGCAACGTCGCCATGCACACCGCCTGAAGCCCGAGCACCACGATCAGGGTGACCACCCCCATCGGTCCGACGTCGCCGCTGCGCATGATCTGCAACGCGCGTTCGCTCGGACGACCCGAGCCGAGCCCGTCCGCGGTGTCGGCCAGCCCGTCCAGGTGGATCGCCCGGGTCAGCCAGGCCAGCAGGCCCACGCACAGCAGTCCGGCGACCAGCCCGGGCAGCCCGGCCGCGACGACACCCCAGCCGACCAGCCCGACCACCGCCGCGACCGGCACGAACACGATCGGCGCCCACACCACCATCGCACGGGCGACACCGGCGTCCACATTCTCGGGCGGACGCACCGGAAGCACCGTCAGCGTGCCGACGGCGAGCCGCCGTCCGTCGCGCTGCCGTCCGTTCACCCGCCTATTCTCTCAGTCGGCGCAGGCTCACAGCATTCGCACAGCAAACGCCTAGCCCAGACTCACAGGCGACTGACAGATTGAGCACATGACGACCAGCACACGCGGGGGCAGTGACTCCCTGACCAGGCCCGACGGCACCCCGATCAAGATCCTCACCGTCGATGACGAGTCGAGCCTGACTGAGTTGCTGAGCATGGCCATGCGTTACGAGGGCTGGGAGGTGGCCACCGCCGGCTCCGGGCTGGCGGCGGTCAAGGCCGCACGCGAGGCCCGTCCGGACGCCATCGTGCTCGACATGATGCTGCCCGACTTCGACGGCCTCGAGGTGATGCGCCGCATCCGCACCGAGCAGCCGGACGTGCCGGTGATCTTCCTCACCGCCAAGGACGCTCTCGAGGACCGCATCGGCGGCCTCACCGCGGGGGGCGACGACTATGTCACCAAGCCCTTCTCGCTGGAGGAACTGATCGCCCGGCTGCGCGGCCTGCTGCGCCGCACCGGGGCGACCACGGTGCGTCCGGGATCGCAGTTGGTGGTCGGCGACCTGGTGCTCGATGAGGATTCGCACGAGGTGACCCGCGGCGGCGAAGAGATTCAGCTGACCGCGACCGAGTTCGAGTTGCTGCGCTACCTGATGCGCAATCCGCGCCGCGTGCTGAGCAAGCCGCAGATCCTTGACCGGGTCTGGAACTATGACTTCGGTGGACAGGCGAACGTGGTCGAGTTGTACATCAGCTACCTGCGCAAGAAGATCGACGCGAACCGCGCGCCGATGATCCACACCCTGCGGGGCTCCGGCTATGTGCTGAAACCGGCCACCGAATGAGCAGTCCCCCGCTGATGCCGGCCCAGCACCAGCTGCCGCCCGACGTATCCCACCCACCCGCCGTCCGACCGCTCGCGAAGGGCACCCTCGGACGGCGCCTGGTCGTGCGCGTCGCGGCCCTGGTGGCGCTGGTGGCGGTCGGCCTGAGCGCAGTGGTGGCGCTCGCGGCGTACAACATCCAGGTCAACCAGGTGGACGGCCGACTGGACCGCGCGATCGCCCGAGTGACCGGACCCGGGCCGGACAGCCCCTCGCTGGGTGGACAGGAGATCGGCACGATCATTGCCGAGCAGACCACGGGCACGATCAAGGGAATGATCCTGGTCGACCGCGCCAGCAACTACGGGGTACGCCCGGCCTCGCTGTCGGTGGAGGCACTGCAGCAACTGTCGGTCCTGCAACTCGACTCGGGCGAGAGATCCACCATCCGCCTGGTCGACTATGGCCTCTATCGGGTGACCACGCACGGTGACGGGACGGCGCGCGTGATCGTCGGCATCCCGCTGAGCCAGCTGGGCAGCGCGATGACCTCGCTGATGGTGTTCGAGGCGCTGCTCACCGGGGTGATCATCGCGGCGGCGGTGCTGGTCGCGCGCGGGGTCGTCGTCGGGAGCCTGGCGCCGCTGAACCGGCTGGCGGCCACCGCGACCACGGTGTCGAACCTGCCCCTGGAGAGCGGCGAGGTGGAGGGCATCGTGCGGGTGCCGGACGCCGACACCGATCCGGTCAGCGAGGTCGGACGGGTCGGGCTGGCGTTCAACCACATGCTCGACAACGTCGAGGGGGCGCTGGCCGCCCGGCACGCCTCGGAGGTCAAGCTGCGGCAGTTCGTCGCGGACGCCTCGCACGAGCTGCGCAACCCGCTGGCGGCGATCCGCGGGTACGCCGAACTGACCCGCCGCGAGCGGGCGGAGCTCTCGCCGACCATGGCGCACGCCCTGGGGCGGATCGAGTCGGAGTCGGACCGGATGAGCAGCCTGGTCGAGGACCTGTTGCTGCTCGCCAGGCTCGATTCGGGGCCGGCGCTCGACCTGGCACCCACCGACGTCACCGAGATCGTGCTGAACGCGACCAGCGACGCCCGCGCCGCCGGCCCCGACCACAGGTGGTCGCTGTCGTTGCCCGATGAGCCCGTGGTAGCGCTGGCCGACCGCTACCGGCTGCACCAGGTGCTGGCCAACCTGCTGGCCAACGCCCGCACCCACACCCCACCCGGAACCCGGGTGGAGACCGCTGTCGCGGTCGCCGACGGCATGGTGGTGATCACGGTGACCGACGACGGTCCCGGCGTCCCCGCGGACCTGCAGTCGTCGGTCTTCGAACGCTTCACCCGGGCCGAGGTCAGCCGGGTGCGCATCCAGGGCGGCTCGTCCACCGGCCTCGGTCTGGCGATCGTCGCCGCCGTCGTCGCGGCGCACCGCGGGACGGCGTCCCTCGACTCGCACCCCGGACGGACGGTGTTCACCGTCCGCATCCCGGTGGCGCGCCCGGCGTCCTGACCGCCCCGCACCCCCGGCCCCCGCCCCGGGCCCCCCCCAACCCCCCCCCCCCCCCCCCCCCCCCGCCCCCCCGCCCCCCCCGGCGGGGGGGGGGCGCGGGGGGCGCGCCCCCCGGGGGGGTGCAGACGCCGTGTCGGCATCATCCGGAACTTGAGGGTTGCCGAGCGCGAAACACCTAGCCAGCGGCGCATTACTGGGTCAGCCATCGAGCCTGCATCGAGACTTCAGGTAGCTCTCGGACAGTTCTCAGGTTTTGAATACCTGACCATGACCCACCCAACCGTCCGGATCAGGGCCACCCTTCTCGCCGTCGCGCTCGTATCAGCCGGCACGGTCAGTGTCACCACCGGCACCACCGACAGCGAGGCCGCCGTCGACTACGAGGCCTACATCGCCAAGGCCGCCGAGGCCGCGAAGGCGTCCAAGAAGAGGTACGGCGTCCCACGGGCGGTGACGATCGCGCAGTCGATGCTGGAATCGGGGTGGGGCCGGTCCGGGCTGACGACCAAGTACAGCAACTACTTCGGCATCAAATGTGGCGCCACCATCAGCCCCTACCAGAAGGGCTGCGTCGCGCTGGCGTCCTACGAGTACGTCAAGGGCAAGAAGAAGAAGTACGTCAGTCGATTCCGTACCTACAGCTCGATGGAGAAGTCCTTCCTCGACCACGGACGCCTGCTCGACTACGCCGACCGGTACAACCCGGCCTTCAAATACCCCAACGATCCGAACAAGTTCATTCGAGCGGTGCACAAGGCCGGTTACGCCACCGATCCGAACTACTCCACCCTGGTGATCAACCTGATGAAGAAGTGGAACCTCTACCGCTTCGACGTCGTGAAGAAGGCCAAGACCGACCCGAACCGAGCCCTGATCACCAAGCTGGCGCCGGCGGCCCAGCGCAGCGAGGCGGCCACCGGGGTGCCGTCATCGGTCACCATCGCCCAGGCGCTGTATCACTCCAAGTCGGGCACGAGCGCGGTGACCAAGAAGGCCAAGAACTACTTCGGACTGCGCTGCGGCGGCGTCAAGAGCAAGGTGTCGACCGGTTGCGTGAAGGTCGGCGGCACGAAGTACCGCACGTACTCCTCGATCGCCAAGTCGATCGCCGATCAGGGCGTCGTGCTGTCGACCGCCACCCGCTACAAGAAGGCGATGAAAGTCACCGCCAAGCCCAAAGCGTTCCTGACGGCGATCGGCAAGGCCGGCTGGTCGTCCAGCAAGTCGTACGCCACCAAGGTCTACGCGCTGATCACCAAGTACGGGCTGACCAAGTACGACCTGCTCATTTCGACCACGCTCGGTCCGGGTGCCCGGGGCGCCAAGGTCACCGCCCTGCAGAACCTGCTGATCAACGCCGGTCGCAAGGTGAAGACCACCGGATACTTCGGCACCGACACCCGCGCGGCGGTGAAGGCCTACCAGAAGAAGAAGGGACTGCCGGTCACCGGCAAGGCCGACCCGCTCACCCTGACCCGGCTCACCCCCGACCTCCGCAAGGGCGTCAAGGGTGCGAGGGTCGCCGCGCTGCACACACTGCTGAAGGCCCGTCAGTTCAAGGTCAACGCCGGCAGCACGTTCGGCGCCAAGACACTCGAGGCGGTGAAGTCGCTGCAGAAGAAGACCAAGCTGCCGCAGACCGGAACCGTGTCGGTGAAGACGTGGGGCAAGCTCTTCGGCTGACCGGGATGACAGGACCACGCGCCATCCCGGCGCACGCCGGGATCTCCCCGGCCGACCGAGGATCCCGGGTCGGGTCGAGGAGTGCAGGACCAAGGCTCGGCGTCAGGTCAACGGATGAGCCTTCAGCCACTCGGTCACGGCCGCGGGAACACCGATCGTCGCAGCACGCTTACGGATGCCGATCACCGCGGTGTTGTCGAGCACCGCGTGCAGCTGCTGGATGACTCCCAGCACGGTGTCGTCCTCGGCGCGCTGGATGCGCAGCAGCGCGATCTGCGGGTCGGAGACGATCATCGTCTTGGGATCGGCCAGCACCTTCAGCCCGGCATCCGTAACCTGCGGCTCGGTGCCGTCGAACACGCCGATCGCCCCCGTCTTCACCCGGGCGAGTCGCTGATTCGCGTCGGCCAGCACGGTCACCGCCGGCTTGGCCTGGTAGATCGCGGCCAGCCCGGACGGCCCGTCGGGGGCGGCTCGCCAGCGTTCGGGCGCGACCACCGTGGTCTTCGCGGACAGGTCGAGCAGCGAGGTGACCGACCTGGAGACATAGCGCCAGCGCCGGTCGACCTTGGACGGTTGCAGCACGGCCGCCTCCCCGTCCAGCGCCGCGGCCAGGTCGGAGACGAGGCTCTGCGGATCCTGGGTGTCCACCTGCAACGCCTGGGCGGCACTCCAGGCGAAGGCGGGGACGACGTCCACCTCGTCGGCCATCAGCCGGCTGACCTGGGCATTCGAGTCGTCGTTGACGGCCACGATGCGCGCCGCACGGTTCTTCGATTCCAGCGCCTGGACGTACAACTCCGCCAGCACCTGGACCGTCAGGTCGGAGGTGGACCCCACCAACACGGGAGCCACGGGGCTCGGTGACGCCGCGGACGCGGTCTCGGGCGCCTGGCGGGCACACCCCGCCAGTAGCAGCACCATCGTGAACAGCAGAACCGCGCAGCGCTTCATTGCGCCCACTCTGCCACCGCGCCGGCCGGATCGAGCAGCGGCACACCCACGGGCGGTCTCGTAAGGTCGTCAGGATCTCGTCATCCCGGCGAACGCCGGGATCTCTGCTCACAAGCTCTTCCAGCGCACTAGATCCGCTAGTTCCACGCTGTACTGATGGCCGAAACGCACCGGCGGATCTGGTCGAACGCCAGCGCATAGTCGGCGTCCTCGCGCCTGTACGGATCGGCGATGTCGAGGTCGACGCCCCGTCCCGCCACCGCCGATCGCTGGGCGGCAGCCGCGGCAATCAGAGGAACGAACTCCCCCCGCCCCGACGGCGGCGCCGCAGGACGGGGACCAGCCGCAACGATCGCAGCGAACTCGGCCAGCGTGAAGGTGCGCCGGACCGTCGCGGGCGCCAGTTCGACGACCCGGGAGCGCAGCTCACGGGTCATCGTCAGAATCAGGTCCGCCTCGCGCAGCATCGCCTCGGTGACCTGACGCGCACCGCCCTCGTGCGCCACCCCGAGTCCGTCCAGTCGGACCGCCATCGGTGGATAGACCGGCTCGTCGACCAAGGCGTGTGTCCCGGCACTGGTCGACTCCACCCGGTCGCCGAACTCCTGGCGCAGTAGGAACTCCGAGACGGGCGATCGGCAGATATTGCCGACGCAGACGCTCAGCACGCGAAGTCGGTCGGTATTGGTTTCGCTAGCCACAGGAGCGATCATGCCGTCATTCGGCTTGCAGCACACTGCGCACACTGATCGGGGATTGGGTGGCGCCACACCCTACGCGATAAGCTCCGGTGGGCCCATGAGCCCTCGCCCCCGGAGGAGTACTCAAGAATGGAACTGCGCGACTACGTCGCCGTGCTGCGCAAATACTGGGTCAGCATCGTTTGTGTGACGCTACTCGGCATCGCCAGCGCCGCGATCATCACCCTGGTCACGCCTCCCACCTACACGGCCAGGACCGCGGTCTTCATCTCGGTACGGGGTGGTGACACGGCCGGCGAGTTGCTGCAGGGTGCCACCTACGCCACCAATCAGGTGCGCTCCTACGCCCAGGTGACCACGACCCCCACCGTGCTCCAGCCGGTGATCGACAAGCTGGGCCTGCAGACCACTCCGGCGCTGCTGGCGCAGGCGGTGACGGCATCGATTCCCACCAACACCGCGATCGTCGAGATCTCGGTGGTCGACCGCGACCCCGAGCTGAGCGCCCAGATCGCGCAGGCGACCAGCGAACAGTTGGTAGCCACGGTCGATCAACTCTCCCCCTCGGACGCCACCGGCAAGCGCGCCGTGGCGGCCACGATCGTTACCCCCGCGACGGTCCCACTCGAGAAGACCACGCCCCGCACCGCCCTGAACCTAGCGGTCGGGCTCTTGGCTGGTGTGCTGCTCGGCTTCGGCCAGGCGGTCCTGCGCAACACCCTGGACCGCTCCATTCGCACTGAGGACGACGTGGCCCGTGCCACTGATCACTCGGTGATCGCGAAAATTCCGTTCGACGCGGACGCCGCCGAGCATCCCTTGGTCATGTTCACGGACCCGCACTCGCTGCGCGCAGAGGCCTACCGCAAGCTGCGGACAAACCTGCGGTTTCTGGACGTCGCCAAGGGCACGGACAGGAACTCCTTCGTCGTCACGTCATCGGTGGCCGGCGAGGGAAAGTCAACGACGTCGATCAACCTGGCCAGCACTCTCGCCGAAGGCGGCGAAAAGGTGCTGCTGATCGACGCCGACCTGCGTCGTTCCATGGTCGCGAAGTACCTCAACATCGAAGGGTCCGTCGGACTGACGACCGTCCTGATAGGCCGCGCCGCTCTTGAGGATGTCGTCCAGCCGATCGGCAGCGGTAGCTTCCACGTTGTCGCCGCCGGCGAGACTCCACCCAACCCAGCTGAGTTGCTTGCGTCCGACGCCATGAAGCGGTTGCTGGACGCGGCCGCGCAGGGGTACGACACGGTCGTGCTCGACGCCGCTCCACTCTTGCCGGTTACTGACGCAGCGATCCTCTCCACGATGACCGGGGGTGCCTTGATTGTGGCCGCGCGTGGAGCGGTCACGGTGCCCGAACTCGAGGACTCGGTGGCGACGCTGGACCAGGTAGGTGGCGCAACCCTCGGCATCGTTCTGAACAAGGCCAAGGTGGGGAGCAGCGACGGCTACTACTATCACTACAAGCATGAGGCCGAAGCAAAAGGCACGTCGCGTCGCGACCGCCTGCATCGCGCTTGGCGTGCCGCAAAGGCGTCGGCCGGTCCCGACGCGTAGGTCAGTGACGAATGCCGACACCACATGATTCGTCGTGGCTGATGGCAATGGCTCCGCCGATGAACCGACCAAGCGATTCCGTTTCATCCTCGGAGTGTTGGAAGAGCATCCGCCCGGGAATGCACGCAAGCACTCGTCATCTCGGACATGATAGCTACTGGCACAATCTGGGCCGGTTAAGATGGTCAGGCAGGCGGACGGCGAGCAGCGTCATTGGATGGTGCCGGCTGAGGTCGAGATCGACCAGAGCCCGCTCAACCTGTACAATACGCGCAGCACCTGATCAACAATGTCAACCACAGCGTCGGACGGCCAGACTGGCCCACAGCATCGCGGACGATCGTCGCATTGTGGATCTGCACATTTCTCCGCGATTCTACCTGCCATGAACCCACCCACGACGATCGTGTCTACTTCCTGGACGCCAGGCCCTCACCGGCGATTCTTCCAGCTTGAGCGACAAGCGGAGAAGGAGTGACACCGCGCCTCGGACATAGTGCGCTCTTTCCACGAATCTACCGAAGCCCGGACCAGAAGTTGTGTTGGAATGCGGTAGAGAGAATTAAGTTCACTACTCGCTCGGATGTGTTCGCGATCTGGTAATCCACGGGGAGGACCCGGCCGTGCGAAACGCCGGATTCAACGGTCTTGGCGCAAGCCATCGCGAAGCGAATGCCACGAAGCACAGCGGGAGCATCCAAATCCGCCATGGTGATCGCGCCGGCGTCGAGAGCCTCGGGGCGTTCGATAGAGGAACGCAAGGTAACCGCGGGAAACCCCAGCATCGTCGACTCCTCAGCGATGGTTCCCGAATCCGACAGCACGCACGCCGCACCCAACTGCAGACGGTTGTAGTCCAGAAACCCGAACGGCTCATGGAACCTCACTAGCGGACTCACCTCGACGCCGACGAGGACCTCCAAGCGCTTCCGAGTTCGCGGGTGCGTCGAGACCAATACGGGGAGCCCCCACTCGGCGGCGACCACGTTCAAGCACCCAACCAGCAACTCAAGGCGGGCGGGCGGATCAACGTTCTCCTCGCGATGGGCCGAAACCAGAAAGTACTTGCCGGGCTCTAGCCCTTGAGCCGTGAGAGCAGAAGACCCCGCGATCGCCGAGCGATGTGACTCCAGTACCTCAGCCATCGGCGAACCTGTGACGATCACCCGACGTGGATGCAGACCCTCCGCGAGCAGGTTCCGCCGGGCGTGCTCGGTGTATGCGAGGTTGAAGTCAGCGGTGTGGTCGACCAGCCTCCGATTGGTCTCCTCCGGCACATTGGCATCGAAACAGCGGTTCCCCGCCTCCATGTGGTAGGTAGGCACCCGTTTGCGCTTGGCGATAATGAGACTCAACGCACTGTTCGTGTCCCCCAGCACCAGGAACGCATCCGGCCTCTCCGCGTCCAGAACCGCCTCCGTGCGCCGCAGGATATCGCCCAGCGTGGCACCCAGAGACGACACATCCACATTCAGCACATGATCCGGCAGTCGCAGCCCGAGATCCTCGAAGAACACCTCGTTCAACTGGCGATCCCAGTTCTGTCCGGTATGCACCAGCACATGCTCAATACCGTCGGTGGTGTCTAGTCGGCGCATCACAGCCGCCAACCGGATGATCTCGGGGCGAGTACCCACCACGGTCATGACCTTCATCAGACATCCTCAGGGATCGTGTCGGGATTGCCGGGGTCATATAGCTCGTCGGCGAAGAACAGCGTCACCAATGGCTCCGTCCCCGTATTGGTGATTGAGTGAGCCCAAAAGGTGGGCATGTCTACAATCGCTGGGTGATCCCCTGTCACTGGGAACGTGACCACCTCATCGGTGAACAGTCGGCGCAGCCGCATCTCGCCCGATCCCGCAAGGACGAGGAACCGCTCCACCTTGTGCCGGTGCCAGTGCTGGCCACGAGTGAACCCGGGATTGGTGATCGAGTAGAACACCTGAGTCTGCCCGCCGCCGCCCTTCACAGCCTCGACCAGCCGCCCGCGCGGATCTTCCGCTGGAGTCGGACGAATCGGGAACAACTCTGGGAACGCCGCCGAGCGGTACGTATTGAACAGCTGCTTGGTGAACGGATCTGATAGATCCGGCAATTGGCCCGACCGGTAGCCCTCCGCGATAGCCGTCAGACGAGAGGCTAGATCACTCACCCAGGTCGGACGTCCAGGCAACGTGATCTGACCGGGCTCGGGGTCGACCGCAAGATCAAGCAGACGATCGACGACCTCGCCCACATAAAGCAGGGGCAACTCCTTGTCATCCACGACGCTCGGCGATTCGCCACGCGCCAGCGCATGGCAGAAGGTTGCAGCCACCGAGTTGTAGTTCGGAACGCCGTGCTCGCCAAACAAGTTCGGCATCAGCACATTCACCACCGGCGCACCCGATCCGCGCCCCCAGTCCGCCAGGATCTCCGCCGCCCGTCGTTTGGCGGCCCCGAACACCGAGTCTCCGAGCGAGTGGATCGAGTTTCCGTACACAATCGGAATCGAGCGACCCAACCGCTGCAGGGACTGCACTAGTTGTTGGGCGAGCCACAGGTTCGTCCGCTCAATCTGAGCGGGATCGCTGGCCCGGTTCACCCCTGCGAGATGGACGACCGCGTCGACCTGCGCCAGCCTGGCGTCCATAAGCGTCGAATCAGCGAACTCTTCAGCCCTCAACCCGATTAGATCACCACCCCAGCGCGCCCGCGCCGCGCATCGCAGGTGCCACGCAACGAACCCAGCCGGCCCAGTGACCGCGAGCCTGACAGGTGCGCTCACCCTCGCACCTCGGTGAGGATCGCCTGCATCTGGGGCG